>NZ_JBNAFM010000012.1:0-132493 GCF_049707175.1 Pseudoclavibacter helvolus | reverse complement strand
TGTGGTAACCCACATCCTCACGGAGGTTTTCGTTTCCCTCAAACCATCAAGCGTTCACAACGTCCCAGGTCAATACACCTAGGGGCACGTCGACGGAACAGTCGGAGCATCGAATGCAGAACACCGCGCGGCCGTCAGTCGCCATCATCTCGGTAGCCGCGTTGACACTGCTGTTCGTCAGCTGCGCAGCCGGGCCCGGCGACATCACGCAGCGCGCCGGAGGTCACGTGCTCTGGACGCCCGCCCAGGAACCCGGGATGCATATGCTCATGGGCATAGAGGGACGACTCGAAGTGATGGACACCGGATGCTTCACGCTCGGCCACCCGTTTTCGCCCGAACAGATCGAGGCGATGCCAGCGGAGTTACGTGAAGAAGTCACTCGCGATACCGAACCCACCCCGGTCAAGTTCCCCTACGGCACAACACTCTCGGACGACGGCCAGTCGATCAACGTCCCCGGTCTTGGTGAGGTCTCGATCGGCGAGACGCTGACGGGTGGTGGTGGCCACATCAGCCTCGATCCCGAGGACGCCGAAGACGTACCGCCCGAATGCGTCGCGGACGGTGTGCTGATCTTCTCCTCGGCACCGTAGGCCTGCTGCCAGTCGAGGGACGACTGCCCGGAGACGCCGCGAACGAAGTTCGCTGCCAGACAAGTGGCCCTTCAGGCACCCTGCATGGGGGCCAAGTGTCTGGCAGCGATGGTGGTGGATGCGAGGCGCATCCCGGATGCCCCGCGTTACGCGACCCCCACGACCAGCCACACGACGTAGCAGAGCACGAAGCCGACGAGGCCGAGCACGGTGGTGAGCACCGTCCAGGTGCGGAGCCCGTCCGCGACGCCGAGCCCCAGGTAGCGGGTGACGACCCAGAAGCCGGAGTCGTTGACGTGCGAGAGGCCGAGCGCGCCGAAGGCGATCGCGAGGGCCAGCAGCGCGACCTGGATGGTCGAGTAGCCGCCGCCGAGAATCGACGCGCTGAGCAGACCCGCCGTCGTGAGGATCGCGACGGTCGCGGAGCCCTGCGCGGCACGCAGCGCGAGCGAGATCAGGAAGGCCATGAGCATCAGCGGCATGCCCGTGGCGAGGAGCGTCTCGCTGAGCGCCGCCCCGATGCCGCTCTCGGTGAGCACCCGGGCGAACGCGCCGCCACCACCGGTGACGAGGATGACGACCGCGACCGGCGGCAGTGCCGACTCGACGACCTCGCCGAGTTGTGTGGCGTTCCAGCCGCGACGGATGCCGAGGAAGAAGCTCGCGAGCAGCACCGTCACAAGCAGTGCGAACAGCGGCGCGCCGATGAAGGCGAGCACGTTGCGGATGGGGTCGCCGGCGGGGAGCAGCGTCGCGCCGACCGTGCCCAGCGCGATCATGATGAGCGGGGTGACGATGAGCGTCATGACCATGCCGGCGCTCGGCGGGGCGACCGTGCGCGTCTTCGTGGCGGCGCCCGATGCACCAGACGCGCCAGACGCGCCAGAGCCTGCCGCTTCACCGGCGTCACCAGATCCGGCGTGGGCGACGACCGCATCCGCCTTCTCCGTTCCGAACTCGGCGAACGACTTCGCCGTGGCCGGCAACATCGTGAACTCTTTGCGGTTGAGCCACTTCGAGAAGAAGTGGGAGACGACCGCGAGCACGAGGCAGACGGGGAGGCCGATCATGGTGACCCAGCCCAGGTCGGCGCCGAGGATGCCCGCGCCGCCCACGATGCCGGGATGCGGCGGCATCGCGACGTGCACGGCCAGCATGATGCCGCCAACCGGCAGACCGAACTTGACCGGGTTGACTCCCGCCGCCTTGCAGAAGCCGTAGATGATCGGCACGAGGATGATGAACCCGACGTCGAAGAAGACCGGGATCGCGAGCACGAGGGCAGCCGCTGTGAGGGCGCCGGCGACGCGCTTCGGCCCGAGCAGCTTCGTGAAGCGGCCCGCGAGGCTCGACGCGCCGCCGGAGATCTCGATGATCTTGCCGAGCATCGCGCCGAGGGCGACGAGGATCGCGACCGAGCCGAGCACGCCGCCCATGCCGGCGATGATCGACTCGATGATGCCGACTCGCGCCGGCTCGAGGTCGGTCTCGGGAACGGTGACGAGTGGCAGCCCCGTCGCCAGTCCGACGAGGACGCTGACGATGAGCAGCGCCAGGAAGGCGTGCACCTTCAGTTTGATGATCAGGAGCAGCAGGAGGCCGATGCCTCCGGCGGCGATCGCGAGCAGCAGGAATGTGGACAAGGTCGTCTCCTTGGACGAGAGCGTAGGCGCCGACGTGGCGCGGTTGAAGCGAGAGCGGCGGACTCGGGACGGTGAGTCGTTGCGTCAGTCGTTGGACTTCGGTGCGACGGCAAGGATGACGGCGGAGTCGTCGGCGGCACCGAGCCCCTGCGCCTGACCGAGCAGGTACAGCTGCTCGGCGGCGGCGGCGACCGGGGTCGGCAGCCCGACGGCACGGCTGGCCTTGCCGACGATGCCCATGTCCTTCACGAAGATGTCGAGGCGGCTGAGCACCTCAGCGCCGTCGTCGTTGTACGCCTCGAGGATGCGCGGGCCACGGTTCGCGAGCATGAAGGAGCCCGCGGCGCCCGCCCCGAGCGTGTCGAGGGTCTTCGCGGGGTCGAGCCCGAGGCGCTCGGCGAGGGCAAGCGCCTCGGCAGCGGCGGCGATGTGCACTCCGCACAGCAGCTGGTTGACGGTCTTCAGCGCCTGCCCGTCGCCGGGGCGGTCGCCGACGACCGTGAGCGTGGAGGCGAGGAGCGCGAGCACGGGCTGTGCCTTCTCGCGCGCGGCGGGCGTTGCGCCGACCACGATCAGCAGGTCTCCCTGGCCGGCACGGACGGGGCCGCCCGACAGGGGCGCATCCACCAGCTCGACCGCGTGTGCTTCGAGGCGGGCCACGACCTCGGCGATGCCGTCGGTGCCGACGGTGCTCGTGAGGATCACGACGGCGCCCTCGTCGAGCACCTCGGCGATGCCGTGTGCGCCGAAGAGCACTTCGTGGAGTTGTTCGCCGTTGCGGACCGCGAGGAGCACGGCGTCGACACCCTTGACGGCGCTTGCGGCCGAGGCGTGCGGCACGATGCCCGCCGCTTCGGCGAGGTCGAGGCGCGGCTGTGCGATGTCGAAGCCGTTGACGGTCAGCTCGCTGCTGAGGCGAGTCGCCATCGGCAGGCCCATGGCGCCGAGCCCGAGGACGGCGACGGAGTAGGTGGAGGAGGTCATGGTTGCTCGTTTCTCGGTACTGGTTGTTATCTCAGCGCTGTTGCTGGTCAGTTGGGTGCGGAAGCCGGTGTGGATGCGGAAGCTGCGGCGGATGCGGAAGCTCAGTTGGATGCGGAAGCCGCGGATGCACGCGGCTGCGACTCGCTCGCCGCCCGCGAGCTGGCATGGAACTTGTCGACGACGCGCGCCAGCGAGTCCTCGTCGCCGACGTTGCCGGCGAACACGACGTAGGGGATGCCGTCGGCCGGTCCTCCGACCGCCTGCCAGAGGGACACGATGCCGGGGAGCATGGGGCCGCGGACGATGGCGTGACGGATCTCGAGGCCGTTTGTGGCGACGTCACTCGAGGTGATGCCGCCCTTGGCGATGACAAAGCTCGGCGGTGTCTCGCGGAGCGCATGCGCCACGACGTCGCAGACGGCGGCCGACACGTCTCTGGAGATCGCGAGCGAAGCATCCGCGTCGTCGGTCTTCACGAGCTCGCGGCTCGTGTGGAGGATGACGTCGCCGACGGCGAGCGCGTCGACGACGAGCGCCTTGACCTCGCGGAGGTGCTCGGCGCGCCGCTCGGCGTCGATGATCGCGGAGACGGAGAGCTCAACCGTGGGGAGCGCTGGGTGCTCCGCGCGGAGGGCGGCCAGCTGCCGGGTCGTGAGGTCGACGTGCGAGCCGACCACGATGAGGCCACCTGCCGCCGCGGCTTCCTCCCGGGCCAGCTGCGCAGGCTCGAGTGGGGCCGCGATCTCTTGCCCGATGCGGGCGCGCACAAACGGCGGGCCGACCCGGTAGAGGAACTGCTTGCCGTCCGCCTCCGCGAGCTCGAGCCCGAGGGCGACGATGCGGATGTCGTCTTCGATGACCACGTCGACGACGATCGGCTGGCCGCCGCGCGCATCCTGCAGCACCGCTGCGACCGCCTCCGGCCCTCGTCGGATGATGTCGAGGGACAGCACCGTCACGTCATCGGCCGCCCAGCGGCCGTTCGTCTTCTCCTCGACCCATTCCGTGAGCGCTGAGCTGCGGAAGCCGAAGGTCGCGTCGTTCGCGAACTCGGTCTCGGCGACGGGCACGAGCTCGCCGTTCTGACGGTAGTAGTGGATGCCCCCAATGGTGACCCTGCCAGCGTCGGGGAACGCCGGAACGATGAGCACGCCGTCTGGGACCGGCCCGCCGAGTTCGGCGAGCGTCGCCGAGATGGCGTCGGTCTCGAGCGGGTAGTGGCCGCGGAGCGTGCTGTCGCCGCGGCTCACGAACGCGACCCGTCGCTCGAGGCGCTCGGCTGCGGCGAGGGCCGCCGTCACGATCTCCCGATTGCGGGCCGCGGCCGACGCGGCGTCGAGGCTGCGCGTGTTGGTGAGCACGTAGACGGCGTCGCGGCCCTGCTCGAGCGCCCAGACGAGGTCGTCTTGTTCCCAGCGGGTGAGCACGGGGAGGTCGGCGACCGATTGGGTTCCCGTGGGGTCGTCGTCGAGCACGATGAGCGTCACCCCGGACTCGCGGACCCGGTCGGCGACCTCCGCGGCGTCGACGCGCACTGGGGCGGGGTACTGCTCGGGCAGTCGGGTTTCATCCATCAGAGAACTCCCTTGTAATCGGATATCAGATATCTTGCGGCCAACAAGAAGCGATGTCAAGGAGATATCTGATATCCCGGCGCGGGTCGATCGATCGGCCGCTGAAACGACGGCAAAGACAGAACTGCAGCCCGCGCGAATGCGGCCCGAACGAACGCCGAGCGAACCCAAACCGCGTGAGGGCAGCGGATGCGGATCGCGCTCAGGCGCGCGGGCCGAGCACGTACCGCTGCAGGTCCTGCGCCGTCTGCTGCATGTGCGATTCCATTGCCGCACGGGCGGCGGCCGGGTCTGCCGAGCGAAGCGCGTCGAGGATGCCCGCGTGCTCGCGGATCGCGTTCGCCTGTACTTGCGGCACCGCCGACGTCTCGTAGCGGCGCTCGTACATGAACTTCCCCAGCGGTTCGAGCAGCACGCGCAGGAACGGGTTGCCGCTCGCCCGTAGAACCACGTCATGGAACGCGATGTCGGCGGTCACGAACGTGTGTACGTCGTCGGCGGCGGATGCGGCGCGCATCTCGTCGAGGTACGCCTCGAGCCGCTCGAGGTCGTCCTCAGTGCGCAGGGGGGCGGCAAGCTCGCACGCGCCCGTCTCGATCATCCGCCGAAGCTGAACGAGCTGGACAGACGCCTGCGCTTTGCCGCCCGTCGAGGTCGCGGCGCGCAGCAGCGGCTCGATGCCGGTCCAGTCCTCCATGGGAAGCACGCGGCCGCGCGTGCCGGGCACCGGCTGCACGACGCCTTGGGCCTGCAGCGTCTTAAGCGCCTCCCGCAGCGTCAGGCGGTTCACGCCGAGGCGTTCGGCGAGGTCGATCTCGCGCGGCAGCGGCGCACCCTGGGGCAGCTCCCCCGAGATGATGTCGTCGAGGAGCCGGTCGCTGACCGACTGAACAAGCGACGCTCTCGCCATGGTGACCTCCCCGAACTCGCAATGGTAGTCGGCCCCACCTTCAGCGACCGCGCTCTGCGGGCAGGGTGATGGCGACCTCCACGACGAAGTCGTCAGCATCTTCGCCGAGAACATGCTGACGAACCTCGGGCGTCGCGAGCCGGATGCCACGCTCCGCGAGCGCGTCGAACAGCGCCACGACTGCCGGATGCACGGATCCTTCCGGCAGGGATGCCCCGTCCGCGTGCCAGGATGCGACGAGCTCGGTGCGCTCGGGCAGCTCCCCGACGAGAAGCCCGTCGCGTGCCCACGCGTCGTCCCGACCGCCACCGTCAGGGCTGGGGATGCGCGCGACAGGCCAGCAGAGCAGCATCTGCAGCCGCGGGGCCTTCGCGGTGCTGTCCGGCGCCTCACGGAACGACGACCAGAATCCCGGTCCCGGTTCGAGCCCCACCTCGACGCTGCGCTCGTAGAGCTCCGCGAACGCGCGATTCGCGTCATCGTCGGTCAGCGTCGGCTCGTCGCTGCCCGCGGCGCCGTCGGCCCCGGAGCCCCCGCCAGCGTCCACCGGCAACGGCAGGATGCGCGCGACGAACGGCGTGCGCGGGCGACGCCGCTCCTCGACTGCCGTCGGCCGCGCGAAGGCCGCGAGCACCGCATCCGCTGCCTCGATCGCCGCGTCTTCGGCGACGCGCTGCGCGCCCACCCGGGTCCGGTGCCGCGAGAGCGCTTCGACCGGGTCACCTCCGCGCAGCACCCCGGCGGCCTCGAGCAGCGGAACCCCGGCACCGCGCAGTGCCTGCAGGAGCGCACCGTCGCGCACCTGCGACTCGGCGTACCTGCGGTAGCCGGTCGTCGCATCCACCGAGGCGGGCAGCAGCACGCGCGTCTCGTCGTAGTGATGCAACGCCTTCACACTGAGGCCGGTCAGGTTCGCAAATTCACCGATGCTGAGCATGCCTCAAGCCTGACGCCTCCCCTAGCCGGAGAGTCAAGCGCGGTGCACGCCGTGCGCCATTATCAGAGACCCCGCGCGTAGACTGACCAGATTCCCGGGAGGAGCAACGATGCCCGAACCGAAGCATCCAGAGCAGCACCGCAAGCCGGTCGACGGCGTGACGCGCATCGTGGAGAACATCGACGAGACCGCAGCCATGTTCTCAGAGCCGAAGATCACGGCCGTCGGCATTCCCGCCGTGCTCAACTCGCTCAAAGTAACGACCGCGCAGATGGGCCCGACCCGTACGGCGCGCACCCTGCTGCGCATCAACCAGAAGGACGGCTTCGACTGCCCCGGATGCGCGTGGCCGGAGGGCAAGCACCGCAGCCCCGCGGAGTTCTGCGAGAACGGCGCGAAGGCCGTCGCCGAGGAGGCCACGAAGCGACGCGTCCCGCCGAGTTTCTTCGCGGAGCACTCCATCGAAGAGCTGCGCACGTGGGACGACTACTCGCTGGGCCAGCAGGGCCGCCTCACGCATCCCATGCTCCTCGACGAGGGCGGCACGCACTACCGCGCCGTCAGCTGGGACGAGGCCTTCGACCTCATCGCCGACGAGCTCGCGCAGATGTCGAGCCCCGACGAGGCGATCTTCTACACGTCGGGCCGAACCTCCAACGAGGCGGCGTTCGTGTACCAGCTGTTCGTGCGCGGCCTCGGCACCAACAACCTCCCCGACTGCTCCAACATGTGCCACGAGTCGAGCGGCTCCGCCCTCGGCGAGACGCTCGGCATCGGGAAGGGCTCCGTGAGCCTCGACGACATCCACGAGGCCGACCTCATCATCATCGCCGGGCAGAACCCGGGCACCAACCACCCGCGTATGCTCACGGCACTGGAGAAGGCCAAGATCAACGGCGGCAAGATCATCGCCGTGAACCCGCTGCCCGAGGCAGCCCTCATGCGCTACGAGAACCCGCAGACGGTCCGCGGCATGGTGCTCGGCGGCACGGCACTGAACGACCTGTTCCTGCAGATCAAGCTCGGCGGCGACCAGGCGCTCTTCCAGGCCCTCGGGCGCATCCTGCTCGACGCCGAGGAGGCGAACCCCGGCACCGTGTTCGACGCTGCGTTTATCGCCGCCAAGACGAGCGGGGTGGATGCGTACCTCGAGTCGCTCCGGCGGCTCGACTGGGCGGAGGTCGAAACGGCAACAGGCCTGACCGAGGCCGAGATTCGCGAGGCCGGCGAACTACTGCTCGCCTCGAAGTCGACGATCGTCTGCTGGGCCATGGGCCTCACGCAGCACAAGCATTCCGTGCCGACCCTGCGCGACTGCGTCAACCTCCTGCTCCTGCAGGGCAACGTCGGTAAGCCAGGGGCCGGGGTCTGCCCGGTGCGCGGCCACTCGAACGTGCAGGGCGACCGCACCATGGGCATCTTCGAGAGAATGCCGGAGGCGTTCCACGACAAGCTCGACGCCGAGTTCTCGTTCGCGTCACCCCGGAAGCACGGCTACGACACGGTCGAGGCGATCCGCGCCATGCGCGACGGCAAGGCGCGTGTGTTCATGGCGATGGGCGGCAACTTCTCGAGAGCAACCCCCGACACGGCCGTCACCGAGGCGGCCATGGCGTCGCTCGCGTTGACGGTCCAGGTGTCGACGAAGCTGAACCGCTCGCACGTCGCGACCGGACGCCGGGCGCTCATCCTCCCCACCCTCGGCCGCACCGAACGTGACCGGCAGGCCAGCGGCACCCAGCGAGTGACGGTCGAAGACTCCATGAGCGCCGTGCACGCCTCCCAGGGCCGCCTCGAACCGGCAAGCGACGAGCTGCTCAGCGAGGTCGCCATCGTGACGATGCTCGCCGAGCGCGTGCTCACCCGGTCGCGGCCCAACGTGCCGCAGGTGAACTGGGCCGAGCTGCGCGCCGACTACGCGAACGTGCGCGCATCCATCTCCCGTGTCATTCCGGGCTTCGCCGACTTCGAGGCGAAGATCGACGAGCCTGGCGGGTTCGTCCTCCCCAACGGGCCGCGCGACGGACGTGACTTCTCGAGCGTCGGCGGCACCGCGAAATTCACGGTCAACGCGCTCGAGTACCCGCGGGTTCCCGAAGGGCGCCTGCTGCTGCAGACCCTCCGCTCCCACGACCAGTTCAACACCACCATCTACGGCAAGGACGACCGGTACCGGGGCGTGAAGAGCGCCAGGCGCGTGGTGTTTGTGAGCGAAGCGGATGCGCGCGACCGCGGCCTCGCAGACGGGGACCATGTCGACATCGTGTCGGAGTGGCCTGGACGTGACGGGACGGTGGAGGAGCGCCGCAGCGAACGCCACCGCGTTGTGTACTACTCCACGCCGCGCGGCTGCGTCGCCGCGTACTATCCGGAGACGAACGTGCTCGTTCCGCTGGACTCGACGGCCGACGTGAGTAACACCCCGACGTCGAAGTCGATCGTCGTGCGCCTGGAGAAGCTCGACGCGTAGACCCGAGCAACCTCCGAAGTCGCTCCGAACCAGCGCACCCTAGTGCCTCTGCGAGAGATCTGGCATTCACATCCCCAGGGTCCTGCAAGTTGAATGGGACCGGTCCGTGACCGGGTTTCCAAGGAGACCGCACGGTCATTGCTTAGCGTGCGAAAGATCGGGCGGAGGAGCGCCCGACACACGAGCTCCTCCTCCGCCCCCTGATTGCGAGCATCCGAAATTCGGGTGCGCGCACGTGAAGGAGGAAGATCATGTCGCTTCGACAGACACTCAACTCGAACACTTCACTCAGGGCGTTTCTCGCGCTCGCGGTCGCCTGCGGCGCGCTGGCCCTGACCGCGTGCCAGGCACCGGCCGCCCCAGCTGGCACACCCGACGCGACGGAGACGGTCGTCATCACCGAGACGGCTCCACCCAACGCGACGGAGGGGGCGGACGCCGCCGACACCGAGCCCGACGCAACCGACGCCACCGAGCCCACCGACTCAGGCACCGACAGTCCCTCGGGTTCCGACGCCGACGTGTTCGACCCAGACGGCTCCATCGGCGGCGCGACGAGCGCCGCGGAATCGTTCTTCACGGCGGTGGATGCAGGCGACTGGGCGACCGTCGGCGACCGGTCTGGAGACCCCGAGCTCGTGGCAAGGATCCAGAACAACAGTGACATCCGGGACGCCCTCACGCAGTACGCCGGCTCGCCGGTCACGTGTGTCCATCGTGACGATGACCGCATCCAGCAGACCCTGAGCGACGCTTTCACCGTGATCGATGACACCTACGCGTGCACTCGCGTCGACGTGGAACCGCTCGACGCGAGGTTCTGGGCGTTTCCGACGCTCTTCATCTCCGCTGACCCTGCCGGCGAGAACATGATCGTCTCCCGCACGATCACCTACTGGGACTGAACCGCGCACCTGCAGCAACGGCCATGCCGGCTCACCAGACCAAGAAGAGGACCGGTCCAGCACGTGTTAGCCTTGCCGCAGTTTCGAGCCTGGGGGGCATGATGACGCGCTGGCGGAGAGCACATTCGGGGGTCACGATCATGGCACTGGCTGGGCTGCTACTCGTCGGCTGCTCGGAAACCGCGGTGGCGCCAGCCGCTGATGCACCCCAGTCGTCGACCACAGTAGCCCCGAGCACAAGCACACCGACGCCCGAGCCACCGCAGCCGCTTGCACTTGACGACCTGCTGACGGCTCCCGCGCCCGAAGCCTGTGGCCACCCGGCCGGCAATCTCGTCGATGGGACCCTGCCCGGCATCGACCGCGCCTCGGGCATCGTGCAGCTCACCGCATCTCGCATCGCCGCAGACCCGGCAACAGAGGTCGATCCGCTGAGCTTCGCGGCATTCGCGCCAAGCCCCGAAGCTGGCGGACCCGCTGCCGTGGCCGTCCTCGAATGCGACCAGGGCGGCGTCGTCTGGCCGAACCTGCTCGTCGTCTACGACACCGACGTCAACCTCATCGCCTCCTTCGATGCCGCCGACTACACAGACGGACCCAACGACAACTTCTACGAACTGGCGTGGATGCCCGACAACTCCGTCCAGTTCTCCTGGACAAGCCACCGCTACGGCGAGGCCAGCTGCTGCGGCACCCTCGACTCGCGGGAGCGACTCACCTTCGACGGCGACACGGCGCAGATCACCATGCCGGACATCGCGGATGTGCGCTCCACGGCGGCAGCGGCCTACGCGGCCGCGGACTCTGGCGACTGGGCGTCCTTCGAGGAACTGAGCGTTGATGCGACCATCAGCGAGTATCTCCAGACCGATGAATACGGCTTGCCCGTGTTGTCGAAGTCGGTGGGCGGACGACTCATCTGCGTCGGTGCGGACGACCCCGGCCTTCCGGAGAACCTCAGCCTCCAGTTCCAGCACAGCGGCGGCGCGACGTACGCCTGCGCGCGAGTGGCGGAGGGTGAGCTGCCGAGCGATGCGAAGCTCTGGTTCGCACCGACCCTGTTCTTCATCCCGGGTGCCGAAGACGGGGAGTTCCTCGTCCAGAACTACGTGTACCGCTGGACCTGACCCTCAGGGGTCGCTGGCCAGCCCGCCCTCTGACCGTCGACGTCGTCGCTTAGCGGCGGCGCAGGCGGATGCGGATCGGCCCCGTCGCCGTCTCGCCGTCGACAACCTCGCCACCCTGCGTGATGTCGACCGCCCCGGACGAGACGAGGCGCAGCGCGGCCGCCCGCGCCGCATCCATCTCATCGCGCCACTGCTCGCCGCCGACGGCACGCGCCGCCTCCGACGGGCAAATCGTGGCACCGTCGGCACGCTTGGAAAGCAGCTCGAGCATCACCCGCTCGAGCGCCCCATCGTTCCCGCTCACAGCAGCCGTTCCGCGAGCACCCTCGCCGTGGCCTCCGGATGCACGCGGTGCCCGACCGACTCGGCGACCTGCACCAACTCGGCCCCCGGGAGCGCCTCGGCCAGCCGCTTCGCCGCGCTCTCGAGGAACGGGAACGTGTCGCCGCCGACGACGATCGTCACCGGCACCTCGACGCCGACCATCGCCTCGGTCGGCGTCGACACCTGTCGCACGAGCTGCGCGTCGTAGACCGTGGACTGCGCGAGGCGCACGAGCCCCGGGAAAATCGTGCTCTGCCGGATCTGCTCGACGAGAGAGGGGTCGAGACCCACCCCCTCGAGCTGGAACGTCGAGACCGCCGTCGCCCCGTCGCCATCGTCGACCAGCCGCTGCAGGCGCTCGGCGAGATCTGCTGCAGGCTCGTGCTGCCCAAAGCGAAACGGCGGCTCTGACAGGAACAGATGACGCGCCTGCACGCCGAGGGATGCGGCGAACAGCGCGAGCACGGCCCCGGACGAGTGCCCGATGATGCTGACCTCGCCGCCGACGGCGCTGATGACTGCGGCCAGGTCGTCGGCCTCGCGTTCTGGCGCCGACGGCTTCGTGTCGCCGCTCTCCCCGCGAGCGCGGCGATCATAGGCCACGGCCGCGAAGCCAGCCTTCACGAGCGCCATCGAGAACTCTGTCACGTCGCGAGCCGTGCTGAACGCGCCATTGACAATGACCACCAGCGGCCCTGCCCCGCGAACCTCGTACGCGATGCGCGTCCCGTCCGCGGAGACCGCGACCTCGCGATCGACGCGCACCCCGCCAAAGTTTCCCTGCTCCGCTTCGACCATGTCCAACTCCCCTCGCCGACGAACACGAGCACCGTCGCCCGCATCCGAGTACGAGGACAGTCTGCACCCGGCGACCGACAAAACGGTCCCGCGCATACGTCGGGCCTCGCGTTACAGTCCATCCCTGCAACGCGAGGCCCGACGCCGTCCACGCTCTGTCGCGGTCTATTGTCCCCCGCGCAGCGCTACTTCACGTACCCGTTCGGGTTCAGCACGTACTTCTTCGGCGCGCCCGCGTCGAAGTCGGCGTACCCCTTCGGAGCCTCGTCGAGGGTGATCGGGGTCGCCTGCACCGCATCGGCGATCTTGACCTTGTCGAAGAGGATCGCCTGCATCAGCTGCCGGTTGTACTTCATCACCGGGCACTGGCCGGTCGTGAACGACAGCGACTTCGCCCAACCCAGACCGAGCCGGATCGACAGCGACCCGACCTTCGCGGCCTCATCGACGCCGCCCGGGTCACCCGTCACATACAGACCGGGAATACCGAGCGCCCCGCCCGCTTCTGTCACCGTCATGAGCGAGTTGAGGACGGTCGCCGGCGCCTCGTGCCCGGCATCAGCCCCGTGCCCGCGCGCCTCGAAGCCCACCGCATCCACACCGCACTCGACTTCGGGGACCCCGAGGATCTGCTCGATCTGCTCGCCCGGGCCACCCTTCGAGACATCGACCGTCTCGCACCCGAACGACCGCGCCTGGGCGAGGCGGTCCTCGTTGAGGTCGCCGACGATGACGCAGGCCGCCCCGAGCAACTGCGCACTGACGGCCGCCGCGAGGCCAACCGGCCCGGCACCGGCGATGTAGACCGTCGAACCGGGGCCGACGCCCGCCGTGTACGCACCGTGGAAGCCCGTGGGGAAGATGTCGGAGAGCATGGTGAGGTCGAGGATCTTCTCGAGCGCCTGGTCACGGTCAGGGAACTTCAGGAGGTTCCAGTCGGCATACGGCACAAGCACGTACTCGGCCTGCCCGCCGACCCAGCCGCCCATGTCGACGTACCCGTAGGCACTTCCGGGGCGGTCCGGGTTCACGTTCAGACAGATGCCCGTCTTCCCCGACTTGCAGTTGCGGCAGCGACCGCAGGCGATGTTGAACGGCACCGACACGATGTCGCCGACCTTGATGAACTCGACGTCAGGACCCACCTCGACGACCTCACCAGTGATCTCGTGTCCGAGGACGAGGTCGACGGGTGCCGTAGTGCGTCCACGCACCATGTGCTGGTCGGACCCGCAGATGTTGGTGGTGACGGTCCGCAGGATCGCGCCATGCCGCACCTGCCTGCCCACATTGGCCGGGTTGACGCCCGGCCCGTCTTTGAGCTCGAACTCCGGATACGGGATGTCGATGACCTCGACCTCGTTCGGGCCCTTGTACGCGACGGCTCTGTTACTCGCCATGATCTCTCCTTTGAGTTGAGCGGGTGGTGCTTGCGGTGCGCACGGTGGCGCAGCCCTGCGACATCTCTGTTACGCAGTGTTTCGAGGCTATGGGCCACCCCTCCCGGCCGCCAGGATTCGGAGCACATGGCCAGTGGATGCACAGGATCAGGCCCGGGGGACGCCCTGGGCCGCGCGCCGCGAACGCGACGGAATAGGAGCAGCGCACCCCCGGTTGTTGTACCTGCAAGCATCCACTCTCGGAAGGACAGCACAGCATGGCACTCGTCATCACCGGCGCAACCGGTCAGCTCGGAACCCTCGTCGTCGACGCCCTGATCGCACGAGGCGCGCAGCCCTCTGAGATCGTGGCCGGCGGCCGCAACCCAGAACGCCTCGAGCAGCTCGCCGCGAAGGGCGTCCGCACCGCGACCATCGACTACTCGAAGCCAGAGACCGCCGAAGCCGCCATCGCCGCGGGCGACACCGTCGTGCTCATCTCAGGCAGCGAGGTCGGAACCCGCGTCGCCCAGCACGAGACCGTCATCACCGCGGCCAAGGCCGCCGGCGCATCCCGCATCATCTACACGAGCGTGCTCGGCGGCGACCCCGACGCCCTCATCCTGGCCCCGGAGCACGTCGCGACCGAATCGCTCATCCGCGACTCCGGACTCCCGGCAACAATCGCCCGCAACGGCTGGTACACCGAGAACTACGTCGCCGACATCGCGCAGGGCGAGACCTCGGGCGTCATCGTCAACAGCGCGGGCTCAGGCAAGGTCGCGAGCGCATCCCGCGCCGATTACGCAGAGGGCCTCGCCGCCATCGCACTCGAAGACGGGCACGAAGGCAAGGTGTACGAGTTCTCCGGCGACACCGCGTGGGACTTCGACGAGTTCGCCGCGACGCTCGCCGAAGCGATCGGACGCGACGTCGAGTACCGGGCCCTGACCCCGGAAGAGCACGCAGCAGCCCTCACCTCCAACGGCGTCGACGAGGGAACGATCGGCTTCATCACCGGCCTCGACGCGAACATCCGAGACGGAGCGCTCGCGCTGACCACCGGCGACCTGTCCCGAGTCTCCGGCCGCCCGACAACCCCGCTCGCCGAGACGCTGCGCACTCTCACCGCGTAGGCGCCACGGCAGCTCAAGTTCGGCCCACTTCGGTTGCAGGATGGGAAACTCGCTTCGTGCTGGAAGGGCTTCCAGCACGAAGCGACTGTTCCAGCCCGAGATGACCAGGCCGGCAGGCTGGCCTACTCGCCCGCTACCGCAGCGGCTCGGCCGCGAGTGATCTCGGACGACTAAGCGAAAACAGCTCGGGTGCCGCGCCCGGCCCGGTCTCGGCAAGGTCGGCGCCGAGCCTTCCAATCGAGGGCACAAATTTGAATCCCTCCCCCGCGAAGCCAGCGAGGACGACGATCCGGCCGACTCGGTCGATCACGAACCTGGCGTCGTCGGTGGTCGTGTACGTGCAGCTGATCGGCTCGGCGCTGTCCGCATCAACGCCCGGCAGCCAGTCGCGCGCGTACTGCAGGATGGCGTCGAGCTGGGCTCGCACTGGGAGGAAGTCGCGCGAATCGGGATCGACGACCGGGCCGACACCGTGCCACCCAGCCTTGATGCCCTCACCTGGCGTGAGCATCCCGTACACCGGCGACAGCCACCCCTCGTAGCCGGGGCGACCGAGCGCGGGCAGGTGGTTGAAGCTCGGCCAGTCGATGTACCCGTTGAACTCGCGGAAGTGGACGGGCGCCTCCTGCGTCACGCGCAGGCGCGGGAGCTCGACGGCCTCGCCGAGCAGCCTGCGCGTCCACGCGTTGACGGCAGACACGACGACCTTCGCCGTGATCGTCTCGCGGCCGTGCCCACGGTGCTCCGGCTCCTCGCCCCAGGAGTGCGCCTCGACCACAACCCGCTCACCCTCGTCGACGACGCGCACCGCCCGCATGCCCCAGCTCAGCTCCGCACCGCTCGCCGCGGCCAGCTCCGCCATGCTCGTGAGCGCATCCGCCGCACGCACGCGCCCGGCCCGCGGGAGATGCAGCACCTCGGTGTCGAAGCGGATGCCCGGCCACCGCTCGCTCGCGTCCTTCGTCGAGAGCAGCTCGGCCGCCTCGCCGCCCGCTGAGATCGCCGAGTGCACCTCGGGGCTGGCGGCGCCCGGCCCGTGGTTCACGAGACCGACGAGGTCGAGGATCTGACGGCCGGAATCGAGCTCGAGTTCGTTCCACAGGGCCCGGGACTCGTGCAGCATCGCCACCAGGTCGGGTTGCGTGTACGACGTGTTGAAGTTGCGCGTCGCCCCGTGGGATGCGCCCATGTGGTGGCCGGGCTGGAACTGCTCAAGGAGGCGCACGCGCCTCCCGCGCCGCGCGAGTTGCCACGCGGTCGAAAGCCCCATCGCGCCGCCACCGATGATGAGCACGTCGACGTCAGTCATGGCCCCACGCTACCTGCAGACTGCCTGCCGTTTTCGTGATCGAACAGCCCCGTTCCTGGGTACCATTGCGGAATGCTCACCGTCTCCGGTCAGCGGGAGAAGATTCTCACCGCGTACATGAACCTCCTCGTCGATTCTGGCGTGCGTGGGACGACGCTCGAAGCCGTGGGCACGACCTGCAAGCTCTCGAAAGCGGGCGTCCTGCACCACTTCTCCTCGAAGCAGGCCCTCGGCGAAGCGCTCCTCGACGAGCTGCAGGCGCAGGCGCGAGTCGACGCCGACAACATGCTCGCCGACCTCGACAACGCCGTCTCCTACTACATCGTCTCCTCGCAAGACCGCGACAGCCTCCTCGAGCGGCTCGTCGAGGCGGTCTACCGCCTCGCCCAGACCGGCGACAAGGATGCGCTCGATGTGCTCCGCCAGTGCCGCGAAGGCTGGTTCGACGCACTCGTGCGCGCCATCGGCGACCCCGCCGTCGCGCGGCTCGTGCTGTTCGTCGGCGACGGCATGAACCACAACGCCCTGCTGAGCGTGTCGGCCGGCGCAGAGAAGTTCATCAACGCCGAGACGACCGCCGAGATCATGAGCGCCATCGAGCAGCTCCGCGCGCAGTAACTCCCGCACCGCACACGCCCGCACCGCAGGAAACACAACCGTTACGACGGGATGCGAGAAAACACTCGGCGCATCACCGACCAAATGGTAAGTTCGTGCTCACTCCGCGAACGCGGCAGGCCCTTGATGCGGGAGACAATGATGAGTAACGCACAACCTGGCCCCATTACCGAGGCCCTCGCCACCCAAACACCGACCGGCAAGGGGCTTGCTCCAGCACGACTCGGCATCTGGGGATCGACCGTCATCGGACTCGCCTCGACCGCCCCGCTGTTCTCGCTGGCCGCGACCCTCGGGTACGTCGTCATCGCCGTCGGCGCGCAGGCCCCGATCGCGTTCATCCTCGCGTTCATCCCGATGATGTTCACCGCCTACGCCTACCGCGAGCTCAACAACGAGCTCAACGACTGCGGCACCGTGTTCACCTGGGCCGCCAAGGCCTTCGGCCCCCGCACCGGGTGGATGTCCGGCTGGGCGCTGGCCGTCGCCGGCATCCTCGTCATGGCGAACCTCGCCGAGATCGCCTCCGTGTACATCCTGCTGCTCATCGGCGACGGCTCGCTCGCCGAGAACCGCGTCGTGGTGACGCTCTTCGGTGCCATCATCATCGCGGTCATGACGTGGATCTCCATGCGCGGCATTGAGATCGGCGAGCGGATGCAGGTCGTCCTGCTCGCCATCCAGTACGCCGCGATGGCCGCCTTCGTGATCGGCTGCCTCGTCGGCTACTTCAACGGCACCGCGCCAGACCCGACGCCCGTCAGCATCGACTGGTTCAACCCGTTCCTCGCCGACGGCACGGGAATGGTGCAGGCCATCATCCTCGCCCTCTTCATCTACTGGGGCTGGGACACCTGCCTCGCGCTGACCGAAGAAACCAAGGACCCCAAGCGCACGCCCGGCCGCGCCGCGGTGCTCTCGACCGTACTCCTCCTCATCACCTACCTCGGCGTCACCATCGTCGCCATGATGTACGGCGGCCTCGGCGACACCGGCACCGGCCTCGCCAACGAGGAGTCGGCAGACGACGTCTTCTCCGGCCTCGCCGCACTCGCCATGGGACCCTGGGGCTGGTTCCTCGTGCTCGCCGTCGCCGTCTCGTCGCTGTCGTCCTCGCAGACCACGATCCTCCCCACCGCCCGCGGCACCTTCGCGATGGGCGTCTACAAGGCCCTGCCCGCGCGCTTCGCCGTCGTGAGCGAAAAGTCGAAGACGCCGACCTTCTCGACGCTCCTCATGGGCATCGTCGCGATCGTCTACTACGTGGGCATGAGCTTCGTCTCGAACAGTGTGCTGCAGGACTCGATCCTCTCGATCGGCCTCGCCATCGCCTTCTTCTACGGCATCGCGAGCTTCGCCTGCATCTGGTACTTCCGCTCGAGTCTGTTCAGCTCAGCACGCAACTTCACGTACCGTTTCCTCTTCCCGCTCCTCGGCGGCATCTTCATGGTGTGGGCGTTCATCCAGTCGGCCGTCGACATGGCCGACCCCGAGTACGGCTACACAACGTTCTTCGGCGTCGGCAGCGCGTTCGTCATTGGCATCGGCTCGTTCGTGATCGGCTTCATCCTCATGTTCGTCTGGGCCGCGATGCCCGGCTCGAAGGACTACTTCCAGAAGCGCACTATCAACCGCCACTCCGCCATCCTCGCCCCCGAGGACTGACGGGCCGCCCGCTCGCCCCGCCTTCCGCGGGGCCAGGCGGGCTCGGCCCACTCCACCTACCAACCGCACGGTTTACCCCGTGGGCTGGGCATCCACCCACCCGCACGTCATCAACGAAAGGCCTTTCGTGCACATCCTCATCATCGGTGCTGGAGGCGTCGGCGCAGCTGCAGCCCGCATCGCGAAGCGACGCAGCTTCTTCGAATCCTGCCTCATCGCTGACTACGACCCCGCTCGCCCCGAAGACCTCGTCGCCGAGCTCGGCGACGACCGCTTCCGCGCCGCCCAAGTGGATGCGTCAGACCCCGCAGCCGTCGAGGCGCTCGTCCGCGACAACGGCGTCACCCATGTCCTCAACGCCGTCGACCCCCGCTTCGTCATGCCCATCTTCACGGGGGTCACCGCAGCCGGCGCCACGTACCTCGACATGGCCATGAGCCTCTCGAAGCCGCACCCCGAGCATCCACACGAGCAGACCGGCGTGAAGCTCGGCGACGAGCAGTTCGAACACGACGCGGCCCTCAAGGAGCGCGGCGTGCTCGCCCTCTGCGGGATCGGCGTCGAGCCCGGCCTGTCCGACGTGTTCGCTCGCTACGCCGAAGACGAGCTCTTCTCTGAGATCGACGAGCTCGGCGTCCGCGACGGCGCCAACCTCACCGTCGAGGGCTACGACTTCGCGCCCTCGTTCTCGATCTGGACCACCATCGAGGAATGCCTCAACCCGCCCGTCATTTACGAGCGCGAGCGCGGCTGGTTCACCACGCCGCCCTTCAGCGAGGCCGAGGTCTTCGACTTCCCCGAGGGCATCGGCCCCGTGGAGTGCGTCAACGTCGAGCACGAGGAGGTGCTCCTCATGCCGCGTTGGACAGGCGCGAAGCGCGTCACCTTCAAGTACGGGCTCGGCCAGGAGTTCATCGACGTCCTCAAGACGCTCCACATGCTCGGCCTCGACAGCACCGAGCCCGTGTCGGTCAAGGGCCAGCAGGTGTCGCCTCGCGACGTCGTCGCCGCAGTGCTCCCCGACCCAGCCAAGCTCGGCGACCGGATGCGCGGCAAGACGTGCGCGGGCGTGCTCGTCACCGGCAAGGGCAAGAACGGCGCGCCCAAGCAGGTGTACCTGTACCACGTGGCCGACAACGAGGAGACGATGGCGAAGGACAACTCGCAGGCCGTCGTCTGGCAGACCGCCATCAACCCGGTCATCGCCCTCGAGCTGCTCGCCACGGGCGTGTGGTCCGGTGCCGGCGTGCTCGCGCCCGAGGCCTTCGATGCGAAGCCGTTCCTCGAGCTGCTCGGCTCGGCGGAGCCCGCCGGCTACGGCTCGCCGTGGCATGTGCAGGACCGCAGCGCGGAGCTCGCGAAGTAGTCCGCGAGCCCTCCTGACCAACTGCAGTGCAATAGTGGCCCGAAAGCTCCGTTTCGGCGCTGCTGGCCCCGATATTGCACTGCAGTTGGTCAGTGGTCGAGGAGCTGCTGGATCTCGGCGGCGGTCGGGATGCTCGGAGAAGCGCCGCGCTTCGAAACGGCGAGAGCCCCGGACGCCGAGCCGAAGCGCACCGCGCCCTCGAGGGAGCGTCCGGCGGCAAGCGCCGCCCCGAGGGCACCCGCGAAGGCGTCTCCGGCCGCGGTCGTGTCGACCGGCTCGACCTCGAAGACGGGGAACGTCTCCAGGTGTTCGCGCGTCACCAGCGTGGTCCCCGACCCGCCGCGTGTGATGAGCACGGCCCCGACGCCGCGGTCGAGGAACCAACGACCCGCGCTGGCGGCGCTCGCCTCCGAGTCGACCTCGATGCCCGTGATCATCCGCGCCTCCGTCTCGTTCGGGGTGACGAAGTCGACCAGGCCCCACACCTCCTCGTCGAGGGAAGCGGCCGGCGCCGGGTCGAGGACCGTCGTGAGCCGCGCATCCCGTGCCGCACGCAGGATGCTCGCGGTCAGCCGCGGCGGCGTCTCGAGCTGGGTGAGCAGCACGGAGCAGGTATCGGCGGAAGCTCGGATGCGCTGCACCGTCGTGGCCTCATCGAGCGCATCGTTGGCGCCGGGCACGATGACGATGGAGTTCTCCCCCTCCTCGTCCACGCGGATGTGCGCGATACCGGTCTCGCCCGCGACCGTTCGCACCCCGTCGACCCCGACGCCGGCCGCGGCGAGTTCACGCACAACCATGTCGCCGAAGACGTCGTCGCCGACGCAGGCGAGGAACGACGTGGGGGCACCGGCCCGAGCGGCCGCGACCGCCTGATTCGCGCCCTTGCCGCCGAGCGCCAGGCTGAAGCCCTCACCCCGAAGCGTCTCGCCGGGCTCAGGGGAGCGCGACGAGAACGCAGTGAGGTCGGTCGAGACGCTGCCGACCACCAGAACGCCGTGTGGCTTCGCGTAGCTCATGCCCGCTTCGAACGCATCGCCTTGAGCTGCTTGAGCGACTCGTCGCCGGCCTTCTCCTCGTACTCGTCGGTGCCGAGCGGCACAAGCGCCACGCGGGCCTCCTCATCGTGATGAAGCCCCCAGCCCCAGCGCTTGCCGAGCGGCGACGCGCGCAAACACGCCTGGCTCTTCGCGAAGAATGCCACCCTCGCATCGGCCCGGTCGGCGTCCGCGATCGCGTTCCGCGCAACGTGGGTCTCGAAGAGCACGTCGTCCGACGTGAACTCGTAGGGATGCTCGCTGAGGAGCTTGTGCTGCAGGCTCGCGATCGTCGGCCCCTTCGCCGACTCCGGTGGGGCCTCGGCCTCATCAACAGGGCAGTCGTCCGCGACCTGGATGAACGTGCGGGTGTAGTTCGTCGTTCCCATGCGCCGAGCATACGGGCGTTGGCGGTCGCCGAGGCGAAACATCGCAGAACATGCCTCCGATGCGCCGAGCCCGGCGACAACTGCATGGTGCACATTCAGCGCACGCAAAGAAGGCCGGACGCGGGGTCCGGCCTTCTTTGCGTGCGCGTCTGGGGGTGACGCGCGACGCGATCGGGGGAAATCGCGCCGTGACCGCTGGTGCGGCCAAGTGGGGTGACTACTGGGCGAGCGTCGCCTGCACGTCGAGGTTGATGGTGACGGTGTCGCCGAGCGTGAGGCCACCGGCCTCGGTCGGTGCGTTCCAGTTCACGCCGAAGTCCTTGCGGTTGATCTTCGTGGTGGCCTCGAAGCCGAGCTTCTTCTGGCCGTAGCCGTCGGTCGTGATGCCACCGAACTCCACGTCGAACGTGACCGGCTTGGTGACGCCGCGGAGCGTGAGCTCGCCGTCGACCTTGACCGAGTCACCCTCGACACGCGTCGCCGACGAGGCGAACGTGAAGGTTGGGAACTCCTCGGCGAGGAAGAAGTCGGATGTCGCGAGGTGCTGGTCGCGAGCGGGCTGCTTCGTGTTGACCGATGCGACCTCGACCTCGGCGTTGACCGTCGACTCTTCGATCGTCTCACCCGTGGTGATGACACCGGAGAACTTCTCGAACCCGCCACGGACCTTGCTGATCGCGAGGTGGCGGACGACAAAGCCGACCTCCGTGTGCGTCGGGTCGATGTTCCAGGTGCCGGCGGTCCAGCCGTTGATGTCTGCTGCGCTGATGCTCATGTCTTCTCCTGAAGGCTCGTGGCGTGCTGTCTGGGTCAAGTCCAGGACAACGTAACACATTGTTGCGGATACAAGTTATTCAAACGCATAGAAATGCGACGGTATTCCGACGCCGAGGGAAATCTTCGGGAACCTGCGCGACGCAGCTCGCGGGACTAGGCCTGCTGCTTCGCAGCCTGACCGACCGACTTCATGAACCGCAGCACGTTCTCATCGACGAAGATGTCGTTCGGCTGCAGCGGGCGCGACAGGTGCAGCCCATCGAGGGCACGGATGCGCGAGAGCGCGACGTAGGTCTGCCCGGGTGAGAAGGCGCGCGAACCCAGATCGACGACCGCGCGATCGTAGGTCTTGCCTTGCGACTTGTGGATCGTGACCGCCCAGGCGAGCCGCAGTGGGAACTGCGTGAACTCCCCCACGACGTCGCGCGACAGCTCGCGCGTATCCGGAGAGTACGAGTACTTCAGCTTCTCCCACACCAGGGGCTCAACCTCGTGCTCGTCGCCATCGATCTCGACGTAGACGGTCTTGTCGATGCGCGTCACCTCCCCGATGGAGCCGTTCACCCAGCGCCCGTCGGAATCGTTGCGAAGGAACATGACCTGCGCGCCGACCTTCAGGTCCAGGCGCTCGTCGGCGGGGAAGTTCCGGCCGCCGAACTCGCCGGAGATGTCGGCGTTCGCGGTCATGGAGGCACCCGGCAGCCGCTCGAGGTTCTGTGCGTTGATGCGCGACACCTGCGCATTGCGTGACGCGAGCGTGATCGTTCCGTCGAGCGGTGCCGGCCTGGCCCCGACCGAATTGAGACGATTCGCCATGTCGGCCGTGACCTGCCCGTACCGGACCGCCGTCAGAATGTTCTTGAACTCATCCTCGTGCTGCCGGTGGATCTCGCGGAGCGCGTGGATGCGCAGCTCCGCTTCCTGCCACACCTTCGCGTCGAAAAACCACAGCGAGCGGTAATGGTCCCGGAAGTACGCGCGCTCGTCAGGGTCGGACGGCGGCACCGGCGCCAACTGGAACGGGTCGCCGAACATGACGATCTGCACGCCACCGAACGCTTCGTTCTTCCGCTGCCGCGCCTGACGCAGCGAGCGATCCATCGCATCCATCAGATCGGCGCTGACCATCGACACCTCGTCGATGACCAACGTGTCGATCTTGTTCAGCAGCTTCCGAACATCACCGTTCTGCTCGATGGGCGCATCCCCGATCACACCGATCGGGAGCTTGAACAGCGAATGGATGGTCTGGCCGCCGACGTTGAGCGCCGCGACGCCCGTCGGGGCGGCGATCACCAGCTGCTTGGAGGTGTGCCACGCAAGGTGATTGAGCAGTGTCGACTTACCCGTGCCAGCGCGGCCAGTCACGAACAGGTGATCGCGGGTGTGCTCGATGGCGTCGAAGACCCCCTGCTGCTCAGGAGTGAGGACGATCGTCACTGCTTCGCCCCCTGTTCCTGCTGTCGCTGCGTCTCCTGCTGCTCCCTGCGCTCCTGCTTGCGCTTCTCCAGCGCCGCCGTGCGCTCCGCCATTTGCGCGAGCTGCGCGTTGTAGGCCTCGAGCTCCGCGTCCCCGTCACGGTCAGCCTTGCGGTCGCGCCGCTTCGCCTCCCTATCGTCGGAACGAGACCACGAGTAGGCCACCAGCATGGCGAGAATCACCGTCGGCACCTCTCCAACACCCCACGCGATGGCGCCCCCGATCTGCTGATCGGTGATCGCATCCGCACCCCACGGCCTGCCCATCGCCCCGTACCAGTCGGCGAGCAGCAGCCCGGTGCCGCTCATGATGCTGAGGCCGAAGAACGCGTGGAACGTCATGACCAGCACCAGCGCGATGAGGCGCATCGGGTACGGCGCGCGCGTGCCGATCGGGTCGATGCCGATGAGCGCATTCGCGAACAGGTAGCCGACGATGAGGAAGTCGGCGATCATCCACATGTGCCCGACGTGGTCGGTGACAGCCCACCGGAACAACGGCGTGTAGTAGAAGACGAGCAGCGATCCCGCGAACACCACCGCAGAGACGATGGGGTGCGAGAAGAACTTCGCCCACTTCGAGTGCACGAACTTCAGCGCCCACTCGCGGGTGCCCAGGCTGCCGTCGTGGCGCGGATGCACCGCTCGCAGCAGCAACGTCATGGGTGCCGAGAGCACGAACATGATCGGCACCAGCATGGTGAGGAACATGTGCTGCGTCATGTGGAAGCTGAAGACGAACTTGCCGTAGACGATGAGCGAGCCGTTGACGAGGTAGAGCAGGATGAGGACGCCGATGACAAACGAGATCGTGCGACCCAGCGGCCAGTCGTCGCCGCGACGTCGCAACCGCAAGACCCCCGCGATGTAGAAGAACAGCCCGAAGAGGCACAGCGTCGTCCACATCGGGTCCAGACGCCACTCGGTCAGTAGCCGGAACGGCTCGAACTCGGGAGGAAGCAGCTCGCCGGTGAGCAGCTGTGCCGGAGTCGGCGACGCGAGCTGATCCGCCGTGACCTCGGTGACCGGCGAGGGCGTGCGGCCAAGCGCGGCGGCGGCACCCGAGGCAATCCCCATAAACGCGAGTTCCAGTGAGATCAGCCAGACCAACGGCTTGCGAGTGGATGCGCCGCGTTCGACGGCCGCGCGCATCCGGTTGATGAGTCCCCGCCGTTGCGCCCACCCGATGAAGCCGAGCGCGACCAGCACGAGTGCCTTCACGATGACGATGACCCCATAGGGCGTGGCCAGTTCAGCAAACGAGCCGATGTTGGCGACGCTCGCGACGACGCCGGATGCGGCGACCACGATGAACGCGACGAGCGCGAGCGAGGAGTAGCGCTCGAGCACGGCAAGACGGCGAACATCGGGGAGCCGCGGAGCGAGGATCGCGAGAACCAGCAGACCTCCGAGCCAGAGCGCCGCCCCCATGTAGTGCAGGGTGATGCCGCCGACGACGGTCTCGTGGTTCGCCGCTCCGGCAGCGTGCCCCTGTGCGCCGAGCGGCCACAGGCAGAAGAACGAGAACGCGGCCGAGAGCCCGACCATCCACGGGCTGCGGCTCGCGAACACCACGATCGAGAGCAGCAGCACCATGCCGATCGCCAGCACCCAGGCCTGACCGAGCTCCAACGAGGTGAAGAAGAAGAGCAGCCCCTGCCCGAACGCGGCGTCCAGCGAGAACGCGGCGTTGGAGATCTGCAGGTACGTGAGAAACGCGGCGGCGACCGTCGAGATGACCCAGGCGGCCGCGCCAGACGAAGCGATGGTCATGGCGCGCTCGAACTCGGGCTGCTTGCGGCTCGCGGCCCACGCCGCGAGCACAAGCGCGCCGATCGTCACCGACGCGGAGAGATTGAGCACCAGACGGGCGATGGGGACGCCCCACATGACGATGGGCCCAGGGTCTGAAACGATGAGCGGCGTCGCGCCCCCACCGTAGGCGAGCCCCCACACCACGGCCGCGAGTGCCGCCAGGAGGAACAGCGCAGGGCCAAGCACGATGGTGCGCTTGGTGTGCAGAGACCAGGAGTCGGCAGCCGCGCGAAGACGGTCGGCCTTGCTCGCGGAATCGGCCGAGACCGCCGTCGTCGCCTCGTCTGCTGAACCGGGGACGAGGGGCGTAGGCATGATGCATCAAGTGTAGATCGTCACCGGCGCGGCGGCCCCGTCATCCACAGGCGGATGCGCGCCGACCGCCACCCGGCCGCCACCCGGGTCTCGGGAACCGGCCCCAGCCCGGCAGCCGGCGAACGCACGCCCCGGCCGGAGAACGAACCTCAGCACACGCGAACGCGGGGCCGCTTCCGAGTGGAAGCGACCCCGCGTGCATTCAGGCGCGAGCGACTACTTAGCTGCAGCCTTGAGCTTCGAGCCAGCCGAGATCTTGACGCCCTTCGAAGCGGCGATCTGGATGGCTTCACCCGTCTGAGGGTTGCGGCCGGTGCGTGCGGCACGAGCGGTCTGCTCAACGGAGAGCCAGCCCGGGATCGTGACCTTGGTGCCCTTGGCAACGTTCGAGGCGAGCTCGCTGAAGAGTGCGTCGAGGACGCTTCCAACAACAGCCTGGCTCTGGCCGGTCTCAGTGGCGATCGCGGCAACGAGTTCGGTCTTGTTCACAGTCTTGTCTGCCATATGTCCTCCTTAGGACGCGGCCCCGCCCTTGCGAGTGCAGCATTTTGGTTTCAGAAGTCCTGCAGTTCCGCGGGATTCCGCGGCAGGACCTTCGTCAACCTACCAAAAGCGGGGCCTCCGGCATGCAGATTCGCCTGACACGCCGAGACTTGCCACCCAATTCCCGGCAAAACCGCGCTCTCATGCCCCAGAAACCATGGTCCTCTATCCTGTAATGCCTCACCATCACCTACGAGAAAGAAGCAAGTGAGTAAACACTCGACATCCTCCGACCAGGAGGGTCACTCTCCCAACCCCCTCGCGTATCGAGGGGGTGACCACGAATGCTAGAGGCCGTCCTGACACTGCTGTTGGGCATCCTCTTGACCCTGGCGATCATCGCCGCGTGCGGATTCTTCGTCGCACAAGAGTTCGCCTACATGTCCGTCGACCGCTCGAGGATGACGGCGCTCGCCGAGAAGGGCGACGCGAAAGCGAAGCGGGTGCTCGCGATCACGAAGCGCACCTCGTTCATGCTGTCCGGCGCGCAGCTCGGCATTACCGTCACGGGCCTGCTCATCGGGTACGTCGCGGAACCACTTATCGGCGAATCGATCGGAACGCTGCTCGGCGGCGTCGGTATCGACCCCGCGATCTCGGTCACGATCGGCACCGTCGGAGCACTGCTCCTCGCGACCATCGTCACGATGATCTTCGGCGAGCTGTACCCGAAGAACCTCGCCATCGCCAGCCCAGAACCACTGGCCAGGGCCCTGGCCGTGCCGACGCGGCTCTACCTGCTCGCGTTCGGCTGGCTCATCTCGGTCTTCGATATCGCTGCGAACGCACTTCTGCGACTGCTGCGCATCGAACCCCTCGAGGACGTCGACGAGAGCGCCACTGCGCGTGATCTCGAAGCGCTCATCGAGGAGTCGCGAGCGAGCGGCGACCTGCCCGACGACCTGTCGATGATCATCGACCGCATTCTCGACTTCCCGCAGCGCGACGTCGAGCACGCCATGGTGCCGCGATCGCAGATCGACTCGATCTCACCCGACACCACGATCCGTGAGGTGCGCGAGCTCATGGCGGCCGGCCACACCAGGTACCCCGTGATCAGTGACGAGGACAACCCTGTCGGCGTGGTCGAGCTCATCGACCTGCTCCAGAGCAACCCGGACGCTGATGCCCCGGTGACGAGCATCATGCGCGAGGCTGTCGTGCTGCCGACCACGATGCTGCTCCCTGTCGCGCTCGACAGGATGCGTCAGACCCGCAACGAGCTCGCCTGCGTCGTCGACGAATACGGCAACTTCGACGGGATCCTCACGATCGAGGACCTCACCGAGGAAGTCATCGGCGAAATCTCCGACGAGCACGACCTGGAGGTCAACGAGATCACGAGCCTGGGCGACGACCAGTGGACGCTGCCGGGAGACGTGCACCTCGACGAGGTCGAGCGCCTCATCGGCCACGATCTGCCGACGGAGATCGCCGAGACGATCGCCGGGCTGGTCATCCACGAGTACGGCGATCTGCCCGAGGTGGGCACCACGCTGCGCATCGACCTCCCCGAAAAGCCCAGCGAGACCATCCAGGACCTGCACATCGAGCGCTGGCTCGACGTAGAGGTCGCGGAAGTCGCGCGGCGCGTGCCCTCGCAGCTCATCGTGCACCTTCGCGAGCGCGACCTCGACGACGACTCGTCCGACGAGGCTCCGCAGATCGACGGGACGGCGCCTGCCGTGCCGGTTTCAGCCCACACTGAGGAGGTCGCCCGATGAGCTGGTGGATGGTCACGATCATCACGACGGCCCTGATCGTCGCGAGCGCCTTCTTCGTCATCGTCGAGTTCGCGCTGCTCGCTGCCCGCCGGCACCGTCTCGAGGAGGAAGCGGAGACGAGTGCCTCAGCGAGGGCAGCGCTTCGTGGCCTGAACGAGCTGACCGTGATGCTCGCGTTCGCGCAGCTCGGCATCACCGCCTGCACCTTCCTGCTGGGTGCCGTCACGAAGCCCGCCATCGACTACGCCCTGTCACCGGTCTTCGAGGCATGGGGTCTGCC
Source organism: Pseudoclavibacter helvolus (assembly GCF_049707175.1). Classification (GTDB taxonomy): domain Bacteria; phylum Actinomycetota; class Actinomycetes; order Actinomycetales; family Microbacteriaceae; genus Pseudoclavibacter; species Pseudoclavibacter helvolus_A. The sequence continues at coordinate 104,394 of NZ_JBNAFM010000012.1, read as the reverse complement.
CTACGTGCTCGCGGACATCATCGCCTTCATGCTCGCCCTCATCGTCGTGACGTTCCTGCACCTCGTGATCGGCGAGATGGCCCCGAAGTCGTGGGCGATCGCGCATCCGGAGACTGCGGCGAAGGCGACGGGAATCGCGGCGCGAGCACTCACCTGGCCGTTGCGCCCGTTCCTGCTGTGGATCAACCACATCGCGAACCGCCTCGTGAAGGCGTCAGGAGTGGAGCCCGTCGAGAAGGCGGCAGCGGGCGGGCAGGATGCGGATACGATCCGTGAGCTCGTCGCGCACTCCAAGGCGGCGGGAACGCTCGAGGAGCAGTACTCGGAGCCGATTGCCCGCGCGATCGCACTGAGCACGCTCACCGTTGGCGACATCGTCCGCACCGATCGCGTTCCGACCTCGGTTCCGTCGACCGCGTCGGTGGCTGACGTGCAGGCCGTTGCCGCCTCGTCCGGCCACCTGCGTATCCTCGTCGGATCCGGCGTGCAGTCGCAGGTCGCGCACGTTCGAGACACGCTCGCCGTGCCCTCGGACACGCCGGTCTCGGCCATCGCGCGACGCGCGTTCGTCGTCACTCCGGAGCAGTCGGCACACGACACGCTTGCGGGCATGCGCCGCGCACGCGTGCAGATCGCCACCGTCGTCAAGGACGACCGCCTTGTCGGCGTCGTCACCCTCGACGATCTGCTGCGCGAGATGCTGCCAGGTTCGAGTGAGGCGACGCTGATCGCTCGCTAAGGCCCAGGTCCGCCTCGCGGCCCTCGTGCTCCGTTCCTCTCAAGGCTCGGAACTCGAGGGCCGTTCGGCGTTACCGGCGCTTGATTTCAGGGAAGTCGTCGTCGCGCCACTCCCCCTCGAGGCGTGCGCCCTCGGCTTCGATCTCGCGGTTTCGCAGCTCGACGCGTCGGATCTTCCCCGACGCGGTCTTGGGGAGCTCGAAGAACTCGAGCCGACGGACGCGCATGTACGGCGGCATGGCTGCCCGTGCGTGCCGCAGCACCTCCAGCGCGGTCTGCCGGTTCGCCTCCCAGCCTGCGGCGAGCGTGACGTACGCCTTGGTGATGTTGAGCTTCGTCGCATCCGGTGCGCCGACCACCCCAGCTTCGGCGACGGCGTCGTGTTCGAGGAGGATGCTCTCGACCTCGAACGGCGACACCTTGAAGTCCGACGACTTGAACACGTCGTCGGTGCGCCCGACGAAGGTGATGCATCCGCTTTCGTCGCGGACCGCGACGTCGCCAGTGTGGAAGAAGCCGTCGCGCACGGCGTTGTCGGTTGCGGCCGGCGAGCCGAGGTACTCGGTCATGAGGTTCAACGGCCGTTCGCCGCGCATGTCGAGGCAGATCTCGCCCTCGTCCCCCTCGGAGCCAGTGACCGGGTCGAGCAGCACGACGTTCATGCCTGGCAGCGGATGCCCCATGGCACCTGGCTTGATGACGGAGCCCGGCGCATTCGCAATGAGCGCCGTCGTCTCGGTCTGGCCGTAGCCGTCGCGGATCTCGAGACCCCACCAGTCGTGGATGCGCGCGATGACCTCGGGGTTGAGCGGCTCGCCGGCAGACAGCAGCTCGCGCATGGCGCCCGGCCTCGGCGTTCTGCCGTGCTGCACCAGGATGCGCCACACGGTGGGCGGGGCGCAGAACGAAGTCGCGCCTGCCCGGTCGAGCTGCTCGAGCAGCAGGGCTGCGTCGAAGCGCTGGTAGTTGACGACAAAGACCGTCGCCTCGGCGTTCCAGGGCGCGAAGAAGCTGCTCCAGGCGTGCTTGCCCCAGCCTGCGGCGCTGATGGCGAGGTGCACGCCTCCCGGTTCGACGCCGATCCAGTACATCGTGGACAGGTGGCCAACCGGGTAGGAGCGGTGCGAGTGGACGACGATCTTCGGGTGGCTCGTCGTACCTGAGGTGAAGTAGATGAGCGCGGCGTCGTCGCTGGAGGTCTGCTTCTCGACCGGGGTGTCAGGGGCATCGTAGATGTCGTTGAAGTCGAGCCATGCCTCGCGCGCAGCCCCCTCGAGGCCGGCGCCGACCTGCACGATGCGGTAGCTGCCGAGGACGTTGTCGAACTTCACCGCGTCGGCCTCCTCGGCGATAACGAGGCGCACCCGTGCTCGCTCGACGCGATCGTCGAGATCGTGCGGCCCGAGCACCACCGAGGTGGGGAGAATGACGGCACCGAGCTTCAACGCCCCGAGCATCGCCTCCCACAGTTCCCGGCGGTTGCCGAGCATGAGCATGATGACGTCGCCGCGGCGGATGCCCTGCTCGGCCAGCCAGTTCGCGACCCGGTTCGAGCGGAGCCTCAGGTCGTCGAAGCTGTACTTCGCCTCACTGCCGTCGTCTTCCACGATCCAGAGCGCAGTGCGCGGGTTGTCTGCCGCGATGTCGTCGAACCAGTCGAGTGCCCAGTTGAAGCTGTCGCCGACGTCGGGCCAATCGAACTCCAGGCGCGCGCGTTCCGCATCCGTGCGAAGGGCGAGCAGCTGGTCACGTGCGTTGCGGAAGGCCTCTACGCCTCGAACATCTGACATGCGTGCCATTCTCATGCACGCCGCCGACATTCCGCCGCCGCCGTGGGCGTTGCCCCGGAATCAGCGCGGTGGCAGGTAGTCGAGCAGTTCGCCCGGCTTGCATTCGAGCACGGCACAGAGCCGGGCGAGCGTCTCGAAGCGCACGGCCTTCGCGCGGTTGTTCTTCAGCACGGACAGGTTGACGACGCTGATGCCAACGCGCTCCGACAGCTCCACGAGCGTGATGCCGCGCCTGGCCATGATCTCGCCGAGGTGACACACGATGTAGTGCGGCTCTTCGAGGGGGTCGGGCGTCATCAGACGAGCCCTTCCTGATCGAGCTGAAGGCGGGCGCCGCGGCGCATGATGAGGTTCACGACGAGCAAGATCACGAGGATGAGCAGGAAGGTCCACGTCTGATCCAGGATCGTCGGCTCCGGCGCATCCGCACCGTCCCACCCGAGCTTCGCGATGGTCCAGTTCGTGCCGAGCAGTTCGAAGAAGCCGGGGGCTGCGAGCGCCATGACCACCAGGCCCGACGACCAGTCGAGGAGGCGGATGCTCTTGCGGCCGAAGAAGTCGCCCTTCGCGAGGTTTCTCACGAAGAAGAAGAGCACGCAGACCGCGGCCACGCTGAGGAGGGCGCCGATGGCCTGCCCGATGAGCAGCAGCACCAGTGCTCCCGTTGGAAGGAGGTCGCCGGCGACGAGCATCGTCGAGGCGCCCTGGAGGGGAATGTCGGCTCCGACCGGGGCGGGCAGCGAGACAGCCGCCCCCTCGAACGACGCGTTGACCCTGACGCTGCCGTCGACGAAGTAGCCGACGAGGTTCTCGAGCGGCTTGAGGACCACGAGCCCTGCTGCGGCGATGCCGAGGGGCCAGAGGTATCCGAGTTCTTTCGCTTCGCGGTCGATGCCTGCCGCGTTCTGTCGTGCGTTCATGGTCATCCTCCATATCGTTTCTCGATATGCATAACGATAAACGATATGGCCGGATGCGCAACCCCCCGGGCCCTAAGGGCGCGGTGATGCGGAGACACGAAACCCCCGAGCGAGAACGCTCGGGGGTTTCGGGAAAGCTCGACGCCAGTGCTGGCGGGCTGGTGCCTACCAGCTCGACTTCGTGATGCCTGGCAGCTCACCGCGGTGCGCCATGTCGCGGAAGCGGACACGCGAGATGCCGAACTTCGAGACGTGGCCGCGGGGGCGTCCGTCGATGCTGTCGCGGTTGCGAACGCGGACCGGCGAAGCGTTGCGGGGAAGCTTCTGCAGGCCGACGCGAGCTGCCTCGCGCGACTCGTCGGTGCCGTTCGGGTCGACAAGCGCCTTCTTGAGCTCTGCGCGGCGTTCCGCGTAGCGCTCGACGATGACCTTGCGCTGCTCGTTCTTGGCGATCTTGCTCTTCTTGGCCATGTTTAGCGCTCCTCTCGGAATTCGACGTGCTTGCGGATGACCGGGTCGTACTTCTTGAGCACGAGGCGGTCAGGCGTGTTGCGACGGTTCTTCTTCGTCACGTACGTGTAGCCCGTTCCAGCGGTGGAGCGGAGCTTGATGATCGGACGAACGTCCTGGCTCTTCTTCGCCATTAGAACTTGACTCCCTTCGCACGAAGCTCAGCGACGACGGACTCGATGCCGCGTGCGTCGATGACCTTGATGCCCTTCGCCGAAAGCGTCAGCGTGATCGTGCGCTTCATGGAAGGCACGAAGTACTTCTTCTTCTGGATGTTCGGGTCGAACCGACGGTTGGTCCGTCGGTGCGAGTGCGAGATGTTGTGACCGAATCCGGGAACCGCCCCGGTCACCTGGCACACTGCTGCCATTGTTTCCTCCGTAGATACCGCGGGAACCAGAAGGCCCCGCCCAAGATCTCTTGTCTGCGTCGATGGCGGTTGCACACCAACACGGTCGCGCCGGAGGGGAACCCCGACGCACCAAGGATCGAGCTTAGGCGACACGCCCGAGAGAGCGCAAGCCTGAAACCAGAGTGTGTGCGCGGCAGAGTGCCACACTCGAGCATGGCCTCCTCCTCCACGTTCTTCCCTCCCTGCGGTCCGATTCGGGGGTGGACACAGGAGTGGCCTGGTGCCCGGCTCGTACGCGCCACGGGCATCCGCTACGCCGACGCCAACAGGTTCGAGCCGCCGGTTCCCGCACCAGATCACGCGCAGGTCTTCGAGGCGACGAGCTGGTCGCCCGCGTGCCCGCAGCCGCCGATGCCGGTACTCGAGGAGGTGCTCGGGAGCGGCATCGGCGACCTCGGCGTCGACGAGCGCTGCCAGCACCTGTCGATCACACTCCCCGCCGACCTCGAGCGCAACGAGCGATTGCCGGTGATGGTCTGGATCCACGGCGGCTCGTACGTCTCAGCAGCGGGAGACGCGCCGGTCATGGACCCAGCCCCGCTGGTCGCGGAGCAGCGCGTGGTGGCCGTGAACGTGACCTTCCGTCTCGGCCTCTTCGGCTTCCTCGGGGGCACGGATGCGAGACCCGCGAACCTGGGGCTGCTCGACATCATCGAGGCGTTCCGGTGGGTGCAGCGCAACATCGCGGCGTTCGGCGGCGACCCCGACCAGGTGACGGCGTACGGGCAGTCGGCGGGCGCCCACGCGATCGCGCAACTCCTGGCCCTCCCGGAAGCGCCGACCCTCTTCCGGCGGGCGATCATCCAGAGCGCCCCGCTGAACGTCGCGGGCGGCCGCGAGGAGATGCAGGGCAGGATGCTCGACGCCACCGCCGCCCTCACCCCGGATTCGGCAGTCGCCGACGTGGTGCGGGCGCAGGCGGCTGCGCTCCATGTGGCGGCCGAGTATGGCCTGCAGGGCGCGATGTCGTTCAGTCCGCAGCACGGCCAGCATCCGCTGCCGGACACCGCCGGAGTGCTCGCGGCACGTGCTGCGAACGCAGGCTCGATCGAGCTGCTCGTCGGCTGGACGACCGAGGAGGCGCTCCTGTTCGTGCCGCGCATTCCCGTGACGAAGCGGATGCGCGAGCTGCCGATCGTCGGGCGGCCGCTTACCGGGCTCGTCATGCGCGCGCTGACCTGGCTGGTCTACACACGCGACGCGGCCAGGCTCGTACGGCGCCACGTGCGGGCCGGCGGGCGCGCATCCACGTACATCGTGAGCTGGAAGGCACCGCACAACGTGTGGGGCGCTTCCCACATGATCGACCTGCCACTGCTCTTCGGCAGCCAGGAGACCTGGGCCAAGGCTCCCCTCGTGCGGGGTGCGAGCTGGGCGGAGATCGACCGCGAAGGCAAGCGGATGCGCGCCGTCTGGGCCGACTTCGCGCGGGGCTCCCTGCCCGCGGCGACCGACAGCATCCGCGGGGTGGTGCGGTTCCGCCGGCGCGGGGCACGCAGGCGCTGACGACCTCAGCCCAAGAACGCGAGCGCGACCGGGGCGATGACCAGCGCTGGCAGCAGGTCTCCGACCGGAATCGCGCGGAGCGGAACGAGCCGCACGCCGAGCGCGATGAGGATGAGCCCGCCGACCGCGGACAGGCCGTCGATCTGCGCGTCGCTGAAGACGTCTCCCGCCAGGAACCCGACGAGCGTAAACGCGCCCTGCAGGATGCCCACGGGGACTGCGGCGAAGAGCACGCCCTTCCCGAACGTCGACGCGAACGCCATCGCCGCGAATCCGTCGAGTACCGCCTTGACATACAGCTGCTCGGCACCAAGGCCGAGGCCGTCGGAGATGGGGCCCAGGATCGCGAGCGGTCCGACGCAGAAGAGGAGCGTCGCGGTGACCATCCCGTCGACGAAGCGGTTGTCGCCGTCGGATTCGCTGGTGAGGCGCCCGCGCACCCAGGCTGCGGCGCTCTCGAGACGGTCCTCGATGCGCATCCACGACCCGAACAGCGCGCCGAACACGAGCGAGAGCAGGATGACGATCATCGCGAAGGGGCCTGCGGCGTCCGCGAGCGCCTCGGACCCCATATCGACGACGCTCATGCCCCCGAGCACGATCACGAACAGGCCGAGAACCGCGGTCACGGTTGCCTTGGTCCGCTCCGTGAGGCGGTCGCCGAGGAGCATGCCGAGCAACCCGCCGACGAGGATGAGGGCGACGTTCACCAACGTCCCTGACCCGATGATCACGCTCCGATTATGTCGCCGCCGCGACCGGGTCGCGGACCCAGAAGATCAAGGCTGACCGGACGGACCGATATCGCAGCACAGTTGGGTTGGCGGCCGCGCCGCAGCACCTGCAACTTACGGTGGCGGATGCGTCCCTCGAGAACTCGCCCGCGCCGCCGTCAAGGTCGCCTGGAACCGGTACGCGCTGGCGCGGTAATTCGAAGTACTCAAGTGCAGGGGCGCTCCGTGTTGGTTGTAGCTCAGCTCTTCGCCGACGAGCACCGGATCGCTCGCATCGACGCCGAGCGCGGCAGCAATACTTCCCGCGAGCGCGGCCGAGACGATGAAGTCGCTGCGTGATGGTGTCGCGCCATGGTTGCTCATGAGCTCATAGAGGGAGCGATCGACGAAGGACTCCTCGTCGAGGCCCGGCGTCAACCACAGCGCTATGACTGATCGTTCGACACAGATCGGCTCGCCCTCCAGGAGACGAACGCGTTCGAGCTCCAGGACACGGTCGGAGTCGCGCGGTTGCAGCCGCTGGCGCTCCTCGTGGCTCGCGAAGCGCGTCAGCTGGTGTGTGACCTGCGTCTGCACCGAAAGACCGCGGCGTCTGGCCATCTCCGTGAAGCTGAGCAACTGACGCGGGGGCGGACCGTACGGAACGTTCGTGACGAACCAACCCGACTGCGGGGCGGGCGCGACATCGCCCTGTGCCGCGAGGAGGCTGAGCGCTTTGCGCAGTGTCGAGCGGCTCACCTCGAACTGCTCGCTGAGCACCCGCTCTGGTGGCAGGCGCCCAGAAGGGGCCATCTCCTGCGATCGGATGTACTCCAAGAGACGCCCCGCGACGGCCCGCGCGAGCAGGGAAGCGGGCACTGTAGCCGTGGTCGCCCGTTGTGTGGTCCGCTCGAGGTCTTCCATGCCAGCACACTATAGACCAAAGCATTCCAATTGGCACGAAGTGCGCCAGGCCATTCCGTGAAGAGTCCGCGCCTGCCTAAACTCCGAGGCAGCTCAACCGACCAAGAAAGACCAATCATGCATACGGAAAGGACCAATGCATGACAAAACAACTCGTAGCACTCGCCGGCCATGGTGACATCGCGCCCGGCATGCGCAGCGCCGCAACCCTCATCCTCGGAGAAAGGGACGACCTGCGCGCCCTGCCCTCCTACTCCGGTGATGTGAATGCCATCCGCCACCACGTCGACGCCCTGCTCGACGAACTGGGGGACGCCGACACCCTCATCCTGGTGAGCGACCTCCTCGGGGGCAGCGTCAGCAACACGCTTCTCGAATATCAGCACGACAACCGCGTTCATCAGATCACCGGCATGACCCTGTCGCTCGTTCTCGAACTGCTGACGACCCAGCCTGTCAGCGCGGACGGTGCCATCGACGCGGCACTGATGGATCGCGCCCGTGCCGCCGTGACGGTCTTGCCTCTCCCCCACTCCGATCAGGAAGACGACTTCTGATGATTCAACTGCTCCGAGTCGACCACCGGCTCATCCACGGTCAAGTGGTCATGTCGTGGGTGCGAACCCTGGACCCGACCGCCATCCTCATCGCCAACGACAGCGTGCCGTCAGACGAACTGCGCAAGAGCACGCTCAAGCTCGCGAAGCCCGCCGATGTCAAGCTCGTCATCAAAACGGTCGCCGACTCGATCGAGGCCATCAACTCCGGCAAGACAGACAGTTACCGACTGCTGATCCTGACCGACAACGTGACGGACGCTATCCGCCTCGCCGACGGCTGCCCCGATGTGCAGCACATCAACCTCGGCGGCACGAAGCGACTCGAGGGAACGACGCCCCTCACCAACACCGTCAACCTCACCGACGATGAGCTCGAGGGGCTTCGCGCACTCACCACCCGGGGCATCGAGGTGGAGGCACGAGCAGTCGCCACGGATCGCAAGGTGCCGCTCGCCGCCAACGGGAGCGCCCCCGCATGATCACCGCGCTCACACTCTTCATCGCCGCGCTGGCGCTCGGGCTCATCGACCTCTTCCTAGGACGCAACCTCGCCATCCGCCCCATCGTCACGGGAACCGTCGTCGGGTTCATCCTGGGCGACCCGGTCACCGGCATGGCGATCGGAGCGACCCTTGAGCTCGCGTTCATCGGCCTCTTCACCGTCGGCGGCGCGATGCCCCCGGAGATCCTCACCGGCGGGATGCTGGCAACAGCCCTTGCGATCAACGCCGGGGCAGGACCGGAGACGGCGCTCGTACTCGCATTCCCGATCGCCGCCCTCGGACTCATCGTGAAGAACCTGCACTTCGTCTTCGTCGCCCCGGCGCTCCTCCACCGGGCCGACACGTATGTCGACCGAGGCTCGATCCGTGGCGTCAGCGCCATGCACATCCTGTCCGGGTTCCTCTGGATCTTCTGGCTCGCATCCGTGGTCGGCATCTCCTACGCGGTTGGCAGCGAAGCCATCGGGGCACTCGTCGCGGCCATCCCCGAACCGGTCACGGTGGGACTCCAAGTCGCCACGGGAATCCTCCCGGCCCTTGGTTTCGCGCTCCTCGGCCGGATGCTCATCAACAAGAGAGTCATGCCGTTCTTCTTCATCGGCTTCCTGCTCGTCACGTACGGAGGCATCCCGATCGTGGGGCTCGCCGCGGGGGCGGCAATGATCGCCTGGGTCCTCGTCGACGCGGAACGCCGCCGCAACAGCGCACAGCAGCCAGCACTCGCCATGAACGGAGCAGACGATGACTTCTGACACCGCAGCATCCGACCCCCGCCTCGCAGAGTCGGGCCCAGAGGCACCGACGACGCAGACGGGCAGGATCACCACCGCCGTGCTGAACCGCATGTACCTGAGGGCCCTGAGCATCGAGGCGTCATTCAACTACGAGCGCCAGCAGGGCCTCGGGTTCGCCTACTCCATGATCCCCGCCGTCAGGGCGCTCTACGAGAAGGAGACCGACCAGGCCGGGGCTCTGAAAAAGCACCTCGAGTTCTTCAACACCACCCCGTACGTGGCCGGCGCGATCGTGGGAGTCTCCACCGCAGTCGAGGAGCAGCTCAGCCAAGATCCGACCCTCGCACCTTCCACGGCGAACAGTGTCAAGGCCGCACTCATGGGTCCCCTCGCGGGGATCGGCGATTCCCTCTACTGGGGCACCATCCGGCTCCTGGTCACCGGCATCGGCGTCTCGCTCGCGATGGCGGGAAACATCCTCGGACCGATCATCTTCCTCCTCGGCTTCAACCTCCCCGTGCAGCTGCTGTCCTACCTGTACCTGCGATCCGGATACAAGTTCGGCACCAAGCTGCTGCAGCGCATCTCCGGCAGCGACGCCATGTCGAGCCTCACCTACGGGGCCGGCATCGTGGGTCTCATGGTCATCGGCGGACTCACGGCCTCCATGGTCTCGGTGTACGTGCCGCTGCAATTCGAAGTCGGCGAGGGGGTCAGCTCGATCCAGACGGACGTGCTCGACGGCATCATGCCGGGCATTCTCGGCCTCGGCGCGTTCTGGCTCGTGTACTGGCTCCTCGGCAAGGGATGGAAGACGACCTGGGTCCTGCTCGCCATCTTCGCCGTCGGCCTTCTCGGCGCGCTCACCGGCGTGCTGGGCACCGCGCCATAATCCCTGACTGACAACCCGAAGGAATCACACCATGACAACGATGCTGGACTGCATCAACGAACAACCCCTCAGCTGCGAGCAGATCCTCGCCAACGAGGCCGCGAACTTTGCGGAGCTCGACCACCTCCTCGAACAACGCCAGCTGCGACGCATCCTCATCCTGGCGACGGGATCCTCCCTCAATGCCGTGCACGCAGTCGAGCGGCACCTCGAGGTGGTCGCCGGAATCCTGACGAAGGTCGTCGAGCCGTTCACCTACTCCGAATACGAGAGCCTGGACAACGACTTCGACCTGGTCGTCGCGGTCTCGCAACGCGGGACGAGCTCTTCAACCATCGACGCCGTGAAGGCGGCCCGACTCCGAGTCGCAGCGCCCATCCTGATCGTGACGGCTGACACCCGGAGCCCGCTCGCGGCGCTCGGTGACTGCCGCCTCGACATCGGTTGCGGTGACGAGGCCGTGCGCTACTCGACGAAGGGTGTCAGCGCGACTGTCCTCACCCTGCTCCTCATGTCGGTTCGACTTGCGGAGCACGGAGAGCGAACGGTTCGGGAGGCGCTCGGCCGGCCCGGCATCGTCGCAGCCGTGGCATCGACAGGCGCCGTCATTGATCGCGCTGAGCGGTACTACGAAGAGCACCGGAAGGAGCTCGAAGCGGCAACCCGAATCTCTGTGCTCGGCTTCGGACCGAATGTCGGCACCGCGGTGGAAGCTGAGACGAAGATCATCGAGACGGTTCGTGTTCCTGTCCAGGGGATGGAACTCGAGGCGTACATGCACGGGCCGCTGTTCGAGCTGCGCCCCGAGTACACCCTCTTCCTCACCGAGGTGCGCGGAACCACTTCAGCTGAGCGGCTCCGGCAGTTCGCGGACTTCGCTTCGGGCCATTGCGACCACGTCCACATCGTGACCTCAGGGACCAGCACGGGCAGAGAGCAGGAACTGGCTCTCGACGTGCAGATCGCCGAAGAAATCTCCCCACTCTTGATGATCCTTCCCTACCAGGTGCTCGCGTATCGCATGTCGGCATCGCGAAACATAGACCTCATCGAACCGGCGTTCCCCGACTTCCGCTCGGCCATGCGAACCAAAGTCGCGGGATAAATGTCCTTGCACGAGGGGTGATCAGATGCCGAGGTCACCCCTCGTTGGAGCCTCCGACTTCCTCCACCGAGAAGACGTAGTAGGTGTGGCCCGGAGCGGTGACCTCGACCACTCTCCCGCCGGGAATGTCGCGTGGCTCACCGGTGGTGAGGGTCGGGTGGTCGACGCGCCACGCATCCACGTCGTCGACGAAGTACATGGGCCCGCCGGGTCCCCACCCTGGCTCGTCGTCGAGCATCAGCTCGATCTCGAGCTCGGGCATCTGCAGCGACACGGTGTGCTCGCCTTCCCGCCACGCCTCCTCCCAGCCGAGGTCGAGGTAGTGCTGCACGGCCGCGTCGAGGTCGTCGACGGGCTGGAACTGGAAGGTCAGGATCATGAGGTCTCCCGGGTCGGCGTGCGGACGCGATGCTCTGAACGTAGCCGCGGCGGTGCCCGCGGGGCCAGGAGCCGATTCCGAATCGTGATGCGCACGGTGCGCGTCGGTATCGTTCTGTGACCGGATGCGTGCCGTCGCCTTCCTAGAGTCGGTGCATGCCCCACCGCCACCTCGCTACGACCTCACTCGTCTGCGCCGCGCTCGTGCTGCTCGCGGGATGCGCCCAGCAGGATCCCGCGAGCGCCCCGCAGCCCACCCCCACTTCGTCGTCGATCGCTGCGGACGCGAGCGAGGTGGCATCGGAAGGGCAGCCGTCGCAGTCCTCGCTCGAGGGCATCCCGCTGGTGGAGATGACGCGGCAGCCGGTCGAGGTGCAGATGACGCAGTGCCTCACACAGCAGGCGAGGTGGGTCGACCTGCCAGGCGGGAAGACATCGTCAGATCTCTACACTCGAATCGCGGCGAACGAGCAGGAACTGCTGTTCCTCCTGCGCGACCAGGTGGGCGGCTTCGACAACGTCGATGTCGCGGAGGGCACTGGGCCTCGCGGCACGGTCCGTGTGTCGGTCGTCGGCGCTCAAGACGGCGGGGGTGACGCTGCGGCGACATGGCGCGGGTTGCGGGATGCGTCGCCCGAGGTGGAGGCCGCTGCCGCCGCGATCGAGTCGGAGGGCGCGTCGTTCTCTGCCGAGTTCGTCGACTTCTCGTACGCGACGCTCTGCCAGGCGGAGCTCGCCGTCATGGCGCTGTGGACGAGCAACGATGAGGGCTTGACCTCGGTGCGCATGGATGTCGAGCGCAACCGCGTCATCCTGGGGGTCGACGAGGCATTGTTCAGCGACGCCTACCGCCAGCGGCTGCTCGCGACCGCGCCGGCCGGTGTCTTCGAGTTCGAACCGCTCGACTAGTCGTCGGCCGCGGTCCACCTCCCACGGGACGCACCGACAACGGGCCTACGCTGGCCCGCATGACTGCGACCACGCACGCGGGTGTCACCTTCCAGAACCGCTTCGCGCGGGAGTTTCCCGAGCTCGGTTCCCCGTGGCAGTCGGAGGCGGCTCCCGCTCCGCGACTTGTCGTGCTCAACGAGCGGCTCGCCGCTGACCTCGGCTTCGATGCCGACTTCCTCCGCACTCCCGAGGGCGTCTCACTGCTGCTCGGGGCGACGCTTCCGGCAGGTGCCTCCCCGGTGGCGCAGGCGTACGCGGGCCATCAGTTCGGCCAGTATTCGCCGCGCCTCGGTGATGGGCGTGCGCTGCTGCTGGGGGAGGTGGCGGATGCTCGCGGCGAGCTGCGAGATGTCCATCTGAAAGGTTCGGGGCGCACGCCGTACGCTCGCGGCGGCGACGGGCGTGCGGTGCTCGGCCCGATGCTGCGAGAGTTCCTCGTGAGTGAGGCGATGCATGCGCTCGGCATTCCGACGACGAGGTCGCTCGCGGTCGTCACGACCGGACGCCTGGTGCAGCGGGACGACGTGCTTCCTGGCGCGGTGCTCACGCGTGTCGCGAGCAGCCATCTGCGCGTGGGCTCGTTCCAGTTCGCCAGGGCCACCGGCGACGTGGAATTGCTGCGACGCCTCGCCGATCACGCCATCGCTCGCCATCACCCCTCCGCCTCCGACGCGGAGAACCCCTACCTGGCGTTCTTCGAGCGCGTCGTCACCGCGCAGGCCGAACTGGTGGCGCAGTGGATGCTCGTGGGTTTCGTGCACGGGGTCATGAACACCGACAACATGACGATTTCGGGCGAGACGATCGACTATGGTCCGTGCGCGTTCCTCGACGCGTTCGACCCCGATGCGGTGTTCAGCTCGATCGACGTCCAGGGGCGCTACGCGTTCCGCAATCAACCGCACGCGGCCGGGTGGAACCTCGCCAGGTTCGCGGAGGCGCTCCTCCCCCTGTTCCACGCGGACGAGACGGAGGCGATCGCCCTCGCGGAGCGGTCCCTCTCGGCGATCGGGCCCACCTACCAGCGCGCCTGGACTGCCGGCATGCGGCGGAAGCTGGGACTTGCCGACGAGGTCGACGCCGAGACGGCGGAGCGGCACATCGGCGAACTGCTGGCGATCATGCAGCGCGGCGGCGCCGACTACACGGCGACGTTCCGAGCCCTCAGCGCCGTCGCTCGCGGCTCGCGGGCTGCGGCGCTCGATGTCGTCGGCGAGGCAGCCCCCGCGTTGCGCACCTGGAGCCAGACGTGGCTGCGGCTCGCCCCCGACGCCACTGCGATGGACACGGTCAACCCGGTCTACATTCCACGGAACCACCTGGTCGAGGAAGCACTCGCGGCCGCGGAGCGCGACGATTTGGGCCCTTTCGGCGAGCTGCTCGGCGCGGTCACAGCTCCCTACGCCGAGCGGCCAGGGCTGGAGCGCTTCGCGGAAGGCGCACCGCCGGAGTTCGGGAGCTACCAGACGTTCTGCGGCACCTGAGGATCGGAACAGGCTCAACCGAACGGGCGATCTGAATGTCGGTGCGTCTTCTTAGACTCGTGCCATGACCGCGCAGACATCGAAGGCCTCGCCCCTCGTGGACGAACTGGCGTTCGACGGCTCGCTGCAGGGTGACCTGGTCACCGAGAGCGATCGCCGGTCGGCGGAGGGCCCAGTCGAGCGTCGCCGATGGCGGCCGTGGATGCGGGCGGTCGCGGTCTCGCTCGGCTCCTTGGTCGCGGGGGCGCTGGTGTTCATCCTCACGTTGGCCGCCCAGTTGGAGGACCCGGCAACCGATTCAGAGTCCGCCGCGTTCTTCGCGTTCCTCGCCGTGAACCTCGTCATCGGACTCGGAGCAAGCATCGCCATAGGGCCGGTTCGCGGCTCTCGCGCGGGCAACCTGTGGATCGTCGCGCTCGGCCTGACCAGCTCGCTGGCGTTCCCGGCGTGGCTCATCGCGGTCATGCGGCTCGGAGCGCGACGTTCCCTGCCCTTGGATGCGCTGGTCGTCTGCGTTGTGGTCGCCGGGGGCATCCTCTGGAACTGGTTCGAGACGAGCGTCTCCGGCCGCCCGCCGATGGAGGCCCCGTTCTTCTTCATCATCGTCGTCGCGCTGTCGACGGTCATCGCGTTGCTCTTCGGGCGCTCGCGGGGCACGCGCGCCGCCCTGATCACCTCGCTGCGCGCGCAGGCCGCATCCGCCGAGCGAGAGCGCGCAGCGCTCGCACAGAGCCGCGCCTCCGATCTCGAGCGCGCCCGCGCCGAGGAGCGGGCGGCGATCGCGCGCGACATGCATGACTCCATCTCGCACGACCTTGCGGTGGTGGCGACGCAGGCTGGGGCTCTCGCGTATCGCAGCGACCTGTCGCCCGAGCTCGTGCGGGAGACCGCGGCCACCGTGCGCGAGTCGGCGGCGCGAGCGAATGCGCGTCTGCGCGAGGTGCTGCAGGGAATGCGAGAGCCGAAGAGCGGCGATCGAGGCGACGCGCCGCTCCCCGACCTCCAAGCCCTCCGCTCGCTCCTCGAGACGGGCGCGCCGACGCGGCAGCCGCCGTTGGTGACCTGGCACGCGATCGGGCCCGACGACCTTGCGAGACTGACCGAGGAGCGCATCCGCGCCCTGCATCGCACGCTCGCCGAGCTGCTCGTCAACGCGGGCAAGCACGCGCCGAGCGCCGAGGTGCGCGTCGATCTCGCGGGCGACGCCCCTGGCGCAGCGACAGGCACTGACGCAGACGGTGACGCGCAGCTCCGCGTCACCGTTGCGAACGCCCATGAGGCACGTGAGATTCCGGCGCTCGGGACCGGCTATGGGCTCATCGGCGCTCGCGAGCGCGTCGGCCTCGTCGGCGGCTCGTTGACGGTCGAAGCCGCGCAGCACGAGTTCGTCGTAGAAGTGAGGCTGCCGTGGTGACCACAGAGTCTGCCGCCATCCGGGTGCTCATCGTCGACGACGAAGTCGGCATCCGCGTGGGTCTGCGCCTGCTCATCGACGGCACCAAGGGCATTCGCGTCGTCGGCGAGGGCACCGACGGCGAGGCGGCGCTCCGGCTTGCCGACGAGCACGACCCCGACGTGATCCTCATGGACGTGCGCATGCCGGGGCTCACCGGCATCGACGCCGTGCAGCGACTCACGGACGGCGGCGCGCGGGCGAAGGTCGTCATGCTCACGGCGTTCGACACCGAGGAGTTCCTGCTGGACGCGCTGCGAGCGGGGGCGGTCTCGTTCCTGCTGAAAGATGCGCCGCCGGAGGACATCGTCGGCGCTGTCCTCGACGCCGCCCAGGGACGAGCCACGTTCTCGCCGAGCGCTCTCGACCGGCTCGTCAGGGCAGCGGCGAGCGGAGGTGTCCGCGACGCCGGGGTGCAGCAACGCACCGGCGAACCCGAGCGGAGCCAGACCACGCCAGTGGCCGATCCCCGCCTCGAGAGCGTGACCGGCCGTGAGCGCGAGATCGCGCGGTACGTGGCGCAGGGCATGACCAACGCCGAGATCGCGGCTGCTCTCTACGTCAGCCAGGCCACGGTCAAGACGCATCTGGCGAGTCTGTTCGCGAAACTGCACGTCACGAACCGGGTGCAGCTCGCGTTGCTCGCGCTCGAGTGGGACGCCGCGGAGCGCGCCTGAGCACAGGCCACGGCACAAGCCACGTCAGCCCGCGAACGAATCGCGCCAGCCACGAGTTGGAAACGATGCGGCCCCGGGCCGAGCCACACCCCTGCGTGTACTCTTGGCGGCACCGACGAGACGGAGGGGAGCGCTGCCATGGCGAACGTTCCATCCGGTGACCGCAGGGACCCGAGCGACGCATCCGGTGCGCTGCCGGAGACCGGACCGAGCGCTGCAGCGCGCCTTAGCACCGCCCTCACCGCGTTCGCTGAAGCTCGGCAGGCATCGCAGAACGAGGCGCGGCGTTCGCTCGGTATCGGCGAGATGGATGCGCGCGCGCTCGCCTACCTGCAGCAGAACCCGGGGGCGCGTCCCAGCGCCCTTCGCGCGCACCTCGGCCTGACGTCGGCGGGGGTCTCCACGCTCTGCGACCGCCTCATCGAACGGGGCGCGATCCACCGGGACACGGACCCGACGGATCGGCGCGCGAGCCTCCTCACCGTCACCGTCGATCTCACAACGGAACCGTGGAACCGGCTCACGGAGTTCGACCGGACCGTCGAGGCCGCGATCGCCGCGGAAGCCGAGCCCGAGCTGCTCAGCCTCCTCGCCGACCTGCTCGCGCACGCGATGGGCGCGACGGAGCGCTGAGTCGGTAACACCCGACCGCGTGAAAGAGCGCTAGACGCTGGCCTGTTCGGCCGCGACCGGAGCGGCCTGGCCGTTCGCGTGCAGCTCGGCCACCAGCACAATCGACTTGGCCTGCAGGAACGTGCACAGCGCCGAGACGACCGCCAGCTCCTGCGCCAGCGCGTGGACTCCCGCCGCGGACAGCTGCAGCGTGTGCTCGCGGGGCTCCATGGTGACCGACCACTTCGGGCTGTCACGGGTGCCCGGTTGCAGGTACAGCTCGGTCGGGGCGTGCGAGAGCTGCACTCGGACGAGGCCCGTGTCCTGCCCTTCGTCGCCGTCCTGGGCGATCACGTGCACGACCCCGGGTTCTGCGTAGCCAAGGCTCTCGAACTCGCGAGCCCACGACTCGAGCACTTCCTTGCTGCGATACGGCATCCTGAACCTCCGACCGGGGTGACGGCTTCTTGCACCCAGCATCCCTCATTCCGGCAGCTTTGCCGGACACTCTTGCCTGACCGGCACAGTTTGTCGTAATGGTGCGCGCATCGCCTAGGTTTGTGAGGTGTCAGACGCAGAAACCGCCGCCCCCACGCAGCACCCTTCGCATCGTCCGATCTTCTCGTTCTCCCGGCGAAGCGGCCGCCTCACTGACGGCCAGCAGACCTCCTGGGACACGCTCGGCCCGAAGTACCTGGTCGACGTCGAGCGGGCAGACCTCGACTTCTCGGTGAACCCGACGTTCCGGGTCGACCCCGCCGAGCTGTTCGGACGGGATGCGCCGCTGATCGTCGAGATCGGTTCGGGCACTGGCGAGGCTGTCGTCGCGGCGGCCACCGAGCATCCGGAGTGGAACTTCCTCGCCGTCGAGGTGTTCGTCGCCGGCCTCGCACGGACCCTGCGCAGGATCGAGGACGCAGGGCTGTCGAATGTTCGCCTCGTCGAGGCGAACGCGGTCGAGGTGCTCGAGCACATGCTGCCGGCCGGGAGCGTCGAGGAGCTGTGGATCTTCTTCCCCGACCCGTGGCACAAGGCGAAGCACACGAAGCGTCGCCTCGTGCGCGACGGCTTCAGCGCTGTCGCCGCGCGGTCGCTGCGCCCCGCGGGCCGCGTGCGGCTCGCGACCGACTGGGAGGACTACGCGTTTCAGATGCGCGAGGTGCTGGATGCGGCGCCCGAGTTCACGAGCGAGCATCCGGGCGAGTGGGCGCCCCGCTTCGACGGACGCACCCTCACCGTGTTCGAACGCAAGGCCGCGAAGGCCGGGCGGCGCATCCACGACCTCAGCTACGTGACGGCGGAGTAGCTTCCTTCGACTCGTCGACGGGCTCTTCCTCGGGCTTGCCCGAGCCCAGCCGGAGCGTCGCGCCCAGGCCGAGCGCAAGGAACGCCGCCGCAGTGAACGCCGAGGCCCGAGTGCCGTCGGAGAGGGCCGCCTTCGCGTCGTCAGCGAACTCGGCCGTCGCGGGGTTCTCGCCGAGGCCGGCGATGGCGCCGCCTGCCGAGTCGACAACCGCGGAGACCAGCTGGTCACGCTGCCCGGCGGGCACCTGCGCGTCGTCGAGCGACGCGGCGAGGGATGCGCCCGTCGTCGTGAAGAGGATCGTGCCGAGAATGGCGACGCCCAGCGCCGAGCCGACCTGGCGGGACGTGGACTGCGTGCCGGACCCCTGCCCCGACAGCTCGACCGGCACATCCTGCAGCACGACGCCCGTGAGCTGCGCGGTCGCGAGCCCCACGCCGAAGCCGTAGACGAACAGGGCGGGGATGAGCCACCCCCACTGCGCGTCCGGAGCGATGATGGAGCCCGCCCACGCGATGCCGATGATCTCGGCGAGGATGCCGACGCGCACGACCACCACCGCGCTGACCTTGCCACTGCTCGCGCCGGCGAAGCCGCTGGCGACGAACGATCCCGCGGCGAGGGCCAGGAGAATGAAGCCGGTCTGCAGCGCGTCGAAGCCGAGCACGAACTGCAGCCACAGGGGCAGCGACAGGATGATGCCGAACTCACCGAGCGCGACGACGAGGGCCGCGATGTTCCCGTTCCGGAAGGACGAGATGCGGAAGAGCGAGAACTCAAGCAGCGATGACTTGCCCCGGCGGGTCCGCTGCACTCCTCGAACGATGAAGGCGATGAGCGACACGGCCGCGATCGCGAACGCCACTGGCACGGGCGAGATCGGCAGCGGCCATTCGAACGCCCCGATCGTGAACGTTTCGTCGACCGCCCACCAGCCGTACGTGCGCCCCTCGATCAGCCCGAAGACCAGGGCGCCGAACGTGAGCACCGACAGGGCCGCGCCGAGGAGGTCGAGGCGCTGCTGCGCAGGTTCGCGCGACTCGTTCACGAAGAGCAGGACCCCGACGACGATGATGAGGCCAAGCGGGACGTTGATACCGAAGGCCCAGCGCCACGAGAACTCAGTGGTGAGCCAGCCGCCCAGCAGCGGCCCGACCGCGGCCATGCCTCCGATCGTCGACCCCCACACGGCGAAGGCGATGCCGCGCTCGCGACCCCGGAAGGTGGCGTTAATGAGCGAGAGCGTGGTCGGGAGGATCATGGCCCCGCCGATGCCCTGCACGAGGCGGGCGAGGATGAGCAGGCCACCAGTCGGTGCGAGCGCTGCAGCGACCGAGGAGAGCGCGAAGATGACGACACCGATGAGCATCAGCCTGCGACGGCCGACGCGGTCGGCGAGGCTGCCGAAGAGCAGGAGTAGCGACGCGAAAACGAGCGTGTAGGCCTCTTGCACCCACTGCACCTCGGTCGACGTGATGCCGAGTTCCGTGACGATCGACGGCACGGCGACGTTCACGATCGTCGAATCGACGATGATGAGCGCCACCGCGACGCTGATGAAGACCAACCCAACCCAACGTCGGCGCGCTGACTCAGCCATGATGCTCCAGAATCTCGAACGGGGAACGTAACGAACGAGCAGAGGCTACGCCTCATTTCGGCGATTTGGCTAGATCGTTTAATTACTTTCGCTCACCCGGGCACCAACACACAGCCCGCACACATTCCCGGCTGACGACGCATGACCTCCCGAGGCGCACAATTTGTTGCACGTCATGAACCGTCACACCCGTGACACGCCCGATCGTCAGGCGTAGCCTCGCTCAGTTCGCGGAATATCCCGCGAAATGAGAAATCGCATCGGGAGATCTTCCATGTCGGCCAACACCCCCACAACCGCAGGAACATCCGAAGCCGAGGTGACGCCGCGCCCCAAGAGCCGCGCGCGCAAGCTCCTCACGTCGTTCGGGTTCCAGATCCTTGCCGCCCTCGTGCTCGGCGTCGTGCTCGGGCTCGTCGCCCGCAACCTCGGCGATGACGCCGAGGGCAACCCCAACGGGCTCGCGGCAACGCTCGCGACGATCGGCAGCTCGTACGTCACCATCCTGACGGCCGCCGTTGTGCCCCTCATCCTGACCGCCGTCATCTCGAGCATCGCGCAGCTGCGCCTCGTGACCAACGCTGCAAGGCTCGCTGGCCAGACGCTGCTGTGGTTCGGCATCACCGCGCTCATCGCGGTGACCATCGGCATCGTGCTCGGCGTCACCATCCAGCCGGGCAACCGCGTCGACCAGTCGCAGCTCGAAACCGGCGAACCCTCCTCGGTCGGGACCTGGTGGAACTTCCTCACCGGGCTCGTTCCGCAGAACTTCCTCGGCATGGGCGTGCGCTCACGCGTCGACGCAGACACCGGCGATGTGAACTCGACCATCGCGTTCAACGTGCTGCAGGTCATCGTCATCGCAGTTGTCATCGGTATCGCCGCGCTGCGCCTCGGCAAGCGCGCCGAGCCGTTCCTCGAGTTCACGGCGTCCGCCCTCGCGGTCATCCAGAAGGTCCTCTGGTGGATCATCCGCATCGCCCCGCTCGGCACACTCGGCCTCATCGCGAGCGCCGTCGTCAACTACGGCTGGGAGAAGCTCACGAGCCTCGCCTGGTTCGCCGTCGCCATCTACATCGGCCTCGCCCTCGTGCTGTTCGTCGTGTATCCGATCCTCGTGAAGGCCCACGGCCTGTCGATCGGCCGCTTCTTCTCCGGCGTGTGGCCGGCCGTGCAGCTCGCGTTCGTGAGCCGCTCATCCATCGGCACGCTCCCCCTCACGCAGCGCGTGACCGAGCGCAACCTCGGCGTGCCCCGCGAGTACGCATCCTTCGCCGTGCCCTTCGGCGCGACCACGAAGATGGATGGATGCGCCGCGATCTACCCGGCCATCGCCGCGATTTTTGTCGCCCAGTTCTTCAACATCGAACTGTCGATCATGCAGTACATCCTGATCGTGATCGTCTCCGTGGTCGGCTCGGCCGCGACTGCCGGAACAACCGGCGCGACCGTCATGCTCACGCTGACCCTGTCGACCCTCGGCCTGCCCCTCGAGGGCGTCGGCCTGCTGCTCGCCATCGACCCGATCCTCGACATGGGCCGCACCGCGACGAACGTCGCCGGCCAGGCGCTCGTGCCAATGATCGTCGCGAAGCGCGAGGGCATCCTCAACGAGAAGCTCTACAACGCGCCCCGCGGCGACGTCGCCTTCTCCGACGAGACCGACGAGGAAGTGGAGGAGAGCATCAAGCGCTCCACCGCCTCCGAGTCCGACCGCGAACAGGACGCGTTCGAAGGCGCCACGCTGCAGGACGCGGAACGCCGCAGCTAAAGCCACGCAACACAAAAACGGGCGCTCGCCCTCGGAACCCCTCGCGGGGATTCGGGAGCAAGCGCCCGTTTCGACGATCAGGCAGAAGATGCCGAGAGCCAGCGCTCACCCTTCGAGGTCTCGAGACCAGCATCCATGGCGACTTGCCTCTTGTCTGTGCGCCAAACGCGTGCGCAACCCAGATGCCGCAGCAAGAACTAGCTCCAAAGGATTAGTGAGAAGCTGGTTGCCGAACTCCCGCTTCCCAGTCGGCCCTTCTGACGCTCGGATGGTCGATTCACGGCCGGTGAAGTGTAGTTTCGTGGCAGCAGGAGTCGATTGCAACATAGGAGATCATGAGACTTCTTCAGATAAACCTGAACACCCGGCGAGTGTCACATTCGCGAACAAATGCGCGCATGTTCGTGGATGCGAGGGCATTGCGGTGCGACACCTGCCGCAGGGAGTACATGTGACTCCAAGGCCGGGCGGAGAAGCAGACAAGATCGGCAACAGGTATGAACTTGGATGGGCTATCCGTCATGCACTCTTGTGCCTTGGCGATCGGGGTGAATCTTTAACACTTGAGGAAGTGGACGTCAACCTCGGTCAGGGCGCCGAGTTCACTTTTGCGACTGGCTCTTCTGTGGAAGTTCATCAATTGAAGCGTCAGAACGGCAACAGCAATAGCTGGTCGGTCAAGATCTTGACGGACCTAAAGGTTCTCGAGGCTGCTGCCTTGCACGTGAAGGCCGGGCGTGAGCTCCACTTCGTCTCACTCGTGCCATGTCGACCCCTCCAGGAGCTGGCAGATAGAGCACGCAGGTCGGATGACCTTGCCACCTTCACGCAGTCCTGGCTGACAACAGAACTGCGCGCTGTCTTCGATCAACTCGCGGGCGTGCTGGGCCATCCACAGGCCACCTGGGAAACGCTGCGAGGAACGTGGTTTTCAGTCCAGGACGAAGCCGAGATCGTGCGGACGAATGCGATGTTGGCTGAGCTCCAGATGAGCGGCGCCCCTGGTTCAATGATTGCGCTAGCGACTGGTGACATCTTGCTTGATAACTTAGGCCGTCGACTAACGCGCACCACGCTCCTAGAGCTCCTTTCAGATAGAGACATCTACCCACGCAGATCCGACTCACGACGAAGTGCGGGTGAACAGCTTCACGCAGTCACTGATAGTTGGCGCGACTCCGTCCAGCGTGAGCTGCTCGACCCGCGCATCGAGCGAGATGAGTCCGCCAGGACTATCGAAGCGCTCGACAACCATCGGATCGCCATCGTGTCTGGAACCGCGGGAGGCGGCAAGAGTTCCGTGCTGGAACAGACCGTCGAAAATCTCGAAGCTTCAGGTGCGCACGTGCTGGCGCTCCGCCTCGACCGTATGGAATCTTTCGCCTCGACCAGGGAGCTCGGTCGACAACTCGGCCTCGAGACGTCCCCGTCCGTGGTGCTCGCCGTTGCCTCGGATGATTGCGCGGGTTACATGGTGATCGACCAACTAGATGCCGTCAGTCTGGCGTCCGGTCGCATACCCGCGAGCTTCGACGTCGTAATGGATCTCATTCGCGAGGTCTTGACTGTCGGGAACCTAAGGGTCGTCCTGGCGTGCCGCGAGTTCGACATCAACAATGACCATCGGATCCGCTCGCTCACAGATCGAGACGACACAGTGAAGGTCTCAGTCAACCTACTCACCGGCGAAGCCGTCGACACGGCAGTGACAGCGATGGGACTCAACGCGACGAAATTGAGTTCCTCACAAAGATCGATCCTGCAGACGCCCATGCACCTCGTGCTCCTGCACTCAATCGCGGCCCAAGACAACGCGCTTGCGTTCCAGTCCCGGGGTTCCTTGTTCGAGGCGTACTGGGAGCGCAAGCGCCAAATGGCCCGCGCTAAGCGTGCGAGTATCCGATTCAGCGAAGTACTGAGTCGAGTAGCGAACGCTGCGAGTGATCGACAGACCTTGTCGGTGCCCGTCGAGACATTGGATCAGGACGAACTCATCGAGGATGCGAACGTGCTGGTTTCTGAGCACGTTCTCTCCCGTGACGGCGACCGAATCGCGTTCTTCCACGAGACGTTCTTCGACTACGCCTTCGCGCGCCAGTGGGTGTCGCGGTCCGAATCATTGACCGACTTCTTACTACGGGACGAACAAGAGCTATTTCGCCGAGGCCAGGTTCGACAGATCCTGCAGCATCTGTACGAGCGAGAGCCCACACGCTTTAGGACAGAAGCGCTAGCTGTACTGACAAGCGATCAGGTGCGCTTCCACATCAAGGAGACGGTTTGGGCGGTGCTGGCGAACCTCAACGAGCCCACCAGCGAGGACGCGGAGGCAATCTTCGACCTGGCAGCTATGCAGCCGGGACAAGAGGAGGAGATTTGGCGGCACGTCCGAAGTGTTGCATGGTTCGCAAGATTTCTCGAGAACGGCAACATCTCAGTTTGGCTCGATGCCGGCGAACCAACACTGCGCCAGCGATCCCTCGATCTCATGGTCAACGCGGTCAGAGATTTGCCGGACGAGGTGGCAGAGCTACTCGGGGCTCGCCGAAACGCGCCCGAATATCCCATCTGGCTGCGCCGGATCGCTCGACACTCTGACCTGCACCAAAGTCGCAAGTTATTCGATCTAGTACTTGGAGCAGTCCGCGCCGGTGAGTTCGATGCGGTGGATCACGGGCTGTGGCTCGGAGTCCACGATCTTGCGAAGCAGCAGCCACTCTGGGCTATCGAACTCATAGAAGCTCGGTTTATTGAGCACCCCAGCGCATTCGTGCTGGACGAGAGCGGCAAAGTAGCTCTGCTCAGTCTGCGGGAGTACAGCGCGACTAAGCTGGTCAAGGATGCTGCCGAACTTGAACCCCTTGCCTTCGCGCAAGCAGTCATCCCATACCTGTGCCGGGTGATGGCAGCCTCCGCCTATGAAGCCCGACCCAACCGACGAACCAACGATCGGCACTTCTGGGCGCGGTTCGAGCTCGACGAGCGCCCCGACTCAGTCCTTGATATGGCGCTCTTTGCCGCATCTGCCCGTGCTTTGGAAACGCTCGTCGCAATCGCGCCAGACGACGCTCGTCCGCTGCTTGACCAACTCGCCAAAGATCCACATGCGGCGGCACGGTTCTTGCTCTATCGCGCCATGGCGGTTGGAAACGCGGCCTTCGCAAACTCCGCTGCCGAGCTTCTGCTCGAAGAAGCAAATCGAATCGAACACGGCCACGTGCCGGATTCGGAGTGGGAAGCCCGCGAGCTGCTAAACGCGATTGCACCGCTCTTGACTGACGCAGTTCACGAGGAACTCGAAAGAGCCTTCCGCGATTTGCGCAATACTCACGAGGATCGACTCACCTTCGGACTTTCGGCTTTCAAGTTCGTGTCAGCCCTTGAAGAACACCGACTAACTCCCGCAGGTGCACGAAGATTGGGCGAGTATCGCCGCAAGTTCAGTGAAGGCGCGCTTGCGAAACCTCGCCCCGGAACCAGCGGCTTCATTGGATCTCCAATCGAACACGAGGCTGCTCTGAAGATGTCTGACAGCCAGTGGCTAGGAGCCATGGCAAAGTACAACGACGATCAAACGAACTGGCAAGACCTCACGGGCGGGGCACGCGAACTGTCACACGTTTTACGCGAGCAAGCCAAGAGGGACCCGAAACGCTTCGCCATCTTCGCGCTCAAAATAACGCTCGAATCCAACTCCGCATTTGCTGACGCTCTACTGATGGGCTTCGCCGATGCGCGGGCCTCAGATGAAATTGCTCCGTTGATCTTCGATTCGGTGCGACATCTAGCTCTGCTCGGGCACGAAGACGTTGATCGCTGGCTGGGGAACGCCCTCCGACAGTACTACCACCTTGTGCCGCTTGAACTCGTCGAGGTTCTCCTCACGCGTGCCCTGGAGTCGCGAGACCCTCGAGACGACTCACCCATTATCTCAATCGGTGATAGTGACCGAATTAGGGCATCCGACATGCACACGAATGCCATCAACACAGCGCGAGGCAGCCTCGCGGAGGCGCTCGGGGATTTGCTGGTACATGACGTGCAAGGCGCGCGCACGGCACTGCTTCGACCGCATCTCGATACGTTCGCGAGTGACCCAGTACTTTTCGTGAGGTCAACCGTGGCGCACACGCTGTCGGCTGCGCTTCGTCATGCACGGCCGGAAGCAGTGTCTGCTTTCAGAAAGCTCATTGAGGCCGACGACCAAATTTTGGCATCACCTATGGTGCAACACCTGATGGTTTACATCGGCAACGTCGACCCGGGAGTCATTACACCGGTTATTCGCAGAATGCTACTCTCCCAAGACCCCGAGGCCCGGGAAGCCGGAGGAGCCCTCGCTGCGTTTGCGGCACTCGAGTGGAATGAGCCCTCCTTGCTCGTACTGGCATTGGAGGGCGATTCCATGACCCGTAAGGGGGTAGCTGAGGTATGCACTAGGCGCATTGATCAAACTTCGAACACAACTCTTGCGTCCGAAACCCTCAAGATGTTGATGTATGACGGAGACCAAGTCGTGCGTGAGGCGGCCGCCGAAATTGCTCCGCATCTTCGCAATCATCAGCTTCGACCATTTGCTGATCTGCTCGCGACACTGATCGCGTCGCCAGCCTATTCACACGCCACGCCACAGCTGTTCATAACCCTTCAGAACGCGCCGGACAAGGTCGACGACCTCGTGCTGAAGGCATCGAAACGGTTCATCTCAGTATTTGGCAGCGAAGCGGCTGATATTCGAACGGGGGCTGCTGGCGACGCCCACTACATCAGTGAGCTCGTAGTCCGCGGATTGGCACAGTCTCGCGACAAGAATTATCGTGCATCATTGCTCGACATCCTTGACGAACTCCTGAAAACCGGCGTCTACGGTGTCGGTGAAGCCATTGCAGAATCGGAGCGCTTGTAGGACCAAGGAAGCAGTAAAAAACCGTGCACGAGTGCGATAACTACGGCTTGAGTATTCCACCGGCACTCCGGCTCCGCGAAGGAATCGTGATCCTTGACAACATCGATGTAGGGAGCCCCTGGATTCCGGTCGGCGACTTCCTGGCAGGACATGAGCCGAACCGGTAACGGTGATAACGCGCAGTGGCAAAGCTGCGTTCCAAACTTCTGGACACGAAGTCCTTCGCCGACTTGAAAGAGCTAGTACAGAACGAGCAACCTATCCAAACGTCCGGGGACGTCGCCGTAGGTCTTGTTGGCCGGGCGTGCGACCCTTGCCGCATGCGCGCATCCACCTGGACTCCCCTGGCGATCTTCTACCTCGTCCTGGCCGTGCTCGGCGGGGCCGCGACGTGGACGTTCAACGTCATCGCCGGCATGGAGGGAAGCGCGTTCATCGGCGACTACTTCGGCAGCGGGCCCGCCGTCACCTCGATCGTCATCGACGTGCTCGTGGCCGCGACGGTCGGGGCGGTGTTCATCATCGTCGAGGGTCGCCGCCAGGGGATGCGGCGACTGTGGGTCTACATCCTCTGTTTCGGGGTCGCATTCGCGTTCGCCCTGCCGCTGTTCCTCGCGATGCGAGAGCGACACCTCGCGGCGCGCAGGGAAGCCCAGCACCCTTCCTCCGAATAGCCCCGAGGCCGCCCTGCTCAGCGCCGCCGACCCGGTGCATCCACACGGGAGAAGCAGGTTCCCAGCGCTGGGAACCAACGTTTCCCGTGTGGATGCATGCTGAAGACCCTGGCGGTCAGCGGTCGATGGAGGCCATGTTCGCGTCGTCGTGCCGAGCGCCGGCCGCGGGCTCAAGCGCGTCGAGGCGGGCGATCTGCGACTCGGTGAGCACAACCGCGTCGGCGGCGGTGTTCTCCTCAACGCGACTCACGCGACGCGTGCCCGGGATGGGGGCGATGTCGTCGCCGCGAGTGAGGATCCAAGCGAGCGCCGTCTGCGCCGGGGTCGCGCCGATCTCCTCGCCGATCGCCCGGACCTCGTCGACGATGCGCAGGTTGCGCTGGAAGTTCTCGCCCGTGAACCGCGGGTTCGTCTTGCGCCAGTCGTCTTCGGCGAAGTCGGCAACCGAACGGATCTGTCCCGTCAGGAGGCCGTGCCCCAGCGGAGAGTATGGGATGAAGCCGATGCCCAGCTCGCGCAGGAGCGGCAGGATCTCGGCCTCCACATCGCGTGTCCAGAGCGAGTACTCGGTCTGCAGGGCGGAGACCGGATGCACGGCGTGCGCCCGGCGGATCGTCTCGGGAGACGCCTCCGACAGCCCGAAGTGCAGCACCTTGCCCTCAGCGACGAGCTCGGCGATGGCGCCCGCCGTGTCCTCGATGGGAGTGTTCCGGTCGACTCGGTGCTGGTAGTAGAGGTCGATGTGGTCGGTGCCGAGTCGGCGCAGCGAGCCTTCGACGGCGGCGCGGATGTTCTCCGGGCTGCTGTCGACGCCGGGCCGCTGGTTCGCGTGCGAGTAGAGACCAAATTTGGTCGCGATCTTGACCTGGTCGCGGCGCCCCTTGAGCGCCTCGCCGACGATCTCCTCGCTGAGGAACGGACCGTAGATCTCGGCCGTGTCGATGTGGGTCACGCCGAGATCGAGGGCTCGGTGGATCGTCGCGATCGACTCCGAGTGGTCGAGCGCGCCCTCGCTCGTGTAGGTGCCGGCCATGGTCATGGCGCCGAGCCCGATGCGGGAGACCTCGAGGCCTCCGAGAGTGATGTGCTTCATGAAAACGAGTCAATCCGCATCCGCTCGGGACAGCGCGGCCCTGGTGTGAGGTGCACTGACAGGGCCCCTGTGACGTCGGTGGTGCGGCGTATCGTCGCTGGCATGGACATCCAGGAGGACATCGGCGAGTTCCTGACCTCTCGTCGGGCGAGGCTCAAGCCGCAGCAGGCTGGGCTGCCCGACTTCGGCGGTCGCCGCCGCGTTCCTGGGCTTCGTCGTGAGGAAGTCGCGCTGCTTGCCGGCATGAGCGCCGAGTACTACAAGCGCCTCGAACGTGGCAACGCAGCCGGCGTTTCGGAGGCGGTGATCGACGGCGTCAGCCGTGCGCTGCAGCTCGACGACGCCGAGCACGAGCATCTCCTCGCGCTCATCAAGACCGCGAGCGCCGGCGCCCACCCCCAGCGGCGCACCCGAACCAGGAAGCAGCAGCTCAGTCCCGCCATGCGGCAGACGATCGACGCCATGTCGACGGTGCCCGTCTTCATCCAGAACGCGCGCCTCGACGCGATCGCGACCAACGCGCTCGGCCGGGCCCTGTTTGCGCCCATGTTCGAAGATGCACGCCCGCCCGTCAACGCGGCCCGCTTCGTGTTCCTCGACAAGCGCTCGCAGAGCTTCTACCAAGACTGGGAGAGCAACACGAGGCAGATCGTCGCGATCCTCCGAGCCGCGGCAGGACGCTCGCCCTACGACCGGGCGCTCAGCGACCTGGTCGGCGAACTGTCCACCCGCAGCGACGTGTTCCGGAAACTCTGGGGCTCGCACGACGTTCGCGAGCACCGCGATGGGCTGAAGAGCGTGCACCACCCCGTCGTCGGAGACCTCGACCTCAGCTACCAGAGCATGGACCTGTCTTCAGACCGGGGGCTGCTCATGCTCGTGTTCTCGGCGGAACCGGGCAGCGCATCCCACGAGCGCCTCCAGTTGCTGTCGAACTGGGCGGCGACGCATCCGGACACCACAGACGTCGACGAATCGGAGCGAGTGGCTGAGCGTTGACGTGTTCCCCGACGAACGCACTTGTGCCAGGATTCGGCCATGAAGCACCTGACGAGGCTGTCGGCCGTTGCCGCCGCGATTCTTCTTCCCGCGGCCCTCGCGGGTTGCGCGTCGACCCCGGAAGGCTCGGGTCCGCGGGACGTGACCTTCGCGGATCTCGATGCGACCGCCGTCAACGAGAAAGAGCTCCCCGCGGAGCTTCCTGACTATGCCCTCGAGTGGGCCGACCTCGAGTCGGTGCGGTGGGTCGGCGAGCACGAGGGCACGAACATCTGGCTTGCCGCGCCCGTCGAGGGCAGCACCGCCCTGTCGGCGAATGTCTACGTGAACGGCGAGTGATTCTGCACCGGGCGCTCGCGAAAATGTCGGTGGCCGTAGGTAGCTTCAGCGCATGAACATCATCCTCATCCCCGGCTTCTGGCTCACCGGCGACTCATGGGCACCCGTCACCCGCGTGCTCGAGGCGGCGGGCCACACCGTGCATCCCGTGACCCTCCCCGGCAAGGGGCCAGGCGAAGACACGGCAGGCGTCGGCCTCCGCACGCACATCGACACCGTGACCGCGCTCGTCGACTCCCTGGAGGGCGAGGTGGTGCTGGTCGGCCACAGCGGCGGCGGCGCAATTGCCTACGGGGTGGTGGATGCGCGCCCCGACCGCGTCACGAAGGTCCTGTACGTCGACTCGGGTCCGCTCGCCGACGGCGGCGTGATCAACGACAGCTTCGAGGCGTCCGGTGGGGCCGTTCCGCTGCCCGACCGCAGCGTATTCGAGCAGGCGGAGCTCACCGACATGACCGACGAGCTCTGGCAGCGCTTCGAAGCAATCGCCGTCCCTGAGCCCGCCGGGGTCGCAACCGAGCAGCAGCGCCTCAGCAACGAACGCCGGTACGACGTGCCAGCCGTGGTCATCACGAACACCATGCCCGAACCGCTCCTCAGGCAGTTCATGGAGGGCGGGCACCCCTACGTCGCCGAGCTGGCCCGCGCCCGCTCGGTGCGCATCCTCGAACTCCCGACCGGCCACTGGCCGCAGCTCACGAAGCCGGACGAACTCGCGGCTGCCGTCCTGGACGCGGTGACGGACGGACACTGACGGCCTAGAGGAAGATCTGCACGACAGCGAGCAGCGCGACACCACCGACGACGGCCGCGAGCACCGTCAGGCCGATGCGCAGCTGCGGACGTCGTCGAGCACCAAGACTGCTGGAAGCCTGAGCGAGTTGCGTCGCCGCGATCAGCTCGGGCGATCCGGCCGGCGGAAGCTGCTCGAGCACGCTTGCGGGATCGGACGCCGGAACGTCCATCGAGTATTCACGCGGGTCCACCCGTTCGGGCAGGCTCTCGAACCTTCTGCCGTTCGTCTCGTCCACGATGCCTCCCCGTCCTCGCCTCGTCGTCACCCAATGGTCCGCGCTCGGCTCCGAACACCGTACCGAAGCGCGAGAGGAGCAGGGTAAGTGCCAGGGTCGGGCGCCCCGCGCGCCACTCGAACCTGCGAGAATCCGCGCATGCGGAAATGGCTGCTGCTGGCCGCGGCGATCTCGTGCGAGGTCACCGCGTCACTCTCACTCAAGGGTGCACTGGATGCGCCCGCCCTGTACGTGGTCGTCGTCACCGGGTACGCGGCGTCGTTCGCGTTCCTCGCCCTCGTGCTACGCGCCGGACTTCCGCTGGGCGTCGCCTACGGCATCTGGGGTGCCCTCGGTGTCGCGTTGACGGCGCTGCTTTCCGCCGCCCTCTTCGCCGAACCGCTCACCGCCCTCATGGGGCTCGGTATGGTGCTCATCATCGGCGGCGTGCTGCTCGTCGAGCTGGGATCCCAGCGGGCACACGACCGCGCAGCCCGGGCAAGGGACGACGCGCAGGCTCCCGGCCCCGGCGAGGTGTCCGCCTGATGCTCGGCTGGCTCTTCCTCGCGGGCGCGATCGTCTCGGAAGTCGGGGGCACCCTGTCGCTGCGTAAGACCGTCGACGGCAGCCGCCTCTGGTACCTGCCTGTCGTCGTCGGCTACGTGACCGCATTCACGCTGCTGTCGCTGACCCTCGCGCAGGGCGTTCCGCTCGGCGTGGCCTACGGCATCTGGGCCGCGGTCGGCGTCGCGCTCACCGCCGTACTCAGCCACTACCTCTTCAAGGAGCCGTTCACGTGGATGATGGCAGCCGGGATTGCCCTCATCGGTGCCGGCGTGCTGCTCGTGGAGGTGGGCGGTCAGCACTGAACGCCGGCGCCCTCCTCGTCAGCGGCCCACGGAGCTGCTCGCGCCGACTGCCTGCACGGTAAGCGGCGCCCCACCGTTGGTACGGCGCTCGACGATCTGAAACGCGCCGCCGTTGAGCACCACCACCGGGGTGGCCAGCGAGCGAACCCGACCGCGCACCGCATCGAGGTCGACGGCTACGACGAGGTCTCCCGCCTCAACCAGGTCGCCCTCGGCTCGATGGAGCTCGAACCCCTCGCCGTGCAGGTCCACGGTCCCGAGGCCGATGTGGACGAGTACCTCGAGCCCCTCGGGCGTCGTCACGCCGAACGCGTGCCCGGTCGGGAACAGCGCCGTGATGGTGCCGGAGACGGGGCTGCGGAAGTCACCGGACACCGGCTCAACGGCGAAGCCGTCCCCCATCGTGCCTGCGGCGAATGCCTGGTCCTCGACCTCGGAGAGGTTGATCACCCGTCCTTCGACCGGCGCGAGGATGTCGATGCGCTGGCCGGCGCTTGCCCGCATTTCGGAGCCGGCGCCCTGCACCGGCCCGCTTGCGGCCGCCGCTGCGGCAGGAGCATCCGCACCCTGACGGGTGGCTGCGCCGTACTCGTCCTCGTCGGCGTTGTGCTCGGCGAGTAGGGCGGGCGTGAAGCCCCAGAAGAACGTGATGAGGAAGCCCGCGACGTATCCGGCGATCAACCCGACGACGTAGGCGAGAATCGCGTAGCCCTGTCCGTTGTCGCTCTGCAGCAGCGGTAGCAACGCCCATCCGGATGGCCCGATCGCTGTCGCCCCGAAGGCGCCCGCGAACTGGTTGAAGGCGCCGGCGACAGCACCGCCGACTGCGCCGCCGAGGCAGGCGGTGAGGAAGGGCCGTCCGAGAGGCAGGGTTACTGCGTAGATCAGCGGCTCGCCCACGCCCAGGATGCCGACCGGCAACGCGCCCTTGATCGTGGTGCGCAGCGACGTGTTCCGCTTGAGCTTGAAGTAGATCGCCAACGCAGCGCCCACCTGGCCCGCTCCCGCCATCGCGAGGATCGTGAGCAGCGGCGTGAAGCCCACCTGTTCGATCAGGGTCGCGTGGATGGGGATGAGCGCCTGGTGGAGCCCAAGCATCACGAGTGGCAGGAAGAGACCGCCGAGCACGAAGCCGGCGAGCAGGCCTGAGTTATCGAGGAGCCAGATCGCACCCGTGCCGATTGCGGTCGCGATGTTGCCCGCGACGAACATGAACACGAAGATCGTGGCGAGGCCTGAGATGAGGAGCGCGAGCGTCGGCGTGACCAGGATGTCGATCGCATCCGGGATCTTCCCGCGCAGGGTCCGCTCGAGCCACGCGCACAGGCCGGCCGCGAAGATCGCGCCGATCACGCCGCCTTGGCCGGGAGCCAGCACGATGTCGCCGAGGACCGGAAGGCTGTACTGCACGTCGGTGATGCCCGCGAAGACGATGATTGCGGCCACTGCGCCACCCAGCGCGGGAGTGCCTCCGAACTCCTTCGCGGCGTTGATGCCCGCGAAGATGGGGAGGAACGCGAAGAACGCGGAGCCGATGACGGTGAGCGCCGGCACGACGGCCTCGACGAACTCCGGCGCTGTCCCGACCGTGACCCAGTTCACGAGGAGGCCGCGGACAGCGGCGACGATGCCGGCTCCGATCAGCGCCGGGATCAGCGGCACGAAGATGTTCGCGATCTTGCGGATGAAGTTCTTGAAGGGCGTGTTGTTGCGCTGCTTCTGAGCTGACTTGATGGCCGCGCCCCGCGCCGCGAGCGCCTCAGCGTCTCCCGCGGAGGCACCGGCGTCTTCGAGCTCGCGACGGAACGCATCCGTCACCTTCGTGACCTTGCCCGGCCCGAGCACCACTTGGTAGGTGTCGTCGTCCACGACCCCCAGCACACCTGGCAGCGATCTGATGGCGCGTTCGTCGATCAGGCTGCGATCGACGGGCGTCACCCTCATTCGGGTCATGCAGTTCTCGACTCCCGCGACATTGCCGGGGCCGCCGAGGTGCCGCAGCAGCTCGCTGGCGAGTTCTTCGTTGGCACTCATGGGCATCCTTTTTCTCGCGACGTTGCTCGAATTCTGAAGAACAGTACCAGGATGTCATCGGAATGGGTAAAAAATTTCCCCTGGGCCTTTGAACCGCTGCTGGCGGAGCACGCCCGGGTGCGCCACCGGTCGAGGTCGCCTCAGCCGCGAGAGACCGCGCGGTGCGTCTTCTCGATGGCGGCGACCGAGTTCTCGTAGTCGGCCTGCGCGACGCCGGTAAAGACGCAGTCGACGACCATGAGCTGCGCGATGCGACTGCCGAGCGCGGCCGACCGCAACGGCGTCTCGCGCGCGGCCGTCCGGAGGACGATGTCGGCGAGTTCAGCGAGCGGCGACCGCTCGTGGTTCGTGATCGCGATGGTCGTGGCCCCAGTCGTCTTAGCGATACGGAGGAACTCAACGACGCCGGCAGTCTCACCCGAATGCGAGATGGCGAGCGCGACGGCACGTTCGTCGAGCACGGCCGCGGCGGTCCAGGCGGCGTGTGCTTCCGGCCACTCCAGGGCAACGCGACCGATGCGCGAGAGCTTGCGCTGCAGGTCGACACCGACCACCGAACTCGCCCCAATCCCGTGGATGTCAGTTCGGGCCGCTCCCGCGATGGCTGCAACTACCTCCGCCAACGCCTCGAGATCGAGCACCTCCGCCGTGTCTGCGATCGAGAGCGTCTCGTTCCGCGCGATCTTCGCGACAACCTCGGCCAGCGAGTCGCCGGGCGAGATATCCGTCGCCGGAGCCGAGCCGATGTCGGACGTGAGCCGCTCGCGGAGATTCTGCTCGGTGAGGTCGTGTCGCAGATCACGGAACCGTGAGTAGCCGGCCCGCCTCGTGAAGCGAACGACCGTGGTGGTCGACGTGCGCGCCAGGTCGGCAATCTCGGTCATCGACCGGGTGGCGAAGCCCTCCGGGTCGGCGAGAAGCGCCTCGGCGATGCGCCGCTCTGAGGGCCGGAGCGAGGGCAGCAGCGCCCGAAGCTCGACCAGTACCGTGCGCGAACTCGCCTCTGCACCATCTCTGCCCACATTCCACCTGCTTTCCGGTGCCAGCGTAGCGAGGAGCGACCAGGCGGCGTGCGCGAAGTTTATTTACTTACCGGATGTAGATCGTGTACTTTCATAACTCAGGCGCGCACGGTGGCGAGCCGAGGATGGGAGATGCGCATGTCCAACGACGAGAT
Organism: Pseudoclavibacter helvolus; assembly: GCF_049707175.1. Lineage (GTDB taxonomy): Bacteria > Actinomycetota > Actinomycetes > Actinomycetales > Microbacteriaceae > Pseudoclavibacter > Pseudoclavibacter helvolus_A. The sequence goes on along the minus strand of NZ_JBNAFM010000012.1, from coordinate 69,757 downwards.
CTCAACGCTCGCGGCCCTCTCCACTGAGGGACGAAACCCGCGCACCATGGAGCTCGACACCCTCGACACCGAGCGGATCCTGGCGCTCATGAACGACGAGGACGCGACGGTCGCCGGTGCGGTGCGCCACGCACTCCCCACCATCGCGCGGGCAGCTGACCTCATCACCGCCGCCAGGCGCACGGGTGGCAGGCTGATCTACCTCGGCGCAGGGACAAGCGGCCGCATCGGGCTCCTCGACGCGGTCGAGTGCCCACCCACCTTCGGAACCGCACCCGAAGATGTCCTCGGCGTCATGGCTGGCGGAACGCAGGCGTTTGTCCGCGCGGTGGAAGGCGCGGAAGACGATCCTGAGCTCGCAGCCCGCGAGCTGGATGCGGTCGGCCTGCAGGCAGGCGACGTGGTCGTGGGTCTGGCAGCGAGCGGGCGCACACCGTATGTCATCGGCGGACTCCGGGCGGCGCGAGACCGCGGCGCCGCCACCATCTCGATCGCCTGCAACGCGAATGCGCCGATCAGCGCCGAGGCGGACATCGCCATCGAGGTCGTCACCGGCCCTGAGGTGCTGACAGGGTCCACACGCCTCAAGGCGGGCACGGCACAGAAGCTCGTGTGCAACATGCTGTCGACGGCGAGCATGGTGCGCGGGGGCAAGTCCTACAGCAACCTCATGGTCGACGTGCGCCCGTCAAACGCCAAGCTGGTCGATCGTGCGCAGCGCATCGTCGCCGAGGCCACCGGGGCAGCACGGCCTGCCGCCGACGCGGCACTCGCAGCCGCATCCGACCACGCCAAGACAGCCGTGGTCATGCTGCTCGCCGACCGCGACGCGGCGGAGGCGGCCGCACTGCTGGACCAGGCCGGTGGCGATGTCCGACGCGCGGTCGAGCTCGCCGAGCACTGATCACGCCTGTCGTCGATCCACGTCAGGCGGCGTCCAGCCCCGCCAGTTCCGCACTGCGCTCCCAGAACCCCTCGATGAGGTCCTCGTCGAAGATCTGCGGGTTCACGTTCGTCGCGTGGTGGCGCTCGTCGTAGTACTCCCCCGCCTGCCAGGTCACGCCGGGCTGCCCGGTGATGAACCACTCGAGGGTCTCACCGCCCTTAGTGGCGCTGATCGTGAAGAGCTTCGCGAGGGGCGTGCGGTACAGCAGCCGCATGAGGCTGGTCGAGTCGGAGGAGAAGTTGGTGCCGACGACTCCGGGGTGGAAGGCGACGCTCGCGACCGGTCGGCCCGCGAACCCGCGGTGGAGGCCCTTCGTGAAGAGGATGTTCGCGAGCTTCGCGTCGCCGTACGCCTTGTTGGCACTGAACCGGGCTTCGTTGTGGAGGTCGTCGAGGTCAATGCGACCCATCAGGCGCGCGGCGATGCTCGCCGTGTTCACGACCGCGCCGACCGGCACCTGCCTGAGCAGGAGGTTGGTGAGCAGGAACGGAGCGAGATGGTTGACCTGCAACGTGAGCTCGTTCCCGTCGACCGTTCGCGCGCGGTCGCCGAAAATGCCGCCCGCGTTGTTGGCGAGCACGTCGATCGCGCCGACCTGCGCCACGAGCTCGGCGGCGAGCTGCCGAACTTCGTCGAGCCGCGAGAAGTCGGCCACGAAGCGTTCACCGCCGACCTCAGCGGCGATGGCTTCGGTCTTGGCTCGGTTGCGGCCGACCACGACGACCCGCCATCCCTGCGCGCTGAGCGACCGCGCGGCCGCCGCCCCGATGCCATCCGAAGCGCCGGTGATCACGACCGTGCGCGGCTCAGGCACGAGCCTTCGCCTCCAGGAGCCGTTCAAGGCTCGCGATAATCGCCTCGAGGCCGAAGTCGAACGCCCGCTCGAGGCGACGCGACGGCTCAAGCGAGGTCGTCACCCCGTGCAGCACGGGATGCACGTCGGGGTCCGCCGCCCACGGAATCGAGGGCGACGCCGCATCCACCACCCGTCCGAAGGTGAGACCTTCGAGCACGGCGATCGCAACGAGGGCCTCCTCGTCGGTGAAGCCCACCGACCGGAACGTGATGGCGATGGCCTCGTACACCTCGAGGGTCTGTTCGTCACTCACGGGCTCCTGCACCATGATCGGGAGGGCGAGCGGATGCTTCGCCAACGCCATCGTGTAGTCCTTCGACCACCGCCGCACCTGGTCCTGCCAGCTCATCGCGGCGAGGGCGGCGAGTTCCTCGTCGCTCGCATCTTCGAGGCCGATCGCCAGCGACAGCTCCGTGCTGATGAGCGAGCGGATGCCGTTGACGATGCCCGCCCGCCCGTGCACGTGGTGGTACATCGACGAGGCGCTCACCCCGAGCTCCTTCGCGAGCACCGGGATCGAGAAGTCTCCGTTGCGGTCGATCTGCTCCAGCGCGGCCAGGCAGATCTTCTCAGGAGACAGGATCGGGATTCTCGGTCGTGCCATGATCAGACTCCCTCGTTCTCAGCGCACAGCAATCTGCGCGAGCTTTGTTCTCAGAAGACTATGACGCTTCTCGCGCGCTCGCCTCTTCGCATGGCCTCGAACGCCTCGTTCACCTCGTTCAGCTTGATGCGTTCGCTGATCAGCTTGTCGACGGGCAGACGTCCGGCGAGGTAGAGAGCGGCGAGCTTCGGGAAGTCCCGGCCGGGCACGGTCGAGCCATAGTTCGTGCCGATGAGGCGCTTCCCGGTCTCCGCGAGCGCAAGCGCGTCGAACGAAACCGGCGCATCCGCTGGCGGCAGCCCGACGATGACGGCGCTGCCTCCAGGGGCGATGAGCCCTGGCAGCGATTCGATGGTCTGCACTCGGCCGATGGCCTCGAACGCGTACTCGGCTCCGCCGCCGGTGATCTCGGCGACCTGAGCCGCGAGGTCCGGCCCGGGCACGAGCGTGTGGGTGGCGCCGAGGTCGCGTGCCGCTTCGAGCTTCTCCTCGTTGAGGTCGATCGCGATGATCGGGTTCGCGCCGACGAGCTGCAGCCCCATGATGATGCTGAGGCCGACCCCTCCCGCGCCGACGACCACGGCCGATTCGCCCGCCCCGACCGCGGCGTCGTTGACGACGGTGCCGACTCCCGTGGCGATGGAGCAGCCGATGAGGCTCGCCACGTCGAAGGGCACCTCCTTGGGCACCTTGATCGCGGCCGATTCTGGCACGACGGCATACTCGCTCATGGTGCCGGCGGTGAGGTACGGATACACGGGGTCGCCGTCGAGCGACAGCGGCGTCGAACCGTCGGGTAGCAGGCACTCCTCGCTGCGGCTTCCTGTGCAGACGTAGGCGCGGCCGCTGAGGCAGGCCGTGCATCGCCGGCACGGGTGGAACCAGCTGAGGATCACGTGGTCACCGGGCTCGACGTCGACGACGCCGTCGCCGATGGCGACGACCTCACCCGCACCCTCGTGGCCCATGACGGTTGGCGACGGCAGCTGCCAGTCACCGTCGAGCACGTGCCGGTCGGAGCCGCATACCCCTGACGCGCCGAGCTTCACGAGGACGGTGCCGGGTCCGGGCTCAGCGACGTCCACTTCCCGGATCTCGAGCTCGCTGCTGCCTTCGAAGTGGACTGCGGCCTGTGCGCGCATGGTCATGCCTCTTTCCGGGGGATCGTGGTGCGTGGGGGTGCGCTGGACTGTGGGGTGTCGGAGTAGGCGCCGACGCCTCTGCCTCGGTAGAGGACCTGGGCGAGCAGCAGGTACACGCCGCCCGCGAGCACGGTGGCGGGGGCGGATGCGGTGAGCAGCAGGAAGAGCGGGTGCGTCTCGAGGGTCACCGGGTTGTAGATCCACAGGTAGAAGGCCGCGCCGACGATGACCGAGACGATTCCCGCCCAGTTGACGCCGCCCGTGAAGTGGTAGACGCTCTCGCCCCTGAGCTTGTAGAGGTCTGCGAGTCGCACCCACTGGCGTCGCAGCACGAAGTAGTCGGCGAGGATCGCGCCGCACATCGCGGCGAGGAACGCGCCCGAGATCGTGACGAAGACCATGAACTGCTGGTACATGAAGTCGGGGAAGAACGTGAGTATGGCCGGCAGCACGAAGAAGGCCCCGCACAGCAGCGGCCAGGGCACGCGGCCGAGGAGGTTGCCGCTCGCCTGCCTGATGGCGAGCACCGTCGAGTAGACGATCGACGACATGCTGGTGATGTTCGCGAACGAGATGAACAGCAGCATGAACGCGCCGAGGATCGGTCCGCCGAGCGGCAGCATCCACACCGTCGGGTCGGAGTCGCCGAGCGTCAACGCCGCGGCCATGCCGACGATCTGCGCGACGAGCGTTCCGACGATGAGGCCCGTGAACGCGGGCCAGAGTGCTGCTTTCGGCGAGCGGGTCATGCGCGCCATCGACCCCATGACGGGGTACCAGGAGAACCCGACGGCGACGTTGAACTCGACCGCGAGCATGAAGTTGAGTTGTGGCTCTTCGAAGGGGGCAAGCGGTTCGGCGGAGAACAGGGCGTCCCAGGACGTGTTGGCGACGAGGAAGAACAGCATGAACACGGTCACGAGCACAAGACCGGGGGCGACGAAGCGGTTGAGCTTGCCGATCGTGACGGGCCCTCGCGAGAGGATGAGCCAGGCGATGACGATGGCGACGAGCCCCACCGCGGTGACCAGGAAGCTGCCGGACCCGAAATCGGTTCCCGCTGCGCCGTTGGCGACTTGGGTGACGGCGCGGCCGACCATGATGGCGAGCAGCGACGACCATCCCATCTCGGTGATGAGGATGACGGTGAAGACGAGCACGCCGACTCCGATGAGCCCGAAGACGGGGCGGAGGATCGTGTACTGCTCGACGCCGAAGCGCGCGCTCGCGGCAGTCGCGGCGGGAACCATGATGCCGAGCCCGATCGCGTTGCCGATGACCATGGCGGCGATGCCGTCCTGGAAGCCGACGAGTAGCGCGGTCGAGCCACCGACGAGGAAGGCCCAGGTGGCGATGGCGAGGCTGAGGTTCACCCAGCTGTAGTCCCACCCCGACCAGATGCGCTCCTTCCTGAGGAGGGGCAGCGAGCCGAAGGTCGCGGCCTGGTCGAGGTCAGCGGATGCGCCCTCGAGCTTGCGCTCGGCCCCGCCGCTCACAGGATCACCACGAGCGCGCCGGCGGCGACGAGCGCGATGCAGGTCAGCGCGAAGAGACCGAGGTCACGGCCGCTGAGCGGTTCGTGTGCGGCGTCGCCAACTTCGAGGGTCGCGATAGTGTCGAGTCGTCTCGCGAGATCTGCCGTGATCTCCGGGTCGCGCATGTCCATGGGGTTCCTGCCTTCGTCGTCGAAACCAGATCAACCGAATCAATTTCGGTTTAGGCTATCTTCAGGTGCACCCCTGGTCGTGTCAAGAGATACTTTCGGCAGAGACGACGCTCGGGCGACGCTCGAACGAGACCCCCCAACAAGGCGAGGCTGGCAATGGCGCTGATTTCCGTACTGCAGGCACAGGGCACCCCCGGTGCCGTCGATGACAACCTCAAGGTGCTGCGATCGTTCGCGGAGCGCGCGGCAGGCGAGGGCGCCGACATCCTCGTCACCCCCGAGCTCTTCGCCACCGGCTACGCGCCCGCGAAGGTCGCGGGCGACGATGGCTCCCCCATCCGGCAGCGCGTCGCGCAGATCGCCGCCGACCTCGGCATCGCGATCGTCGCATCCACCGTCGAGCACACCCTCGAGCGCTCCGCCGGGTTCGCCGCGAACGCAACCACAGCACGCCGCTTCATCTCGGCCTCACTGTTCGGGGCTGACGGCAACGAGCTCACCCGGTACCGCAAGTCGAACCTCTTCGGCGGGGAGGAGCAGGAGGTCTTCAACCTCGGGGATGCACCGGCCGAGGTCGTCGAGATCGCCGGACTCAGGGTGGCGCTCGCCATCTGCTACGACATCGAGTTCCCGGAGATCGCGCGGCGGGCCGCGGTCGCCGGAGCCGAGGCGCTGCTCATCCCGACGGCGGTGCCCGCAACCGGCGACGTGCTCGGCGACCAGCCGGGCCACTCCTACAACGCCGAGGTCATCTCGACCCACATGGTGCCCGTGCGCGCCCTCGAGAACGGGCTCTACATCGCCTACGCCAACCACGCAGGCCCGGGTTTCACCGGACTCAGCACCATTGCGAGCCCCTACGGCAACACCCTCGCCATCGCGAGCCGAGACGACACCGAACTGCTGAGCGCCGAGTTCTCCTCGTCCGAGGTCGCGAAGGCGCGCAACGTCAACTCGTACCTGACCGACCTTCGTCCGTAGCCCACCCCTCGGCCCGGTCGGCCTCGCGAGCCTTCCTGCGGCCGCCCAGCTCTCGCCCGAGCTGAAACGCACCGCCCACGACGAGGGCGAACCCGACGACCAGCGAGCCCACGCGAACCCAGACCGGCACATCGCCGGCAAACGCCGGCGCCGCGAAGACGAACGTGGCCGCCACGAAGTACCAGACGGCTACCTGCTGTGTGGGCGCTTCCCGCTCGGGCTTCATGCCCGTCACCTTACGAACCGTGGCTGAACCCCACGTCGACGTCGAGCTACGACGCCGCCTCAGCGAGGGCCGTGCACTTCGGGCACAGGCCGAAGATGTCGACCACGTGTCGCGCCTGCGTGTACCCGTGCTGGGCGGCGACACTCGACGCCCACTGCTCCACGGGATCAGCCGTGATCTCGACCGCAGCCCCGCAGTTGCGGCAGATCAGGTGATGGTGGTGCTCGCCCATCTCGCACGCGCGGTAGACGACCTCGCCGTCGGCGTTCTGCAACGAATCAGCCTCGTCGCTCTCGCTGAGCGCACCGAGCGTGCGGTACACGGTCGCCAACCCGATGCGCTCCCCCGCGGCCGACAGCCGCTGGTGCAGCACCTGGGCGCTCACGAACTCCGATGACTCCGCCAGAGCGCGACGCACCGCTTCGCGCTGCCGAGTGTTCCGTTTGACGGGGGCCGCGGGCGTCGGCGCGGTAGCCCCGCCTTCACCGTTCGTCTCGTCGCTCATATCAGCCGACCATACCGGGGGTGGATGCGCGGCGCGAGACGCCCTGCGCGAACCGGCCCGTGACGCCCTTCGCGAGCAGCGCGACGACAAAGATGGCCACGGCCGCCAGCGCCATCGAGCCACCCGCGGCGAACGACAGGGAGCGGGACACCTGCAGGCCGACAACCGCGGCCGTGCCGCCGAAGACGCACGAGAGGGCGAGCATCCACCCAATGCGCTTCGTGAGCAGCCTGGCCGCGGCGGCCGGGGCCGCGATCATCGCGATCGCGAGGATCGACCCGATGGCGGGCATGGCCACGACAACCGTCAGAGTGATGAGGGCGAGGGCCACGAGATCCCACGTGCCCTCGCGGAAGCCCGCCGCTCGGAAGCCGCGGGCGTCGAAGCTCGAGAACAGCAGCTCCTTCCCGAACAGCGCGTACACGGCCACCACCACGGCGAGCGCTCCGGCGAGCAGCCAGACGTTCGTGGGGTTCATGGCAAGAATCGACCCCGTCAGATACGAGTCGACGCGCACCGACTGCCCACGGTTCAGCGACGCGAAGAGCATGCCGAGCGCGTAGCCGAAGCTCAAGATGATGCCGGCCGCGACCTGCTTGCCCTGCCGCGGCACACGCGACAGCGCGGCCATGAGGGCCACGAGCAGCAGGCTGAAGATGGATGCGCCGACCACGATGTTGAGGCCGGCGACAGCCGCGAAGACGCCGCCGGGGAACGTCGCGTGCGTGAGCGCCACCGTGTAGAACGCGCGCTGGCGAAGCAGCACGAGCACGCCAACGAGGCCGCTGAGGAGCCCAACGAGCGCGCCGGTGAGCAGGGCGAGGGAGAAGTAGTCCACGGTCAGGAGACCACCTTGGTGCTCGTGCGCACCGGCGCCTCGGCACCCGGTGCAACCGCGGCGGCGACCACAGCCGCCCGTGCGCGCCGACCGGAGGAGCTGAACGCCACCACCCGCGTCACGGCGACCACCACCAGGTAGAGCGCGACCAGCACCAGCACCAGCACGGCGCTCGGGGATGCCTGGATGCCCGCATCCAGCGACAGCCAGAGCCCGGCCCACAGGCCGACCAGCCCGCAGCCGACCGAGACGAGCAGCGAGACGGCGACGATCGCCCACACTCGGCGCACGAGGAGGCGCGCGACCGCGACGGGAACAATGAGGAGCGCCAGCACCAGCAGGTTCCCGACGGCCCGAGCCGCGGCGACCACAACCAGGGCGATGGCGACGTTGAGCACCAGCTCATAGGCGAGCACCCGCATGCCCGAGGCTTGCGCCTGCTTGCGGTCGAACGAGACGAGCAGCTGCTCCTTCCACGTGGCCAGCACCAGCAGCACCGCCGCGCCGCCGAGCACGCAGATCGCGACAATGTCGGTGCTCGACACCGTGAGGAGCTGCCCGAACAGCAGATGCTCGAGTCCCGATGCATAGTCGACGCTGCGCGAGACGATGACGATGCCGAGCGAGAAGGCTCCCGCCAAGACCACGGCGATCGTCGCGTCAGAGCCGATGCCCCGCGCCGACGCGATCGTCAGCGCCACCGTCGCGATGAGCGCCGCGATGCCCGCACCGACATACACCCCGTCGGTGCCCGCCGCGATGAAGCCGATGACCACACCGGGGAACACCGAATGCACGAGCCCGTCGCTCAAGAACTCCAGGCCGCGCAGCGCGAGCGCAGTGCCGACGATCGCGCTCGCGACGGCGAGCACGATGATGGCGATGGCCGCGCTCTGCACGAACGGCAGCTGCAGCAAGATCGAGAGGTCGGTCACACCCGCGCCCGCTCGTGCTCTTCGGCGTCGTCGCCACCCGGCGCGCAGAGCGTTCCGTGGGCGCCGCCGTGCGCCTCCGTGTCGGCAGACGTGCCGGAGAAAGCGGCCGCAAGCGCCGCATCCGTCAGCGCCTCCGAGATGGGGCCGCCCGCGATCTGGCGCCCGTTGAGCAGTAGGACGTGCGAGCACACCTCGTGCGCGAGCTCGAGGTCGTGCGTCGAGACGACGATGCCGACCCCGGTCTCGCGGAGGCGACGCAGGGTCGCGATCAGCGCATCCCGGTTCGTGCGGTCGAGACCGTTGAAGGGTTCGTCGAGCAGGATCAGCTTGGGCTCGGTCGCGAGTGCCCGCGCCAGCAGGCCGCGCTGTCGCTGACCGCCGGAAAGCTCACCGAACGTCGCGCCCGCGAGGTCCGTCAGCCCGACGGTCTCGATCGCACGACGCACTACGTCTCGGTCAGCGGCGCTCGGCCAACGGAACAGCCCCATGCGCCGGTAGCGGCCCATCATCACGACCTGACGGAGTGAGACAGGAAAGTCGGGATCGATATGCGTCGACTGCGGCAGGTAGCCGACGTCGGATGCGCGCGCTCCCGGCGACGTACCGAGCACCTCGGCCACACCGCTCGTCGGCAGCAGGCCGAGCAGCGACTGCAGCAGGGTCGACTTGCCCGCCCCGTTCGGGCCGAGCAGCGCCACCGCGTCGCCCTCCCCCACCTCGAACGACACACCGGTCAACGCGGGCGCCTCCCTGCCATAGGCAATGGAGGCGTCGCGGTACGAGACGAGCGGGGCTGGATGCGTCACTGCTGCGCGAGCGCCTCAGGCACGTCGGTCGCGGTGGCGCCCCAGGATTCGATGATCATCTGAGTATTGTGCACCGTCGCGCCGACATACGTGCCCGTCGGGGTGCCCGGCTCGCCGAGCGCATCCGTCGCCAGTGCCTTGTCGCCGGAGAAGACCTTCGCTCCGGTCTGCGCGGCGATCGTCTCGGCGTTCTGCGGCGAGAGCTGCGTCTCGGTGAAGATCGCCTTGACGTTGTGTTCCTTGATCTCGGCGATGAGCGCGTCGATCTCGGCCGCGCTCGGCTCGGCGCTGTCATCAAAGCTCGGCATGATCGAGCCGACGAACGTGATGCCGTACTGCTCGAGGTAGTAGTGCAGGGCGTCGTGGTTCGTGACAACGACGCGCTCCGCCTCGGGTACCGCGTCGACGTTCGCGGCGATCCACGTGTCGAGCTCCGTCAGCTCAGCGTCGTACGCGTCGGCGTTCGCCTGCACGGCGGCTGCGTCGATGCCAGGGAGTTCCTCGAGGTGCGTCGCGATCTCAGCCGCCATGAGCTTCGCGTTCGCCGGCGACGTCCAGGTGTGCGGGTTGCCCTCAGCGTGCTCGTGGTCTTCACCCTCGGCCGCCGTCGTCTCCTCCGCGTGCGAGTGCTCCTCGCCCTCCTCATGGCTGTGCTCTTCGCCCTCGGCGTGCGAGTGCGCCTCGTCACCGTGCGCCTCGTCACCGTGGTCGTGCTCGTGGCTGCCAGAGAGGGTCACGCTGGCAGACGCATCCACCACCTCGCCCGCGTATCCGCTCGACGAGACGGCCGCGTCGAGCCACTCCTCGAGTCCCGCGCCGCTCGAGACGACGAGGTCGGCCGAGCCGAGCGCCACGAGGTCGGCCGGAGTCGGCTCGAAGCTGTGAGCGCTCATACCCGGCTGCAGCAGCTGGGTCACCTCGACGTTCAGGCCGTCGGTGAGCTCGCGTGTGAAGTCGGCGACCTGCGTGGTTGTCGCGACGACAGTGAACGCCTCGCCCTGTGCGGTTGGGGCAGCGGATGCGTCGGGGCCGGCGGCCGGACCTGAGCAGGCCGCGAGGGCGAGCGTCGAGAGTCCGGCGAGGGCGATGAGGGCGGGGGCGCGAAGGTTCACCAGTGGAGTGTAATTCGTACTGAGAATCAATGTCAATTGCGCGGACTGTGACACCGCAAGAGTTGTGGCAGATCGCACTTCCCGCGCTCGGGAACCGCACTTCCCCACAACCCTGCGGCTCCGCAGACCTCAGTCGAGCAGCAGCGCGGGTTCCTCAACGATCGTCGCCACGTCAGCGAGGAAGCGGCTTGCGACATCACCGTCGACGAGGCGGTGGTCGAACGACGCACCCAGGGTCGTCACCATGCGTGGACGCACCTCGTCTTCGAACACCCACGGCTTGAGCTTGATCGTGCCAAGCGCGAGGATTCCGACCTCGCCCGGGTTGATGACGGGCGTTCCCGTGTCCATGCCAAACACGCCGATGTTGGTGATCGTGAAGGTGCCGTCACGCATCTCGGTCGGCGGCGTCTTGCCGTCGCGCGCCCGGTAGGTGAGCTGCTCGATGGCCTGCGCCAGCTGTTGCAGCGTCATCGCATGTGCGTCCTTGATGTTCGGCACGATCAGGCCCCGCGGAGTGGCGGCTGCGAGGCCGAGGTTCACGTAGTGCTTGATCGTGTACTCCTCGTCGGTCCAGGCCGCGTTCACGGTCGGGTTCCGGCGAATGGCCCACATCACGGCGCGCGCCACGATGAGCAGCGGCGAGACCTTGACTCCCGCGAAGTCGGGCGAGGCCTTGAGGCGCTTCACGAACTCCATGGTGCGGGTCGCGTCGACGTCGGTGAAGAGTGTCACGTGCGGGGCAGTGAACATCGACGACACCATCGCGTTCGCCGTGGCCTTGCGCACGCCCTTCACGGGGTGCTTCTCCTCGCGCACCTCGCCCCAGATCGGCGTCTCGAGGTTCTTGAAGACGCTCGCCTGCTGCGCGTGGCGGATGACGTCGTCTCGCGTCGTCTCACCGGCGAGGCCGGTGGGCTCCACCTGCGCGAGGTCGACGCCCAAATCCTTGGCGAGCTTGCGGATCGGCGGCTTCGCGATGATCGGGGCAGCGGATGCGGCGGGCACCGAACCCGGTCGAGCCTGGGTGTGCGCTCCTCCCGCCGGCACGGGGGCGGCCTGGGCGGCTGGGCGATGCGACGGGGTAGCCGGGGCCGGGATCTGCGCGGGGCGTGTGGGCTGCGCCGGGGCCGCAGCCTTCTTACGACGGCGCGTGGTGGGCGCGTCGCCGAGGCCGTACCCGACGAGCACCGCGTTGGCACCCGACTCGCCGCCTTCTGCGGACACCGTCGAAGCCGCATCCGCTTGCGCCGCCTCGAACTCGAGGTCAACGGCGGGCGTCGGCGGCGTCGCAGCAGGTGCCTCAGCGTCGCTGACCGAGTCTGCGGTCTCGATCGAAAGGATGTGCTTGCCCACGTCGACCGTCTGGCCTTCGCTCGCGAACAGCTCGACGACTCGTCCCTCGAAGGGGCTCGGGAGCTCGACGACCGACTTCGCCGTCTCGATCTCGCAGAGGGTCTGGTTCAGCTCGACCGTGTCGCCGGCCTTGACGTGCCAGGCCACGATCTCGGCCTCGGTGAGTCCCTCCCCGACGTCGGGGAGTTCGAAGTTCTCGGTGCTCATTGGTGTGCTTGCCTCTATCTGTGCGGGCTTGAAATCAGTACTCGAGCGAACGGTCGACGGCTTCGAGGATGCGGTCGGCGTCAGGCAGGTAGTTCGCCTCGAGCTTGGCTGGCGGGAACGGCACGTTGAAGCCGGAGACGCGAAGCACGGGCGCCTCGAGCGAGAAGAACACGCGCTCCTGCACGGTTGCCGCGATCTCCGAGCCGATGCTGGCGTTCGACGGGGCCTCCTGCGCGACGACAAGGCGGCCCGTCTTGCGCACCGATTCGACGATCGGCGCGTAGTCGACGGGGCTCAGCGAGCGAAGGTCGACGACTTCGATGCTCACGCCTTCGCTCTCGGCGACGGCAGCCGCCTGCAACGCGACCGCGGTCATCGCGCCGTGCGCGACGACCGTCACGTCGGTACCCGTGCGGGCCACTCGGCTCGCGTGCATCCCGACCGCTGGCGCGCCGAGGCTGACCTCGCCCTTCTGCCAGTACTTGCTCTTCGGCTCGAAAAACAGGACAGGATCGTTGCTCTGGATGGCCTGCTGGATCATCCAGTACGCATCGTTTGGCGTCGACGGAGAGATGAGTCTGAGGCCGGCGGTGTGCGCGAAGTACGCCTCCGGGCTCTCCTGGTGGTGCTCGACCGCGCCGATGTGCCCGCCGTAGGGCACGCGGATGACGACCGGCATCTGCAGGCGGCCCTCGTTGCGGTTGGTGAGCTTCGCCAGCTGCGTCGTGATCTGGTCAAAGCCGGGGAAGATGAACCCATCGAACTGGATCTCGCATACCGGCCGGTACCCGCGCATGGCGAGGCCGATCGCGGTGCCGATGATGCCGGACTCGGCGAGGGGCGTGTCGAGCACGCGGTTCGGGCCGAAGTCGCGCTTCAGGTGCTCGGTGACGCGGAAGACGCCGCCCAGCGTGCCGATGTCCTCGCCAAGCTGGACGACCTTGTCGTCGTCTTCCATCGCGCGGCGAAGCCCCGCGTTGATGGCCTTCGCCAGCGGCAGAGTGACCGTCTCGGGCGCATCCGCCTGGTGACCCTGCCCCGCGCTGTCGGGGGTTGGGGTCGGGGTGCTCGTTGCGACGTCAGTCATCGGGTTGCCTCCTGGTTCGCGGCCTCGTCGAAAGACGCCTCGTATCGGCGCAACCACTGCTTCTCTTCTTCGAGCTGCGGATGCGCGTCGCTGTACACGTGGTCGAACATGGAGTCGTTGCTCGGCTCTTCGATCTCGAAGACGCTGCGGCGCACGTCTGCCGCGTAGTCCTTCGCAGCCTCATCGACGCCCTCGAAGAAGTCCTCACCGACGCCCTGCCCACGCAGGTACGCACCGAGTCGTGCGATGGGGTCGCGGCGACGCCACGACTCCTCCTCGTCTTTCGTGCGGTACTTCGTGGGGTCGTCGGTCGTGGTGTGGGCGCCCATCCGGTACGTCTCCGCCTCGATGAACCCGGGGCCGCCGCCCGCACGCGCACGCTCGAGGTGCGATCGCGTCACAGCGAAGCTCGCCATGACGTCGTTGCCGTCGATATGCGTCGACGGCATGCCGAAGCCACCCGCACGCTTGTAGAGCGGGTTGTTGGCCTGCACGGAGACGGGCACCGAGATCGCCCACTGGTTGTTCTGGAGGAAGAAGACCAGCGGTACCTGGTAGCTGGTGGCGAAGACGTAGGCCTCGTTCGTGTCTCCCTGGCTGGTGGCGCCGTCTCCGAAGTAGACCACCGTCGCCTCATCCTTCTCGAGGTCTCCCGTGCCTGTCGCGCCGTCGAACTTCTGGCCCAGCGCGTAGCCGGTGGCGTGCAGGGTCTGCGAGCCGATGACGAGCGTATAGGGGCGAACGCCGTGGCCTTCCGGCGACCATCCGCTGTGGGTCACCCCACGCAGCAGCCGAAGCACGTCGACGAGGTCGACGCCGCGAACGAAGGCCACGCCGTGCTCGCGGTACGACGGAAACACCGTGTCCTGCGGACGCATGGCGTAGGCGGAGCCGATCTGGGCTGCTTCCTGCCCCTCGGCGGGGACGTACAGCGAGAGCTGACCTTGACGCTGGAGCATCGTGGACTCGCGGTCGAAGGCCCGCACGTAGCTCATGTCGCGGTACGCGCGCAGGTAGTCCGAGGTGGTGAGCAGCTCGAGCTGCTCCAGGAAGGGCTCGGCGGCCTTGGTCGGCTTCACCTCTCCCTCTGGAGTGAGGATCTGCACGGTCTCGTCGCCTGGAGTCACGTCGTGTGGCGCCTTCCTGCTGTTCCGATCCCGGATGCGGTTGCCCGAGATTTCGCCAGTCTAGTTCTCTGCCCCATCACCATTCAGGAGAAATCCTCCAACACTTCAGGCAGACCCTGCACGAGATGGACGAGGATAGGAGGCATGCGAGCCCTCCTGAGCATCATCATCAACGCCGTCGCCCTCTGGGTCGTGACCCTCATCTTGCAGTCGCATGTGCAGGTGATTCCCTTCGAGGACTCCACGTGGGGCGTCATCGGCACGCTTGCCCTCTTCGGGCTCATCTGGGGTGTCGTCAACGCCGTGATCGGCGGATTCGTCCGCGTTGTCGCCTTCCCGCTCTACATCCTCACGCTCGGGCTGATCTCGTTCATCGTGAACGGCTTCCTCTTCTGGCTTGTCGGGGTCATCAGCGAGGGCATCGGATTCGGCATCGAGGTGTCAGGATTCTGGTGGGCGGTGCTCGCGGCGCTCATCATGTCGATCCTCACGTCCATCCTTGGCGGCTGGGTGCGCGGCGCAGATTCGAAGCTGAAGAGCGACCGGCGCCGACGCGAGGACTGACCTCAGCGGTCACACCTTCAGGTTCTCCGGTTCGATCGTGCTCGTGATCGGTGCGAACTTCTCCTCGATCAGCTGGTTGAGATCATCGATCGCCTCGGTGACTTCGGGGAGCGGCTCGAGCCGCTCGACCGTATAGAGGTTCGTCTCCTCGAGCCTGTGCCCCGAATACGCCTCCAAGAGGGTTGCCTTCGCCGAGTCGAGTGTTCGGTCGCCGCTCGCGTCAGCGTGCCCGACGGTCTCGAGGTAGCGCGCCTGGGAGTGCGCGGCGAGAGGGTCGCCGTCAAGCGGGGTGACGGCGTCTGCGTCGGCGATCACCACCGTCGAGTCGCTGCCGTCGGGCGCCAGCCCCTGGAGCCCGACGATCGGGTCCTCTCGGTGCTGGATCTCGATGATCGGTGCCGCTCTCCCCGAGCTGCCCTGCTGCTCCTGCAACTGACTTCGAAGCCGCTCGGCGTCGATGGGACCGCCGATCGACACGAGTCCTCTCGTCTCGAACTTTCCCGTTCCGGCGATGGCCGCAGCCACGAGTGCGCCCTGCGAATAACCGGCAAAGACGACCGCGTCCCCCGGTTCGATGCCGGCGCGCTCCATTGCGGCGAGGACCGCCGAGACCGACTGCGAGTCGATGCCGGCGTACGCCGCGAGGTTCCCAGCGAGGTCAAACGGGTTCTCCGTCGATCCGTACGCGAGATCTGACGTGCCCGTGACCGCGACCTCGAAGAGCCGATTCCCGACCGCATCCGCGTAGCTCGTGATACGAACCTGCGGCCCACCGTCGACCGACGGCGGAATCGCCGCGACCAGTTCCTGCAGGCCCGCGGGAGGCGCATCCCTCCCCACGAGCGGATCGGCGGCGCGCTCCACCCGGAAGCTGTCACTCGGGAGAAGGCCGACCGCCCCTGCCCCTGCCAGCACCCACGACACGAGGCTGCCGCCATCAGCGCCCGGTGCGGGAGGGAGCCCGAGGAGGCCGAGCGCGAAGTCGTCGGCATTTTCGACGGTGACTCGAATGAGGTCCTGGATGCGCGGATCGCTGAGCGTCGGGGCCTCGGCGGCGAGTGCGACGAGGGCCGCGACGCCCGCGGCTGGTCCGAGTAGCGCGACGGTGAGCGGCAGGGCGCGGCCGAGTGAGTTCGCAACGCTGGCACCCACCGCCTCGACGACGGCTCGCGAAAGCGCCTCGGCTCGCTCATAGAGCTCGGCGGCGAGCTGGATGCGCTGGCTCAGCGACGAGAGCTGCACCTCGAGCGGCGCGCCGCCGAAGTGGGCGACCTCGGCCTGCGCCGCTGAGGCCGCGAACGACAGTCCCGATGAGCTCAGCCAAGCGGAGGCAGGCAGCCATTCCTGCGCCGCGAGGACCGAGCGCAGCGCGGTGAAGTCGGCCGCGAAGACCTCGGTCTTCGCAGCGATAGCGCGCACGTCGTTCGGGCCGACGACGACAAGCTCGCCGGTCACTGGCGGCTCAATCCCGCGAGCTCGAGCTCGAGGCTGGCGTGCACGGAGCGGTAGTCGTCTTCCGCGAGCGCGGCGGCGGTGGCGACGAGCGAGATGGCGTCGGCCAGGAGGTGCGCTTCCGTCGCGAGGCACCGTTGCGCGGGCGAGCTCCAGGCATCCGAGTCGGCGAGCAGCCTGAGACTCGCGCAGATGTCGCGCGCGCCGGAGTCGAAGGCATGCAGCGCACGCGCGTTATCGAGAGCGATGAACTGGAGTTCGTGGAGCATCTGCACCCTGGCGGCGTCGATGATCGGCAGCGTCGGGCCGACGATGGGGGCCGCGCTGGGAAGGTGTGGCGTGGGCTCTGGCATTCGCTGGTGTCCTGTCCTCTCGTCCGTCGAATGCCCCGATCATCCGACCCGGCCTGGGTCACCGGCGAGCCCAGGCACCGAGCTGTGGACAGGCCGCGTTCCACAGGCGAAACAGCATCGGAGTGGGCTCAGCTGTGCGACATCCAAGAAGAACGGGTGAACAGTCGCACGCGCGGCCCCCGGATGGGCGACAATGGGCGTCATGGCGAAACTCAGCAAGGACGCGGTCTTTCGCATCATCTTCGTCTGCACGGGAAACATCTGCCGTTCCCCGATGGCGGAGGTCATCTTCCGCGACCTGGTCGAGAAGTCTGGTCTCGGCAGCGCCGTCAGCATCACCTCCGCTGGAACCGGCGAATGGCATGTGGGAGAGAAAGCGGACCCTCGCACGCAGTCCGCGCTCGAGCGAGCCGGTTTCACCGCTGAGAACCACCGCGCGAAGCAGTTCGAGGTCGACTGGTTCGACACCTTCGACCTCATCATCACGTTCGACCGCGGCCAGCGCCGCATCCTCAAGGCGTGGGCCGCCGACGACGAGCAGCGCTCGCTCGTGCAGCCCCTCCTCACCTTCCACCCCGCGCCTCCCGGCGGGATCACGGAAGTCCCAGACCCGTACTATGGCAACGATCAGCTCTTCGACCACGTGCGCGACATGATCACCAGCGCGTGCCAGGAGCTTCTTCGACAGATCGAGCCGGTCGTCCGGGCTGCGCTGACGGCGCGCGCCGGATCGTCCTCATCCCAAGGAGCACAATGAGCCCCCTCCCTCCCCAGATGCTGAGCCCCCTCGACTCGCGCTACCGCAAGAGCGTCGAAGGCCTCGGCGAGCACCTCTCTGAGGCCGCGCTCAACCGTGCCCGCGTGCACGTCGAGGTGGAGTGGCTGCTCTTCCTCACCGACCGCGAGATGTTCGGGTCGCACAAGATTGACGCTGAGAAGGCCGCTGCACTGCGCGCCGTCGTGACCGACTTCGGGCAGAAGGACATCGACGAGCTCGCCGAAACGGAGGCGCGCACGCGCCACGACGTCAAGGCAGTCGAGTACTACGTGCGCGCACGCCTCGACGAGCTCGGCCTCCCGGAGCTCGCCGAGCTCACGCACTTCGCGTGCACCAGCGAGGACATCAACAACCTCTCGTACGCGATCACGATCCGCGACGCGGTGAGCGACGTCTGGCTGCCCGCCGCGGCCGGACTCGCCGACCGCATCGCGGAGCTCGCCGTCGAGCTGCGGGATGTGCCGCTGCTGTCGCTCACGCACGGCCAGCCAGCGACGCCCACGACGCTCGGCAAGGAGCTGGCCGTGTTCGCGCACCGCCTGCGCCGCCAGTTGAAGCGCGTCGAGGCCACGGAGTACCTGGGCAAGTTCGCCGGTGCGACGGGCAACTTCGCTGCGCACCAGGCGGCGAGCGTCGACACGAGCTGGGAGCAGCTCGCCGACGAGTTCGTCACGGGCCTGGGCCTCGCGTGGAACCCGCTGACGACGCAGATCGAGTCGCACGACTGGCAGGCGGAGCTGTACGCCGACGTGTCTCGCTTCAACCGCATCCTGCACAACTTCTGCACCGACGTGTGGACGTACATCTCGCGCGGCGTGTTCCGCCAGATCCCTCAGGCGGGCGCGACCGGCTCGTCGACGATGCCGCACAAGATCAACCCCATTCGCTTCGAGAACGCGGAGGCGAACCTCGAGATCTCGAGCGCGCTCCTCGATTCGCTCGGCTCGACGCTCGTCACCTCCCGCCTGCAGCGTGACCTGACGGACTCCAGCGCACAGCGCAACATCGGCGTCGCGTTCGGCCACTCGCTGCTGGCGTTGGACAACGTGACTCGCGGCCTGCGCGAGATCGCTGTCGACGAGGAGCTGCTCGCGAACGAGCTCGACAGCAACTGGGAGGTGCTCGGGGAGGCGATCCAGACGGTCATCCGGGCCGAGATCGTCGCGGGGCGTTCATCCATCGCCGACCCCTATGCCGTGCTGAAGGACCTGACGCGTGGCCGTCGTATCGGCAAGGCGGAGCTCGTCGAGTTTGTGACCGGCCTCGACATCGGGCAGGAGGCGAAGGACTCGCTCCTCGCGCTCAGGCCCGGCAGCTACACGGGCGCCTCGTCGCGCCTCGTCGACTACCTGAAGTAGGCGCGCCGCCGAGTTCCGGCTACTTCGTGGTGGGGGCCTCGTCCGACGATGGTTCGTCGAGCGGGGCCTCTTCCGTCTCTCCGGGCGCCGCGGGTGCGGTGGGAGGTGCTGCGTCGCTCGCGTCAGCCGGTGCCGCATCGGCTGACCGACTCTGCTCTCCCTCGTCGCTGCGCGCGACGCCGGTCTCGGCGTTCTCGAACCGGTCGAGGTAGATCTCGGTGTCGGGGTTCGGGGAGTAGGAGAGCACGAGCATCGCGAGCACGAGGATCGCGACGATGAACGCGACGCCGGCGAAGATGAGACCGAGCACGAAGTCCTGCGTGGTGAGCAGCAGGATGAGCAGCACGAAGCCAGCCATCACGGCGGAGATGCCGAGCAGCTCGAAGGGCTTCATGAGCGCGCGGCGCTTGGGTTGAGTCACTGGGGAATCAGACTTTCTTGGTGAGTTCTGGCTTGACGGCCGGCGCATCCGCGAGGATGCCGCGAAGGGTGATGCCTTCGATGACCAGCAGCACGCCGAGCACTGCGAGGTAAGCGCCGACGTAGCCGACGGTCTGCACGGATGCGGTGAGTGCGCCCTCGACCTGCTCGAGCCCGCCGTAGTCGACGCGCAGGTCGGGAGGAACGATCGCGACGAGGAGCCCGAGGAGGACCGTGACGGCGCCGGTGATGAGCACTTCACGCGAGAAGAATTTGGTGGCGCGTCCGACCCGGGCGCTGACCAGTTCGAGGGCGCCGGTGACGAGCGCCCAGGTGGCGACGGTCGCGATGAAGGCGGCCGCAGTCGCGTGCTCGGTCTCTGCCGTGCCCATGAAGAGCGCGAAGCCGCCGGCGAGCGCGGAAATGATGGCGCGCACGAACGTGAGGGCACGGGCGGGGTGGTCTTTGAAACCGACGGCTTCGAATCCGATGAGTACGCCGGAGGCGAGCGCGAAGGCTCCGAAGGTCACGAATCCGAACGGCGCCGAGTGATCTTGGGAGAAGGTGATGACGGCGGCGATGATCAGCGCGGGGAGGGCGCGGGCGATCATCGACATCCACAGGCGTTCCGGGACTGCTGTCGGCCCCACTTGCATCGTCATCGTTCGCTCCTCACGATCTGCGGCCAGTCTACCCAGTGGGCTCATGCGCGGTTCCCGGGCCGAGGCAGCCGTCACCGTGTTGCAACGTTGCTCTCGTCGGGCCCGGGTGACGCGGTGGCCGGCGGCTCACTGGCGTGACCTCCGCCTCCTGAGCGATACCCCCGCTGACCGCCAGCTACCCCGCAGCCGACAAGCGAATTGCCGCCCGCAGAGTCGCAGCAAGGATCGTCTTCCGCGCGTTTCCATGCGGGAGGCGCGGCGCGCTCTGCCAGATCGTCAGCCAGGCCTCACTCGTTGCTTCTTGGGCGTGGTCCGCTCGATCCAACATCCGAAGAGCCAGCGCGTACATTGCGGGGCTCAGCGCATCGTAGAGGCGGGAAAGCGCCGCCCGGTCACCACGCCCCACGAGCGCGAAGTCGGCGTCGAGTCGCTCATCCCCGGGATCTGGCACCCCGTCTGCGATCGGCATTGTCGGGCTCAGGATGCTCATCGCGCCACCCCTCGTTCCCGCAGACGAAGCGATGCACATCGACTCGTCATCAACATGGTGCCCTCCCCTCGTCTGCGTGCCGAGTCGGAGCAGTCCGCTGCGAGCCCCGATCATTTAGTTAGTTAACCTACATAGATTTCTATTTCGCTGTCCCGGAATCTCCTGACAACCAAGGTTCCGAAGCACCCCCAGTGGGTCGCGCAACAGAGACAACCCTGGGGATGCTGGTACCAGCATCCCCAGGGCCGTCGATCGCGGCAACACTGCCGCCGTCAGTCAGTCAGAGCGAAAACGGCACGACGAGCGTCACCCAGGCGAGCGGCGGCCCGATGAGAACGATGACTGCCGAGTACCGGAGGATGCGCTGGTAGAAGGCCGATGGGTCGACATTCTGGGCGTTCGCGAGCACGAGGGCTCCGTTTGTCGAGAACGGCGACACATCCACGACTTTCGCGGCAATGGCGACCGCGGAGATCGCCATCCCGGCAGCGACCGGGCTGCCCTCGATGAGCGGCATCAGCATCGGGATCGCGATGGCGATCACCGCCGTCGAAGACGCGAACGCGGAGACGACACCCGCCATGAAGCAGAGTACGAGCACGCCGATGAGGGGCGAGCCGAGGCTCCCGATACCGGCGGCGACCCACTCGATGGCTCCCGCCTCCTCCACGATGCTGATGTAGGTGATCATTCCGGCAACGAGCAGGATCGTCGACCAGCTGATCCCCTCGACGGCTGCACTGAGGTGCTTCTTCTCGATGAAGGCGATGAGCGTGCCCGCGCCGAGCGCGAGGATTCCGATGTCGAGGTGGAAGATCATGGCGCCGAGCGCGAGCGAGACGATCGCGACCAGCGTGAGGATCTGCGCCGGGGTCGCACGGAGCCGCGGAACCTGGAGCGTCTGCGTGAGCGTCATCGTCGAACCCTGCGTCGCGGTGTCGACGGAGATGTTGCCGGTCGCCGGAACGCGGGGGCCCTGCACGCTGCCGCCGCCGCCCGAAGAAATGCCGTCGAACTTCGCGGCGTCGCGAGATCCCGAGAGGCGCTTCTTGTAGGAGAAGAACAGCTGGGTCAGGATGGCGATCAGCGTGGAGTAGACGAACGCGGTGCCGAACAGCACGGTCGGTGAGAAGCCGGGGGTGTCCCCGACCATGCCGCTCACCAGGAGGCCGAGCACCGAGATGGGCGAGAGCGAGCCAGCGAGGGCTCCGTAGACGACCGTCATGCCCACCGGCAGGGGATCCATGTTGTGCTTCGCGGCGAAGCTGAGCGCCACAGGGGCGACGAGCGCAACCGCCGCCGGCGGGAATGTTCCCATCGCCGTCAGCAGGGTCGCCACTCCGAAGAGCACCCAGGGCACCAACGCGGTCCGGCCGCGGACCATGCGCACGCCGTTGTCGACGATGAGGTCGACGGTTCCGTTCAGCTTCGCGACCGCGAACAGGTAGGTGACTCCAACGATCGTGAGGAAGAGGTCAGCGGGGAAGCCCGCGAGCAGGTCCTTCTCGCTGAGGCCGAGGACGAACGTACCCACGAGGAACGTCCCGATGAAGCCGAGTATGCCGATGTTGACGGGGCGTAGCGTCGCGATGACGACCATCGCGAACAGCGCCAGGATAGAGATGAGTTCTGGTGACATCGTTGTCTCCCAACGGGGGTTGCAAGCCGCACCCACCCGCTCGGGAGTGAGATGCGGCTCTTCTGATTATGAAACGAGGAGGGGTTCTTCGAACAGCTCGGCCGTGTGGCTCGGCAGCTGCTCGATGGGGAGGGCAAGCGAGGCGTCGGCGAGCCGGCGCGCGGACCGACCGATACCGACGGCGGGCGACCCGCCGTGCTGCCCGAGACGGGTGCTGATGACGCCGGACGGGGTGCGCATCGAGACCGACTCGGCGACGCTCGGGCTCGCGACGCGATGCACGACGGTGCCCGGCGCTGCGGCCGCGAGCGAGAGCGCGACACTCCCGGTGATCGCGAGCGCTGGATGCGCCTTCCCCATCGACATCATGGTGACGCCGAAGCTGTGGTCGTCGGCGCTCGGCGGCGAGACGATGGCGAACTTCGGTACCGCCTTGCTGGCCTGGGCTGGGGTCGCAGCCAGGCCCATCCGGACAGCCCCCTCGCGGCGGATGGCATCGATGCGCGCGAGCAGATCGGGTCGCGCGTCAATTTCTGCCGGAGTCTCCTGGCCGGTCAGCGAGAGGCCAGACGCCTCGACCACGACAACGGGCGCACCCGCATCGATGAGTGTGACCGGCACGCCGTCGATCTCTTCGGCCGGGGTGCCTGACGGCAGCAGGCTGCCGGTCGTGCGTCCGGCCGGGTCGACGAACCACAGGACCACCTCGAGCCCTGCGTGCGGGACACCCACGATGCGCGCATCCCCCACCTCACTGAAGGAGCCCCCTGGGGTTGGCACCTCGGCGACGATGGTCTGACCGGTGTTCGTGTTGTAGATGCGCACTGCCGTGCGGTCGCCGCGAGGCACGACCCAGCCCGCGTGCAGGGCATAGGGCGCGATAGCGGCCGAGCAGTTGCCGCAATTGCTCGACCAGTCGACTCGCCCGTCGGCCAGGCCAACCTGCGCGAACGAGTAGTCGACGTCCGCGTCCGCGCGACTGCTTGGCGAGAGGATGACCGCCTTACTCGTCGTCGAGGTTCCGCCACCAATGCCGTCGATCTGACGCTCGTCCGGGCTCCCGTAGAGGCGCAGGAGTACGTCGTCGATCGGGGCACCGACCTGCTCCAGGTCTGCACGCGAGAACACCCAGCATTTGCTGGTTCCGCCCCGCATCAGCGTTGCTGGTATCTCCACCATTGGAGCCTCCTTCTGTGTCAGCTCCAATGCTCGACCGGATGCGAGTACAGGAAAAGCGACAAAGAATGGAGTGCGGTTTAGTAATGCTTAAATGTCAGTATCTGCGCTTGATCAGCACTTATTTCGAGGTATCTCCGTTTACGAGTCTCATGGACCTCGATGTGCCTCAACGATCGCTACAGCGAGTTCAGCGGAATGTGCCCCGGCGGTACACTCACCTCAGGGAAGAGGTGCTCATGTACGACATCCGTCGGCTCTCCATGTTGGTGATGATCCTCGATTGCGGCTCGGTGACCGCGGCGGCGAAGACGCTCGGCTACACCGTGTCGGCCCTCTCGCAGCAACTGCAGCGCCTCGAGCAGGAAGTGGGGCAACCGCTGGTTCGTCGTCAACCCCGCGGCGTAATTGCGACGGAGGCTGGGGCACTGCTCGCGGGCCACGCCAGATACGTGCTGCGGCGGATGCGCGCGGCGGAGTCCGAGTTGGAGGAGCTCGCGGGGCTCCAGCGCGGACGCGTGTCAGTCGGAACCTTCCCGACCGTCGGCACCACCCTCATGCCCATGGCCATCAGTCGTTTCCGGCGCGAATACCCCAACGTGCAGCTCGAGGTGCACAGCGCACGGTTCGACGAGCTCGTGGCATCACTGCAGGAGAACAGCATCGGCATCTCGCTGCTGTGGGACTACGAGTGGAACCGCATCGACGAACCCGACCTGTCGCTGACTCCACTGCTCGAAGACCCGACCGTGCTCGTCGTCTCCGACGACCACCGGCTCGGCCGAACGCGCCACGTGAACATGTCGATGCTGCGACACGAAGACTGGATCGTTCGCAAGAGCGGTCACCCGGTAGCTGAGGTGCTCGAGCGGAGCTGCCGGAGCGCCGGATTCTCACCCAAGATCGCGTTCGAAGCAAACGACTACCAGGAGGCGCTGGCGATGGTCAGCGTTGCCCTCGGGGTGGCGCTCGCCCCCAGAACGGCCGTTGTGTCCGCGCGGCCGGGCGTCCGAATCGTCAGCCTCGGGCAGGAGGCACCGTCACGACGCATCGTGATCGCCCACCGCAGCGATCGCGTTCGCCCACCAGGCGAGCACGCGATGCATCAGATCCTCGTGGACGTCGCGCGCGAGCACCTCCTCGCCGACCGCCCCTCCTGAGTGCTCACCCCGCCTCGAAAACGGGCCCGCCGGCCAAATCGAGCAAGCTCAGCGCTTCCATTGCAACGAGCTCCGGCTCGGTGGTCGGCACGAGATGACCGGACTGCTTCGCCGGAACGTGCACGGCCCCGGGATGCCTCGCGGCCGTCGCGCGGTGCGCCTCGATGAGCGGCAGCCGCGTGCGATCGGTGCGTGTCTCGAGCATGCCGGAGATGACCCGAATCGGGGTCAAGCCCAGCAGCGGCGGGCGGGAGCGGAGCCCTGCGAGCTCGCTCGCAACGAGACGCTGTTCTGCGGCCGCCGCGCGAGCCGCGGTAGGCGTCGTCGACGCATCCAGCACTCGCTTCGCCTCTCGCGCATCCATGCCTTCGACGAGACCCCGCAGCTGCCGACGCAACACGCCGAACCTGGCGGCAGGCTCAAGCACGGCCGCCGATGCGGCGAACACACGCCGCGTGGACGGGCGGAAGTAGAGCGCCGCGTGCTCGTCGCTCTGGTCGACGAGCACCAGCCCGTCCACCACCTCGCCGGCGGCGACCCTGCGAGCCGCGAGGCGGCGAATGATCGGCCCGCCCCAACTGTGCCCCACGAGAACGAGGCGCGAGAAGCTCTGCGCGTCCACCACCGCGGCCAGGTCATCGGCAAGCCTGTCCAGCGTGCGCGGCTCCGCATCCGGTGCGCTCTCGCCGTACCCGGCGCGGTCGTACGCGACAACCCGGACGCGCTCCGCCAGCATCCGATGCACGCGCCCCCAGTACAGACCGCTCGCGCCGAGGCCTGCCTCGAGCACGACAAGCGCACCAGTGCCGACGGGCCCGCCCGCGAACGTACGCAGCCGCCTGCCATCGGGCGTGGTCACGAAGGCCTGGGAGTCGATCACCGGGGCATGCTCTCACGCTGCCCAGGCCACACGCCAGGGGCCAACATCGGCCACCGGTGCGAGGATGAACCCCGTGGACATCGAATTCGCGGCCATCGAAGCCGGCACCGTCGAGCTGCACGACGCGCGCCGCAAGCTGCGCAGGCGCGTGGACCTCGAGCCGTTCGAACTCGGCGTGTACGCCGTCACTGAGTCTCAGCTGGGTGAGCTGCTCGGCGAGGCGCGTGCCGACGGGAACAGTCACCCGGACCGGCCCGCGACCGACGTCAGCTGGCTGCGCGCCATCCGCTTCTGCAACGCCGCCTCCGAATGGGAAGGGCTCGACCCCGCGTACTCGTACGACGGCGATCAGGTCACCTGGCACGTCGACTCCGACGGCATCCGGCTCCCCACGGAAGCCGAATGGGAGCTCGCGTGCCGCGCCGGCTCGACGGCCGCCCAGTACGGTCCGCTCGCCGATGTCGCCTGGACCAGCCTCGACGGCGTCACCAGCCCGCAGCCCGTCGGCGGCAAGCACCCGAACCTCAACGGCCTGTTCGACACCCTCGGAAACACGTGGGAATGGTGCTGGGACCTGCTCGACCCCGCACGCTACGACGACTACCGGGTGTTCCGAGGCGGTGGCTACGCCGACGACACGTGGAGCGTACGCGCATCTGTTCGTCGCGGCGGCGCACCCCGCATGCATCACGAGGATGTCGGGTTCCGCGTCGCCCGCGGCGGGTTTGACGCGGAGGATGCGGCCCAGGGCTGGTCCGCGCGCGCCGACCGGGAGCGCGCGACGACAACGGGGCCCACCCCGTTCGGGTGGACCCCGCTGCGCTGACCGGTCGTGGCAGGTGGGTGAGCTCGTCGGCTCAGACGGCGAACGCGATGACGCCCGTGATGAAGAGGGTGAGCAGGGTCGTCCACAGCACGATCGCGACCGCCTGCCAGACGAGCACGCGACCCTTCGAGATGCCGCTTCCCGCGAGCGCGGCAGCCGTGAAGTGGGTGGGGAGCAGCAGCGGGCCGAGCAGGCTCACGCCGGCGACGCCGTAGCGATTGAACGCGCGCTGGAACTTCTCGCGGTTCGCGGTCTTTGGCTTCGCATCCGCCGGCGACTTCGCGAAGCGCGCCCGGATACCGGCGCCGAGGTACACGACGGCTGCGACGGCGATGAAGTTGCCGAGCGCGCCGGCGACCGCCGCGATGACGGGGTTGATGCCACCGATGATGCCGATGGACGCGGCGCCCTCGCCCTCGATGAAGGGCACGGCACCTGCGAGGGCGACGATGAGCGGCTGCAGCCACTCGGGCAGCTGCGCCATGAGGTTCTGGAAGCCGAGGATGAGCTCTGCGATGGGGTTCATGGTGTGCCTTTCGGGCGTTGGGTCAAGCGGGTCGGACAGCGATTCGGGGGTGCTGCCGTGATGACTCCATTCCATCTGGGATGCACGCCTCACGGCAGTGCCGCGGCGTCACCAGGAGTCGTGAGGATGCGCGTGCCAGTTCGTGACATATGTCACGGGTCGTGGGGCCGCCCCTGCCCTACCGTTGGAGGATGAGCACTCCACGCATCGGCCAGATCGCGCTGGCTCGCGGGGTCACCGCGACCTGGTGGTACACGGCGGTCGGCGTGCTCGTGTTCGTCGGCTTCGCGGTGCTGTTCTGGGTGCTGTGGGCGTGGGTCTCCCCTGACCTGGAGACGCCGTGGCGCCTCCCGCTCACGGCAGCGGGCGGGGTCGCGTGGCTCGTCGCGGGCCTGCTGCTGCTCCTCGACTACCGGCCGAGTGTGCACGCGGCCCGAGATGGCGAGACGCATCGTCCGTCGCGCCTGCACCTACTGGGACTCGGGGTGGCGGCACTCAGCGCGGTCTGCCTGGGCATCGGCACCTCGTCGTTCCTCGCCGCGGTCGCCGTGCTCGGGTTCGTGGTCTCCGTGCGCCCGTGGACCCCCGGGGTCAGGTGGCGCGTGGTTGTCGGCGCGACGGTCGTTGTGGCGATCGTCATGTTCCTCGAGGCGAGGACGTTCGGGGATCGTGGGGTCCCCGCGGATGCCTTCGCTGCGCCCGCGTTCTTCGTGCTGATGACCCCCGCGATGACGGCCTTCTCGCTGTGGTGGTGGGAGATCGTGCTCGAGCTCGACCGGGCGCGCGCCGCCGAGAGCCAGCTCGCTGCGACCCGCGAGCGCCTCCGCCTCGCCAACGACGTGCACGACCTGCAGGGCCATCACCTGCAGGTCATCGCCCTGCAGCTCGAGCTCGCCGAACGTCTCCTTGAGAAAGACCCTGAGGCCGCCGCGGCGCAGATCCGGTCAGCCCTCGGCGCCGTCGACGAGGCGCGCGCGGGCACCCGCGCGCTCGCCACGAGCTTCCGCGGAGTCCCCCTCCCAGACGAGCTCGAGAACGCGGCCGACCTGCTGCGCGCCGCCGGCCACGACGTGCGGATGCACGTGGGAGCGGGTGCCGCATCCGCCCCCGCCGAGGTGCTCGGCCCGATCGTGCGCGAGAGCGTCACCAACGTGCTCAAGCACGGCGACGGGTCGCGCGCGCAGATCGAACTCACGCAGGAGGGCGGCTCGTGGGTGTACCGGATGGTCAACGACGCCGCCGACAGCCGCGCCGGCGCCGAGTCGGGTGCCGAGATCGCCTGGGGCAGCGGCCTCACTGGGATGGGAGAGCGGTTGCGCGCGAACGGCGGCGACGTCGAGGCGTGGAACGATGGCACAAGCTTCACCGTGCGGGTCCGCCTGCCCATCGCGGTGGGCGACGTCGTGACCCACCTGAAGGAGCGTGCATGATCCGGGTGCTGCTCGCCGACGACGAGGACATGATCCGCACCGCGCTCGCCTCGCTGCTGCGCCTCGAGGACGACCTCGAGGTGATCGCCGAGTGCAGCACCGGCACCGCCGCGGTCGAGGAAGCCCTCAGGCTGAACCCCGACATTTGCCTGCTCGACCTCGAGATGCCCGGCCTCGACGGGGTGGAAGTCGCCGAGCGCCTCCAGGGCCTCCCCGACGTCCGGTGCATCGTCGTCACGAGGCATGCTCGGCCGGGTGTGCTGCGCCGGGCACTGTCGGCGGGCGTCGAGGGGTTCATCCCCAAGTCGCGCCGCGCGGAGGAGGTCGCCGACATCATCCGTCGAGTCGCGGCGGGCCGCCGGTACGTCGACCCGGAGATCGCGGCGGATGCGCTCGCCGACGAGCGAAGCCCCCTCACCGACCGCGAGCTCGACGTGCTCCGCGCCGGTCAGCGCGGCGAGACGATTGCGCAGATCGCCCGCACCCTGCACCTCTCCCCCGGCACCGTGCGGAATCACGTGTCGTCGGTGCTGGGCAAGCTCTCCGTTGCGACGCGGCAGCAGGCGACCGTCGTCGCCCGCGAGCGCGGCTGGATCTGACACAAGATGGCCGACCGGCAGGTGGACCTCAGGCAGGCGTACGACCGGATGCTCGCGAGCATCGGCCCGCAGAGCTGGTGGCCCGCAGAGACGCGCGTCGAGATGATGGTCGGCGCGATACTCGTGCAGAACACGAGCTGGCGCAACGTCGCACGCAGCATCGATCAGCTCCGCGGGCGCGGGCTGCTCACCGCACGACAGCTCGCAGACGCAGACCCGCACCTGCTCGCACAGCTGATCACTCCCAGCGGGTTCATGACGGCGAAGGGTCCCGCATTGCAGCGCCTCGCACGCTGGATCTTGGATCACGGGCCGGAGGAGTCGTCCCACAGCGAGCTCGACGACACCGCGCTGCGCGCATCCCTCCTCGCCCTGCGCGGCATCGGCCCGGAGACGGCGGACGTGCTCATGCTCTACGCCTTCGACCGCGCGGTTTTCGTCGCCGACTCCTACGCTCGGCGTCTGTACGAGGCGCTCGGCAGTCCAGCACCGAACGGCTACACGAAGTTTCGCGCTCTCGGGACCGCCGACTGCGCTCGAGCAGGATTCACCCTGCTCGAGCACCAAGAGCTGCACGCGCTCATCGACGAGTTCGGGAATCGTGTCAGTCGCGGAACCCACCGCTACGAGCAGGTGACCTAAGCAGCACTCCCGCGACGACCGGCAGCCACAAGTAGGTGGGCCAGAATCCGAGGCGCTCCCACACGCCACCCCACTCCCGACTGGCCGCGGTCGCGAGAAATACGACGGCGCCCAAGAGCGAAACCGCGGCGGCACTCGCCAAACCCACCGCCAGCGCCCGGTTCGATGCCCAAAGCCCGACCGCGAGGAATGCCAACGCGATCGGCGCTCCCACGAGCGAGGGCAGCGCCACGAGCGAATGCAGACCGAGGTCGACATCGAGCGGTACGAGTCCCGTCGCCACGGTGCTGACACCTACTGCAACCCAGATGACCGTCGCCGCCAGAATGGCGCGACCGCGGGGCAGAGCTCTGTGCAAGAAGAGGGCCCCGACGGCGATGAGGAGTCCGAAGACGACGAAGCTGCCGTTGAGCAACGGATGCAGCGGCGAGCACACCGATACTGGTCCGGCCGGGTACACGATCTCCGTGCAGGTCACGGCACCGAGGTCGCTGATTGTCTGGTCGCCAAAGCTGTACGGGACCGTCGACGCCGCGGCCACGATGAGCTCGATGAGCACGTAGCCGGGCTGCACCATCCAGGCGATGGCACCGATGAGGATCATTGGGTGCAAGTGAGGCCCTTGAATCGCCATGCTTGCTGTCTAGCCCACTCACCTGGCGATGCACCCGACGCCCGACGTCCGACGTCCGACGCCCGACGTCCGACGGTCTCGGGATGGGTTCCTCATCTGCGGATGGGTTGCAAGCCATCCTGAGATGAGGAACCCATCCCGAAACTCGAGGGGCGGGCCGGCAGTCGAGCTGAGCCGACCAGCGTCAGGCCGTGAGCCGCTCGAGGACGTGGCGCAGCAGCGGCCACTCGGCCGTGCCCCGCAGGTAGGCGGCGGATGCGCGCAACATGGGCGGGTCCTGCATCCGCACGATGCGCACGTTGTCTCGTTGCTCGCGGGTCAGGGGCAGCATGCCGACCCCGAAGTCCGCGGCGATGAGGTCCTCGACGAGGCCAAGGTCGTCAGATTGGTGGGTGACGTTCGGTTCGTAGTCGGCGAGCGACGCGAGCACCCCGATGGCGATCTCGTCGGCGTCGTTCCTCGAGTTCCCGATCCACTCCTGCTCCCGCAGCGCGAGCATCAGCTCGACGTTCGGCAGCGCCTCGGAGCCCCCGCCCGGCAGCTGCGCCGCGACCCGATCCGGCACCCCGATGCCCCACTCCCCCTGCCACAGGCGTACCTGCTCGTAGCCGGCCGGGATGCGCAGCGGCGCGAGCGTGTAGTCGTAGACCAGGGCGAGGTCGATACGCCCGGCGTCGACGAGCGCGAACGCCTCGTCGGGCTCCTGTTCCTCGAGCACGAGCCGCACGCCGGGGTGCGAGGCGGCGAGTTCCCGCATGATCGGAAACAAGGCGCGGGCGGCGGTCGCGAAACCCGCCACACGCAGCGTGCCCTGCGGTTCTGCGCTTGGGTCGAAGTCGCGCTTCGCCTCGTCGAGGCTCGCGAGGATCCCGGATGCGCGAGCCGCGAGCCGCGAGCCGGCGGCGGTCAGCCGCACCCCGCGTCCGACACGCTCGAGCAGCCTGGCGCCGAGCTCCTGCTGGAGGAGGGCAAGCTGCTGCGAGACGACGGACGTCGTCGTCAGGTGGTGATCGGCGACGGCCCGCATCGAGCCGAATCGCTCCAGGTCCACGAGGTACTCAAGCCGCCGAGTCTCCATGTGTGCTCCTCCGACGTTCATAGTCGCGGTCGCGACCCACTCCCGATTGTCCGTTATCAACGAACAATGTGTTCGCGAATCTCGCGTGGACACGGACGCAGGCGAGCGTCATCCTGAGTCCATGACGACGTCCACGCTCGCACCCGCATCCCGGGGCTCCGCACGGTCCGGCACGCTCATGACGATCGGCGCGATGCTGTTCGTGCAGCTCGGCCTCGCGCTCAGCACAGGGCTGTTCGAGCAGCTCGGACCGCTCGGCACCGGGTGGATCCGCCTCGTCTTCGCGGCGGCCCTCGTGCTGGTCATCGTGCGCCCGCGCCGCGCCTGGTTCACGCGCAGCAGCCTCCTCGCGTGCGTCGTACTCGGGGCCGCGACCGCGGGCATGACGCTGCTCTTCACGCTCGCGATCGACCGCATCCCGCTCGGCACCGCGGCAGCCCTCGAGTTCCTCGGCCCCCTCGCGGTCGCCGTGCTGCGCAGCCGAGGCCGCGCACTGCTCTGGCCGCTGCTCGCCGCGGTTGGCGTCGTCTTCCTCACCGAGCCCTGGACGGGGAGCATCGATCCGCTCGGCGTTCTCTTCGCACTCGCGGCGGCGGTGTGCTGGGCCGTGTACATCTTGTGCACGCAGCGCGTGGGCGACGAACTCAGCGGCGTGCGGGGCCTTGCCGTGTCGATCCCGGTCGCCGCGGTCATCGCGAGCATCATCGCGGCACCGACCACCGTTCCGCTCCTCACCTGGGAGGCGGCACTTGCCGGCCTGGGCCTCGCCGTGCTGCTGCCGACGGTGCCGTTCATGCTCGAGATCCAGGCGCTTCGCCGCATCACGGCAGCTGCCTACGGCACGCTCACGAGCCTCGAACCCGCCGTCGCACTCGTCATCGGGCTCCTCCTGCTGCACCAGGTGCCCGGCGTCTTGCCCGCGGTCGGGCTCGTGCTGGTCATCGTCGCCGGCATCGGTGTCGAGCGATCAGCCGGGCGCGCAACCGCGCCCGCGACGGCCACCCCAGAGGCCCCCGGTGCCGCGTCGTCGGCGACCCCGGCCGCGGCCTCAGGCGCCGGCGAGACGCCCCTTCAGCGCAGCGAGCTCCGCACCGGTGAGCCCGCCTGACTGGAGGTAGGCTGCCGAGCCTCCCTGCGCATCCACCCACTCGAGCGCGTGCTCGATCGCCGAAGGCGGCGTGGCGGCCACCAGGTCCTTGATCTGATTAGTGAGCGGAAGCCCGTACTGCGCGACCATGCCGTACATGCGCTCAGCCCACTCGCCGGAAAGATTTGTGCCAGACGAGGCGTAGTCGGCGACGATCGCCGAGCGCTCGACGCCCACCGCGTCGAGCACCAGGGCCGAGCCGATGCCCGTGCGATCTTTGCCCGCCGTGCAATGGACGAGCACGGCCGTCGGCGGGTTTTCCGTCGCGTTCGCGACGAGACGCGCCAGCTGCGCGAACGACGTGGCGCCGTGCTGGAGCATGTCGACGTAGAGAGCTCCGAGCGACGGAATCTGCGCGAGTACAGCGTCGACGGCCTTCGCGCGGGCCTCAGGGTCGCCGCCCTGCGCCGTCGACTGCAGCCCTTGCTGGACCAGCCCGGTCACTGCGCCTTCGAGCAGCGGCAGCTCGACGACGTTGAAGGGACGACTGACGGGCAACCGGTCTGGCGCCATCTGACGTTCGGACGGCGTGCGGAAGTCGACGATGGTGCCGATGTCGCTGGCCGCGAGCTCCTCGAGTCCCTTCGGGGTGAGCGAACCCAGCGCGTCGGACCTGTAGAAGATGCCGGAGTTGGTCGTGCCGCCGGATGCCAGCGGCAGGCCGCCGGTGTCACGAAAGTTGAAGGTGCCCTCGAGTGATGTCGCCGTCGTCATGCGATCAGCCTAGGCCGGAGCAGGGCGCTGCCCCGCGCATCCACACGAGAGAACCACCTTCGTTGCGCCGGGAACCTGCATATCCCGTATGGATGCACCCCGGAGGGAGGCCGATCAGAGCCAGGTGGCGACGAGCCTGGAGCGTGCGGATGCATGCGCCAAGAAGCACTCGCGCGTCGCGGGGGCACGTGGCATCGTTGGCTCATGTCGTCGTCCCCCGATGCTGTCGGCCCGCGAATCCCCCGCGCGGGCTTCGACATCGTGCGCCTCGGTATCGCCTGCATCGCCGGGTTCAACTCGGCGTGGATCACGGTGCTTGTCGTCGTGCTCGTGCGCGGCTGGCACCCGGTGGGCGACCTCGTGGCGCTGAGCGCCTTCGCGTTCTCTGCCGCTTCTTCGCTCGCGTACCTCGTGCACACGCTGCGGGTGTTCCGGGGGCTGGATGCGGAGCGTCTGCGGGAGGTGCTGCTCGCGACGAACCCGGCGGGTCGCTTCGGTCGCATCGGGGCCGTCATCTCTGGCACGGGCCCGACGATCGCCGTGCAGTGGTCGATCATCGCGATCGGCGCCGTGCTGACGTTCACACTGTGGCCCGGCCTGCTCTCGGAAACCACGACGGTGCTCTTCAGCGTGCTCGTGGTGGCCGCTTCCTGGTCAGTGACGATGGTCGCGTACGCCGTGCACTACGCCAGGTTCGATGCGGCGGCGGGCGGGTTCGACTACCCGGGCGACGACCACGGCCGCATCTTCTCGGACTACGTGTACCTCGCCGTGCAGGTGCAGACGACCTTCTCGACCTCGGACGTCTCGCTCACCCTGCCCGGGAGCCGCCGCCTCGTGACCGGCCACACGCTCGTGTCGTTCGCGTTCAACACCGTCATTATCGCGATGCTCATCACGGTGCTGTTCGTCAGCGGGTAGCCCTCGTCACGCGCTGCGGTTGAGGATGAAGACCATGCCGACCAGGTTCAGCAGGAAGTGGGTCGTGAAGGCCCAGAAGAAGCCCCGCGTCTCCTGGATCGACTTCGCGAGGTAATAGCCGAGCCACGCCGACATGATGGCGCCGATCAGCCCGTTCGGCGCGACGCCCCAGTAGTGGATGACGCCGAACACGAGCGCCCCCATGACGAGGCCGTAGACGCGCGAGGTCGTGAGGTCGGCGCCGACGGTCACGTAGGGCAGCCGGAAGATCGCCTCCTCAGTGAACGCGTTGGCCGCCGCGAAGGGCACGACAAGCGCGAGGTAGACCCAGTTGAAGGTGTAGCCGCCCGGCAGCAGCTGGAAGTAGGTGGTGACGCCGATGATGGCCGCCATGATGAGGGCGATGGGCAGCGCATCCTTCTCCCACCTGGTGCCGAGGGAGACGCCCAGGAACGGTCGCATCTCGCCGATGCGGCGCGGGCGCAGGAAGTCGAGCTTGGTCTTCCTCGCGAAGACGAACGTTGCCGCCAGCGCCAGCGCCACGACGGGGAGGGCGCTGAGCTGGTAGTTGAGCATTCCGTTGACAACGTCGCTCTCAAACGGCGTGAACGAGAACAGCGGCGCGCTCGACGCGAGCAGCAGGAGGCCAGCCACTCCCAGCATGACGAGGGTGAAGAACACGAGTTTCACCCGGCTCGTGGTGGTCGGCCGATCCCGTCGCGCCGTGCTCATGCGCTGGCTCCCGTCGTCTCGTCACAACTTTAGTACGATCGTACTAAAGTAGAGCTATGAGCAACAGTGACAGATCACCCCGAGGGCGCGGTACGGCGGGCGGCCGGGCCCGCGGGGCACAGATCGAGCGCGCTGCCGCCGAGGTGCTCGCCGAGCTCGGCTACGCGGGCGCATCCGTCGCTCGCATCGCCGAGCGCGCCGGGGTCAGCAAGGGCGTCGTCACCTACCACTTCCCGAGCAAAGATCAGCTGCTGCGACAGGTTGCCCTGCGGCTGCTGCAGGGATGCGCCGAGCACGTCGCGTCCGCAAGCGGCGCATCCCGCACCCCCGCGGCGAGACTCCGCGCGGAGATCAGTGCCGAGCTCGAGTTCTTCTCGCCGAGGCGCGTCGAGTTCCTTGCAATGGCGGAGGTGCTCAATAACCACCGCGAGGCCGACTTCGGTCGGGCGTTTGACGAGGTCGCCGCCGGCGAGACCGAGGCGCTGGCCGAGCTGCTCTCAGAGGGGCAGGCCGCCGGACAGTTCCGCGCGTTCGACGCGACCCAGGTGGCGCAGCTCATCGCGGCCGCGAAGAACGACGTGCTCGAGCGCTGGGCGTCCGACAGCAACCTGGAGCTCGCGCCCATGGCGGCCGCCCTGCTCGACTTCGTGGAAGCCGCCGTCGTTGCGAAGTAGCGGGGTGACCCGGCATACAGCTCGCCGTGTCCGAGCTACGCGCGCCGGCGCCGGAGTCCCATCAGCCCCGCGACTGCAAGCGCGAGGAGGCCAGCCCCGCCGGCCACGAAGCCCACGATGGTGAGGAATCCAGCCCCGATGTTCGCGTCGAGGGCCGTCGGGTCGGTGATCAGGTGAGCCCCCGCGAGCGCGAGAAACCCAAGGGCGAGCAGCACGGTTCCGGTCATCCGCATGCGGCCTCCTTGACGTCGGGTCGGTCACTCCAGCCAACAGCATGCTCGGATGAGAAACCCGAGAGCCCGGTCAGGGCGCTCCTCAGCGGATCTTGCGCCAGTAGAGCACGTTCGCGACGAGGTAGGCGGCGAGCAGAATGCCGGCGCACCAGGCGAGCGCGACCCACAGGTCCCCCGTCACCTGCTGTCCCTCGAGCAGCTGGCGGATGCTGTTGACGATGGACGTCACGGGCTGGTGCTCGGCAAACCAACGCACGGGCCCTGGCATCGTCTCGGTGGGCACAAACGCCGAGCTCACGAACGGCAGGAAGATGAGCGGATACGAGAACGCGCTGGCGCCCTCGACGGTCTTGGCCGAAAGCCCCGCGAGCACGGCGATCCAGGTGAGGGCGAGCGTAAAGAGCACGAGCATCCCGGCGACGCCAAGCCACTCGAGCACACCGGCGCTCGACCTGAAGCCCATGAGGAAGGCGACGCCGACGACGACCGCCACCGAGACCAGGTTTGCGACGAGCGAGGTGAGCACGTGTGCCCACAGCGCCGACGACCGCGCGATGGGCATCGACTGGAACCGCTCAAAGATGCCGCCCTTGAGGTCGAGGAAGAGCCGGTACGCCGTGTAGGCGACGCCGGACGCGACCGTGATGAGCAGGATGCCGGGCAGCAGGTAGTCGACGTACGCGCCGGCACCGATGTCGATGGCCCCACCGAAGACGTAGACGAACATGAGCAGGAAGGCGATCGGCATGACCGCCGTCGTCACGATCGTGTCGGGGCTTCGCAGCACGTGGCGCAGCGAGCGCCCCGTGAGCACGGCGGTGTCGCCGAGGAAGTGCGTGGTCATGATGCGAGCTTCCGTTCCGGGTTTTGGTCGCCGACAACCGTGAGGAAGATCTCCTCGAGCGTCGGCTGCTTCTCGACGTACTCGACCTTCGCGGGCGGCAGCAGCCGCTTGAGCTCGGCGAGCGTGCCGTTCGCGATGATGCGGCCCTCGTGGAGGATCGCGATGTGGTCGGCGAGCTGCTCCGCCTCGTCGAGGTACTGGGTCGTGAGCAGCACGGTGGTGCCCGAGGCGGCGAGTTCGCGGACTGCCGCCCACACGTCGAGCCGAGCCTGCGGGTCGAGGCCCGTCGTTGGCTCGTCGAGGAAGACGATCGACGGGTCGCCGATGAGGCTCATCGCGATGTCGAGGCGGCGGCGCATGCCGCCCGAGTAGGTACCGGCCCTCCGCCCACCTGCCTCGGCGAGCGAGAACCGCTCGAGCAGCGCATCCGCGACCTCGTTGGGTCGTCCGACATGCCGCAGGCGCGCAACCAGCGCGAGATTCTCGCGTCCCGTGAGCACCTCATCCACCGCCGCGAACTGGCCGGTGAGACTGATGGCCGCCCGAACGCGTGCGCCCTGCGTGACGACGTTGAAGCCGTCGACGGATGCCGAGCCGCCGTCGGCACGCAGGAGGGTCGAGAGGATGCGCACCAGGGTGGTCTTGCCCGCGCCGTTCGAGCCGAGGAGGGCGAAGATGCTCCCCCGCTCGACCGCGAAGTCGACACCGGTCAGCACGGCGAGGTCGCCGTACGACTTGGTGATGCCATCGACGACGATGGCGGGTTGGACGGGCATGGCTACTGCTCTCGCTCCGCGTCCTCGACGGCCTTCACCAGACGAGCGCGTTCCTTGTCGATCCACTGCTTACCTGCGTACGACTGGCCGAACGTCTCGGCGAAGTCGACCGGGTCGCTGCCGACGATGTCGTGGACGGGCGTGCCGTCGGCGGCCGCGCGCTCCCAGAGGTCGGC
Source organism: Pseudoclavibacter helvolus (assembly GCF_049707175.1). Taxonomy (GTDB): domain Bacteria; phylum Actinomycetota; class Actinomycetes; order Actinomycetales; family Microbacteriaceae; genus Pseudoclavibacter; species Pseudoclavibacter helvolus_A. Next base: position 32,479 of record NZ_JBNAFM010000012.1, on the reverse strand, counting down.
GAGGTCGACGTTCATCCGCACCATGAGCCCGCCGTCGGTCATGCCGCTGTAGTACATGAGGTATCGCTGGATGGCTTTCGCGACGTTCGCGTACGGTTCCGGCAGCGCGTCGAGGCGAGCCTGCGCCTCCTTGTACTGCTTCTTCTCTTCGAGCGAGCCCGTGAGGGCCTCGATCCACTTGGCGGTCATGTCAGTTTTCCCTTTCATTGGCTGTGCCGGTGTCGGCGGATGCTCCGGTGGCGGTGGCGCCGCGGAGCTGCTCGAGGCGTTCGGCGAGGAACCCCCAGGTGCGCCAGAACTCGGCGAGATACTCGCTGCCATCTGCGTTGATCGTGTAGACCTTTCGAGGCGGCCCCTTCTCGGAGGGGACTTTCTCGACGTCGACGAGTCCCTTCTGCTCGATGCGCACGAGGAGCGCATAGACCGTGCCCTCGGCGATGTCGGCGAAGCCCTGCTCGCGGAGCCAGGTCGTGATCTCGTACCCGTACGCGGAGCGTTTGGCGAGAATCGCGAGCACGATGCCCTCGAGCGTGCCTTTGAGCATCTCGGTTGCCTGTTTGCCCATGGTCACCCTCTCTACTCAGTAACGATGACTACCAGTAGAAAGTAACACTGAGTACCGGTACTTAGCAACAGCAAGAACCGTGCGTGAAGCCTACGTCCAGGCCAGCAGAAATCCTCAGCTTCGGCGACATTCACCGATGTATCGTCGGGTGTCGTCAGGTATCGGCAGTCCCCCTTTGAAAGGAATGCTCATGGTCACCCAGCACCACACCCCCGGCGGACTCGGCTTCGGCCTCCGCGAAGCCGTCGATGAGATCCGCGAGAGCTTCGCGTCACGCCCGACGGCGGCTCGCGCCGGCCGCGGTGATGTGCGAACCGCACTTCTCGTCGCCCTGCTCGAGGGCCCGCAGCACGGCTACCAACTCATCCAGGCCATCGAGGCTCGCACGAGCGGGGCCTGGAAGCCGAGCCCCGGTTCGGTCTACCCCACGCTCCAGCTGCTCTCCGACGAGGGCCTGGTCGTTCCGGAGGTCTCCGGCGAGCGCAAGGTCTACGCCCTCACCGAAGAAGGACGTGCCGTTGCGGTCGACGCCTCGGCAGGTGACCTCCCCTGGGAGTCGCCCGCCGCTCGCCGTGCGGAGCGTGCCGCGACCCTGCCGAAGGCTGGCGCTCGGCTCGCGCAGGCAGTTGTGCAGGTGCAGAGCAGCGCGACTCCAGACCAGGCCGAACGCGCAGCGGCACTGCTCGACGAGACGCGGCGCAAGCTGTACTCGATCCTCGCCGAGGACTGAGCGTGACGGATGGCCCTGGCCTGACCGACGAGCGGGCCGCTGCGGAGATGTCGGCGGCAGCACCCGTAACGACGGCAGCCTCGCTCCGCGCCGCGGCAGCGAGCGTCAGCGGCCGCCCGACCAAAGCCGAGGCGCCGAGCACCGCGGATGGTCGTGCCAGGTATCGCAGGATTGTGTGGTTCGCGCAGCGAGCCATGGTGCAGATCTGGTGGTTCGAGATCTTCCTGCCGCGCATCCGCCTCGGCAAGCTCTCGGAGCGGGGACGCACGGCCCGCATGCAGCGGCTCGCTCGACGCTTCCACGCCCTCGCGGTGGAGCTCGGCGGGCTCATGATCAAGGTCGGGCAGTTTCTCTCGTCGAGGCTGGATGTGCTTCCGCCCGAGATCACCGCTGAGCTCGAGGGGCTGCAGGATGAGGTCCCCGCGGTGGCCTTCCCCGCGATCCGCGCGCAGGCCGAGGCAGAGCTCGGGATGCCCCTCGGGCAGGCCTATGCCAGCTTCGACGAGACCCCCATCGCGGCGGCCTCGTTCGGGCAGGCGCACCGTGCAACACTCACCCCCGCCCTCGCGGAGGAGACGGGGTACACGCGCGTTGTTGTGAAGGTGCAGCGACCGGGCATCGAGGACCTCGTCGCGACCGACCTGCGGGCGCTGCGTCGGGTCGGGCAGCTGCTCAAGCGCGTCGAGCTGGTCTCAAAGCGAGCCGATGCGCCTGCGCTCGTCGAGGAGTTCGCGGCGACGAGCCTCGAGGAGATCGATTACATCCACGAGGGGTCGAGCGCGGAGCGCTTCGCGGCCGACTTCGAGACTGACCCTCGCGTCGGCGCCGCGCAGGTTGTCTGGGAGCGCACCGCCTCGCGCATCCTGACTCTCTCCGATGTCACGGCCATCAAGATCACCGACGTCGACGCACTTCGCGCCGCCGGCATCGACCCCGTCGAAGTCGCCAACGAGCTGGCGAGGGCGACGTTCCAGCAGCTGTTCGTCGCCGGCTTCTTCCACGCGGACCCGCATCCGGGAAACATCTTCGTGACCCCGCTCGAGACCCCGAGGCTTCCGGCGCTGACCGGCGCTGACGACGACGCCGGCACCGCACAGCCGTCGCCCGTCACGTGGGAGCTGACCTACATCGACTTCGGCATGATGGGCGTCATCTCCGACACCCTCCGCGCCAGCCTGCGACAACTCATCTTCGCGATCGTGTCGCGCGACGGGCCGGGGCTCGTGAAGTCGATGCGCAGCGTCGGCGTGCTCCTGCCCGCCGGCGACACCATGGAGCTCGAGCAGGCCATGACGGAGCTCTTCGGACGCTTCGGCGGCATGGGTGTGGCCGAGCTGCAGCGCGTCGACCCCGCCGAGCTCGGCGACTTCGCCGACCGCTTCCGAGACACGATCCGGGAGATGCCGTTCCAGCTCCCCGAGAACTTCCTCCTCATCATCCGCGCCATCTCCCTCGTCTCGGGCGTTACCTCGGCGCTCGACAAGGACTTCAATATGTGGGAGGCGGTCGACCCGTTCGCGCGCACCCTCACACGCGACGAAGGTGGCAACACCATCCAGGCTGTCGCGAAGCAGGCCGTCTCGGCGCTCGCGACCGCGGTGACGCTGCCGGGTCGACTGGATGCGCTCACGACGCGCCTCGAGGCAGGCCAGCTGAAGGTGCAGACGCCGAGCGTCGACCGCCACATGCGCTCGCTTGAGCGGATGCTGCGCGGTGTCGTCTCCGCGGTCGTGTTCGCCGCACTGCTCATCGCCGGGGTGCTGCTGCTGCCCCAGCTCGCGCCGCTCGGCATCGTGCTCATGAGCGTCTCGGCCGTCCCGCTCCTCCACGCGGTGAGCGTCGCGTTCGGCAGGCGGCGACGCTAAGGCCGAGCGGGCGCACGTCACCTCGGCTCGACCACACCCGTTTCGGGATGGCTTTCTCATCTCCGGATGGGTTGCAAGCCATCCCGAGATGAGGAACCCATCGCGAGACGCCGGGTACAGGCCTCAGACGGCGAGCTTGCCGCTCTTTGAGAGCTCCGGATCGGTGCACGACGAGAGGTCGAAGCAGCAAGGGCGACGCTTACCCGCCTCGAGCTTCGAGAGCCCCACCTCGATGCGGCGCTCGCGTGTTTTCACAACGCGCGTGGCGTTGATCCAGCGCACCCACTCCCACCGCGCCATCGGCGTGATGTCGCGCCAGGTCTCCGCGGATTCGGGCGCATCCGCGAGCGCAGCGGCGAAGTCCGCCGGCACCTCCGGCTCGGGCCAGTCGCCTCGCGGTCGCAGCTCGACGCCGACGTGTTCGCCAATCTCCGCGTGAGCCCCAAGTACGGCACCGACGTCGAGCCAATGCCCTCGGAGCCCGTCCGGCTCGATGACTGCCTCGATGGGAAGCGGTTCGCCGTCCGAACCGACACGAATCGAGCCGACGACCGCCACCTGCCCGCGCGAGGGCAGCATCCGGCTCGCATCATCTGGGAGTCGCACGATCCGTCGCTCAGCGCCGTCCACATCGCCGACTACCGGCACGCCCATGACCGCGCCCGAGAAGCGCACGGCACTCGTGTCGGGAACCTCGCTCTCGGCGGCCTCGACGCTTCTCTGCTCAGCCATACGAACAGGGTACGCCCGAGTCCGAGTGAACGAGCATTCCGTTAACGCACACGATCACGCGCCTCCGTCAGTACCCTGATTTCATGACCGACCAGCCCATCATCCTCATCGCGGCAGATGAACGCCTCGCGCAGATCGAAGCCGAGTTCCGTGCCAGATACGACCGCGACTACACGATCGTCACGGCGAACGATGCGCAGCGCGCACTGGATGAGCTCGCGCGGCTCGCCTCGAACGGCGCCGCGATCGCGATGGTGGTCTCCGACGTCGTCGTCGGCGAGACACCGGGCCCCACCTTCCTGCGCCGCACGCAGTCGATCTCGCCGACGGCACGGCGCCTCGTCCTTGCACTGCCCGGCCGCACCTACGCGGCCTCCCTCGACGACCTCCGCGAGGCGACCATCCGCCGCGACATCGACACCTTCACGGGAATCCCCATGGGCCAGCGCGACGAGGAGTTCCACACGATCGTCACCGAGCTACTCTCGGAGTGGGGCTGGTCGGTCGCCCGCCCCACCGTCAGCGTCATCGATGTCATCGCAGAGCCCCACGACCGGGAAGCCGGCCGCATCCGCGACCTCCTCGAGCGCCTCGGGTTCCCTAACCGCATCCTCACCCCCGACAGCACGGAGGGGGCGGCGCTCATCACGGCCGCCACCGCGGAAGCCACGGAGCCCGTCGCGCTACCGCTCGCGCGATCGTACGACGGCACGTACTTCCCGGCGGCGACGGCCAGCGGCCTCAACGAGCTGATCTCAACCCGCTTCGACACGGTTCCCGACGGAGAGGTCTCCGACGTCCTGGTCATCGGCGCCGGCCCAGCGGGCCTCGCCGCCGCCGTCTACGCCGCCTCGGAAGGGCTCAGCACCTCGGTCATCGAGCAGGATGCGATCGGCGGGCAGGCCGGGTCGAGCTCCATGATCCGCAATTACCTCGGCTTCCCGCGCGGCATTTCGGGCATGCGCCTCGCGCAGCGCTCACGCATCCAGGCTGGACGCTTCGGTGCCAAGTTCTACACGGGACGCTCGGTGAGCGCGCTCGAGCCCTGCACCCTCGACGGGGTCCCCAGCTACCGCGTCCGGGTCGGAGACGCGGAGCTCCGCGCGCGGACCGTGCTCATCGCGACGGGCGTCGCGTACCGCCGCCTCGGCATCGACTCGGTCGACGAGCACACGGGCGCCGGCGTCTACTACGGCGCGGCGACCTCCATGGCCCGTGAGATGCAGGACAAGGACGTCATCGTCGTCGGCGGCGGCAACTCCGCCGGCCAGGCGGCCGTGCACCTCGCGAAGTTCGCGAGACACGTGACCATCCTCATCCGTCGTGCCTCTCTGAGCGAGTCGATGTCCGAATACCTGATCCGCGAGCTCGACTCGACGCCCAACGTGTCGGTGGCCGGAAACAGCGAGATCGCGGACGGCGGTGGCCAGGCCGCCCTCGAGTGGGTGTCGGTCCGCGACCGCACGACCGGTGAGGAGCATCGCTTCGAGATCGGCGGGCTCTTCTGCATGCTCGGCGCTCAGCCCGACTGCTCGTGGCTGCCGGAGGGCATCGCGCTCGACAAGGCCGGGTTCGTGCTCACCGGCCGCGACGTTCCCAAGGAATCGTGGACGGATGGCATGCCTCCAGCGGACCTCGAGACGACCCTCCCCGGTGTCTTCGTCGCGGGCGACGTCAGGTCAGGCTCGATGAAGCGCGTCGCGTCGGCAAGCGGCGAGGGCGCATCCTCGCTCCCGCTTATCCACGCGCACCTCGCCGCCTTGCGCGCACAGGAGTTCGTCGCAAACTAGCCAGACCGGGCTCGCCCCGCTCGCCCCACTGGCCCCGCTCGCCTCTGTCATCGCTACGCGCCCAAGTCATCCCCGCTCACCACTCACAGGCATACGGGAAACGCACCTTCGTTCGCGAACGAAGGTGCGTTTCCCGTGTGGATGCACGGTGCCCGGGAGTCAGGAGCGGCGGCGGATCGCGGCTTCCTTGCGCTGCGCCTCGATCGTCGCGATGAGCGTGCGTGCGTCGTGCGCCCCACTGTGTCGAGTCTCGCCGAGGAAGAACGTCGGAGTTCCGCGCGCACCGCTGTCGAGGGCGCTCTGCATGTCGTCGCGGATGCGCTGCGGCAGCGCCTCGTCGAGCATGTCGGCGTCGAAACGGTCGAGGTCGAGCCCGAGTTCCTCGGCGTAGCCGCGCAGGTATTGCGCGTCGAGACGTTCCTGGTTGGCGAAGAGCAGGTTGTGCATCTCCCAGAACTTGCCCTGGTTGGCGGCGGCCTCGGCGGCGATCGCCGCTTGGAAGGCGTGCGGGTGGTAGTCCTCGAGGGGCAGGTGGCGCACGACGTAGCGCGCACCCCCGTCTTTGAAGTGCTCGCCGAGGTCCTGCCACATGCCTGTGGCGCGCGCGCAGAAGGGGCATTCGAAGTCGAGGTATTCGACGATCGTGACCTGCGCGTCCGGGTCTCCGAGCATGTGGTCGCGCTCGGGGTCGACGGGGCGCGAGAGGGTCGTCGGAAGGTCGGCACTCGTCTCGTTCAGCTTCACGCGCGCGAAGGTGAACGTGAGCCAGCCGATGACCCACGAGAGCACCATGGCGATGAAGACGCCGACGATGGCTTGGCCGGCGACATCGCCCTCGAGTGCCAGGGAGATGATGAGCAGCGACATCGTGAAGCCGATGCCGCTGAGCGCGGCGCCGCCGAAGACGCTGCCCATGCCGACACCCTGCGGGAGCGAGCCGAGGCCGGCGCGAACCGCGATCCAGCTGCCGAGCGCGATGCCCCCGAACTTACCGAGGACGAGTCCGGCAACGACACCCCACGTGACCGGCGAGGTGAGCGCGTCGCCGAGCATCCCGCCTCGCAGGTCCACGCCCGCGTTGGCGAGTGCGAAGATCGGCACGATGAACAGCGCGACCGGGCTGAGCAGCACCTCGTGGAGTCGCTCGTTGACAGAGATCGACTTGGCGAGCCCGAGGCGCACGTTCCTGGCGGCGTCGGCGCGGGGCGACTGCGTGAAGTCGCGGAAGAGTCTCTTTGCCCGCACGACATCCTCGCGTTCGGGGTCGGAGGCCGGAATGAGGAGGCCGGCTGCCATGCCCGCGAGCGACGGATGCACGCCCGAGGCCAGGGTTGCAGCCCACAGCACGACGATGACCGCGAGGTAGGGGGTGCTTCGCCATTCGTTGGCGCGGGCGAGGAGGAACAGCAGCACGAGGCACACGACGGCGATGCCGAGCGGCATCCACTGCACAGACTCGGTGTAGACGATGCCGATGATCGAGACAGCGAGGAAGTCGTCGACGACCGTGAGGGTCAGCAGGAACACGCGCAGCTGGCTCGACATCCTGGGGCCGACGAGCGCAAGCGCACCGAGGAGGAACGCGGTGTCAGTGCCGATGACAGCACCCCACGCCTCGGGGGCAGCACGGCCGGCGATGGCGAGGTAGATGAGGGCGGGCAGCACGACGCCCGCGACACCGGCGACGATCGGCACCAGCGCCTGACGGCGGTCGCGGAGCGAGCCGACGGCGAGTTCCTGCCTGACCTCGAGCCCGATGAGGAAGAAGAAGATGACCATGAAGCCGTCGTTCACCCAGTGGTGCAGGCTCATGTCGATCTTGAAGTCACCTATGCCGACGGCGGCGTGCGTCTCCCACAGATGCACGTACGACTCAGACCAGGGCGAGTTCGCCCAGAGCAGCGCGAAGACCGCGACGCCCACGAGTAGCAGAGCACTGCCCGATTCGGTGCGCAGTCGGTCTGCGACGAGCCGCACCCAATCCTGTTTCTGCGTGCCCAATAGCTCCCCCTCCACGTCGGCGGGGGTCTGTGCTCAGACCGCTCGCGCCGGATGGAAAGCATACGTCCCGGCGGCGACGCGCGGGGTCGTGAGGCAGGCCCTGTCAATCCCTCCTTGCGTCCAGGTCGACCGCCTCAGCTGTGGCGAGCGGATGCGAAGGCGTCGAGCCAGGCGTGCACGTCTGGCCAGTGCGGCGCATCGGGCGCGATTGCTGCGCGGTGTTCCAGGCTCGCGGGCTCGATGAGCTCGACATCGGCGCCCGCGTTCCTGGCGGCTGCCACGTAGGCCCGGGTGTGCTCGACGGGCACCCGGGCATCGTCGGCGCCGTGCACAAGCAGCGCTCGCGCCCGCAGAGGCAAGTGCTCGATGGGTGACGCCGACGCGTAGACCTCTGGGGCTTGGGCGGGTGCCGCGCGGAAAAACTCCGCGACTGCTCCGTCCCCGTTGCCCTCCTCGTAGCCGCGCGCGAGGTCAGTGACCGGCGCAAGCGCGACAACCGCGTCGCCTGGCTCCCCGCCGAGCAGCGCGAGCTGCCCGCCGACCGAGTGCCCGACGATCACGAGTCGCGCATCCGGCATCAACTGGGACGCCTCGCCGCGCGCCATCGAGAGGCCGCGTGAGAGGTCCTCGCGCGTCGCCGACCATCCATCGTCGCCCCGCCGGTACTCGAGATTCGCCACGGCCCAGCCGCGTCGGGTGAACTCCGGCACCAGGGGCAGCATGAGCTCGGCGGTGAACTGCGACCGCCAGTACCCACCGTGGATGAGCACCGTGAGCCCGCGCACGGGCCCGGGAGGCGCCCAGAACGTCAGGTGCTGGTCTGCGTCCGAGCCGTAACTCTCGCGCCTCGCGGTCGGCATGCCCGGCATGCCCGGCGTGCCCGCATCCGTCACGTGCGTCGCCTCACGCGCCTTCGACGGCACCCTCTGGCAGGAAGTCGACGCCGTTCAGGGCCGAGAGACGCACGACCTCGGCCGGGTCGGTGACGTTGTGCAGCAGGCTGAAGAGGTTGGCCAGCTTGCCGCCTGGGCTCACCCAGAAGAGCGACTTCGCCGCCTCGTCCTGCTTGTTGTAGTAGGCGTGCGGAATACCCTTCGGCATCTGCACGAGGTCGCCCGGACCGGCCGTGGTCCACTGACCGTCGAGGTACAGGGTGTAGACCCCCTCGAACACGTAAATGAACTCGTCCTGGGTGGGGTGCACGTGCGGCGGCACCCCGGTTCCGGCCGGGTCGAGTGAGAGCCAGGAGTAGGTCGAGGCGCTCTCGGCCTTCGTGATGTAGGTGTGGCCGAGCACGTTCCATACACGGCCGGCCACGGCCTCGTCTGCTCGGACGATACCTGCGGGCAGATCGCCCAGGATGATCTCTTCAGAACTCGCCATTGGGTTCCTCCAGTTCGGGTCGGTGCGCTCAGTCTGGCAGATGCTGCGCGGGCTCAGCGACCGCCATCGCGCTCCTTGCTGGCCTGCTGGCGAATCGCGAGGACGCCCGTCGTCCAGGCCGTGGCGATCGCGGCGCAACCGGTGCTGCCGGCGATGATCATGGGCGCAGAGCTGGCCATGACGCCGGCAACCAGCATGACGAGGACTGCGAGCAGCAGCACGCTCATGGCGATGGTGAGGATGCGTACCGACCGCTGCTGCTTCGTGCTGGCCGGCTGCGTGGCGTCTGCGTTCATGATGTGCCCCTTGTCTGTGTCACCGGGAGGAGGTGCTGCATTCAAGGTACGACGCGCAGGAGCCGCGGCGCTTCGGCCGTGAGACTGAACTCGAGAGCCGCAGGGATGAACCCGACTCGCTCGCGGCGCGGGCGCGGGCGCGGCGCATCCGCCTACTGGCCCGTGGCGTAGCCCGGGGCCATGTCCATGAAGCGCGAGAAGTGCCCCTGGAAGGTGACGGTGATGGTGTCGGTCGGTCCGTTGCGGTGCTTCGCGAGGATGAAGTCGGCCTCGCCGCCTCGCGGGCTCTCTCGGTCGTACGCGCCCTCACGGTGCAGCAGGATGATCATGTCGGCGTCCTGCTCGAGCGAGCCGGACTCACGGAGGTCGCTCGCCGCGGGTCGCTTGTCGGCACGCTGCTCCGGACCACGGTTCAGCTGCGACAGGGCGATGACGGGCACGTCGAGCTCCTTCGCGAGCAGCTTGAGCGCACGCGAGAACTCGGAGACTTCTTGCTGGCGGCTCTCGACGCGCTTGCCGCTAGTCATGAGCTGCAGGTAGTCGATAACGACGAGGTTGAGCCCAACCTTCTGCTTCAGCCTGCGGCACTTGGCGCGGATCTCGACGAGCGTCATGTTCGGGCTGTCGTCGATGTACAACGGCGCGTCGGAGATGTCGCCCTGGGTGCGCGCGATCTGGGTGAGGTCCTCTTGCGTGAGGCCTCCCGCGCGCATGTGCTGCAGGCGCACGCTGGCCTCGGCGGAGATGAGGCGCATGGCGATCTCGCTCTTGCCCATTTCGAGGCTGAAGAAGATCGAAGGCTTCCCGTGGGTGATGGATGCGGAGCGCGCGAAGTCGAGGGCCACGGTCGACTTGCCGAGACCGGGTCGCGCGGCGACGATGATGAGCTGGCCGCCGTGGAAGCCGTTGGTGATGCGGTCGAGATCAGCGAACCCGGTGGGGACGCCCGTCATGCCCCCCGACTTGTTCTGGGCGGCGTCGATGTCGTTCTGCGCCTCGAGGATGGCCTCGGCGAGGACGACGTAGTCTTCCTTCTCGACCGCTCCCGTAACACCGTAGATCTCGGCCTGCGCCTGGTTGACGAGGTCGACGACCTCCCCCTCGGCGAGGTACCCCATCTGCACGATGCGTGTGCCGGCCTCGACGAGGCGGCGCAGCACCGCACGCTCGGAGACGATCGCCGCGTAGTAACCGGCGTTGGCCGCGGTCGGCACAATGCCTGCCAGCGTGTGCAGGTACTCGGCACCGCCGGCCCGCGACAGCTCACCCGACTTCGTGAGGTGGTCGGTGACGGTGATGACGTCGGTCGGCTCGCCCGCCGCGTAGAGCGCGTGGACGGCGTCGAAGATGATCTCGTGCTTGGGCACGTAGAAGTCGATGCCTCGGACGGCCTCGACGACGTCGGCAACCGCATCCTTCGACAACAGCATGCCGCCGAGTGCGGACTGCTCAGCGAGCAGATCGTGCGGAGGAGTGCGGACCCCGTCGTGCGATTCGCGTTCGCCCTGGGAAGCCGAACCGAGATGCGCGATGGACACGGGAGCTCCTGACTTGGCTCGAACGCTGGCGAGAGATTTCCCAACAGTAGTCCCACGCCCACCCGCCGAGCGAACCCAAATCGGCGCGCCTGTGGATAAGTCTGTGTGAAACTGTGGAGACGCGCCGTGCCACTTGTGGAAACTGTGTGGAGAACGTGGTGACCAGTTGGTAGGGCGGTCGCTGGAAACCACCTCTGACCTGGCTTTTCTAGTGCGATTCACCCTGTGCACAAGTGGTGTGAAGCATCTGTTGAAGGTTGAATGTCTGCACGCTCACTGTGCATAACATCTGCCACAGACCCCATGCAAACCAGGGTTATCCGGGCGTTTTCCACAGGCTGGGGTGTGGAACCGCGGTTACCGCGCGGTGCCTGCCCGCTGCTCGAGTTTCCGTTGCCGCCGGGCGCTGAGCCTGTCGACCAGCTTCTGTCCGAACGGAACCGCGATGAGCACAGCGCGTCCCGAGACGTTGTTCGACCGCCACCACCACACCAGCACCGACAGCGCGAAGAGCACGGTGATCGCCGCGACGACGAGTCGCGTGTATGGGCCTTCGAAGAACGAGTCGGTCGGCTCGGCGAGCGTCACCGTGGTGAAGAAGATCGTCGCGAGCACGGCGAGGTGCTCCTGCCCCCTGCGCCACGGCCCGGCGACGGCCGCGAACGGGAGGATCCACATCACGTACCAGGGATGGATCGCCGTCGATGCAGCCACGATCGCGGCCGTGCACAGCACGAGGCGCAGCAAGGGGTCGATGGGCCGCTTCGTGAGCACGAGCCAGGAGGCAACGAGACCCGCCACCGAGAAGGCGATGACCTTGAGGATGACCTCGAACACAAACGGGTCGAGCGTGACCAGTTCAGCCAGACCGCGCACGGTGCCGACCATGAGCGTCAATGGTGAGTACCAGTGCTGAATCGCGCCCGGCACGGTGAGCGCCGTGACCCACCCGAACCCCAGACCCAGGGCGAGGCCGAGAGCCCCCACGAGGCCGATCGCGACGGCGCCGTGCAGAGCCCAGCTCTTCACCCTGTCCCACACGGGGAGCGTGCTGGGACGACCGATGAGCGCCACGATCGGTAGGGCGATGAGCGCGATCGGCTTGATTGCAATCGCGAGTGCGATCCAGATGACCGCGACAAGCCTGTGACCCTTGAGCGCCGCGAGGAGCCCGAAGCCCATGCCCGCGAGCATGAGACCGTCGTTGTGACCCGAGGCGATGAAGAGCAGCAGCGTGAGCGGGTTCGCCGCGATCATCCACGCGACAAAGGCGCGGTTGCGTCCGCGGAGCGCCGCGATCTTGAGGAACGCGACGACCATGAGCACCGCGCCGGCGGTCGCTGCGATGCGGTTGAGGAACAGTGCGTATTCGGGGATCTCGGCCCCGAGCCACGAGAAGATGCCTGCGACGGCGATGAAGAGGGGGCCGTACGGCGATTCCGTGCTCGACCAGAAGGGGTCGACGCCGAGCGAGTACCAGCCGGCGAGCTCGTTGACGCCGTGCTGATACGGGTCGATACCGGCCGCCATCAGGCGCCCCACCGCCACGTACGAGAACATGTCGCGGCTGAAGACGGGAATGCAGACGAGCAGCGGGACAGCCCAGATGACGGAGGTTGTGAGCACCTGCCGCAGGGAGGCATCCGTGTCGCGAACGCTCGACCTGAAGCGCAACCAGGCGATCACCATCAGGAAGCCGCCGACGATGAGCAGCATGGTGCAGAGTCGCGTCAGGTCCGGCGAGCTTCGGAAGAACGCGATGGGGAACCACTCGCGCAGGCCAAGCCCATCGCCGATCCACCCGGCACCGAACGACCCGATCAGGATGCAGATCGACCCGATGAGGCCAAGGATCGTCGGGCTCACCGTCACCGGAAATCGACGTGGCTCGCGCACGATCGTCGATCGATGAGATTGGTGAGGCATGTTCGGAAATCAATCAGGGGAGGGTGGGCTGGATGCTGGCCTCCGCTGACCTTATAGCCTCAGATCGCAGATACGCCCGTGAGTGCCGTGAACCCGCCCTGTGGCGGGGGCGCGGACGTCCGGGAACCCGGGAGCGCTCCGGAACCGAGAACGGCCCCGGACACGGTGGTGTCCGGGGCCGTTCCAGTGGAACCGCTGGTTATCGCTGCGCGATGACCTGGAGCTTGACGGTCGCAACGAGGTCCTCACGGAGGCGAACGGTCGCCTCGTGGTTGCCCGTGTTCTTGATCGGGTTCGGGAACTCGACCTTGCGCTTGTCGATCTGACCGAGGCCAGCTGCTTCGACGGCGGTCGCGACGTCGGCGCCGCGAACGGAGCCGAAGAGGCGGCCTTCTGCGCCCGACTTCACGTAGAGCTTGACGAGGGCGGACTCGATCTTGTCCTTGAGCGCCTTCGCCTCTTCGAGGGTTGCGAGTTCGCGTGCGGCGCGAGCGGAACGGATCTGCTCGACCTGCTTCTCGCTGCCACGGGACCAGCTGACTGCGTAGCCCTTGGGGACGAGGTAGTTGCGGGCGTACCCGTTCTTGACCTCGATGACGTCACCGGCTGCACCGAGGCCGGAGACCTCGTGCGTAAGAATTACCTTTGCCATGTCGACTACTCCTTAGCGGCCAGAGCCGGCGTAGGGCAGGAGCGCCATCTCACGTGCGTTCTTGACTGCACGTGCGATGAGGCGCTGCTCCTGGACGGAGACGCCGGTGATGCGACGTGCGCGAATCTTTCCGCGCTCCGAGATGAACTTGCGGAGGGTGTTGACATCCTTGTAGTCGATGACTCCGACCCGGATCTGCTTCGCGGGAGCGGCGGGCTTGCCGCCCTTCCCGCGTACACCCTTGCGGCGGTCGCCGCTTGACTTTCCAGCCATTGGGATCTTCTTTCGTTGAGTGTGCTTGCGAGCGCCCTTTAGAAGGGGGGCTCGTCAAAATCGTTCGATGCGCCGGGCGTCGCCCAGCCGGATGCGCCGTTGTCGCGTGACTGGCCCGCGGGCTGTCCCCACGGCTCGTCCGCGGGAGCGGACTGGCGCCCACCGGCGTTTCCACCGCTGTTGCCACCGAAGGAGCGCTGCTGGCCACCGCCGAAGCCGCCCTGACCGCCACCCTGCTGTCCGCCGGCGCCGCCGGAGGAGGTTCGGGTGAGCTGAGCCGTGGCGTAGCGGAGGCTTGGCCCGATCTCTTCGATCTCGAGCTCGATGGAAGTGCGCTTTTCGCCTTCCTTCGTCTCGTAGGAGCGCTGCTTGAGGCGACCCTGCGCGATGACTCGCGAGCCCTTGGAGAGACTCGAGGCGACATGCTCTGCGAATTCACGCCAGACGCTCGCCCGAAGGAAGAGTGCCTCGCCGTCCTTCCACTCGTTCGCCTGACGGTCGAACACGCGGGGGGTGGATGCGATGGTGAAGTTCGCGACTGCGAGCCCGTTCTGCGTGTAGCGGAGTTCGGGGTCAGCCGTGAGGTTGCCCACCACGGTGATGATCGTGTCGCCGGCCATGACTAAGCCTCGGTGGTCGCCGCGGGCTTCGCTGCAGCAGCAGCGGCCTTGGCAGCCTTGCGAGCCTCGTCGCGCTTCGCCTCGGAGGCGACGCGAGCGATGGCCTCTTCTGCGCGGAGCACCTTGGTGCGCATGACAGCTTCGGACAGGTTCAGCTGGCGGTCGAGCTCGTTCGCCGTTGCCGAGGTCGACGTGAAGTCAACGACGGCGTAGATGCCTTCGCTCTTCTTGTTGATCTCGTAGGCGAGGCGACGACGGCCCCAGATGTCGGTCTTCTCGATGGTTCCACCGTCGTTGCGAATGACGTTGAGGAACTTATCGAGGCTCGGAGCTACGGTGCGCTCGTCGATCTCTGGATCGAGGATCACCATCAACTCATACTGATGCACGATAAACCCACCTCCTTCGGTCTAGAACGGCTGCAGACGATCTGCAGCAGGAGGGTTATTGCGCGTGTCTTGTGCAGTTGATCGCACAGACAACCTCGCCATCATAGTCGCTTCCGGCTCCTAAATGCCAGCCAATTAGAAGAACTCCCCTACTCGCAAGCGAATATGCTCGTTCCAGCACAACAGGCGGCCCCCAGTGGTCCGCTGAAACGCACCACTACCTAGGGGAATCATGAGCGATCCAACAGGCGGCTCGGGCGAGCGCGACCCGAACGCACCAGTGCCGCAGAACCCAGCACAGCAGAACGGCGACCCTGCCGCACCACAGGCACCGCAGGCCTCGTTCGGCGACCAGCCTGCGAGCGGCCAGCAGGGTGGATACGGCGTGGGCAGCAGCTATGGCTCGAGTGGTGACAACTACCAGTCGCCGAGCAACTACACCGCGCCTGGCGGCTCCTACGAGGCTCCCGGCTCGGCGTCTGGCTACCAGGGCAGCCAGTCCTCGTACTCCGGCTCCAGCGTGCCAAGCGCGTCGTCCTCGAACTCGGGGTACTCGACGCCGGGCTACGGTTCGTCGAGCGACTCCTCCTACTCGGCGCCGAGCGCGAGCTCCTACTCGGGTGACACCTCGTACACGGCGCCTTCCGCGTCGGGCACCGACTACTCGGCCCCGAGCTACGGCAGCACGCCCGACTACTCCGCGGCCGGAAACTACGGCAGCGACGCAAACTCCAACTCCTACGGCTCCGCACCTGCGCCCGACGCCTACGGCGCCCCGGCGCAGAACGCCTACGGTTCGGCCCCCCAGGAGCCGAACGCGTACGGCGCATCCGCCCCGAGCGCGCACGGCTCGGCTCCGCAGGACCCGAACGCGGCTCCCGGCTATGGATCGGCCCCCGGCTATGGCGTCGCGGGTGGCGCAGGCGGCGGCCAGCAGCAGTACGGCAACTACGCGCCGAAGGGCCAGGGCGGCTTCAACGTCCTCGGCCTCATCGCCACGATCGTGGGAGCCGTCGCGCTCCTGATCTGCCTCATTCCCTTCGTTGGCTACTTCTTTGCGATCCTCTTCGCGCTCGCCGCCATCGGCCTGGGCATTGCTGGCCTGGTCGTCAAGCGCTTCAACACGAAGAAGCTCCTGGCGATCATCGGCGTGGTGCTCGGTGCCATTGCGCTCCTCGGCGGGTGGGCCATCACGCTCGGAACCTCCGCGGGCATCGCTCAGGACATCAGCAACGAAGCGACCACCCAGATCGACGAGCTGTCTGAAGAGTCGACTGGTGAGCTTGAGGTTGAGCTGACCATCACCAGCACCGGCACTTCGCCGGTCGACATCACGTACAGCTACGAAAACGACCTTGCTGGCTCGGATCGCGTCCAGGTTGACACCGAAGCGCTGGCAACGGCCGTTCCGTGGTCGGAGAGCGTGACGATGAAGTACGAGTCCTCGTACGGCTACGACGGCACGCTGGCTTCCGTCTCGGCCAGCCACAGCGACTACAGCGACACGTCCGAGCTGTCCTGCACGCTCACGGTCAACGGCACGGTCATCGTCGAGGCCAGCAGCTCCAGCTACGTCTCGTGCTACGACTCCAACCTTTCGCAGTACGCGATGGCGGAGTAGTCAGGCGTCAACACGAAACGGCCCCCTCTTCGGAGGGGGCCGTTTTCGTGTGCATGGATGCCCGTGCCGCTACGGGCGGTTCGTCTCCCACCATTCGAGGAGCCGCTGCTTCGCGTCGTCGTGCTCGAGCGGTCCCTCGTCGAGGCGCACCTCGAGCAGGTGTTTGTAGGCCTTGCCGACGAGCGGACCGGGGGCGATCTCGAGGATCGCCATGATCTGCTCGCCGTCGAGGCTCGGGCGGACGGAGTCGAGTTCCTCTTTCTCCTGCAGTTCGAGGATGCGCCGCTCGAGATCGTCGATCGCGAACAGCAGCCGGTCTGACTTGCGCTGGTTGCGCGTGGTGATGTCGGCGCGGATGAGGATGAGGAGCCGCTGCAGTTCGGGGCCGGCGTCGCGCGCAAAGCGGCGCACCGCCGAGTCGGTCCACCCGGCGCCTTCGTAATTGAAGACCCGCATGTGCAGCTCGACCAGGCGCGAAACCGATTTGATCGTGTCGTTGTCGAAGCGCAGCGCGGAGAGGCGCTTGCGCGCGAGCTTCGCGCCGACGACGTCGTGGTTGTAGAAGGTGACCTTGCGGCCCTCTCCGAAGCGGCGGGTCTTGGGCTTCCCGATGTCGTGGAGGAGGGCGGCGAGGCGCAGGACGAGGTCGGAGTCGGCGCCCGGGTTTCGCTCGCGCTCGATGCCGATGGCCTGCTCGAGCACCGTGATCGAGTGCTCGTAGACGTCTTTGTGCCGGTGCGCGTCGTCGCGTTCGAGCTGCAGCGCCGGGAGCTCAGGGAGCACAAGCTCGGCGAGGCCCGTCTCGACGAACAGCTCGAGCCCATCGCGCGGCGTGTCGGTCTTGAGCAGCTTCACGAGCTCGTCGCGCACGCGTTCGGCCGAGATGTCGAGCAGACGGCGTCTGAGCTCGATGATGGCGTCGAAGGAGTCCCGGTCGAGCTGGAAGCCAAGCTGCGAGGTGAAGCGCACAGCCCTGAGCATGCGGAGCGGGTCGTCCCCAAATGAGACCGAGGCCTCGATGGGGGTGCGCAGCGTGCCCTCGATGAGGTCCTTCATGCCATCGGAGGGATCGACGAGCTTCAGGCCCGGCAGCTGCAGGGCCAATGCGTTGACGGTGAAGTCGCGGCGGTGCAGGTCTCCCTCGATCGTGTCGCCGAAGGCGACCACGGGCTTTCGGGAGGTGCCGTCGTAGCTGTCGGCGCGGTAGGTCGTGATCTCGACCGTCTCCCCCGAGAACCTGGCGCCGATCGTGCCGAACTCACGGCCGATGTCCCAGTGCGCGTCTGCGATGGGGGCGACGATGCGCAGGATCTCCTCCGGACGCGCGTTCGTCGTGAAGTCGAGGTCGGTGACATCTCTGCCGAGGAACGCATCGCGGACCGGCCCGCCCACGAGGGCGAGCTCGAAGCCTGCGGCCTCGAAGGCTGCGGCGAGCTCGGCGACGGGGGACGCGGTCGCGAGTCCACGAAGGCGTTCCATTGCGGACTGCACGTTTTGCATCCGCTCATTCTACGAGGCACCGCGCATGCTCGGCGGGCCCCCGAGGGCGCGTTCAGCTCCCCACCTCCCCGTCCGTACTTACTATGGAGGTCATGGACCACGCACCGCGCGCAGCTGTGCCACGGTTCCTGCGTGCTGTTGCACGCCGGGTTGTCCCTGCGACGCTCCTGGCGTCGCTGCTGGCGCTCGGGGTGACCGGTGGCGCGTCAGCAGCACCCTCGAGCCAGCCGAGCCCGGTGACGATCGGGGCCTCGAGCCAGCAGCCGCAGGCCATCTCTGACGCTCCCGACGGCCAGGTCTCGATCTACGCGGCACCGGCCGACGGAGGCCTCGTCCAGCCGGGCGGAGCACTGGTCGTCGAGCTCGTGATCGTCAACAAGACCGAAGCGGAGCTCGTGCCGGCGCAGCTCGAGCTCGCGGTCGGCGCGTCGACCATCGACACGAGGTTCGCGCTGGATGCGTGGAGCTCCTCGAGCAACGAGGCTGCGGTCGAGCGCCTCGACGTCGTCGCGAGTCTCGCGTCGGCCGCTATCGCCCCCGGCGAGACGGCGACCACAAGCGTGTCGGTTCCGGCCGAAGGCCTCCCCTTCGAGGCGACCGACGACTTCGGGCCTCGCGCCATGGCCGCGACGCTCTCGAGCGATGAGACGACGCTGGCCCAGGCACGGTCGACGATCGTGCTCAACGGGGCAGCGGCGGCCGAGCCGACGCTCGTCTCGACCGTCGTCCCCGTGACGTCGGGCCTCTTCGTCGATGCCAATGAGCCGCTCCTCAGCAGCCAGAAGCTTGCCGAGGAGACCGCACCAGGCGGCAGGCTCAACGAGATCCTGGCGGCCGTCGAGGCGAGCCCGAACGCAACCGTCGCCATCGACCCGCGCATCCTCGTCTCCATCCGAATCCTCGGTTCTGCGGCACCCGAGTCGGCCCTCAGCTGGCTCGATCGGCTCACCGCGCTCGACAACCAGACCTTCGAGCTTCCGTTCGCGGATGCGAGCCTCACGCTGCAATCCCAGTGGGGCGCGCAGCAGCCTCTCGAAATCAGCGACTTCGACTTCGACATCGACCCGGCCAACTTCGCCGACCCGACAAACACCGCTTCGCCTACGCCGACGCCTACTGAGACTGCCGACGCGACGACGACCCCACCTGCCGAGGACGGCCAGCCCGACACCGAAACCGGCGACCAGGCACCCGACGCATCCTCGTCCGAAGACCCGACCGCGACCCCGACGACGACGGAGGAGCCCGAGCCGACGGCGCCGCCGCTGCCCACGACCGAGAGCCTCGTCAGCTTCCCGTACACGATGAGCGGGGTGGTCTGGCCGCAGGCGGGCACCGTGCAGTCGACAGACCTCGACCGCTTCCGCGGCTGGGGCGGGGAGACAATCATCCTGGACGACACAAACGCCGGAATCAGCGCAGATGCCGACTTCACCGAGAGCGCGCAGGCGACCGTTGCGGGGTGGAACGCCGTTATCGCCGAGAAGACCCTCGACGACGCCATCGATGACGCCGTGCACGCGACGACCGACCAGGAGTGGAACGAAGCGGCAACCCGCATCGCGACGCTGCTGGCCGTCGTGACCAGGGAGCTGCCCTACGAGCCGCGCACCCTGGTGGGCACGGTGACGCGTGACGAGTTCGACGGCGAGCGACTTGCGCAGACCCTGGGCTTCCTCGACCAGTTGAGCTGGGCATCCACAACACCACTCACCTTCCCCGGCGACGGCGACACCGCTCGACGGGAGGCCTCGCTCATCGATGGCAGCGTCGGCACCGATGCGTTCAACAGGATGACAAGCGTCATGCAGACGATCGAGCGAGCGCAGACCATCTCGACCATCTTCGACGATCCGCTCGACTACAGCGACCCAGTGCGCACGGCCGGGATTGGCGCACTGGCGACCGGGTGGGCGACGTCGCCCGCAGACGCGCAGGTCGCGGCCGCCGGCCTCCGCGACTATGTGACCTTCACGGAGTCCTCCGTGCAGCTCGGCGACACGACCGAGGCCCTCATCGTCGGCCGCGACACCGAACTGCCGCTGTTCGTCTCCAACGCGGTCGAGGGACGCAAGGTCACGGTGCTCGTCGAGCTCCGTCCGACCACGGGAGCCGTAGAGACCGGGGACGCCGTGGCGCTCGCGATCGAGCCGATCTCGATGGCTCGGGTGGGCATCCCCATCACGGCGATCGCGAACGGCACGACCTACGTCACCGTCAACGTCATGACGCCAGAGGGCGAGCCGCTCGCCTCGACGAAGCAGATCCGGCTGGATGTGCGGGCCGAGTGGGAGAGCATCGCGATCCTGATCGCGAGCATCGGCCTCGCCGTCCTGTTCATCGCGGGCCTTGTGCGCACGATCCGTCGCCGTCGTGCGACGCTCGACGACGCATCCGGTGACACAGCCGAGGTGGACACGAGCACGGACACCAACGGCACCGACACCGACACCGACGCGGACACTGTCGACGCCGTCGACTCGACCGAGAGCACCAAGGAGTAGGCATGGCTCAGGGCATCGCTCGGGCGAGCGCGCTCCTGGCATCCGGCACCATGGTGTCGCGCGTGCTGGGCTTCGTGAAGGCCATCGTCATCGCGCAGACCATCGGCGTCATCGGCGTCTCCGCCGACGCGTTCGCCGGCGCCAACCAGCTGCCGAGCAATATCTACTCGATCATCTCGGTCGGGCTGCTCAACGCCGTCATCGTGCCGCAGGTCGTGAAGGCCGCGAGACACGAGGATGGCGGGCAGCTGTACGTCAACCGGCTCGTCACACTCGCCATGGTGCTGCTCGGCGGCCTCACCATCCTCGCGACGGTCGGCGCCCCCATCATCGGCGCACTCTATGGCGCGAGCTTGAGCTCGGAGCAGCTCGGTCTGCTCGTGGCGTTCGCCTACTGGTGCATGCCGCAGATCTTCTTCTACGGCATGTACGCCGTGCTCGGTGAGATCCTCAACGCCCGCGGCCTTTTCGGGCCGTTCGCGTGGGCGCCGGTCATCAACAACGTCGTCGGTATCGCCGGCCTGGTGTTCTTCAGCGCGGTCTTCGGGGCCGACCCGACCGGCCAGGATCGAGACATCGCCTCCTGGGACCCGTCGATGATCGCGATGCTCGGCGGCACCGCGACGCTCGGCGTCGCCATGCAGACCATCGTGCTGCTGTTCTTCTGGCGTCGGGCCGGCCTGCGCTTCGGCCTCGACTTCCAGTTCCGCGGCACTGGCCTCGGCCAGGTCGGCAAGCTCGCTGGCTGGACGCTCGGGATGCTCGTGATCATGCAGATCGCGGGTCTCATCGAGACGATCGTCGCGAACGTCGCGTTCGGCCGTGCGGCCTCGATCGCCGCGATGCAGAACGCATTCCTCATCTTCGCCCTCCCGCACGCCGTCATCGCCGTCTCCATCGCCACGGCGTTCTTCACCCGGATGAGCGCGGCGATCAGCGACGGGAGGCCGAAGGACTTCATCAAGGACCTCTCCGAGGGGTCACGCCTCATCGGCATGTTCCTTGTCTTCTCGGGGTTCGGGCTGGCCATCGTCTCCGTCCCGTTCGCCCGCATCTTCGCGTCGACCGACGCCGGCATCAACTCCATCGCGCTGACGCTCGTCGCGTTCCTCGTCGGGCTCATCCCGTTCAGCGGACTCTTCCTCGTGCAGCGCGCGTTCTATGCACTGGAAGACACGAAGACCGTGTTCTACGTCTTCCTCTTTACGGCCCCCCTGCACATCTTCGGCATGGCCCTCGCCGCGATCGGTCCCTTCGAGCTGATCGTCGTCGGGCTCGCGCTCATGCAGTCGATCATGTCGACGCTGCGCCTCGCGATCCTGTTGTTCATCCTCCGGCGACGGATGGGGCAGCTCGACTTCGCGAACATCTCGCGCTCGTACATCCGCTTCACGATCGCGGCTGTCGCCGCATCCATCCCGGCCCTGATCGTCATGTTCCTGCTCGGCACCTTCGACTACGACGGGTTCCCGCGATCCGGCGTGCTGCCGGCCCTCATCTCGTGTGCGATCGGTGCCGGAGTGATGGCGCTGTTCTACTTCCCGCTCCTCTGGCTGCTCAAGTCGCCCGAGTTCCGCGGCTTCGCCGGTCCGGTGCTCGCCCGCTTCGGCATCAAGACCCCGGGCCCGTCGGATGCTGCGCGCCGCGATGAGGACGCACTCGACGACGACATCCTCGCGACCTTCCCCGACACCGTCACGATCACCGACAACGACTCGGCACCCACCCCCTGGAACCTCGCATCGGAGGACGCGGAGCTGGACCCCGCCGCCGAGGAGCGGCGCCACACCGAAGAGCAGGAGCTCCGCGAGGAGCGCGTCAACGCCGCATCCTGGGCCTTCGGCGGCGCAACCGAGGACCTCTCGACCGCCGGCATCATCCTGCCCATGCATTCCCGGACCACCGAGATCCCGAAGGTCGGACGCCAGGAGCCTCCGCGCACGCGCCGCGAGCGACGCGAAGAAGAGCGTCGAGCTGTGATCGAGCTGGCCGCCCGCCGTGAAGAGGAGGCGCGCCGCGCGCGCGAAGCCCGCGGCGACACCGATGCGGGCGACGGGCGCGGTTCACCACCTCGTCCGAAGGAATAGTCGCTAGTCTCAACGCGTTTGCCTGTATGTCGAGCCGCGATTCCCGCGACTTGCGAGAAGTGTGGAGGACCCATGCGGAACGTCATCATCATCGGCTCCGGCCCTGCCGGCTACACGGCTGCGATCTACGCAGCCCGTGCCGGCCTGAAGCCCGTAGTCATCACCTCGAGTGTCGAGGTCGGCGGCGAGCTCATGAACACCACCGACGTCGAGAACTTCCCCGGCTTCCCCGAGGGCATCCTGGGCCCAGACCTCATGGAGCGCATGCAGGCGCAGGCTGAGCGCTTCGGCGCCGAGCTCGTCTACGACGACGTCACCGCCGTCGACCTCGACGGCGACGTCAAAAAGGTCACCACGTCGTACAGCGGCGACTTCGAGGCGCGCACCGTCATCATCTCGACGGGCTCCGCGTACCGGAAGCTCGGCCTCGACGCGGAGACGCGCCTCTCCGGCCGTGGCGTCTCCTGGTGCGCCACCTGCGACGGCGCGTTCTTCAAGGACCAGCACATCGCCGTCGTCGGCGGCGGCGACTCGGCCATGGAAGAGGCGACGTTCCTGACGCGCTTCGCGAGCAAGGTCACGATCATCCACCGCTCCGAGAACCTCCGCGCGTCGGTGATCATGCGCGAGCGCGCCGAGCAGAACCCGAAGATTGAGTGGATGCTCAACTCGCGTATCGAGGACATCGCGGGCGAGTCGAGCGTCGAGTCCGCCAGCGTCCTCAACACGCAGACCGACGAGCGCTCCGAACTGCCAGTCACCGGCGTGTTCGTCGCGATTGGCAACGACCCGCGCATCGACCTCTTCAAGGACGTCCTCGACATCACCGAAGAGGGCACCATCTGGGTCGACGGGCGCTCCTCGCGCACGAGCATCCCGGGCGTCTTCGCTGCTGGCGATGTTATCGACCCGCACTACCGTCAGGCCATCACGGCCGCCGGCTCCGGCACGGTCGCTGCGCTCGACGCCGAGGCGTACCTCGCCTCGCTCCCAGAGCCGATCGCGGAGGAGTCCGAAGACCAGGCCGCCGCCGCGGTGACCGAGAACGAAACCGTCATCGTCTAGCGGGCCGACCCACCGCGCCTCAGGGCGCATCCGCTCAATCCGGGCGGGCACTCGGCACCGAACACCATTCACCACGAAGCACGACAACTCCAACGGAGGTACCAATGTCAGAACCGATCGTCGCCACCACGGCGAACTTCGACCAGATCGTGGCAGACGCCCAGGGTCCCGTCATCGTCGACTTCTGGGCCCCCTGGTGCGGCCCATGCCGTCAGGTCGCGCCCGTGCTCGACCAGATGAGCGAAGCACACGAGAACCTCTCCATCGTCAAGGTCAACGTCGATGACGAGCCCGACCTGGCCATGAAGTTCCGCATCACGAGCATCCCCGCCCTCAAGCTGTTCTCAAACGGCGAGGTCGTCAAGGAGGTCGTCGGCGCTTACCCGCGTGCGGCCCTCGAGAAGCAGTTCGCCGACTACCTGGGCTAGGTCGCAGGTCAGGTCAAGCAACTATGGCGAGGGCACCCATCACGCCCGCGACGAAAGCGCTCGACGCAGCCGGGGTCGAGCACGTGGTTCACAGCTACGTGCACGACCCCGGCGTCTCTGCGTTCGGCGCCGAAGCGGCCGAGAAGCTCGGCGTCGATGAGACGCGCGTCTTCAAGACGCTCGTCGTGCAGCTCGACGAGAGGCAGCTCGCCGTCGCCGTGGTCCCCGTGAGCGGCTCCCTTGACCTGCGTGCGCTCGCCCACGCAGCGGGGTGCAAGCGTGCCGCCCTCGCCGACACGGCCCTCGCCGAAAAGAAGACAGGGTATGTGCGGGGCGGCATCAGCCCGTTCGGGCAGCGGATGCGCCTGCCCACGTACCTCGACGAGTCGGCGTTCGCGCATCCCACGATCTACGTCTCCGGCGGCCGACGCGGACTCGACATCGAGGTGGCACCCGACGCCCTTCTCGTCGCCACGGGCGGATCACGGGCGCCGATCGCGCGCGGCTGACCGGACCTCCTCCGAGCACCGAGCAGTCCACTTCCTGCATGCGGTTCGCGAAGGGACGCGTCGCTCGGGCGTATCCTGGGATTTCGACTCTCGCGAAGGAACCCCGTGACGCATCCAGGAGACGTCGGCCCGCAGACAGGCCGAAACCTTGACCCGTGGTACACCAGCTACGCCGACCGCACCGCCGGTCTGGCCGCCAGCGAGGTCCGAGCCCTCTTCGCCGTCGCCTCCCGCCCTGAGGTCGTCTCCCTCGCCGGCGGCATGCCGTTCGTGCAGGCGCTGCCCGAGGAGCTCATCCACTCCGCCTTCACGACCATGATGCGCGAGCACGGCTCGCAGGCGCTGCAGTACGGCGGCGGGCAGGGCATCCCCGAGGTGCGCGAGCAGATCCTGCAGGTCATGAGCCTCGAGGGCATCGACGACGCGTCGGCGGATGACGTCGTCACCACCACTGGGTCGCAGCACGCACTCGACCTCGTCTCGAAGCTGTTCCTGAACCCGGGCGACGTGGTGCTCGCCGAAGCGCCCAGCTACGTCGGCGCGCTCGGCACGTTCAAGTCGTACCAGGCTGACGTCGCGCACGTCGCCCTCGACGACGACGGCCTCATTCCGGAGGCCCTCGAGGAAACGATCACGCGGCTCCGCGCCGAGGGCAGGACCATCAAGTTCCTGTACACGGTCGCCAACTACAACAACCCCGCCGGCGTGACGATGAGCCTCGATCGGCGCATCCGGGTGCTCGAGATCTGCAAGCGCGAGCACATCCTGATCCTCGAAGACAACCCGTACGGGCTCCTGTACTTCGACAAGCCCGGACTCCCGGCGCTGCGATCCATGGACGCCGACAACGTCATCTACCTCGGGTCGTTCTCCAAGATCCTCTCTCCCGGCCTCCGGGTGGGGTGGGCGCTCGCGCCGCACGCGATCCGCGAGAAGCTCATCTTGGCCGTCGAGTCGTCGATTTTGTCGCCGTCGACGTTTAACCAGTGGGTGGTCACCGAATACCTGCGGCAGAGCGACTGGCAGCAGCAGATCGAGGGCTACCGCGCCGTGTACCGCGAGCGTCGGGACGCCATGGACCAGGCCCTGCACGAGCACCTCCCGCAGCTCAGCTGGACGAAGCCCGACGGCGGCTTCTTCGTGTGGGTGCGCCTCACCGAGCAGCTCGACTCGAAGCAGATGCTGCCGCGCGCCGTAAAGGAGCTCGTCGCCTACACGCCAGGCACCGCGTTCTTCGCCGACGGACGCGGCCGGCACGAAATGCGGCTCTCGTTCTGCTACCCGACGCCGGAGCGCATCAAGCTCGGCGTGCGACGCCTCGCGAACGTCATCAACGGCGAGCTGGACCTCGTCGAGACGTTCGGTACCTCCGCTCGGCGGGGTCCAGACGAGGACCGCGTCAACATGCCCCCGCCGAACATCTCCTGACCGCGGCACCTGACTCTCCTACGAAGGGAACCCCATTGAGCATCGAGGGCCTGCACGTCGTCATCCTCTCCGGCGGCATCTCGCACGAGCGAGACGTGTCGCTGCGATCCGGCAGGCGGGTTGCGGATGCGCTGAGCCGCGCGGGCGCCGACGTCACGATCCGCGAGCCCGACGCGTCTCTGCTTGGCTACCTGGAGGAAGCGAAGCCTGACGTCGTCTGGCCGCTGCTCCACGGGTCGAGCGGCGAGAACGGTGCCCTGTACTCGCTGTTGCGAGCGGCGCGTTTCCCCTACGTCGGCTCTCGCCCCACCTCGGCGCGCCTCGCGTGGAACAAAGCGACCGCGAAGGCGCTCGCGAAGCGTGCCGGCCTGTCGACTCCCCCCTCGATCGTGCTGGAGAACAGCACGTTCCGCGAACTCGGGGCTGATGCGGTCATGCGGCTCATCGCGCGCGGGATCGAGCTGCCCGCGGTGGTCAAGCCCGTCGAGGGTGGCTCTGCGCAGGGAGTCTCTTCGGTGTCCACGTTCGAGGAGCTCCCCCAGGCACTCGTGACGGCGTTCACGTACGACGACACCGTCATCATCGAGAAGCGTGTCGAAGGACGCGAGGTGATGGTCGGTGTGCTCGACCTTGACGGCGAGCCGCTCGCGCTCCCCGCAGTCGAGGTGGTGGCCAACAACGGCGTGTACGACTACGAGGCCCGCTACAACGCCGGGGAGACGACGTACTACGCTCCGGCGCGCCTCTCGGACGACGAGGCTGAGCGGGTCAGCGAGGCGGCGCTGCGTGCGGTCGCCACGATCGGACTGTCCGACATCGCTCGCGCCGACTTCATCATCGACGATGCCGGGGTCGTGTGGTTCCTGGAAGTCGACCCGATCCCGGGCCTCACGGAGACGTCAATCGTGCCGCTCGGCATCGAAGCCGACGACTCCGAGCTCAGTGCCATCTACGCGCAGCTCGCGGCGGCCGCCGCAGCGCGTGGGCCGCTGGAGTAGCAACCGCGCAGCTAACCGAGCGCTGCACGACGAAGCGGGTGGATGCGCCGAGTGGCGCATCCACCCGCTTCGGGCGTATCTGCGGGCATCTGGGGCGTATCTGAGGGGCTGAGAGGCTGAGGGCCGCAAAGGGGCGTGGCCTGACTGAAGTCCTCAAGCCGTCAGGCCCTCACCGAGGCGGGGCACGCCCGCGCCTCGGTGAGATGGACGCGCTGTTACTTGCCCGGCGCGGATTCGCCGAGCTCTTCGAGGATGCGGTTCAGGTCGGCGATCGACGCGAAGTCGACGACAATCTGGCCCTTGGTGCGCCGCAGGGTGACCTTCACGCGGGTGTTGAGGCGATCTCCGAGCTGCTCGCCGATCTCGTCGAGGTAGCCGGTGAGACCGCTGCGTGGTTCCTTGTGGACGGGGGCCTGCGTGTCTGCCTTGGCACTGCTCGCCTTGGCAGCAGCGGCCTCTGCCGAGCGCACGCTGAGGTCTTCGTTCACGATCTTGTCGGCGAGCTGCTGCATGGCGGCTGGCTCGCCGGCGCTGAGGATCGCGCGGGCGTGGCCGGCGGAGAGGACGCCGGCGGCGACACGACGCTGAACCTCGAGCGGGAGGCGCAGGAGGCGCAGGGTGTTGCTGATCTGCGGGCGGGACCGGCCGATGCGTTCGGCGAGCACCTCCTGCGTGATGCCGAAGTCGTTGAGCAGCTGCTGGTACGCCGAGGCCTCTTCCAGGGGGTTGAGCTGACTGCGGTGCAGGTTCTCGAGAAGTGCGTCACGAAGCATGACGTCGTCTTCCGTGTTCCGGATGACGGCAGGGATGCTGGGCAGGCCGGCAGCCTTCGTCGCCCGGAGGCGGCGCTCACCCATGATGAGCTCGAAGTCGGCCTCGTCGCGCAGCGGGTGATCGGACGGGATCGGGCGAACGACGATCGGCTGCAGCACACCGAACTCGCGAACGGAGATGATGAGCTCCTGCAGCGCATCCTCGTCGAATTCCGTTCGGGGCTGGTGCGCGTTGGGCACGATGCGGCTCGGGTCGAGAGCGCGGAGCGTGGCGCCGGGGATCTCGATGAGTCCATCGGCGTTCGATTCGACGACACCGTCGACTGCAGCGTCACGTGCAGCGTCGGCTGCATCGGTGTTTCCGGTGTCCGGCGTCGCTGCGCTCAGCTCAGGAGTGTCCTCGACCGTGCTCGTTGAATCGATGTTCTTCGATTCAGTCGACTCGGATGCCTCCGTGGCGGTGGCAGCAACGGATTTGGCGGCTGTGGCCCTGCTCTTTGTTGCTGTCGCAGACGAGCTCGCCGTCTTGGTTGCCGGGGACTTCCTCGCGGTGGTCTTCGCAGCTCCTGCTTTTGCGGCACTTGCTGGCGTCTTTGTCCCCGTGGCCCCGGTGGTCCCGGTTGCCTTGGTTGCGCCCGTTGCCTTGCTTTCCGTGGCTCGTGCGCTCGTGGTCTTCGCGCGTGTTGCGGGCGCGGCCACAGGCTTCGTTTCTGATGCCGCCGCCGTGCTGCGGGGCTTCGCGGCTGGCGCGGCGTCGGTGGCAGCTTCGTCGTTCGACCTTGCATTGGTGTTGACCGATGCAGTCGTGGGGTAGGCGGGAGTCTCGCTGTCGAAGAAGACGTCTGATGGGCGTGATGCGCCTCTGTCGGAGGTCGGGATGAGAGCTCCGATGCCTCGTCCCAGTCCGGTGCGTTTCTTGGTTGCCATGGTTTTATGCTCCTCGCTGGGCGATTTCGACGGCCGCTTCGAGGTACGCGATCGCGCCGGTCGAGGTTGGTTCGTGCGAAATGATGGTCTTGCCGAAACTGGGGGCTTCGGAGATTCGGACGGTGCGCGGTATCGCGACCTTCAGCGTCTCCTGGGGGAAGTGCTCGCGGACATCGGCGGCAACTTCTTGGGACAGGTTCGTGCGTCCGTCGTACATGGTCAGCAGGATCGTCGTGAGCCGGAGCTGTGGGTTCAGGTCCTGCGATAGGAGGTTCAGGTTCGAGATGAGCTGACCGAGGCCTTCGAGCGCGTAGTACTCGCACTGGATGGGGATGAGGACTTCCCGGGCGGCCACGAAGGCGTTGATGGTGAGCAGCCCGAGGGAGGGTGGGCAGTCGATGAAGATGTAGTGAAGTTCGTCGTCTGTGCCGGTTGTTTCGTCGAGGAGCGACGCAATGGCTTGCCTGAGACGGTAGTCCCGCTTGTCGAGGTTCACGAGTTCAATCTCGGCACCCGCGAGGTCGAGCGTGGCTGGGACGCACCACAGCGTGTCGATGTCGGGGCACTGCTGCATCAGTTCACTCAGGGGCTCGCCGTCGAGCAGAGCTTCATAGGTGCCTGCGGTGTTGCCCCGGTGCTCGATGCCGAGAGCCGTCGAGGCGTTCCCTTGGGGGTCCAAGTCGATGACCAGGACGCGCGCACCCAGCGTTGCGAGTGCTGCGGCGAGGTTCACAGCGGTGGTCGTTTTGCCGACCCCACCCTTCTGATTGGAGATGGTGAAGATGCGGGTGTGGTTGGGGAGGGGAACGTCCTTCTTGCCCAGTCTCTTCCTCCGCTGGTTCAGCTCGGACAGTGCTGTCGCGAGCGGTGAATCGTCGAGCCCAGACGCTGATGGCGTCGCGGCGTCGCCGGCAGATGAAGCGTTCAAGAATGCTCTCCCTCAAGTAGACGTCTCAATTGTGCCCCACTTCCTAGCGGGAAACGCGGTGACGCTCAGAGTTGTGGAATCGCCAGTGTGCTCCGGTGGCGCCGTTTCACGTGAAACGTGTGTCAGGTCTCAACCTCAGCCACAGGGTTTGGTCTAGCGCTACTGCACTACAGCTCTTCCCTGGATTGCCATGCAAGAGGTACAGGCATGGGTATTGGGTACTGCTTCAGCAAACGTGGCCGCGTGGGGACACGCGTGTCAGAGCCCGATGGGAGGACTGTCGCAGTTTTAGTGCGTCCATGCACGAGGTCGCCATCACGCATGAAGGGCTATACGTTTCACGTGAAACCACCACCGGGTAGCGGGGTGCAGCTTTTGGTTGTGCTCAAGAGCGTAGATCGGGCTACTGACGATCGATCGGTTCCTGGTGCAGGAGTTCGTTCCCCTCGCTCCGCGGAAAATTCGCGGTGTGAAGAGAAGCAAGGGCTCAGCTACAGTCTGGTCACCGACCCGTAAGACCTCACGAGGCCACGAGCTTCTCGTCCCAAGGCGCCATCGCGGATGCCTCCAGTCGTGCGGCCGGCCAGCTCGCGCGGGTACACCGATACCGCACCTCGTCGGCGTACATCATCCACGCCCAGGGGTCGGGTCCTGGGCCCCGGTGTTCCTAGGCCCCGCGGCGTTCCTAGGTCCCGCGGCGTTGCCGGTCAAGTCGTCTGCGAGCGAACGGTGAACGCCGCCCACTCGCCACGGAGCCGAGCCTTGCCCGCACACACGCACGCACACACGCACGCACACCCACGCGTGGAGTTGCACGTGAAACGCTGCTGCCTCCATTGCGAAAAGGAGATCCTCGAGTCCGGGGCCGCGACAACAGATGCGGTCTCCGCACCAAGTGGCTCAACACCACGTGGCTCCGTACCAGATGGTCACCGAGGAGAGGACGTCGCTTTACTACTGAGACCGATCCTCGGCATCCGCGAGGACCTCTCACCTACATCAGCTGCCCGCACACATCGTCCTGCGCCCAGGACTCGCATCGTTGAGTCCGTTGCTATTAGCGGCGCCGCAACATGAGTATGTCCGCCGCGTTCCGTTCTTGACGCCTCAATGCCCCGCCCCGCCGCTCTGTTCGCATCCGGACACTCACGCTCTGCCAGAACCGCACACACACGCACTCGCACACCCAGACACACGCACACACGGATGCACGCGGACGCGCCCGCTCAGTCCATCACGATCGCAGGGATCACCACGCACTCATGAAGCCTTCACAGGCACGTGAATCGCACGATGACGTCACCGTCACCGTCACCGTCACCCCACATGAGGGAGTAGTCGGGATAGTTCCCGATGGCAATCACTCATGAAAGGACACTCTTTGCACAGCCAGAGGCACCATCGAGGATCACGCCCCGAGCCACAGGTACGGGTACGGGTGTCTCGACATAGTCGAGAGCTCAGAAACAGTCGACAACGACCACAACCCCCGCCACGCTCCCGGAGCCCCGACTCTGTCCCACCCCAGTCCCTGTCTGAGTCCCAACCCCTATCCCGGCCCCGACTCCAGTCTCGACCCCAGTCCCAGTCCTCGGTCCCAGTCCCAGTCCCAGTCCCGGCCTCAGTCCCAGTCCCGGCCTCAGTCCCAGTCCCGGCCTCAGTCCCAGTTCCAGTCCCACCCCTTCTCTCTGTCCCAGTCCCTACCCCCGCCCCAGCCCCAGGCGTCTTGCTGCTCGCAACTCCGTACAGCATCAACCCGTTTCTTGTCTCGAGTACCTGGGGGGCGCGGCCTGGAAGCCTGTCGATTAGCCCGGTTCGAATGCATTCGGAAAGCACAAGATGACACGTTCGGTTTGTACAGGCGCGACTCAGGTCGTCATGCGCCCAGCGTCGGTGCACGTCGTCATCAGCTGTCTCGTTTCACGTGAAACAACGACCTCGGACGATTCGACTTCGCGCGAACATAACGAGAATCGAGGCCGACTCTAATCTAATTGCCGCACCAGGCCCGGGCTGAGGATCGTCCGTTTCACCTCACCTGCAAGTTCCGCGACAGCACCTGCACCTCCAACGGAGCGGCCCGCGCATATGGACGCCTCGGGTCCTCGGCCGCACGAACCAACCGATTCCGCGGGCGCACTCCCACCACGACCATGACGGCAGCGGCAGCAGCAGCAGCAGCAGCGGTAGCAGCGGCAACAGCAGCAGCGACAGAGACAGCGACGGCTATCAAGACGGAGCACGACAACTCAGTTGCGGTCCTTCGACCCTCGACGCGCACCCGTCGCACCTAGTACCAATTGCTGGACGCAACAGCCATCAGCTCACTGCAGTAGAAGCAACGACGGGCACTAGGTTATGTGCACAGCGAAACGAGACACGGTCGCAGGAAAGACCGACCGCCAGGCAACACAGTTCTTCAGAACATCGAGACGCGTAGCGGGAGATGAGCGGTCACACCCAGGGCACAAGCCGATTTCGTGACGCCAACGAACTTCGGAGCCGGAGTATCAAGCACGCAAGATCGCAGCCGCTTGGCCTCCGCTCTCAGCGTCTCGAAGAGGTTCAATGCTTGCTTAGTCGTCGGTGAGAATCGATCGCGGTCTTGCTCGCGCCGCAGCGTCCGGCATCACCCGCTGAACGAGTAACCAGCACTGGGAACTCCACCAGGCGCTGCACACTCGACTCGTCGTAGCTGCGACCGATCCGATCAGGGCCTACCTAGTGGCCCTGAATGAGGTTCCTCGCATGGCCCTCGGCACCGAGTCACACAGCGCGACAATCGCGTTTACTCAAAGGCGGGTGCGAATCGATGGTGTTTCACGTGGAACCTCAGTCGGTCCGGGCAACCAATACGCGCATTCAATTTCGATATCTAGCTGTATTGACCCGTGAGGTTGTGAACACGGTCTGAGGGGCGTTGGCCGCCGATCCCGGTGTGGGGTCTGTGG
>NZ_JBNAFM010000011.1:0-141602 GCF_049707175.1 Pseudoclavibacter helvolus | reverse complement strand
AGGAATCATGCCGAGCCCGGGATGGCCAACACCCTCCAAGGATCACTCCTCAACCGGGTAGGAAGAAAGTAACGGGGTGCCCCTATTCCATCGCCCGGACCGCGGCGGATGAGCCCTCGGAAACGTGCCAGCGACTGCTCGTAACGCAGTGTTTACGCTCGCCGCCGCCCGTCACCACCAGAACGGCGGCTGCGTCACATAGGGCGCCTCGAGTCGTCTCACTTCGTCGTCGGTCAGTGTCAGCTCGAGCGCGGCCACGGCGTCGCCCAGGTGTTTAGCTTTGGTTGCTCCGACGATCGGAGCCGCGACCGTCGGGTTGCGCAGCACCCAGGCGAGCGCGACGCGGGCCATCGGCACCTCTCGCTCTGCGGCGACTTGCTCCACCGCATCGATGACAGGGCCGTCGGCGTCGACATCGAAGGCCTTCGCCACCGCATCTACCGCCGCGCGTGATGTGGATTCGCCCCGCGGGCGCGCGAGGCGGCCCTTGCCGTTCGGCGAATACGGGACGAGGCCGACGCCCATGTCGGCGCACATCGGGATCATCTCGCGCTCCTCCTCCCGCTTCAGCAGGTTGTACTGGTCTTGCATGGCCGAGAACGGCGTCCATCCGCCGACGGCCGCCGCCTGCTGCAGCTTCGCGAACTGCCACGCGTACATCGACGATGCCCCGAGGTAGCGCACCTTGCCGGCCCGCACGAGGTCGTCGAGCGTTCGCATGGTCTCTTCAACCGGGGTGAGCTCGTCGAAGCGGTGGATGTAGAGCACGTCGACGTGGTCTGTGCCGAGGCGCTCGAGGGAGGCGTGCACCTGCTCGAGGATGGCGAGACGCGAGAGGCCCGACCCGCCGGGGCCGTCGTGCATCTTGCCGGAGACCTTCGTGGCCAGCACGATGTCTTCGCGTCGGCTGAAGCGGCGCATGGCGCGGCCGATGATCTCTTCGCTTGTGCCCTGCTGATAGACGTTCGCCGTGTCCCAGAAGGTGATGCCGAGCTCGACAGCTTGGCGGAGTAGCGGTGCGGCGGCGTCGTCGTCGAGGGTCCAGCTGTGCAGGCCTCGCGTCGGATCGCCGAAGCTCATGCACCCGAGTGCGAGCCGGCTGACGCGGAGTCCGGTGCGTCCAAGGTTCGTGTAGTCCATGGCTGGAGCGTAAGACGAGCCACCGACACTGCGGGAGTCCCTGCCAGTACCTGCCTCGTTTCGCCGTAACCCAGTGTTTACAGGCGCGCACGCCGCGGAAACATCCGCGTGTCTACTATTGGCGAACAAGGTTTCATATCAGGTAACGTCAAGACATGCGGGAGACGACCATGACGCAACTAGCCCCCAAGCTGGTCGAGGCCACCCCCGGCGCGCACGCTGCGCCACCGGAACGGAACAGCCTCGCGGCCGGCGACCGCATCACCCTCAGCGACCTCGCCCAGGCACACGGCGTGCACTTCATCCTCGCCACCTTCGTCGACCTCAACGGCAAGCCGTGCGCGAAGCTCGTCCCGACCTCGGCAGCAGACGAGCTTGAGGCCGGCGCCCTCGGCTTCGCGGGCTTCGCCGCCGGCCTCATCGGGCAGGAGCAGCACGATCCCGACCTCATCGCCATGCCAGACCTCGACTCGTTCACTCCGCTGCCGTTCGTGCGACAGGGGCTCGCGCTCGTGCACTGCGACCCCTACGTCAACGGCACGCCGTGGCCCTACGCGCCCCGCAACATCCTGAAGCGCGCCATCGCCGAGCTCGCGACGCGCGGCATGACGGCGAAGGTCGGTGCCGAGGTCGAGTACTTCCTCGTCGACCGCGCCGAAGACGGCACGCTCGCCCCCGCGGACAAGCGCGACAACGGCCCGCGCCCCTGCTACGACGCTCGCGGCGTGACGCGGATGTACGACCACCTCGCTGCCGTGTCGACCGCCATCAACTCGCTCGGCTGGGGCAACTACGCCAACGACCACGAAGACGGCGCCGGCCAGTTCGAGCAGAACTTCGACTACGCCGACGCCCTCACCACGGCCGACCGCGTCGTCACGCTGCGCTACATCCTGAACGTGCTCGCCGAGGAGCGGGGCATGACGGCGACGTTCATGCCCAAGCCCTTCACGAACCGCACGGGCACGGGCCTCCACCTGCACCTCTCCCTCTGGAGCGACCAGGACGAACCGCTCTTCCCCGCCGCATCCACCGACTCGGCAGCGGATGCTCGGGGCCTCGGCCTCTCGCCCGTCGCCTACGGCTTCGTGGCAGGTCTCCTCGAACACGCGCCGGCGCTGCAGGCGTTCCTCGCCCCCTCCGTGAACTCGTACAAGCGCATCGGCTCGGCGACGTCGAGCTCAGGCGCGACCTGGTCGCCGCGGAAGGCCTCCTACGGTGGGAACGACCGCACCCACATGGTGCGCGTGCCGGACAACAAGCGCGTCGAACTTCGCTCCGGCGACGGTGCCGCGAACCCCTACCTCGCGGTCGCGACGTCGATCATGGCGGGCATCGACGGCATGGACAAGAGCATCGACCCCGGCAATCCCTCCGGTCCGGGCCAGGCGCCTGAACGGGCCGCCGTGCTCCCGGCAACCCTCCTTCACGCGGTCGAAGCGCTGCGCCGCGACCCAGTGATCCTCGCAAGCCTCAGCGGCGACGAGGCAACCGGCCGCTACTTCGCCGACGCGAAAGAGACCGAGTTCCTCACCTGGCACGCCCAGGTCAGCGACTGGGAACTCGACACCTACCTCACTGCCTTCTGACCACCCCGACCCACCAGCCCAACCCCGAAAGGACCACGCCCGTGTGTGGAATCGCCGCGCTGCAGTTGCGCAACCCCCAGCTCAGGCCGCAGATGGGCGACCTGCTTTCGACCATGCTCTGCGAGATGGTCGACCGCGGACCCGACTCGGCAGGCCTCGCCGTCTACGACAACCCCGACCTCACCGGCACGGCTGCCTCAACGCTCAGCCTCCTGGGCGGCACGCAGCTCCTGACTGCCGAGGAACTGACCGCCGAGCTCGAGCGCACCCTTCCTGCAGATGCCGCGCCGAAGGTGTCGGTCGTGGGTGACACGACGCTCGTGAGCGGCGAGCTGTCGACGAGCATCCTCGCCGACGCCGTCAGCGCCGCCCTCCCCACCGCCACCATCATCGGCCGCGGTGGACACCTCGCCGTCATGAAGAGCGTCGGCAACCCCATGGACGTCGCCTCCAACCACGGTCTCGAATCGATGTCGGGCAGCCAGGGCGTCTCGCACACCCGCATGGCTACCGAATCCGCCGTGACCGCTGGCGGCACGCATCCATTCGCCGTCGCCGACGACCTGTGCCTCGTGCACAACGGCTCGTTCTCGAACCACGCGTCCATCCGGCGCGAGCTCAAGCGCACGGGCGTGCAGTTCGACTCCGAAAACGACACCGAAGTCGGCGCGCGCTACATCGCGTCCCGCCTCGAGCAAGGCGACACACTCGAAGAGGCCCTCATCAGCCTCGGCGAGGTCTTCGACGGCTTCTACACGCTGGTCGTCACCACTGCCGACAGCATGGCCATCGTGCGCGACCCCATCGCGTGCAAGCCCGCCATCGTGGCCGTCACCGACGACTACGTGGCCATGGCCTCCGAGTACCGCGCCCTCGCGCAGCTCCCCGGCATCGAATCCGCCGACATCTTCGAACCAGTCCCCGGAAAGGTCTACACGTGGTCACTCTAGACAGCACCCAGTACGCGGCGGCGCCTGCGGCCGCACCGGCCCCCGCCACGCTCCCCGCGGCCCCGAACGCCACCACGATCGACCTCGCCGGCCAGGATGTTCGCGTCGTGAACGCGGCCGTGCAGGTGGCCGAAGACGGCACCAGGTGGAGCATCCAGCACCCCGCCGGGAAGCACAACGTGGCCGTCGGCATCCGCTCGGCCATCGACGTCACCATCGACGGGCACGTCGGCTACTACGCCGCCGGAATGCACCAGCAAGGCACCGTCACCATCAACGGCAACGCCGGCGTCGGGCTCGCCGAGAACATCATGAGCGGCACCGTGCACGTCACGGGCGACGCCTCCCAGTCAGCGGCCGCGACCGGTCACGGCGGCCTCGTCGTCATCGACGGCAACGCCGGGGCGCGCTGCGGCATCTCCATGAAGGGCGTCGACATCGTCGTGGGCGGCAGCATCGGCCATATGTCGGCGTTCATGGCGCAAGCCGGACGCCTCGTCGTGTGCGGCGACGCGGGCGAGGCCCTCGGCGACTCCATCTACGAGACGCGCATCTACGTGCAAGGCACCGTCGAATCGCTCGGCGCCGACTGCGTCGAGAAGCCCATGCGCGACGAGCACCTCGCCGAACTCGCCGAACTGCTGCTCGCCGCCGGCCGCGACGACGACCCGGCCGCGTTCAAGCGCTACGGCTCGGCCCGCAAGCTCTACCACTTCAACGTCGACAACGCCTACTAGGCCGAGCAGGAAGAGTCCCTCATGACCCTCATCGAGCAGCCCACCTCCGCGGCGCCCACGCAGCAGACACCCGCCAGTCTCGCCGAGCTCGGACTCCGCGAATCGGCCACCTTCGACCGTGCGACGATCTCCGACATCCAGCGCGCCGCACGGACGGGCATCTACGAGATCCGCGGCTGGGGCGCGAAGCGGCAGCTGCCGCACTTCGACGACCTGCTGTTCCTCGGCGCATCCATGTCGCGCTACCCCCTCGAGGGGTATCGCGAGCGGTGCGGCACCGACGTCGTGCTCGGTGACCGCTTCGCGTCCAAGCCGCTGCACCTCGACATTCCCGTCACCATTGCGGGTATGAGCTTCGGCGCCCTCTCTGCGAACGCGAAGGAGGCCCTCGGGCGCGGTGCATCCGAGGTCGGCACGTCGACGACGACCGGCGACGGCGGCATGACGCCGGAGGAGCGCGGGCAGTCGAAGCACCTCGTCTACCAGTACCTGCCCTCCCGCTACGGCATGAACCCCGACGACCTCCGCAAGGCGGACGCCATCGAGATCGTGCTCGGCCAGGGCGCGAAGCCAGGCGGAGGCGGCATGCTGCTCGGCCAGAAGATCACCGAGCGTGTCGCCGGCATGCGCACACTGCCGATCGGCATCGACCAGCGATCCGCGAGCCGCCACCCCGACTGGACTGGCCCGGACGACCTCACCATCAAGATCGCCGAACTGCGCGAAATCACGGGCTGGGAGAAGCCGATCTACGTCAAGATCGGCGCATCCCGCCCCTACTACGACACGGCCCTCGCCCTGAAGGCCGGCGCCGACGTGGTCGTGCTCGACGGCATGCAGGGCGGCACCGCGGCGACGCAGCAGGTGTTCATCGAGAACGTCGGCATCCCGACGCTCGCGGCGATCCCGCAGGCCGTCGCGGCGCTGCAGGAGCTTGGCATGCACCGCAAGGTGCAGCTCATCGTGTCGGGCGGCATCCGGACGGGCGCCGACGTCGCGAAGGCCATGGCCCTCGGTGCTGACGCCGTCGCGATCGGCACCGCAGCGCTCATCGCGCTCGGCGACAACGACCCCCGCTACCAGCAGGAGTACGCCGACATCGGGTCGGCCGCCGGCTTCTACGACGACTTCCAGGACGGGCGCGACCCGGCCGGGATCTCCACGCAGGACCCGGAGCTCGCCTCCCGCCTCAACCCCATCGAGGGTGGACGGCGCCTCGCGAACTACCTGCGGGTGCTCACCATGGAGGCGCAGACCATCGCCCGCGCCTGCGGCAAATCCCACATTCGCAACCTCGAGCCGGAAGACCTCGTCGCGCTGACCGTTGAATCTGCGGCCATGGCGAACGTACCGCTCGCCGGCACCACCTGGATTCCGGGGAAACAGTACTGAGGTCTCGGCGACGCTGACAGTCAGAGTGACGTGGGGCGGGATCTGCTTCGATCGGGCGCGCATCTGCCGCTGTCGTCACTCTGACTGGCGGCTTCGGCCGGAGCCGGAGCCGGAGCCGGAGCCGGGGCCGGAGTCCGAGCCGGGGCCGGGAGCCGGAGCTGGGGCCGGGGCCGGGCCGGGCCGGAGCCGGTCGTTTGGCCGGCGCTGCACGGTGAAGCTCAGGCGGTTCGCTCCCCGCAGGGCGTCGGTGCGGCGAGTCAGGCCGGTGGCGCGGGTTGGTGACAGCCAGAGTGACGTGGAGCAGTGTCGGGGGAGATTCGGGCGCCTGCGGTCGATGTCGTCACTCTGAGTGTTCCGCCGCGGCGGAGGGCGTCACTCTGAGTGTTCCGCCGCGGCGGAGGGCATCACCTGGGTGTTCAGAGGCGGCGGAGAGCTTCGTCGAGTTGCGCGAGGCGCTGCGCCCTGGAGCCAGCGATCTCGACGACGTGAGGTCCGGCGAGCTCAGGCTCGGCGACGCAGTCGAGCAGTGCGTCGTTCATCGCGAGGCGAAGCTCGCGGTCCTCGTCATCGCCGACCAGGATTTCGTCGCTGTCCACGAGTGGCAGGACCACAAGGAGGTCGATCTGCGCGGTCGCTCGCTGCGTGACGGCGGCCGCACGCTCGAGCGCCAGGGTCGATTCGCCGATTCGGCCGAGCTCCACCAGGGCGCGCAGGTAGGCGAGGAAGTCGAGGGGCCCGCGTTCGGCGATGAGATCGGAAACCGCCGCATACTCGGTGAGCCGCCGTGCGGCGACGTCCAGCTGCCGACTGAAGAGGCTGGCGTCGAGCCCGCCGAAGCTGTCATCCAGCAGCTCGTCGAACGGGTCTGACAAGACCGTGTACTCCGGGTGCGCGATCGCAAAGTCGCTGATGAGGGTGGACTTGCCGCTGGCGTGTGTTCCGGAGACGACAATCCGCATGGTCGCGAGCATAGGCGTCCGGAGGCGGCGCCGCCAACCCGCGCTTGCCGGTCCAACATCAGTGCAAAATTGACGATTTCTCGGCGTCGGGCACCGGAACGGCCCAATATCGCACTCATGTTGGACACGCCCTGCCCCGTATCCTGGTCGGCGGTGCATCCACTTCGCAGCGCCGCGAGCAATGACGCAGAAAGCAGGGCCGCAGTGACCTCCAACTGGGCAGGGAACATCACCTTCGAGGCAGAGCACGTCGCCACACCGACGAGCACAGCCGAGGTGAGTGACGTGGTGCGGGCAGCGGTCGCTGAGGAGAAGCAGGTGCGTGCGCTCGGCAGCGGGCACTCGTTCAACCGCATCGCCGACACTCGCGGTGTGCGGATCTCGACCAGGGGCCTGCGCAGTCCGCTGCGGATCGACGAGGATCGTCGCTGGATCTCCATCGGCGCCGGCACTCGCTACGGCGAGCTGGCCATCGACCTCGCGCAGCACGGCCTCGCGCTCGCGAACCTCGCGTCGCTCCCGCACATCTCGATCGCCGGCGCGGTGGCGACGGGCACGCACGGCTCTGGCAACACCAACCGGAGCCTCGCAGCAGCCGTCGCCGCGATCGAGTTCGTCGCCGGCGACGGCGAGGTTGTGGTGCTCGAACGCGGAGACGAGGGCTTCGACGGGGCGGTGGTGTCGCTCGGCGCCCTCGGCATTGTCACGCGCATCCGCCTCGACGTCGTGCCGCACTTCGAAGTTCGGCAGCGGGTGTTCGAGCACCTGCCGTTCGCCGCCCTGCTCGAGAACTTCGACGAGATCACGGGTGCCGGTTACAGCGTGAGCGCCTTCACGACGTGGGCCGAGACCGAGGTCATCGACCAGGTATGGGTGAAGCAGCTCGCGAGCGAACTCGCGCAGGGCGACTTCTACGGAGCGGCACCCGCAACCGAGGCGATGCACCCCATCCGCGGCGTCTCGGCTGAAGCCTGCAGTAAGCAGTTCGGCGTCGCCGGCCCCTGGTACGAGCGACTCCCGCACTTCAAGCTCGAGTTCCAGCCGTCCAACGGGGCCGAGCTGCAGAGCGAGTACCTCATCCCGCGGCTGCGGGCACCGGATGCGCTGCTCGCGCTCGCGGGGATCGCCGACCACATTCGCCCGCACCTGCTGGTGAACGAGGTGCGCACCATCGCGCGTGACGAGCTGTGGCTCAGCCCGATGCACGGCAACGACGCCGTCGGCCTGCACTTCACGTGGAAGCAGGACCCTGAGGTCGCCGAACTGTTGCCGCTGCTCGACGAGATCTTCGAGCCCCTCGGCGGTCGCCCGCACTGGGGAAAGGTGTTCGACGAGCGGGTCGCCGTCGCCGAACGGTACCCG
The DNA here is from genome assembly GCF_049707175.1 of Pseudoclavibacter helvolus. Lineage (GTDB taxonomy): Bacteria > Actinomycetota > Actinomycetes > Actinomycetales > Microbacteriaceae > Pseudoclavibacter > Pseudoclavibacter helvolus_A. The sequence continues at coordinate 133,473 of NZ_JBNAFM010000011.1, read as the reverse complement.
CGCTTCGGTGACTTCAGGAAGCTCGTCGAGCGCTACGACCCGAACGGTGTTTTCGCGAACGACTTCACTCGGCGCGTGCTGCGGTAGTTCCCGGCGCGTGCGCCGGCGCCGGGCGTGCGCACCTGGCCGCTCCTGCCGAGCGACTCTGACCACTCGCAGTGCAATGTGGCCTTGTTTCGGGCCCCTAAGCCCGGATCCCTGCGTTATTGCACTCCTGCTGGTCACACAAGACTTCGCCTCGGCGTCGATGCGCCCTTAATGCTCCGACTCTGGCTCCCTCCCTCTTGCACTCTCACCCGATCGTGCTAATTTACATTTGTAAATTAGACGCGATCGAGGAGAGCAATGACCCAGGAAGACGCGAGGTTCGTCCGTTCGCGGGCGGCCCTCATCGCCGCCGTCGTCGAGCTGCTCGACGGAGGAAGCGACGCCGCCCAGCTGAGCATCACCGACATCGTCGGCCGGGCCGGCGTGAGTCGCCCGACGTTCTATAAGCACTTCGACGACACCGCCGCGCTGATCCGCGAGGCCGCCCTCCGCCGGCTGCAGGCGGCGTTCGAGCGCATCCCGAGCCTCGGCGATGACCCGTCGTGGCCGATGTTCGTGCGCGGAACGCTGCGCGCATTGCTCCACGAGCTCGCCGCCGACGCCCCCTTCTACCGGGCCGCGCTCGAGACCAGCTTCGGCCTCCTCACGGGCGACGTCATCTCTTACCTCGCCACGAGGCTCCTCGAGTCGTCGCCGCTTGGACCCGTCATCCGCCGCCGCCCCGGCCCGGACACACCGCAGGACCGCGCCGAGTTCCTCGCCGCCGGTGCCATGTGGCACGTCACGCGCTGGCTCTTCGCCGCCGCCGATTCCGAGGCGGGGAGCGAGAACTCGGCGGATGCACGCGCATCCATCGACGAGCTCGTCGAGCGCCTCTCCGCCCTGCTTCTTGCATCCTCCGGCGCGACTGTCGCCGAGCTTGACGCCCTCCGCGTCGAGCACGTTCGCTCTTAGGGATCCCCACTCCATGCGTTCCTTCTCCCTCCCCGAATTTGTGCGCACGCACCGGCGGACGCTCATCGTCATCGTCGGCATCGCGCTCATTCCCCTCATCTACGCGGGCTCGCTCATCTGGTCGAACGAGGACCCAACGCACCGCCTCGACCACATCAACGCGGCCATCGTGAACAGCGACCAGCCCGCAACGCCCGCGACCCCCGCCTCATCGAGCGACGGGGCGCCCGCCGAGCCCGTCGACCTGGGGGCGACGCTCACCGAGAAGCTCGTCGACAGCGCGGAGTCGAACAACTTCAGCTGGCACGAGATGACGGCGGAAGATGCGCAGAGCGCCCTCGAGTCGGGCAAGGTGCTCGCGGTGCTCGACATCCCGGCGGGCTTCTCGGCCGCGGCGGTTTCTGCTGGCGGCGACGACCCACTGGGTGCGGCGATCGCACGCCTGTCGATCACCACGAACGACGGCGCGAACATCATCGTCGGCAACATCGCGTCCACGGTGGGCACAACGGTCGCCGATGAGCTCGCGGCGGAGGTCTCCGACGAGTACCTGCGCAACGTCTACGTGGGGTTCACGGACATCCACGAGAGCATCTCCGAGGCGGCCGACGGCGCGAACGACCTCAACGACGGCGCCGAGCAGGCACGTACCGGTTCCGGTGAGCTGGTCGTCGGGCTCGGGCAGCTGCGCGAGGGTGGGCTTGCGCTCGCCGACGGCAGCGCGACCCTCGCCGAGGGTGCCACGCAGGTGGATGCTGGTGTGCAGCAGTTGAACACGGGCCTCGCGACCGCCAACTCGGGTGCGCAAGAGCTCAGCGCGGGCGCGGCAACCGCGAACGCGGGCGCTCAGCAGCTCAGCACGGGCGCGACGGAGGCCAACGGCGGAGCGCAACAGCTGAACACAAAATTGTCGGAGGCAAGCTCCGGGGTGCAGCTCCTCAGCGCGGGCCTTGCAGAGTTGAACTCGCAGACTTCCGCACTCCCGACGGGCATCAGCGAACTCACGACCGGCGCGACAGGGCTGGACAACGGGGCCACGACCGTGGCGAGCGGGGCGGCCGAACTCGCATCCGGCGCCAGGTCGGTTGCCGACGGCAGCTCGCTGCTCGCGGCGGGGGCGGATGCGGCGCTCGCGGGCGGCCAGTCGCTGGATACCGGAGCGTCGACCCTCGCCACGGGCACGGCCCAGCTCAGCGCGGGCCTCGATTCGCTCCTCGCCAACTACGACTCACTCTCTGACGAGGCACGCAAGGCTGCGTTGAGCCAGCTCTCGGTGGCCGGGCAGACGGTAAATGCGGGGGCTGGCGACCTCAGCTCCGGCGCGACGGCGCTGGTCGGCGACGCGGCGGACGGCACTGGGCTTTCCGCGCTTCAGGCCGGGGTCGCGCAGGTCGACTCCGGCGCGCAGCAGGTCGCCACCGGCGCAGAGGATCTGCAGTCAGGGTCGGCGACGCTGGCGACCGGAGCCAGCCAGCTCGTCGAGCACGTCTCGCCGCTCAGCGGCAAGGTCAACGAGCTCGTCACCGCCGTCTCCACTGCCTCCACGAAGTCCGCGGAGCTCGCCTCCGGCACCGAGCAGCTCGCGACCGGCGCATCCACGCTCGCGACCGGCACGCAGGACCTCGCGGACGGCGCATCCACCCTCGCAACCGGCACGCAGGACCTCGCGGACGGCGCATCCACCCTCGCGGCGGGCACGCAGACGCTCTCTGCGGGCGCAGCCACGCTCGCAGCGTCCACACCACAGCTCGCCAGCGGCGCCACGCAGCTCGAGCAGGGCGCCACGACGCTCGCCGACGGCACAGCAGACGCCGAATCGGGCGGCACGGAACTGAACGACGGCATCACGCAGCTCGCCGACGGCAGCAAGACCCTCGCAGACGGCCTCGACGACGGGGTCACCGACATCCCGAGCTACACGGATGCGCAGGCAGACCACCTCGCCGGGGTCACCTCGACGCCCGTCGAAATCACGAAGCACCGACTCAACGAGGTACCCGCCTACGGCTACGGCCTCGCGCCGTACTTCATGACGCTCGGCCTGTGGGTCGGAGCGCTCGCCTTCTACCTGATGTTCCCGCCGCTTCGGGAGCGGCTCGTGCTCGGGCGCCAGCCGGCGATCGTCGTCGCCCTGCGCAGCTTCGCGCCAGGCGCGCTACTCGGTGCCGCGCAGAGCCTGCTCATGCTCACGGTCGTGCGCTTCGGGCTGGGCCTTGAACCCGCCAACATGCTCGGCCTCGTCGCGTTGGCGCTGCTCACGAGCGTCACCTTCGTCGCCGTCAACCAGGCGTTCAACGCGCTCCTCGGCCCTCCCGGACGCTTCCTCGCGCTCATCATGATCGTGCTGCAGCTCTCGTCCGCCGGCGGCACCTACCCGGTCGAGACGGCGCCCGCGTTCTTCCAGCTCATCCACTCGTGGCTGCCGCTGAACTACGCGGTCACCGCGTTCCGTTCGCTGGTCGCCGGAGGGTCGATCGGTATCGGGGAGGCGTACGGGATGCTCAGCGTGTGGCTCGTCGCGGCCCTCGCGCTCACGACGCTGTCGATTGTGCTGAAGCGGCGGCGCGAGCGGCTGACGCCGGCCTCGGCTCCGGCACCAGCATCCGCACACACCCCGGAAGTCGCCGCGGTCGAGAACCTCGGCGGACGTCCGTAATCCGACTCGGGATGGCTTTCTCATCTCGGGCTGGCTTGCAACCCATCCAGAGATGAGGGAGCCATCCCGAAACCGCCGCGAGACCGGCTCCGGCGGCTAGCTATTGGCCGCGTTCGCGGCGACGCTCGCGGCAACTGCGGCGTTGATGGTGATCGCGTTCATGGTGCGTGCGACGGCGGAGCTCGCGGCAGCGGCTCCCCAGTCGCCGGCTTCGAGAGCCTTGGCGCGGTTGATGACCTCGGTGTCCCACGGGATTTCCCGGTAGAGGGTCGGCAGGGCGCCGCTCGCGGAGAGGAGCCCCGCGAGAGCCGCGGTGCGAGCATCGGGCTCGGCTCCGTCGATCAGCACAGCCTGGACTCGGCTCATGAGGGCAGCACGGCGCCCCGTGTCTCCCTCGCGGAGCGTTGTCTTCGGGATAAACCCAAACGTCTTCCCCTTCTCTCGCACGAGGTCACCGCCGTAGACGAGACTCTCGAGCAGCTGGCCGCGCAGGTTCGGTCCGATGGCGGCGAGCATCCCTTGAACCTCGCGGCGCTTGTCGTTCGAGTACTCCCACGCCGCGCGGAGAATCTCGTCGTCTGGCGGGGTGTCGCCGACGGAGAGCACGAGGGTGCCGCGAAGTCCGGCCTTCTCGATCACGACCTGATCGTGCAGCGCCAGCTCGGTGACGACCGCCCCGCCGAGCACGTAGAAGAGCGTGCCTTCGCCGCCGATGCTCCCGTCGTTCGGGTTGAAGAGCAAAAGCAGTAGGTCTTCCGCGAGCAACGGCTGCGGTTCGGTGGCGTCGGCGTGCGGGATGCGGTCGGGCTGTTCCATGGGTCCCCCTGGCTGGTGCTCGAGTCGTTGTGCGCGCCAAGGTAGCACCCGGGCATCAACTCTCCGTGCGGTCTCCGTATGCAGTCACGGACAGGAAGCGGGCGGGCAGCTCGATGAGCTCTTCGGGCCCGTGTGGCCCTTCACCGTCGAACTGGAGGGTGTCGCCTGGCCCCATCTCATAGTGGGAATCGCCGTGCCCGTAGACCATGCGGCCCTCGAGCATGTAGAGCAGCTCGGTGCCCGGGTGCTGGAAGAGGGGGAAGACCTCGCTCGCTTCGGTGAGGGTCACGAGGACGGCTTCCATGCGTTTGTGCTGCCCGCGCAGGGCGCCGAGCAGCTCGTAGAGGTGGCCGGACCGGGATCCGCGGCGAACGATCTGCGCGCCGTGCCCGGCGGGCACGTACACGGCTTCTCGGTCGGAGTCGACGCCGCGGAAGAGCGCGGTGACGGGCACGTCGAGGCCGTGGGCGAGGCGGCCAAGCGTGGTGAGGCTGCAGGAGGTGAGTGCGTTCTCGATCTTCGAGAGCATCGCCTTCGAGATGCCGACCCGGTCGGCCATCTCGGCCACGGAAGTGCCGGACGCGAGCCGGTACGCGCGCACCTGCGCGGCGATGGCTCGTTCAAGGTCGCCCGGATGCGGGCCGGCGGTGGCCGGGTCGATCTCGCGGTCCACCGAGCCCACGCCGATCTCGTCGTGGTCGTGTGCGTCGCTCATGCAGCCTCCGGAGTTTCACACAAGCCTAGCTTTCGGGCGTCAGCGCCCTCGCGTCGTTTGGCGCTGAGCCCGCCTGCCCCTAGCGTTGCGGCATGGGGAGAGCGAGCGGCGGAACACTACGCAGGGGCGCCGAGCGGGGTTGGCTGTGGCGGGTCGCGCTGCGGGCGGGGCTGCTCGCGGTCCTCGCCGGCTTCCTCGCCTACATGCTGCTCGTCTTCCCTGGCGCGGCAGCCGCATCCAGCGTCGCTCGCGACTCGGCCGAGGGGGCACGCCTCGCCGCTACGCTCATCGCCGTCGCATACTCGGGCATCGCCGCGGCGGTGCTGCTCGGCGTGTGGCTGGCGCTCGACGTGGCGAGGGCCATCGCGTTGAGCCTGCGCCCGTCGCTGCTGTGGGTCGCGTCGGTCGCTGTCGTGGCGGCCTCCGCTTGCGCGGCTCTCAGCGTGGCCGTCATCGTGAACAGTCTTGTCGCGGGCATCGGAGTGGATGCCGACCAGACGAAGTATTGGGGGAGCACGGGCGCGATCATCGGCGATGCCTTCGTGGTCGCCTGCCTGCCGTTCGCGGCCGCGACGGGTGTCGCCCTCGCCGTTTGGACCTTCCGCGCGTCGGCGAAACCTGACCGCCACGCGAAAGCCCCCAGCAGTAGCGTTGTGGCGTGACTACCCCAACGTTCAATGAGCTTCTGACCACCCAGATCGGCAACGAGTTCTCGGCGTCGCAGCAATACATCGCGATCGCCGTCTGGTTCGACAACCACGACCTTCCGCAGCTCGCGGCGCACTTCTACCAGCAGTCGGTCGAAGAGCGGAACCACGCGATGATGCTCGTGCAGTACCGCCTCGACCGCGACCTGGGCGTCACGATCCCCGGCGTCGCCGCACCGCAGACCGACTTCGCCGACGTCGTCGAACCGATCGCGCTGGCGCTTGAGCAGGAGAAGCAGGTGACGTCGCAGATCGAGGCGCTGTTCCGCGCGGCTCGCGACGAGGGCGACGCGCTCGGCGAGCAGGCGATGCTGTGGTTCCTCAAGGAACAGGTCGAGGAGGTCGCCTCCATGTCGACGCTCGTCACCATCGCGAAGCGCGCCGGCGACAACCTCTTCGACATCGAGAACTTCATCGCGCGCGAGACGGTCGGTGACGGTGGCCAGGATGCGGATGCGCCTGCCGCTGCCGGCGGGGCGCTCTAGGCGCAGGCGCGCGCAGACACCGCGCTCATCGGCACCGCGCGCGTCGGCACCGCGCGCGTCGGCACCGCGCTCGTCGGCACCGCGCGCGTCGGCACCGCGCGCGTCGGCGCTGCCTGCTCCACGTCTCGGGATGGGTTCCTCATCTCGGGATGGGTTGCAACCCATCCCGAGATGAGGAACCCATCCCGAGACGGGAGTGTGGGTGAGGAAGTCATCCCGAGACGGGAGTGTGGGTGAGGAAGTCATCCCGAGTCGGGAGTGTGGGTGAGGGACCCATCCCGAGTCGGGAGTGTGGGTGAGGAACCCATCCCGAGTCGGGAGTGTGGGTGAGGAAGTCATCCCGAGACGAAGGGGATGTCCCGCGTACGCTGAAGCGGTGCATCCCGAATCAACGACGAAGGCCGCGCTTGCGCAACTGACCGAGCTCGCGGCTGGTGCGGCGGCGGGCCTCGAGCCGGCCGTGCCGCTCTCGCCCGTCGATGAGCGGCTCGTGCGCGTCTCGCGTTCGGCGGCCGTCCTCATTCTGTTCGGGATGCTCGACTCGCTGCCCAGCGACCGCGACGCGCAGGCCGGGGCGGTGTCCCGCGACCTCGACGTGCTGCTGCTCGCCCGTGCGTCGACGCTGCGCTCGCACCCGGGGCAGGTCGCGTTCCCTGGCGGGCGCGTCGACGCCGAGGACCGGGATGCGGTGGCCGCCGCGCTGCGCGAGGCCGTCGAGGAGACGGGCCTGGACCCGGAAGGCATCGACGTGCTCGGCCCGCTCGAGCCCGTGCCGCTGACCTACTCGCGCCATCTCGTGACGCCGGTGCTCGCCTGGTGGCGCCGCGCTTCCGAAGTCGGCGTGGTCGATGAGGCGGAGTCGGCCGCCGTGTTCCGTGCGCCGGTCGCCGACCTGCTCGACCCCGCGAACCGGGGCGTTACGGTGCTGCGGCGCGACGGTGAGGAGTGGCGCGGACCCGGCTTCATGGTGCGGAACGCCAGCGGCGAGCATCTCGTGTGGGGTTTCACGGCGATGCTGCTCGACGGCATCTTCAACCGCCTTGGCTGGACCGAGCCGTGGGACGAGTCGCAGGAGTTCGAGCTTCCGGAGGGCTGAGCAGTCTCGGGATGGCTTTCTCATCTCCGGATGGGTTGCAAGCCATCCCGAGGTGAGGAACCCATCCCGAGACTCGGGCGGCCGCGGCCGGCGGCGCGGCCGCGGCGGCCCTAGAAGATCATCGGGCGGTCGTCGTCGAGGGACGTCTCGAGGTCGAGTTCCACGACGACCGGAACGTGGTCGCTCGGGCCGTCACCCTTGCGCTCGTCGCGTTCGATGGATGCATCCACGACGAGGTCGTCGAACTCTTGGTTGCCGAGGATGAAGTCGATGCGCATGCCCTCGTTGCGGGGGAAGCGGAGCGCCTTGTAGTCCCAGTAGGTGTAGCCCTCGACGCCGCGTGAGCGGACCGTGTCAACGAAGCCGGCTTCGAGGAACGCCTCGAACGCGGCGCGCTCCGGTGCGGACACGTGTGTGGATTCGACGAACGCCGCCATGTCCCACACGTCGATGTCGAGCGGGGCGATGTTGAAATCACCCATGAGGGCGAGCGGGGTGTCTGGATGCGCCTGTTGCCAGGTGCCCATGTCGGCGAGCAGGGCTTTGAGCCAGGCGAGCTTGTACGGGTAGTGGTCGTTGGCGAGGTCTCGGCCGTTGGGCACGTACAGCGACCAGAGGCGCACGTCTTCGACGGTGACGCCGAGCGCGCGTGCTTCGAGGGGAAGCGTGCCTTCCGGGGTGGGCTTGCCGAAGCCTGGCATGTCGGCGAATGTGATCTCGGGGTCGCTCATGGGCAGGCGGCTTGCGAAGGCGACGCCGTTCCACTGGCTGAGGCCGTGGATCTCGAGCTCGTAGCCGGCCTCCTCGAACACCTCCCGCGGGAATTGCTCCGGCTTGCACTTGATCTCTTGCATCGCGAGCACGTCGATGTCGGCGCGCACCATCCAGTCGATGACTCGGCCCGAGCGGGCCCGGATGGAGTTGACGTTCCAGGTGGCGATGCGCATGAGATCCAGGCTATCTCCCAGCCCCCGCGCTTGACGCAAACAAGTTTGTAGCGCAAACTACTTTGCATGGACACCAACGGACGCTCGATCCCCGCAGATGCCACGCCAACGCCGGCAGCGGCGCAGGACGGCGAGGCAGCGCTCACGCCGAGCGAGATGCTCGCTCTCATGCGCGACCAGCAGCGCACCACGCGCACGCGCTTGGACCGCGCGCTGTACATCCTGCTCGGCACCTGGGCCGTCGCGTGGTTCGTCGGCTTCCAAGCGCTGTGGAGCGCGGAGGACGGCGGCGCGAGTCCGATCCTGCGCATCCCGACCGCGACGGCCTTCATCATCTTCGGTTCGCTCATGATCGTCGGCGTCATCGTCTCGGTTGTCTGCGGCGTCTCGATGGGGCGGGGGATGCGCGGCCGCAGCAACACCGCCGGCACCCTCTACGGCTTCTCCTGGTCGATCTCGATGATGGGCGCGTGGTTCTTCGCCGCGTCGCTGCTGCGGCACGTGCAAGACCCCGCGCTCGCCCCGCTCCTCATGCCGGGCATCTTCGTCATCACGATCGGCGTGCTCTACATGGCGGGCGCGGCGATGTCTCGCTCCGGCGCCCAGTTCGCGCTGGGGGTCGCGGTCGTCGTGCTTGCAGTCGTCGCAACCGCGCTCGGGGCGCCAACCCACTACCTCATCTACAGCACTGCAGGACCGCTCATCTTCGTCACGTTCATCGTGCTGCTGCGCGCGGGAGTCATCTCGAGCGAGCCCGGCGCGCGGACGCCGGTCCCCGAGGGCGGGGCGCGCGCATGAGCGACGCCAACACTGACTTCGACCCGATCATCCACGCGCCAGCGCGGCTCCGCATCATGACGACGCTCGCCGAGAGCCTCGACGACGGCGACGAGATGACCTTCTCGAAGCTGCGGAGCCTGCTTGACATGACGGCGGGCAACCTCACGACGCACCTTTCGAAGCTCGAGGATGCCGGCTACGTCGTCATCGACAAGGCCTTCGCGGGCCGCAAGCCCGTCACCTATCTGACCATCAGCCCTGCCGGTCGAGCCGCGTTTCGCAGCTACCGGACGGCGCTCTTGAAACTCCTCGGGGGATGACATGAATGCACAGCCCGCCACCACACGGCCTACCATCGTCGAGGTCGACGACGTCGCCAAGCGGTTCGGTCCGAACTTGGCGCTCGATGGTGTCTCCCTGGATGTCGCGGCCGGCGAGTGCGTCGGCCTGCTCGGCCCGAACGGGGCGGGCAAGACGACGCTGCTCTCCCTGCTCCTCGGCCTCCGCTCGCCGACGACCGGCACGGTGCGCCTCTTCGGCGGCGACCCGCTCGACGTCCGCACACGAACCCGCGTCGGGTCGACGCCGCAGGCGAGCGCGCTGCCGGAAGCACTCAAGGTGGGGGAGGTGCTCGACTACGTCGCGGCCCACTTCCCGAAGCCGGCCGCACGGGGCGGGCTGGTGGATGCGTTCGACCTCGGCCCGCTGCTGAAGAAGCAGTGCGGCTCGCTCTCGGGTGGCCAGCAGCGGCGGCTCGCGGTCGCGCTGGCGTTCGTCGGCGACCCCGAGCTGGTGCTCCTTGACGAGCCCACGACTGGCCTTGACGTCGACGCGCGCCGCAGCTTGTGGGACGCGCTGCGCGCCAAGCATCGCGCCGGCTGCGCCGTCATCGTCACGAGCCATCACCTTGAGGAGATCGAGCAGCTCGCGGAGCGCGTCGTGGTCATCGACCACGGCAATGTCATCACCGACGGCAGCCTGGCCTCGGTCGTGGGCAGCGTCTCGCGCAGGCGCGTGACGATGCGTGGCGTGGATGCGGCGCGCATCCGGGCCATCGACGCGGATGCGCTGACGGAGACGGCGGACGCGGGTCTCGTGACCGCGCTCGTGCGCGACTCGGACGCGTTCATCCGCGCGCTCGTCGCATCCGGTGCCCCCTTCGCCGATCTGACGGTGCGTGGCGCGACGCTCGAGGAGGCCTTCCTCGCGATGACCCAGAACGTCCAGAACAGGAGCTGATGACCATGTCCACCGCAGGCCTCGTTGCTACGCACGTCAAGTACTCGCTCATCGAGACGGGGCGCGTGCCCATCGCTGTCATCGGTTCGCTCGTGTTCCCGACGCTCGCGTTCTGCTTCTTCGTGCTGCCGCAGCGCGCGATCGCGGAGGACCCGGTCATCGCGACGCAGGCGGTCGCGTCGATGATCGTGTTCGCGTTCATGACGAACGGACTCTTCAGCCTCGGGCTGGACCTCGCGGAGCAGCGCTCCAAGCCGTGGGTGCCGTACCTGCGCACCTTGCCGGGGAAGCCATCGGCGCGCATCGCGGGGCTCGTGATCAGCACGCTTGTCATGGCGACGGTTGCGATCATCCCGTTACTGATCGTGGGTGGCCTCTTCACGGCCGCGGCGCCGACCGGCATGCAAGTGGTGCTGGGTCTCGTCGCGGTGGTGCTCACTGCCATCCCGTCGGCGCTGATCGGCGCGATCGTCGGCACGACTGCGGGTCCGAAGGCGGCGATCGCGATCACGCAGGTGCTCATGTTCCTGCTCGCGTTCGGCGGCGGCCTCTTCCTGCCGCCGATGATGTTCCCGGGCTGGCTGGATGCGGTCTCGAAGGTGCTGCCCGTGCGGCAGGCGCGCGAGGTCGTCGTCGCAGTGGTTTCCGGTCGGGAGTTCCCGCTGTGGGCGCTCTTCGGACTGCTCGCCTGGACGGCCGTGCTCGGCTTCCTCGCGGTGTTCTTCTACAAGCGCGACGAAGGTCGGAAGTTCTCGTAGGGACTGTGGCCGGTACGTCAGCCAGCCGGCCAGCCCGGGCGGAGGGGACCTTCAGCCTTGTTCCCTAGCGTCGGGTCATGGACACCACAGGGGAAGTGACCGTGACCGTGCCGCAGGCCGTGTTCCTGCTGGCTCTCGACGACGAGACGGGAAGGCCGCTCATCGACAGGTCTGCGCTGGCGCAGGTGCTGTCGGCGGCCGGCCTCATCGAGCTCATCATGGTCGGCAGGCTCCGCATCGCGGGACCAGCAGAGACCGAGCCGGGGGTGGATGCTGACGCGAAGCCCGGCACGTTCGTCGCGGTTGGGCAGCCGCTCGATCCGGCCGGCGCCGACGCCGACCTCGAAGCGCTCGTTGAGACGGCGGTCGGACGCAAGCCCGACTCGGCGGTCAAGCTCATCGTCGGCTTCGGCGGACCCAAGTCGGAGGCCACGAAGCTGAAGGAGGGCATCGCCGAGGAGTTCGTCGATGCCGGGGTGCTCGGCCACGAGGAGAAGAAGTTCCTCGGCGGCACGTTCTCGGAGCGGTGGCCGCGCGGGGAGAACGCGCAGCTCGAAGACTCGATCCAGGCGGAGGCGCGCGCGTTGCTCACGAGCGAGGCCGAGCCGCGCGAGAACGACCGCGTCGCCGCAGCGGTCGCGCTGCTCCACGCAGTGCGGGTGCTGCCGCGCGTGTTCCCTGACCTCGACCGCGCATCCATCTCGAAGCGGGCCGAGGAGCTTGTCGACTCGGCGGCCGTCGCGGGCGAGCTCGGGGCGATGATCCGCGAGGCGCAGCTCGTGATGCTCGCGACCGTCTCGACACTCGTCATCACGACGCGAGACTGACGCCGCCCCCCCGTTACTTTCTTCCTACCCGGTTGAGGAGTGATCCTTGGAGGGTGTTGGCCATCCCGGGCTCGGCATGATTCCTGCCCCCTGTCGTTGATGATCTGGGGGATGTTGTCACCGAGCCTGGTTTGGCGGCAGGGGAATCGCTGATAGGGACAGGGCCCGGACTCGTCTGAGTGTCGTTCGTAACGTGGATGTCGAGCTCCGCCGCTTCTGGTTCGGCCAGCACTGCAACCGAGTTCGGAGAGGGGAAGGGTTGATGGAATCCAGCATCATCGGGCACGACAGCGTCGACGTGTTCATCGGTGTCGATGTCGGCAAAGGTGAGCATCACGCGGTCGCGATCGACCGCGCCGGGAAGCGCTTGTTCGACAAGGCGCTGCCCAACGACGAGGGCAAGCTGCGCTCGCTCATCGACGGGTTGAAGGGCCACGGGACGCTGCTGTTCGTGGTCGATCAGCCGGCCACGATCGGGGCGCTGCCGATCGCGGTCGCGCAGGACGCGGGCGTCCTCGTCGGCTACTTGCCGGGGCTCGCGATGCGCCGCATCGCGGACCTCCACGCGGGAGAAGCCAAAACCGACGCGAGAGACGCGGCCATCATCGCGGAAGCCGCCCGGACCCTCCCGCACGCCCTCAGATCAATCCAGCTCGCGGACGAACAGGTCGCGGAACTGAGCATGCTCTGCGGCTTCGATGACGACCTCGCCGGACAAGTGACCGCGACCAGCAACCGCATCCGCGGTCTGCTCACGCAAATCCATCCCGCGCTCGAACGGGTCCTGGGGCCACACCTCGATCACCCAGCGGTCGTTGATCTCCTGCAACGGCATCCCGCTCCGGCCGATCTCGCGAAGCTCGGACCTGCGCGTCTCGGAAACCGACTCGTGAAGCTCGCGCCGCGCATGGGCAAACGCCTCGCGGGCGAGATCATGCAGGCGCTCTCCGAGCAGACGGTCGTGGTCGTCGGCACGAACGCCGCGAGCCTCGTGTTGCCGCGCCTCGCGAAGCAGCTCGAGGACCTCCGCACGCAGCGGGCCGAGATCGCGGTCGAGGTTGAGCGGCTCGTCGACGCGCACCCGCATCGCCGGTCCTGACGAGCATGCCGGGAGTCGGCGTCAGGACCGCAGCGAGGCTCCTCACCGAGGTCGCCGGGAAGTCATTCGCGTCAGCCGGTCACCTCGCGTCTTACGCAGGTCTCGCGCCCGTCACGAGACGTTCCGGGTCCTCGATCCGGGGCGAGCACGCCTCCCGGCGCGGGAACAAGATCCTGAAACGGGCTCTGTTCCTGTCAGCCTTCGCCGCGCTCAGAGACCCGGTTTCGAGGTCCTACTACGACCGGAAACGCGCGCAGGGCAAGCGCCACAACCAAGCCCTCATCGCCCTCGCGAGACGACGCTGCGACGTTCTCTACGCAATGCTCCGAGACGGCACCATCTACCAACCGCCCCTAGCCCTTGCCGCTTGACAAGAACCATAGGGACACCCCCCGCGCCCCCTGCTTCACAAGAACGCACAGAGTTGTGGCACTGTGTCGTCCAGATCGTCGGCAACGACACTTAGCTACAACCCTCGAGCCGATCTGCAGTCTTCGAGCCGATCCGCAGGTTTCGACCTCATCCGAAGGTGGATGCGCCGGGGCCGGATCCGCACGCAGGGTTGTGGCTTATTGCTCTCGGGAACGTCGGCAAGAGCACTTAGCCACAACTTTCGCGGCCGGCGGGGTGGGCGCGGCCGGCGGGGCGGGCGCGCCAACCCCCGCCCGCCGGGGTCAGCGCACGAGCGAGCGGAGGCGGCGCAGCGCGACCGACAGCGTGGCGAGGCCCGTGTCGTCGCCCGCGTGCACCGCATCCGATGCCTCGCCGAGCGCGCGGGTCGCGGTGGGGCCGAGCTCGGCGATCCACGCGTCGACCCGGGTGTCCGGCTCGGCTGGCTCAGTCGGGGAGATGACGGATGCGGCGAGCTCGACCATGACGGCGTACAGGTCGTCGCGCATCGCGGCCCGCGCCATGGAGCCCCAGCGGTCGTCCTGCGGGAGCGCCGTGACGCGCGTGAGCATGTCGTCGAAGCTGACCCTGGCCGAGAGCGAGTAGTAGACGCCCGCGAACTCCTCGAGGTCCCAGCCTTCGCTGCCTGCGCGCTCGATGATGTCGAGCAGGGGCATGAGCTCGAGCAGTCCGGCTCCGCGCAGCGCGAGGGAGCGGGGCACACCGGCTTCCTCGAACTCGGCGACGCGGGCCTCGAAGCGCTCGCGCTCCACGCCCTGCTGCAGCTCGCCCATCCGCGACGCGAACTGCGCGACCGGGGCGCTGAAGCGCGTGATCTCCTCACCCACGTCGATGCGGTCGGGGCGGTGCTGCACGAACCAGCGCGTGGCGCGGTCGAGCAAGCGACGGAAGCCGAGGTACAGCTCGGTCTGCGTGGCCGTCGAGACGACGTTGTCGGTCGCCTCGATCTCGACGACGAAGCCGCGCAGGTCGAAGATTTCGCGCGCGGCGACGTAGGCACGGGCGATCTCCTCGCTCGTGGCTCCCGTCTCGTCGGCGGCCCGGTAGGCGAACGTGATGCCGCCACGGTTGACCATCGAATTCACGACGTCGTTGACGACGATCTCTTGGCGCAGCGGATGCGCGTGCAGGTCGTCGGCGTACTGCTCGCGCACCTCGGCGGGGAAGTACTCGGCGAGGGTGTTCGCGAACCAGGGGTCGTCGGCCAGGTCGGTGGAGGCGAGGTCGCTCTTGAGGGCGAGCTTCGCGTAGGCGACGAGCACCGAGAACTCGGGCCGCGTGAGCCCGCGCCCTTCCTCGACGCGGCGCTTGATTTCGGCGTTCGACGGCAGGAACTCCAGGTCGCGGTCGAGCTCGTCCCGCTCTTCGAGCCACGCGATGAGGCGCTTGTGCGACGGCAGCATTTCGGCCGCGTTGGCTCGCGAGTTGCCGAGCAGCACGTTCTGCTCGTAGTTGTCGCGCAGCACCTGGGCGGCAACCTCATCCGTCATGGCGCGCAGCACCTCGTTGCGCGCCTCACGGTCGAGGCGCCCGTCGCGTTCGACGGCGCCGAGGAGGATCTTGATGTTCACCTCGCGGTCGGAGGTGCCGACACCGGCCGAGTTGTCGATGGCGTCGGTGTTCAGGCGCACGCCGGACAGTGCGGCTTCGATGCGGCCGCGTTGGCTGACGCCGAGGTTGCCGCCCTCGCCGACGACCTTCAGCCGCAGCTCACGGCCGTCGACGCGGATCGCGTCGTTGCCGCGGTCGCCGATCTCGGCGTTGGTCTCGTCGCTCGCCTTGATGTACGTGCCGATCGCGCCGTTCCACAGCAGGTCGACGGGGGCGAGCAGCATCGCTTTCTTTAGCTCGAGCGGGGTGACGCGTTGCACGTCGCCCTCGAGGCCGAGCGCCTCTCGCATCTGGGGCGTCACGGGAATCGACTTCTGTGTGAGCGGGTAGACGCCACCGCCCTCGGACATGACGCTGCGGTCGAAGTCGTCCCACGACGAGCCGGGGAGGTCGAAGAGCCGCTGGCGTTCGACGAACGTGGCGGCCGCGTCCGGATTCGGGTCGATGAAGATGTGCCGGTGGTCGAAGGCTGCGACGAGGCGGATGTGCTCGGACCGCAGCATGCCGTTGCCGAACACGTCGCCCGACATGTCGCCGACCCCGACCACGGTGAAGTCCTGGGTCTGCGTGTCATGCCCCAGCTCGCGGAAGTGGCGCTTCACCGACTCCCATGCGCCGCGCGCCGTGATGCCCATGCCCTTGTGGTCGTACCCGGCCGAGCCGCCGGATGCGAACGCGTCGGCGAGCCAGAAGTCGTAACTCTCGGAGATGCCGTTGGCGATGTCCGAGAACGACGCCGTGCCCTTGTCGGCGGCGACCACGAGGTACGGGTCGTCGCCGTCGTGGCGCACCACGTCCGTCGGTGGCACGATCTCGCCTCCCTCGCGGTTGTCGGTGATGTCGAGCAGCCCGCGGATGAAGGTTCGGTACGCCGACTTGCCCGCTTCGAGCCACGCACCCCGGTCGCTCGGGGAGGGCAGCTGTTTGGCGAAGAACCCACCCTTCGAGCCGGTGGGCACGATGACGGCGTTCTTCACCATCTGCGCCTTCACGAGGCCGAGCACCTCGGTGCGGAAGTCTTCGCGGCGGTCGCTCCAACGCAGTCCGCCGCGGGCGACGCGGCCGAAGCGCAGGTGCACGCCCTCGACCTCGGGCGAGTACACCCAGATCTCTGCCATCGGGTGCGGCTTGGGGAGGCCCGGTACACGCGTGCAGTCGAGCTTCATCGAGACCCAGTGCTTGGGCTTGCCCTCCGCATCCACCTGGTAGAAGTTCGTGCGCCAGGTCGCGTCGACGATGCCGATCATGGAGCGCAGGATGCGGTCGTGGTCGAGGCTCGCGACGTCGTCGAGTGCGGCGAGCAGCCGCTCGGTGAGGGTCACGAGCTCGAGGTCGCGGTCGCCGGTGAGCTGCGGGTCGAACTTGGTCTCGAAGAGCCGCACGATGTCGGCGGCGATCGCAGGGTTCTCGGTGAGGGCCTGCTCGATGTACTCGACCGAGAAGGTCGCGCCGATCTGGCGGAGATACATGCTGATGGCGCGCAGGATCACGATCTGCCGCCAGCGGAGCCCGCCGAGCAGCACCAGCGAGTTAAGGCGGTCGGTCTCGGCGGCGCCCGACCAGACCGCGCTGAACACCGACTCGAGCTCTGCGCCCCACTCGGCGTCGTTCCAGACTTCCGCCGACGGGGCGGTGAGGCCGAAGTCGGAGATGTGCAGGTTCGTGCCGTCCGGCAGGGTGATGACGTACGGATGCTCGTCGACGACGTCGACGCCGAGGTCGGTGAGGGCGGGGAGCACCCTGGTGATGGGGTAGACGTGGTGGGATGCGAAGGTGAAGTAGCGCTTGCCCGGCTCGTCGGGCTCAGGGGCGTAGAGGTGGACGGCGAACGGCGTCTCGTCGTCGAGCTGCTCGAGGAGCGCGATGTCCTTAACCGCGTCCTCCGGCGGGATGTTCTCTTTGTAGCCCTCTGGGAACGCGGAGGCGTACGTGCCGAGGATCTCGGCGGCCTGCTCCTCGTCGTAGATGCGGTGGAGCCCGTCGACGAGCTCCTCGTCCCAGCCGCGGATGGCGCGCTCGATGCGGGGCTGCAGCTCCTGCTCGCTGACTTCGGGCAGCGGCGTGCCCTTCGGCGCGCGCACGACGAAGTGCAGCTGCGCGAGCGGGGAGTCGCCCACGCGGGTGGCGTGGTCGACCTGGCTGGCGTCGAAGGTCGTGCGCAGGAGCTCCTCGATGCGGAGGCGAACCGTGGTGTTGTAGCGGTCGCGCGGCAGGTAGATGAGGGCGGAGGCGAAACGGCCGAACTCGTCGCGGCGCAGGAAGATGCGGTAGCGGCGCCGTTCCCGTAGCCGGCTCACCTCGGAGGCGACGGCGTGGAGGTGCTCGACGCTGTCCTGGAACAGCTCGTCGCGCGGGTACTGCTCGAGGGTCTGCAGCAGGTCCTTGCCCGAGTGGGAGTTGGGGGCGTGGCCGGATGCGGCGAGCACGGCCCGCACCTTGGCGCCGACGATGGGCAGCGTCAGCACGGAGGCCGCGTAGGCGACCGAGGTGAACATGCCGAGGAAGCGCAGCTCGCCGGTGACGTTGCCCGCCTCGTCGAAGCTGCGGATGCCGATGTAGTCGAGGTACACGTCGCGGTGCACGGTGGCGCGCGAGTTGGCTTTCGTGATGGTGAGGAGTCGGGGTTCGCGCGCGGTGCGCTGCGCCTCGGGGGTGAGGTGCGTGCTTGCGGTCGACGGCCGGCGGAGGATACCGAGCCCCGTGTGGGGCAGCGGGCGCAGAACCTCCTCGCCCTCCTCATCCGTTTCCAGTGCGTACTCGCGGTACCCGAGGAACGTGAAGTTGTCTTCGGCGAGCCAGGTCAGGAACTCGACCGCCGACGCGATCTCCTCCTGGGTGACGCTCGCGGGCGGCTCGGTGCGCAGGTCGGTGACCAGGTCGAGGCACGCGCGACGCATGGGCCGCCAGTCGGCGACGGCGGCGTGCACGTCGGCGAGCACGTTCTGGAGCCGCTCGGCGAGCTCGGCGCGGCCTTCATCGGTGGCGACGCGGTCGACTTCGAGGTGGATCCACGATTCGAGGTCGCCGCCGTGCGTGTGCATCTCGAGCAGCTCGCCGTTGTCGTCGCGACGGACGGAGACGACGGGATGCGCGAGCAGGTGGACCGCGAGGCCCTGCCTGGCGATGGCGGCGGTGACGGAGTCGACGAGGAACGGGGCGTCGCTGGTGCAGATGTCGACGATCGTGCGTCGCGAGCTCCAGCCGTCTTCCTTCAGCGTCGGCGTGAAGACGGCGATGAGGGTCTCGTTCGGCTGGCGGCGGGAGGCGAGCCTGCGCATGGTGGCGGCTGCCCCCACGATGTCGCGCGGCGCCCGCGTTGCGATGTCGTCCGCGTCGACGTCGTCGATCAGCCGCTCGAGCCCAATTCGGATGCTTGGTTCGACGTCGTCGAGCGCCTCGCGCAGTCCGTTGAATTCAGTTCCGTGGATCATGCTCTACCCCTTCAAGGGCGAGCCTCCATTGGCTCGCCGTCGCACCCCGTGCCTTGATGGTAGCGGGGGTGGAGGGGGTGCGACGTCACTCACATGGCGACGGTGAGTCCCGTGCGTGCGCTCTCGCGAGCCGCATCCAGTATCTCGACCGTGTGCACGGCCTGCTCTCCGAGCACCGGGGGCGCCGCCTCCCCGCGAACGGCGGCGAGGAGCGACCGGTAGTACTCCGAGTAGTCGCCGCGTTCGGAGGGCACGGCGGTGCTTCCGTCGACCGTGTGGAGCACGCCCCAGCGCTCCTCGGCTTCCAGCCCCCAGGTGTCGGCGGCGGATGCGGGGCGCAGGCCGGCGTCGATCTGGTCGGTCTGCACGTCGGCCATGTGCGACTCGTAGGAGCCCAGGTCGCCGTAGGCGATGAGCTCGCGGCCCTCGAGGTGGTTGATCTTGCTCGATGCGACGCGGGAGAACACGCCGCTCGCGTGGTGCAGGGCGACGTCGAAACCGCAGTCGACGTCGACGCCGTCGACGGTGGTGACGTCGAGGTGCGCGCTGACGCGTTCGACGGGGCCGAAGAGGAAGGCCATCTGGTCGACCAGGTGGCTGCCGAGGTCGCGCAGTAGCCCGTGGGCCGGTCCCGTCTCGAGCGAGCCCGGGTCGTTTTGGTCCATCCGCGAGGAGACGCGCCAGATTTCGCCGAGTCGACCGTCGTCGATGACCCGCTTGAGGGTGACGAGGTCGGTGTCCCAGCGGCGGTTCTGGTAGGCGGTGAGGATGCGCCCGTGTCGCTCGGCCGCGGCGTGCAGTTCGCGTGCGCCGTCTGCCGTCGGCGCGAACGGCTTATCGGCGACGACGTGCACGCCGCGCTCGAGGGCGTGGAGCACGAGCTCGCGTCGGGTGTCTGGCGGGGTGGTGATGACCACGGCGTCGATGCCGGTGTCGATCAGGGCGTCGAGCGAGTCGTAGGCCGGAACCCCGGGTGCCTCGGCCGCGAGGGTTGCCCGCCGCTCGGGCGATCGGGTGACGACGCCTGCCAGTTCCCAGCCGTCGACGGCCTGGATGTAGGGCACGTGGAAGCGGTGTCCGCCGGCGCCGTATCCAACGACGCCGATGCGGGAACGTGGGCTCGCGTTCATGGCTCTCGATTCTGCGCGGTGGGCTATTGGTCAGAATGTTAGGACAAGGCTACGTCAGGCCCGCCGAGGCGGCAACGACAAGACTGTCGGGGGTGTGGTGTTGAATGAGCGCAACAGCGACGAGGGGGTGCAACGTGGGCGAAGGCAGGAACGACTACCGGCCGCCGGCCGACTACAAGGCGCCAGACTTCGTGCAACTGTGGTCAGACTCAACGACTCGCAGTAGCGAGCGCACCGAGCAGGAGCGCGAGCAGCGCGCCCGAGACGGGCAACGCGACGCTGAGCAGCGCGCGCAAGACGGGCAGCGGGCGCTCGAGCAGCGTGCGCAGGATGCGCAGCGTGCCGCCGGTCAAGCGGCTCGGGATGCGCAGCGGGCTGCTGAGCAGCTCGCGCGCGATGAAGGGCGGGCCGCGACGAGCACCGCCGCACGCGCCACCTACGACCTCGATCGCAGCGGCGAGGGCGCCCAGCGCGGACTCGCGTACTCGCACGGTGCCGCAAACGAAGCGCTGCTGCGTCGCCGCGCACAGCAGCCGACTCAGGCGCCAAGTTCCGGGCCGCAGCCGAGCTCCACTCAGGCACCGGCCCAGCCCCAGGCCTTGGCCTCGGCACCGAGCCCCTCCGATCGCCCCCAGCCGGCGCCCCCCGCCGCCGCGCATCAGCTCACGCCGAACACGCCCACACCGAACACGCCCACGCCGGGCGTGCATCCGACACCCGCGGTGCCCAGGAGCCGCGCGGCGAAGGGGCCTGCCGCGAAGAACGCCGCGCACATGGGGCAGCCTGCACTGGGCCCGGGGTTCGCGATGGGCGCGGGCCTCGCGGCGGTGATCTCCGCGTTCCTGGGTTTCTGGATCGCGCTGGTCCTCGCGCTCGCGGCTGCGGCGGGGCCCATCAAGCGCGGGTTCAGCGCGGGGCCGAAGGGCATCGCCAGTTCGATCCTCGCCATCCTGCTCTTCGTCGGGGCGGCCGGAATCCAAATCCAGCAGTGGCTTCCCAGCTCATCAGATGGCGGGCAGTCAGGCAGTGAGCAGACAGGCAACGAGCAGACGACGGGCGGCCTCGAGGGGGATGCGGTCGAGACGGACCCCGTGCCGCAGTTCACGCTGCAGAGCGGCACACCAGTGAGCGGGTACGGCGAGGCGAGCCTCGACCTCGTGCTGCCCGCGGGTGCTGAGGAGCTTGCCGTGCTCAACATCTACGACGCAGTCGGCGACCTCACCTTCTCGGTCTCGAACCCGCAGACCACGGTCGAGCTGCAGTTCGGTAGCGGGGTGCCTGGCGAGTCCCGGCAGGTGCTCGTGAACAAGGAGGGCGCGGCGGCGCTCGGCCTCGGGCGTGACCCTGAGTCGGTTGCGAGCAGCAACCTGCAGATCATCTCGGGCAGCGAGTGGGAGGTGTCGATCTCGACGATCGACGTGCTTCCGGCGTTCGAGACGGAGCTCGACGGCGCGGGTCCCGGCCTCTACCTGTACACCGGCGGCGGAGGGGAGGCGGTGGTCTCGTCGAGCGAGTACGGCAGCCTCCGCGTGTACACGCACAGTGCGGTGCTCGACGTCATCGAGTCAGACCTGCCGGTCAACGAGGCGCGCAGTTGGGGGCCGGGACCGATCGTGGTCGAGGTCGCCGAGGCCTCGGGCATCGACGGCGGCCCGCTGCCCTGGAGTATCCGAGTCACCGCCGTCTGAGCCGTGTCGCCTTCAGGTGGTGAGTCACCACCCCACGGGGATTGCGTCGCCACCCTTACGGGGGTGAGTCGCCACCCCACAGGGGCGCTGAGACTGCTCTGCAGTGTCGCTGCGAGTGCACTGGACGGGCGTTGTGCGCGCACGCCCGCGCACCGCATCCGCTGGCCCCGCACCTGGCGACGGCGTGACGGAATGTGACGCAGAGCGGCGCCGCGCGACCGTCTCGGAAGTTCCGTGAACAGGGCGCATCGCCCGCGCATCCGTGTGCCCCTACCTTCTCGACATGCCCTCATATCTGAGGGCGAGCCCCTCGGACCCGAGGGTCCGCCGAGAGGAGAACGCGATGTCACAACTCGACACCGCACCAACCACCGACAGCACCTCGTCGACACCACCGGACGACGCCAAGCCGTTGAAGAGCCATCGCGTGCAGACGCTCGGCCCGGGCGAGCATCTCAAGGTCGTGCACCCGAAGCACTGGGTGCTGTGGATTCTCTCGGCCATCGCGGTGTTCGCGGTCGCCCAGTTCGCGTGGTCGCTCGTCACGAACCAGCGCTACGAGTGGAACGTCTTCGCTGAGTACTTCTTCAGCCCGATCGTCGTCAACGCGCTTATCTTGACCCTGCAGTTGACGGTGCTCTCGGGTGCGATCGGCTTCATCCTCGGTGCCCTGCTCGCGGTCGCGCGCCTTTCGAAGTCGCCGCTCCTGAACTCCCTGTCGTGGAGCTTCATCTGGTTCTTCCGCTCGGTGCCGCTCGTCGTGCAGCTGGTTGTCTGGTACAACCTCGGCTACCTGTACCCGACGCTCGGGCTGGGAACGCCGTTCACGACCGACTTCTGGCTCGTCGAGTTCCCGACCGTGCAGCTCATCTCCTCGTTCGCTGCGGCGACGCTCGGCCTCTCGCTCCACCAGGCCGCGTACTCGGCGGAGATCATCCGCGCCGGCATCCTCTCGGTTGACCAGGGCCAGCTCGAGGCATCCGCTGCGCTCGGGCTCCCGCGCCGGTACCGCTTCTTCCGCATCGTCCTGCCGCAAGCGGCCCGCGCCATCACGCCGAACGCGTTCAACGAGATCATCGGCCTCGTGAAGGGCACCTCGGTGGTGTTCGTTGTCGCGCTGCCCGAGCTGTTCTACACGGTGCAGGTCATCTACAACCGCAACCAGCGCATCATCCCGCTGCTGCTCGTCGCGGTCGTCTGGTACGCCATCATCACGACACTCCTCTCGATCGCGCAGTACTACATCGAGCGCCACTTCTCGAAGGGCGCCCACCGCGAGCTGCCACCGACGCCCATCCAGAAGGCGAAGGCCTGGATCTCCGAGAAGTGGGCGCTGCTCGACGACGAGAAGGCCGACGAAGATCCGGAGAAGCCCGACGGAACCGCAGCCGAGACCCAGAAGGCACTCGACCGGAAGAAGCACGGCATCCCGGCGGGGGCAACCGCGCCCGCAACGGCAGCAGCACGGAAGGACGTGAGCGAGGCATGAGCCAGGCAACCATCAACCGGAACGCTCAGGCGGAGCTCGAGCGCAGCAGCGCGGCATCCGGGCAGATCAGCGTGTGCGGGGTGAGCAAGTCGTACGGCGCGCACGAGGTGCTGCACGACATCGACCTCGAGATCGAACCAGGCGAGGTCGTCGCGCTGCTCGGCCCGTCCGGGTCCGGCAAGTCGACGCTGCTGCGCACCATCAACCACCTCGAGTCCGTCGACGGCGGCTCGATCCTCATCGATGGCGAGTACATCGGCTACGTCAGGAAGGGAGACCGCCTCTTCGAGCTGCGGGAAGCTGAAACGCTGCGCCGCCGCACGAGGGTCGGCATGGTCTTCCAGAACTTCAATCTGTTCCCGCACCTCACGGCGCTGCAGAACATCACGGCCGCGCCGGTCGCGCTGCAGCGGGCGTCGAGAGCGGATGCGGAGACCCAGGCGCGCACGCTGCTCCAGCGGGTGGGGCTCGAGGGCAAAGAGCACCACTATCCGCGGCAGCTCTCCGGCGGTCAGCAGCAGCGCGTTGCGATCGCGAGGGCGCTCGCGCTCAAGCCGGACGTGCTGCTCTTCGATGAGCCGACGAGCGCGCTCGACCCGGAGCTCGTGGGCGAGGTGCTCGACGTGATCCGTGAGCTCGCCCACGGCGGCACGACCCTCGTCATCGTGACGCACGAGATCGGCTTCGCCCGTGAGGTTGCTGACCGCATCGTGTTCCTCGATGCCGGCCGCATCATCGAGCAGGGCACGCCGGAGCAGGTGCTGACGAACCCGCAGCACCCCCGAACGCAGGACTTCATCCGCAAGGTGCTCTGAACCGCGGCTTCCCGCACTCCGGGCCCGGCGCATCCGGACCCGTCTTCTCACGACCCTGATTTTCCAACGCACACCAGCACATCCCCCCCCGAAAGGTGCCACTCATGGCAAAGCTCAACAAGAAGAAGGTCGGCGTCATCGCCGGCGGTGTGGCGGCGCTCGCCGTCATTGGAGTGGTCGCGACGACCCTCATCGTGAACGGCCAGTCGGCCCCCTCAACGGCGGCTGAGCCTGACGGCGCGCAGCCGGCCAGCGGCCTCATCGAGTTCGACCTGACCAGCGCGAACGTGGATGGGCGCCCGCAGATCGACCCGGTTCCCGAGGCGCTCGCGGCGCTCGAGGCGTCTGGCTGGGAGCCGGCGGAGGCCGGCAAGTTGACGGTCGTGGGCAGCGCGTACATCCCGCCGCTCAGCTTTCTCGCCGAAGACGACAACGTCACCCGCCTCGGCAGCGAGGCAGACTTCGCGCAGCTGATCGCCGATGGGCTCGGCCTCGAGCTCAAGGGCGAGGTCGCGGCGTGGGCCGACTGGCCCCTCGGCGTGCAGTCGGGCAAGTACGACCTCATCACCTCGAACGTGACGGTCACCGAGGAGCGCAAGGACCTCTTCGACTTCGCCACGTACCGCGAGGACGTGCTGGGCTTCTACGTGAAGGCCGACAGTGAGATCGAGTCGATCACTGAGGCGAAGGACGTCGCGGGCCTGTCGATCATCGTTGGCGCTGGCACCAACCAGGAGAAGATCCTCGTCGCCTGGGATGAGGAGAACCAGGCTGCGGGCCTTGAGCCGGTCGACTTCCAGTACTACGAGGACGACGCCGCAGGAACCCTCGCCCTCCAGTCCGGTCGAGTGGATGCGACCTTCGGCCCGAACGCGACGGCCGCGTTCAAGGCGGCGAGCGACGGCGAGACGAAGCTCGTCGGCACGATCAACGGCGGCTTCCCCGCCAACGCGCAGATCGCCGCAGGCACTGCGAAGGACAACGGCCTCATCGAAGCCGTATCGATCGTCCTCAACCACGCCATCGAGAACGGGCAGTACGACGCGATCCTCGACCGCTGGGGGCTGCAGGATGAGCGCATCGAGGTCTCCGAGGTGAACCCCGCGGGTCTGCCGCGCGAGGAGTAGTCATCTCGCTGCCCATGACGACGGAACCCGTCGCGTCCTCGCAGGCTGAGGGCGCGGCGGGTTCCGTCGCGCCGTCTGCGCCAAGCCGCGCCGAGGGTCTTGTGCTCGCGCTCGGGGTGGCGACCGCGTTCACGACCCTCCTCGACCAGGCTGTCTTCAGTTTCGCGGTGCCGAGCATTCAGCGCTCTCTGGACGCCGACCCGGCGCAGGTGCAGTGGCTGACGTCGTCGTATTCGCTCGCATTCGGGTTGGCGCTCGTGGGGGCCGGGCGTCTCGGCGATCTGCTCGGGCGTCGTTCGCTGTACATGCTGGGGTTGGTGCTGTTCGCCGTGTCCGGGTTCGCGGCCGCGTTGGCGGATGACGCGACAACCGTCATCGTGGCGCGTCTTGTGCAGGGGTTCGGCGCTGGCATTGTGAACCCGCAGGTGCTTGGCCTGTTCCAGGACACGTTCCGCGGCATCATGCGCTCGCGTGCGCTTTCGGGCTACACGACGGCAGGTTCGGCGGCCGGGCTGGTCGGCCCGCTGGGCGGGGGGATCCTGCTGACGGTGTTGCCGGATGCGACCGGCTGGCGCCTCGTGTTCCTCCTCGCCGTGCCGTTGGCGGTGGTGCTGGTCGTCGCGGCGGTGTTCGTGCTCCCGCGGCCGACGGCCGTGCGCGGCGGGATGCGCGTCGCGTTGGGGCACGTGGATGCGGTGGGCGTGGTGCTGTTGGGCGCCGGCACGCTGGCGCTGCTGGTCGCGGCGGCGAGCGGGGGCTGGGTGCTTGTGGTGCTCGCCGCGGCCGCGGTGGTGCTCTTCGGAGGGTTCGCGCTGTGGGAGCGGCGCGCCTACGCGAAGGGGTTGGCGGCGGTGCTGCATCCGGCGCTGGTGCGCAGTCGCGGCTATCTGTTGGGGACCGCGGTCGCGACGCTGACCTTCGGGTCGGCGCTCGGCTTGGGGTTGCTCACCACCCTCTTCCTCATCAGCGGGATCGGCTACTCGCCCTTCACGGCGGCGCTGCTGCTGACGCCGCGCGCGCTGGGGATGGTGCTGGGCTCGATGCTGAGCTGGCGGCTCGTGCGACGCTTCGGTCGCGGCGGCATCACGTGGGTGCTCGGGCTGGCCCTGCTTGCGGTCACGGCCGAGGTGGCGCTCGTGGCGACGGGCACGGAGGGGCTGATTCTGCTCGGCGTCGCCGGTGCCGGGGCGCTGCAGGGCTTCTTCGCGGGGCTGACCACACCTTCGAACCAGTCGTTGACGCTGAACGAGGCACCCGCCGGGGTGAACGGTGTGGCGGCCGGGTTCTTCCAGCTCAGCCAGCGCCTCTCCGCGGCGCTCGCCCTGTCGGTGTATGCGGGCACGTACCTGGCGGTCTCGGCGTCGATGCCGGCGAGCTTCGCCTTTGGCGCCGCCGCCTCGATCACGATCGCCGCATCCCTCGGTGCGATGCTCGTCTCGGCGGCTGACGCGCGCACCAGGTCCCCGGGCGTTTCGCCAGAACCCACGGGAAGCTAACGTCGCTTCCGACCAAAATCTCCCCAGAATACGAGTCTCCGTAGCCCAGCGAGCCCTGCGCTCATACATTGAGCGAGCCAGTCGACCACCGCGTCCTGGCACCGTGTTTCACCCCCTAAACTCGGAGGCTCAGTTGACCGATCCAACCCCATCTTCAGCACAGTCGGGCGTCGGCCGCCGGCAGATCGTCGCGGGCGCCGCCTGGACCATTCCGGCCATCGCGTTCGCGACCGCGACGCCGTCCTTCGCGGCCAGCCGATGCGTGCCGAACCGCACGCACGAGGCGAGCCGTCCCGCGGTCGGCACGAGCCCGAACCGTGCGTCGTCGGAGTGGACGGTGCCCGCAGGTGTGACCCGCGTCGAGTACGAGGTCGTCGGCGCGCAGGGCGGCAGCGACGGCAACGACGTCGGCCGTGGTTCGAAGGTGACCGGCTTCCTCACGGTCACTCCCGGGCAGGTGCTCACGCTCATCGTGGGTCAGGGTGGGTACGCTTCCCCCGACTACGGCATCACGGCGACCGGCATCCCCGGCGGTCAGGGCTTCGGCAACGGAGGAAACTCCGGTGCGAACCCGAGCCTGTTGAACACCTTCAACTCCGGTTCCGGCGGCGGAGGGTCGGCCATCCTGGTTGGCACCGCTCCGATCGTCGTCGCGGGTGGCGGTGGCGGTGGCGGTGATGGCATTGGCATCCAGATGCCCAATGTGAACCCGAACCCCTTCACGTACGGGCCGCGAACGGGCGGCAACGGTGGCGACCCGGGCGGCTCAGCGGTAAACCGCGTGGGCACCTGGACGACCAGAGGGCGTCAGATCACCTTCAACGGCGGCGCGGGCGCGAACGGGGCCGTCGGCGGGGCCGGCGGGGCGACGTCGGCCGCGTACCCGGCGTCGCCACCGCCCACCGACTACTCGACCTTGGCGGGCAGCGCTGGCGGCAACTACGTCGCAGGCGCTGGCGGCAACGGCGGCAACGGTGCGGCGGTCACGTCGACGGTCGCCTTGAACCCGGACAACGGCGGCAGCCAGGTCGCGCGAGGCGGCACCACGGGCGGTGGCGGTGGCGGTGGATACGCGGGTGGTGGCGGCGGCGGCACGATCGCTGTCGGCTACGGCATCGCGGGCACTCCCTCTGTGGCCAACCCTGCGGCGCAGTTCGCCTCGTCCTCCGGCGGCGGTGGCGGGTCGAGCTTCGTCAGCCCCACGGCGGTCGGCGGTGTTACGTCGAGCGTGGGACTGTTCGAACTCGGACCTGCGCCGGTCGACGCCACAACCGCGCGAACACCGGGCTCCATCACGCTGAAGTACTGCGCGCCGACGGTCTGACCTCGTCGAATGCCAACGCCCGCGCTCACCGATCGGTGAGCGCGGGCGTTCGTGTCACTGCCGCGCCGTGACCGCCTTCAGGAACGTGACGGTCGACCGCAGCGCGGCCTGCGCATCCGCCCCCTCGAGCTTGAACTGGTACTCGTGCTGGAGCGCCGGCTGGTGGTCGTCTGGGTAGAAGACGGTCGTGACCGGCACCCCCAAGACCTGCAGCCTCTCGGCGAACGGCTCCGACTGATACGGGGTGAGGGGGTCGGCGTTACCACCTGAGATCCAGGTCTGCGGGAAGTCTGCGGTCACCCAGTTGATGGTCGACATCTCTCGCCCGCCGGGGGTGTCGACCCAGTTTCGGTCGCCCTGGTACGCCCAGAGCGCGACTCGGAAGCCGTAGCCGCCCAGGCCAGGGGCGTCCGGGATGCCGCTCACGTCGTAGATGCCGCAGTTGAGCACCACCCCGGCAAGTTGGTCAGAGCTGAGCGCGGGGGAGACCCCCACCTGCTTCGCGTACTCGGGGTTCGTCGACATCGTTGCGAGCTGGCTCGCGAACTGGGCTCCGGCGGAGTCACCGGCCAAGACGATGCGGCTCGGGTCGATGTTGTACGCGGCCGCGTGCTCAGTGAGGTGCGCGAGCGCGTCGTTGAGCTGCGTCAGCGCCGTCGGGTAGGTGGCCTCCGGAGCGACCGTGTAGTTGAGCGCTACGGTGGTGAAGCCCTCGGCGGCGAGGATCTGCACGTACGGGTCGACGTTCTGTTTGCTGCCGGAGATCCACGCACCCCCGTGGATCCACACGACGGTGGGCAAGGGCTCGGTCGTGCCCGCGGGGAAGTAGAGGTCGAAGGTCGTGTCGGCGCCGTCATCGCCGTACGACAGGTCGAGCTGCGACTGCAGGCTGTCGGCGGTCGGCGCGAACGTCTCCATCTCGGCGATCGTCCGCTTCGCGTCGAGCTCGAAGAGCGCGCGGATGAGCATGGCCGCAGGCCACGGGGTCGACACCCAGATGATCGCGCCGACCAGGCCGGCCGACACCACCCCGAGCGGCACTGTCCTGCTCTTGCGCCGATACCAGGGTCTCTTCGACGTGACACGCGGGGGGATGCTCACGCGGCCATTCTTCCAGCACAGTTCGATGCATACGCACGTCACCGTGTTGTCGGCGGGACTCGGCATGCAATAGGTTGCAGAGCATCCCCTCCCTCGATGCGGCGACGCAGCGCCGACCGCCCGAAACGGCAGCGCTCGCGCGAGCATCCCGACGCCGATAGGCAGCGCATGTACGCCCTCCTCGTGATCCTCCAGACAGTGGTGCTTCCGCTCGTCTTCGGCGGGGTCCACCTGGGGGTCGCGGGTGGCAACCCGGCGCTCGTCTTCGGCATCTGGTTCGCGTTCTGGGGCGTCGGCTCGCGCCTCATCGTCGCCGGCATCAGCCAGCTCGCCAACCCGCGCCGCACGACCCAGACCATCCTCGGCGCATCAGGCGAAGGCGACCAGGGCAGCGACGACGAGCTCGCCGAGGCCGCGTCGACGCCCGCGGGGACG
Source organism: Pseudoclavibacter helvolus (assembly GCF_049707175.1). Taxonomy (GTDB): domain Bacteria; phylum Actinomycetota; class Actinomycetes; order Actinomycetales; family Microbacteriaceae; genus Pseudoclavibacter; species Pseudoclavibacter helvolus_A. Next base: position 104,288 of record NZ_JBNAFM010000011.1, on the reverse strand, counting down.
ACGACCGCGGGCACGGCGACCAGCACGCTGCAGGCCCCCGCGACGACGCAGGTCGTCCAGGAACTCGGGCTCGCGAACCTCAGCCTGGGAACCGTGGCGCTCGTCTCTTCGCTCGTGCCGGGCTGGGGGCTGCTCGGCGCGCTCCCCGGTGCCATCTACCTGGGGCTCGCAGGCATCCGACACCTCATCAAGCGCGGCAAGGGAACCAACGAGCTCGTCGCGACCTGGACCGACCTGCTGGTGTTCCTGATCGTCGTCGGCGGCGTCATCGCCGCCGCGATGCGCGCTTGGTGAGCTGCGCGCTTCCCGGCTCGTCGCTCCGCTCGCTGCGATAGCGTCGAGCACCATGATGCTTCGCCTGGCTCGCGTGCTGCTCGTGCGCAGCGCCGTGCGCGACGTGCGGACGGGGTTGCTCTCGATCGCGGTCGCCGGGCAGCGTCCGACCGGCGGGGCCGTGATCGCGGCGAACCACGGCTCGTGGTGGGATGCGTACCTGATCGGCCTCTACGCCAGGAACGTCGGCGTCGACGTCGCCGTCATGATGGGCGACGAGCAGCTGCAGCGCTTCCCATTCCTGAGGCTCATCGGGGCGGTGCCGCCGCGGGCACTTCGCACGCTCGCCGATCGCGCGCACCGGGGCGACTGGGCGCTGATCTTCCCCGAGGGCGAGCTGCGAGCGGGGCGAGGCCTGGCGGCGCTGCGCCCGGGCGCCGAGTGGGTCGCGAGGCGCGCCGGGGTGCCGCTCGTGCCCGTCGCCATCAGGGTCGTGCTGCGTGGGGCAGCGAAACCCGAGGCGTTCATCCGCTTCGGAGCGCCGGTGCGCCCGGAACAGCTCCCGGTCGCGCTCGGCTCGATGCTCGAGGAGCTCGATCGAGCCCTCGACGCCGCCGACCCAGCCCTTCCGCTGCCTGGGTATCGCATCGTCTTCGATGCGCGCCGCTTCCGCCGCGATCGCGTCGGCTTCGCCGGGCGGATGCTCGCCTACCTGACCAGGCCGCAGCGTTCGGGGTCGCGCGGCGCTGGTGAAGAGCCGCGGAGCGGCAGGTGATCGGGCGGGTCGTCGCCGGGGTCTCCTCGGCGTACCTGCTTGCCCGGGGCATGGTGCTCCTCGCCAACCTGTGCACGCAGCCGAGCTTGCGCGCGAGGCGCGGCGCAGCATCCGCCGCGTCAGCGAAGACCGCGGCCGGCGCACCTCGGGTCACGCTGCTGATTCCCGCCCGCGACGAGGCGGAGACCTTCCGCGTGACGATGCCCGGCTTCCTCGCCCAGGGCGCCCACGAGGTGGTGGTGCTCGACGACGAGTCTGCCGACGCGACGCGCAGCCTCGCCGAGGAGGCCGGGGCGCGGGTGCTCGCCGGCACGCCGCGCCCCGACGGCTGGACCGGCAAGAACTGGGCGTGCGCGCAGCTCGCCGAGGCGGCTGGGGCCGCTGCGGCGGGTTCGGCGCACGCCGTCGCACAGCAGCCGAACGACGACGTGCTCATCTTCACCGACGCCGACGTCCGCTGGAATCCGGGGGCGCTCGACGCGCTGCTCACCACGATGCGTGCAACTCGCGCCGACCTTCTGACGGTGTTCCCCCGGCAGGAGGCCGGCACCCTCGGCGAGCGGCTCGTCACGCCGCTCAACGACGCGGTGGTGCTCGGCTCGGTTCCCGTCGCGCTGCAGCATCGGCGCGCGCCGGTCGTCGCGAACGGGCAGGTGATGGCCTTCACTCGCGGCGCCTACGAACGCATCGGCGGGCACGCGGCGGTGCGCGGCGAGCTCGTCGAGGACATGCGCCTCGCCGAGCGGATGCGTGCGGCGGGCGGCAGGGTCGTCGTCGCGCGGGGCGGAACAGCCATCGGTGTTCGCATGTACGACGGCTACCGCAGCTCGGTTCGGGGCTTCGCGAAGTCGCTCCTCGGCCTCCACCGCGGCTCGCGTGCGCTGATGGCCGCGACGAGCTTGCTCACGCTGTGTGTCTACACGGCGCCGTGGGTGCTGCTGCTTCTTGCCCGGCGAGGCCAGACGACGGGCGGCGCCGGCGCCGGGGGTGGCACGGCGCGCCTCCTCCACATCGTGCGCGTCGCCGGGCTGCTCGACCGGGCGCTCGTGAACGTCGTTACGGGCCGCCGAGGGCTGCTCGACCTGGCAGAGGGCCTGCTCGGGCCGATCAGCCCTCTGCTTGTGCTCCCGGTCTACGCCTTGGCCGGCCGTCGCCGCGTGTCGTGGAAGGGGCGCGAGTACCCGGCCTGACGCCTGAGGCCTGCGCTGCGCAGGCGCCCGCGTCTACGTGTCGTAGAAGCCGGGCGTAGACTTCTGGGGTGACGTCCCCCGGCCCGCAGACCCGCTTCGCGGGAGACGTGGACCCGGGTACGTGGTCGCGCCGCGGCGACCGCGACCTCGACCTCGACGACACTCTCGATCTCGATCTCGATCTCACCGCGCCCGTCGATGCGCGGCCTCGAGATGCCGCGCGCCTGCGCCGCGTCCGGCTCGCCTTCCTCGCCGCCACGGTTTCCACGTTCATCGCCCTCGCCTCGCACGTCCTCGCGGGCGGCGGCATGCCCGGTGTCCTCGGCGTCGCGTTCCCGTTCGGGCTCGCCGTGCTGGCGTGCCTGCTGCTCGCGCGCATCCGCACCGACTCGCTCAGGCTGGGGCTGTCGGTGGGCGCGAGCCAGTTCCTGTTCCACACGCTGTTCGTCCTGGGTACGCCGCCGACGGCGGGCGGGGCGACGGATGCGCATGCGGGCCACGCCGGGCACGGCCAGCTCGCTGCGGCCTCCGCGATGGCCGACTTCGCCTCGACCGCGGGCGCCGGCGCGCCTGCCGCGGCGGTGCACCTCGGCCACGACGGCCCGCTCATGTGGGCGATGCACGCGCTCGCGGCGGCGCTGACGGCGCTTGCCCTGTACTTCGGCGAGGCCCTCGTCTCTGCCCTCACGAGGGCGAAGGCTGCGGCCGCGGAGCTGCTGCCGCACCTCGTGCGCTCGCTGCTCTTGCTCCACGCGCGGGCTGTGCGCCCCGCCGTGGTCGCCGACTCGACCCCGCTCGAGCTGCCCTGGGTGCCGGCGCTGACGGTGCGCGTCGAACGCGCGCAGCGCAGGCGTGGCCCACCCGCGCTCGCGATGACCTCAGCATTCGCGACCTCGAACTGACACCGCCCCCGTAGCCTGCCAGCCCTGCTGGCGGGCCCTGTCCGGTGCTGTTCGGCGTCGATCATTCTCCGTCCGCGACGACGCGCGCCTTCGGCGTGCCGCTTCGCGCGCGGGCGGACAGACCCGAGGAACTCTCGAGATGTCTTTCGACTCAGCATCACTTCCCACGACCACCACACGACTCCTCAGCTCCACCGCCCCGCGGCGAGTGTTCGGGCTCGCCGCCGCCGTAGCGGCGCTCATCCTGGCGTGCCTCCTGGGCTTCGCCGGTGCGGCGCCGGCGCAGGCACACGACCAGCTCATCCAGAGCTCGCCCACACCCGACCAGGCGCTCGACGAGGCGCCGACGCAGATTGCGCTCACCTACTCCGCGAACATCATGGAGATCGGGCCGATGATCGTCCTCCAGGACGCGGCCGGCACCACGTGGCCGACCGGCGAGCCCCTCATCGACGGCCCGAACGTCACGAGCACCGTCGACGATGCCCTGCCAGACGGCACGTACGCCATCAACTGGCGCGTCGTCTCGTCCGACGGGCATCCCATCACGGGGACGATCCCGTTCACGGTCGGCGATCCGGCGGCAGCGGATGCGCCTGCCGCCGCGTCGACGCCGGCTCCCGAGCCGACCCCATCGGCCACCACGGTTTCGCCCACGGAGACCGAGTCGCCCTCCGGCGCGACGACGGAACCGACGGCCGAGGCCGCCTCGAGGTCGCCGCTCGACGTGCCGCGGATGCTCCTCATCGGCGGTCTCGGCGCGTTGGTCGCGCTCGGCATCGCTTGGGTGATCGTCCGCTCGCGCAAGGGCGCGGCGCCAGCCGCCGGCCAGGGAGACGTCGGCCAGCCAGACGCCCTCCCGCGCGACCCCGCCCCGCAGGACGACGATGCGCGCTGACGCCGCCGTCCACATCCCCTCCACACTGCTTCGCAAAGGAACTTCTGACATGACCATCACCAGCACCGCTCGTCGTCGACCCCTGACCGGGGCGGCCATCTTCGTCACCGCGGCCCTCGCCCTCACCGGGTGCTCGGCCGGGACCCTCTCGGCCGATTCGGCCGCTGACGCCCCCACCACGCCAGCCGCCGAGGCCGTCGTCGTCGAGAACGCCTGGGTCAAGGCGGCCGACTCCGGCATGTCGGCCGCCTTCGGCGAGATCGAGAACGTCGGGGAGGGCGAGGTGACGATCGTGTCGGTCGCGAGCCCCGCATCCACGGCCCTCGAGCTCCACGAGACCGTCGAGAACGAGACGGGCGAGATGACGATGCGCGAGAAGGGCGGTGGGTTCACGATCGCTCCCGGCGAGACGCTGATGCTCGAGCCCGGTGGAAACCACATCATGCTCATGGACCTGCCCGAGCCGATCGTCGCGGGCGACGAGGTCACGTTCACGCTCACGTTCTCGGACGATTCGACGCTCGAGGTCACGGCCCCGGCGAAGGACTACGCGGGCGCCAACGAAAACTACGACGACGGCGGCGACATGAGCGGCGACATGGACATGGACCACGGCGACCACGGCGACCACGGCGACCACGCGGACCACAACTGATGGCGGGCGACCAGGCCGCTGGTCGCCCGCGCCCGTCCCGGCGGCAGCTGCTCTTCGGAGGAGCTGTCGCCGGGTTCGGGGCGGCCGCGGCCATCGGTGCTGACCAGCTGCTGGGGATCGCGGATGCGCCCGCCCAGGCCGCGAGCGCGGAACCGGAGGGGCTCATCCCGGGTGCGGATGTCGTGCCGTTCCACGGCGCGCACCAGGCTGGGATCGCGACGCCCCCACAGGCGCACGCGACCCTCATCGCGCTCGATCTGCGCGACGGCGTCGATCGGGAGGCGCTCAGACGGCTCATGCAGCTGCTCACCGACGACGCGGCGAGGCTCACGCGCGGCGAGCCGGCGCTCGCCGACTCGGAGCCGGAGCTCGCGCGCGTGCCCGCGAACCTGACCGTGACGTTCGGGTTCGGCCCTGAGTTCGTGCGCCGCGCATCCACCGCCGCAACGCAGGCGCCTGCCTGGCTGAGGCCCCTGCCGGCCTTCGGGATCGACCGCCTCGAGCCGTCGTGGAGTGACGGGGACCTGCTGCTGCAGATCGCGGCGGACGACCCGTTCACGGTCGCGCACGCCCAGCGCATGCTGCTCAAAGACACCCGCAGCTTCGCAACCGTGCGCTGGACGCAGCCCGGGTTCCGCCGCGCCAGGGGATCGGAGGCGCCGGCCACGACCATGCGCAACCTCTTCGGGCAGATCGACGGCACCGTCAACCCGGCGCCGCCGACGGTGGACTTCGAGCAGCTCGTGTGGATGCGCGACGGCGTCTTCGCGGGCGGCACCGGGATGGTGGTGCGGCGCATCCGCATGGACCTCGACAAATGGGACCGGCTCGACCGCGGCGGTCGGGAGCAGTCGGTGGGGCGCACGCTCTCGAGCGGGGCACCCCTCACCGGGCAGGAGGAGCACGACGAGCCCGACTTCGCGGCGAAGAACGCGGCGGGCTTCCCGGTGATCGCCGCGTTCTCGCACATCCGGCGCGCCCGATCCGACAACAGGGGCGAGCGGTTCTTCCGCCGCGCGTACAACTACGACGACGCCCCCACCGGTGACGAGGTCTCGAACTCAGGGCTCCTGTTCATCGCCTTCCAGGCCGACGTCGATGCGCAGTTCGTGCCCATCCAGCGGCGGCTCGACGAGCTCGACCTGCTCAACGAGTGGACCACGCCCATCGGGTCGGCCGTGTTCGTCGTGCCGCCCGGATGCGCGGAGGGCGGTTACGTCGGCGAGGGGATCCTGCGGTGAGCGGCAGCTTGGCGGCCACGCGCCGCGCACCCGGGTCTCCGACGCGCCGGGCCGCTCGCGGCGGATGGTTCGGGCAGCTCCTCCTGCGGCTGCACTTCTTCGCCGGAGTGTTCGTCGGGCCGTTCATTCTCGTGGCGGCCGTGAGCGGAGCCCTCTACGCGCTGGCACCCCAGCTCGAACAGCTCGTGTACGACCACGAGCTGCACGCGCCCGTCGCCAGCAGCTCCCTGCCGCTCGCCGAGCAGATCAGGGCAGCGGATGCGTACGTGGGTGCCGATGCGTCCGCGTCCGCGTCGATCGTGGCCGTCCGGCCAGCTCCGAGCCCCGGCGACACGACGCGGGTCATGTACGCCGATGCCAGCCTGGGGGAGAGCACGACCCGAGCGGTGTTCGTCGACCCCGCGACCGCCGAGATCCGCGGTGACCTTCCGGTGTACGGCACGTCCGGCTCACTGCCGCTGCGCACCTGGATCTCAGACCTGCACCGCAGTCTCCACCTCGGCGACTTCGGCAGGCTCTACAGCGAGCTCGCAGCGTCCTGGCTTGGCATCGTGGCGCTCGCGGGTGCGGGGCTCTGGCTTGCCAGCTTCCGCCGAGCGGCTCGCGCCAAGCGTGTGGCTCAGCAGCGTGAGCTGCTGCGCCCGAGCCTCGGGGCAACCGGGTTCAGGCGCACACGCAGCCTGCATGCATCCACCGGAGTCTGGGTGCTTCTCGGCGCGCTCTTCCTCTCGGTCACGGGCATCACGTGGTCGCAGTACGGCGGGGCCAACTTCACAGAGCTGAGGGCGAGCGTGGGTTGGACGACGCCCTCGCTCAGCACGAGCCTCGACGGCGGCAGCGGGGCGGCAGCTGCCGACGAGCACGCGGGCCACGGTCACGCGCCGCCGACGAGCGAAGGGGCCGGCGCGCCGGGCCCACTTGCACCGGAACCAGGTGCGCCGAGCCCGGGCGCCTACGACTCGGTGCTGTCGGTTGCCCGTGAGGTGAACGTCAACACGGGGCTGGTCGAAATTAGGCCGCCCTCCGCGCCCGGCACGGCGTGGGTCGTGCAGGAGATCCAGCGCAGCTTCCCGACCGAGGTGGATGCGGTGGCGATCGACGGGCGGACCATGCAGGTCACCGATCGTGTCGACTTCGCCGACTTCGGCGTGGTGGCGAAGCTCAGCCGCTGGGGCATCGACCTGCACATGGGTTCGATGTTCGGCCTCGCGAACCAGCTGGCGCTCTTCGCGCTCGCGGTTGGTATCGCGGCGATGGTGGTGTGGGGCTACGCGATGTGGTGGCAGCGGAGGCCCCGCCACGACCCTGCGCGAGTCGTCGGCGCCGCCCCGCCGCGGGGTGCGGTTCGGGGCGCCCCGTGGTGGGGCGTGCTCGTTGTGCTCGCGGTGTCCGTGGCGCTCGGGGTCTTCCTGCCGCTCATGGGTGCGTCGCTGGCCGCCTTCGTGCTGGGTGATGCGGTCATCGGGTGCATCGCGAGGCGCCGGCTCAGTTCGCCGTGACGCCGGGCCACACGTAGTCGAGTCCGCGTTCGGTGTCGGGGAAGAGCGCGCCGTAGAACGCTTCGTCTTTCGAGATGAGCTTCGAGCGGTGCGACTCGTGCAGGGCCTCGTCGCCGAGCCACGGCGGAGGGGTGGGCGTCAGAAAGCCCGCGCCTCCGCCCTCCGCCGCGACTTCGAAGACGGCGAGCGTCTTCTCGGCGCACGTGTCCGCGTATCCGCGCCCTACCCATTCGGCGCAGAAGGCGCCTTGGTAGTCGAGCAGGGTGCGCTCGTAGCCGATCCACATCTTCACCACGGGGTGCTGCTGCCACCCGTACCCGGGAACGGTGAGCGCCTTCATGACCTGCAGGGTCTCGACGCGCTGCTTGCCGAGGCGTTGCCGGTCGAGGACCCGCGCTGATTCGGCGAAGTCTGCGTACGGGAGGAAGGTCTGCATCAGCCCGTTGTACAGGCCGGAGATCGGTGGATGCGGGGAGTTGGCCGCCCGCCGAGCGGGTCCGATCAGGGGTCAGGAAGGGGCTCCGCGACGCGCGCGGGCCTTGCGGGCCCCGTAGTGCTGTGTGATACGTTACCCCGACTCGAGCGACCGATCCCCCTGGTTGCAGTGACCGACGGAGTTCACATGTTCATCTCACGCACGCTCCCCGTGCCTGCGCTCCTGCAGTGTGGTCGTGAGTTCACGCCGGCGAAACATTCCTCGCACTCGAGGGAAACGTTTGGGGTGTCGTATGGGGATGTGCCTCCCACTGGCCCCCGCCCGAGTCGCAGTGATATGTCACATTCCATTTGGGAGGTCACGGCGGCCAAACGCGGCCGTCTCCGCATGTTGTGAATGTGATCGCTCTCATTGCTCGCGGCGACGCGATCGAGAGCACAAGCCCTCGTCTTCGTCGTGAAGACCATCTGAGAGGAAAACCCCGTGAAGAAAAGAAGAATCGCCGGCGCCCTGGCGCTCGCTACGACCTCGATCATGCTGCTGAGCGCCTGCGGCGGAGGCGCGGCCCCGCAGGCCGACAGCGGCGCAAGCGGAGAGCCCGTCGCCGGCGGCACGGTGCACATGCTGCAGAACGCGGATTTCTCCTACCTCGACCCGGCACGCGGTTTCGACGGCGGCGTCAACGCCTTCTACCGGCTCATCTACCGCGGCCTCACGATGCAGGCGGCCGGCGACGCCGAAGACCCCAACGCGATCGTCGCCGACCTCGCTGAGGGCCTCGGCGAGCAGTCCGAGGACGGCCTCAAGTGGACCTACACGCTCAAGGACGGCCTGAAGTTCGACAACGGCGACCCGATCACTTCCGCTGAGGTGAAGTTCGGCATCTCGCGGGCCTGGGACCCCGAGATCGGCATCGGCTCGCCGTACCTCAAGCAGGTCATCGACGCCCCCGAGGGCTACGAGGGCCCGTACGTCACGGGCGACCTGCCCACGATCGAGACGCCGGATGAGAAGACCATCGTCTTCAACCTCAAGGCTCCCTTCCCCGAGTTCGACAATGTGCTCGCGCAGGCGAACGCGGTTCCGTTCCCCGTCGGCACGGGCGGCGGCAGCGAGTTCATCAACGACATCATCGCCTCAGGCCCCTACACGCTCGAGAGCTACACCCCCGGGACGGTCATCAACCTCGTGCGCAACGAGAACTGGGACCCCGCGACGGACGACGTGCGCAAGGCGTACCCGGACGAGTGGCAGTTCGACATCGGCCTCGACCCGGCCACGATCGACGAGCGCATGATCGCCGGTCAGTCGACCGACATCAACGCGATCTCCGGCGTCATCCAGGCGGCGAGCCTCCCGCGTCTGCAGACGCCGCAGCTGCAGGAGCGCACGGCGCTCTCCCCGGCGTACTGCACGACCTACATGTCGATGAACACGACGAAGGACGCCTTCAAGGACGTCAAGGTGCGCCAGGCGGTCAACTACGCGCTCGACCGGGCCGCGATCCAGAACGCGTCGGGCGGTAACCAGCTCGCTGACCCCGCGACCGCGATCATCCCCCCTGCCGTGAACGGCCACCTCGAATACGACCTGTACCCGAGCGAGGGCGGCGACTTCACGGGCAACCCCACTGAGGCGAAGAAGCTCCTCGAGGAGGCGGGCGTCGGCGACGGCTTCTCGTTCACCCTCGACGTGCGCTCCAACCCCAAGGCGCAGGCACAGGCTGAGGCCATCCAGCAGGCGCTCTCGCCGCTCGGCATCGACGTGGCGCTGAACGTCATCGACGTCTCCACCTACTACGAGACCATCGGAACGACCTCGCAGCAGAACGACGCGGCTATCACCGGCTGGTGCCCCGACTGGGCGTCCAGCGCGAGCACCTTCCTCCCGCCGCTGTTCGACGGGCGCAACATCACCGAGAAGGGCAACTCGAACCTGGCGCAGATCAACGATCCGGCGATCAACGAGCGCATCGACGAGATCAAGGCGATGACCGACCTCGAGGCGGCCAACACCGCCTGGGGTGAGCTCGACAAGCAGATCATGGAGCTCGCACCCATCGCCCCGCTGGTGCTCGAGAAGGGCGTCTTCCTACCGGGTGAGAACATCGCCGGCTACTACCCGAGCACGAGCATGACCGACCTCACGATCGTCGGACTCGCGGACCCGTCTAAGGGCTAATCACCATGACCTTCTCGTCGACCGAACTTGAGGTCGAGGGCACGGCGGGTGGTGATCCAGGTCTCACGGAGACGCTGGATGCGCCACCCGCCTCGCGCCGTCGGCTCGCACGCGCCTTCCTCCGGGACTGGGGCGCGGTGCTCTCGAGCGCGTACATCGTGCTCATCATCCTCATGGCCCTCACGGCTCCGCTGCTCGTCAAGCTGAGCGGATGGGACCCGTACGCGTTCGATCAGAGCGCGATCGACCCGAACCTCGGGGGCGTGCCCCTCGGGCCGTGGGGCGGCATCAGCGCCGAGCACTGGTTCGGCGTCGAGCCGGGCAGCGGGCGGGACATCTTCGCCCGCATCGTCTACGGCGCGCAGGTCTCGATGACTATCGCACTGTCGGCGACCGCGCTCACAAGCGTGCTCGGCATCGTGTTCGGGCTGCTGTCTGGGTACTTCGGCGGGTGGGTCGACACGATCATCTCCCGCGTCATGGAGTTCCTCATGGCGTTCCCGGCGCTGATCTTCATGATCGCGGTGCTCTCGGCCCTCCCGGCCGACAACCGGCAGCTCCTGCTGGTGCTCGTCATCTCCGTTTTCGGCTGGCCGTACCTGGCCCGCATCGTGCGCGGGCAGACGATGTCGATCAAGCAGCGCGAGTACGTCGAGTCGGCGAAGGCGTCTGGCGCGTCGAGCCTGCAGATCATCTTCCGGGAGATCCTGCCCAACCTGCGTTCGACGATCATCGTCATGACCACGTTGGCGATCCCCGGCTACGTCGGCACCGAGGCGGGGCTCTCGTTCCTCGGCGTCGGCGTGGTCCCGCCAACGCCCTCCTGGGGGCAGATGATCGCGAGTTCCGTCGGCTGGTACGCCGTCGACCCGATGTACTTCCTCATCCCCGGCGTCTTCCTGTTCCTGCTCGTGCTCTCGTTCACCGTGCTCGGTGACCGCATCAAGAAGCTCGCCGAGTCCGGGGAGGCGCGCTCATGACCCGTTTCGCCATCAACCGCCTGCTCGGCATGGTCCTCGTGCTGTTCCTGGTGTGCCTGTTCACGTTCGTCGTGTTCTTCGTGCTCTCGCCAGACCCGGCCGTGCAGATCTGCGGTAAGAACTGCACGCCGGAGCGCATCGACCAGATCCGCGAGAACCTCGGCCTCGACCTGCCGTTCTGGACGCAGTTCTGGACCTTCATCGGCGGCCTCCTGTTCGGGCGCACGTACGAGTCGAGCGGTGCCGTCATCGAATGCGCCGCGCCCTGCCTCGGTTACTCGTTCCAGTCGAGCCAGCCGGTCACCGAGATGATCCTGCAGCGTCTGCCCGTCTCCGCCACCGTCGCCATCGGTGCCGCAGTGCTCTGGCTCCTCGCCGGCGTGATGGGCGGCGTGATCAGCGCCGTCAAGGAGGGGAAGTTCGCAGATCGCTTCATCGCTGGGCTCACGCTCGGCGGCATGTCGATTCCGAACTACGTGCTCGCCCTGCTGCTGCAGTTCGTGCTGGTCGTGTCGCTCGGCTGGCTGCCGTTCCCGCAGGCCGTGCCGTTCCTCGACAACCCCGTGCAGTGGTTTCTGAACTTCATCATGCCGTGGGTGGTGCTCTCCATCGGTTACGCGGCGACCTACACGCGACTCACTCGCGCGAACGTCATCGACACGCTGCAGGAGAACTACGTGCGCACCGCGAGGGCGAAGGGCCTGCGGCCGAGCCTCGTGTGGCGCCGCCACGCGCTGCGTCCCGCGCTGACCCCCATCGTCACGATCTTCGGAATGGACTTCGCCGGGCTCCTCGGCGGGGCCCTCATCACCGAGACCGTGTTCGGCATCAACGGCGTCGGCAAGCTCGCGGCCGACTCCATCACGAAGAACGACCAGCCCGTCATCATGGGCGTCACCCTGCTGGCGGCGTTCCTCGTGGTCGTCGGCAACATGGTCGTCGATCTCCTGTACTCCGTCATCGACCCCCGGGTCAGAGTTGGAGCGTCGAAATGAATGCACCCACCAGCACTCCGCAGGGCGCCGGACCGCTGCTCAGCGTCCGCGACCTCACGGTCTCGTTCGAGACCGCCGGGGGCACGGCAGAGGTCGTGCAGAGCATCGACTTCGACGTGCCGCGCGGCGGCGCCCTCGGCATCGTCGGCGAGTCGGGTTCGGGCAAGTCGATGACCAGCCTCGCCATCATGGGGCTGCTGCCGAAGGGCGCGCGGCGTTCCGGCTCGCTGGTTTTCGACGGCCAGGAGCTCAGCACGCTGCGCGAGCCGGCGATGCGCGCCATCCGCGGCGACCGCATCGCGATGATCTTCCAGGATCCGCTCTCCTCCCTCAATCCCTACTACACGGTCGGCACGCAGATCGCCGAGGCCTACCGCTCGCACCGCTCCGGCGTGAGCCGGGCGGCGGCCAAGAAGGTGGCCATCGAGGCGATGGAGCGCGTCCACATCCGCGACGCCGCCCGCAGGGTCGACCACTACCCGCATCAGTTCTCGGGCGGCATGCGCCAGCGCGTCATGATCGCGATGGCGTTGAGCATGGAGCCCGACCTGATCATCGCCGACGAGCCCACGACGGCGCTCGATGTGACCGTGCAGGCGCAGATCCTCGACCTCCTCACGGAGATCAGGACGGAGACGGGTGCCGGCATGATCCTCATCACCCACGACCTGGCCGTCGTGAGCGAGGTCGCCGACCAGATCGTGGTCATGCAGCAGGGCGCGCTCGTCGAGTCTGGCAGCGTCGAGGAAATCTTCACCGACCCGCAGGAGCCGTACACACGCCTGCTGCTGGACGCCGTGCCCCGCATCGACGACGAGATCGGCCTGCTGCGCACCACGACCGTGCCGGTGCAGACGCTGCGCGAGGAGGAGACACGATGAGCCCCCAGGAACCACTGCTGCGCGCGCAGCACCTCGTTCGAGAGTTCAGCACGGATTCGGGCGGAGGGCAGTTCTCGAAGAGCAAGAGCTTCCGCGCCGTCGACGACGTGTCGCTCGAGGTGCACCAGGGCGAGACGCTCGCGCTCGTCGGTGAATCCGGCTCCGGCAAGTCGACGACGGCCAGGCTGGTGGCGCGCCTCATGGACGTCACGAGCGGCACCGTCGAGTTCCAGGGGCAGGATGTGAGCACGATCAAGGGCAGGGAGCTGCACGCCTTCCGTGGCGAGGTGCAGGTCGTGTTCCAGGACCCCTTCTCGTCGCTGAACCCGCGGCACACCGTCGAGCGGCTCATCACGGCGCCGCTCGTGTACCAGAAGCGCTCGATCCCGGGCGGGGCCAGGAACTTCGCGAGGGGCCTCATGGAGCGCGTGGGCCTGAACCCTGACCACTCGGGCCGCTACGCCGCCCAGTTCTCGGGCGGCCAGGCGCAGCGCATCGGCATCGCCCGTGCGCTCGCCGTCGGACCGAAGCTCGTCATCTGCGACGAGGCGGTCTCGGCGCTCGACGTGTCGGTGCAGGCGCAGGTCATCAACCTGCTCAGGCAGCTGCAGGAGGAGGAAGGCTTCAGCTACCTCTTCATCGCGCACGACCTGGCCGTTGTGCGGCAGATCGCGACACGCGTGGCGGTCATGAGTCAGGGGCGCATCGTGGAGGTCGGCGAACGCGACCAGGTGTTCGAGCGTCCGAGCCACGAGTACACGCGCACCCTGCTCGCCGCCGTCCCGCGCATCAATCCGGAGTGGGATGCGCGCCGCAAGAAGAACGAGCGCGCCCGCAGACGCAGGGAGCGCGAAGCGCAGGAAGCGCAGGAAGTGCAGGAGGAGCAGGGATGAGCCACGTCGTCGAGTACGCACTGCCCGGTATCTGGGTGCGCGAGCAGAGCATCCGCGTGCCCCTCGACTGGTGGGACGCGGAGGCGGGAGAGATCTCGGTCTTCGTGCGCGAGCTGGTCGACCCAGATCGGCGGCGTGAGGAGCTGCCGCTGCTGACCTACCTGCAGGGCGGCCCGGGCGGCGCGAATCCGCGCCCGGTCGACGCATCCGGTTGGATCGGCGAGGCGCTGCAGCACTACCGGATCGTGCTGGTCGACCAGCGCGGCACGGGGCGGAGCACGCCCATCGACGCGCACACCATCGCGGCGTTCGGCGACGGCGTGCTCGGTGCCGACTACCTCGCGCATTTCCGGGCTGACTCCATCGTGCGCGACCTCGAGCAGGTGCGCACCTTGCTGTACGGCGGGACGAAGTGGGCGACGCTGGCGCAGAGCTACGGCGGCTGGCTGACCCTCGCCTACCTCTCCCACGCGCCGGGCGCCATCGCCGCGAGCTACGTGTGCGGCGGCATCCCGGGTACGCCCGCGGATGCGGAGGAGGTCTACCGGCGCACCTTCACGCGGGTGGAGCAGAAGAACGCGGAGTTCGCGAGACGCTACCCGCAGGACGTCGCCGTGGTCGCCGCGATCGCGGACCGCCTCTCGGGTGAGGACGTGCGGCTTCCGGACGGCGACCGCCTGACGGTGCAGCGCTTCCAGTCGCTCGGCATCGACTTCGGCATGAAGCCGGGCTTCGAGCGCATGCACTGGCTGCTCGACGACGCGTTCACCCCGGATGGCCGCCTCAGCGAGTCCTTCCTCGCGCAGGTGCTCGCGCGCACGTCGAGTGCAGGCAACCCGCTGTTCTGGACCCTGCAGGAGTCGATCTACGGCGACGAGCAGAGCGGCGCGACCAACTGGGCCGCGCAACGCGAGCGGGACCGCCGCCCGCAGTTCGACGTCGACCGCCGGCCGCTGCTCTTCACGGGCGAGATGGCGTTCCCTTGGATGTTCGACGAGGTTCGCCTGCTGCGGGGTTTCCGCGATGCCGTGCACGAGCTCGCGAGCAGGGAGCGCTGGAGTCGCCTCTACGACTTCGACGCGCTCGCCGCCAACGAGGCCCCGGTCGCGGCCGCGGTCTACTACGACGACATGTACGTGGACGCCCACCTGCAGCTCGACACGCTTTCGCGCGTCGGCAACTCCGTCAGCTGGGTGACCAACGAGTTCGAGCACGACGGGATCGGTTCGGGGCGCACCTTCACGCGCCTGCGCGAGCTGGTCCGTGACCGAGGAGGAGAGCGACGATGAGCGCAGCGAACACGAACACGAACACGAACACGAACACCGCCACCGCCACCGGTAGGCCCCCGTACGCGGGCACGCGCTACCCGAAGCTCGCGAGCATCCCCGCGTTCACCGACTTCATCGCGAGGGACTGGGGCAGCGTGGATGCCCCCGTCGCGCTCACCGAGGGCGCGGCGGCGGCCGCGGCGTCGCACCGGGCGCGGCTCAGCGCCCGCTTCCCCACGGCGACGATCGTCGTGTCGAGCGGGGTCGCCCCGGTGCGCAACGACGACTGCAATTACGGCTTCCGCGCGAACAGCGACTTCGTGTGGCTCACGGGCTGCCAGGTCGAGGGCGCGACGCTGGTGCTGCATCCGTCATCTGGAGGGCACGACGCGACCCTCTACCTGCCCGCGCCGTTCCGCCCTGGAGACGCTGGCTTCTTCAGCAACGCGAACCACGGCGAGCTCTGGGTCGGGGCATCGCCCGGTATCCCGCAGTGGGCCGAGGCGCTGCAGCTCGAGGTGCGCCCCATCGAGGAGCTCGCGGTGCCGAAGGGGGTCCGAGGTGCCCTCGCGAGCGCCTCGGTGTCGTCGGCGACGCTCGACGCGCTCTCGCTCCTGCGGTCGCCCGATGTTGACCGAGAGCTCTCGAACTTGCGCATGGTGAAGGACGACTGGGAGATCGCGCAGCTGCGCCGCGCCGTCGACGACACGGTGAGTGGATTCGCGGCGGTCGTGCGCGAGGTCCCGCGGGCCATCGCGGACGGGCTGGGGGAGCGTTGGCTGCAGGGCACCTTCGACCGGCACGCGCGCACCTTCGGCAACGGGCCCGGCTACTCGACGATCGTCGGATCCGGGCCGCACGCCCCGATCCTCCACTGGGTGCGTTGCGACGGCCCGGTGCTCCCCGACGCGGCGCTGCTGCTCGACATGGGGGTCGAGACGAACTCGCTCTACACCGCCGACGTGACCCGCACCATTCCCGCGAGCGGAACGTTCTCGGCCGAGCAGCGGGCCGCCCACGACCTCGTCGAGAAGGCGCATCGGGCGGGCATGGCCCAGATCAGGCCCGGCGTTCCCTACCTGGACTTCCACTTCGCGGCGATGGAGGTGATCGCCCAGGGCCTGCACGATTGGGGAATGCTGCCCGTCTCGGTCGACGAGGCGCTCTCGCCTCAGGGGCAGCAGCACCGCAGGTACCTGGCGTGCGGCGTCGGCCACCACCTGGGGCTCGACGTGCACGACTGCAGCCACTCGGAGTACGAGGACTACATGGGCGCCGACCTCGAGGCCGGCGTCGTCATGACCGTCGAACCGGGACTCTACTTCCACGCGAACGACGAGACGGTGCCTCCGGAGCTGCGCGGGATCGGGGTGCGGCTCGAAGATGACCTGCTCGTCACGGCCGACGGCCACGAGGTGCTCTCCGACGGCCTCCCCATCGACGCTGACGGGGTCGAGCGGTGGACGCGCGAACAGCTCGGCCGTGCCTGACGCATCCACTGCGATCGTCGAGCACCTGCGCTGCGGCGGGGTGAGCGTCGTCGTCGAGCGCCGGGGCGACGAGCTGCCGTGCGTCCTGCACTGGGGCGCCGACCTCGGCGAGCTCGAGGAGCGGGACCTGGCGTCGTTCGCCGCGGCGAACCGCACGGTGCTGGGCTCTGACACGCTCGACGAGGAGCTGCGGGTCTCGCTGCTCCCTGAGGCGTCCCGAGGGTGGTTCGGCAGGCCTGGCCTGCGGGGGCACCGCGACGGTCGCAGCTTCTCGCCGCGCTTCCGGGTCACGGAAGCGCGGCGAGCGCGAGCCGCCGGGAGCGAGCACCTGGTCTGGATCGCCGAGGACCCGGCCGCTGCGCTGCGGGTGCGGCTGACCCTCGAGCTCGCACCGAGCGGCCTGCTGCGCCTGCAGGCCGGGCTGCAGAATCTCGGATCGACGACGTTCACCCTCGAGGCGCTCGAACTCGCCCTGCCCGTGCCGCCGGCGGCCGACGAGATCCTCGAGCACACCGGCAGGCACCTCCTCGAGCGGCAGGAGCAGCGCAGCCGCTTCCAGCCGGGCACCCACCTGCGCGAGAGCCGGCGTGCCCGCGGGCACGACGCGACGATGCTGCTCGCCGCCGGGGTTCCTGGATGCTCCGCGAGGGGCGGCGAGGTGTGGGGCGTGCACGTCGGCTGGTCTGGCAACACCTCGGTCGCCGCCGAGCGCGTGCAACCGACCGGCGCGCGCGTGCTCATGGGCGGCGAGCTGCTGCTCGCGGGGGAGGGCGCGCTCGCGCCAGGCGACGAGTACACCTCGCCGTGGCTGTGGGCCTCCTGCGGCGACGGCACCGACGCGCTCGCCGCCAGGTTCCACGACCACCTGCGGGCCAGGCCGGAGCACCCGAGCTCACCTCGCAAGGTCCTCCTCAACGTGTGGGAGGCGGTCTACTTCGATCACAGCCTGCCCCGGCTGCTCGAGCTCGCCGAACGCGCGGCCGAGGTCGGCGTCGAACGCTTCGTGCTCGACGACGGCTGGTTCGAGGGCCGCCGCGATGCCACCGCCGGCCTCGGCGACTGGCGGGTCGACCGTGCCGTCTGGCCCGACGGGCTCTGGCCGCTGGTCACGCGCATCCACGAGCTGGGCATGGACTTCGGGCTGTGGTTCGAACCCGAGATGGTGAGCCCCGACTCCGAGCTTGGACGCGCGCATCCAGAGTGGATGCTGCAGCCCGGCGACGGCAGGCTCCCGGCC
Source organism: Pseudoclavibacter helvolus (assembly GCF_049707175.1). Lineage (GTDB taxonomy): Bacteria > Actinomycetota > Actinomycetes > Actinomycetales > Microbacteriaceae > Pseudoclavibacter > Pseudoclavibacter helvolus_A. The sequence goes on along the minus strand of NZ_JBNAFM010000011.1, from coordinate 86,491 downwards.
CCCTCGCGCTCGCAGCAGGTGCTCAACCTGTCCGACGACGGCGCGTTCCCGCACGTGCTCGCGGCGATGGATGCGCTGCTCACCGAGTACCCGATCGCCTACGTCAAGTGGGACCACAACCGGGACCTCGCCGAGGCGGGCGACGCCTCCACCGGGCGCGCCGCCGTCCGCGCGCAGACGCACGCGGCCTACCGGCTGCTCGACGAGCTGCGCGCCAGGCACCCCACGGTGGAGTTCGAGTCGTGCTCCGGAGGTGGGGGCCGCGCCGACCTCGGCATCATGTCGCGTGTCGAACGGCTCTGGGCGTCCGACACGATCGACGCCCTCGAACGCGTCGGCATCGAGGCGGCGACCGGGCTGCTGCTGCCGCCGGAGCTGATCGGCTCCCACATCGGCGCCGCGCGCTCGCACACCACCTCGAGGACCCACGACCTCGCCTTCCGAGGGGCGCAGGCCATCTTCGGCCACCTCGGTATCGAGTGGGACCTCACCCGAATCACGGACGCCGAGGCCCGCGAGCTCGCCGAGTGGGTGGCCCTCTACAAGCAGTGGCGCCCCCTGCTCCACAGCGGCCGCGTCGTGCACGGCGACCCGGCCGACGACGCCATCGCCATCCGGGGCGTCGTGTCGCACGACCGCACGGAAGCGCTCTTCGCGGTCACGCAGCTGCGCGCGGGCCTGTCATACCCGCCGGGTCGCCTGCGCATCCCCGGCCTCGACGAGCGCCTCCGGTACCGGGTCGGCCTCCTGCATCCCGCCGATGCCGTCGGCCCGCACAAGCCCGGGGTCGACGGCTGGTGGCGGGGCGAGACGATCCTCGCGGGCAGCATCCTCACCACGGCCGGCCTGCAGCTACCGCCGCAGCACCCCGAGCACACCGTGCTGCTCTCCCTCACTTCTCACCCTTCCTGACGTCCCGCGTCCCCCGAACGGAGCAGCATGACCTCTCACACCCCATCTCCCCGCACCGAGCGGATCGCCCCGCCCCTCGCGACACCCTTCGGGCTCGGCGACGTCGCCATCGACGACTCGAGCGTCTTCGCGCGAGCACGCGACGAGCTGCTGCACCTCGCCCGCGTCTACCCGGTCGACCGGCTCCTCGCCGTCTTCCGGGCCAATGCGGGCCTCGACACGCGAGGGGCGGATGCGCCCGGCACGTGGGAGGACTTCGGGCATCCGCTGGAGGAGGCGTGGGGCGAGGCCGACTACCCCGGCCGCGAGCACGCGCAGACCGCGAACCTGCTGCGCGGCCACTACGCGGGCCACTTCCTCTCGATGCTGTCGATCGCCGCCGCGGGGGAACGGGACCCGGCGCTGCTCGCCAAGGTGGAGGCGTGCGTGGAGGGGCTCGCCGAGGTGCAGGCGGCGCTCGCCGCGACCGGCCGCTTCTCGCATCCCGGGTTCCTCGCCGCCTACGGGGAATGGCAGTTCGCGCGCCTCGAGTCGTACGCCCCATACGGAGAGATCTGGGCCCCGTACTACACGTGCCACAAGATCATGGCCGGGCTCCTCGACGCCCACGAGCTCGCCGGCAGCGCTCTCGCGCTCGAGGTCGTCACGCGCATGGGCCACTGGGTGCACGCGCGCCTCGCGAAGCTCGAGCCGGCGCAGCGGCAGCGCATGTGGTCGCTGTACATCGCGGGAGAGTTCGGGGGCATGAATGAGACCATGGCCCGCCTCAGCGCCGTGGCCGACGAGCCCACCTTCCTCGAGACAGCGGCCTTCTTCGACACGGAGGCGCTCCTCGAGGCCGGCGCCGCGCACGACGACATCCTCACGAAAATGCACGCCAACCAGCACCTGCCGCAGCTCGTCGGGTACGTGCACGAGTTCGAGCTGACCGGGGAGCGCCGCTACCTCGACGCCGTCCTCGGTCTGTGGGACCAGATCGTGCCGGGTCGGACGTTCGCGCACGGCGGCACGGGCGAGAGCGAGCTGTGGGGGCCACCCGACACGGTCGCCGGCAACATCGGCCAGCGCAACGCGGAGACCTGCGCGACCTACAACCTGCTCAAGATCGCCGCCCTGCTCTTCCAGCACACCCTCGACCCCCGTTACTTCGACTACGCCGAGCGCGCCGTGCTCAACCACATCCTCGGCTCGCGGAAGGCCGTCGACTCGGACACGAGCCCCGAGGTGACCTACATGTTCCCGGTGCACCCCGGCGCGGTCAGGGAGTACGACAACGTCGGCACCTGCTGCGGAGGCACGGGGCTCGAGAACCACGTCAAGTACCAGGAGTCGATCTTCTTCTCGGCCGGGCGGGAGCTGTGGGTCACCCTGCCAACCGCGTCGACCCTCAACTGGGGCAGTGCCGGGATGCGCGTGCGGCTGAGCACGGGCCTGCCCGCGGCGGGCGACCTGGCGCTCTCTTTTGAAGCGCTCCCGGGCGACGCGGAAGCCGGTGGGTCGGATGCGGGGGCGGATCACGGGGCGGGCGTGGGTGAGGGCATGGGTGTGGGTGCGGTGCACCTCCGCATCCCGAGCTGGGTCGCCGGCCCCGTGGTCGTGCGGCTCAACGGCGAGCCGCTCGAGGTTGACGCCCTCCCCGGCACCTTCGCCACGATCCGCCGCGAGTTCCGGCACGGCGACGTGATCTCGGTAGAGCTGCCGATGGCGCTCGTCTCGACGCCGACGATCGACGATCCTCGACTCCACCACCTGCAGCTCGGTCCGTCGGTGCTGCTCGCGAGGTCGGAGGCGACGACGTCGCTGCAGCTCGGCCTGCTCGGGCGGCGCCTGCTCGACGGGACGGTGCGCGGCGACGTGGATGCGGGCGCCGGCGCGAGCGGCGAGGCCCCGGTGCGGTTCGCTGACGCCCCGGTGCGGTTCGCTGGGCTCGACTTCGAGCCCAGTTGGTCTGGGGGCGATTCGCGGTTCCACATGTACGTTCGGTCCGCGGACGAGACCATCGCCTTCGCCGGCCACGACTCCGGGGTGCCGAACCGGGCGGACTCGTCCGGGGGCACATTCCTCGACGCGCTCTGGGACCTGGCTCCGTTCGCCGACCGGTCGGCGTTCCTCGACGCGGTGTTCGAGACTGCGCGGGCAACCAGGGCGAAGGGGCTGCTCTCGGGCGCCGAGCTCGAGGCCGCGCTGCGCACCGCGGGCGAGGCAGACGTCGCCGGCGACGGGCAACGCCGCATCTCGACGGTGACGGTGGCTGATGGGGTCGCGGACGGCGGGGCGGCGGGCGAGCTCGGCCCGCGCGACACTGCAACCACGCTCGATGGTGCACCGGCGACGCTCACCGCCTGGACCATCGGCGACGCGTCCGAGGACCCGCCCATGCCGCCGGCGGTCAGCATCCGCGTCGACATCGACCCCGCACCCTCCGGCTGGTTCACCGCGAAGCCGGTCATCACCCTCGAGGCCGTGCTGCTCGACGCGCGGACCACGCCCGCCAAGCTCGGCATCGAAGCGCGCGTCGACGACGGGGACTGGCAGCCGTACGACGGCCCGTTCGCGATCGGCTCCGACGGCGTGCACACGGTCACGGCGCGGGCCACCGGCGCTGACGGCCAGCGCGGCTACGCCAGCCGAGAGCTCAGCGTGGACACGAACGCGCCCGAGGTCCGGGTGCGTCTCAAGGAGCTCGGCAGCAGCGTCGAGGTGACCTTCTTCGCCGACGACGACGTGTCCGGCGTCGAACGCATCCAGTGGGAAGGGCCCGGCACGTTCTGGGGCACCTTCCAGGAGGCGTTCGTGCGCGCCCTCACCGATGAGGCGCAGGTGCTCGAGTACGCCGCCACCGACCGTGCTGGCAACGAGGGGCCACGCCAGCGCCTCGTCCTGCCGGCGGTCGGGCAGGCGCCGGCGGTCGGGCAGGCGCCGGCGGTCGGGCAGGCGCCGACAGGGAACACGACGGGCCAGGCGGAGTCGTGACCGCCCGCCCGGCCCCGCTCCGCCAGGTGCGCATCCACGACGCGTTCTGGTCGCCGCGCATTCGGCAGGTCCGCGACGCCATGCTCCCGCACCTGTTCGAGCAGTTCCGCACGGTCGGCCACCTCGAGGCGCTCGGCGGCACCTGGTCGCGCGACGGAGCACCGCACCTGTTCTGGGACAGCGACATCGGCAAATGGATCGAGGCGGCCAGCAACGTGCTCGCCACCGACGACGACCCCGCGCTCAGCGCGCAGGTCGAGGAACTCATCGACCTCCTCGAGGCCGCGCAGCAGCCGGACGGGTACCTCAACTCGTACTTCACGACGGTCGCGCCGGAGCGACGTTTCACCGACCTGCGCGACTCCCACGAGCTGTACTGCGCGGGCCACCTGCTCGAAGGCGCCGTCGCCTACGCACAGGCCACGGGCCGCGAACGGATGCTCGACATCCTCATCCGCTACATCGACCTCATCGAGCGCATCTTCGGCGCCGGCGAAGGGCAGCTGCGCGGCTACGACGGGCACCAGGAGATCGAGCTGGCCCTCGTCAAGCTGTGGCGATACACGGGGCAGGACCGCTACCTCGACCTCGCCAGGTACTTCATCGACGAGCGGGGCGCGACACCCAGGTACTTCGACCAGGAGGTCGCCGCGCGCGGCGGCCCCGGACACTTCGGGCTTGGTTTCCCAGGCACGCGAAGCGAGCTCGAGACCGAGCACGACTACTTCCAGTCGCACCTCCCCGTTCGAGCGCAGACCCAGGTCGTCGGGCACGCCGTCCGGGCCATGTACCTGCTCAGCGCGGTCGCCGACCTCGCGCTCGCGGACGGTGACGCGAGCCTCCTCGCCACGAACCGCAGGCTCTGGCAGGCAGTCACCACGCGCCGCATGTACGTGACGGGCGGGCTCGGGTCCTCCAGCGAGAACGAGGGGTTCACGAGCGACTTCGACCTCCCGAACCTGACGTCGTACGCCGAGACCTGCGCGGCCATCGGCCTCGTCCTCTGGGCGGAACGCAGCGCCAGGGCCGACCCCGACTCGCGCTACTTCGACGTCGCGGAGCGAGCCCTCTACAACGCCGTCCTCGCGGGCGTGAGCAGCGACGGCACGGCCTTCTTCTACGACAACCCGCTCGCGAGCGACGGCGACCGGAACCGCTCGAGCTGGTTCGGGGTGGCCTGCTGCCCGCCAAACGTCGCCAGGCTGCTCACCTCGCTCGGTGGGTACGTGTACAGCCTGGAGGTTGGCGAGGGTGGTGGCGAGGGCGAGGGCGAGGGCGAGGGCGAGGGCAAGGGCAGTGGCGACGGCGAGGGCGGTGGCGACGGCGTCGGCGGTGGCGACGGCGAGCGTGGCGCGGGCCGTGGCGGCGGCGCGGGTGACGGTGATGGCGGTGGCGAGCGCGGGGCAGGGATGACTGCGGCAGGCGTGACTGCGGTGACCGTCAACCTGCTCATCGGCAGCACCCTGCGCTTCGAGAGCGGTGGGGTGGCGGCAGAGCTGCGCCTCCGGAGTGAGCTGCCCTGGAACGGGCGGGCGAGCCTCAGCCTCGACCTGCACGGGGCCGACCGGCTGCCGCTCGAGCTGCGCATCCGCATCCCCGACTGGGCGGAGGGCGCGCAGATCAGGGCGGCCGGAGCCCCCGTGGGGTTTGAAGTGCAGCGCGGGTACGCGGTCGTGCGGCGTGAGTTCCTCGACGGGGAGACGCTCGAGATCGACGTGCCCTTCGGGGCCCGGCGGGAACGTGCTGACCCCAGGGTCGCCGACGCGGTCGGGAAGGTGGTGGTCGCGCGAGGGCCGCTCGTCTACGCGGCCGAAGGCGTCGACAACGCGCATCCGCTCGACGGCGTGCCGCTGCCCGACGCGAGCCCGATCGAGGTGCGGGAGGGGGTCGAGCATCCGAGCGGCCCGCTCACCGAGCTGACCGCGAGCCTCAACGAGGAGACGCGGCTGACCCTGGTGCCCTACTTCTCGTGGGGCAACCGCGGGCCGGGCGCGATGCGCGTGTGGCTGCCGGCGAGCGCGTCGTCGCGAGACCGCGTCGTCCGCTGACCCCGGGGTGGGGTGTGCGCGGCGGTGGCCTGGCGTGGCGGCCGAGGCGTGTGGCGGCGGCCTGAGTGTGGCGCTCGAGGCGTGTGGCGGTGGCGGTGGCCTGAGTGTGGCGTGCAAGGCGTGTGGCGGTGCGCTGTGCGTGCTGGTGGCCAGAGTGTGCTGGTGGCTTGTGCGCACTCCTGGCCCAGGCGTGCCGCGCGGGTCGCGCGCCGGTAGGAACCTGGGCGGGTGTAGCCGGCACCGCTGCCCCGATTTCGTAGATTTACGCGGATTTTTCGGACCGGACCAAGAATGTCGGTGGTCGGGTGGATGCTGGTCGCATGATCGATGAGGAGCTCGCGACGCGTATCCCGGAGGGGTGGAAGCCACCCGCTTGGGTGGTCGACCGCGTGCGCGAGCTCGAGCGCTTCCTGGTTGTCCGGCTCGTCGCCGATGCCGACTCGGCGCTGGCCATGGCGCAGGCGGAGCAGGCGCGCGTCTATGCGCTGGCGGCGCGGACGGCGGTCGCGGAAGACGAGCGAGCCGGCACGCTGGAGCAGGAGTGGGCGCTGCGCTCGTGGAAGGCGGAGATCGCGGCGGTCACGAATTCGTCGCGGCAGGCGGTCGCGGGCATCATGGGTCGGTCCGCGGTGCTCACGGAAGACTTCCCGCTCGTGCACGAGGCGCTCGCGGCCGGTGAGGTGTCGATGGCGCACGCTCGCATCGTGTGCGAGGCGGGCACGATCGTTGTGCACGATGATCCGGCCGAGCAGGCCGCGCGGCGCGAGCTGTTTGTGCAGGTGGCGCTCGAGAAGGCGAGGTCGACGTCGCCGGGCAGGCTGAAGGACTTCGCGTTGAAGCAGGCGGAGCGGCTGACGTCGTCGTCGTTGGAGCAGCGCTACGAGCAGGCGATGAGGTCGCGGGCCGTGATCGTCACCCGGGAAGCGGACGGCATGGGGGCGCTCGGGGTGCGGCACTCCCTGCCGGTGCTGACGGCCATCGACGGGCGGCTCTCCGACATGGCGAGGGCCATCATCGGGGCGAGAAGCGACGAGTCTGACGACGCGCGAACGTTCCACCAGGTGCGGGCCGACGTGTTCGCCGAGCTGCTGCTGACCGGCGAGCTGACGTCGTGCGCGCAGGCCGCGGGCATCAGCGCGACGGCGTCAGTCACGATGCCGGCGCTTGCGATGCTTGACGCCAGGCAGGGCGACGGCACCCCCTGCGACACTTCGCCCGCGCTCCTCGACGGGGTCACTCCGATCCCGATGAGCGTCGCGCGCGAGATCGCCGCGACGGCGCCCGCGTTCGAGCGCATCTTGACGCATCCGATCACGGGCACCGTGGTCGAGGTCGACCGTTACCGGCCGACGGAGGCGATGCGGGCCTGGCTGCGGGCACGAGACGTGCACTGCCGCTTCCCGGGGTGCCGGCTTCCCGCCGAGAACTGCGACCTCGACCACACGATCCCCGCCTCGGAGGGTGGGCCGACGAGCCTCGGCAACCTCGCCGACCTTTGCCGGTGGAATCACACGGTCAAGGGCAACACCGCCTGGCGGGTGCGTCAACTCCCGGGCGGGGTCCTCGAGTGGACGTCGCCGGCCGGCATCGTCCTGCGTGATGTCCCCGAGCCCCGCGGGGTGACCTTCGGGCCATCCGCGCCGGGAGCGCCCGGCCTGAAGGTCGGCGGCCGCACGTACCGGGCGGACTCGCCGGGCAGCGGTCGCGCCCCCGGGTCTGGGCAGGAATCCGACCCGGGGTCTGGTCCCGCGGGGTCGGGACCGGCGGGGTCGGGGCTCGCAGGGTCTGGGCCACCGGGGTCTGGTCCGGCGGGGTCTGAGGTCGCGGGGTCTAGTCCCGCGGGGTCTAGTCACGCGGGTCTTGGTCCCACGGGGTCAGGGCCAGTGGGGTCTGGACCACCGGGGCCAGGGCCCGACCCTGGTGGGGAGTCCGGGCTGGACCCCGGCTTGGAACCGCCGCCGTTTTAGCCGGTTTGGTCGTTTTGGCCGGTTTCGCCGGGTTCGCGGCCTTCGCCGGGTTGGGGTTGCTAGCGTCTTGAGTTCGCGGGTTCGGAGGCCGCTCGTCCTTGCTCGAGTTTCGAGTTGAGGATGAAGGTTTTCCGAGTATTGGTCACGCTGACCGCTGACCGCTGACCGCTGACCGCTGACCGCTGACCGCTGGCGGCTGGCGGCTGGCGGCTGACCGCGGCCCTGAGTCCTGCCCGGTCCCGGTCCGCGGCCCTGAGCCCTGCGCGGTCCCGGTCCCGGTCTCGGTCTCGGTGCGCGGTGCGCGGTCCGCGGTCCCGAGCCTGCCCGGTCCCGGTCTCGGTCCCGGTCCCGGTCTCGGTCCCGGTCCCCGTCCCCGTCCCCGTCCCGGTCCCAGTCCCGGTCCCAGTCCCGGTCCCGGTCCCCGTCCCGGTCCCAGTCCTGGGTCCCGTGGCTACGTGGTGGTCGGCCCGTAGAAGCCGTTGACTTCGGAGAGCTCGAGCTCGGCGGTGGCCTGCACGAGGGCGAGGAGGTCGGCGTCGAGCCCCGGGGCGAACTCCTCGAGGCGTTCGTCAGCGATGAACGAGGGAGCGCCGGCGGGAGCCTGCTCGGAGGCGTCGAGCGTCGTGCCGTCGTTCGAGGGGGATGCGCCCTGGAAGATCTTGCCCGCCTCGGACTTGCCGTCGAGGTCGAACGAGTACTGCTTGCTCTGCAGCCCGAGATCGATGAGCTTCTTGACTTCGGGGAACGACTCGGCGTTGGTCTTCGGGATCGGCAGCAGGGCGTTCCACTTGACGCCGAGCGTTTCGAGCGCCTTCGCGTAGGCATTCTCGTGCGCCTGGTCGCGCACGATGAGGTACGCGATCGTGGCCCGTGCCGTGGGGTTGTCGGTCATCTCGTAGATGCGGCACTTCTGCAGGCGCCCCGTCGACTCGAGCATGAGGTTGTAGAGCAGGTCGAGGGGGAGGTTGCCGGAGTTGTAGACGTAGCTGCCGCTCCACGGGTTGCCGGCCGCGTCCACCGGCAGAGCGCCCTGCGCGCCGACGAGGTAGTGGTGGATGTTGCTCGTGTCGAGGGCAATGTTGAGGGGCGTCGCCCCGCCTGCGCCCGGCTTGTCGACGGGGTCGGTGAGCTTGCCCGTGTACTCGGGGGAGCCGTCGAGGAGTCGCGAGATGGTGGTGCCGATGAGTTCGACGTGGCTGATCTCCTCGGTGCCGATGCCCTGGATGAGGTCCCGGTATGGCTTGGCGGTTGGGCCGCGGAAGTTCATGGCCTGGAAGAGGTACTGCATCATGGTGCGCATCTCACCGAACTGCCCGCCGAGCCCCTCCTGCAGGGCGTTGGCGGCCGCGGGGTCCGGCTCTCCGTCTGCGATGTCGTTGATCCAGGTCTGTGCGTGGAAGTACATGGGGGAGTCTCCTCGTCATCGAGCACGGCACCAGGGGGGCGTCGTTGGCCTCACCAGACCAGCCGGGCCTGGGTTTCCCCGAGGGGTATCGCGAACCGAGCGGAGGGTGTAGAACCCTAGACCCCCGGGCTGTCCGGGCTGTCCGTGCTGTTCGTGCTGTCTGCGCTGGCTGCGTTAGCCGTGCCACCCGCGCGTCGCCTCGCGAACCGCAGCACGGCGTAGGTGGCGGCCCCGACCGCGACGATGATGCCGCCCCGCAGCCACACCTCGCCGCTCTGCTGGGTGAGGAGCACGATGCACGAGACGATCGCGAGCACGGGCAGCGCCGTCCAGGCCTTGAAGTGCGTGTGGTCGACCTTGTCGCGTCGGAGCACGAGCACCGCCAGGTTCGTGCTGATGAACACGATGAGCAGCAGGATCACGACGGTCTCGGCGAGCACTGCCACGCCACCCGTCGCGGTGAGCGCGATCGCGCAGGCCGTCGTGACGACGATCGCGACCCAGGGCGTGCGACGCCCGGGGAGCACGCGTCCGAGCATCCGCGGCAGAAGGCCCTGGCCGGCCATGCCGTAGGTGAGGCGGCTCGCCATGATCATGGTGAGCAGGGCCCCGTTGGCGACCGCGATGAGGGCGATCGCGCTGAACAGCCAGGCGGGCACCGGCACCCCGGTGGCCTCGATCACGTCGAGCAGCGGCCCCGTCGACTCGGCGAGCTCGCCCGACGGCACGGCGATGGATGCGGCCGTGCCGACGAGCATGTACATCACGCTGGCGGTCAGGAGCGAGAAGAACAGCGCCTTCGGGTACACCCTCGACGGTTCCCGCACCTCCTCGATGAGGTTCGCCGACGTCTCGAAGCCGACGTACGAGTAGTAGGCGAGGAGGGCGGCCCCGAGGACGGCGGGGAACGGGTCGATGTCGTCGCCGAAGGTCACGGCCCTGCCAATGTCGCCACCGCCGCCGGCGACCAGCACCCCGACGAGCACCACCACGAGCACGAGGCCCGTCAGCTCGATGCACGTCATGACGATGTTGGAGCGCAGCGACTCCTTGATGCCGCGCAGGTTGACGAGCGCGATCAGCACGAGCAGGAGGGATGCGCCGATGACGGGCGGCAGGTCGATGAACGTCGCCAGGTAGTCGCCGCTGAAGGCGAGCGCCAAGCTCGCGGCGCTCACCACCCCGGCCGCGAGCATGCAGAAGCCGACCATGAACGACACGAACTCCGAGCGGTACGCGCGTTGCGCGAAGACGGCCGACCCGCCCGCCTTCGGGTACTTCGTGACGAGCTCGGCGTAGGACGCCGCCGTCAGCAGCGCGAGCACGAGGGCCACGAGCAGCGGCAGCCAAGTGACGCCGCCGACCTGTCCCGAGATGGTGCCGACGAGGGCGTAGATGCCAGCCCCGAGCACGTCGCCGAGGATGAAGACGAAGAGCAGCAGCCCGGTCACGTCGCGTTTAAGAGCCGGCGTCGCCGGCGAGGACTGTGTCGGGGGCTGTGTGGGGGGACGTGTGGGGGACATGTCCCGAGTCTGTGCCGCCGCCCGAAGCCTCGACCCGCCCTTGTCAGGTGGGCGCGGGTGTGCATCACCCGCCCTGCGCATCCGCTGCCCTGTGCATCACCTGCCCTGTGCATCACCTGCGCAGGCGCGACCGCCCTGGCCATCGGTGCGCGCTGTTGCTACCGTTGACCTTCGAAGCCCCGGAGTCGGGCTTGCGGACGAGGGAGCAGTACCCGCACCACGACAAGACTGACTCAGAAGGAGCCGTCGTGGCTTGGTTGGTGTTGATTCTGTCCGGGATGCTCGAGGCTGTGTGGGCCTCAGCCCTCTCCGCCTCGAAGGGGTTCAAGAAGCCGGTCCCCGTCGTGGTGTTCCTCGTGTCCCTCATCGTCAGCATGGCTGGCCTCGCGTGGGCCATGACGCAGCTGCCGACCGGCACCGCGTACGCCGTCTGGGTGGGCATCGGCGCCACCCTCACCGTCGTCTGGGCGATGATCACGAAGCAGGAGCGCGTCTCCGTCGCCCGGGTCCTGCTGCTCCTGCTGCTCGTCGGCTCCGTCGTCGGCCTCAAGGTGGTGAGCTGACCATGGCATGGATCGCGCTCGTCGTCAGCGGCATCCTCGAGGCCGTGTGGGCGACCGCCCTCGGCCAGTCCCAGGGGTTCACGCAGCCCGTCCCGACCGTCGTGTTCTTCGTCGGCCTTGTCCTCAGCATGCTCGGGCTCGGCTGGGCCGCCGCCCGCATCCCCATCGGCACGGCCTACGCCGTCTGGGTCGGCATCGGCGCGGCCCTCACCGTCATCTACGCGATGGCGACCGGCGACGAAGCCTTCTCGCCCTGGAAGGCCGTCTTCATCTCCGGCATCATCCTTGCCGTCATCGGCCTCAAGCTCGTGCCCGAGAAGAAGGCGCTGCCAGCCCCGGACGCCGCGCGAGACTGACCTCCTCCGCGAGCATCCTGAAGTCCTCGGCGAGCATCCAGTCGAGCGGGCGAGGTCGCACGTACCCTGGTTCTTTGCGCATAGGCCGGCTCCGGCCGGCCCGCGAAGAACCACAGCAGCCGACCCAGGAAGGGCCAGCATCATCACCTCGCCCGCAAGCGCTCCCGCTCGCACCCGCCTCCTCCTCGCGCTCGGCGCCGGAGTCGCCTCGGCCTCGCTGCTGACCGGATGCGCGGGCTCCTTCTTCTCGCCGGCGTACGGCGAGGACGAGGTCGGCGACGGGGTGCAGGAGCAGCTGGTGCAGACCGAGCCCTTCCTTGATCCGACGGCCGAGGGCTACCCGGCGGCGCCCCAGCAGCTGCTCCCCGAGTCGGCCGGGTACGGGATCTGGGATGTGCCGGTCGCCGAGCTCCCCTCGCCCGCGTGGGTGCAGGCGACGTCGGAGGCGACGGGCATCCCGGCGCGGGCCCTCTCTGCCTACGCGGGGGCCGCGATCCGCGTCTCGGAGACCCGCCCCGAATGCGGCATCGGCTGGAACACTCTCGCCGGAATCGGCGCCGTCGAGTCGCGGCACGGCACCTACGGCGGCTCCCGGGTCGCCGACACCGGCCAGGTCGAGCCCCCGATCATCGGCGTGCCCCTGGACGGCAGCGAGGGCTTCCTCGCCATCCCAGACACCGACGGCGGCGCCCTCGACGGCGACACCGAATGGGATCGCGCCGTCGGCCCCATGCAGTTCATCCCCGAGACGTGGGCGAAGTACGGCCAGGACGCGAACTTCGACGGCGTCGCCGACCCGCACCACATCGACGACGCCGTGCAGACGGCCGCCGCCTACCTCTGCGAGCGCGGCGGCGACCTGACGACCGACGACGGCTGGAACACCGCCATCTCCGCCTACAACCTCCCCGCCGAGTACGCGCGCGAGGTCGCCGCCTACGCCGAGCTCTACGCGTCCTAGCGGCGAGGCCTCACGGCTTCGACTACGCGAGGCCGGAGGGCGAGATCAGCCCGAACTCGTCGGGGCTCGGCGCCACGACGCCGCCCGGACTGTTGGCCATGCGGAGGAGCCGTTCGATGACGTCCCGGTCAAGGTCCCTGGGACGCTCGCCCCGGTAGTTGAACAGCACGGGAACGTTGGCGCTCATCCACACCGTGTCTCGGCCGCCGCCGGCGACCGCCTCGTTGCGCCAGCTCAGCAGGAACGCCTCGCCGCGCCGGAGCTTCAGGGAGACGACGGCTTCGAGGTGCGCGAGCACTCGATCGTCGAATTCGGCTGGTGTGTTGTCATAGATGAAGGTGCCCATAGTGTGTGTCGGGGCGGAAGCGTCGAGCGTTTCCGCGCCAGATGACGCTAATAAAACGGGCAGTTAGACCTGAATCTCTTGACTTAATGCGGATGCTCGCCTATGAGCCGGGTGGGGGCTCCAGGCAGGGGATCGCCATGGTCGCCACGAAGGCCCCGTCGGAGCGCATGGCCGGCGGCGCCGCCTCATCGAAGATCACGGCCTCGCCCTCGGCGAGATCGGCCTCGCCGACCCGCAGCCGCCCGCTGATCAGGTAGATGGCCCGCACGTCGGCATCGAACTCAATCGGGTCGCTCACGAAGACGCGACCGAGAATGATGGGTTGCATCTCTGTCTTCCGCGTCACCCGCAGCAGCCTGGTGCTCTTCGCACGGCCGATGGAGCTGCGCAGCAGCAGGAGCGGCGACGTTGACTCGACCACGATCTGGTGGTCGGCCCGCACCTTTTCCTGCCGCGTCCCATCCACGAGCCGCAGCTGCGGCCCGCTGATGCCCAACCAGTGGTCGACCGTGCCCTCAGGCCGGTGCAGCGACTTCACGTTCCGCTTCACGTCGACCAGCGACAGGCTCCACCTCGGGTCGACCACGTCGTCGGGGTCGCGCCAGATCTCGTGGACGCTCCCGGAGCGGAGGTCGGTGCCGAGCCGTTCCCGGGGCAGCGACTGCGGCGTGACGATCTTCATCGAACGGCGTCCAATCTGGGGCGGAATGTCCGGAAGGTGGCGGCCAGTCGGGAAACTGAGCCGCCACCTTCATGGTCGGTGAGCGGTCGCTCGGCGAGCGAGGCGGCGGGCGCTACACGCGCGCATCCTCCAGCACGTAGCCCGCCTCACCGTGCGACACGGTGTCGAGGCCGGCGATCTCGTCCTCGTCCTTGACCCGGAAGCCGATCGTCTTGTGGATGACGAACCCGATGACGAACGCCCCGACGAACGAGTAGGCCATGACCGCGAAGGCCGCGATTGCCTGCACGAGCAGCTGCGTGCCGTCTCCGCCGAGGAAGAGGCCGGTGCCGTTCGCGAAGAAGCCCAGGTAGAGGGTTCCGATGAGGCCGCCGACGAGGTGGATGCCCACGACGTCGAGCGAGTCGTCGAGACCCAGCTTGAACTTCAGGTCGATCGCCATGGCGCAGACCGCGCCGGCGATGACGCCGAGGAGGATCGCCCAGACAGGGTCGAGGGATGCGCAGGCCGGGGTGATCGCAACGAGGCCGGCCACGGCACCGGATGCGGCACCGACCGAGGTGGGCTTGCCGTCGCGGATCTTCTCGACCACGAGCCACGCGAGGAGCGCCGCCGCGGGGGCCGCGATCGTGTTGATGACGGCGAGGGCCGCCACCCCGTCGGCCGCGAGCTCCGAGCCGGCGTTGAAGCCGAACCAGCCGAACCAGAGGAGGCCGGCGCCGAGGAGCACAAACGGCGGGTTGTGGGGCACGTGCGCTCCCTTGCCGAAGCCGACCCGGCGGCCGAGCACGAGGGCCAGCGCGAGGGCCGCGGCACCGGCACAGATGTGCACCGCCGTGCCTCCGGCGAAGTCGATGACCCCGACCCCGAACGTCTCCTGCAGGCCGTACGTAATCCATCCGCCGTAGGCGAAGGAGCCGTCATCGGCGAGGCCGAAGTTGAAGACCCAGCTGGCGACCGGGAAGTAGACGACCGTCGCCCAGATCCCGGCGAAGATCATCCACGAGCCGAACTTCGCCCGGTCGGCGATCGCGCCGGAGACGAGGGCGACGGTGATGATCGCGAAGGTCGCCTGGAAGGCGGCGAACGCGAGCGGCGGATACGCGGCGCCTTCCGGGACCTCGAGGAGGCTCGAGAGGCCCATCGCCGATGGGTCGATCGCGAAGAGCGGGCTCAGGCCCTCCGCCTGGGGGAAGGCGATCGAGTAGCCGTACAGCACCCACAGCACGCCGATCAGGCCGATCGCACCGAAGCTCATCATCATCATGCTGATCACGCTCTTCGCTTTCACCAGGCCGCCGTAGAAGAAGGCCAGCCCTGGTGTCATCAGCAGCACGAGCGCCGCCGCGAAGAGGATGAATGCGGTATTTCCTTGATCCATCGTTGTAGACCTCTCTGCAAGGGGACGCACGTGGGCGTCGGGTGCACTCATGGTGCGCTCGCGCTGTTTCACCTGCGCGGCGGTGGTGTTACGCGGGCGAACGGAGTGTGTTGCGGTTGTGTTTCCGCAACGTCGCGGGAAAGCGCCTGTGACGAGAGCCCCGCCTTGCGCAATGTGACGCCCTGAGTAGCCCGGCGTAGCGCTCACCTAACGGTCGCGGGCGGCGTCTGCCTACCATCCCGGCATGAGCATCTCGGCTTCCCCCACCCTCGCCCGCGACGGCGGCGTCGACCGCGCCCAGTTCAACCGCGACTGGGAACAGTGGCACGTGGCGCACGAGCAGCGGCGCACCGACGGGCACGGGTTCCTCGCCGTGACCAGCCTCACCTTCCTCACCGAAGCACCGCAGCGCATCGACGGCATCCCCGGCGCCTGGTCGCTCGAAGCCGGGCAGGCCATCGTCGACCTCGCCGACGGCGAAACGCTCGAGGCAGACGGCCTCCTGCTTCAGGGCCCCAGGCTCCACCGCTTCCCCTGCATCGCCGAACGCGACGGCGTCTCCGCCCGAGCCGGCAAGGTGCTCATCGAGATCGCCAAGCGCGGGGGCTTCACCATTGTGCGCCCCCGCGACCCCGACTACGGCTACCTCGCGGCCTACACGGGAACCCCGACCTACCTCCCCAACCTGCGCTGGCGCGCCGAGGGAACCTTCGAGGCCTTCGACGAGCCCCGCGAAGTCACCGTCGGCGCCGCCGTCGAGGGGCTGGAGCACGTCTACGCCTCCCCGGGCAAGGTCACGTTCGAGCTGCGCGGCGAGCAGTTCTCGCTGACGGCGTTCAACGGGCACGAGCCCGGCTCGCTGCTCGTGCTGTTCACGGATGCGACGAGCGGCCTCACGACGTACGCCGCCAACCGCGCGCTCACGATCCCGGCACCGGATGCGGAGGGGCGCGTGATCGTCGATTTCAACCGCGCCGTGAACCTCCCCTGTGCCTACACCGTCCTCGCGACCTGCCCCTTGCCGCCATCCGAGAACCGCCTCCCCGTCGGCATCGAGGCCGGCGAGAAGACACCCCTCGCGAAGGCGGGCGAGGACGCAGACTCGTGAGGTTTCAGGTCCTCGACATCGTCCCGTACGTCGCCAACCCGGTCACGGGCGAGCAGCTGAGCCCCTCGGAGCGCCTCCACGAGACCCTCGAGTTCGCGGTGCGGGCCGAGCAGCTCGGTTTCGACGCCTTCTCGGTCGGCGAGCGGCATGCCGGTCGCTTCCTGTCGTCGTCCCCGAGCGTGCTCCTCGGAGCCATCGCCGCGCAGACGTCGACGATCCGCCTGCAGACCGGCGTGACCGTGCTGTCGATCCTCGACCCGGTGCGAGTCGCCGAGGACTTCGCGACCATCGACCAGCTGTCGCGCGGACGCCTCGAGATCACGATCGGGAAGGGCAACGAGGTCGCCCAGTTCCCGCTCTTTGGCCTCGAGATCGACGACCAGTGGGAGCTGCTCGCCGAGAAGTACGCGCTCCTGCGCGAGCTGTGGCGGCAGACCGACTTCGACTGGCCCGGCAGCGAGTTCACGCGTCCGCTCACGAAGGTCACGACCCTGCCCAGGCCGTACGCCGGCCCGCCGCGCGTCTGGCACGGCTCCGCGACGACTCTCGCCTCCGCCGCACTTGCCGCGAAGTGGGGCGACCCGCTCTTCTCGGCGAACGCCATCCAGCCGCTGCGCAACTACGAGGTGCTCGTGCGCCACTATCGCGACGAGTTTGAGCGCCATGGACACGACCCCAGCACCGCGTACGTTGGTGCCGGCGCCGGCTCGCTGTTCATCGCCAGAACCTCCCAGGAGGCGAAGGAGCAGTACGGCCCCGTGTACGAGGCCCTCGTCGCCGCCACGAACGTGCCTGGCAACAACTCCATCTTCCGCGACATCGACCACGCCATCGCCGACGGGCCCGCCCTCGTCGGCAGCCCCCAGCAGGTGATCGACAAGATCGCCCGCTTCCACGAGGCCTTCGACCACGACCTGCAGTCGATCAGCCTGCCGACGACCCTCACGCACGACGCGCAGCTCGAGCAGCTCGACACCTTCGCGAGCGAGGTCATCCCTGCGCTCCGTGACGCGTTCCCGACGACCCTCTGGGGCGACGGCGATGCGCAGCGCGATCACGCCTTCAGCGCAGGGGCCGTGGGAGCCTCCGCCGCATGACCCAGACCGCACCCGTGCCGACCTCCGGTCGAAGCGTCGCGCGACCGCTCGCGCACCCACTCGTGCTCGTCCGCGAGGCCCTGCCCGCCGACTGGCCCGAGGTCGTGCGCGTCAGCGAGGCCGCGTTCGCGGCCGGACCATACGGGCACCTGCCCGTCGGCGAGGAGCGGCGGCGCTTCGTGCGCGACGTCGAGGCACGGGCCGCCGCAGGCAGCGTGCTCGTCGCCGAGGGCCAGGGAGACCTGGGTGGCGAGATCCTCGGCACCCTCAGCATCGCCCGCGCCGGAACGGGCCCCGCACGGCTCGCCGTCGGCGACGAGGCCGAAGTACGCCTCCTCGCCGTGTCCCCGACCGCGCAGCGGCTCGGCGTCGCACGCAAGCTCATGCTCGCCGCGAGCGAGACCGCACTCGGCTGGGGCGCATCCGCCCTCGTGCTCGACACCGGGCGCGAGAACCTCGCCGCCCAGGCGCTCTACGAGGGCCTCGGCTATCAGCGCACCAACGAGCCGAACGAGGCGCAGGCGGCCGAGGGGCGCATCCCCCACATCGACTACCGCCTCCAGCTGCAACCTGACGTCGACCACGATCCCGGCGTCGTCGTGCGCCTCGTGCACCCGAACGAGATCGACGCCGTCGCCGAGCTCTCGCTGCGCGCCTACGAGCTCGAGTACACGCTTTCTGGCAGCTACCGCGACGACATCGTCGCCGTCCGCGACCGCGCCACCGCCCACCAGGTGTGGGTTGCCGTGGATGCGCGGAGCGGCGCCCTGCTCGGCTCGGTCGTCACCCCCAAGCCGGGGGAGCACCTCACCGAGCTGCCCGAGAGCGCCCACGAGCTTGACTTCCGGCTGCTCGCCGTCGACCCGGATGCCCGCGGGCGCGGGGTCGGCGCGGTGCTCACGAAGCTCGTCATCGAACTCGCCCGCCTCCGCGGCCTCCGTCGCGTCGTGATGAACAGCGGGCCGCAGATGGTGCGAGCGCACCGGCTGTACGAGCGCCTCGGGTTCAGGGCCCTCGAGTCGCGCGTTCGCACGGTCGACCCGGGCGACGGGCGCGAGCCGTTCCAGCTGCTCGCCTTCACGATCGACGTCTGAGCCTCACACCCCTGCGGCGCGGCGTCACGGGCCACGGGCCCCGGGCCGGCACAGGCGAGCACACGCGCGACCGCGAAGTCGGAGGGTCCTCCCAGCTGGCGGGCCGCCGTCGGCCCCGGCCGCGCATCCACCCCGTCATCACGCGGCTCGCAGAGTTCCCTGAGAATGACCGTGCCGGTCTCGGATGCCCGCGGCGCGCCCCCTTCAAGTTGACAGGCCCCCGGGGTGCTTGATGCCGTTGGAGCACAGCACCACGCAGGACCAGCACAGCACCACGCACGACCAGCACAGCACCGCGCAGGACCAGCACAGCACCGCGCAGGACCAGCTCGACTCGCAGCACCGGAGGCATCCCGAGACAACGAAGGCCAGCCACAAGTCGGCCGGAGGAGGCGTGATGAAGACGAACAGCGTGACAGAGACCCACGGCCACGACACCACCACCGGGATCCAGGATCCGATGAGTGCCCGCGAAGGCGCACCCGGACCGGCGATCGCAGCGGGCAGCCCGCGGCCGCCGAGGTGGGACGAGCACGGGCTGCCCACCGGCGCCGCCCTCCTCGAATGGCGCAGAGCGCACCCCGACGCGACGATCGCCGACGCGGTGGCCGTGCCCCGCCTCTGAGCCAGACCCGGGGCCGGCCCCGCTGTAGCTCGCCCCTCGGCGGGCGATTAGGCTTGAGGACCGTGACGACAGACCGCGACGCCCTCATCGAACTCATCCGCGACGAAGCCGTGTTCCACGGCGACTTCACCCTCACGAGCGGGAAGAAGGCGACGTACTACATCGACCTCCGCAAGCTGAGCCTCGACCACCGCGCCTCCCCGCTCATGGGCCGCGTGCTGCTCGACCTCGTCGCCGAGTTTGAGACCCTCACCGGCGAGCCCATCGACGCGGTCGGCGGCCTCACGATGGGCGCAGACCCCCTCGCCAGCGCCGTCATGCACCAGGGGCTCGCCCAGGGCAAGGTCGTCAACGCCTTCGTCGTTCGCAAGGAGCCCAAGGACCACGGCCGCGGCCGGCAGGTTGAGGGGCCGGACCTCGAAGGCAAGCGGGTCGTCGTGCTCGAAGACACATCAACGACCGGCGGGTCGCCGCTCAAGGCCATCGAGGCCCTCAAGGAGGTCGGCGCCATCGTCGTCGGCGTCGCCGTCATCGTCGACCGTGCCACCGAGGCGCAGGGCATCATCGAAGCCGCCGGCTACCCGTACCGCGCCGCCATCGGCCTCGAAGACCTGGGCCTCGCGTAGGCGCTGACCGCGTGACCGAGCCAGACGCCATCCCCGCGAAGCGCCGCAACCGCGCCGTGCTCGGGGCCCTCACCGCGGTCCTCCTGCTCGGCGGGGTGGCCCTCGGCGTCTGGCTCCAGCCCTTCGGCGACGGTGCCCCGGCGCCGGAGGCGTCGACCACCCCGCTCACCGAAGTGCCGCTCCCCGGCGTCGACGCGTCGCTCCTCGAACCCGGCCAGTGCTTCCAGAACTACGTGTCCGCGTGGGAGCCCCGCTTCGACGTCGTCGACTGCGGCGTCGAGCACTCCGGCCAGCTGCTCGCCGACGTCGAAGCGGCCGCATTCGCCGGCGACGACGCGTACCCGGGCGAGGAAGCCCTCCGCGACCGCGCGCAGATCACCTGCCAGGCACCCGACGTGCTCGACACGGCCGCTGCGGCCTCCGTCCCCGGCCTCGTCATCGAAGCCAGCTACCCGCTCGACCAGGCCGACTGGGACACGGGGCTCCGCGGCTACCGCTGCTTCGCCTCCACGCCAGGCGAGACCACGACGGGTTCGCTCGCGGCTGGCGGATAGCTCGCGGCGGCTACGCTCATCGCATGACCTTCGTGAGTGAATCCATCGACATCGACGTGCCCGTCGACGTGCTCTTCAGCCTCTACGCCGAGCCGGAGTCGCTCCCGAGCGTCCTCAGCATCGTGAAGCACGTCGAAGTGCTCGGCCCCGACCTCATTCGCTGGGACGTCGAGCTCGTCGGACAGCGTCGCTCGATCGACGCTCGCGTCGTCGTCAACGAGCCAGGCAAGCGCCTGCGCTGGGAGTCGGTCGAGGGGCGGAAGTCGTTCGCCGCCGAGGTGCGCACCGAGTCGATCTCGGCCGCGAGCACGCGAGTGACCGTGGATGCGGAGTTCGACGCGGGTGGGGTCGCCGAACGTCTCGGCCTCGCCAAGCCGATCGCCGCCGCCGCCATCGCCAACGAGCTCCGCAACGCCAAGAAGACCGCGGAGGCGCAGGCCGCGCAGTAAGGCGGCCCCGCCCGGCACACAGGTGAGCTCGGGCTGTTCGCTTGACGCGGAGCGTCACGTTCTCGCACTTCCCGGGGACCTGTCGTAGTCTGACGGCAGAGTCCACGTGCTCCGGGGTCGGTGTAATTCCGAGCCGGCGGTGATAGTCCGCGACCTGCTCCCGCAAGGGGGTGGCTGATCTGGTGAAATTCCGGAACCGACGGTGAAAGTCCGGAAGGGAGGCGCACGTGACGGCACGCCTCGGCGTACCGTCAGCTCGTGGAACCCGCTGACCCGTTCGGCGAGCCCACGCGCCTCGTCATCCCCGGAGCTTTCCACGAAAGCCGGGTAGATGAACACGACGTCAGCACGCATCCTCGCACCGTTCTCGGTGGCGGTCGCGGTGCTCGCGGTGTGGTGGCTCGTCACAACCGCCGGGCTCATCTCGCCCCAGTTCCTCCCGGCCCCCGGCCAACTGGCCGAGCGCTTCTGGCTCGACGTGACCAAGGGGCCCATGCTCGCCCACGCCTGGGTGACACTCTCGGCCGCCCTCCTCGGCAGCCTCCTCGCCATCCTCGTCGCCGTTCCCCTCGGCTATCTCATCGCCCGCCTCCCGTGGGTCGACGTGGCCATCACCCCCTACGTGGCCGCCTCGCAGGCCGTCCCGGCAATCGCCCTGGCCCCGCTGCTGGTGCTGTGGATCGGCTACGGGCTCGCCCCGACCGTGGTGCTCTGCGCGATCATGTCGTTCTTCCCCATGATCGTCACGACAGTCCTCGGCGTGCGCCAGCTCCCGCAGGATGTCATCGAGGCGGGACGCATCGACGGTGCCAACTGGTACCAGCTGCTGTGGTGGGTCGAGGCCCCGCTCTCCCTCCCGAGCGTGCTCGCCGGCATCCGAGCCGGCGTGACCCTCTCCATCACCGGCGCCGTGGTCGGCGAGTTCACCATGGGCGGCAGGGGCCTCGGCATGCTCCTCACCCTCAACCGCGACGCCAACGACATCCCCGGCATCTTCTCGACCCTGCTCATGCTGGTCCTCCTCGCCGTCGCCCTCTACATCGGCATGCGCCTCTTCCAGAACGCGGTCACCTGGAACGACGACGAACCCAAGACGAAGCGACGCGCCCGCGTGCTCGCCGACGAACCACTCCCCGCCTGACCTGCACCTGCTCTCAACCAGGAGACGACCATGAATACTCACCTCACCAGCTCCGGCCGCGGCTCGCGCGCCCTGCGCTCCCTCATCGCCGCGGGCGCCGTTGCCGCCGTGGCCGTCCTCGCCGGATGCTCGCCCTCGGCCGACGGCAACGCCACCGACGCGACGGCCGAGCCGGCGGGCGCCGTGACGATCGGCCTGACGTACACCCCGAACATTCAGTTCGTGCCGTTCTACGTGGCCGAGGCGAAGGGCTTCTTCGAGGACGAGGGCGTCGACGTCGAGCTGCGCCACCACGGCGAGGGTGAGGACCTCTTCGGGGCCCTCGCGAACGGCACCGAGGACTTCGTGTACGCGGGCGGCGACGAGATCACGCAGGCGCGCGCCGCCGACATCCCGGTCACCTCAGTCGCGACCCTCTACAACACCTACCCGGCGACGCTCATCGTGCCGGCGGACTCCGACATCACGACGGCCGCGGATGCGCGCGGCAAGACGATCGGCACGCCCGGCCCCTACGGCCAGACGTACTTCGCGCTCCTCTCGCTGCTGCAGAGCAACGGGCTGACCTCCGATGACGTCAAGATCGAGCACATCGGCTACACGCAGCAGGCCGCCCTCACGACGGGCGCCGTCGACGGCGTCATGGGCTACGTCAACAACGATGCCGTGCAGTTCGAGAAGGCCGGCTTCCCGGTGCGCACCATCGAGATCGCGCCGGCGGACGCTCCGACCCTCGTCGGCCCGTCGTTGGGCGTCGCCGACTCGATCATCGAGGGCGACGACTCCACGATCTCGCCCGTGCTCGAGGCGCTGGCCCTCGCGACGCAGTACGTGATCGACAACCCCGAGGAGTCGATCGACATCGCCGCCGAGTACATCCCGACCCTCTACACGGACGAGGCGAAGAGCGACGCGCTTGCGACCCTCGAGGCGACCATCCCGTTCCTGTCGGCGCAGGATGGCCAGCCCCTGTTCACCAACGACGCCGAGGTGTGGGCGACGATGGCGACCTTCATGGACGAGCAGGGCCTGCTCGAGAAGCCCCTCGAGGGCGACGCGTTCACGAACGCGTACGTGCCGCAGGGCTAGGCGGTCCCTCCAGCTCGACCTCCACGGCGAACCCTTCGTCGCCCACCGATCGCGCCACGATGAAGCGCACCGGGCCGGGGGTCACCACGCGCCGCGCGTCGCTGTCGGCGTAGGCCGTGACGTCCGCGTGGATCCGGATGCGCAGCTCGACGCTCGACCCCGGTGCGACGCCGGTCTTGGCGAAGGCCACGAGCCTGCGCTCCGGGAGCACGACGGACCGCCCGCGCTGCTCCAGGTAGACCTGCACGACCTCGTTGGCGTGGCGGTCGCCGTCGTTGCTGAGCCGGACCGGAAGGTCGAGGTGTCCGTCGGTGCGCATCGTCGACGGCACGGGCCCCGCGAGCTGCCACGAGCTGGCGCCGTAGCCGAGCCCGTGGCCGAAGGGGAACGCCGGGGTGGGGTCGACGACGGTGATGCCGTCGGCCTTTTGCCCGAGCGTCGGCTGCAGGTAGGTCGTGAAGACGCGGGGGTCGCGCGGGATCTGCACGGGCAGGCGTCCGGAGGGCTCGACTCGGCCGCTGAGCAGGCCGCTGATCGCGGAGGCGCCTTCGACCCCGGGCAGGAACGCCTGCACGATCGAGTCCGCGCGGCCCACGTACCGTCCGAGCGCGTAGGGGCGGCCGGAGACGACAACGAGCACCACGGGTGTGCCCGTGGCGAGGACGCGTTCGACGAGCTCGCCCTGCTGCCCTGGAAGCTCGAGGTCGTACGCGTCGCATCCCTCACCCGAGGTTCCCGCGCCGAACAGCCCGGAGCGATCGCCGACCGCGACAATCGCGAGGTCGCTGGCCGCGGCCAGGGCCACCGCCTCGTCGAGACCCGCGGAGGGTGCTCCGAGAATCGAGGCTCCCTCCGCATGCGTGAATTCCGCGGCGGGGAACTCGGCTTCGATGGCGGCGCGCAGCGATGCGATCGGCAGGCCTGGGTCGAGCTCCGGATGCGCGGAGAGCACGTGGTTCGGGAACGCGTAGCAGCCGAGCATCGTGACGGGGGAGTCGAAGATGGGGCCGAGCAGTGCCACGCGCGCTCCGGCGTCGAGGCGCAGCGGCAGGCGACGCTGGTCGTTGGCGAGGAGGACGACGGACTCGTCCGCGAGCCGCCGTGCCACGTCGCGGTTGGCGTCGGAGTCGAAGGTCAGGGCCTGCCCTGGCTGCGGCACGAGCCGACGGTCGGGGTCGAGCAGCCCGAGCTCGATCTTCTGCAGCAGCACTCGCCGTGCCGCCTCGTCGATGAGGGCGGAGAGCTCCGGGTCAGTCTCCGCGCGAGCCGCGAGCGCGTCTTCGTAGGAGACGCTGAACGGCAGCTCGACATCGATGCCGGCTCGCAGCGCCAGCAGGCCCGCCTCGAGGTTGTCTCGCGCGACCCCATGGGTCGAGGCGAGGAAGGGAATGGCCCAGTAGTCGGAGACGACCGTGCCCGTGAAGCCCCAGGTGTCGCGGAGGAGGTGTCGCAGCAGACTCGGGTCTGCGGCGACGGGTACTCCGTCGATGTCGGTGTAGGAGTTCATCACCGAGCGGGCCCCGCCATCGACCAGTGCCGCCTCGAACGGCGGCAGCAGCACGTCGGCCAGCTCGCGCCGCCCGACCGACACGGGGGCGTGGTTGCGGCCTCCCCGGGATGCGCTGTAGGCGACGAAGTGTTTGAGCGTCGCGATGACGCCCGCCGACTCGAGCCCGCGCACGTAGGCGGTGCCGAGCCGGCCCACGAGGTGTGGGTCCTCGCCCATCGTCTCCTCAACGCGACCCCACCGGTAGTCCCGGGCGACATCCAGCACGGGCGCCAGCCCCTGATGGATGCCCGCGGCCCGCAGATCCTCGCCGATGCGCGTCGCCATCTGCTCGACGAGCCCCGGGTTGAAGCTCGCACCCCAGGCGAGCGGGGTCGGATACGCGGTGGCGGTCAGCGTGGCAAACCCGGTCAGGCACTCCTCGTGGGCGATCGCCGGGATGCCGAGCCGCTGCGCTTCGACGACTCGCGTCTGCAGGGCGCGCAGCCGCTCGAGCCCGTCGGCGGGGGAGACGGGGCCCGTGCCGTAGGCGCGCGTGATGTGGCCGATGCCGTGGGCGATGCGCTCGTTGAGCGTCTTGTCGTCCGTGATCGAGTCCTGCATCGGCGCGACGCTGGTGCCGGCCGTGTTCGCATCCGACGCGTCCTGCGGCCAGATCGAGCCGAGCTGCGCGACCTTCTCGCGAACCGTGAGGGCGGCGAGCAGCGCGTCGGCCCGCTCGTCGTGGGGGAGCGCGGTGTCCGCCCAGGGCCTCGTCTGCTCGCCCGCGCTCATCCCTTGACCGCTCCCGCGCTGAGGCCCTGCACGAGGTACTTCTGCACGTAGGCGAAGACCGCGACGACGGGAACCACGGCGACGACGCCACCTGCCGCGAGCGCGCCGAAGTCGGTACCGAACTCACCGAGCAGGTAGCTGAGGCCGACCGGGATCGTGAACTGGTCCTGCGACGTGATGAACATGATCGCGAAGAGGAAGTTGTTCCAGGCGCTGATGAACGCGAAGGAGCCGACGGCCACGATGCCCGGCTTCAGCAGCGGCAAGACGACGGTGATGAACGCGCGGAAGCGCGAGCATCCGTCGACCCACGCCTGCTCCTCGAGGTCGATGGGCACGTTCCGGATGAACCCGGCCATGAGCACGAGCGACAGCGGCAGCTGGAACACCGTGTCGGAGATGATCAGCGCCCACAGCGAGTTGGTGAGGCCGAGGCCGTTGAACACCTGGAACAGCGGAATCAGCAGCATGGCGCCGGGGATGAACTGGGTGCAGAGCATGATCAGGACGAAGGCCGACTTACCTCGGAACGCGAAGCGGGCGAGGGCGTAACCGCCGAGCAGGCCGATGACCGTGGAGATGATGAGGCTCGCGCCGGCGACGTACAGGCTGTTCAGGAAGAAGACCCCGAAGCCGTTCCCGTTCCACACCTTGATGAAGTGGTCGAAGGTGATCGGCCACGGCACGAGCGACGTCGACCCCGCGGGGCGGAAGGCGAAGAGCAGCATCCAGTAGAACGGGACCAGGGTGAAGATCAGCGCGATCGTCAGCGGCACCCCGAGCAGGAGGCGGTCGAGGAGGGACTTGGGTCGGGGCTTGTTGAGCGGGGCTTCCCGCTTGCTCGGCTTCGCCTCGGGCTCGGCGGAAGCCGGGACCCCTTGGGGCTGAGCGATCGTGGTGAGGGACATTTCAGTTCTCCCGTCCGAAGCGGTTGGCTCGGAGATAGATCACGGTGAACACGATGAGGATCACGAACGCGACGACGGTCAGCGCGGAGCCGTAGCCGAACTCGCGGTCGAAGATGGCGGTCTGGGCGACGTAGAGGGGCAGCGTCGTCGTCGAGCCGGCCGGGCCTCCGCCGGTGAGCGTGAAGAGGAGGTCGACGTTGTTGAACTCCCACACGGCCCTGAGCAGCGTGGCGATGACGACGGCCTGGCGGACGTGCGGCCAGGTGATCGAGACGAACTTGCGGATGCGGCCCGCGCCGTCCATCTCCGCCGACTCGTAGAGGTCGTTGGGCACCGACTGCAGGTCGGCGAGGATCAGGATTGCGAAGAAGGGAGCGCCCTTCCACAGCTCGGCGAGCACGGCGGCCCAGAACGCGGTGCCCTCACCCGAGAGCAGCGAGGTGCCGTACTGCACGAGACCCATGTCGGCGAGGTACCGGCCGAGGCCGGTCGTGGGGTTGTAGATGAGGAGCCAGATGGTCGTGGTGAGGATGCCCGCGACGGCCCATGGCGTGAAGACGAGGGACCTGACGATGCCTCGGCCCTTGAAGGCCTGGTTGATGAGCAGCGCCAGGATCATGCCGAAGATGAACTGCAGGCCGACCTCGACGATCACCCACTGGAACGTGAAGCCGATGCTGCGCCAGAACTTCTCGTCGGCGGCGATGTCGACGAAGTTGTCGAGCCCGACGAAGCCGTTGTAGATCGGGAAAGTCGGGTTGTACTGCTGCAGGCTGTAGTAGAAGACGCTGCCGACCGGGTAGACGAGGAAGATCACAACCAGCGCGGCGGCTGGGGCGATCAGCGCGTAGGGGTACCACTTCGTGCGGTTCTTCCTCACCCGAGGGGGCGTGGATTGGGGGAGCGTTTTCGTCATCATTTCCTTTCCGCCGTGGCGGGAGAGAGAGCTCCCGCCACGGCGTGGCTTGACCGCAGGATCAAGAAGTGAGCTCGAGGTACCGCTCGTTGGCTTCGGTGAGGGCATCCGCCCACTTGGTGCAGAACTCGGTGACCGTCATCTGGTCCTGCAGCACGCGCTGCCAGTCGGGGAGCATCTCGGTGCCCGTGATGGAGGTCCACTCGGGCAGGTAGTAGGGGACGTTCATCGAGACCGCGTCGGGGCGTTGGCTGGCCTCGATGGCAGCGGTGATCGCCGGGTTGTCCTGCACCCACTGGTCCTCGAAGACGGCGGTGTTGCCCGGGATGTAGCCGGAGGCCTCCGCCCAGAAGCTGTTGCCTTCCTCGCCCATGGTGTACTCGAGGAACTTCGCGGCGGCCTCCTTGTGCTCGCTCTGCTCGAACATCGCGAAGCCGGTGGTGAGCCGCCCGATCACCTCGACTCCGTTCTCGGCGGCGTAGGGGGTGTTCACCGCGATCTGCTCGGGCTGGAGGGTCTGCAGCATGGTCGGGTAGGAGCCGATGGAGTGGCTGAGCATGCCAGCGCCGCCGCCGGTGAACTGGGCGATCATCACCTTGAAGTCAGCGGTGAGGTCGCTCTCGGCGGTCGTCGTCTTGTACAGGCCCGCGTACTTCTCTGCCGCTTCGATGATGGCGGGGTCGTCGAGCGTCGCCTTGCCGTTTTCGTCGAAGATCTCTGAGATGCCGGCTCGGGTGTAGACCATCTCCATGAACTGCGGGAAGAAGCCGTTGCCGCCGCGGATCGTGTAGCCAAACTGTCCCGAGGAGGGGTCGGTCAACGCGGTGGCCGCCGCGTCGAACTCGTCCCACGTCTCTGGAACCTCGAGCCCGGCATCCGCCAGCCAGTCTGCGCGGTAGTAGATGGTGTCGGCGATGGCCGTCGCGGGCGTCATGTAGAGCACGCCGTCCGGGGCAGCCTTGCGCGTGCTGTCGACGAGGCCGGGGTCGAGCTGCTCTTCCCAGCCGCCCTCCGAGATGAGGTCGTCGAGCGGGGCGAGCGCGCCCTGGGCGACGAGGCCGGAGAGGTCGGACGCCTTCGGTGTCACGAGGTCAGGCGTCGAGTCGGTGGCGATCGCCGTGCCGATCTTCTGCATGTAGGAGTCGGTCGGCAGGCCGAGGTACTCGATCTTGATGTCCGGGTTCTCGGCCTCGAACATCGAGATGAGCTCCTTGAGGCTCTCCGTGCGCTCCGGGCGGGTGTCGGTGTCCCACAGCTGGAGCGTCACAACGCCGTCCTCTCCGACGTCGCCCCCGCCGACGCAGGCGGTGAGCGCCAGCGTTGCGGTGAGAGCGCCAGCGAGCGCTGCGGTGGTGAGCTTCCGTCTCCGGGGGTGAGAACGCGTCATTGCGATTCCTTTCATGGCCTCGTTGCCGTTGCATCGTCAATCGGTGATGCGGTCGATCATATACTAGACACCATACATGGTCGATCAGAACATGCTAGGGTCGACCTCGAAGGAGGGCCACATGAGCTTTGAACCCCTGGCCCCAATGGCGACACCGCTGTCGCGCACTGGGCATGTTGTCGAATCGCTGAGAAAATCGATCCTCGCTGGAACGCTTCGGGCCGGACAGCCGTTGGTGGAGGCCGAGCTTGCCGCGAGCTTCGGTGTCTCCAAGACGCCCGTGCGCGAAGCGCTGAAGACCCTGGCCGGGCTCGGTCTCGTCTCGATGATGGAGTACCGCGGCGCCGTCGTTCGCTCCGTTGACTCCGACATGGCGCGGGCCGTGTTCGAGGTGCGCTGCCTGCTCGAGCCGGAGGCCGTGCGGCTCGCGGTCGCCGCCGGCATCGACGTGGAGGCCGCGCGCCGAGCGCTCGAGAGGTCAGAGGCCGCCGCAGACAGCGCCGAACGCAGCATCGCGAACCGCGACTTCCACCGCCTCACCTACGCGAACTGCGGCAACTCGCTGCTGCTCTCAATGCTCGACGACCTCCGCGACCAGACGGCGCTCATCAGCGTGACGGCCTGGCAGAACGGCATCACCTGGGTCCACGAAGCGCACGAGCACGACGCGATCCTCGAGGCCGCAGAACGCGGCGACGCGGAGGAGGCGAAGCGACTCGTCGATCTTCACATCCGGCGCTTCACCAAACACGCGCTCGCTCTTCTGGAGGAACACAATGCATGAGACAGCTACCCGCCTCGCGGACGTCGTCGCCATCCCGGTAACCCCGTTCGTCGACGGGGCCATCGACTTCGACACGCTCCGCACCGTCCTCGACCGGATGCTCGACGCCGGGGTCACCGTGCTCACTCCCAACGGGAACACGGGCGAGTTCTACGCCCTGCGCCACGACGAGCGGCGCCAGGTCCTCCACGCGGTCGCCGAGCACGCCAACGGCAGAGCGCTGATCGTCGCCGGAATCGGGCTCGACACCGACACCGCGATCGCCGACGGCCGCGCCGCCGCCGACGCCGGAGCCGAGATGGTCATGGTCCACCAGCCCGTGCATCCCTACATCTCCCGCCAGGGGTGGCTCGACTACCACGCGACGATCGCCGACGCGCTCCCCGAGCTGGGCGTCGTCCTCTACGTCCGCAACCCCTGGGTCGACGGAGAAATGATCGCCGAGCTGGTGCAGCGCAGTCCGAACGTCGTCGGCGTGAAGTACGCGGTCGCCGACCCGGTCATGTTCGCGCGCGTCCGAAGCGCGGCCCCGCAGCTCGTGTGGATCGCCGGCCTCGCCGAACCGTACGCGCTGTCCTACTTCGCCCACGGGGCGACCGGCTTCACCTCCGGGCTCGTCTGCGTCAACCCCGGACTGTCTCTCGACCTGCTGCGCGCGCTGCAGGCCAGCGACCTGGTCACGGCCCGCCGCCTCACCGAGTCGATCCGCGAGTTCGAGGAACTCCGTGCGCTCGACTCGAACGCCAACAACGTCAGCGTCATCAAAGAGGCGCTCGCGCAGCTCGGCGTCGGCTCGCGCGCCGTGCGGCCCCCGAGCGCCCAGGTAGATGCGGCAACGGCGGCGCACGTGGCGCGCATCCTCGCCGCGTGGTCGGTTGAGCACGAGTTGCAGCCGCGCGCCGACCTCGCAGCCAGCGCATGAGGATCGTCGGACTCGAAGCCTTCCTGTCCCGCGTCGGCGACCGGCCCAGGGTGCTGGTGCGCCTCGACACCGACGAGGGCATCTCGGGGTGGGGCGAGGCCTATAACCACGGGCCGGACGAGGCGCTGTTCCCGATCTTCCAGTTCCTGCTCACGCAGATCGAGAACGAGGACCCGACGCGGGTCGAGCACGTCACGCAGAAGATGCTGCGCCTCGCGCGCTTCCCCCAGGGTGCGATCGGTCTCGCCGCCATCGCGGCCATCGACCACGCGCTGTGGGAGATCAGCGCGGTCGCCCTCGGGGTGCCCGTGTACCGGCTGCTCGGCGGGCGAGTGCGCGACAAGGTCGGGGTCTACTGCGGGCTGTACTCGGCACCCGACCCCGAAGACGTGCGCGACCGCACGGCCGAGCTCAACGAGACCTACGGGTTCACGTCGTTCAAGCTGAGCCCCTGGCGCGGCGACATCCACGAGCGCCGGTGGGGCCTCGTCGTCGACGAGGTGGCGTCCTACTTCGCGGCGGTGCGCGAGCAGTCCGACCCGCGCTGGGACTTCGGATTCGACGCGCACGCCCAGATCTTCGAGCCCCACAAGGCGATCGAGCTCGGCAACGCCCTGGCCCCGTACCAGCCGATGTTCTTCGAGGAACCCCTCCGGCCCGAGCACCTCGCCTCCTGGGGGCACCTGCGCAGCAAGCTCCAGGTTCCCCTGGCGACCGGCGAAAGCCTGTATTCGGCCCACGAGTTCCTGGCGCTCTTCAACGCCAACGGCGTCGACATCGCGCAACCCGACATCGCCGTCGTCGGTGGGCTCTCGCAGATGCGTCGCATCGCGACCGTCGCCGAGGTCCACAACGTCATGCTCGCGCCGCACAACCCGATGGGCCCGCTCGCGACCGCGCACAACGTGCACTTCGCGGCCGCGTGCAGCAACTTCCTCACCCTCGAGTACAAGTTCGACGACACCACCTGGTGCCCAGACCCGTACGTGCCCGAGGGTGGCTACCTGAACCTCCGCGACGACCGACCGGGCTGGGGCGTGACGATCGACGAGGACGCGCTGCGCGCATCCGACACTACCGTCTGGCACCGAGCGCTGAACGTGCGCCCAGACGGGTCGTGGGGCTGGGCCTAGCTCGGGGTCGCCGCCGAGTCCTCGCCGTCACGCGCGGCCATCCGCTTCTGGATGGCCGACGTGACGGGGCCCGTGAGGAGTAGCAGTAGCCACGTGTACCGCGCCGGGTCTGGGCCGTAGAGGAACGCAACCGGGATCGACAGCGCAAACACGGCGGGCACGACAAACGTAAAGGCCGAGCGGCGCCGCGCGGCCGCCGAGTTCTCGGTGAGCCCGCGCCGCACCGCGACAACCCAGATCATGTGCTGGGCGAGCGACGCGCAGATAATGCTGACCGCGTAGGCGACCACGGGCAGCGGCTGCGTGTCGAGCGTCGACTCGCTCATCGCCGCGGTCGTGAACGGCAGCACGACGATGAAGAACATTGCCACGATGTTGGCGTTGAGGAGCGCCCCGTCGAGGGCCGACACCTGGCCCATGAGCCGGTGGTTGACCTTCCAGAAGTTGGCGATCACGAAGAAGCTGATCGTGAACGCGAGCAGCTGGCCGAGCACGCCCGACCCGGACAGCGCATCCCAGCTCGCCCAGTGATCCGCCGTCGGCGGCTCGATGCCCACGATGAGAATCGTAATCGCCACCGCGTAAATGGCGTCGAAGAAGGTCAGCCCTCGGTCGAACTCGGTCGTGCCGCGTGCGTAGGTGCGTGAAGCCATGTGGGGGATGCTCCGTGCTCGTGAGGGGGGTGGTCCGGGGGCTACCCGAGGGTGCGGATGACCTTCGCCGGGTTGCCAACGGCGACGACGTTCGCGGGAAGGTCTTTCGTGACGACGGCACCCGCCCCGACGACGGTGTTCTCGCCGATCGTGACGCCGGGGCAGACGATCACTCCGCCACCGAGCCACACATTGTCGCCGAGCGTGATCGGCTCGCCCGCCTCGTAGCCCGCCCTGCGGGGTTCGGGGTCGAGCGGATGCGTGGGCGTCAGCAGCTGCACGTTGGGCCCGATCTGGCAGTGCGCCCCGATCGTGATCGGCGTCACATCGAGCGCCACGAGGCCCACGTTGATGAAGGTGCCGGCCCCGATCGAGATGTTTGAGCCGTAGTCGACGTACAGGGGAGCCTTCACGGCGACATCCGCGCCCAGATCACCGATGAGGTCCGCCAGGATCTCTGAGGCGCGGGCCCCGTCGACGGGGAACGTCGCGTTGTACTCAGCCTGCAACCTCGTCGCGCGCTCCGCCCCCGCCGACAGCTCAGCGTCGTCCGCGTGGTACAGATCGCCCGCGAGCATCCGCTGCTTCATGGTCCGGCCGTCGTTGAAGTTCACCGTCATGGCACAAGACCCTAGCCTGCACCCCCACAGGCCAGAGGCACGTTAATCTCGACACGTGACCTCGCTGTGGAACGCCGCCGGCCCCGACCTCGTGGTGCACGGCGACAACCTCGACGCCATGCGCCGCCTCCCCGACGGCGCCTTCCAGGTCATCTACCTCGACCCGCCCTTCAACACCGGCAAGCAGCAGAAGCGGCAGTCGATCAGGGTCAAGCGGCAGTCGCCAGCGGAGGAGGCCGTCGAGGCGGCGGAGCTCGGCGAGGCCCTCGCGCACGACGAAGCGCCCGCATCCACACCGATCACCCGCACCGGGTTCCAAGGCCGCAGCTACGAGCACACCCTCGGAGAGCTGTCCGCGTTCAACGACGAGTTCGCCGACTACTGGGGGTTCCTCGAACCGCGGCTCGTGGAGGCGTGGCGGCTCCTCGACGAGACCGGCACCCTCTACCTGCACCTCGACTACCGCGAAGCGCACTACGCGAAGGTCGTGCTCGACGCGCTCGTGGGGCGAGACAAGTTCCTCAACGAGATCATCTGGGCCTACGACTACGGCGCGCGCACCTCCAAGCGGTGGCCCTCGAAGCACGACACGATCCTCGTCTACGTCAAAGACCCGAAGCGCTACCACTTCGACTCCACCGAGGTCGACCGCGAGCCCTACATGGCTCCGGGCCTCGTGACCGAAGCGAAACGCGAGCGCGGCAAGCTACCCACCGACGTGTGGTGGCACACGATCGTCTCCCCAACCGGCAAGGAACGCACCGGCTACGCCACACAAAAGCCGGCCGGCCTGCTCCGCCGCATGATCCGCGCCTCGAGCCGCGAGGGCGACTGGGTCGCCGACTTCTTCGGCGGCTCAGGAACGACGGCCGCCGTCGCCCGCGAGACCGGGCGCCGCTTCGTGACCGTCGACGCATCTGTGGATGCGCTCCGCACCATGCGCGGGCGCCTCGGCCCCGAGGGCGTCGAGTACCGAAAACTAACGAAGGACGGCTCGCGGCTCCTCTCCGCAGCGCCAAAACGGGCCAAGCGCGGCCGCTGAGTCGCGGCGACGCCCGGCCCGTTCCGGATGTGATTAGCCCGTGTCGGGTGTCCTGGCCTGTCTCGGATGTACCCGGCCCGACTCGGAAGCAATGGGCCTGGCTCGGATGCAATGGGACTGTGCTCAGCGAGCCTGCCCGTCGCCATCGGCGGGCGCCGTGCCCGCCTCCGGCGTTGCGTCCGGGCGTGCGTCCGGGCGTGCGTACGGGTCTGCCTGTGGCGCCGAGTAAGAGGGCAGGGCCGTGTACTGGCCGCGCGTCTGGTGGCCGTGCATCTGCTGCTGCGGGGCGGGCTGCGCGTCCTGCGGGAACTGGCTGGGCGCCGACTGTGCGGAGGGCTGCTGTGCGGATGGCTGCTGCTCGTAGGGCTGTTGTTCGTAGGGCTGCTGGCCGTATGCCTGCTGCCCGAATGGCTGCTGCCCATAGGGCTGCTGGCCGTACGCCTGCTGGACATTTTGCTGGCCGTAAGCCTGCTGGCCATACTGCTGCTGCGCGTACTGCTGCTGCGCGTACTGCTGCTGCGGGTACTGCTGGCCGTACTGCTGCGCGGGGTACTGCTGCCCGTAGGGCTGCGTCGGTGCCCCGAACTGACCGGCCGTGTCGAAGCGCGCGCCAGCCGGCACCGACGGCAGGCAGGCGAACACGAGAAGGGCGATCGGGCCGAGGAACGGGAAGAGCCCGATCAACGCGAAGAATCCCGAGAAGTTGGCGTCGTGCAGGCGACGCACCGTGATCGAGATCGACGGCAGCAGGAGCGCGAGGTTCACGAGCCAGGTCAGCAGTCCAAAGACGACGCCGAGAGCGGCCACGCCTCTGTTACCGTACTGGCCCCCGACATCGAAGCCGGAGCCGACGATGCTCAAGATCGTCGGGACACCGGCAGCCACCAGGAACGCCCACCAGTACTCGCTGCGGCTCGCCCGCCCGCGGTACACGAACGTCTTCAGGACAAAGCGCTTGATCGCCTCGGGGAACGGAGCCCCGTAGTAGGGCTGGTCGAGTGCCGGAGCGCCGGCCTGGGGGGTTCCGTAGGTCATGTCATCCTCAGTGCTCGCGGGAGTGGTGCAACGTCACACCTTATTGCAGCGCTCTCGGACGCGTCGGGGAGGCGACCCTCGCGACGACCTTCGTGACGACCTTCGCGACGATCTCGGCCAGCGCCGCGGCGACCCCCTCGAGGTCCGCCCGCGTCGTGGATGCTCCCCACGTGAACCGCAGAGCCGTCCGCGCCTCGTCCCCCTCGTAGCCGAGGGCGAGCAGCACGTGCGACGGCTCGTCGTGGCCCGCCGCGCAGGCCGCCCCCGCCGAGGCCAGCACACCCCGCTGCTCAAGCTCAAGCAGCACCGTCTCCCCGTTCACCCCGGGCACCACGAACGAGGCATGCCGGGGGAGGCGAGCGGATGCGTGCCCCGTCAGCCACGCGTCCGGGATGCTCGTGAGCACGTTCGCGATGAACGCGTCGCGCGCAGCCCCCGCCGGGCGCTCCGCATCGGCCAGGCGCAGCGCCACCGCGAAGGCGACCGCGAACGCCACGTTCTCCGTGCCAGAGCGGCGCCCCCGCTCCTGCCCGCCACCATGAAGGAGCGGCTCCAGCGCCACGCGCGAGCGGACCGCAAGCACACCGACGCCCTTCGGGGCGCCGAGCTTGTGGCCCGAGACGCTGAGCGCATCCACGCCCGTCGCCGCCATCGACACGTCGAGCGAGCCAGCGGCCTGCACGGCGTCGGCGTGGAACGGCACCCCGCGGGCCTGCGCGACCCCCGTGAGCGCGGCGACGTCCTGCACCGTGCCCACCTCGTTGTTCGCCGTCGCGAGCGAGACGAGAGTTGTGTCGTGGCGGAGGGTCTCCGCCAAGGCCGCCTCGGTGACCCGGCCCCGCGCATCCAGCTCGACGAACGTCGCCTCGAAGCCATGGAAGCGCACGAGGTAGTCGACGGAGGCGAGCACCGACTCGTGCTCGATACGGCTCGTCACAAGGTGCCTGCCCCGCGGGTTCGCGAGGGCGATGCCCTTCACCGCGAGATTGTTCGCCTCGGTGCCGCCCGACGTGAAGACCACCTCGGAGGCCCGGCAGCCGAGCACCGCCGCGACGCTCCTCCGCGCGTCCACAAGGGCCGCGGCCGCCTCCTCGCCCAGCCGGTGCGTGCTCGACGGGTTGCCGAACGCCCCCGTTAGGAACGGCCAGGCGGCGGCGAGCGCTTCCTCGCGCACCGGGGAGGTCGCCGCCGCGTCGAGGTGCAGCATCTCAGGCGCCGGCTCGCGCCGAGGTGACGATCTCGGGTGCGACGTCGACGGTCATATCGAGCCCGAGGTCGACGGCGGGCGCGCTGTGCGTGAGGGCACCGACCGAGATGACGTCGACCCCCGTCTCGGCGATCGCCGCCACCGAGTCGAGCGTCACTCCGCCGCTCGCCTCGACCGTCGCCCGGCCCGCGATGAGGTCGACGCCCTCACGCAGCTCCGCGAGCGAGAAATTGTCGAGCATGATCGTGTCGACCCCCGCCGCGAGCACCGGGGCGATCTGGTCGAGGCGGTCGACCTCCACCTCGACGTGCGTTGTGTGGCCGAGCCTAGCCCTCGCGGCGAGCAGCGCCTCGGTGAGCGGCGCCTCGGTGAGCCCGAGGCCCGACTGCTGCACGAGCACAGCCAGGTGGTTGTCCTTCGCCATCACCGCGTCCGACAGCGAGAAGCGGTGATTCCTGCCTCCGCCGCTCGCAACCGCATGCCGCTCGAAGGCCCGCAGCCCCGGCGTCGTCTTGCGGGTGTCGGTGATGCGGGCGTCCGTGTGCGCGACGGCGTCCACGTACCTCCGGGTCAGCGTCGCGATGCCGCACATGCGTTGCGCGAAGTTCAGCGCCACCCGCTCCGCCGTGAGCACCGACCTTGCGGGGCCGGTCACCGTGGCCAGAGTTTGCCCCGGCCGGAACACGTCGCCGTCGCCCGCGTGCCGCTCAACCTCGACGCGCGCATCCGTCAGCCGAAACGCCGCCGCGAACACGTCCATGCCCGAGAGCACGCCCGCCTCGCGCGCCACGAGCGTGGCGCTCGCGGTGGCCTTCGCCGGGATGAGCGTTTCGACCGTGATGTCACCCCACGGGGCGTCCTCGAGCAGGGCAGCCGTCACGGCAGTGGTGATGTGGGCGGAGGTCAGCATCAGAGCACCATGGCCTTCTGTGGGAGGGGCGACTTGGAGTGGGAGACGGGGGGCCCGGCGCGCCACACTGGCTCGTCGACGCGGAAATGCGCGCCGAGCGACGCCGTGCGAGCCTTCGCCGCCGTGACCGTCAGACGGGCGAGCAGCAGCAGGTTGTCGTCTTCACGGTCGGCGACCGTGGTGGCTTGGGTGCGGGTGTGGGTGTGGGCTTGGGTGTGGGCCCCGGGTTGGTGTCTGCTCGCGGCCCAGGCGTCGATGGTGCGCCCGGCGTTCTCGAGCGTGGTGCCCTCGCGGTGCAGTCCCGCGGAGGCCCACATGAGGTCCTGGAGGGCGGCCCGCGAGAAGGTCGGAACGGCATCGTTCGCCAACGTGTGACCAGTAGGCGTGCAAATTCGGCGCGAATCGGCTGTCGACGGCCTCGCACGGCGCATATTGCACTCTTGTTGGACAGTGCGGGGATTGAGAGTGGCCGCAGCAGTTGGGGCAGCGGCAGCGGCAGCAGCGGCAGCAGCGGCAGCAGCGGCAGAAGTGGCAGCACCTGCGTCGGCGGCCAGCGCCTCCGCAACGCGGCGCCCGAACACGGCCCCCTCGAGCAGCGAGTTCGAGGCGAGCCGGTTCGCCCCGTGCACCCCGGTGCGTGCCGTCTCGCCCGCAGCGTAGAGGCCCGGGATGCTCGTGCGTCCGTCCAGGTCGGTCACGACCCCGCCCATGAGGTAGTGCGCCGCCGGGGTGACCGGCACCGTCTCGCTCGACCAGTCGATGCCGCTCTCGTCGATGCGGGCGGTGATGCTCGGGAAGCGACGCTCGAGGAACGCTCGGCCGAGGTGCCGGGCGTCGAGGCGCACCGGGCGGCCGCCCTGTCTCGCCATCTCGTCGGCGATGGCTCGCGCCACGACGTCTCGCGGGGCGAGCTCGGCGTCGGGATGCATGCCGAGCAGGAACCGCTCGCCCGCCTCGTTCCGCAACACCGCCCCTTCGCCCCGCACGGCCTCCGAGATGAGGGCCCCACCCGACCCGGCGAGCACCGTCGGATGGAACTGCACGAACTCCAGGTCGGCGACGGCGGCCCCGGCCCGCCAGGCGGCGGCGATGCCATCGCCCGTCGCGACCTCGGGGTTGCTGGTGTGGGCGAAGAGCTGCCCCGCGCCGCCGGTCGCCAGCACCACCGCGTCGGCGGCGAACAGACGTGGGGCGGTGCCGTCAGCCTGGTCGCGGCCCTGGAGCCACGCGCCGACCACGCGCGAAGCCGCCGAGACCTCGGGCTCGGGCTGCCTCGGCGCTGGCTCCTGGGCCCCTTGGGCGCCCTGGGCCACCTGGGCAAGCTCGACGAGGAAGTGGTGCTCGAGCAGCCGGAGCTCGCCCCGGTCCGCGGCCGCCCGCACCGCTGAGCTCAACGCCCGCTGGAGCTCGCGTCCCGTCGCGTCGCCGAACGCGTGCAGGATGCGCGGATGCGCGTGCGCAGCCTCGAGCCCACGCGCGAGCTCGCCCGGCCGGTCGTCGCTCGCGGACGGAACCCGGTCGAAGCGCGCGCCGAGGGCAAGCAGGTCGCGGATGCGCGCATCCGCCCACTCGCACAGCACCTCGACCGCTCGCCGGTCGCCGAGCCCGGCACCCGCGGCGAGGGTGTCGCACACGTGCGAGGCGACCGAGTCGCGAGCGTCACCCTCGTCGAGGACCGCCGCGATGCCGCCCTGCGCCCGCGCCGTCGCCGTGTCGTCGAGCGTCGACTTCGTCGCGACGGTCACCTCGTGTCCGTCCGCGCTCGCGGCGAGCGCCGCGGTCAGTCCCGCGATGCCGCCGCCGACGATGAGCACCCGAAGGCGGCCGCTCCCTTGCACCTCAGGACGCCATCGTCGTGTCGGGCCTCGCCGCTAGCATCCGCTCGACCGCGACCCTGGCGGGCTCCGCGACCGACGCCGGCACGCTGATCTGGTTGCGCACCTCGCCCGCCACGAGCCCTTCGAGCACCCAGGCGATGTAGCTGGGGTGGATGCGGTACATCGTCGAGCACGGGCACACGACGGGGTCGAGGCAGAAGATCGTGTGCTGCGGGTACTCGGCGGCGAGGCGCTGCACGAGGTTGATCTCCGTGCCGATCGCGAACACCGAGCCGTCGGGGGCCGCCGCGATCGCCTTCGTGATGTAGTCGGTGGACCCGTACTCGTCGGCCGCGTCGACGATCGCCATCGGGCATTCGGGGTGCACGATGACGCGCACGTCGGGGTAGTCGGCGCGCGCCTTCTCGATCTGCGCGACCGTGAAGCGCTTGTGGACGGAGCAGAAGCCGTTCCAGAGGATGACCTTGGCGGTGTCGAGGGTCTCTGGCGTCTGACCGCCGAGAGGGCGGCGCGAGTTCCAGAGCGGCATTTCCTCGAGCGGCACGCCCATCGCCTTCGCCGTGTTGCGGCCGAGGTGCTGGTCGGGGAAGAACAGCACCCGCTGCCCGCGCTCGAAGGCCCAGGCGAGCACGGTCTCTGCGTTGGACGAGGTGCAGACGATGCCGCCGTTGCGCCCACAGAACGCCTTGAGTTCGGCCGACGAGTTCATGTAGGTGACCGGGACGACCGGCACGCGGCCGTCCGCGTCAGCCTCGGTGCCGTAGAGCTCGGCGAGCTGCTCCCAGCATTCCTCGACGGAGTCGCTGTCGGCCATGTCTGCCATGGAGCATCCTGCGGCGAGGTTCGGCAGGATCACAACCTGCTCAGGCGCCGACACGATGTCGGCCGTCTCGGCCATGAAGTGGACGCCGCAGAACACGATCGCCTCGGCCTCCGGCTTCGCCTTGGCGGCGTTCGCGAGCTGGAACGAGTCGCCGATGAAGTCGGCGTACTGCACGACCTCGTCGCGCTGGTAGAAGTGGCCGAGGATCACGACCCGGTCGCCGAGCTCCGCCTTGGCGGCGACGATGCGGTCGTGGATCTCCGCCTCACTCGCGGTCCGGTACTCCTCCGGCAGCAGCTCCTGCCGCGGCGCCGTCGTCGGCAGCCGGTCGGCCATGGACGCCCCAGGACCGTAGGACGGTGCTTGCAGGTCGAACGCCCACGGGGACTTGGTGAGCTCCGGCGAGCAGCTCTTGCCCGCCTGGTCGCCGTTCTGGATGCGCGTGATCGTGGTGTGCACTGAGGCGGTCGTCGTCATGGCTGGCGTCTTTCTGGGGGATGTACCGGTAGAGCTTCGGTGGTCGGTGCCTGGTGCCGGCGAGGGTCTCGCCGGTTTCGACGAGGGTTCGGGAGGCGAGCAGGTCGCGGCGGAAGTTCGCGGCGTCGAGCGGTCGCCCGAGCACGGCCTCGTAGACCTCGCGCAGCTGCGCGATGGTGAAGGATGCGCCGAGGAAGCTGTGCGCGATGGAGCTGTACTCGACCTTGGTGCGGAGGCGCCAGAGGGCGTAGTCGATGATGCGGCGATGGTCGAAGGCGAGCGGTGGGAGGTCGTCGACGGGGTGCCAGCGCACGTTGTCGCCGAGGTGGGCTGAGCTCGCTTCCTCGTTGCCGACGAGCGCCCAGTAGACGACGGAGACGACTCGCGGGTCGTCGCCGAAGACGCGGTCGGCGTCGCCGAAGGCGTAGAGCTGCTCGAGGTACTTCGGGGCGAGGCGCATGGTCTCGAAGAGGGTGCGCGAGGCGGCGGCCCCGAGGTCTTCGTCGCCGAGGGGCCCGCCGGGAAGCGCGAGGAGGTCGATGAACGGCTGCCGCTGTCGTCGCACGAGCGGCACCCAGATCGTGGGGGCGGGGTATCGCGCGGATGCGGGCGGTGATGGGCGCAACGCGAAGATCACCGTCGAGACGGCGAGGGTCGCCCTGGCAGCTGCCATCTGCGTCGCTCCCTGCTCTTTGCGGTTGCCCCGACGCATTCGACGGGCACTTAGAGTCGACTTGACTCTAAGTGCAGTGTACGCCACGTCCGCCTAGGCTGTGGCGGTGAGCGATGCGCAGCAGTTCGGCAGTGAAGACGCGGCCCCGCACGGCGTGGGGCCCTGGCCCGGCGGGCGTGAGGCGTGGCCCGAAGGGCCCTGGTTCGATGCGGAGCTGCTCGAGCACGGCGATCGCCGCAATGTCATCGACCGGTACCGGTACTGGTCGATGGAGGCGATCGTCGCCGACCTCGACACGAAGCGGCACGCGTTTCACGTCGCCATCGAGAACTGGCAGCACGACATGAACATCGGCTCGATCGTGCGCAGCGCGAACGCCTTCGCAGCCGACACGGTGCACATCGTCGGTAAGCGCCGCTGGAACAAGCGGGGTGCCATGGTGACCGACCGCTACCAGCACGTCGTCCACCACGAGACGGTCGAGGCCTTCATTGAGTGGGCGAGGGCTGAGGAGATGCCCGTGCTCGCGATCGACAACGTTCCGGGATGCGTGCCGATCGAGACGTACGAGCTGCCCGAGCGGTGCGTGCTGCTCTTCGGGCAGGAGGGTCCCGGCGTCTCAGAGGAGGCGATCGAGGTTTCGGATGCGGTGCTCGAGATCTCGCAGTTCGGCTCGACCCGGTCGATCAACGCGTCTGCTGCCGCCGCCGTCGCCATGCACACCTGGGTGCTGCAGCACGTCGACTTCGCCTAGTTGCCGAGGGCAGCAGCGCCCGCGATGATGAGCTCGAGTCCGGCCGCGAAGGCGACCCCTGGCGCCTGCAGGGTGAACGGGTCGATCGCGCGTCCGTGAAGAGCGCCGGCCGCGCCCGCTGCACCCGCTGCGCCGACCGCGGCCGCGTGGGCCCGCTGCTGCTCGTGGAATGCCTGCCCGATCGTGTAGTGCACAACGGCCTCTCCGCACGAGCGGCTTCCGCGCGCATCCAGCCCGAAGTCGCTCGCCGCGGCCTCCGAGATCATCTTGAGGAGGTCGACGGCCAGGAGGTCCAGGGCGAACGAGCTCGAGACGAGCTCAGCGCCATCCCGTCGCGAGAGCAGGGCGGTGCGCAGCTGCGTTGCGAGGGCGCGCGTCCTTCCGTCAGTGGCGAGGAGCCACGTTTCGGCGGCGAGGGGTTGCAGGATGCGGTCGCTCACTGCTGCGAGCAGCGACTGCTTGTTGGGGAAGTGCCAGTAGAGCGCGCTCGGCTGCACCTCAAGGTTGTCGCTGATGCGGCGCATCGACAGGTTGGGGAGGCCGTGCTCGTCGAGCACCTCGAGCGCCGTCGTGACGATCTCGATGCGGCTGAGCTTCTCGGGGCTCGGATCTCCGGCTGGACCTCGGGGTGTCATGTCGCTAATCTACTGAACACTGTTCACTGAACACTGTTCAGGAGTTTCGCGAGAAAGGTCCCACCCCCATGAGCACCGAATCGATCAGCGCCAGCAGGCCCTCCGTCGCCGGCGACGCACCCCGCGTTCTCGCCGACCTCGTCACGAGAACCGGTCGCACCTCGCAGGCGCACGACGCGTTCCGAAGCGTCGCGCTCCGCAACGTCGCGCTTGTGCTCGGCGGCACCCTCTTCCTCATCGCCGCGGGCTTCATCGTCATCCCGCTGCCCTTCACGCCGGTACCGGTCTCCCTCGCGACCTTCGCGGTGCTCCTGACCGGTGCGGCGCTCGGGCCAGCTCGCGGGGCAGCGAGTGCTGGGCTCTACCTCGCCCTCGGCGCTCTCGGGGCCCCGATCTTCGCCGACGGCGCCTCCGGCGTGCTCTTCCCGTCGTTCGGCTACATCGTGGGCTACGTGCTCGCCGCCGCCGTCGTCGGCTCGCTGGCGCGTCGTCGCGCTGACCGCCATGTGGTGTCGACGGTCGGCGCCTCGGTGCTCGGCACGCTGCTCGTCTACGCGGCTGGCGTGCCCTGGCTCGCGGTCTCGCTCGGGGTCGATGTGGGAACGGCCCTCGCCCTCGGCGTCCTCCCCTTCCTCCTCGGCGACGCGATCAAGATCGTGGCCGTCAGCGCGCTGCTGCCGTCGGCGTGGAAGCTGCTGAAGCGCTGATCGCGCCGGCGATCAGACCGACGTCGCAGCCCAGGACGGGTCGCCAGGCAAGGGTCCCATCGGGTCTCGCTGAGATGCGGGGATCGTGACGTCGGGGCTCGCGACGGAGCGCCGCAGCGCTTCGCCCACGGTCACGAGGCGACGGCCTCCCTCGGGCAGCAGGTCGGAGACCCAGGTGCTGTCGTCGGCCACCATGTCCTCGCGGAGGCTCTCCATGAGCGAGGTCACGGTCGACGGCGGCACGTCCGTGATGAGCGTCGCGAGCTTGGCGACCATCGGCTCGGGCAGCCCGGGCAAGATGACCTGCTGGCGCGGCTTTCCGAC
Source organism: Pseudoclavibacter helvolus (assembly GCF_049707175.1). GTDB lineage: Bacteria > Actinomycetota > Actinomycetes > Actinomycetales > Microbacteriaceae > Pseudoclavibacter > Pseudoclavibacter helvolus_A. The sequence goes on along the minus strand of NZ_JBNAFM010000011.1, from coordinate 43,562 downwards.
GGCGTCCGCATAGCGGTCGATGAGCTTCGGGTAAGGGAGCTGCTCGCCCCCGCCGATCGAGTACGCGCGCGTCGAGACGTCTGCGGTCAGCGCACCGCTCACGGCCCGCGCCAGATCGACGACCGCGATCGGCTCGACCGCGCTCTGCATCCAGGCAGGCACAACCGTGACCGGGAGGCGGGCCGCCAGCTGGGCCATCAGCTCGAAGCTCGTGGAGCTCGCCCCGAGCACCATCGCCGCGCGCAGCGTCACGACGACCCCATCCGCGGAGGCCAGCTCGCGCTCGACCTCCAGGCGCGACGTGAGGTGCTCCGAGAGCTCCTCCTCCGGCACCGGAGGGATGATGCCCGAGACGTAGACGATGCGCTCGACCCCAGCGGCATCCGCCGCCGCTCGCACGAGCCGAGCCGCCTCAAGATCCGCCTCGCGAAAGTCGTCGCTCGCCATGCCATGGACGAGGTAGAGAATCGCGTCGACCTTGCCCGAGACTGCACGGTCGACCGACGCCCGATCGAGCACGTCGAGCTCAACACGGCGCACCCGCTCAGCCCACCAGAACCCATCCAGGTCACCCGGCTTCCGCGCCCCGGCAATGACCTCCATGCCCGCGTCCAGCAAGACCGGAATAACCCGGCTACCGATATACCCCGTCGCGCCCATCACCAGTACGTTCATCGTTCAGTGCCTGCTTCCCCGAGGCCATGACGGCGCCGGCACTCATCATCGCCGTGCAACCTGCGAGCCAAACCCGGCTCCCAGGAAAGACGCCCGCGACGCAGCGCGACGTACGGGTTCCGTGAGGATGCGCGGCCGCCCCGTATGGATTCCGTGAGGGGCACGCTCCGGGGGTCGCGGTAGGAGTTGGATCAAGCACTGCGCCTGAACGGCGCGCAGCCCGACAACCCCCGTCGGGTGCAGACCTCCGAACGGAGCCCAAGTGCTTGACGTCGTCTTCGTCGCGGGCGTGATCGCCCTCTTCGCCGCCATCGGCCTTCTCGGCAAGGCGGTGGAGAAGCTGTGATCGTCTTCGAGCTCGTCGCGGCCGCGCTCGGCATCGCCGCGATCGCCTACCTCGTGGCGGCCCTCGTGCATCCCGAGCGCTTCTGATGGACGCCCCCGTGCTGCTCCGGGCAGTCCTCGCGTTCCTCACACTCGCCCTCATCCTCGCCGCCCTCTACCGTCCCCTCGGGGACTACCTCGCGTGGGTCTACTCGTCGCCGAACGACTGGCGACCGGAGCGGGTCGCCTACCGGCTCATGGGCGTCGACCCGGCATCGCCGCAGACCTGGCAGTCCTACCTGCGCGGGGTGCTCGCCTTCTCTGCCGTCGGCGTGCTCCTCGTCTACCTGCTCCAGCGAACCCAGGAATGGCTGCCCTACTCGCTTGGCCTTCCCGCCCCATCCGAGCACCTCTCGTTCAACACCGCCGCCTCGTTCGTCGCCAACACGAACTGGCAGTCGTACTCGCCCGAGCTGACCCTCGGCTACAGCGTGCAGCTCCTGGCCCTCACCGTGCAGAACTTCGTCTCGGCCGCCGTCGGGCTCGCCGTTGCGATCGCCCTCGTCCGGGGGCTCGCCGCGCGTCGCTCCGGCACCCTCGGCAACTTCTGGGTCGACCTCCTCCGCGGCACCCTGCGCGTGCTCCTCCCCATCTCCACGATCGCCGCCCTCGCACTCCTCGCCGCCGGCGTCATCCAGAACTTCAACGGGTTCACCGACGTCACCACCCTCACCGGCGCGACGCAGTCGATCCCCGGCGGGCCCGTCGCGTCGCAGGAAGCCATCAAACTCGTCGGCACCAACGGCGGCGGGTTCTTCAACACCAACTCCGCGCATCCCTTCGAGAACCCCAACGCGGCCACGAACCTGCTGCAGGTTGTGCTCATGCTCGCCATCCCGTTCTCCCTGCCACGGACCTTCGGGCGCCTCGTCGGCGACCGCCGCCAGGGCTACGCGGTGCTCGCCGTCATGGCCACCATCTTCACGGTGTCGTTCGCGGTCCTCACCGCGGTCGAATCCGCGGCCATGGGTGCGGCACCGGATGCGGCCGGAGGCGCCATGGAAGGCAAGGAGCAGCGCTTCGGCGTCGTCGGATCGACGCTCTTCGCCACCACCAGCACCGGCACGTCAACGGGCGCCGTCAACTCCATGCACGACTCCTACACCGCACTCGGCGGCATGCTGCCGATGCTCAACATGATGCTCGGCGAGATCGCGCCGGGCGGCGTCGGCTCCGGCCTCTACGCGATGCTGGTGCTCGCCATCATCGCCGTGTTCATCGCCGGCCTCCTCATCGGCCGCACCCCCGAGTACCTGGGCAAGAAGATTGGGCCGCGCGAGATCAAGCTCGCGAGCCTCTACATCCTCGTCACCCCCGCCCTCGTGCTCACCGGGGTCGCGCTGAGCTTCGCCATCCCGGGCCTCCGCGCCGACCTCGAGGCCACCTCCATCTGGAACCCGGGCGTGCACGGCCTCTCCGAGGTGCTCTACGCCATCACCTCGGCCGCCAACAACAACGGCTCCGCATTCGCCGGGCTCACCGCGAACACCCCGTGGCTCAACACGTCCCTCGGCGTCGTCATGCTCCTCGGCCGCTTCGTTCCCATCGTGTTTGTGCTCGCCCTCGCCGGCTCCCTCGCGGCGCAGGACAAGGTGCCGGCGACCGTCGGAACGCTCCCCACCCACCGCCCGCAGTTCGTCGGGCTCCTCACCGGCGTCAGCGTCCTCATCACGGCGCTCACCTACTTCCCCGTGCTCGCGCTCGGACCCCTCGCAGAAGGACTCTCGTGACCATGCCCTCCACCCCGTACCTGGCGTCCCTGCCAGGGGCGTTCCGCAAGCTCGACCCGCGCCAGCAGTGGCGAAACCCGGTGATGTTCATCGTCTGGGTCGGCGCAGCCTTCACGACCGCCCTCGCGATCGCCGAGCCGTTCCTCGGTGGCCCGGCCGACTCCGGCGGGACCGCCATCCCCACCACCTTCACGTGGGCCATCGCGGTCTGGCTGTGGCTCACGGTGCTCTTCGCGAACCTCGCCGAGTCGGTCGCCGAGGGGCGAGGCAAAGCACAGGCCGAGACGCTGCGCCAGACCCGGACGAGCACCGTCGCGCACCGCGTCGACGCGTACGACGCCGCGCAGGGCACCGACCCGTCGGCCAGCTCCGTCGCGACCAGCGACGTCTCGTCCGCCGACCTCGTGCTCGGCGACGTCGTCACGGTCTCGGCCGGCGAGCTGATCCCGGGCGACGGCGACATTGTTTGGGGCATCGCCTCAGTTGACGAGTCGGCCATCACGGGGGAGTCGGCACCCGTCATCCGCGAGTCGGGTGGCGACCGCAGCGCCGTCACCGGCGGCACCAGGGTGCTGTCGGACCGCATCGTCGTGCGCATCACCTCGAAGCCGGGGGAGACGTTCGTCGACCGGATGATCGCCCTCGTCGAGGGAGCGTCCAGGCAGAAGACGCCGAACGAGATCGCGCTCTCCATCCTCCTCGCGTCGCTCTCGATCGTGTTTGTCATTGTCGCGCTCACGCTCAACCCCATCGCCTCCTACGCTGCCAAGCCCGTCAGCATCACCGTGCTCATCGCGCTCCTCGTCTGCCTGATCCCGACCACCATCGGGGCGCTCCTCTCGGCCATCGGCATCGCAGGCATGGACCGCCTCGTGCAACGCAACGTGCTCGCCATGTCTGGGCGCGCCGTCGAAGCCGCCGGCGACGTGACGACCCTGCTGCTCGACAAGACCGGCACGATCACCTACGGCAACCGCCGCGCGTCGGAGTTCGTGCGCATGGCGGGAGTGCGCGACCAGGACCTGGTGCGGGCCGCCGCGCTGTCGTCGCTCGCCGACCCCACCCCGGAAGGGGTCTCCATCGTCGAGCTCGCGGCCCAGCAGGGTGTCGACGTCGGCGCGCCCGCGGAGGGCGGCGGTCGCGGCGAGATTGTGCCGTTCACCGCGCAGACCCGCATGTCCGGGCTCGACCTGGCCGACGGCTCGCGCATCCGCAAGGGAGCTGGGTCGGCGGTGGCGGCCTGGCTTGCCGCCGAGGGCTCGCCCGTCGAAGCCTCGCAGCTGCGGGAGCTCGAGGAGGCGACCACCCGAGTCTCCCAGAGCGGGGGAACCCCGCTCGTGGTCGCCGTGATGGATGCGCCCGGCCAGCAGGCGAGCGCGGGCCGAGGCCGCGTGCTCGGGGTCGTGCACCTCAAGGACGTCGTGAAGGAGGGGCTCAGCGAGCGGTTCGCAGAGCTGCGTTCCATGGGGATCCGCACCGTCATGGTGACCGGCGACAACCCGCTCACGGCGGCCGCCATCGCGAAAGAAGCGGGGGTCGACGACTTCCTCGCCGAGGCGACGCCCGAGCAGAAGCTGGCGTACATCCGGCGCGAGCAGGAAGGCGGCAACCTCGTCGCGATGACCGGTGACGGCACGAACGACGCCCCGGCGCTCGCGCAGGCCGACGTCGGCGTGGCCATGAACACGGGCACCTCGGCCGCTAAGGAGGCCGGGAACATGGTCGACCTCGACTCCGACCCCACCAAGCTCATCGACGTCGTGCGCATCGGCAAGCAGCTGCTCATCACGAGGGGCGCGCTCACGACCTTCTCCATCTCGAACGACATCGCGAAGTACTTCGCGATCATCCCGGCCATGTTCATGGGCGTGTTCCCGGGCCTCGGGGTGCTGAACATCATGGGGCTCCACTCGCCGGCCTCTGCGGTGCTGTCGGCGATCGTCTTTAACGCGGTGGTCATTGTGCTACTGGTCCCGCTCGCCCTGCGGGGCGTGAAGTACCGGCCGGCGAACGCAGCGAGCACGCTCGGCCGCAACCTCCTCGTCTACGGACTCGGCGGCGTCATCGCGCCCTTCATCGGCATCTGGCTCATCGACCTCGTCGTGCGCCTCATCCCGGGCTTCTGACCAGGCATCCAGTGGCCCGAACATCCACCGGCCCGAACATCCTCTGGCCCCGAACTCACCTCTGACCCTCGACAGATTCGACAGGACACCACATGAACTCCTCCACTCGCGCCACGGTGCGCACCACCGGTGTCGCCGTGCGGGCGATGCTGCTCTTCACCGTCGTGCTGGGTATCGCCTACACGCTCGTGATCACGGGCCTCGGCCAGCTCGCCCTCGGGGCGCAGGCGAACGGCTCGATGCTCGACGACAGCCGCGGCGAGGCCACAGGCTCCAGCCTGCTCGGGCAGTCGTTCGTCGACGCCGATGGGGCCCCGCTGCCCGAGTTCTTCCAGTCACGGCCGTCGGCCGCCGGTGACGGCTACGACGCGGGCGCCTCCTCCGGCTCCAACCTGGGGCCGGAGAACGCGGACCTCGTCGCCGCCATCGAGGAGCGCCGCGCCCAGATCTCCGAGTTCAACGGGGTTCCGCCCGAAGCGGTGCCGGCCGACGCGGTGACCGCCTCAGCGTCGGGGCTCGACCCGCACATCAGCCCCGAGTACGCGGCGCTGCAGGTTGCACGGGTCGCTGCGGCGCGCGGGCTCGAACCCGACGAGGTACGTACGCTGGTCGCAGCGCACACGACGGGCCCGCTTCTCGGATTTCTGGGGCAGGCCAGCGTCAACGTGCTCGAGCTCAACCTGGCCCTCGACGAGCTCGGCGCGGCGACGATCGACACCACCTCGACCCCGGGCAGCAAGGAGCAGTGAGCCATGGCGAAGCGGGGACGGCTGCGGGTGCTGCTCGGCGCCGCCCCCGGCGTCGGCAAGACCTTCGCCATGCTGCACGAGGGCAGGCGGATGCGGGAGGCCGGCGGCGACGTGGTCGTCGCGGTCGTCGAGACCCACGGCAGGGCTGCGACCGCGGCAGCCGCGGAGGGGTTCGAGACCCTGGAGCGCGCCACGATCATCCACCGCGGCGTGACGCTGTCCGAGATGGACGTGGATGCTGTGCTCGCGCGTGCCCCTGAGGTTGCGTTGGTCGACGAGCTCGCCCACACCAACGCCCCTGGCTCCCGCAACGAGAAGCGATGGGAGGACGTCGAGGAGCTGCTCGTAGCCGGCATCGACGTGCTGTCGACGGTCAACATTCAGCACATCGAGTCGCTCAACGACGTCGTCGAACAGATCACCGGGGCACCGCAGCGTGAGACCATCCCCGACGAGGTGCTTCGGCGCGCCGACCAGGTCGAGGTCGTCGACCTGTCGCCGCAGGCCCTGCGCGACCGCCTCTCCGGCGGCCTCGTCTACCCGGCAGAGCGGGTCGACGCGGCGCTCTCCAACTACTTCCGGCTCGGCAACCTCACCGCCCTGCGCGAGCTCGCCCTGCTGTGGCTCGCCGACGACGTTGACCAGTCGCTGCAGAGCTACCGCGACGAGCACGGCATCGACTCAACGTGGGAAGCGCGCGAGCGCGTCGTCGTGACGCTCACCGGCGGGCCTGAGGGCGAGACGCTGCTGCGGCGCGGCGCGCGCATCGCGGCGAGATCGGGCAGCGGGGAGCTGCTCGCGCTGCACGTCACGAGCCAGGACGGGCTGCGGGCGGGCGACCCCGCCCACCTGGCGCGCCAGCGGTCGCTGGTGGAGCAGCTCGGTGGCACGTACCACCAGGTGGTCGGGGAGGACATCCCCGCCTCGCTTATCGAGTTCGCGAGGTCCGTCAACGCCACCCAGCTGGTCATCGGCGTGAGCCGACGAAGCCGACTCGCGGCGCTGCTCACCGGCCCGAGCGTCGGCAGCACGGTCACGCGCGAGGCCGGCAGCATCGACGTGCACATCGTGAACCACGACGCCGCCGGTGGAGGACTCCGGCTGCCGAGACTCGGGGGCGCGCTCACCCTGCGGCGTCGAGTCGCCGGGTTCGCGCTCGCACTCGCCGCGGGGCCGCTCCTCACCTGGCTCCTGTCGTCGCTCGGCAGCGTCGACTCGTTCACGACCCACGCCCTCAGCTATCAGCTCCTGGTCGTCGCGGTCGCCCTCGTCGGCGGACTATGGCCCGCCCTGTTCGCCGCGGTGCTCTCCGGCATCACCCTCGACTTCTTCTTCGTCGCGCCCTTCGGCACCGTCCTCATCACCGAGCCGAGCCACCTCATCGCGATCGTGCTCTACGTCGTCATCGCGGCGCTCGTGAGCCTCGTCGTCGACCGTGCAGCGAGGAAGACGCGGGAAGCGCGGCGCGCGGCCGCCGAGTCGCAGCTCCTGCAGACCGTTGCCGGCAGCGTGCTCCGGGGCCAGAACTCGATGCAGGCCCTCGTCGAGCGCACCCGCGAGGCGTTCGGTCTCGCCGGGGTGCGGCTCGTCGACACCCGGCTTGTCGACACCGGGGCGCAGGATGCGGGCGGCGAGGTGCTCGCCAGCTGCGGGGAACCGGTGCGCGGCAACCGCCACACGGCAGTGCCGGTGCTCGCCGCCTCCTCGACGAAGGGCGGCGTCGTGCTGGAGCTGCACGGCAGGGAGCTCGACGCCTCCGAACGCCGCCTGCTGACGGTCATCGTCGCGCAGCTCGGCGCATCCCTCGAACACCGCGACCTGCGCGACGCGGCCGACGAGGTCGCCCCGCTCGCCGCATCCGACAAGGTGCGACGCGCCCTCCTCTCGGCGCTCAGCCACGACCTTCGGCGCCCACTCGCCGCGGCGACGGCAGCCGTCACCGGGCTGCGCTCGGCGGGCGAGCAGCTCAGCGCCGACGACCGCGCGGAACTCCTCGAGGCCGCAGACGAGAGCCTCGGCACCCTCGCCTCGCTCGTGACCGACCTGCTCGACGTGAGCCGCCTGCAGTCAGGCGCCCTGGCCGTCACGATCCTGCCAACCGACCCTGCCGACGTCATCGTCCCAGCGCTCGACGAGCTACAGCTCGGCCCCGACGACATCGAACTGGCGCTCGACCCGAACGCCGCATCCGCTGCCGCCGACCCCGCCCTGCTGCAGCGGGTGCTCGTGAACCTCCTCGCCAACGCCGTTCGCCACGCCCCACCGAACCGACGCGTGCGGCTCGCGACGAGCGAGTTCGGCGGCAACGTGCAGATCAGGGTCGTCGACCACGGCCCAGGCATTCCGGCGGAGCGGCGCGACGACGTGTTCGTGCCGTTCCAACGCCTCGGCGACACCGACAACACGACGGGGCTCGGGCTCGGGCTCGCGATCTCGAAGGGCTTCGTCGAGGGAATGCACGGCACACTGGTGCCGGAGGACACCCCCGGAGGAGGGCTGACGATGGTCGTGACGCTTCCGGTCGCGCTCCCCGACGTGGACGTTGACGCGGCTCGGAACCAGGAAGGGCACGCATGAAGATCCTGATCGCCGACGACGACCCGCAGCTGCTGAGAGCGCTCCGCATCACCCTCACCGCCAAGGGGTACGAGGTGCTGGTCGCCCGCGACGGCGCTGAAGCGATCGCCCTGGCCATCGACAGCCACCCCGACCTCTACCTTCTTGACCTCGGCATGCCGGCGCTCGACGGACTCGAGGTCATCCAGGCGATCCGTGGATGGTCCGAGGCGCCGATCCTCGTCGTCTCGGGTCGCAGCGGCGCGGGCGACAAGGTCGACGCGCTCGACGCGGGTGCCGACGACTACGTCACCAAGCCGTTCTCGGTCGACGAGCTGCTGGCGCGCATCCGGGCACTGTCGCGCCGCGTGCCCCAGGGCGATGCGGAGCCCGTCGTGACGTTCGGCGAGGTGTCGGTCGACCTGGCCGCGAAGAGCGTCGTGCGAACGGTGGACGGGGAGGCGACGCATGTCCGCTTGACACCGACGGAGTGGCAGGTGCTCGAGCTACTTGTGCGCAACGCGGGACGGCTCGTGACCCGGCAGATGCTGCTCACCAGCATCTGGGGTTCGGAGCACGTCAACGACACGGGCTATCTCCGGCTGTACCTCTCGCAGCTCCGCAAGAAGCTCGAACCCGTGCCGTCCGCCCCGAAGCACCTGCTCACCGAGGCGGGCATGGGCTACCGCCTCGTGGTCTCGCCGTAGCTGTCGCTTGCTCTAGCCGTCGGTGGGGGCCGCTAGGCTCGCCTCTTCTGCGCTGGGGAAATTGATGTCGTCGGCGTTCACGTCGATGTCGCCGACGTCGTCTGGCCCGCCGGTGCCCGGGCGCACGTTCACCTGATCGGTGTCGATGTCGTGGTCGACCTGGCCGTCGACCTCGTCGACCCGCTCCGTCGTCGTCTCCTGCTTCTCCTGCGTCTCGGTGTCGCTGCCGGGGGAGTAACTGGTGTCCTTCTCGAGCTGTTCGCTCTTCGAGAGGCTGTCGTCGTTGTCATGCAGCTGATGGCTCATTCGGCGAGCCTGGGGTCTCGTGCTGAGAGGTCCCGGGGTTGCGGATGCACGCGGGCCGTGAGTGTCGCGAGGACGAACCGGCCGCACGGGTGTGGCCCACGTCGCGGGAGCGTCGCGGGCCACGGCTGCGATCCGGATTCGGACCGGTGGTCAGTCTTCTTCCGGTTCGAAGGTCGACGCGTCTGGGTCGTAGCCGACCGCGACCCCGTCGTCGGAGTTCGGGATCGTGCCGTCCTCGCCGAGACCGCCCGGCTTCTCTTCGCCGTCGCTGTCGTGGGAGATCTTCTGGTCGCTCATCATTGGCCTTCCGGTCGGGGGTCTACCTTGACTTGGGGTGACGATAGCGCTCGCGGCTGGGGAGTGCTCGGGCTGCACGGGCCGGCCGCGAGGGGTTCAGCACCGGGTTGTGCCGCCAGCAGCGTGCTTATGATCGGGCGGTGATCTCGATTCGGCCGGCGACCGTCCCCGACCTCCCCGCGCTGCTCGACATCTGGCGTCGTTCGGTCGAGGCGACGCACACCTTCCTCTCTCCCGCAGATGTTGACGCCATCGCGGACGACGTGGTGCGCTACCTGCCCCAGATGTCAGACCTGCGGGTCGCCGAGCTCGGGGGCCGTCTTGTCGGCTTCGTCGCGCTCGAGGACGGCGTTCTCGAGATGCTCTTCGTCGATGCGGATGCGCAGGGCGGCGGAGTCGGGAGCGCGCTCCTCGACTCGGTTCTCGCGGGTCGCCGGGTCACGCGGGTTGATGTTAATGAGCAGAATCCGATCGGACGCTCCTTCTACGCACGTCGAGGGTTCGTCGAGATCGGCAGGTCGGAGGTGGACGGAGAAGGGCGGCCGTTTCCCGTCCTGCACCTCCAGCTCAGCGTTCGTTAAGGCTGTCAGAGACCGAGCAGCAGCGAGACCGCGATGGCGGCCATCACGAGGGCAATGATCGCGTCCAGGATGCGCCACGCGGCCGGCCGCGCGAAGACCGGCTGCAGCAGACGGGCGCCGTAGCCGAGCGCCGCGAACCAGACGATGCTGGCGACCGCGGCGCCGGCCCCGAAGAGCCAGCGGGCCTCGCCGTGCGTGTTCGCGACCGACCCGAGCAGCACGACGGTGTCGAGGTACACGTGCGGGTTCAGCCACGTGAGCGCGAGCACCGTGAGCACCGTTGGGAGGAGCGCCGGCGACGTCTGCTCGCCCGCCGCATCCATCGCCTTCGGCTTGATCGCTCGGCGCGCCGCGAGCACGGTGTAGCCGAGCAGGAACGCCGCGCCCGCGATGCGCACCACGGTCGTCAGCCACGGCAGAGCGGCGAAGACGATGCCGGCGCCGCCGATGCCGAGCAGGATCAGCAGGGCGTCTGAGAGTGCGCAGACGGCGACCACCGCGAACACGTGCCTCCGCAGGAGCCCCTGCCGCAGCACGAACGCGTTCTGCGCGCCGATCGCCACGATCAGCGAGAGGCCGAAGCCGAAGCCGGCGAGCGGGGTGAGGAGATCGAAGGTCATGCGGCGACGATATTGTGGCGGCGCATCACGACGCCAGCTTATGTTTCTTGTGCATCATTAGCATGGCTTCATGTTGAGCTCATCGCAGGCCTTCGACCCGCAGCGCCTCGCGGCCCTTCGCGCCGCCGTCGAATCGGGCACGTTCGAAGCCGCTGCCCGCGAGCTGCGGGTCACGCCGTCGGCCATCAGCCAGCGCATCAAGTCGCTCGAGAGCCAGACCGGGCGGGTGCTGCTGCAACGCAGCAAGCCGGTCACCCCGACCGAGTCGGGGGAGGTGCTGCTGCGCCTCGCACGGCAGCTGGATGCGCTCGGCAGGGAGGCGTCGAGCGTCCTCGGCCGCCTGGGGCGTGCATCCGGTGGACCCACGGACGGCAACGGGCCCCAGCTCGAACGCTTGCCGATCGCTGTCAACGCCGACTCCCTCGCCACCTGGCTTCTACCGGCCCTCGCGCCCCTCGCCGGGGAGATCGCCTTCGACCTGCACCGAGCCGACGAGACGCAGACGACCGAGCTGCTGCGGCGGGGCGCCGTGACGGCGGCCATCACCGCTGACCCCGTGCCCGTGCAGGGCTGCAGCTCGACGCGGCTCGGAGCGATGCGGTACGTGCCGATGGCCTCACCCGAATTCGCGAGGCGCTGGTTCGGCGGCGGACGCACGCTCGCGCAGGAGCTCACCCTCGCCCCGGTCGTCGTGTTCGACCGTGCCGACACACTCCAGGACCGCTACCTGCGCGGCCTCGGCGTCGACCCGACGGTCCCGCCGTGCCACTACGTGCCGTCGTCAGCCGACTTCGTGCGCGCCATCCGGCTCGGATTCGGGTGGGGGCTCGTGCCCCAGCAGCAGCTTGAGGAAGGCGATTCGCTCGTCGAGATCGACCCAGGGGCGTCGATCGACGTGCCCCTCTTCTGGCAGCAGTGGCAGCTGCACACGGATGCGCTCGAACGCGCCGCGCACGCCGTGGCAGAGGCGTCGTCCCGAGCGCTCTGACGGCGGACGCGGTGACCAACTCTGCGGTCCGCACCCCACAAGCGCAAGGGCCAAAAGTCTCCTCACCGGTCAAATAGTCTCCGCCATACCGTCGCAGACAGCGCGCCCCAAGCCCCATAGGAGGCTCCCATGGCCAATCCCCCCACCCACAGCAGACCCCGCTGGTCGCCTCGGCGCACGCAGCTGGTGGTGCTCAGCGGGTCGGCCTTCGCCATCGCGGCCCTCCTGCCATCGGTGCTCGGCAGCCAGCCCGCTCAGGCCATCGGCACCGCCGTCGACCTCGGCACCGCCGAGAGCTACTCGGTGCTCGCGGGGCAGGCCGTCTCGAACACCGGGCCAAGCGAGCTCGGCGGAGACCTCGGTGTGAACCCCGGAACGGCCCTCACCGGCTTCCCGCCAGGCATCGTGCTCGGCGACGTGCACGCAACCGACGCGAACTCCCTGCAAGCACAAGCCGACGTCACGACCGCCTACAACGCGCTCGCGGGGCAGGCAGACGACGCGCCCATCACCGCCGACCTCGGCGGGCAGACCCTCACGGCAGGCGTCTACGAAGCCAGCAGCACCGCAGGCATCACCGGCACCCTGTCGCTCGACGCGGAAGGCGACTCCGACGCGGTGTTCATCTTCCAAATCGGATCAGCCCTCACGACGGCCCCCAACAGCACCGTTGCGCTCCTCAACGGAGCCCAGGCGTGCAACGTGTTCTGGCAGATCGGCAGCTCAGCGACGCTCGACACCAACACCACCTTCGTCGGCTCGATCCTCGCCCTCACCTCCATCACCGTGAACACCGGATCAACGGTCGACGGGCGCGCCCTCGCCAGAAACGGCTCCGTCACCCTCGACACGAACACCTTCACGAACAGCGAATGCACGACGGACGCGACGACCGTGCCCACAGCGACCACGACCCCGCCGGCAACCACGACCCCGCCGACGGAGACCGCTGGGCCGACGGAGACCGCTGGGCCGACGGAGACCGCTGGGCCGACGGAGACCGCTGGGCCGACGGAGACTGCGACGCCCACGGTGACTGCTGGGCCGACGGAGACCGCGACGCCCACGGAGACTGCTGGGCCGACGGAGACCGCGGCGCCCACGGTGCCGCCCACCGAGACGACGACCCCCACGGCGACACCGACCGAGACGGCGACACCCACCGTGACTCCGACGGTGACGCCGACCGAGACAGCGACTCCGACGGTGACGCCGACCGAGACAGCGACTCCGACGGTGACGCCGACGCAGACGGCGACACCCACCGTGACGCCGACCGAAACGGCGACCCCAACGGTCACGCCGACCGAGACAGCGGCACCCACCGTGACTCCGACCGTCACTCCGACGTCGACGCCCACTGGGACAATGACCGTCACTCCGAGCGCATCCGCGCCTTCATCGACCTCGACCGCAGGGCCGACCTCGACCTCGACCGTGCCCCCGGCCGCACCGGGAACCCCCGGCTCGCCTGACCTCGCCGTGACCGGCGCCGACGGCACCGGCCCGTGGCTGATCGGAGGCGCCGCCGTCCTGATCGCCGGCGGGACGCTGCTGATCGCCAGCCTCCGTCGACGCGGCCACCGCGACGCCTAATCAGCGCCAGGCCTGCGCCTGACCAGCGCCTGACTAGCGCCTGGCCCAGGCCTGACAAGCTCCGCCCCGAAGCGCCTCGGCGTGCACACCATGTGCCCGCCGAGGCGCTTCGGCGCTCGCCTCGTTAGTCGCGCGCTCTAGCCGCGCGCGTTAGCCGCGCGTCTCGCCGCCGACCGCGGCGAGCACGACCGGGTCTTCGCATCCCTCGGCGAACCCGCGGATGCGCCGGTCGATGTCGCGCTGCAGCACAAACGCCCCGATTCGTTCGGCGACGGGTGCGAGCCATTTCGGCTTGCACGCGAAGTTGTAGCGCCAGACCGCGAGCGTCGCGGGACGCCCGGCGGATTCGCCCTCGCCCCTGCCCCCGCCCTCGCCCTCGCCCTCTGGCGCTGGCGTGAACCTCCAACCGCCCCCGAGGCGCTCGAAGAACCACGATCCCTTCGTCATCTTCATGCCCACGTTCGATGGTGGGTTGTAGGAGACGTACTCGCTGACCATGCGGAACCCCAGGCGCTGCACCGTGAAGGTGCGGACCCCCTTCGCCGGACGTTCGGCCCCGTCGAGGAAGTGCTGACGGCGGATGAACGGATCCCACCGCATCCGCACCCGCCCCGTGGTCTGTGACACGGCGAAGGCGACCGCCGGGCTGACGGGCACGATGCAACGGGACTCGACGACGGGCATGCCCCATCGTGACACGCGCGCGCTCGGTTCCCCAGAGACGCGGAGGAACGCATGCTTGCCTTGAATTTCACGACTTCCGCAGGCGAACCCTGCGGGCAGCTCCGCACGCCGACGCCGGGAGAGCCACGATGAAAGACAACCAGCACAGCGACGAACGCCTCGGGGACTCGCCAGCGGGCGACCCCGTCGGCGACCCCGCCGATCTCAGCGCGAGCGAGGAGAAGTCCGGAGCCGAGCCGGTCAGCGGGCACGGCGACCTGCTCGGTGCCGTCGGGAAACTCGCGAACGTGTTCGCGTTCGGCAAGCCTTCCGACGCATCCGCGGCCGCCGCGACCGCCGACGGGGTGCTGCCCAGCGACCCCGACGACGACGGAACCGGTGGAACCGGTGGAGCCCGGCGCGCCCCCTAGCCGCTAGCCTCCAACCCCCGAGCCGGGTCAGCGCGGCGAGACTGCGCTCTCGGTGAGCCGCATCGCGTCGGCCGTGATCTCGAGCGAACGGACGCGGTCGGCGCTCTGCAGTGCGCCGTGCCCGACGATCAGTTCGTCCGCGCCCGTCGCCTCGGCGAACTCGGTGAGGTAGTCGCGCACCTCCGCACCCGTCCCGACTGCCGTGTACCGCATCATGTTCGCGATCTGCTGCCCCTGCGGGCTCGCGATGATCTGGTCGATCTGCTCGTCGCTGAAGTCAGAGTTCGGGCCGCGGAGCAGGATGCTGCGCAGGCGCGAACGGCGGGACCGCGTGAACTGCTCCTGCGCATCCGCCGCATCGTCGGCCGCGACCACGTTGACCCCCACGATGAGGTGCGGCGCGGCGAGCTGCTCCGACGGCTGGAACTGCTCACGGTACAGCGCGACCGCCTGGAACAACTGGTCGGGCGCGAAATGCGACGCGAACGCGTACGGCAACCCCAGCTGCGCCGCGAGCTGCGCCCCGAAGAGGCTGGAGCCGAGGATGTACAGGGGCACGTTCGTCCCACCGCCGGGCACGGCCTGCACCCCCGGGATCGTGGACTCGCCGCGCAGGAACGCCTGCAGCTCGAGCACGTCCTGCGGGAACTCGTTCGACGAGGTCGGCGAGCGGCGCAGGGCCCGGAACGTCGCCTGATCGCTGCCGGGGGCGCGCCCCAGGCCGAGGTCGATACGGCCCGGGTACAGGGTCGCGAGGGTGCCGAACTGCTCCGCGATGACGAGCGGCGAGTGGTTGGGGAGCATGACGCCGCCCGCGCCGAGTCGGATGGTCGAGGTCTGCGATGCAACGTGCCCGATGAGCACGCTCGTCGCGCTCGACGCGATCGTTGGCATGTTGTGGTGCTCGGCGTACCAGACGCGGCGGTAGCCGGAGCGTTCTGCGGCCTGCGCGAGCTCGACGCTCGCCTGGAAGCTCTCCCCGACGGTCTGTCCGGGGGCGATGGGCGCGAGGTCAAGGATTGAGAGAGGAACAGTCACCTTGAAGGAAACCGCCGAGCGGGGTTGCATGTTCCCGGCGTCTCAGCATCGCGTGTCGCGGGAGGGGCGTCACTCGCCGCCGAGGTAGAAGGATGCGGTGCGCGCCGCCGCCTCGTGCGCGTCGTCGGGGTCGGCCCCGGCGCTGAGGTGGGCGATGCACCACCGCTCCGACGCGGCCTCCACGAAGCGCCTCCCCCCGTCCGACTCGTTGAACGCTGCCATGACTGACTGCACGTCCACGTCGTCGTCGCCGAGCGCGAGCGCGAGGGCCGTGAGCGCGCCGTCCCAGCCGATGCCCGTGGCGGCGGGACCGTACTGCGCCCAGTGCTCGTTATCGGGCACCACGTGCCGCAGCGAGAGCCGGGTGCCTGAGGCAGTCGGCTCGAGGGTCAGGCCGACGTGGCTGAGATCACCGTCGTACTCCCAGGTCACCTGCAGCTCGCGGTGCGGCTCGCAGCGCTCGATGGTGCCGGAAGTTCCGCTCGCGGTCAGTCGGTACCTCCCGCCGCGCAGGAGCTGCCCCTCGAGGGGCTCGAACCAGCGGACAAGTCCGTCCGGCGTCGTGCAGGACGACCAGATCGCGGCCGACGAGTTCGGGAAGATGCGCTCGAGCGTGACGACGTAGCTCGTGCCATCTCGCGCGACGCTGCGCGTGACGGTCTCGAGGCTCTCGGTTGACGCTCCGGCGGGGGCTACCGGTTTCGTTTCCATGGCCCAAGGATGCTCGCGCTTCTTGTGGAACACCGCATACCCGGGGAATTGCCACCGCCTCAGACCCGCGCCGGTCACGTCGTGTCGGTGGTCTGCCCCACAATGAACGGATGCACATCCTGGTCACGTCGCTCGAGCGCGGCTTCGCGCTCGACGAGGTGCGCCTGGAGCCGCAGGCGGGCGGCGCATCCCGGTCCGAGTCCGCCAACACCCCGACAGTCACCACCCCGACAGTCACCACCGTCCCCGACATCGTCGGGCTCGCGCAGCACGTCTCCGAGCGTGAGCGCACGGCCCCACCCGGCGACCCCATCCGCTGGGTATGGAACAGCCAGGACATCGTGCCGCGGCTCCTCGCCCACGGGGTGCGCGTCGGCCGGTGCCACGACCTTCGCCTGGCCGGGCGCATCCTCATCACCGCCGGCTACCTCGACGCCCGCTTCGACGTCGCGGACGCGCGGGGCGGCGCGCAGCCCGGCGAGGGGCTCTTCGACCTCGACGCCGAGCATCCGGGCACCCCCGAGGCGACGCGCGAGCTCTTCGAAGCGCAGCTCGCCGCCATCGCCGCCGCCGACCAGCAGAGCGGCCGCCGAGGGGCCCTGTCCTTCCTCGTGAGCGTCGAGAGCGCCGGCGCGCTCGTCGCCGCCGAGCTCCGGGCGGCGGGCATGCCCTTCAGCGTCGAGCGGCACGAGCAGGTGCTCGTGGAGGCGCTCGGGGCGAGGGGCGCGGCAGGCCGCCCCTCGAAGCTCGAGGCGGCGGCCTCCGCCGTCCGGGCCACCCTCGGCGAGCCGACCCTCAACGTCGACTCGCCGAAAGACCTCCTCGCCGCGCTTCGCCGTGCCGGGCTCGACGTGGCGAGCACCAGCAAGTGGGAGCTGTGGGGCAAGGAGCACCCGGTGGTCGACGCCCTGCTGCACTACAAGCGCCTCCATCGCCTCTTCACGGCGAACGGATGGACGTGGCGCGACGAGTGGATTCGCGGCGGCCGCTTCCGCCCCGACTACGTGCCGGGCGGCGTCGTCACGGGCCGCTGGGCCACCAGCGGCGGAGGGGCGATGCAGCTCCCGAAGGAGGTCCGCAGCGCCGTCGTCGCCGACCGCGGCTGGAAGCTCATCGTGGCCGACGCGGCGCAGCTCGAGCCGCGCATCCTCGCAGCCATGAGCGGCGATGAGGCAATGGCCCGCGCCGGCGCCCAGCGCGACATGTACACGGCCTTCGTCGACAAGGGGGTCGTGCCCGACCGCGACAGTGCGAAGGTCGCGATGCTCGGCGCCATGTACGGCGCGACCAGCGGCCAGAGCGCCGTGCTGCTGCCCGGCCTCGAACGCGCGTACCCGCGCGCCATGGCGCTCGTCGCGTCCGCGGCGAGGTCGGGGGAGCGCGGCGAGCAAGTGCAAACCTGGCTCGGGCGCACCTCGCCGTGGCCACCCGCCGAGTTCTCGCCTCGCGACTTCGGTCGCTTCACGCGCAACTTCATCGTGCAGGGCACGGCAGCCGAGTGGGCGCTCACCTGGATGGCGGGCATCAGGCAGCGCCTGGCACGGCTGGGAGACCCGAGCGGAGGACGCGCGGGCACCGTCGTCGACGCGCCGCTCGAGCAGAGCCCCCACCTCGCCTACTTCCTGCACGACGAGGTCGTCGTGCACGCGCCCGCCGAGCTCGCCGAGCTCGCCGCCGCAGAAGTCGTCGCCGCGGCCGCTGAGGCAGGGCGGCTGCTCTTCGCGGGGAGCCAGGTCACGTTCCCCGTCGTCGCGCACGTCGTCGACAGTTACGGCGAGGCGAAGTAGCGGCGGTACTCAGCGCTTCGGCCACACCCAGTTCGGCCCCTCGAACTGCAATTGCCCGCGGATGCTCGTGGAGCCCACTTCCTTCTCGAGCTCGATGATGTTCGCCTCGGCTCGCAGCTCGTCCACGAGCGTCTGAGCGTGCGTGACCACGATGACCTGTGTGTGCTCCGCCGCGCGATTGATCAGCCCGGCCAGCGTCGGCAGAAGGCTCGGGTGCAGGCTCGCCTCGGGCTCGTTGAGCACCAGTAGCTCCGGCATGCGGGGCGACAGCAGTGCTGTCGCGAGCAGGATCATGCGGAGCGTGCCGTCGGACAGCTCGCGCGCATCCAACGACCTCGCGAGGCCCGGCTGAGACATAACGAGCCTGGCCATGCCCGACTCGTCTTCCGCGATGCCGACGCGTGAGCCTGGGAACGCCGCATCGATGGCGGCGTGGAACGCCTTCGCGTTGCCGACGCGCTGCACCGTCGCAACCGCGGCCGGCAGACGTGAGCCGTCGTCCGGTAGCACGGGCGTGAAGGTCGCGGGACTCGGCAGCCTCGCCGGCGCCGCCGCGTCGGTGCGGAGGTAGTCGAGGAACCGCCAGCCGCGCGCCGACTCGCGCAGCGCGTACAGCTCGGGCGCCGTCGACGGATCGGCGAGCGTCGCGAGCATCGACTCCGCGTCGCGCACACTCCACTCGGCGCGCACCAGCCTGAAGTCGGCGTCGCGCACCTTGACCAGGTTGCCGCGCCGCTCCACAAGCGTCGTCGAGGGGCGCAGCAGCTCGCCAGACCAGACGAGCTCGCTCTTGACGACCGGGTCGAACGGGAAGTCCGAGATGACGGGGATGCCGAGGTCGATCGCATACGAGAGCCCCGAGGTGCGCAGGCCGAGCTTGAGCGTGACCTGCTGCCCCCGCGTCCGCTCGGCGGCGTGCAGGGCCGCGCTCAGGCCACCCTCCATCGCCAGCGACGAGAGGGCGCCCTCTCGGATGATGTCGTGCAGCAGCCGCAGCGATCGGTAGAGGTTCGACTTTCCGCTGCCGTTTGCGCCCGTGATGACGTTCAGCCGCTCCAGCCCGACCGTCACGCTCTTGATGGACCGGTAGTTCTCGACGGCGAGGAGTTCAAGCATGAGCTCACGCTAGAGGTCCCCGCCGACATTCCGCGGCGTTCAACTCACGAAGTGCAGCGTGCTGCGCGTCGTGGCGCGCTGCACGAAGACGGAGACGCGGGCTCCGCGGGTCGGTGTGTCGTCGTTGATCTGGACCTGCAGGGGAGCGTGCGCCCGGCGGACGGTCACAACGTCGCCTCCTTCCGCTTCAGCGAGGTGGGCTGCGATCTGCTCGATCGTCGCGGGCGAGAGCGCCCCGGTTTCGGAAGCGTCGTCGAGCAGGGTGACGCTGACGCCTCGCCCGCGAGCGGCGTCCACCGCGAGCGCGAGGTCTCCGGTCGCCAGCACCGGCGAGCGCATCCGGTCGCGGATGCGTGCCTCCGCCTGGCTCGCGGCGTCCAGCTGCGCTGGGCTGAGCGCCGTGGCCGTGACGATCTGCTGCAGCACCGAACGGGCGGCCCCGGCCACCCACTCACGTTCCTGCTCGACGGTCTCGAGGGCGACGGAGGCCGCCTGAATCTGCTGCAGCGCCCGCGCCTCGTCTCGGCGCAGGGCGGCCACGGCGTCGCTCTCCTGCCGCAGCCGCCACCACCAGATCAGCGCAACGCCGATCATGATCGTTGGCAACCAGCGCGGACCCTGCAGGGTGTGGAAGCCGCCGTGGTGCCAGGCCCAGCCCAGGCCGACGGCACCCATGCTGGCGAAGCCGATGAGGCCGGGGAGCACGCGGCCCCTGACGATCAGGTAGGCGCAGAGCAACGAGGCCACATCGAGCGTGAACTGCCACTTCGGCATGTCGGGGGTCGCCTGTGGGAGAAGCAGAAACGACGTCACGAGGGGCAGGGAGGCGACGCACCAGGTCAGGGGCATTGTCAACCGCATGCCGAGGGCCAGGCTGGCCGCCGCCGCCCCGACGAGGATGTTTGCGGTCACGGTCCACAGCGGGTGCGCCTGCACCTCGAGGGTCGTGAGGCTGATGACGACGCCGATGGCCCAGAAGGCCAGCAGCGCGCTCGCTCCGCCACGGTCTCTCGTGACCGGCGACGCGGGTTGCCGGGGTGTGGAGGCGCTGACGGCCCGCCCGGACACCCAGCGCAGCGTGACGGTCGTTCCCACCCCGGGCGTCGTGTCGACGGTCGCCGTCGCGCCAGGATGCTGTTCGACCCGATTCAGGATGCTCCCCCGAAGCCCGAGGCGATCCTCAGGCACGTCTGCCAAAACGAACCCGGGCCCGGTGTCGCGGTACCGCAGCTCGACGGTGTCGCCCCAGGCAGTGAGGCTGGCCGAACGTGTGACGCCCCTCGCCGCTGCTGAGCCCGCGTAGACCGCGGAGTTCTGGGCCGCCTGCTCGAAGGCGGAGGTGAGGTCCTTCGCAATGTGTGCCGGCAGGGTCTGCATCGCGCTGCGCGGCACGGACAGCTGCCAGGAGGCGCCGGACCGCCGCGCGACCGCCTCGAGCTGTTCGCCGAGTTCGCGCAGTGCGACAGGCGGCCGCGCGTCGCCCTCCGGGTCTGCGCGGAGCCCTGCCAGCGCCCGCCCCGCGAGCCCGCGAAGGTCGTCGGAGACCCTGCCGCCGGAGTTCGCGGCGGCGGCGAGCGTCCCGAGCACGTCGTCGTGGACGAACGCGGCGAAGTCCTGGCGCGACTGCAGCCTCGAGCGCATCCGCTCCGACGCGTTGCTGGCCGAGGCGGTCGCCGTGGCACCCGAGATCGTGGCGGCGCGGAGCGCGTCGAGCTCGCTCCGCAGCTGGTCGAACACCGGCGGGATCGGTGCAAGGAACAAGGGCACCAGGAGCGCCACCGTACTCGTGTCGGCCAGGCCACCCGCCGCGAGCAGCGACAGCGGGTAGCTCAGGATGCCGAGCGCGGCGCAGAGCACCCCCGCCCACCTGCCGTGTCGGAAGGTGACGACGATCGAGGCGCTCAGCCAGACGGCCCAGCTCCACGGCAGTGTCGAGGCGAGCTCGCTCGGCGCGAAGACGAGCCACAGTCCCTGCTGGAGCAGGCAGAGCGAGACGAGCAGGGCATCCCGCAGCCACGGCGCCTGCCGAGGCGCGCGCATCGAGAACGACGCCACAGCGCCGCCGACCACGGCCGCCAGCAGCACGTTGAGCCACAACGGTGCCTGCGTCAGCATGGCGGGGGTGCTCATCGCGAGTTGCACCGCGAGGGCAAGCGATGCGACGTTGGCGAGCCGCGTGAGGAAGACGGAGGACCGGGAGCGCATCGTGCCGCGAGACTACTCTGGGCCCGGCGCGGGGGGATCGAGGTAGCCGTCCTCGACGGCTCGGTGGAAGAGATCGAGCTTGGTGGATGCGCCGCGGCCGACCGTGCGGTACTTGCGTCGGATGTGCTTGACATGGTCCGCGACCGTCGCCCGTGAGATGAAGAGGGTGGCGGCGACGTCGGAGGCGGGGAGCCCGGCAGCGTAGAGCTCGAGCACCTCGACTTCTCGAGGCGAGAGATGCGCGGCTGGCAGCTCAGGGTCGCTCGAGATCGCCGAGGCCCACTCGGGCGTGCCGAGGGTCTCCCCGGCGTGTACGAGCAGGATCGCCTCGACGAGGGTCGCGAGGGGCTCGGACTTCCTGATCATCCCCGCGACGTTGGCGCGGGCTGCGGCGCGCACGCTGTCCGGATTCTTGCCGGACGTGTAGGCGATCACCTCGGCCCCAGTGGGCGCCAGCGTCGCGACGTTCTCCGCGACGCTACTGCCGTCACCGAGCCGCAGATCGAGCAGCACGACGTCGAGCGGCATCGAGGCGAGGCTGCGCGCCGTCGGCCCGTGGGCTGCGACGCCGATGCTCGGGCTGGCGGAGAAGTGCATCTCGAGCCCTTGTCGGACGACCTCGTGGTCGTCGACGACGCCGACTCTGACGATCGGACTGTGGGTCGTTGGCACGTTCCGATCCTATGTCGCAGCCAGTGGCCGGAAAGGTGGAAGATCCCCACTGTGGGGGATACCGGACCGTGTCTACCAAATGGTTGGGTGAGTACATGCACTGCAGCGCGCCCATGGCGCGATGCAAACGCGTTCGGGGGAGCGCTTGTGCAGGGGGGAGAACAGCGCGGCACCGCTTCGGGGGAAGTGGTGCCGCGCTTCTCGTTGTTGAGCGGTCGCAGGCGTGACGCCGGCGCGCTACTTGACTTGACGGATGAGCTTCTTGTTGACGAACTCCTCGATGCCGAGCGAGCCGAGCTCCCGGCCGAAGCCCGAGCGCTTCACGCCGCCGAACGGCAGCTCGGGGCTGTCGAGGCCCACGCCGTTGATGTAGACCATGCCGGCCTCGATGGCGTCCGCGACGCGCTGCGCCTGCTCCTGGTCGGTCGTGAAGAGGTACGAGCCGAGGCCGAAGGGCGTGGCGTTCGCGAGCTCGATCGCTTCCTCCTCGCTGCTGACCTTGTAGAGGGCGGCGACGGGGCCGAAGAACTCCTCGGTGTAGGCGTCGTTGTCCGGCGTGACGCCCGCGAGCACGGTCGACTCGAAGAAGTTGCCGTTGTGGCCGCCGCCGGCGAGCAGCTGAGCACCCTGGGCGACTGCCCGCTCGACCTGCTCGGCCAGGTTCTTCGTGGCAGGGGCCGACGAGAGGGGCCCGAGCTCCGCGTCGTCCTTCGTCGGGTCGACGGGGGCGACGGCGGTCATCGCGGCCGTGAACTTCTCCGCGAACTCGTCGTAGAGCGAGTCGATGACGATCATGCGCTTCGCCCCGTTGCAGGCCTGCCCCGAGTTGTCGAGGCGTGCTGCGACGGCGGCTTCGACGGCCTCGTCGACGCTGTCTGTGCTGAGCAGGATGAACGGGTCGGACCCGCCGAGCTCCAGCACGACCTTCTTCAGGTTGCGGCCCGCGATCTCGGCGACGGCCGCGCCCGCGCGCTCCGACCCGGTGAGGGAGACGCCGTGGATGCGGTCGTCGGCGATGATGTCGGCGATCTGTTCGTTCGTGGCGAAGATGTTGACGTAGGCCCCCTGCGGGAAGCCGGCGTCGGCGAAGATCTGCTCGAGCGCCGAGGCTGACTCGGGGCATTGGCCTGCGTGCTTCAGCAGAATCGGGTTGCCGAGGACGAGGTTCGGGCCAGCGAAGCGGGCGACCTGGTAGTACGGGAAGTTCCACGGCATGATGCCGAGCAGTGGGCCGATCGCGGTGCGGCGGATGAGGGCCGTGCCCTCACCTCCAAGCAGCTCGATCGGGGCGTCCTTCAGGAACTCCTCCGCGTTGTCGGCGTAGTACTGGAGGATGTCGGCGCTGAAGTCGACCTCACCGTACGACTGCTCGATGGGCTTGCCCATCTCGCGGGTGATGATCTCGGCGAGCTCCTCGCGGCGCTCGCGGTGCAGTTCGGCGGCGCGGCTCATGAGCGCCGCTCGCTCCGCGACGGTGCTGGGCTTCGACCAGGTTCGGTACGCAGTGTCGACGCTCTGCAGTGCCGTCTCGATGCCGTCGGCGGTGACGAGCGGGAATTCCTCGCCCTGCTCGCCGGTCGCTGGGTTCACAACTACGTAGGTGCTCAAACTCACTCCAGACATTGGATGCGTGCGCGCAACATCGCGCGATTGGGTGAAGCCTAGGAGATGCGGCCTTGGAAACCCAGGGTCCGGGCCGAATTAACTGAATATCGTTTATTTACGGAGTGCGCACCGAGCGGCGCCGTTCTAGGCTCTCGTTCGGTGGGATGCGCCCGCCGGTAAGGGGATGACATGAGCGAGACGCACCACGACGACGAGTTTCTGCGGTCCTTCAGGCGCTTCCTCGATCGCGTCAACGCGTTGCCGGCCGAGCACGCTGCGCAGCGCACGCCGTTCGGGGACGAGCTCAGCGGGTTCCTCGGTCGAGATGCCGAGGAGATCCCGGTAGTCGTCGAGGAGTTCGCGAGCTACCGCATCGTCGATGCCGACATTGCCCTCGAAGACGTCGCGAACCGTGGCGAGGCGAGCCTGATCGGGGTCGCCGGCGGGTCAGCGCACGCGCACGCTGGCCTCGCGGAGCTCATCTCGAGTCCCCACATGCCCTTCAAAGCGGGGCCGGCTGAGTTCGCGGAGAAGGCGACCGGGCCGAGCTCGACGAGGCAGGTCGTGAGCTTCGGGGCACGCCTCTTCACCTACCGGGGCGCTCGCGTCGTCGTCATGCAGCGCGCGGCCCGACCTGACATGGGCCGTCCCCAGGGGCAACTCGAGGTGCTCACCGCCGCCGACCCGTCACTGGTCTCCGCCCTCCTCAGCGAGGTCCGCGCGCTCATGGTCGAGCGCAGCGTGCTGCGAGGCAAGGTGCTGGCGTTCGAGAGCAGCGACTTCCGGATGGATGCGGGCGCGTCCTTCCTCGAGCGTCCGAACGTCAGCGAGAGCGACGTGATCCTGCCGTACGGCGTACTGGAGTCGATCGCCGCGCACGTCATCGAGATCGGCCGTCAGCGCGAGACGCTGCTCGCTGCCGGTCAGCACCTGAAGCGGGGCGTCCTGCTGTACGGCCCTCCGGGAACCGGCAAGACGCTCACGGTCAGGCACCTGCTGAGCCGAACCGAGGGCGTGACGGCCGTGCTGCTGACCGGGTCGAGCATCCAGCACATCTCGGCGGCGGCCGAGTTGGCACGCACCCTGCAGCCGTCGATCGTCGTGCTCGAGGACATCGACCTCGTCGCTATGGAGCGTCACTCCTCGCCCCAGCCGCTCCTCTTCGAGGTGCTCGACGCGCTCGACGGGCTCGACGGGGACGCCGACGTGGCCTTCATCATGACGACCAACCGGGTGCAGGTGCTCGAACGTGCGCTCGTGTCACGTCCCGGCCGAGTCGACCTCGCCGTCGAGATCGGGCTTCCCGGCGGACCCGAGCGGTTCCGGCTCCTCGAGAAGTACGCTGCGGGACTGCCGTTCAGTCAAAAGGCGCTCATGGAGGCCTCGTCGCGGGCCGAGCAGACCACGGGCTCTTTCGCGAAGGAGCTCGTGCGGCGAGCCGTGCTCGCCGCGGCCAGGCACGGGGTCGAGCCCGACGACGCCAGCCTGCTGTCCGAGCTCGACGACTTGCTGTCTGCGCAGTCGGCGCTCACCCGGCGTCTGCTCGGCGATGGCAGCGAACCGGATGCGGGCGACGAGGGAGGCGGCGACCCCGCCGGCGCAATGGGGACCAAGGCGGCGGCGGCCCTCACGGAGGGCACAGATGCCACCAGCTTCGATGGGTCGTACGTGCCGCTCAGCGCGACGTCGACCTTCGGCTGGACCGCGGAGGTCGCGGAGACCGGTGACGTGTACCGACCGTACGCCGGTGACCCCGACGCGAAGAGCGACTGAGGGGGCGATCGGTGAGGCCTGCGGGTGTCGCCCGGACGCGTTCGACAGAAAACGATCATCACGGTGACCGATCTGTGTTTTCGCCCCCGAAGACGCATCCACCTTTGCTAGTTTATTGAACTAGTTTCCTGGCGTGTGGAGTGCCAGGCCGAGGAGGATCATGGCGCAGAAGCCTGCCGAGCGCTCATCCGGCTACTGGTACCCGTCGGGTGGCGAGCACGCGACCTCGGTCGACGTGCTCAACCTGCTCAGGGAGTACCGCGAAGCGGAGGCGAAGATGCGCGCCAGGACGAGGTCGTCCATGCGCATGAACGAGAACGACCTCATCGCGCTGCGGTTCCTGTTGCAGCAGCAGCGTCGGGGTCAGATCGTGATGCAGAAGGACCTCGGCGAGCGGCTCAACATCTCGTCGGCATCGGTGACCGGGCTCGTCGATCGGCTTGTGAAGAGCGGGCACGTCGAGCGGCGACCGCACCCCACTGACCGGCGGGCGTCGATCATCGCGCCGACGGGGGAGTCCGATAAGGAGGTCCGCGAGACGCTCGGCCTCATGCATCAGCGGATGATCGCTGTTGTCGACTCCCTCACCACGCAGGAGCTCGACGGGGTCGCTAAGTTCCTCACCGGTATGGTCAGCTCGGTCGAGGCTCCGTCGTCCACGCACGGTGGTGAGCACGAGGCAGCAGGCGAGCAGCCGCAGGCGGGCGGGGAGCCCGCACTCGCCGCGCGCGCGTAGCGACGCCGGGTTCTACGCACCCGCGGGGGCGCTGTCAATGCTTGGGAGCAGATCATTTAGTTAAATAAGCTACATATATGTTCGGATACCGACGAAGGCTCGACCGCACCGCAGGGGCCGACGCTCGTCGACGGGCAGAAGATCGATACTGGGACGTCTACCAGCGCACCGTTATGCCGGGTGAGCTGCTCGCGCTCTGCTTCGTCGGGGCCACCGTCTCCATCGGGGTGGCCGTCACATTCTTCACCTTCATGCCCTGGTAGAGTGTGCTCCCATCTCGGGGGCCGCGGCGCAAGGGAGCGACATGACCGACCGTGCAACGATGACCGGACTTGAGCAGCTGCGAGCCCACCTCGCGAGCGGGGCACAGATCGCCCCCATCGCCGCGCATTTCGGCATGTCCGTCGTGAGCTTCGACGAAGGCGAGGTCGTCTTCGAGGGAGTGCCCGATCGCACGCACTACAACCCGATCGGGACCGTCCACGGCGGATTCGCGGCGACGCTCCTCGACTCGGCCTGCGGCACCGCCGTCCACACGACGCTCCGCCCGGGGCAGGCGTACACGTCGCTGGAGATCAAGGTCAGCTTTCTGCGGCCCATGACGGTCGAGACGGGCCCCGTCCGCGTGCGCGGCCGCGTCGTCAAGGCAGGCGCGAGGGCAGCGTTCGTCGAAGCGGAACTGCGAGACGCCAACGAGGTGCTGCTCGCCACAGCGACGAGCACCTGCGCCATCTTCCCGCTGGCGTGACCTGGCAGCCCGCGACCGAGCCAGCAGTCCACAGATTCGCCGACCCTGCCGGTCCAGACGCGCGACGGGATAGAATCGGGTCCCGTGACCGGAACCAATCTCCTCGGCATCCCCGAGACACGCCTCGCCGCTGAGCCAGAAGTCGTCGACGACCTCACGAACCTGCCGCACGACCAGGCCGCGCTCGCCGCCATCGTCGAGAAGCACCCGGCCTCGTCACTGGCATGGGCGGCCCTCGCAGACGCGGCGCACGCCGACGGCAACACCATCGGTGCCTACGCCTACGCTCGCGTCGGCTACCACCGCGGGCTCGACGCCCTCCGCAAAGCGGGATGGCGAGGCCAGGGTCCAGTGCCCTGGTCACACGAACCCAACCGTGGAGTCCTGCGCGCGTTCTACGCGCTGCGGCGCAGCGCCGCCGAGATCGGCGAGGCGGGCGAACCCGAGCGCCTCGCCGAACTGTTGCACGACGCCGACCCGCAGGCCATCGCCGAGATCGAACGGATGCACGCGGGCAGTTAGCCGCGCATCCGCTGCAGGCCAGCATCCGCTGCCAGCAGCCCGGCACCACACGCAGGGAACAAGGGGAGGGCCGCCGGGCGGCCAACCCAACGCGCGGCCTCGGCCACGCACACGACAGGCGCGAGCTGCGCCGATCCGACAGAGAACAGGGGCACACATGCCAGGCGTAGCGATTATCGGCGGCCAGTGGGGCGACGAAGGCAAGGGCAAGGCAACCGACCTCCTCGGCGACCGCATCGACTACGTCGTGAAGTTCAACGGCGGCAACAACGCAGGTCACACGGTCGTGATCGGCAACGAGAAGTACGCGCTGCACCTGCTGCCCTCCGGCATCCTCACGCCAGGAGTGACCCCGGTCATCGGCAACGGCGTCGTCATCGACCTCGACGTGCTGTTCCACGAGATCGACCACCTCGAGGAACGCGGCGTCGACACCTCGAAGCTCCGCGTCTCCGCGAACGCGCACCTCATCACCGGCTACCACACCACCCTCGACAAGGTCACCGAGCGCTTCCTCGGTAAGCGCCAGATCGGCACCACCGGTCGCGGCATCGGCCCCGCCTACGCCGACAAGATCAACCGCATCGGCATCCGCGTCCAGGACCTCTTCGACGAGAACATCCTCCGCCAGAAGGTCGAAGCCGCGCTGTTCGGCAAGAACCACCTGCTCGTGAAGGTCTACAACCGCCGCGCGATCACCGTGAACGAGATCGTGGATGCGCTCCTCGTGCACGCCGAGCGCCTGCGCCCCATGGTCGGCGACACCTCGCTCGAGCTCTACGACGCCCTCAACGCGGGCCGCAACGTCGTCTTCGAGGGTGGCCAGGCCACGATGCTCGACGTCGACCACGGCACCTACCCCTACGTCACGTCCTCTTCGTCGACCGCCGGCGGCGCATCCACTGGCGCCGGAGTCGGACCCACCCAGATCAACCGCATCATCGGCATCGTCAAGGCCTACATCACGCGCGTCGGCGCTGGCCCCTTCCCCACCGAACTGTTCGACGAGTGGGGCGAGCTGCTCCGCACGCGCGGCGGCGAGTTCGGCACCACCACCGGCCGCCCCCGGCGCACCGGCTGGTACGACGTGCCCGTCGCCCGCTACACGGCGCGCATCAACGGCGTCACCGACTTCGTCATGACGAAGCTCGACGTGCTCAGCGGCATCGAGCGCATCCCGGTCTGCGTCGCCTACGACGTCGACGGCGTCCGCTTCGACGAGATGCCCGTGTCGCAATCCGACATCCACCACGCCAAGCCCATCTACGAGTACTTCGACGGCTGGACGGAAGACCTCTCCAGCTGCCGCACCTTCGACGAGCTGCCCGAGAACGCCCAGCTCTACGTGAAGGCGCTCGAGCGTCTCTCCGGCGCCCGCATCTCGGCGATCGGCGTCGGCCCGAAGCGCGACGAGATCATCCAGATCCACGACCTCATCGACTGACTCCCCGACCGGCAGATCGCCCGAAAGCTCGGCTGACGGGAGCCCGGACGCGACCCCACCCCGGGGAAGCGTCCGGGCTTCCTGCATGCCCCCGCGTCGCCGCGTTGCGGGCGTGCGCTCGGCGGCTCCCAGCTCCTGAGACAATCGACGACGTGAATAGCGCACCCGCCGCCCTGACCGTGCTGCCCGACCCCCAGTTCGTGATGGTCGGCGACGGCCACCGCATCGCCACCTACACCTGGGGTGACACCGACGCGCAGACGGTCGTCGTCGTCCACGGCTTCGCATCGAGCACGAAAGACAACTGGGTCGCCACGGGCTGGGTGCGCGACCTGCTGCGCGCCGGCTACCGCGTGCTCGGACTCGACCAGCGCGGGCACGGGCAGAGCGACAAACCCCACGAGGGCCGCGACTACGACATTCGCACGCTGGCCTCCGACGTCGAAGCCGTGCTGGACGCCTACCTCGTCGACACGGCCCTCTACGTCGGCTACTCGCTCGGCGCCCGCGTCGGCTGGGAGGTGGCGCAGGACTTCGCCGACCGGATCCCGCGCGTCGTGCTCGGCGGCGTGCCCGACGGGGTGCCGCTCGGGCGCCTCGACATCGGACAAGTCCGCGAGTTCGTCGACCACGGCACGCCGGTGCAGGACCCGGTGACGCAGAACTACCTCGCCCTCACCGAGCGCGTCGGCGGCAACGACCTGCGGGCGCTGCTCGCGATCGCCGAAGGCATGCGGGCATCTGGCAAGGCCGACCCAGACCTGGGCCGAGTGCCGCAGCAGCCGGTGCTGTTCGCGACGGGGTCACGCGACGGCATCATCGAAGGGTCCAAGGCGCTCGCAGCCGCCGCACCGCAAGGACGCTTCTTCGAAATCCCCGACCGGCACCACTTCAACGCGCCAGGCTCCCGCGACTTCCGCGCGGCGGCGCTCGCCTTCCTCGCCGAAGAGCACGCCGACGCCGACCCCAGCTGACAGGCACGCGGCGCGCCCGCGAACCGGGGGCGTCGGTGCACGCGACCCGCGGCAGCGCCGCGGTTGAGGGTGGGGGACGGTTCCGAGAACGGGGCAGCTCCGGACTCGAGTGGCCTCGATGTCCTGACACTCAGAGTGACGTGGCGGTCGTGTGCGGCGCGGAGGGCTCGTGCACGCTTCCCTCGTCACGCTGACTGCGCGGCGACGCCCGCTGCTCGTCGCTCGCCCGCTCGCCGGGACTGCTGGCGAGACTGCTTCCGGCAGATGACGGCTCGGTCCGTCGGCCCCGCTTGGTCTGCCGGTCGCGGTGCGACATAGTCGAGATCGACCGGCGCTGCCTGGGACCGCGCTCGGCCGGGAGGCCAAAGATGTTCGCATGGCGAACGCACTGCAGCACCGTTCTCGGACCACGAGCGGGGTCATCCCCTGGATCGTCGTCCTGCCCTTCACTCTTTCTGGGGTGGTCCACCTCGTGAAGCCCTCCGTGTTTGAAGCGATCATTCCCAAGCCGATCCGCGGGCGCGCCCGAGAGCTCGTGGTGGCCTCCGGCGTCGCTGAGCTCGCCTGCGCACTCGGACTCCTGCACCCCGCGACCCGGGCCGTCTCCGGCCTGGCGAGCGCCGCCGTGCTGCTCGCCGTCTGGCCAGCCAACGCGCAGATGAGCGTCGACCTCGGGCGCCGCGCACTTCGCAAGCGAAACACCGGGTCCGCGCTCGCGTTTGCGGTCTCGGTCGCGCGCCTTCCTCTGCAGGTGCCGCTCATTAGGGCGGCCCTACGAGCGCGGTGACCTCAGCGCCGAGTCCGCGGAGCGCCGGTCGTGGGCCGCCCCCGCCTTGCCCCGCCGCCCGATGCCGAGGCGTCCGGCCTCGCCTGGCGCTGAGCTGCGGACGCTAGCCTTTCCGGATGGGCATCGAAGTGCAGGGCGAGCAGACGCGACAGCCGACGCAGCAACGGGAGGTTGAGCGGAAGTACGACATTCCGGACGACGCGGGCGCCCCCGACTTTTCGGCGCTCGGCGGCGGCCTGACCGCGGGCGAGCCCAGCACCGAGAAGCTGATCGCCGAGTACGTCGATACCCCAGACCTCGCGATCCTCGGCGCTCGGTGCGTGCTGCGTCGCCGAACCGGTGGTGACGACGAGGGGTGGCATCTGAAGCGGCCCCGAAGCGGTGACGAGCGCATCGAGCTGCACGCGCCCGTGGGCGCGCCGCGGCGGGTGCCGCCGGAGCTGCGGGCCGAGTTCGCCGAGATCCTCGGAGATCGACCCGTGCTGCCGCTCGTGGAGCTGACCACGTTGCGCACGACGACCGAGATCCGGGGGAGTGCCGCCGACGACGCGGGGCCGGTCGTCGCGCTCGTCTGCGAGGACGCGGTGCACGCCCGTGTTGTTCGCCTCGGCTCCCAGCGCGAGCTCGAGTGGCGTGAGTTTGAGGTCGAGCTTGTCGACGATGCAGATCTGACGGTCTTCGACGAGATCGAACGGGTGCTGTTCGCGGCCGGCCTGGTCCCGTCGGTGCACCGGTCGAAGATGGTGCGCTCGCTCGCCGGGGTTGAGCCGGCTCAACCGATCTCGGCCCGCGGCTCGGTCGGCGACGCGGTAGTCGCCGCACTCGCGTCGTGCTTCGGTGAGCTACAGGCGAACGAGGCGCTCGCCCGCTCGAATGCGCCAGATGCCGTGCATCAGGCGAGAGTCGCCGTGCGTCGACTGCGGAGCCTGCTCACCGTGTTCCGCGAGGTCTTCGACGACGGCGCGACCGACGCGTTGCGTGATGAGCTGCGCTGGGCGGGTCGTGTCCTGGGTGATCCCCGTGATGCGGAGGTGCTCGCGGAGCTGCTTGGCGCTGAGCTCGACGCGCTCGCCGAGGATGAGACTGAACTGCGTGTCGATGAGGTCCGGCGACGCGTGCTCGCCTGGCTGGACGTGCGCCATGCGGAGGCATTCGGGGCGTTCTCAGCGGCGGTTGATGCTCGGCGTTGGGACGCCCTGCACGCCGCGGTGGTCGAGTTCCTCGCCGATCCGCCGTTCGCGGCGAGGGCGGAGCTGCGCGCGGGAGGCGCCATGCGGCGTGCGCTCCGGGACGCGATGCGACGAGTGGAGGCGCGCACGGACCGTGCGCGGAAGAAGCCGGCCAGGGTCGAGCGCTGGCATGACGTGCGCAAGGCGGTGAAGGCGGTTCGCTACGGCTTCGAGGCGTTGGAGGGCGTGCCCGGTCTGAAGCCCGGGGGTGAGCGGAAGGCGTGGAAGCGGGCCGCGAAGGCGTTCGGTGTGGTGCAGGACGGGGCGCTGCTCGAGGAGGAGCTGTCGGCGCTGATCGACCGGGTCCAGGCGGAGGCGGGCGACGGGGTGGAGTGGCCAGGTGAGTCGGTCGAGGTGCTCGAGATCGCCCGGGAGCGCGTCCGCGACCGCCGCGATGCCGACCTCACGGCTGCCCGCGATCTCCTCGACGAGCTCGTCTGATGTCGCAGGCTCACGCATTCGACCTGGCGAGCGCCAGTCAGATCTGGGAGGCGCTCGAGGCCGCGGCGGCGCACCGCACTCCGTTCACGCTCGGGTACCTCGGCACGAGCGGCGCCGCCGGCCAGCCGCATGTGCGCGCGGTCATCGTCAGGGATGTGGACGCCGGGTCTGGCACGATCTTCTTCTCGACGCACGCGCTCTCGGCGAAGGTGGGGCAGCTCGAGGAGAATCCGCTCGCAGCCATCACGTTCTATGACGAGGTTGCGGATGTGCAGCTGCGCGTCGAGGGGCGGGCGGAGGTCATCGCCGATGAGGGGCTCCGCCGTGCCGCGTGGAGCTCGTTCGGCGACGGAACCCGAGGGCTGTTCGCAGCCCCCGGCCGCCCGGGAATGCCGTTGCCGCCCGCGACCGACGCGCGCGATGAGGGCGATGAGGGCGAGGAATCTTCGTCCTACGCGCGGTTCGCGTGGGTCGCGCTGCGCGTCGGGTACATGGATGCGGTCGACCTGTCGGGCGCCGAGCACCTGCGGTACGTCTTCACGCGGAGCGGCACCGCCTGGCATGCTGAGCGGGTTGTGCCGTAGCGGCGAGCCTGACCGCGTCCACGGACCGCGTTGCAGGCACGCACTACGCGAGTGCGGCGTCGATGGCGTCGGCTGAGAGCACGTGGTCGATGGCGAGCGCGCTCGCGCCGAGGATGGCGGCTTCCCCCCTTGCTCTGGAGGCGACGACCCTGAGGTGCTGGGTCGCGAGCGGCAGGGAGCGCGAGTAGACGACCTCGCGAATGCCTGCCATGAGCTGTTCGCCAGCTTCGGCGATGCTGCCGCCGATAACGATCATCGACGGGTTGAGCATGCTGACGCAGGCGGCAAGCACGGTGCCGACATCGCGTCCCGCCTGGCGGAGCGCGCGCGCAGCGCTGAGGTCACCCGATCGCACGAGGGCGACGATCTGCGCGCTGCCGGAGACCTCGATGCCCTCGTCGCGGAGTCTTCGAGCGATGGCGTCACTGCCTGCGACGGCCTCGAGGCAGCCGAGGTTGCCGCAGCGGCACGGGGTGTTCTCGCCGCCTGGCACGGCGATGTGGCCGATGTCGCCGGCCGCGCCCCGCGCGCCTCGCCGGAGGGAGCCGTCGGCGATGATGCCAGAACCGATGCCGGTCGCGACCTTCACGAACAGCAGGTCTGAGACGTCGGCCCATTCGCTGCGGTGCTCGCCGAGGGCCATGATGTTGACGTCGTTGTCGACGAGCACCGGTGCGTCGAAGTGCGTTCCGAGGCGGCCCGCGACGTCGGCGTCGTCCCACCCCGGCATGATGGGCGGGTTGATGGGGCGCCCCGAGCTGAACTCGACGGGGCCGGGGAGGCCGACGCCCACGCTCACGAGTTCGCGTCGACCGCGGCCGGAGTCGGAGAGGAGCTCGTCGCCCTTGTCGCAGATCCAGGCGAGCACCTTGTCGGGTCCGAGGTCGATGGGCAGCTTGTCCTCGGCATCGGCGATGATGTTCGACGCCAGGTCGGTGAGCGCGATGCGGGCGTGGGTGGCGCCGAGGTCGACGGCGAGCACGACTCGGCTCTCTGGCGAGAACGCGAAGACCGCGGGCGGTCTGCCGCCCGTCGAGTGTGCTTCGCCGACGGTCACGATGAGGCCGGCGGTCATGAGCATGTCGATGCGCGTCGCGACCGTGGAGCGGGCCTGCCCGGTGACGGATGCGAGCTCGGCGCGTGTGCGCGGGGCGCCGTCGCGAAGCATCTGGAAGAGCTCTCCTGGGCCTGGCTGGCGTGACGCTGGCTTGGGCAGCTGTTCGATGACCATGGGCCGTCTCCCTTCTCGGTTTCGCAGTCGTGGGGTGCGACTTCGACACGTTACCGCGCGGCTCGTCAACGTTGACGCAAAGCTTCCGTGGAGTGACGTGTCTCAATTGTGCAACAGGCTAGCGACTTTTGCTTGACCGTCGACAAAAGTACCGGTAGCTTTCGACACATGGTCAACGAAGACCCAACATCGGGTCCATCCCCCCTCCTGCAGATGCGCGGCATCGTGAAGCAGTTCCCCGGCGCGCGGGCTCTCGACGGTGTCGACCTCGACGTCCTCCCTGGTGAGGTGCACTGCCTGCTTGGCCAGAACGGCGCGGGCAAGTCCACGCTCATCAAGGTCCTCGCTGGCGCACACCAGCCCACCGAGGGGCAGCTGCTGCTCGATGGCGAGCCCATCACCATCCCCAACCCCGTCGCAGCCCTCGGGCTGGGCATCGCGACGATGTACCAGGAGCTCGACGTCGTCGACGGGCTGACGGTTGCCGAGAACGTCTACCTCGGCCACGAGCTCGACACGGCGGGTGTCTCGCGGCGGGGCGAGGCGAAGCAGCGCACCCGAGAGATCCTCGCGCGGCTCGGCCACTCTGAGATCTCGCCGACGACCGAGGTCGGCGAGCTGTCGGCCGCGGGCAAGCAGATCGTCTCGATGGCCAGGGCGCTGTCGCACGACGCCCGCATCATCGTCATGGACGAGCCCTCAGCCGTGCTCGACTCGGAGGAGGTCGCGAACCTCTTCCGCGTGGTCGAGGAGCTCACCAAGGCGGGCGTCGCGATCATCTACATCTCGCATCGCTTGGAAGAGATCCGCACCATTGGCGACCGCATCACGGTCCTGAAGGACGGCCGCACCGTCGCCCAGAACCTCCCCGTCAGCGAGACGCCGACGGCCGAGCTCATCACGCTCATGACGGGCCGCAAGGTCGAATACCTGTTCCCGGAGTCGCCGGAGCTTCCGGCGGATGCACCGGTGCTGCTCGACGTGCAGGGGCTCGCGCTCGACGAGGTCTTCTCCGACGTCTCGTTCACCGTCTCCGCAGGCGAGATTGTCGGCTTCGCCGGACTCGTCGGGGCTGGCCGCAGTGAGATCATGGAGACCATCTACGGTGCGCGTAAGGCGACGGGCGGCACGGTCACCGTGGAGGGCAAGCCGCTGAAGCGCGGCTCGGTCACCGCCGCGGTGAACGCGGGAATCGGGCTGGCGCCGGAAGAGCGCAAGAGCCAGGGCCTCCTGCTCGACGAGCCCGTCTACCGCAACATCACCCTCTCGACCTTCCAGCGTTTCGCCTCGTTCTCGTGGTTGAAAGAGGGCGACGAGCGTCGGGCTGCGAAGGAGCAGGCGGAGTACCTCGACCTGCGGCCGGTCGGTGTCGAACGTGACATCCGCACCCTCTCCGGAGGTAACCAGCAGAAGGCGATGCTCGCCCGCTGGTTGGTCCACGGCTGCCGGGTCCTGCTGCTCGATGAGCCGACGCGAGGCGTGGATGTGGGTGCGCGAGCCGAGATCTACGCCCTGATCCGCAAGCTGGCAGACGAAGGGGCTGCCGTGGTGGTCGTCTCGAGTGAGATTCCAGAAGTGCTCGGCCTCGCCGACCGGGTGCTCGTCGTCTCGGAAGGACGAGTCGTCCACCAAGGCCCCGCATCCGCTCTCGATGAGCACGCCGTACTCGACATGGTTATGGAAAGCAGCGCAGCATGAGCACACAGACCCCCCAGTCTTCCGCCCCGAACGGCGGCTCGCCGTACGACGAGGGCGCGCCAGCGGCCCCGGCAGCGAACGAGAGCTCGCGCGTCGAGCACGAAGTGGCCAGCGACAACGCCAAGCGCGGCGGGTTCTTCCGCGGCAGCTCCGCCCGCAACTTCGGCCTCATTCTGGCGCTGGTCGTGCTCTGCATCGCAGGCACGGTCTCGGCGGGGGAGCGCTTCGCCAGCGTCGACAACCTCATGGTTGTGCTGAGTCAGGCGTCGATCATCGGCGTTCTCTCCATCGGCATGACGTTTGTCATCACGGCCGGCGGCATCGACCTCTCTGTCGGGTCCGTGCTCGGGCTCGCCTCGGTGTGGGCGACGACCCTCTCGACGCAGGCCTACGCCGAAGCCTGGGGCTGGTGGGTCATCGTGCTCACGTCGCTCCTCGTGGGCCTGGGCGCCGGCGTCGTCAACGGCGTCCTCATCGCCTACGGCAAGGTCGTGGCGTTCATCGCGACGCTCGCCATGATGGTGGCCGCGCGAGGCTTCGCGGAGCTGATCGCAGGTCGCCGCACGCAGATCGTCAACGTCGACTCGTTCCTCGAGACGTTCCGCGGTGACCTCCTCGGCATCCCCGTCATCGTGTGGATCTTCGTGCTCGTCGCCGTCGGCGGCTGGTTCCTGCTCAACCGCACGACCTTCGGTCGCCGCACGGTCGCCGTCGGCGGCAACCCCGAGGCGGCTCGCCTCGCCGGCATCAAGGTCAAGCGGCACACGATGTACCTCTACGCGTTGGTCGGCCTGACCGCGGGTATCGCCTCGGTCATGATGCTCGCCCGCACGACGGCCGGATCGTCCACCAACGGAATGCTGTACGAGCTAGATGCGATCGCGGCGGTCGTCGTCGGTGGCACCCTGCTCGTCGGCGGTCGCGGAACGATCGTGGGCACCGTGCTCGGCGTGCTCATCTTCGCCACGCTCACCAACATCTTCATCCAGGCGAACCTGGACAGCTCCGTCCAGGCCATCGCGAAGGGCGCGATCATCGTCGTCGCCGTCCTCCTCCAGCAGCGCTTCTCATCCCGCGCGAAGACATCCTGACCCGCTCCCCGCAGGCGCGGCCCCGTCCGCGCCTCACCGACCGCACCATGCACAACCAACCGAACCTCACCAGTAGGACAGCATCAAAGGAGATCCCCATGTCCACGAGTTCCTTCAGGAAGACAGCTTCCCGGAAGCGCCGGATCCTCGCAGCGGGAGCGACGGCGGCCTCGGCGCTGCTGCTGCTCACCGGCTGCCTCTCGAACACCCCGGCGGCGACCGGGGGCGACACGGCTACGGGCGGCAACGCCACCGCATCCGACAACGACGCGCCTGGCGAGCCGCTGGTGATCGGGTTCTCGGCTCCCGCCGCCGACCACGGCTGGATGGGCGCCATCACCTCCGCCGCCGAAGCTGAGGCAGCCAAGTACGAGGACGTCGAGCTGCGCGTCGCAGAGGGCACGAACGACGTGAACCTGCAGATCAGCCAGATCGAGGGCTTCATCAACGACGGCGTCGACGCCATCGTGCTGCTGCCCTTCGACGGCGCAGCGCTGACCGAGGTCGCCACGAAGGCGATGGAGGCGGGCATCCCCGTCATCAACGTCGACCGTGAGTTCACGAGCCCGTTCGCTGCACGCACCACCGTGCTCGGTGACAACTACGGCATGGGCGTCAGCGCAGGCACGTACATGTGCGAGCAGCTCGGCGACAAGCCCGACGCCGTCGTCGCTGAGATCGCAGGCATCGACTCGCTCCCGCTCACGCAGGACCGCAGCCAGGGCTTCGCCGACGCGCTCGGCGACTGTGGACTCGAGGTCTCGAACCGCGTTGCCGCTGACTTCACTGTGCAGGGTGGCGAGCAGGCCGCGACCAACCTCCTCCAGGCGGCTCCGCAGATCGACGCCATCTGGAACCACGACGACGACCAGGGAGTCGGTGTGCTGTCGGCCATCGAGAACGCCAACCGTGACGAGTTCTTCCTCGTTGGCGGGGCCGGCTCGGCGAACGTGATGCGCGAGATCCAGGAAGGCGACAGCGTCATCCAGGCGACCGTCATCTACCCGTCGACGCAGGCTGCAGACGGCGTCAAGCTCGCGCGCCTCATCGCGCACGACCGCTCGCTCGGCGACCTCTCGTCGCACAGCGTCCCGCGTCTCGTGCAGCTCTACGCGCCTGTCGTGACGAGTGAGAACGTCGACGAGTACATCGACACGGCGTTCGAGTCGTAGCCAGTCGCCCACACTGTCCACGCGGGGCGGAGCTCTCCTCCTCTCTGACTCCGCCCCGCGTTGGCCTCCCGAACGAAAGAGTGAACAATGAGTCAAGACGCACAGCAGGAGCTGGGCATCGGCATGGTCGGCTACGCCTTCATGGGGGCCGCGCACTCGCAGGCCTGGCGGAACGCCCCGAAGTTCTTCGACCTTCCTCTCGCGCCCCGCATGCGTGTGGTGGCCGGTCGGAACGCCGAGAAGGCGGCCCAGGCGGCCGAGAAGCTCGGCTGGGCGTCGAGCACGACTGACTGGCGCGAGCTGCTGACTCGCGACGACGTGCAGCTCATCGACATTTGCTCGCCAGGTGACACCCACGCGGAGATCGCCATCGCCGCGCTTGAGGCGGGCAAGCACGTGCTGTGCGAGAAGCCGCTCGCCAACACGGTCGCAGAGGCTGAGCGGATGAACGCGGCCGCGGTTGCCGCGGAGGCGCAGGGGGTCCGAGCGATGGTGGGCTTCACCTACCGTCGGGTGCCCGCGATCCGTCTCGCGCAGCAGCTCGTGGCCGAGGGTCGCATCGGCGACATCCGCCAGGTGCGGGCGCAGTACCTGCAGGACTGGCTGGCCGACGAGAACGCGCCCTTGTCGTGGCGTCTCGATAAGGAGAAGGCGGGGTCTGGCGCCCTCGGCGACATCGGCGCCCACATCGTCGACCTCACCCACTTCATCACCGGCCAGCAGCTGAGTGGTGTCTCGGGGCTGGTGGAGACGTTCGTGAGCGAGCGCCCCGTCGCCGATGACTTCTCGGGGCTTTCCGGTACTGGAGGCACCGAGCGGGGCCCGGTCACGGTCGACGACGCTGCGGTCTTCTTCGGCCGCCTCCAGAGCGGGGCGATCGCCGTCTTCGAGGCGACGCGCTTCGCCTACGGCCGCAAGAACGCCATTCGCCTCGAGATCAACGGCACCAAGGGCTCGCTGGCGTTCGACTTCGAGGACATGAACGTGCTCGAGTACTTCGATGCGACCGCAGACCAGACGACCGCCGGGTACACGCGCATCATCGTCACCGACCCAGACCACCACCCGTTCATCAAGGCCTGGTGGCCGGCCGGGCATGGTCTCGGCTACGAGCACGCGTTCACGCACCAGGCCGTGGAACTCATCGAGGATATTGCGGCGCACCGCTCGCCCGCGCCATCGTTCGCCGACGGCCTCGCCGTCCAGCGCGTCCTCGCGGCCGTCGAAGAGAGCTCAGCGAACGGCAGCGCGTGGGTCTCGATCCCCGTGCCGTCCGACACGCCGACCCAGACCACCGTCGATCCAGAACTCCAGAGGAGCTAGTCCATGTCTCGTCCTGTCACGTTGTTCACCGGTCAGTGGGCTGATCTGCCGTTCGAGGAGGTCGCCAGGCTCGCGGGGGAGTGGGGGTATGACGGCCTCGAGATTGCCTGTTGGGGTGATCATCTGGATCCGTGGCGGTGGGATGACGCGGAGTACGTCCAAGGTCGGCTCGACATCCTTGAGCGCAACGGCTTGAAGGTGTGGACGATCTCGAACCACCTGAAGGGGCAGGTGGTGTGTGATGATCCGATCGATGAGCGCCATCGGGACATCGTGTCCGACCGGGTGTGGGGCGATGGTGATCCGGAGGGGGTGCGTCAGCGCGCCGCGGAGGAGCTGAAGAACACGGCCCGCCTGGCCGCAGCGCTGGGCGTGAAGACGGTGACGGGGTTCACGGGGTCGAGCATTTGGAAGTACGTGGCGATGTTCCCTCCGGCGACGGAGGCGATGGTGGATGCGGGCTATCGGGACTTCGCGGACCGGTGGAACCCGATCCTGGACGTGTTCGAGGAGGTCGGGGTCAGGTTCGCGCACGAGGTGCATCCCTCGGAGATCGCGTATGACTATTGGACGACGAAGCGTGCGTTGGAGGCGATCGGGCATCGGGAGTCGTTCGGGTTGAACTGGGATCCGTCGCACATGGTGTGGCAGGACATCGATCCGGTGGGGTTCTTGTGGGATTTCCAGGACCGTATCTTCCACGTGCATTGCAAGGACACGAAGAAGCGCTTGTCGAATGGTCGGAATGGTCGGTTGTCGTCGCATTTGCCGTGGTCGGATCCGCGGCGTGGGTGGGACTTCATCTCGACCGGGCATGGGGATGTGCCGTGGGAGGACTGTTTCCGCATGTTGAACGCGATCGGTTACGAGGGCCCGTTGTCGGTGGAGTGGGAGGACGCGGGCATGGACCGCCTCGTCGGCGCCCCCGAAGCGCTGGAGTTCGTGCGCAAGCTGTCCTCGTACCGCCCGTCGGAGGCGGCGTTCGACTCCGCGTTCTCCACGAAACAGGACTGACCGGGCAAGCAGGACTGACCAGGCAAGACTGGGCAGGCAGCGCTACGAGCGCTCCGGCCGACGCGCATCCTCGACCATGTCGTCGAGGATGCGCGTCAGCCGGTACGGCACCACCTCAGAGAGCGACACCGTCGTGCTGGTACGGGTCACGCCCGGCAGGTCCAGCAGCGCGCGAGTCACCCGGTGCAGGTCGCTCGTGTCCTTCGCGACGAGCCGGACCAGGAGGTCCGCGTCTCCCGTCGTCGAGTGGACCTCCACGACCTGGGCGATCTCGCCGAGGCGGGCGTAGGCCTCATCTGCCGCGTTCTGGCTCAGCGAAAGGGCGACGAATGCGGTGAGCGGGTAGCCGAGCGAGGCCGCGTCGAGCCGCCGGCTGACCGGCGCCAGCATGCCCTCCTGCTCAAGCCTGGAGAGCCGCGCGTGCACCGTATTGCGTGCGACCCCGAGTTCGCGGGCCAGGGCGAGCACAGAGGCGCCCGGCTCGACATCCAGCGCTCGCACGATGCGTGCATCCAGGGCGTCAAAGCGATGCTGATTGGGCATATTTGCTCTTCCTACTGATGGAACTACGCATTTTGATCAACCGTCGGGGGTTGTGTTGCGCAGACTACCCGCACTCGAGAAACTCTGCGCATGCCTGAACTCGTCGCGCCCCCACGACATCGCGCTGTCGACGACATCGCGGGCCTCGCCGTCGGTGCGCTCGTGGTCTCGTTCGGCCTCTTCCTGCTGAAATCCGGGGGACTGGTCACGGGTGGGACCGCCGGCCTGTCGCTGCTGCTCGGGTACGTGCTGCCGGTGCCGTTCGGTGTCATCTTCGTGGTCGTCAACCTGCCCTTCTTTGCCCTCGCCGCGAAGGGAAAAGGGTGGCGCTTCGTGGTGCGAAGCCTGGTCTCGATCGGTCTCGTCTCCTGGCTCGCGTCGCTGCACGCGACGGCCCTCGGCGTCGGGCAGCTCCACCTGCATCCCGTGTACGCGGCGGTGCTCGGGAACGTGCTCTGCGGCGTTGGGCTCCTGATCCTGTTCCGTCACAACTCGAGCCTCGGCGGGTTCACGGTCGTCGCGCTGGTGATTCAGGAGCGGTTCGGCATTCGGGCGGGGTACGTGCTCCTCGCGCTCGACCTGCTCGTCGTCCTGACGTCGTTCTCGGTCATCGACCCGATGCTGGTGCTCATCTCGGCGCTGGGGGCCGGGATCCTGAGTCTCATCATCATGCTCAATCACCGGCCGGGCAGATACCTCGGGTCGTGACCTCGCTCCGAACGTGAAAAGGGCGGCGAACCCGGAGGTTCACCGCCCTTCGACTCCCAGGAGGTCGCCTCGCATGCGCGCGAGTGCCTCATGAAAGTAGTGATGGGCACCAACCTCCCCCGAAGTTGGTGCCCATCGTCCCCTGCCGCGGTCGCCTTGGCGAGTAGTGCAGTTGGGCGTCGTTCCCCGATGACGCCCACCCCGGTGTCGATTGGGGCCTGCCGTTCCTCTAACCCGGCGTTACACGCCGGCGCGGGGAGTTTTTGGTTGCTCTCTGTTCCGTTGTGGATCGCGAGCCAAGGCTCTCGATCGGGGGGATGTGTTGGCGTTACCTCCGAAAGCAGCTTCACTTTCATGTTGCAGTTCGGATGGAGCCTGTAGCGCTCATCACGAGAAGGAAACTAACACGAGATGCGGCAGGGAATGCACTCCTCGGGGGGTCTCAATAGGCGCATTTAGTCCATGGATATCGTCCGACGGCCATCTGGTTGGTCGGTCACCCAGAAACCCGTTCTGACCAAGCTTCTTAAGCCCTGCGGGAATGGACCGATCCACGACTCTATGCGAGAGAATCGACTTTCATTCGGTTTACTGAGATCGGCGCAGATGCTGTGTGATATTCCACTATTTCGGGGCACGCTGAGCGGCCCTGACGGAAGACATGGTTGCATTGAGCCATGACGACTCCTGTGTACACCGCAATTGCCCACGCTTCCGGTGGTGGCCGTGACGGCCACGTGCGTTCG
The DNA here is from genome assembly GCF_049707175.1 of Pseudoclavibacter helvolus. Lineage (GTDB taxonomy): Bacteria > Actinomycetota > Actinomycetes > Actinomycetales > Microbacteriaceae > Pseudoclavibacter > Pseudoclavibacter helvolus_A. The sequence goes on along the minus strand of NZ_JBNAFM010000011.1, from coordinate 1,255 downwards.
GAAGACGACCGCATCGATCTCGACACGCGTCCTCCCAAGGAAATGGGTGGCAGCGGCGAGGGCACCAACCCGGAGCAGCTCTTCGCTGCCGGCTACTCGGCCTGCTTCCTCGGCGCGTTCCACGCAGCCGGAAAGCAGCTCGGCAAGGACACCAAGGACGCCGCCGTCTCCACGTCGGTGGGCATCGGCAAGCGCGAGCCCACCGGCTTCGAGCTGTCCGTGGTCCACGACGTCTACGCTCCGAACCTCAGCGAAGAGGAGACCGCCGAGGTCGCCCGCGTCGCGCATGAGGACATCTGCCCGTACTCCCACGCGACCCGCGGCAACGTCGACGTGCAGATCAACGTCGTCAGCTGATGACCGAGCTGAACGAGCGAGCTGGACACGACGAGCAGGTCACGCGAGCCGAGCTCGCCGGCATCGTCGATCACACGCTCCTGAAGACCGACGCGACGCCAGAGCAGGTGTCTGCGCTCCTCGACGAAGCGAAGGTGCTCGGGGCCTTCTCCATCTGCGTCTCGCCGAACATGCTGCCGGTGCAGGGTGAGGCGGGCGGCGTGAAGATCGCGACCGTCATTGGCTTCCCGTCTGGGAAGCACCACTCGGCGATTAAGGCCGCGGAGGCGGCCAGGGCCGTCGCTGATGGCGCTGACGAGCTCGACATGGTCATTGATATCGGCATGCTGAAGGCCGGCCGGGCCGACCTTGTGCAGTCTGACGTCGCCGCGGTGCGCGAGGCCGCGCCCGGCGCGCTCCTCAAGGTCATCATCGAGTCGGCGGCTCTGACCGACGACCAGATCGTGGCCGCCTGCGAGGCCTCCGAGGCTGCGGGTGCCGACTACGTCAAGACGTCGACGGGCTTCTCGGCCGCCGGCGGCGCATCCACGCACGCCGTCGCGCTGATGCGCAAGACAGTTGGCGAGCGGCTCGGGGTGAAGGCGTCTGGTGGCATCCGCTCGACCGCCGACGCGCTGGCCATGGTCGAGGCTGGGGCATCGCGTCTCGGCCTCTCTGGAACGGCTGCGGTGCTCGACGGCCTGCCTGCCTGAAGTTGCTGGTGACCACCCGCAACTGAACGCGCACGCCCGACGAGGCCCGCGCTCCCGACTTCGGGGGTGCGGGCCTCGGTGCACTGCGGTCCGGTGCGGGCGGCGCGGGTGTCGGTTCGGTCGCCTAGTTGTATTGACCTGGGACGTTGTGAACGCTTGATGGTTTGAGGGAAACGAAAACCTCCGTGAGGATGTGGGTTACCACA
>NZ_JBNAFM010000010.1:0-144219 GCF_049707175.1 Pseudoclavibacter helvolus | reverse complement strand
ATCACACGCGTAACCGTGTCGAGGTGGAGGACGTGGCGCGGGCGGAGGCGGAGTTGGTGGCGTCGGCGTGCGGGTTGGACCCGGAGGACGAGCAGCCGGCCACGCCGAAGGCACTGGAGGTGCAGACGGCCCTGTGGGTGTCGTATTTGGATCCGGATGGGGACGAGCCTCGGGCTGACAAGATCGCGGCGGAGCGTGGGTTGTGGTGGTCGCGGCGCTCGGACGGCGCGGTCACGGGGAAGTTCGTCGCGACCGCGGAGCAGGGCGATCAGCTGATCTCGGTGCTGGACGCGCACCTCTCACCCCGCCGGGCGGTCGAGTTCCCCGCCGCCGCCGCCGAGGCGACGGTGACGGGGTGTGGGGAGCCGCTCGCACCAGCACTCGGCGCGAACAGCGACTCGGGCGCCTGGGGCGACGGCAGCACCGGTAACGACGCCGACGCCGACGTCGATGTCGACTGGAGCGGAACCGGCAGTGACAGGCTCATTGTCGACGGCGACACGAACGTCCGCGATGGCAGCACCGAGAGCGATCACCCGCTCGAAGACACCCGTACGACCCCGCAGCGGCGCATCGACGCGCTCGCGTCCGTGCTCGCCGGCTACGCCGAGTCGCCGAACGCGCCCCGGATCGGTGGGGAAGCGCCCACACTGGTGGTCGTGACCACCGATGCCGGAATCGCGGGCGGCGCGACCCGGCCTGAAGACGTGCCGCATCTCGAGCACACCGGGGAGCCCGTGCCCGCGTCGTTCGCGGCGAAGCTCCTGTGTGACGGGTTCGTGCGCGTCGCCCGCCAAGCCCCGAACGGGGAGATCCTCGACCTCGGCCGGCGACGCCGCCTCTTCACCACCGCCCAACGCCGAGCGATCTTCACCCGAGACAAGCACTGCCGCGCCCCCGGATGCAGGGCCCCCGTCCGGTGGTGCGAAACCCACCACGCCCAGCCCTGGAGCGAGGGCGGACCCACCGACGTGGACCACGGCATCCTGCTGTGCTCGTTCCACCACCACGAAGTCCACCGCGGACACTTAAACGTGACCCACGGACCAGACGGCCGATGGCACGTGCACGCCACACCCCCGCACTACGTGCGGCGGCGAGCCCCACGACGACGCACCACCACACGCAGGGGCACCCCCGTGCCTCGACCCGAGCAGAACCGCCGATTATGACCAGGAACCGAGAACGAGAGGAACATGAAACCCGCACAGCACGACTCGTCGCGCGCTCCTCGAGGGCGCGGCTCAGACTCCCGTCAGCCGTCGAGGGTCACGACGTCAGCCGTCGAGGGTCACGACGCCGATCGAAGCGATGAGGGCGTGATCCTTCTCGAGGTGTGGGAGCATGGCCGCCCCGTCGAGCGGGTGGCTCTCGCCCACCGCGACGCGCGCCTCGGGAACCAGCTCGAGCAGCGAGGCCCGGAACGCGGCCGCGACGTGCAGCGACGAGAACACGTTGCCAATGGCACGCACCTGCACGGCGTCCCGTCCTCCGGGCAAGCCCACCCGTCCGAGCCCCGCCGCGACCGAGATCGCCAGCTGCGAACCGGCGGCTTCGAGGATTCCCGCAGCCACCGCATCCGTCTCCGCGAGGTCGCCAACCGACCGCGCGAACGACGCGATGTGACGCACCTTGCCCTCGTTCGTCTGCAGCGACACATACATGCTCGGCAGATCCGGGTGATGCGCGAGCACAACCTCCGTCAGCGCCGTCTCCGGCCCGCGCCCATCGAAGGCACGCATCACCGCATCCAGGGCCGCGCGGCCAATCCAGTATCCAGATCCGGCATCGCCGACGAGATACCCCCAGCCATCGACCTGAGCAAGGCGATCCTCGCCGACCGCGAGCGTCACCACACCCGTTCCCGCCGCCACGACCGCGCCCAGCTCAGAACCAAGCGCCCCAAGGAACGCCGAGATCGAATCGTGCGAGATGAACACCCTCGCCACCCCGAACGGCTCGACCAGCAGAGCCAGCTCATCGGCCACCGTCTGCGCATGCGTCACACCGGAAACGCCACCCGAAACCGTGACCCCGGTCAACCCAGAATCGCGCAACGACTGCTCCACCACACTCGCCAGCTGCGGAGCCAGCGGCAGATCGGTGCGGATCGCCGCGAACGAACGCACCTCGCCAGCGTCGATCTGCGAGCGAATTCCGCTCTGGCCGGCATCGATCGCAAGAACAGGCGCAGGGGAATACGTCGTCGTCATGCACCGAATCGTATTGCAGTCCAGCGACCATCCCGGCGCGCAACGGGCAGAGCTGCCCATATCGCGACCATGCCCACCCACCTATGGTGAAGCCATGACAACACCCAGCCAGTGGAATGGACAGCCGAGCGCCGAATCGCAGCCGAGCCAGAACGCGCACAGCGACGCAGCAGGCGCCGCGCCCCGCTCGTCCGACTACGGCACCCCGCCGAGCATCCAGCCGGCTGCCTACAACCCCAGGCAGAGCGAGTACGGCCAGACCGCGTACGGTCAATCCAGCCAGGGCCAAGCCGACTACGGCCAAGCCCAGCACGGCGCAGCTCGCGGCGACGGCTGCACCGGCGACCAATCCGACGCGGCCCCCAGCCAGTCGCAGTGGAGAGTTGCCGAGGAACAGCATCAGGCGCCCTACGGCAACGCAACCGCGACGCCAACGCCCACGCCGTCTGCAACTCCGTCTGCGACGCCGTCTGCAATCTCGACGCCGGCTTCGCCGACAACGCCGCAGTCGCATCTCCCAGGCGGCCACCCGCCGGCGGCGGGAACGGGATACGCGCCGTCCGGTAGCTACGCACAGGCGAGCTCTGCCGGACACGTCGGCGCGTACGGGCAACCGAGCGCCCAAGGGCAGTCCGGTGTGCCCGGGCAGCCCGGCGTGCCGGGGCAGTCCGGTGTGCCGGGCCAGTCCGACGCCCCCGTTCAGCCCGGCGCCTATGCCCAGTCCGGCGCATACGCGCAGCCTGACGCCTCCGGCCAGTCCGGTGCGTACGCGCAGCCCGGCGGGTATGGCCAGCCTGGCGGGTACGGCCAGTCCGGCGGGTACGCCCAGTCCGGCGGGTACGGCCAGCCCGATCCCGCGGGCGCCCAGCCCGGCGCCTACCAGCCACCGCACGCGCCCGCCCCGCGTCGCATCCTCACGTTCTCGAGCCTCCGCGAGGAGCTCTCCTTCGTGGCCAACCGCTTCGGCATGATCTCGCTCGCGAGCGCCCTGGGAGGCTGGGTCCTCGCGACCTTCCTGTCCTTCGTCATGAGCGTCCTCGCCCGCGGAGGCGGCTTCCAGATCTACGAAATCCTCAACCCCTTGCAGATCGCCCTCCAGGTGCTCACCTCGGTCGCGGCGATCGTGTTCGGAATCCTCGCCCTCCGAGCCAGCGCCTGGCGCAACATGCCGGCCGCCGTCGGCGCCGTCGTCGGCGCCACGATCTTGATTCCCACAATCTTCTACTTCTTCCTCGGCCTCATTCCATACTCGTACTGAATCGAGATTCGTGCCGAAACGTGGCCGGTCGAGGCCGTCCCGATCAGGGAGACAAGGCAGTTCTTGTAGGGGTCCGCAAAAGGACGCCCGGTTTCGTCGTACTAAGCTCACACCTTGGCTGCGATTTCCGCGGCCGTGCGTGGTCGAGCCGGCCCGTGCATCCAGTCGATGAATGAGGCGAGAGTTCTGAACGTTCCAGCGAGCCCCCACCCCACGTCAACAGTCGGTCACGTCGTACCGGCGGCAGATGCCAGGTCATGGCTGCTCGTCCCTGCCTCGAGGCCGGAAGCGTTCGATGCGGCCGCCGAATCCCGCGCCGACGTCGTGATCCTCGACATCGAGGACGCCGTCGACCCGAAGCACAAGGCCGCAGCCCGAGCCGACGTCATCGCCTGGCTCAAGGCAGGCAACAGTGCCTGGGTGCGCATCAACGACACCCTCTCCGACTTCTGGGCCGACGACGTCGATGAACTCGCCGGCGTTCCCGGCCTCCAGGGGGTCGTGCTGGCCAAGACCGAGCAGGCCGAACAGGTCGTCAACACGTACCAGCGCCTCGGCGCGCGCATCCCCGTCGTGCCGCTCATCGAATCGGCCCTCGGCCTCGAGGAAGCCACCGACATCGCCCGCGCCGACGGAGCCTTCCGTCTCGCCTTCGGCAGCGGCGACTTCCGCCGCGACACCGGCATGTGGGCAACCCGCGAGGCGATGGCCTACGCACGCTCCCGCCTCACCGTCTCATCGAAGGCAGCAGGCCTGCCCGGGCCCGTCGACGGCCCAACCACCGACGAAAGCCTTCGCGTTCTCCGCAACGAGTCCGAGTGGACGCTCGAGCACGGCATGACCGGCAAGCTCTGCCTCCGCCTCGAGCAGACGGCAGTCGTCAACGAAGTCATCTGCCCGCAGACAAGCGACATCCTCTGGGCGCGCGAGTTCCTCGCCGACTTCGACGCCTCCGGCGGCGTCGTCCGCGACGGCAGCGACCTGCCCCGCCTCGGTCGCGCCCGGAAGATCCTGCGCCTCGCCGAAGCCTTCGGCATCACCGTCGAGGTGTAGACGCCACGTCGATTCGGTCCACATCGACCCGGTACACGTCGCTTCGGTCCCACGCCGCCAGGTCCCAAGTCGGCCCGGGCCGGCTCGACCCGCACGGGCCGCCCACGCCCCGGTTTCCCGGGCGGCCGGCGGCCCGTGCGTCGTTCACAGGCGACCGTGGATGCGCGCTCGCTAGAGTCGGGCAGGTCAGATTCCCGAGCGAGGAGCAATCTTGGTCACCACTCTCAGCGTCGGCGACAACGCCCCCGACTTCGCGCTCACCGATCAGCACGGTGAGATCATCCGCCTCAGCGACCTCGCCGGCTCGCCAGTCGTCGTCTACTTCTACCCGAAGGCCGGAACCTCGAAGTGCACGCAGCAGGCCTGCGACTTCCGCGACAACTTCGGCGCCCTGAGCGGGGCCGGAGTCACGGTGCTCGGCATCTCACTCGACCAGCCGCGAGAGCTTGCCATCTTCGGCGAGGAGCAGCAGGTGCCGTACTCGCTGCTCAGCGACTCCGGCGCGACCGCCATGGAGTGGGGCGCCTGGGGTGAGCGTCCCGTCGCCGGCATCGCCGGAACCGGCGTGATCCGCTCGAGCTTCATCGTGGATGCGCGCGGCAAGCTCTCGTACGTCGCCTACGACGTCGACCCCGACGGCCACGTGCAGGAGCTGCGCTCACAACTGGGCGCCTGAACCCTCGCCTCGCCGCTCGGAAGCAACCGGCCGTAACGCTCGGTCACGACGCGAGGGGCCGGCGGCCGTCTGCGTGACAATCGGATGCACATCCACCGTCACGAGGACACCATGACCGACACCACCATCGCTTCCACGTCCGTGCTCGACAACCCCGCCTGGAGTTCCCTCACCGGGGCACACGCGCACCTCGCGATCGGCGGCGACCTGGTCAAGCGCTACCCGGCTGACGTGTCGCCGTTCCTCGGCGTGCGCTCCTGGGAGGAGCCGGGCGTCTGGGACGCGATCGCGGAGCTGCTCGGCTCTGGCGCCGAACTGGCGATCTCCCACGCCGACCCCGAGGTGCCAGCCGGGTGGACGCAGACCTGGCGCGGCGAAGGCGTGCAGCTCGTCGAGACCGACCGCCTGCAGACCCGCCCCGACGACGAGGTCGTCGAGCTCGGCGCCGATGACGCCGACGACATGCTCGCCCTCGTAGAACGAAACCAGCCGGGCCCGTTCCTGCCCCGCACCTACGTGCTCGGCCGCTACGTCGGCATCCGCCGCGACGGGAAGCTCATCGCCATGGCGGGGGAGCGCCTCCACCCGCAAGGCTGGACGGAGATCAGCGCCGTCGCTACCGACGCCGACTACCGACGGCAGGGCCTCGCCTCCCGTCTCGTGCTCGACGTCGCCTTCCACATCCAGCAGCGCGGAGACCGTGCCCTCATGCACGCCGCAGCCATCAACACGGGCGCGATCGCCGCCTACGAGAAGCTCGGCTTCGAGCTGCGCCGCGCCACGCCCTTCACGGGCGTCCGCGTCCCCTGACCTGCGCTGGCCTGACCTGACCTGCGCTGGCCTGACCTGACCTGACCTGCGCTGGCCTGACCCGACCTGCGGGCCTCGCGGTCACTCGTCGTCAGCGTCGTCAGCGTCGTCGGCGTCGTCAGGCGGTGGCGGGAAGGCGCGGCCCTGCGGTAGGGCGATCGCCTCGCTCACGACGTGCTCCCTGAGGTACTCGCGGAGGTAGGGGGTCGTGAACTGCACCCGGCCGTACCCTGCGGGCTCGATGATGCCCGCGTTGATGAGCCGTTGCCGGTACACGCCGACGTACTGGGCCTTCGCCCGCATGCGCAGTCGGATATCGCTGGACAGCGACGGTCCGTCGTCGCTCGCCATCGCCGCCAGGTAGGTGCGGTCGCCCACCGAGAGGGCGGCCAGCGTGGGCTCGTAGATGTACTGCCCCATGGCCTGCCTCGCTAAGCGCACCGCCCGGCGGGCGTGCGGCAAGCGGATGCGCGTGGCATCGCCCGCCTCCTGCCACGACTTCGCGCCGATGAACTGCACGAGGAACGGGTAGCCCTGCGTGCCTCGGACCGCGTAGTCGAGGGCGTCGTCCTCGATGCCGCGGCCTGCCTCCGCGATGGGTTCCGAGAGGGCCCTCGCCGACGCCTCGTAGCTCAGCTGACCGAGTTCCTGAACGTGCGCGCGACGCAGGAACGTCAGCATCCGGTCGCTGCGCAGCTCGTTGATGTTCGGCTTCAGACCCGCCCCCACGAACGCCACGTCGAGCCCCTCACGGAACGCGTGCTGCACGACCGTCGTGATCTCGCGCAGGTCGTCGATGGCCCCGCGGTGAATCTCATCGACCGTGATGAGGACGCCGGTGCCGTTGGATGCGAGGAGGCCCGTGAGCGCGGTCAGTTGCGAGCGCATGTTGGCGACCGGCTTGTGCCGATCCTCGACCGTCGACACGAACCCGCCAGACCCCATCGGCAGGGTAACCCCGGTGATGCGCCGCTTGCTGGTGCGCGGGTCGTGCTCCGCCAGCAGCTTCGGGAGCGCCTCGGTGGTGATGCGCTCGGCGAGCCCCTTCGTCGCCGTCTCGGAGATGACGAGCCAGCCGCGCGAGACGGCGATGTCCTCGAGCGCGTTGAGCATGACGGTCTTGCCGACCCCGCGGAGCCCCGTGACCAGCGTGGCCCGCCCCACCTCGCCAGGCGTGCCGTCGATCGCGGCCTCGAAGGCGGCGAGCATCGCCGACCGCCCGACGAGCAGCGGAGGCGTCACCCCGAAGGACGGAGTGAAGGGGTTCCGAGGCGCGGCTGCGGCTGCGGGTCTCGGCGTCGCTGGCACGGTCGGCAGACCCGCGTTCAGGCCTCGGCCTTCGACGTGCCCGCCTCGACCTCGCCGGCGAACACCTCACCGTCGATCTCGACCTCGTCGGCGTCGTCGAACTCGATCTCTAGCACCAGCGTGTGGTCGTCGCCTCGCGCGATGATCTCGCCCGTGCCGCTCGCCCCACTCAGCTCGCCGGTGCCGGAATCGGGCACGATGTGCAGCACACCACCGCCAGCCGCCGGGCGGCCTCGCGCGACGGAGTTGGCGTGCCAGAACGCCAACGTGCCCGATCTTCCCGCGATGGTTCCCTCGAAGGCGTCGATCGCGACGTACGTGCCCGAGCCGTGCTTCTCGTTGAAGGCACCCGCGAAGAGCACCTCGCTGCGCCCCTCGATGTCGCCCCCAGCGATGGCACGGATGATGAAGGCGCCGCCCAGCGGCGCTGCGGTCTCGACCCCGACGGCGCGGCCGTTGGCGTCCCAGGCTTCGATGGTGAAAGAGCTCTCTGCGCGCATGCCATGAGGATACGACGGGGCACCGACAAAGCAACTGGAACAGCGCAAGTCAGGACAGCCGCCCCAGCTTCGGGCCGGCCTCGTGGCTGGGTGTGGCGTGTGGTGGAGTTTGGCTCAGCCCAGTGCCAGAAAGGCGCGCAGTCGCTCAGCGGAATCGGCCACACCCACCGAGCCCTCCTCTTCGCCGAGGCGGCCGTAGCCCCACGAGACGTACACGGCGGGCACATCGTGCTCGGCCGAGCCCTGCACATCGTAGAAGCGGTCGCCGATCATGAGCACGTTGCTGAGGTCGACCCCGGCGACCTCGAGGCGTCGGAGCGCCTCCTCGATAACGTCGGCCTTCGCCGAGCGGACCTCATCGTCGGAGGCTCCAGTGATCGTGAGGAACCGGTCGGCCACCCCGTAGCTCTCGAGGATCACCCGCGCCGAGGTCTCCGGCTTACTGGTCGCGGTCGACTGCGGAATGCCTGCGGCGTGCACGTCGCGGATGAGGTCGAGGATGCCCGGATACGGGTCGCCGATGAACGAGTCGGATTCGCGGTAGATGGTGCGGTAGCGTTCCGTCGCCTCGACAGGGTCGAGTCCGTAGGCCGCGAAGGTCTCGTGGATCGGCGGGCCGACGTGCTTCAGCAGCTCCGCGTCGCTCGGGATCGGCAGGCCGTAGCTCGAGAGCACTGCGCGGAGGCTGTTCAGGATGCCGGGCGCGGAGTCGCTGATGGTTCCGTCGAGGTCCCACAGGACCGCGGTGAAGGGGGCGACGCCCGTGCCGCGCGCGAGGTCCACGAGGTTCGTGCTCGGCGTCGGTGCCGGCTGCACGATCGGCGTCGCCCGCGGCGCAGCGGGGGACTGGGGTGCGATGTCTGTTGAACGTGAGTGCGTCATGTCCGAGCCAGTGTAGTGAGGGGTGTCCGAGCAGAAGGCGACAGCCAGTTGAACGGCTGGGGTGCGAGCCTCAGAAAAGACGCATGTGGCGCGGGTCGACGCCGCGCATCTCGTCGTAGTCGAGGATCACGCAGCGGATCCCGCGGTCCTCGGCGAGCGTCCGCGCCTGCGGAGCGATCTCCTGCGCCGCGAAGACGCCGGAGACCGGCGCGAGCAGCGGGTCGCGGTTCATGAGCTCGAGGTATCTGGTGAGCTGCTCGACGCCGTCGATGCCGCCGCGCCGCTTGATCTCGACGGCCACGGATGCGCCGTTCTCGTCGCGCGCGAGGATGTCGACGGGCCCGATGGCCGTCATGTACTCGCGGCGAACCAGCGCGTGCCCGTCGCCGAGCAGGTCGATCTGGTCGGCGAGCAGCTTCTGCAGGTGCGCTTCCACGCCGTCCTTCTCGAGGCCGGGGTCCTTGCCGAGGTCGTGGGAGTGGTCGCTGAAAACCTCGCCGATCGTGACGAGCAGCTGGTCGCCCGTCTTGGTCTGCGTGACCCGCCAGAGGGCCGTGATGCCCGCTTCGACCTGGGTCGCATCCGGTGCCTCTTCGACGATCGAGCAGGGGGCGCTCATCCAGTTGAGCGGCTTGTAGCTGCCGCCGTCGGAGTGCACGAGGAGACTGCCGTCGGCCTTTCGCATGAGCACGCGAGGGGCCATGGGCAGGTGGGCGGTGAGGCGGCCGATGTAATCGACGCTGCAGTTCGCAATGACAAGACGCACCAGACGAGGGTAATCGCTCGGGATGCGCCCGGTCGTCGTGCGCGCCGGGTGGGCCGCCTGCGCGGGCGCGTCAGCTACGCGCGAGGCCCCCCCCGGCCGCGCGCATCCGCTCAGCTCTTCGCGCCCGACAGGGCGAGCACGCCGCCCAGGCCGATCATCATGGCGCCTCCGGTCGCGGACATCCCCGAGATGCGCTTGGGGGAGCGAGCGAACCACGCTCGGGCGGTTCCCGCGGTAAGGGCCCACGTGCCGTCGAAGATGAGGGCCAGGACCAGGAAGCAGATGCCGAGCTCGAGGAGCTGCGACCAGGCCGGGCCCGCCGTCGGCGACACGAACTGGGGAAGCACGGCGACAAAGAAGGCGATCGTCTTGGGGTTGGTACTGCCCACGATGAACCCCTGCGTGAGGAGACGCAGCGCGCTCGCGGGCTGCGGCGCCTCCTCGGACAGGTGCGCGTTGCGGTTCCTGATGGCCTGCACCCCGAGCCAGACGAGGTAGACGGCGCCGGCGATCTTGATCACGGTGAACGCCACCACCGACGAGGCGACGAGCGCGCCGACGCCGAGGGCAACCGCGAGCACGGCCGGGATCATCCCGATCGCGTTGCCGACGACGCTCAGCACGCCCGCGCGGCGACCCAGCGCGATCGACCTGCCGATGACGAAGAGCACGCTCGGGCCCGGGATGAGGATGAGCAGCACCGACGCGATCGCGAACGCGAAGAGGCTTTCGAGCGGGACCATGACGAGAACGTACCCCGCCGCGATGCCGAAGGCGAGCACTTCTCAAACCACGGTGACCCCCGGCGTCGAGACGCCGGAGCGCGGTCTGCTCGCGCTGATACCTTGGGAGCTGGGCAACTGGTCTGGGCAAGACGGGTGGGCGACATCGTGGCTGACGCCGCTGGGCAGGAGACGTGCGACGCAGTGGTCGCAGACCTGCGGCGACTCCGGGCGGAGTCCGGTGGGGTCGCCTTCGCCGAGATCGCCGCGCGCATCCGCGACAACCGCCGACGCAAGAGCGGCTCGGACGACGCGACCGGGCCGGCTCGGACGACGATCTACGACGCCTTCAGGCCGGGCCGCTCGCGCCTCGACGGGCGTCTCGTCGGCGAAATCGTCGAAGCCCTTGGCGTGCCGAGCGAGGCCGTTCCGAGCTGGGTCGAGCGGGCGAACAGGGCCCTGCCGTCGAACCTGTCCTTCGAACTTGAAGAGCCGAAGCACACGCCGAATGATCCGTCCGTCGGGCAGACCGCTGACGTCGATGCGGCCGAGGCGACCGGACCAGCAGATCCGACCGCGACCGCCCAGCAAGCTGAACTCCTGAGACGCTCGGCAGCGCCTCCGCCGAGCTTGCACTCATCGAGCTCGCCCCCGTCGAGCCCACCCGCGGCGAGGCGCGCCGTCAGCTGGGGCGTCGTGCTCGGCGTGATGGCTGTCAGCATCCTCATCAACCTCTCCGGCCACTACGTCGTCGCGGCCTTCCGCCTCCCCCTGTTCCTCGACATGATCGGCACCGCCATCACCGCGATCGCGATCGGCCCGTGGGCTGGTGTCGTCGTGGCGGTCGTGAGCAACGCCGGCGGGGTGTGGCTCAGCGGGCCGCCGTCGCTCTTCTTCTCGCTCGTGAACGTCGCGGGTGCCCTCGTCTGGGGCTACGGGGCCCGCCGCTTCCGCCTCGCATCCACCATCCCCCGCTACTTCCTGCTCAACGTCATCGTCGCCGTCTGCTGCTCGGCCGTCGCGGTGCCGATCATCCTGCTCCTCTTCCACGGCGGCACGGGGCATGCGGGTGAGAACGTCGTGTGGACGCTGCAGCTGCTCGGCCAACCTCAGGGGCTCGCCGTGCTCTCGTCGAACCTCGTCGCATCCGTCACCGACAAGCTCATCAGCGGCTTTGTCGCACTCGTCGCGGTCGCATGCATCGCACAGTGGTGGTCGCTTCCATCGCTGGATGGCAGCGGACGCGGCGAGGGGGCCCTCGTTGACCTCACGAGAGCCCCCTTCGACCCAGCGGCCGAGTCGCCGCGGTCCAGCCGCTAGGCCGGGATCTCGCCGTAGACGTACGCGAACTCGGTGGTGCGCTGGTCGCGGTCGCTGTTGTCCGCCGGCGAGAAGCCCGCGTGTCCCGCGGTGGACTCCACGTCGTACGACGCGAGGCCCGGATCGTCGTAGACGAGGTCGAACTCGAGGACACTCTCCGCGGCAAGTGGGGAGCCGAACTCGGCCAGCAGCTCCTGCAGGGTCACCCAGGGCTGGCGCTCCGGCGCGGTGACGTTCTGCAGGTACGCGCTCGTCTGAGTTCCGTTGAGGCGCACGTTGCCGATCGAGAACGTCGTCGTGGAGCGGGAGTCGAACCTGACGACGGCAGACCCGGTTGCCGGCAGTGGGCGCGGACCGATGGAGGTGATCTTGACCGACGTCGGGCGGCTCGTGCGGGCGGGGCCCGTGCCGAGAGGCACCGTCTCGAAGGTGACCTCGGTCTGCGCGGCGTAGGGGGACGCGGGCTCGAGCTCGCTCTTGCCGATGCCCTGCAGCACGTTGTTGTCGGTCTTCGTCTCTGGCACCAGCGACGTCGCGCTGACGAGGGACCCGACGAGCTTCTCCGGGTCGTAGGCGTCGTTCGGGTACCGGAGGAGCACCGTCGACTCCACAACCAACGCGACCGCGCCGGTCGGGAAGAGCGGATCGGTGGACTCATTCGGGGGAACGGAGACGGGGACGAGCCACCGGTACTCGGTGCGCGTGCCGTTGACGATCTTCTCGACGTCGTCGACGTAGACCGGGTCCGCGGCCCCAGCCACCCGGTAGCCGACGCGGTCGAGCTCAGCCAGCTCGTTGTCGACGGTGTAGCTGGCGCGGAACCCCTCGGCGGGCGAGGCCTCCTCGCCGTAGTTCGCGACCGCGAAGTTGCTCAACGGCGTGTACGACGAGTATCGCTGCGTGTAGTCGGGGGTGAAGAGCGGGAGCGTCTCGCCGAACTGCAGGCCGACGATCGCGAGGTCGAACCCGGACGTCGTCGTGCTTGCCGAGGCCGTCGGGGCGCCCACGGCGAACGAGACGAGCGGGATGCTCCAGGCGCCCGCCGTGATCACGGATCGGCGGGAGGGGAGCTTGCTGTCGCTCGAGGCGTTGCCTGAGTCGCTGTTCGACGGGTGGGATGCGCGCATGGTGGAACTCCAGGGGGGGTCTGTCTGCGCCGGCGTCAAGGGTGCACGGCGACCGCGAGCCTCGGGGTCGGCTCTGATTCCCCCACATTTGCAGGAAATTACCCAGGGAGCCATGGGGAGAACTCCCCGGTTTCGGGTGTGGATCCCGAATCTCAGACGCCGAAGGGCTCGCCGCTCAGCGTGATGCGCCCGGAACCAGCCACTTCGTGCCGCGCTCGCGGGCGCCGAGCACCAGCGCCCGAGCGCCCATGGTGCCGATGGCGTACGACGCCCACAGCAGCCCGAGCCCGAGCGCCCCCTGCATCCCGAGTGGCAGCACCACCGCGACCCCGACGACCAGCACGATCAGCGGCGGGATGCCCGCGAGTGCCAGGTAGCGCACGTCGCCTGCGCCGATCAGGATGCCGTCGAGCACGTAGACGAACCCCGCGATCGGGGTGCCTGCCGCCAGGATGAGGAATCCGACGGGCAGGAGCGCGAGCACGGCGGGGTCGCTCGTGAAGACGTAGCCGAGGACCCAGGCGAGGGCCGCGAAGATCGCCGCGAGAATGACGCCGAACCAGAACCCCCACTGCTTGAGCCGGCGAGAGACGGCCGTGACTCGCTTCGTATCACCCGCACCCAGCGCGTGCCCGACCATCGCCTGCCCAGCGATCGCGAGCGCATCCAGCGTGAACGCGATGAGGCTGTTCACCGAGAGGAGGATCTGCAGCGAGGCCAGTTCGGCGACCCCCTGCTGGCCCGCCGCCCACACCAGGACCACGAGGGACGCGCGCAGCGTCAGCGTGCGCAGCACCATGAAGGCGTTGGCCGAGAACACGATGCGTGGGTCGCCGATGCCGGGTCGCAGCGAGACGTTGAGCTCGCGACCCGCGCGGATCGCGATGACGATGTAGACGATCGCCATGCCCCACTGCGCGATGACCGTGCCGATGGCCGAACCTGCGATGCCCCACCCGAAGCCGTAGATGAAGATCGCGTTGAGGGCGGCGTTGACGGCGAAGCCCGCGATGGCGACGACGAGCGGCACCTTCGTGTTCTGCAGGCCGCGCAGCAGTCCCATGGCCGCGATCACGAGCAGCATGGCTGGGAGTCCCCACAGGCTGAGCGAGAGGTACGTGTTCGCGGCCTCGATCGCGGCGGGATCGCTCGTGAAGACCCCGACGAGCGGGGCGCTCGTGGGCAAGCCCACGAGCAGCAGCACGACGCCGCAGAACGCTGCCAGCCACATCCCCTCGATCCCGGCCCTGATCGCGCCGGGACGGTCGCCCGAGCCGAGCAGGCGCGCGACCACTGGAGTGGTGGTGTACGCGAGGAAGACCATAATGCCGACGACCGTGTGCAGAATCGTCGCGGCGACGCCCAGGCCGGCGAGCGCCGTGTCGCCCAGGTGACCCACCAGCGCGGTGTCGGTGAGCAGGAACAGCGGCTCGGCGACGAGCGCCCCGAAGGCGGGGACCGCGAGAGTCAGGATGCTCCGGTCGAGCGCGCGGGCATCGGTGCGGTCTCGCTTCGGGGAGTTGCTGGATGCGCGCACCCGCTCATTGTCCCAGCGCGCGTGACGTCCCGTGTTCGCCCAGAGGTGATCTCAGCGCCCGTGTCGGTGGCGTGTTCTAGCCTGAGAGGCATGTCACAGACGGACGACCTCGCCTCCACCGCTCCCGCAACCGAGCAGCTCTCCTCGGGCATCGACCTCGATGCGCTCGACGCCTCGGTCCGCCCGGCCGACGACCTGTTCAGGCACACCAACGGCAAGTGGATCGCCGCCACCGAGGTTCCCGCGTACCTCCCGGCGTACGGCAGCTTCATTCAGCTGCGCGAAGACGCCGAAAAAGCGGTCCTCGACATCCTCCAAAGCGGCAAGGACGCCGAGCCAGGAACCGAGCTCCGCAAGGCGGCCGACGCCTACGCCGCGTTCATGGACGAGGAGAAGCTCGAGGCCCTCGGGTTCGACCCGGTCCGCCCCGACATCGAGCGCGCGCTCGCCGCATCCACCATCGACGAGTTCCTCCACGTGCTCGGCGACCTCGAGCGCACCGGCCTCGGCTCGTTCGTCTCCGCCTACGTGTACCCCGACCTCAAGTCACCGGCCGAGTACGCCCTCTATTTTGAGCAGTCGGGCCTCGGCCTGCCAGACGAGAGCTACTACCGCGAAGAGCAGTACGCCGAGATCCGCGAGCAGTACCGC
This sequence comes from Pseudoclavibacter helvolus, assembly GCF_049707175.1. GTDB lineage: Bacteria > Actinomycetota > Actinomycetes > Actinomycetales > Microbacteriaceae > Pseudoclavibacter > Pseudoclavibacter helvolus_A. The sequence continues at coordinate 129,396 of NZ_JBNAFM010000010.1, read as the reverse complement.
ACGCACGTCGCGCGCATGCTCGGCCTCGCCGGGTTGGACGCCGCCGAGGAGCGGGCCGAGCGCGTCTTCGCGCTCGAGACCGAGATCGCGGCACTCCACTGGGACGTCGTGAAGTCGCGCGAGGCCGAGCTCGCCTACAACCCGCGCACCTTCGACGAGCTCAGCGCCGCCTACGCGAACGTCGACTTCACCGGCTGGACCAGCCGCTGGGGCGCGCCAGCAGGTGCCCTCGATCGCGTCATCGTGCGCCAGCCCGACTTCTTCGAGGGCGTCGCCGGTCTCCTCAGCGCGGACCGCCTGCAGGCCTGGCGAGACTGGCTCGTGTGGGGCATCGCCTCGCAGTACTCGGGCATCCTCGCGCCCTCCGCCTCAGCCGCGAACTTCGAGTTCTACGGTAAGACCCTCCAGGGCACGCCCGAGCAGCGCGAACGCTGGAAGCGCGGCACCGGCCACGCCGAAGGCAAGCTGCCAGAGGCTATCGGCAAGGCCTACGTCGAGCGGCACTTCTCGCCCACCGCCAAGGCCAAGATGCTCGAGCTCGTCGGGTACCTCACCGGCGCCTACCGTGCCTCCATCACCGACCTCGAGTGGATGAGCCCGGAAACCCGCCAGCGCGCCCTCGAGAAGCTCGAGAAGTTCGTCACCAAGATCGGCTACCCCGACCGGTGGCGCGACTACTCCGACCTCGAAATCAAAGACGACGACGTCGTCGGCAACTCGCGCCGCGCATCCGTCTTCGAAGCAGCCCACGAGTTCGCGAAGCTCGGCACGCCCGTGCGCCGCGACGAGTGGATGATGCCCCCGCAGACCGTCAACGCCTACTACTCGCCCGGCGAGAACGAGATCGTCTTCCCCGCGGCCATCCTCCAGCTGCCGTTCTTCGACGAGCACCGGGACCCCGCGGCCAACTTCGGTGCCATCGGCGCCGTCATCGGCCACGAGATCGGCCACGGCTTCGACGACCAGGGCTCCAAGTACGACGGAGACGGGCGCCTCGAAGACTGGTGGACGGCCGACGACCGCACCGCGTTCGAACAGCGCACGCGCGCGCTCATCGACCAGTACAACGAGCTTTCCCCGGAAGGCACCGACGGGCAGAAGGTCAACGGCGAGCTCACGATCGGCGAGAACATCGGCGATCTCGGCGGCCTCGGCATCGCCTGGAAGGCGTACCGCGCCTACCGGGCCGACGCCGGCTTCGCACCAGACGACGAAGACGTGATCGACGGCCTGACCGCCGCGCAGCGTTTCTTCCTCAGCTGGGCGCAGGCCTGGCAGCAGAAGGCTCGCCCCGAGTACGCGAAGCTGCTGCTCGCCGTCGACCCCCACTCGCCCGCTGAGTTCCGCTGCAACCAGATCGTCCGCAACGTCGACGCCTTCTACGAAGCGTTCGATGTCACCGAGAGCGACGCCCTGTGGCTCGCACCCGAGGCGCGCGTCACCATCTGGTAGCGCGCACCACCGGCCAGCGGGCTTCGGCTCGCTGGCCCGGGATGCGCGGCGACGTCTATTCGACGCCGGTGGGCGCCCAAACCTCTCCGTCCTTCGCGAGCATGATGAACGCGCCCGAACCAAGGTAGGTGGATGCGACGGCGGCGCCGGAGCAGAGGTCGACCGACTCGACCGGGTACACCGCCGAGGTCGTGATGCGGTCCTCCGCGTCGCCGAACAGCAGCCCGAACGAGCCATCCGCGACCGGCAGCGTGCCGTCCGGGAGTTGGAAGCTGCCGGCGTCGAGGCCGGTGGTCTCCGCGAGCGACTCGACAGTGTCGCCGGGGCACGCGATGACGGCGCCGGTCGCGCCGCTCGGCAGCAGCGCGCCGAAGTCGAGCGTGCCACCCATCTCGTTCTCACTCAATGCATCGGCGATCGACGTGCCCGGTGCCTGCATCGCCTCCTCGGTCTCGGCGCCGTCCGACTGCCCGTCCCCCGCGCATCCGCTCAGCACCAGCAGTGCAGTCAGGGCGGTGGCGCCGGCAAGCAGCGTGGAGCGGTGTTCGCGAGGCATTCGCAGGGTTTCCCATCGACGGAACGTGCACCCCGGCGGACGGCTCGGGGCGTGCGCCGGACACCCGGGCGAGGAGCAGCTGACGGGGCGAGCGGCGCATCACGATTGTCCCCCGCGGGCAGCGAGATCTCGGTGAGCCGAACCGCGTTCCCCGTGAATTGGACGCACAGGGCGAAGCCTGTGTCGTGGCGCTATGAGGAGGTGTGCACGGGGCACTCGAGGGCCCCGTCGCCTTCCGTATCCGCGGCGCGGGGGAGTGGTGCCTTCAGAATCGGCGCGACGGCTGGCTTCGGCTCGGGTGCCGTGCGGTCGACGGTGATGCCGAAGAGCAGCTCGATCGCATCGAGGTACTCGTCGCCGCGTCCTGCGCGGGCAAGTTCCTTCGCACGAACCGAGGGGCTGTGCAGGAGCGTATTGGCAAGTCGGCGCAGCGCGGCCTCGGCGATGCCGGACTCGTCTTTGCCCGCGACCCGCTCGGTCTCCGCGCGCGCGATGTCGGTGATGTGCGAGCGAAGCGCGGCGATGCCCTCGGCGACGCTCGTCTCTGCCTGCTGCTCGACGAACTCGCTCGCGGCTCGCGACACGATGCACCGGGCCTCGTCGGCGGCACCCAGCTCTTCGAGCGGTGCGTGGATGCGGATGGTCTCGAGGTCGAGCACCGAGACGCCGTCGAGGCGCCCAACGGCCGGGTCGACGTTGCGTGGCATGCCGAGGTCGATGATGAGCGTGGCCTCGGAGCATCCCGGCGCGAGGCGCGCACCGAGCATGAGGTCGTAGTCGATGACGACCGTGTCGGTGGTCGAGCAGGTGACGACGAGGTCGGCGTTCGAGAGGTGCTCCGGCAGGTTCTCGCCGTCGATGACAAAGACCCCGTCGCGCTCCGCGAACTTGTGCGCGCGGCCCGAGGGCGAGTACACGCCGACGCGGGTGACCCCTCGGTCTTGGAGGGCCTTGAGGGAAGCGGCCGCGTACGATCCGGTGCCGACGAGTACGACGTGCGCCGTGCTCCAGTCGGCGATCTGGGATGCGGCCAGCTCGAGGGAGAGGCGCACCAGCGAGCGGCCCGCGCTCTGCAGCTTCGTGCCCGACTTGATGCCCCGCGACGTGGTCGAGGCCGACTGGAAGAGACGCTCGAGCTGCGAGGTCGACATGCCGGCAGCACGCGACTCCTCGAGGGCCCGACGAACCTGGCCCGAGATCTCGCCCTCGCCGACGACGACCGACTCGAGGCCGCTCGACACGGCGAACAGGTACTCGGGCACCTGGGTGTCGTGGATGACGGACATGTTGGCGCGCAGCGTCTCGACGGAGACATCGAGGGCCGACGCGATGGTCGGCATGAGCTCGGGCGTGACCGGCTGCGCCGTGTCGATTTCGAGGTAGATCTCGAAGCGGTTGCAGGTGGAGAGCACAATGGCTCCGTCGACGCCGGGGGCGTCGCGGAGCGCGGACTCCAGCGCGCCGTCGTCGCGCGCCGCGAGCTTTTCGAGAACTGGGAAGCTCGCGGTGCGGTGATTGGCACTCAGACACAGCAACACGATTACTTATTGTAGAAGTTCTTCGCGCGTTCGCTTAAGAGCCATACCTTCCCTGAAAGCTGTTGCGATCCGGCGGCGGACGTCGTGGGTGCCGGATGCCCGCCTGAACTGGCCGCGCGCGCCTGGTGGGAGAATGGTCCGGTGACCCAGACAGCTCCCGCACCTCTGCCGCTCAGCGACTCGCATCCCCTAGCTTCGGGCCTCACGAGCGATGCTCCACTCATCCGCGCCGCCCGCGGAGATCGACCCGAGACGCTGCCGGTGTGGTTCATGCGGCAGGCAGGCCGTTCGCTGCCGGAGTACCGCGAGCTGCGCCGAGGTATCGAGATGCTCGACTCCTGCCTGCGCCCTGAGCTCGCGGCCGAGATCACGCTCCAGCCCGTGCGCCGCCACGGCGTCGACGCGGCCGTGTTCTTCAGCGACATCGTCGTGCCCCTGAAGCTCATCGGCGAGGCCGTCGACATCGTGCCAGGGACCGGCCCGGTTTTCGAGAACCCGGTGCGCTCCTCGGCCGAGGCCCACGAGTTCGCGGCGCGCATCCGAGAGCGCATCAGCCCGGAGCTGTTCGCCCCGATCAGCGAGGCCGTCGCGCTGACGGTCGCGGAACTCGGCTCGACGCCGCTCATCGGCTTCGCCGGCGCCCCGTTCACGGTGGCGGCCTACGTCGTCGAGGGGGGCCCGTCGAAAGACCACCTCCGTACGCGCACGCTTATGCAGGCCGACTCCGACGCTTGGGCCGACCTCTCCGGCGCCATAGCCGAGCTCTCGGCCGCCTTCCTCGAGGCGCAGGTGCGTGCGGGTGCCAGCATCGTGCAGCTGTTCGACTCGTGGGCCGGCTCGCTCAGTCGCGAGCGCTACCAGACGTCGATCGCGGCATCGAGCGGCCTCGCCCTCGAGCGCGTCCGCGCCTTGCGCACGCCCGCCGGCGAGCGGGTGCGCACGATCCACTTCGGCGTCGGCACCGCCGAGCTGCTCCCAGACCTGCATGCGATCGGGGCCGACGTCATGGGCGTCGACGACCGCATCACGCTCGATGAGGCCTCGCGGCGGCTCGGCGGCGGCGTGCCGTTGCAGGGCAACGTCGACCCCGCCGTCCTCGGTGCCGGTGACGCGGTGCTGCAGGCGCACGTCCGCGACGTCGTGCGCCGCGGCAACTCGGCCCCGGCGCACATTCTCAACCTCGGCCACGGCGTGCCGCCATCGGCCGACCCCGCCGTACTCACCGGCCTGGTGGACTTCGCGCACTCGTTGCCCGACGGCGGTCGTGTCGCCGACGGCGGTCGGGTCGAGTGACCGAGCTGCCCCCGACGCGACCCGAGCTGCTGGTCGTCGGCGGCGGGATCGCCGGCATGCTCGCCGCCAGGCGTGCTGCCGCGCGGGGCGTGCGGGTGCTGCTGCTCGAGGCCACTGACCAGCTCGGCGGCATGATCCGCCGCGCTCAGCTCGGTGACCTCCCGATTGACATCGGCGCCGAGGCGTTCGCCACCAGGGGCGGCGCCTTCGCCGCGCTCCTCCAGGAACTCGACATGCTCGACGAGGTCGTCGAGCCGCGCGCGCTCGGCTCGTGGGTCGTCACCGACGAGGCTGCGGCCCCTATGCCAGCTGGTGGGCTGCTCGGGATTCCAGGTGAGGCCGCGCTCCTCGACCCGACGTCGCGAGCTGCCGTGCACGCCGCGATTGGCGACGACGGTATCGCCGAGCTCGAGCGCGACAAAGGCCTGGATGCGGCGATCGGCGCCGACGAAGTCGACCTCGAATCGCTTGTGCTGGCCCGCATGGGACCGACCGTGCTCGGCCGCCTCGTCGCCCCCGTCACGCGAGGCGTCTACTCGCTCGATCCCGCTGAACTCGACCACCGGGTCCTGATCCCGGGGCTGGCGACGCGTCTGCGCGAGCAGGGATCGCTGGCCGGAGCCGTCGCCGCGCTGCGCCTCAACGCGCCACCAGGGGCCGCTGTGCGCACCGTCGCGGGCGGCATGCATCGCGTCATCGCTCGCCTCGAGCGGGAGCTCGACGAGTTCGGCGTCGAGGTCCGCGTCAGCGCCCCAGTGCGGAGCATCGAAGCGCTCCCGGGGGAGCGACAGGCCGAGCCGCAGCCGCTGGCTTCGAGGCCGGCCGATGCGCAGCACTCGGCGCGTGGATGCGCGCGGTGGCGTGTCGAGCTCACGGATGGTGAGGTGGTGCTCGCCGGGCAGGTCCTCTCGACGGTCGACATCCCGAGAACGGGGACGCCCGACGCGTCTGTGTCGTCCGTGTCGTCCGCACCGTCCGAGTCTTCTGCACCGTCCGAGTCCGGCGCCGTCTCGGTGCCCGCCGAGGTCGTCGCCCTGCTCGTCAGTACGCCCGCCCTCGACGCGAGCCCCCGTGGTACGGGCGTGCTCGTCGGCGAGCCCAGCACGAGCATCCGCGCGAAAGCGCTCACACATGTCACCGCGAAGTGGCCATGGCAGGAGACGGCGGCCGGCGAGGGGATGCACGTGCTGCGTCTCTCGTACGGCCCAGATGTGCGCGGCGGAGCGGAGCCGCTCACGCGAGGCCTCGACGACGAGCAGGTGCGGGAGCTCGCCTGCTCCGACGCGAGCCGCCTGCTCGGAACCCCGGTCACCCCGGGCGACGTCGTGGCGCTCGCGAGGCACGTGTGGCGCATCCCGGCTCCGGCCGCGCGGCTCGGCCGCACCGAGGTCCTCAAGGGCGCGAGGGACGCGGCGCAGGCGGCGGCCGGACTCGCCCTCGCCGGCACCTGGATCGACGGCACGGGCCTCGCGAGTGTCGTGCCCGGGGTCTTCCGGGCCATCGACGAACTGTTCCCCGATGACGCACAGGCTTAGCGCGAGTTGAGATGCCTCGCAGGACTAGGCTTGCTGCGTGGCTTGACGGCGCCCGATTGACCGATCGACGGCGTACCGGCGAACGATAGGAGTTTCCATGAAGAAGTTCGTGTTTGTGCTTGGCCTCGGTGCCGGGTATGTCCTCGGTGCTCGCGCGGGTCGCAAGCGCTACGACCAGATCTCCTCCGTCGCCAAGACGGTCTGGGACACCAAGCTCGTCCGCGCCAAGCGCGCAGAGGTCGACGAGCTGTCCCGCAAGCTCGCCCCGAAGGTCGCGGATGCGGCCGTGAGCGGAGCGAAGCTCGTGACGGCCCAGGTCACCAAGGCGGTCAAGGACAACGGCAAGAAGAGCTCCTCGAAGTCGCAGCCGCCTGCCCCCACCGGCACGGTGGGCAACCCGAGCAGCGACGCGTCCTAACCAGCACTCCCAGCAGAGAGCGACACACCCATGTCTGAGTCGTCAGAAAAGGCGCCGATCCGCGGGCCATTCCCCGGCATCGGCCGCACGAGGGCCAATCCGAAGTCGAGGGCGAGCCTCGGCACGCTCGTCACGGACGTCCCCAAGCTCCTCACGAAGCTTGTGCGCGACGAGGTCGAGCAGGGCAAGCGAGAGCTGATCTCGACCGGCACGAAGTACGGGATCGCCGTCGGCCTCTTCGCCGGCGCGGCCTTCTTCGCGCTCACCCTGTGGGCCGTGCTCGTGACCGCCGCCATCCTCGGACTGAACACCGTGTTCGCGCCGTGGCTCTCCGCGCTCATCGTGGCAGGCGCGTTCCTGCTGCTCGTGATCGTGCTCGGCCTCGCCGGCTACGTCGCGCTCAAGCGCGCCGGCTCGCTCGCGCCGGAGCGCACGATCGCCAGCGTCAAGCAGGATGTCAACGCAGTGAAGGGGCTCGGACAGTATGAGTGAGCAGAACGGCGAGGCGACGCTCGCGAAGAAGGAAGATAAGCGCAACGACGGCCAGCTGAAGGCCGACATTGAGCGCACGCGGCGCGAGCTCGCGGCCACGCTCGACGCGATCGAGGTGAAGGTCGACCCGCGCATCCGCGGGCGCGAGCTGCTCGACTCGACGCGCCACAGCATCCAGCGCCTGAAGGAAGACAACCCGCTGCTCCTCGCCGGCCTCGCCACGGGCGCCGCGGTTGTCGTGGCCGGTGGCATCACGGCCGCTGTGGCCCTGTTCCGCCGCTCGCGCTGAGCGCCCAGGCGGCCCTTGCCGCACCCCCAACGTTCCTCGACATTTCGTAGAATAGGACCATGACCCACTCGAATGAGGTCCCGGCTTACGCCGCCGAGCCCAACGCCACGTCCGCAGCCAACGCCGAGCAGGGCGCTCCAGAAGCCCACGCGGCACCAGAGGAGCAGGGCGGAGGCGGGGCACTCACCGAGTACACGATGATCTCGGTCTTCCGACGAGAGTCGCTCAACGAGCTGGTGCTCTCCGGCCGCGACGCCATCAAGGCGGTCGACGAGCTCGACGGCATCGTCGCCGAGCTGGCCGAAAACGGCGTCAAGGTCCGCGGGTTCTACGACGTGTCCGGCTTCCGCCACGACGGCGAGCTCATGGTGTGGCTGCACGGCGAGGTTCCCGAGAGCCTGCAGTGGGGACTGCGTCAGATCCGCCGCAGCGAACTCATCGCGCCGCTCACCCCCTCGTGGCAGATCGTCGGCGTGCACCGCGCCGCCGAGTTCAGCGCCAGGCACATGCCCGCGTACATGCTCGGCAAGGAGCCGCGCCAGTGGGTCACCGTGTACCCGTTCGTGCGATCGTACGAGTGGTACCTGCTGCCGGAGGACGAGCGCCGCCAGATGCTCGCCGAGCACGGCAAGGCGGGCTCTGCCTACACGTCGACCCTCACCAACACCGTCGCCGCTTTCGGTATCAGCGACTACGAGTGGCTGCTGGCCCTCGAGGACGACGACCTCCTCAACCTCGTCGACATGATGCGCGACCTGCGCCAGACCGATGCTCGCCGCCACGTGCGCGAGGAGGTGCCGTTCTACACGGGTCGATTCGTGCAGACCTCCGAGATCGTCGAGGTGCTGCAGTGACCGACGTCGCCGCACAGCCGCAGGGCGGCCGCTCCGAGCCGCGCAAGCCGAACCCGGCGACCTTCACGCGCGTGGAGGTCAATGCCGCCGTGAGTGCCGCATCCGACGCCGCCAAGTTCGGGCCGGAGCACACGACAGAGCCCGTCGCCTACGACGGCATCCTGCTCGCCTCCTTCGGCGGGCCGGAGGGCCAGGACGAGGTCATCCCGTTCCTGCGCAATGTCACGGCCGGCCGCGGTATCCCAGACGAACGCCTCGAAGAGGTGGCGCACCACTACCGCCACTACGGCGGCGTCAGCCCGATCAACGAGCAGAACCGTCAGCTCAAGGCGTCCATCGAGCGTGAGCTCGAGCGTCGCGGCATCGACCTGCCCGTCTTCTGGGGCAACCGCAACTCCGAGCCCTACTTCAACGACGTGCTCCTCGGCGCGCGCGAAGCCGGCTGCTCCACGCTCATCGCGATCGCGACCAGCGCCTACTCGTCGTTTTCGAGCTGCCGCCAGTACCGCGAAGACTTCGCCGACGCGCTGGAGGACACGGGCCTCGGCGGTCAGATGACCATCGACAAGGTCCGCGCGTTCTTCGACCACCCCGGCTTCGTCGCACCCTTCATCGAGGGTGTGCGAGATGCGGTGCTCAGCCTCGCGCAGGACGACGCCGACCTCGACCTGGCCACCGAGGTCGAGGTGCTCTTCACCACGCACTCGGTGCCCATGGCGGATGCGGAGAACTCCGGCCCTCCCGGCGCTGGCTTCGGTGAGAGCGGCGCGTATGCCGCGCAGCACCTCGCCGTCGCAGAGGTCGTTGCACTTGCCGCCCTGCAGGAGCTTGCGGAAGACACCACCATCGCGGGCCGTGTTCCCGAGCAGCTGTCTTGGCAGCTCGTCTACCAGTCGCGCTCCGGCCCGCCGTCGCAGCCGTGGCTCGAGCCCGACATCAACGACGTCATCGAGGAGCTCCCGTCCAAGGGCGCGAAGGCCGTCGTCGTTGTCCCCATTGGATTCGTCTCCGACCACATGGAGGTGCTCTGGGACCTCGACAACGAGGCCAAGGACTCCGCGGCCGACGCCGGGCTCGCGTTCCGCCGGACCCCGACCCCGGGCATCCACGCCAAGTACGTCGAAGGCCTCGTCGACCTCGTGCTCGAGCGCCGCGACGCGACGCCGGTCGGCGAGCGCCCCGCGATGACCTCGATCGGGCCATGGTTCGACGTGTGTCGTCCCGGCTGCTGCGCCAACAAGCGGCTCGGCTTCAAGCCGGCGGTCTCCGGACTCCTGCCGTGACCCTGCGCATCGGCACGCGAGGCAGCGCGCTCGCGGTCGCGCAGACCTCCACCATGGCGCGCGAGCTCGAGCGCATCACCGGCGAGGAGACCGAGCTGGTCCGCGTCACGACGCACGGCGACGTGACGCGCGCGGCCCTGTCGTCGCTCGGCGGCACCGGCGTGTTCGCGAGTGAACTGCGGGACGCGCTCCTCGCAGGCGAATGCGACCTCGTCGTCCACTCGTTGAAGGACCTCCCGACCGCCAAGGCGCCGGGCCTGACCGTCGCCGCCTACCCCGTCAGGGAAGACCCGCGCGACGCGCTCTGCTCGCTCGGCGGCGCATCCGGACTGACACTCGAGCAGCTTCCCCGCGGCGCGAAGGTGGGCACCGGCTCCCCGCGACGCGTCGCGCAGCTGCTCGCGCTGCGACCCGACCTCGAGATCCGCGACATCCGAGGCAACGTCGAGCGGCGACTGCGCTTCGTGACCGACGGCGAGCTCGACGCCGTCGTGCTCGCCACGGCGGGGCTCGAACGCCTCGGCTTCGGCGACGCCATCACCGAGCGCTTCGACCTCGAACACTTCCCCAACGCCCCAGGGCAAGGCTGCCTCGCCATCGAGGTTCGCGACGACGACGCCCCAGCGGGGGTCGCGCAGCTGGACGACCCTGCGGCGCGTGCGGCGGTGCTCGTCGAACGTGGCATTCTCGCGACGCTCGAGGCCGGATGCGCGGCTCCGGTCGGCGCAACCGCCCGATACGCGGACGGAAAGTTCGAGGCGTGGGCTACCGTGTATGCAGTAGACGGATCTTCGCGGGTCTCCAGCAGGCGTGCCGTGGAGGTCTCCGACCCCCATGCACTCGAAGCCGCCCAGGCAGAACTGGTCACGCTCATCTCGACGGACCTCTTCGATCAGGGTGCTGCCGCGCTGATGGCCTGAACAGCCTGAACGGAGGGTCCTGACGTGAACGGAGGAGCCGCGATGGATGCACCGCTGAAGGGCTGGAAGATCCTCGTACCTCGCGGAGGGGTCTGGGGCGGCGACGTCGCAGAGGCCGTGCGGGCCCGTTCCGCCTTCCCGATCACCGCGCCCCTCATCAACTTCGCGAGCCCGAACGAGAGCGACTCGCGCATCCTGGCCGAGAAGATCCGCCTCCTCGAGAGCGGCCACTACAACTGGGTGGCCGTGACGAGCGCAACTGCGGCGGATGTGATGCACTCGCTGGGCGTCAAGGTGCCGGACCACACGCTCATCGCGGCGGTCGGCGAGACGACGGCCGCGTCGCTGACGACGGCCGGCTACCGAGTGGACTTCGTGCCGACCCACGACAACTCGGCCAAGGGCCTGCTGCTCGAGTGGGCGGAGGCCGCGCGCCACCAGCCACCCATCTCGGTGCTGTGGCTTCGCTCCGAGGTCGCGCGTCCGACGCTCGCCGAAGGGCTCGCCAGGCGCGGCCACCTCGTCGACTCGGTCGTCGCGTACCGCACCGTCGGCGTTCCGGCCGCCGAGAGCATCCAGTACGACATCCGCAACAGCCGCATTCGCGCGATCCTCGTGACGAGCGGCTCGGTGGCCGAGCAGGTCGACAAGCAGTTTTCGCCGATCCCGGATGAGATCTACATCGCCGCGATCGGCCCCCGCACGGCGAAGGACGCAAGGCAGCTCGGCCTTCGGGTCGACGTCGTCGCCAAGCAGCGCTCGGTAGCCTCGCTCCTCGACGGCCTCGAGTGGCTCGCGAGCGGTAGCGACATGCCCGTCACCGAGGCCATCGACCTCAAGGCGCTCCGCGCGTTCGAGGCTGAGCTGCAGGCCGAGCACGACAGCAAGCCCGTGCCGAAGGAAGACATCCCGGCGCTCGACGAGGGCCGCGGGCAGACCCCAGGAGACCGCTGAGGTCCGCAGACGCTGCGTGAGAACGCTGCGGCAATTCACGCAGGGTCGCGCAGACGCGAACCACGGCCCTGCACTCTGAGGAAGGACACGATCGCATGATCTCCCCGAGCCGCAGGCCACGCCGCCTGCGCCAGAGCGACGCCGTGCGCCGCCAGGTCCGCGAGGTGCGCGTGCACCCGAACGACCTCATCCTGCCGCTGTTTGTGCGCGAGGGGGTCAGCGAACCCATCGCGATCTCGTCGATGCCCGGCGTGCAGCAGCACTCGCTTGAGTCGCTCCGCCGCGCGGTGGAGGAGGCGGCGTCGCTCGGCGTCGGCGGGGTCATGCTCTTCGGCGTGCCTGAGACGCGCGACGCGATCGGCTCGGGAGCGACCGATCCCGACGGCATCCTCAACGTGGCGGCGCGAGCGCTCGCCGACGAGTTCGGGGACGACATCGTCGTGCAGACCGACCTGTGCCTCGACGAGTTCACCGACCACGGCCACTGCGGGGTGCTGGATGCGCGTGGCCGCGTCGACAACGACGCCACCCTCGAGCGCTACGACGCCATGGCGCTCGCGCAGGCGGATGCAGGAGCCGCGATGCTCGGCATGTCCGGGATGATGGACGGCCAGGTCGCCAGCGCTCGCACCGCCCTCGACGCGGCCGGGCACACCGAGGTCGCCATCGTCGCCTACTCGGCGAAGTACGCGTCGGCGTTCTACGGGCCCTTCCGAGAGGCCGTGGACTCGCAGCTGCAAGGCGACCGCCGCACCTACCAGCTGGATCCCGCGAACCGCCGCGAGGGCATGCGCGAGGCCCTCATCGACATCGAGGAGGGCGCCGACGTTGTCATGGTCAAGCCGGCCGGCTCCTACCTCGACGTGCTCGCCGACGTCGCGGCCGAGTCGATCGTGCCCGTCTGGGCCTACCAGGTCAGCGGCGAGTACGCGATGATCGAGGCGGCAGCGGCCAACGGCTGGATCGACCGTGACCGTGCGATCGCCGAATCCGTCACCTCCATTCGTCGCGCCGGTGCAGACGCCGTGCTGACCTACTACGCGAGCGAGCTTGCTCGAGCCCTCAACGAGCAATCGGGCACGGCAGTGTCGGTGGCCCGTGGCAGAGTGGATGCACGATGAACCACGAAGCTTCAGCAACCCTCTTCGCCCGCTCGCTCGACGTGACCCCGGGCGGGGTGAACTCGCCTGTCCGCGCCTACGGCTCGGTGGGCGGCACGCCTCCGTTCGCCGCTTCGGCGAAGGGCCCGTACCTGACCGACGTCGACGGCAACGAGTACGTCGACCTGGTCAGCGGGTGGGGGCCCATGCTGCTGGGCCACGCGCATCCCGCGGTCGTCGAGGCTGTGCAAGATGCGGCGGCACGCGGGCTGTCCTTCGGGGCTCCGACGCCGGCGGAGACGCTCCTCGCGGAACTCGTCGTCGAGCGAATCGCGCCGATCGAGCAGGTGCGCCTCGTGTCGACCGGCACCGAGGCCACGATGACGGCGCTGCGGCTCGCGCGCGGATACACGGGGCGCGACCTCATCGTGAAGTTCGCCGGCTGCTACCACGGCCACTCCGACGGGCTGCTGGCTGCGGCAGGCTCCGGTCTCGCGACGCTCGCGCTTCCAGGCTCCGCTGGCGTGCCTGAGGCGATCACCTCGCAGACGATCGTCGTGCCGTTCAACGACATCGAGGCCGTGCGCGCCGCGTTCGCCGAGCATCCCGGCCAGATCGCGGCCGTCATCACCGAGGCTTCGCCCGCGAACATGGGCGTCGTGCCGCCTGAGCCCGGCTTCAACCGCGAGCTCGCCAAACTCTGCTCGAGCGAGGGCGCGCTGCTCGTGTGCGACGAGGTCCTCACCGGGTTCCGCACCGGCCCCGCCGGCTGGTGGGGCGAGGAGCAGAAGAGCGCGGCCTCGGGCGGGTGGCAGGCAGACCTCTACACCTTCGGCAAGGTCATCGGCGGCGGCATGCCGGTCGCCGCGCTCGGTGGTTCCCGAGAGGTCATGAGCCACCTGGCGCCTCAGGGTCCCGTCTACCAGGCGGGAACCCTCTCCGGAAACCCCGTCGCCGTCGCCGCGGGCATCGCCACCCTGTCGCTCGCCGACGCCTCCGTGTATGCACGCGTCGACTCGGCCGCCGCGCGCATCCGCACCGCCACCTCCGAGGCGCTCACCGCCGCGGGCGTCGCCCACTCGGTGCAGAACGTCGGCAACCTCTTCAGCTTCACCTTCGGAGACGGCGCGGCCCTCGGCTGGACCGGCACCGGAGGAGGCCCACGCAACGAAGACGAGGTCAAGCGACAGGAAGCCTGGCGCTACCCGCCGTTCTTCGCGGCCATGCTCGACGCGGGGGTCAACCTGCCGCCGAGCGTGTTCGAGGCCTGGTTCGTGTCGGCCGCCCACGACGACGCTGCCATCGACCGCGTCCTCGCTGCGTTGCCGGCCGCGGCCCGGGCTGCCGCGAACGCCTCGGCACCCGCCTAGGGTCGCGTGATCCCCGAACTACGAACGAGAGGCCAAGGCGCCGAGTGGAAGAGCTGACGAACTGGGTGCTCGACCTGCGAGGCTCCGGTTGGAGCTTCGCCGTCATCGCCCTCGTGCTCCTCATTGGCGGCGTCGTGACGTTCCTGCCAAGCCAATCGCTGGTCGTTGCCCTCTCCGCGCTCACCGCAGGCGACCAGGGGTGGACCGCCCTCATCAACCTGTTCGGCCTCTTCGCCTTCTGCGTCGTCGGCATGGTGCTCGGCGACATCGGCACCTACTGGCTGGCCCGAGGCATCGGGTTTGGCAAGTGGAGCTGGATGAACGGGCGGCGGCTCACGGCCGTACGGACGCGCGTCGGCGATCAGCTGAAGACCAGGCCCAGATGGGTCATGGTGACCGTCAGGCTTCTGCCGATGGGGCGACTCGCGACCGTGCTCGCCGCATCCGACGCCCGCATGTCGATGCCGAGGTTCCTGCCGCTCTCGGTGCTCGCGAGCGCCGTCTGGGTCGGATACGCGGTTGTCATCGGCGCGGTGTTCGGGTCGTTCAGCACCGACAACCCGCTGCTCATGATGGTGCTCGCCGTTGCGACTGCCATCCTCCTGGGCCTGCTGGCGCAGGTCGTGAACGGCTGGCTCGAGAAGCTCACCGACCGGCGCAAGGCGCACCAGGCGGCGGGCTGACGCGCTCGACCCCTGGCTGACGCGCTCGGTCCCTGACTGACGCGCTCGGTCCCTGGCTGACGCGCTCAACGGCGGGCTGAAGCGCTCGGTGTGGCGCGCCTGCTTCGGTCTTGACTCGACGACACGCGCTCCAGATACACGTCTCGGGATGGGTTCCGCGCTTCCGGATGGGTTGCAACCCATCTCGAAGCGAGAAACCCATCCCGAGGTTGATGCGGCGGGGCGCGGCGGGATGCGGCGGTGCGGGCGGCTCGTGGCAGCCCGCGGCGAGCTCGGGCTTAGGCGGCGTCGGCCTTGCCGCGGAGCTGCGCGAGCTCGCGGCCTGATTCGGTCGCCTTCGTCTCGGCGTCGGCCTTGAGATCGGCGGCCAGGTCGGCGAAGGCGTCGAGGGCCGGGTTCACGCCGACGAGCGTGAAGGGGCGCTGGACGACGCGCAGGTCGAGACCCCAGACATCCTGGAGCAGGCGCGTGAGGTACGGGGTGGAGTGGTCCCAGCCCTCCTTCGGAGTGCCCTCGTCGTAGTTGCCTCCGAGGACCGTCGCGAGGGTCGCGGGCTTGCCGGCGAGGGTGGTGCTGCCCGGGTTGGTGCGCGGGTCGGTGTAGGCGAGGTCGAACCACAGCTTGAAGTGCTGCGAGACGCCGTAGTTGTAGAGCGGGACCGTGAAGAGCAGGGCTTCCGCCTCGATGAGCTCGTCGGCCAGCTGCGCGGCGAGGGCGACGGCGGCGCGCTGCTCCTCGGTGCGGTCCTCTTCGGGGGTGAAGCCCGCATAGACCGCGTTCTG
This sequence comes from Pseudoclavibacter helvolus, assembly GCF_049707175.1. Classification (GTDB taxonomy): domain Bacteria; phylum Actinomycetota; class Actinomycetes; order Actinomycetales; family Microbacteriaceae; genus Pseudoclavibacter; species Pseudoclavibacter helvolus_A. The sequence continues at coordinate 113,877 of NZ_JBNAFM010000010.1, read as the reverse complement.
CCACGCGTCGGCAGGGATGGGCGACTCGATCAGGTTGCGTCGGGTCACGACGGAGTCGGGGTGGGCCTGCGTCCACTCGGCTTCGACCAGGTCGCCGAGCGCACGGCTGGCCGAGGTGGCGGGGAGGAGGCTGGCGTCGATACGGAGAAGGGACATGCGGGGGCTCCTAACAAGTTCACAGAGTCGCTATGAAAACCAGAGCGACTCTGCGCAGGTTAGCACGAGTACACTGGCGGCATGGCAGAGCAAGCGCAGGAGCACGTCAAGTCAGAGTGCGATGGTGCCGTCTCGCTCGCGTTCACGCTGCTCGGCAAGCGCTGGAACGGCATGATCATCGACGTGCTCGGCTCCCAGCCGCTCACCTTCGTCGAACTCAGGCGCGCAGTCACCGGCATCAGCGACGCCGTCCTCTCCGATCGCCTGAGCGAGCTCGCGGCCGCGGGGCTCGTGGCGCGCACCGTCAGCAACGGGCCGCCCATCTCGGTCAGCTACGAGCTCACGACCGCAGGCCAGCGGCTCATCCCGGTGCTCAAGCAGCTCGGCACCTGGGCGTCGGAGAACCTCGAGCAGGCCGCCAAGACCTGCTGACGCGCGGTCCGGCCGCGAACATCCGGTGTCGTGCAGGGCAGCCGCGGCCAGCTCAGGCGTCGCCACGAACGCGGACGACCGTGCGCCCGCGCACCTTGCCGTTGAGGATCGGCTGCGCGTACTCGAGCGCCTTCTCCAGGGCGATGACCTCCGTCATCGACTCGAGCAGCTCGCTGTCGAGCTCCAGCAGCCGGTTCCAGGCCTCCGCCCGCACCTCCACGCTCTGCACGACCGAGTTGATGCCGCGCAGCGTGACGCCGCGCAGGATGAACGGCATGACGGTCGTCGGCAGGTCGGTTCCCTGTGCCAGCCCGCACGAGGTCACGAGCCCCTCGCGCCTCGTCTGCGCGAGCACGTTCGCGAGGGTCGTCGAGCCGACGGCGTCGATCGCGCCAGCCCACCGCTCGCTCTGCAGCGGCTTGCCAGGGGCGTCCGAGAGCTCGTGCCGGTCGAGGATCTCCGAGGCGCCCAGACGCCGCAGGTAGTCGCCCTCCTGACCGCCGCGGCCCGTGGATGCGACCACCCGGTACCCGAGGCCGGACAGCAGGGCGATCGCCACGCTGCCGACGCCGCCAGCGGCGCCCGTCACGAGCACGTCCCCGTCCCCGGGCTCCACCTGCTTCTCGAGTGCGAGCACCGACAGCATCGCCGTGTAGCCGGCCGTGCCGATCGCAGCCCCGTCGACCAGCGACATCGCCTCGGGCAGGTGGATGAGCGACTCGTCGTCGACGAGGCACAGCTCCGCGAGGCCGCCGTGTCGGGTCTCGCCGAGCCCGGCGCCGTTCAGCACGACGCGGTCGCCCGGCACGAAGTTCTCGGTGCGCGACTCTCGCACCACCCCGACGACATCGATGCCGGGCACCAGCACATCCGCTCGGCTCACACCGGGCTTGCCCGCCAAAAGCAGCGCATCCTTGTAGTTGAGGCTCGAATAGGCGACATCGACCAACACCTGGCCACGCCGCAAGTGGCCATCGCCGAAGAGCTCATCGCCGAGCTCATCGAAGGCGACATCGATGCGGGGCTTCCCCGCGTCGTCGGTGGACTTCGTCGTCAGGTATCCGCGAACCATGGCGCCATCGTAGGGTGCGGTCCTCGGAGCTCCCCGGCATCCGCACACCGAACCCAGACGCACCAGCCCTCTGGCACACTGACTGGCATGATCACGGTCCGCACCTTCGCAGAACTCAGCGCAGCAGAGCTCTGGGGCATCCTCCACCTTCGCTCGAGCATCTTCGTCGTCGAGCAGGACTGCGTGTACCTCGACCCCGACGCTGCCGACTTCGCCGACGGCACCCTGCACGCCTTCATCGGAGACGACCCGCTCTACCCACACAGTTACGCGAGACTCCTCCCGCTCGGCTGGCCAGACGAGCACCTGCCGACCGAGCGGTCACGACCCATCGGGCGAGTCGTCACCGCCGAGAACGCCCGAGGGCGCGGCTACTCGGCCCAGATCATCCGCCACCTCATCGAGATCGCCGAGCGCGAGGGCCTCGGCACCTCCCTCAACGGGCAGGCGCATCTCGAGAGCTGGTACGCCAGATTCGGGTACGAGCGCTGCGGAGAGGACTTCCTCGAGGACGACATTCCGCACGTGCCGATGGTGAAATACACATCTGACCCTGACTCATGATTTACTCACTCGTAACAAGCATGAATCAGTTGGTCGCAGTGCCGCGGCTAGCTTGAGATCCGGGCGCCGCTGCGCGGCGCTCGCTCTCTGCTTACGTATAAAGGAGCACCATGAGTAACTTTGCCAAGTCGTCTCCCTCCAGGAAGGTGCGCATCACCACAGGAATCGCCGCCATGAGCGTCGGCGTCTTCATGTTGGCTGCATGCTCATCATCAGGCGACAGCGCTGGCGAGCCAGCTGCAGACGGCGACACCGCAGCCGCGGTCTGCGGCCCGGACGCGGCTGAGACCGTAACGGAGGTCTCGCCGGCCGAAGCGCCCGCCGCTCAGGAGCGCTCCGAAGCGCTCAAGATCGGTTCGCTGCTGCCGCAGACCGGAACCCTCGCCTTCCTCGGCCCGCCCGAGATCGCAGGCGTCGACCTCGCCGTCGCCGAGATCAACGCCTCGCCGTCCGGTGTGCTCGGCGGCAACATCAGCGTCGTCCACCGTGACTCGGGCGACACGTCGACCGACATCGCCACGCAGTCGGTCACCGACCTGCTGAGCCAGAACGTCTCCGCCATCGTCGGCGCCGCATCTTCGGGCGTCTCGATGACCGTCATCGACCAGATCACGGGCGCCGGCGTCGTGCAGATCTCCCCGGCCAACACCTCGGCTGAGTTCAGCACCTACGACGACAACGGCTTCTACTTCCGCACAGCCCCCTCCGACATCCTCCAGGGACGCGTCAACGGAAACACGATCGTCAACGACGGCAACGCATCCGTCGGCATCATCTACCTGAACGACGCCTACGGCTCGGGCCTCTCCGAGAGCATCACCACGGCAGTCGAGGCTGCCGGTGGCGAAGTCGTCGCCTCCGAAGCGTTCAACGAAGGCGACAGCCAGTTCTCGGCGCAGATCGACGCCGTGACGGCAGCCGACCCCGACGCGATCGCGCTCGTCGCGTTCGACCAGACGGCGACCATCGTCCCGCAGCTTATCGGCACCAAGGGCTTCCCGGCCGACAAGCTGTACATGGTCGACGGCAACATGGCCGACTACTCCGCTGACTTCGAAGAGGGCACGCTGAACTGCGCCAAGGGAACCATCCCCGGCGTCGTCGCCTCCGACGACTTCCGCGCCCGCCTGCTCGGCATCGACCCGGAGCTGAAGGACTACACGTACGGCGCTGAGTCGTACGACGCAGTCATCCTCGCCGCACTCGCGGCGCAGGCTGGCGGCGCGGCCGACCCGGCCACCATCAAGGACAACATGCAGAAGGTCTCCGCAGACGGTGAGAAGTGCACCACCTACGCAGACTGCGTCGCGCTCCTCGAAGCTGGCACCGACATCGACTACGACGGCGTCTCCGGCCCGATCTCGTTCGACGAGAACGGCGACCCGTCCGAAGCCACCATCGGCATCTACCAGTACGGCAACGGCAACACCTACTCCAACATCGGAGAAGAGGCTGGCCAGCTCTAAGCTGACACGCTGAGCGAAGGGCCCGGGATGCGCGCATCCCGGGCCCTTCCGCGTGCGCGAGCCGCGCATCCGCTCGCCCGCCCGCCCGCTCGCCCTCGCCCCCGCCTCCTCGCCTCGCTTCGCCTCGCTTCGCCTCGCTTCGCCTCGCTTCGCCGCGCTTCGCCTTGCCTGCGCTTCGCCTTGCCTGCGCTTCGCCTTGCCTGCGCTTCGCCTTGCCTGCGCTTCGCCTTGCCTGCGCTTCGCCTCGCCGGCGCCTAGCCCCGCCCCGCCTGCGCTTCGCCTCGCCGGCGCCTAGCCCCGCCCCGCCTGCGCCTAGCCCCGCCTGCGCCTAGCCCCGTCCCGCGCCGTCCCGTCTCGCCGCACCGCTGGGCCTGCTGCGTGTCAGCGCGATGCCCTCCGATTCTCCGATCGCTGCCAGCCATCCGGCCCTTTCGATGCGCTGAGAACGGCGTTTTGGCTGGCAGCGCTCAGAACTGAGTGCGGGAGAGCGGCACTATTGCTGGCAGCGATGGGCCTTCGTGGGCCTTCGCGGGGTGCGCGCAGGAGCTCGCGGCTTGCAAGCAAAAGGGCGGGGCGGCCCCAGCTTGCGCTGGAGTCCGCCCCGCCCGATCGAGTGGTGGATGCTCGTGGCTCGTGCGCCGTGCCCGGCGTCGCGGCTAGTGCGCCTCGCCTGGCGCCGCGTCCTTCGCCTGCTCGTCGGCCGCGAGCGTGCCGAGGTAGAGGGCGATGACCTTGGGGTCGTTGAGGAGCTCTCGTCCGGTGCCCGTATACGCGTCCTTGCCCTGGTCGAGCACGTAGGCGCGGTCGCAGATCTGCAGGCAGCGGCGTGCGTTCTGCTCGACCATGATGACGGAGACGCCGGCGCGGTTGATCTGACGAACGCGCAGGAACGTCTCGTCCTGGCGGACGGGCGAGAGGCCAGCGGAGGGCTCGTCGAGCAACAGCACCGACGGGTCCATCATGAGGGCGCGGGCCATGGCGACCATCTGCCGCTCGCCACCCGACAGCGAGCTCGCGCGCTGCTTGCGCCGCTTCCCGAGTTCCGGGAAGAGGCTGGCGACGAAGTCGAACCGCTCGTTGAAGACCTTGGGGCGCAGGAAGAGCCCCATCTCGAGGTTCTCTTCGATGGTCAGGGACGGGAAGACGTTGTTGTTCTGCGGGACCAGCCCGACGCCCTTCGCGACGAGCTTGTCGGCGCGCAGGCCCGTGATGTCCTCGCCCTTCAGCATGACGCTGCCGCCGCGAATCTTGATCTGCCCGAAGATGGCCTTCAGCACCGTCGACTTGCCGGCGCCGTTCGGCCCGATGATGCCGATCAGCTCACCCGGGTAGGCGTCGATCGAGCACCCGTTGAGGATGTTCACGCCGGGCAGGTAGCCGCCGACGAGGTCGACCGTCGACAGGACCGCGTCGCCCTTGGGTGCCGCCGTCGTGCCGGCAGCGGATGCGGTGGGCTGCGTCTCGCTCATTTGCTGTCACTCTCCGTCGTGCCGGACGTCGTGCCGGGCTCGGTCTCGGCCTTGGCCTCGGCGATCTCCTCGGCGATGGTGGTCGTGCCCAGCACCTCCGCCTCGTATTCGGCGGCCGCCGCGACGCCCTCTTCCTCCGCGATGCGCTCGACTTCCAGTTCCTGGATGTCGAGGTCGCCGAGGTCCTGGTCGTGGTGGGCGCCCAGGTATGCGTCGATGACGGCCTGGTCCTTCATGACCGTCTCGGGCGGACCCTCGGCGACGATCTGGCCTTCGGCCATGACGACGACCCAGTCGGAGATGTTGGTGACCATGTGCATGTCGTGCTCGACGAACAACACCGTGGTGCCGTCGTTCTTGAGCTCCTTGACGTGACCGAGGAGTGACTGCACGAGGGCCGGGTTGACGCCGGCCATGGGCTCGTCGAGCATGATGAGCTTCGGGCTACTCATGAGGGCTCGCGCCATCTCGAGCAGTTTGCGCTGTCCGCCGGAGAGGGACGCCGCGTAGTCCTCGCGCTTCGCGTCGAGCTTGAATCGCGCGAGGAGCTCGTCGGCCTTGGCCGTGATCTCCGTCTCGCGATCGCGCCAGAGCGGCTTGAACAGCGCGCGCAGCATGCCCTCCCCGCCCTGCTGGTCGGCGCCGAGCAGCATGTTGTCGAGCACTGTCATGCGTCCCAGTGACTTGGTCAGCTGGAAGGTGCGGACCATGCCGGAGCGGGCCACCTTGAAGGCGGGCACGTTCGCGAGCGAGGTGCCGTCGAACGACCACGTGCCGGTGTTTGGCTTGTCGAAGCCGGTCAGCAGGTTGAACATCGTCGTCTTACCGGCACCGTTGGGCCCGATGAGGGCCGTGATCTTGCCGCGCGGGATCTCGAGGTGCTTGACGTTGACGGCGGTGTTGCCGCCGAACTGCCTGGTGACGCCGTCGGCGATGACGATCGGGTCGACCTTCTTGCAGCCGGGGCCGACCTTGCCGTCGACGAATTCGTGGGTGGGGAGGATGCCCGTTGGTGGGCTCGTCTGCTCAGGCACTGAAGCTCAGCTCCTTCTTGTTTCCGAAGATGCCCTGGGGTCTGAAGACCACCAGCAGCATGAGCGCGATTCCGACGATGATGAAGCGGAGCTGGGCGCCCTGCGTCATGGAGAGGAAGGTGATCGCTCCCGACTCGATGAGCCCGTTGATCACGCCCTGCGTGAGGGAGAGGACCACCCAGAAGATCATGGCGCCCACGATGGGGCCGAAGATCGTCGCGGCTCCACCGAGCAGCATGATCGTCCAGATGAAGAACGTGAGGCCCGTCGTGTAGTTCGCGGGCTGCACGGCTCTCGGCAGGATGAAGATGATGCCGGCGAGCGAGCCGAGGAGACCACCGGTGATGAGGGCCTGCATCTTGTAGGCGAAGACGTTCTTGCCGAGGCTGCGCACGGCATCCTCGTCTTCGCGGATGCCGCGGACTACGCGACCCCATGGGCTACGCATGAGCGCCCACACGAGGAGCGTCGCGAGGATCACGAGGCCCCAGCCGACGATGCGGGTCCACCAGTCGTAGGCGTTGTACGTGAAGGGGCCGAAGCCGTAGGTGCCGTCTGGGATCGGGTTGATCGCGGCGAAGGTGCCCTTGAAGCCGTTGAGGCCATTTGCTGCGCCCGTAACAGGCGTGAGGCCCGTCGTGGTCACGATGTACCGCAAAATCTCGGCTGAGGCGATCGTCACGATGGCCAGGTAGTCCGCTCGAAGCCGCAGTGTCGGGACACCGAGGATGAACGAGAAGACGACCGAGACCACGATGACGCACAGCACAGCGGCCCAGAGCGGCCAGCCGAGGCTGATCGTCGGGATCGCGAACGCGTACGCGCCGAGCAGCATGTACGCGGCCTGACCGAAGTTGAGGAGGCCGGTGTAGCCGAAGTGGATTCCGAGGCCGATCGCGGCGAGCGCGTAGGCAGCGGTGGTGGGGCTGAGGAGCTCGCCGACGGCGTTGCTCAGGATGTTTGACCAGTCCATGTTCGTCTCCTAGCCGACTCGCTCGCGGCGGCCGAGAATGCCCTGGGGCCTGACGAGCAGGACCAGGATGAGGATGAGGAGCGCCGCCGCGTACTTCAGGTCGGCGGGGATGAAGAGGGTCGAGAGCTCGACGAAGATGCCGACGACGAGCGATCCGACGAGGGCGCCGTAGGCGGAGCCGAGGCCACCGAGGGTGACGGCCGCGAACATGAGCAGCAGCACCTGGAAGCCCATGTCCCACGAGGACTGGCGGTAGAGGGCGAGCATGACGCCTGCGAGGGCGGCGAGGCCGCCGGCCGTGGTCCAGACGATGCGGATGATGCGGTCGACGTTGATGCCGGATGCGCTTGCGAGCGACGGGTTGTCGGAGACCGCGCGGGTCGCCTTGCCGACGCGCGTTCGTGTGAGGAACAGACCGACGAGCACCAGCGTGACGATGGAGATGGTCATGCTCAGCAGGGAGCCGACGGTGATGCGAACCGGACCGAACTCGATCGCACCGCTCAGGCCCACCGAGCTCATCGGGAGGATCGCGCCCCCGAAGAACAGCTGGTAGACGTAGCGCAGCGCGAGGCCGAGGCCGATGCTCACGATCATGGCGGGCACGAGGCGCACACCGCGCTTGCGCAGCGGCTTCCAGAGCGCCGCGTCCTGCGCCCAGCCGAAGGCGGCACCGAGGATGACGACGATGATGATGGCCACGAAGATGTTGAGGCCCATGACAACCGCGAAGAGCCATGCCATGAGGCCGCCGAACGTGACCAGCTCGCCGTGCGAGAAGTTGTTCAGGCCAGTCGTGCCGAAGATCAGTGTGATGCCGATCGCGCCGAGTGCGATGAGGAGGCCAAAGTTGAGTCCGGCGACGAGGCGCTCGATGAGCTGCGATCCGAAGTTGCTGCTCTGTCTCGTGTCCTCGCCGAGGGCGAAGAGGCGTCCGACGTTGGTCGTCGACCACTCGTCTTCGGTGACCTGGGCGGTCGCGCCGTCCTCGTTGCGGAGGTCGACGCCGTCGGGGAGGGTCTCCGTGTCCAGCGTCACCGTGTAGTCGCCCGGGCCGGGGACGGGAACGCGCCAGCGGCCATCCTCGCCCGACTCCACCGTCTCGGTGTAGCCGCCGCCTTCGACGGTGAGCGAGACGCCCTCGACGGGCTCGCCCTCGAAGTTGAGGATGCCGCTGATCGAGTACGGCGACTCGTCGTCGACGGGCTCGGCTTCCGCGTTGGCGGGGCCGGCCATCGCGAAGACGCCGAGGAACGCGAAGAGCGCCATGGCGAGCGCCGCGAGCGTTCGGTGGGTTTGGGTGAGCCGGGAACGCCTGGCGGTCGCTGAGCGCGAACCGACTGGCGGAAGCGGACTGAGGAGAAGGGGCACGGAGTACCTCCAGTGCGAGTCGGCCTGAGCACGACGACTGAACGAGATTCTGGAACTGCTATTTCTGCAAGCGATGATTCGCCACTCTGCGAATCTACGGATGGTTTGTATCGGCAATGTTTCACTGCCGCTACACACGATAGCGGTGAGAAGCCCTGTCTGTGCGCACCGAGGTGGGTGGGGACGCAATTTTGTTCCAGGTCACCACAAATCTTGCGGCAAGACGGGTGGCGCTGTGGGCCTGCGGATGCGGCCGAAAACTTGTGAAGATCGCTTCCAGAGACCGGCGTGTCACCGACCGGAAGGTGTCTCGTCGGGGCGCAAGTTCTGCTCGGCGTCAGGCGGCGTCAGGCGGCGTCGACCGTGGCGGGTGCGCTGCCGTGTGTCGCGCAGTGCAGTTGGCGCTGGCCGCAGGTCTCGCAGGCGACGAACCGCTCGCGGCAGGATGGGTCGCTGCAGTTCTGGGTGCGGTGGGTGGGTGCCGTGCACTCCCGGCAGCGTCCGAGCTTCTCGGTGTTCGGGCCGAACTCGAGGTGCTCACGGGCGTCGAAGACCGCGAGCGACCCTTTCCAGAGCCCCTCGTCGCCGAACTGCTCGGCGTAGCGCACAATGCCGCCGTCGAGCTGGTACACCTCGCTGAAGCCCCGCTTGATCATGAGTGCCGAGAGCACCTCGCAGCGGACGCCGCCGGTGCAGTACGTGACGACGGGCTTCGACTTCAGGTCGTCGTACTTGCCTGACTCGAGTTCTGCGATGAAGTCTCGCGTGGTCCCGGTCTCGGGCACGACTGCACCCTCGAAGCGGCCGATCCGCGCCTCGATCGCGTTGCGTCCGTCGAAGAAGACGACGTCTTCGCGTTCCTCGACGAGCGCATGCAGCTCCTCTGGGGCGAGGTGCGTGCCCCCGCCCACGACGCCGTTGGCGTCGACCTCCAGCTCTCCTGGTGCACCGAAGCTCACGATCTCGTCGCGCACCTTCACGCTGAGGCGCGGGAAGTCGAGGCTCTGTCCGCGCTCGTCGAGCCCCGTCCCCTCGGACCACTTGTAGTCGGCATCTTTGAACGCGGGGTACTCGCGTGTGGTGCGCACGTAGCGCTTGAGCGCGTTCAGCTCACCGCCGAGCGTGCCGTTGATCCCGTCCTTCGAGATCAGGATGCGCCCCCGGAGTCCCAGCGACGCCGCGAGGTCGCGCTGCCAGAGGCGGATCGCCTCCGGGTCGGCGAGGGGCGCGAACGCGTAGTAGAGGACGATCTTGGGAACAGCCATGGTGCGATTTTACGAGCCGAGCCGAGCCGAGCCGAGCCGAGCCGTTCCGGTGAGCGCGGTCGCGGGTCCACGTGGTGCCGTTGTCGGAGGTGGTGCCTACGCTGGTGTTATGCCAGATCGGGTCATGTCGCTCTATCGGCCGGTGCAGCCGGTCGATGTGCTGCAGACGCTGTCGCCGCTCATGCGCGGCAGGCGTGACCCGACCTGCTGGGTGCATCCCGTGTCGCGCGACGTGTGGCGCACTTCGCACGCGCTCGCGGGCGGTGCGACGACGGTCTTCCGGCAGGCGCGGGAGGGCATCCGCATCGTCTCGTGGGGCGAGGCGGCCGAGATCGCTGTTGATGAAGCCCCTGCGCTCCTCGGGCGTGACGACGACTGGGGCGAGTTGCGCCTGGATGCGCTCCCCGAGCTGGCCGAGGTGCGGCGGCTGAACGAGGGCCTCCGCCTTCCGAAGACCGGGGCGGTGTTTGAGGCGCTGAGCGCCGCGATCATCGAGCAGAAGATCACTGGCCTCGAGGCGCATCGAGCGTGGGACATCCTGCACCGCGACTACGCAGACGCGGCTCCTGGGCCGGTCGGTCTGGTGCCGCGCCACTTACGGCTCCCGCTGCGCCCCGAGCAGTGGCGGCGCATTCCGAGCTGGGACTGGCATCGCGCGGGTGTCGATCATTCGCGCACGGGCACGGTGATTCGTGCGGCGACCGTGGCCTCCGCGTTGGAGCGAGCGTCAAGCCTGCCGACCGGCTCCGAGGAGCCCCTGCGGCGTCTTCGGTCGATCGTTGGCGTTGGGGTGTGGACGGCCAACGAGACCGTGCAGCGCTCGCACGGCGACCCTGACGCCCCGAGCTTCAGCGACTATCACATCCCGAACATGGTCGGGTGGGCGCTTGCGGGCTGCGACGTCGATGACGACGGGATGCGCGAGCTCTTGGAGCCATGGCGTGGGCACCGTGAGCGGGTTGTGCGGCTCATCAAGCTCGCGGGCAATCCGCGGCCGAAGCACGGTCCGCGGATGACGGTGCAGGACCATCGTTTCCACTGAGGGCACCCCGTTCGCCCTGGGCTGACGGGCTTCTCAGCGAATTTTCTGGCACTCGCTTGTGGTGAGTGCTAATTTCCTTTCTACGGAAGTTGACAACGGTCGACTCAAGTTCAATGCACATTGTGCATGCAAGGAAGGGAAACGACATGGCACGCGTCTTCGATCCGTTCCAGGAAATGGAACGACTTTTCCAAGGAGCACCGAACAGCCCGCGTTCGATGCCCATCGACCTCTACCGTGAGGCCGACCACTACATCCTCACCGCCGACCTGCCGGGCATCGACCCCAGCTCGATCGACGTCGACCTCGACGGCCAGCAGCTCACGATCCGGGCTGAGCGCAGCACCACAAACGCCGAGGGCGCGAAGTGGCTCGTGAAGGAGCGCAGCGGCGGCAGCTACCTCCGGCAGTTCACACTCGGCCAGGGGCTCGACACCGAGCGCATCGCGGCCAGCTACGAGCACGGCGTGCTCACGGTCACCGTCCCGGTGAGCGAGCGCGCGAAGCCTCGCAAGATCGAGGTCGAATCCGGCACGAAGGTGGAGACGGTCGAGACCATCCAGGCCTAGGTCCTGGGGTCGGCCGGGACGAGGTCGAGCCTGGGCTCGACACTGCTTCGGCCGGTCTCGGTTACACAGAGGAGGGCGGTGCGCCTGCGCACCGCCCTCCTCTGCGTCTCTGCGTCTCTGCTTCAGACGGCGCGCAGTCCGGTGCCGCGCTCTTCGCTGTCGCGCGTGAGCTGGGCTGCGGCGGCGTACCTGGCGCGCAGCTGCGCGTCGGGGTTCGGCTCGAGGCGGGCGATCGTCTCGACGGGCCACTCCGGGCGCTGACCGGTCGCGATCCAGGCGGCTTGACGGGCGGCTCCGTCGGCGACGTATTCGCCGGGTGCTGGAATCTCGACCGGCACGTCGAACAGCGTTGGTGCGACCGCTCGCACTCCCTCGCTGAGGGCGGCGCCGCCGATGAGCATGACGCGTTTTGCCTCGACGCCGAGGGCGCGGTGTGCGTCGAGTGCCTGGGCGAGGCTGCCGAGCATGCCTTCGACGGCCGCGCGGGCGAGGTTCTCGCGAGTGAAGGATGCGCGGGTCATGCCCAGCAGCGATGCGGTCGCGTCTGGCAGGTCCGGGGTGCGCTCGCCGTCGAGGTAGGGCACGAAGGCGAGGCCGTCCGAGCCGACCGGGGCTGAGGCTGCGAGGTGGCCGAACTGCTCGTGGTCGACGCCGAGCACGGCTGCGGTCGTGTCGATGACCCGGGCGGCGTTGAGGGTTGCCGACAAGGGCAGGTATTCGCCGGTTGCGTCCGCGAACCCTGCGAGTCCGCCGTTCGGGTCGACGACCGGGCGTTCGGCGACCGAGAACACGGTGCCTGAGGTGCCGATGGAGACGACCACGTCGCCTGCGCGGGCGCCTAGACCGAGTGCTGCACCGGCGTTGTCGCCCGCGCCGCTGGCGACGAGCGCGCCGGCCGGGGTGGTCCCGGCGACCTCGGAGGGGCCGAGCACTCGGGGCAGGATGACGTCGTGGCCGAGTGCCGCGACGAGCAGCTCGCGGTCGTACTCGCCGGTGTACGGCGACCAGTACCCGGTTCCGGATGCGTCGGAGCGGTCGGTGGTGAGCTTCGTGAGGTCGGGGCCGAGGGGGCTCTCGTCTGCGGGCCCGTAGCCGAGGAGGCGCCAGGTCAGCCAGTCGTGGGGCAGCGCGACGGCGGCCACGCGGGCGGCGTTCTCCGGTTCCGCGTCGCGCAGCCAGCGGAGCTTCGTGATGGTGAAGGAGGCGACCGGAACGAGGCCGGTGCGCTCGACGAGCTTCTCTTGGCCGAACTCGGCGATGAGGTCGCGGGCGGCGCCAGCGCTTCTCGTGTCGTTCCAGAGGAGGGCGTCGCGGACGACGCGGCCGTCGGCGTCGAGCGCCACCATGCCGTGCTGCTGTCCGGCGACGGAGATCGCGGCGACGTCGTCGAGCCCTCCCGCGGCCGCGGTCGCGGCTTCGAGGGCCGACCACCAGTGCGCTGGGTCGATCTCCGTGCCAGGGAGGTGGGCGGCGCGCCCTTGCCGGATGAGCTCGCCCGATTCCGCGGCGCGGATGACGAGCTTGCAGCTCTGCGTACTCGAGTCGAAGCCGGCGACGAGCATGATGGTCTGCTTTCTGTAGAGCGGGCGCTGTGGTGCGGTTGGGTGGTCGGGGTCAGTCCCACCGGGCGGCGGGCCTGGCGGTGCCGGGTGACGTTGGGGATGCACGACAGAGCTGGGGCGGATGCGCGTGCGTCGTGGGACGCGCGTGCATCCGCCGCAGCTCTGCGCGGGGGACGGGGGAGGCCGTCGTGCGGGTCTCGGGGTGGTTAGCCGCGGGCGCCCATGAGGTGCTCAAGTGCCAGCTGCTGCAGGCGCACGAAGCCGAAGCCCTTGCCGTTGAAGTACGCGTTGGCGTCGAAGTCCTCGAATGCCGAGCGGTCGGCGAGGAAGTCGTCGTACGTCTCGCCCTCGCCGAGCGTGTTCGTGGAGAGCTCGTCGACGCGCGAGGCGGCGAGTGCCTCCTGCACCTCGGGGTCGGCGCGGAACGCGGCGGCGCGCTCCTTGAGGAGCAGGTAGGTGCGCATGTTGGCCGCTGCCGACTCCCACACGCCCTTCTCGTCCTCGGTGCGGGAGGGCTTGTAGTCGAAGTGGCGCGGGCCCGTGTAGGTCTGGCCGCCGTCGGGGCCGCCGTTCTCGAGCAGGTCGACGAGCGCGAACGCGTTCTGCAGGTCGCCGTGACCGAACACGAGGTCCTGGTCGTACTTGATGCCGCGCTGGCCGTTGAGGTCGATGTGGAAGAGCTTGCCCTGGTAGAGCGCCTGCGCGATGCCCGCGGCGAAGTTGAGCCCGGCCATCTGCTCGTGCCCGACCTCGGGGTTCACGCCGACGAGCTCGGGGCGCTCGAGGGTCTCGATGAAGGCGAGTGCGTGGCCGACCGTGGGGAGCAGGATGTCGCCGCGGGGCTCGTTCGGCTTCGGCTCGATCGCGAAGCGGATGTTGTAGCCCTTGTCGGTGACGTAGTCGCCGAGCAGGTTCACGGCTTCACGGTAGCGCTCGAGCGCCTGGCGGATGTCCTTCGCGGAGTCGTACTCGGCGCCCTCGCGGCCGCCCCACATGACGAACGTCTCGGCGCCGAGCGAGGCTGCGAGGTCGAGGTTGCGGAGCACCTTGCGCAGCGCGAAGCGGCGCACGTCGCGGTCGTTGGAGGTGAAGCCGCCGTCCTTGAAGACGGGGGCCGAGAAGAGGTTCGTGGTGACCATGGGAACGACGAGGCCCGTCGCATCCAGCGCACCGCGGAGGCGCGAGATCTGCGAGTCGCGCACCTCGTCGGTCGAGCCGAAGGGGAACAGGTCGTCGTCGTGGAAGGTGAGTCCGTAGGCCCCGAGCTCGGCGAGCTTCTCGACCACGTGCACGACGTCGAGGTCGGCGCGCGTCGGGCCGCCGAACGGGTCGGTCCCGTTGTAGCCGACGGTCCACAGACCAAAGGAGAACTTGTCGGCGGGGGTGGGGGCTGGCGTGGACATGGTCCTCCTAGTTCGACATTGAACGCAAAAATGTTGCGTTGACCAACATATATGAGATCACGCCGGGTCGCCAGCCTGGATGTGCGCGCGATGTCGGCTGCGCTCGGAGCGGGGCTATGCTCGCGCAATGAGCGACGCGACTCCCGCCTCCTTCGAGCCCTGGCCTGAACTCGGTGAGACGCAGGGCGTCATCCTGCTCGAACTGCTGCTCCGCGGGCCTCGCTCGAGAGCGCGGCTGGCTGAGGCTGCGGGGCTCTCGCGCACGAGCCTCACGCGCATCGCCCGCGAACTCATCGACGCCGGACTCCTCGGAGAGGGCGAGATCCAGGCCTCGGGCCACCGAGGCAGGCCGTCGGAGAGCCTCTTCCTGCGCCCTGAACGCGCGCACTTCGTCGGCGTCAAGCTCACGGGCGAGGCCGCGTACGTGGTCGTCACTGACCTCACGGCACAGGTCGTCCGAAAGGCCTCGGCGCCGCTGCCGAATCGGTCGGTGGATGCGGTGGTCGCGCTGGTCGCGCGCCTCGTGGGGGACGTGACGGCGGACTCGCAGCTCGCGGTGGCGATCGGAGTTGGGGTCGCCGGCGATGTCTCGAACGTGGGCGGGGTCGAGGTCCTGCATCGGTCGAACTTCCTCGGCTGGGACGGGATCGCACTATCGCGGCTCATCTCGGAGGCCACGGGTCTGCCCACGTCGATGTCGAACGACGTGCACGCGCTCGCGGCGTCCCTGCACTGGTTCGGCGGGCTCGGCACGCATCGTTCGCTCGTCGTGTACGGGCTCGGGGCCGGTATCGGCAGCGGCCTCGTCGTCGCCAACGACACCGCGCCCGGCGCGCATGGGAGGGCCGGGCGCATCGGCCACAGCCGCATGGCGGGGCGCGGCGTGACGTGCGCGAAGGGGCACCAGGACTGCATCCACAGCTTCGTGACCATGCCCGCGATCGAGGTGAACGCGGGCGTCGGACCCGGCGAGTACCCGGTGGCGCTCGAGCGTGCGGCGCGGGGCGACGAACAGGCGATGGCGGCGTTCCGCAGCGCGGCGTTCGCCCTCGGGGTCGCGGTTGCCGACTCGGTCAACACCGTCGACCCGGAGATCGTCGCGATCATGGGCGAGGGGTGTCACATGCTCGACCTGGCGCACGACGAGTTCGTATCCGGCGCCACCGAGTACCTCGAGCAGGTCGACTTCTCGCAGGTGCGGATCGAGCGGCCGACGTTCCATTTCGACAACTACGCGCAGGGGGCTGCGGTCGTCGCCATCCGAGGATTGCTCACTCGCACCTAATTTGTTTCGCTGCTTGACAAAAACATTCGCATCGACTCAGACTGTTGCCCGACGGACCCGACGCAAGCATCCGTCACGTCAGTTCGGACGGCTGACGTCACTTCGTCGGCGTGGCCGACGTGTCTGCAGGACGAACAAGGGAGTTCACTCGTGCGTAAGAAATGGGTCGCCGCGGCGATGATCGCGGCCAGCAGCCTCGCCCTGGCGGGCTGCAGTCCAAGCGCTCCGGAAGGCGACGGGGTGCTGACCCTCTGGCACTTCGAAGCCGAGAACAGCGCCATGGGCATCGCCTGGGACGAAGCCATCAAGATCTTCGAGGAAGAGACCGGTGCGACGGTCGAGTTCGAGGAGAAGAGCTTCGAGCAGATCCGACAGACGGCCAGCCAGGTGCTCAACTCTGACCAGGCTCCAGACATCCTCGAATACACCAAGGGCAACGCGACGGCCGGGCTGCTCGCCAGCCAGGGCCTGCTCACGCCGATCACCGAATCCGTCGAGGAGTACGGCTGGGCCGACAAGCTGGCCCCAGCGCTCCAGACGACGGCGCGCTACAGCGAAGACGGCGTCATGGGCTCCGGCGAATGGTACGGCGTGCCCAACTATGGCGAGTTCGTGACCGTCTACTACAACAAGGCGGCGTTCGCCGAGCAGGGCATCGAGGTGCCCACCACCATGGACGAGTTCGAGGGCGCCCTCAAGACCTTCAGCGACGCCGGCATCACGCCGCTCGCGCAGGCCGGGCTCGAGTACCCGCTCGGCCAGCTCTGGTACCAGTTCGTGCTCCAGGAGTCCGACCGCGACTTCGTCAACGACTACCAGCTCTACGAAGGCGAGGTCGACTGGCAGAGCGAGGCCATGAAGGCCGCGACCGACAAGATCGTCGAGTACGTCGACGCCGGCTACATCTCCCCGAACGCCTCCGGCCTCAAGGCCGAGGATGCGGGAGTGTCGTTCATCAACGGCGACGCGCCGATCTTCGTCTCCGGCAGCTGGTGGTACGGACGCTTCGTCGACGAGATTTCCGGCTTCGACTGGGGCATCGTCCCGTTCCCCGAGACCGAGCTGAGCCTCGGCTCCGCGGGCAACATGTGGGTCGTGCCTGCGGCGGCCGGCGACCCTGACCTCGCCATGAAGTTCATCGAGATCACGATGCGCCCCGAGATCCAGGCGATCATCGGCAACAACGGTGGCCTCCCCGTCGCGGCCGAGGTCGATGACATCACCGACCCGAAGAGCCAGGAACTGATCTCCGCCTTCAACGACATCAACGAGAAGGACGGGCTGGCCTTCTACCCAGACTGGCCGACGCCCACCTTCTACGACGAGCTCGTCGCGCAGCTCCAGGAACTCGTGAACAAGACGAAGACCTCCGACGAGGTGCTCGACAGCCTCGGCCAGTCGTACGACTCCTACGCGGTCGACTTCCGCGAGTAATCAGATGCGGGCCGGGGCGCCACCCGCGCCCCGGCCCGCGGATTCTGAAAGAGAACTCACCATGGCTCAGCTTCAGCTTGCGAAGAAACGAACGCGCGGGGCGCTTCCCGCCGACGTCAGCTCCTTCCCGGAGCGCGGCGCATCACGGTGGGGCTGGTGGCTGTACCTGATTCCGTGCGCCCTGCTCCTCATCGTCGTCATCGTCGTCCCACTCTTCTGGAACGTCTACCTCAGCTTCACCGAATACCGCGGCATCCGGCCTCCCGAGTTCATCGGGCTCGAGAACTGGGTGAAACTGTTCGGCGACTCCGCGTTCTGGGCGTCGTTCCGCAACACCATCGCGATGATCGTCGCCATGGTCATCGTCCCGACTGCGCTCGGGCTGCTTGTTGCCGTCGTGCTCTTCGACGTCGTCGGCAAGAAGTTCGGCGGGCGCATCGCGAGCTTCCTCCGCGCGACCTACTACCTGCCGCAGATCCTGCCCATGGCCATCGCGGGCATCGTGATCGGCTGGATCCTGCGCCCGGAGAACGGGGCGCTCAACGTCATGCTCGAGTCCGTGGGGCTGGGGGCGCTCGCCAGCAACTGGCTCGGGAGCCCCGACACGGCGCTGCTCAGCATCATGCTCGTGCTGGTCTGGGTGCAGCTCGGCTACCCCATCGTGATCTTCATGGCGGCGCTCCAGCGCGTCGACCCCGAGCTGTACGAGGCCGCCGAGCTCGACGGGGCCGGCTGGTGGGACCGGTTCACCGCCATCACGCTCGGGCAGATCCGCCCAGAGGTGTTCGTCGTGACCCTCACGTGCACGATCGCGGCGCTCAAGGTCTTCGGGCCCATCTACGTGCTGACCCGAGGCGGCCCGGGCACGAGCACGCTCGTACCGAGCTACTACGCGTACAGCGAGTTCTTCCAGTCACAGCAGGTCGGCTACGGCGCAACGATCGCCACCGCCCTCACCATCGTCATCGCCATCGTCGCGATCTTCTTCATCAGGGCGCAGACCTCGGTGGAGCGGAAGGAGCGTGCAGGACTATGACCACAGAAGCAGCCTCCAAGCAGCGGACCCCTCGTCGCCCCAGGTCCAAGTACCTCGCACCCAACGGCAAGGACTGGATCGCGATCACCCTCACGGTGATCGGCGGGCTCATCATCGTCTTCCCGTTCCTCCTCATCCTGCTCAACTCGTTCAAGTCGCCGAGCGACTACAGCGCAGGCGGCCCGCTCGCCTTCCCCTCCTCCCTCTACTTCGACGGCATTGTCGCGTTCTGGGAGCGCACGAACTTCCCGCAGAAGCTGTGGAACTCCATCTGGATCTCCGGCACCGTCGCGGTCGCGGCCGTGCTCATCTCCTTCTTGAACGCGTACGCGATCGGGGTGGGGCGCGTGCGGGGACGGATGTGGATCATCGTCGCGTTCCTCTTCGCGAACCTGCTGCCGCAGGAAGCGCTCCTCTACCCGCTCTACAACATGTTCAAAGCGGTCGGCCTCTACGACAACCCGTGGAGCGTCGTCATCATCTTCACCGTCATCCAGAGCGCCTTCGGCACCTACCTGCTCGCATCCGTGCTCGGCACCTTCCCGAAGGAGATCCTCGAGGCCGCCGCGCTCGACGGGGCCAGCCGCTGGACGGTGCTGTGGCGAGTGGTGTTCCCCATCAGCATGCCCACCCTGAGCGTGCTCATCATCTTCTTCTTCATCTGGACCTGGAACGAGTTCCTCATCCCGCTGACGTTCCTCGTCAGCAACGCGTCGCAGACCGTGCCCGTCGCGGTCAGCGTCCTCCAGGGCGACCGAATGATGGACGTCACCACGACCAGCGCATCCGCCCTGCTCGGCGTCATCCCGACGCTCATCTTCTTCCTCATCTTCCAACGCACGCTGACGCGCGGTATCACCGCGGGCGCAGTCAAGTAGTCCGAAAGGCAACCATGAAGTTCACCGACGGGTTCTGGCAGATCCGCCCAGGAGTCGAGGTCCTGTACGCGCAGGAGGCGTACGACATCGAGAGGTCGCACGACGGAGCGGCCCTGCAGATCACGGCCCCCACGAAGGCCATCGGCACGCGAGGCGACACGCTGAACAGGCCAGTGCTGACCGTCTCGATCCACTCGCCCCTCCCGGACGTCATCGGGGTGACGATTGAGCACCACCAGGGCGGGAGGCCCCCGCTCGGTTTCTCGCTCCCCGGCGCCACCAGCGGACACGCGAAGGTCGACCTCGACGAGCTCGAGGGCACGCTGACCTCGGGAAGCCTGACGCTGCGCGCGACCCGCGGCGCGCCGTGGTCGCTGTCCTTCGAGTCGGAGGGCCGCGTGCTCACCAGCAGCGGGCACCGTTCCGTCGGCTACGCCGGCCTGCAGCGCGACGCGCAGGTCGACCCGGGGGTCGTCGGCCCGCCCAGGTCAGGCATGGCGCTGCCGCTCGCCGAGAACTACCTGCACGAGCAGCTCTCGCTCGACGTCGGCGAGGTCATCTACGGCCTCGGCGAGCGGTTCGGGCCGCTCGTCAAAAACGGGCAGACCGTCGACGTCTGGAACGCCGACGGCGGGACGTCGAGCGAGCAGGCCTACAAGAACGTGCCGTTCTACCTGAGCAGTCGTGGATACGGCGTGCTCGTCGACAACGCGGGTCACGTCAGCTTCGAGGTGGGGTCGGAGGCCGTCGAGCGGGTCCAATTCTCGGTGCCAGGCGAGCGCCTCACCTACTACGTCATCGGCGGCGGCAGCCCCGAGGCGGTGCTCGAGCGCTACACGCAGCTCGTCGGCAGGCCCGCGAAAGTGCCGGCCTGGTCGTACGGGCTCTGGCTCTCGACGAGCTTCACGACCGACTACGAGGAGTCGACGGTCAACGAGTTCATCGACGCGATGACCGAGCGCGAGCTTCCCCTGAGCGTGTTCCACTTCGACTGCTTCTGGATGCGCGAGTTCAACTGGTCCGACTTCACCTGGGATGCGCGCACGTTCCCGGAGCCCGAGCGGATGCTCGCGAGGCTGCACGAGAAGGACCTGCGCGTCAGCGTCTGGATCAACCCGTACATCGGGCAACGCTCCCACCTCTTCGCCGAGGCCAAGGAGCGCGGGTTCCTCGTGCGCAAGCCGAACGGCGATGTCTGGCAGTGGGACAAGTGGCAGGCAGGCATGGCGCTGGTGGACTTCACCAACCGCGAGGCGACCGCCTGGTACCAGGACAAGCTGCGCGGGCTCATCGAACAGGGGGTCGACTGCTTCAAGACCGACTTCGGCGAGCGCATCCCCGTGGACGTCGTGTACGCGGACGGGTCCGACCCGGTCGGCATGCACAACTACTACACGCAGCTCTACAACGAGGCCGTCTTCGAAGTGCTCGAGGAGGCCCGCGGCGAGGGTGACGCGGTGCTCTTCGCCCGCTCGGCCACCGTCGGCGGCCAGCGCCTCCCCGTGCACTGGGGCGGCGACTCCACCTCGAGCTACGTGTCGATGGCCGAGACGCTCCGCGGAGGCCTGTCGCTCGCGCTCAGCGGCTTCGGGTTTTGGAGCCACGACATCGGCGGCTTCGAGGGCATGCCGGATGCGGGTGTCTTCAAGCGGTGGGTGGCCTTTGGCCTCCTCAGCAGCCACTCGCGGCTGCACGGCTCCAGCTCCTACCGGGTGCCGTGGGTCTTCGACGAAGCCGACGGGCTCGACGAGTCGGACCCCCAGAGTGCCGTCTCCGTGCTCCGCTCGTTCACGCACCTGAAGCTGCAACTCATGCCCTACCTCTACGCGGCCGGCCTGGATGCACACGAGCGGGGCATCCCGATCATGCGCGCCATGGCGCTCGCGTTCCCGGACGACCCGAGTTGCGCGTATCTCGAGCGCCAGTACCTCCTCGGCGAACACCTCCTGGTCGCGCCGGTCTTCTCCGCCGACGGCGAGGTCGAGTTCTACCTGCCAGCCGGCCGCTGGACCTCACTGCTCGACGGCAGCACCGTCGACGGCGGCGCCTGGCGCCGGGAGCGTCACGGCTTCGACAGCCTGCCCCTCTACGTCAGGGAGGGCGCCGTCATCGCACGGCACGACCGAGTCGACCGCCCCGACCACGACTACCTGGACGGAGCCGTCCTCTCGGCCTACCCGAGTGCCGTCGAGACGACGACCCGCGTCACCGTGCGCACGCCGGGCGGGGCGAGCGCCGCCTTCGACGTCTCCTGGGACGCCGACGAGGTGACGGCGACCGGGCCGAACGACACTCCGTGGTCGCTGGAGGTTGCCGGCACCCGAGTCGCCGCAAGCGGCGGGGCGGCGAGGATCGCCCGATGACAAGCACCCTCGCCACCTTCCCGTCCGACTTCGTCCTCGGCGCGGCGACCGCCTCCTTCCAGATCGAGGGTGCCGCCGCCGAAGACGGACGCGGGCCCTCGATCTGGGACACGTTCAGCCGCACACCGGGCAAGACCTGGAACGGCGACACCGGCGACGTCGCAGCAGACCACTACCACCGCCTCGAATCCGACCTCGACCTCATGGCTGAGCTCGGGCTCGACGCGTACCGGTTCTCCATCGCCTGGCCGCGAATCCAGCCGCAGGGATCGGGACGCGTCGAGCCGCGAGGCCTGGCCTTCTACGACCGCCTTGTCGATGGCCTGCTCGAGCGCGGCATCCGCCCCATCGCGACGCTCTACCACTGGGACCTGCCGCAGGCCCTCGAAGACGCGAACGGGTGGGTCAACCGGGAGACCGCCTTCCGCTTCGAGGAGTACGCGCACCTCACGGCTTCCCATCTCGGCGACCGCGTGCACACGTGGACGACGCTCAACGAGCCGTGGTGCTCCGCCTACCTCGGCTACGGCTCCGGCGCGCACGCGCCAGGCCGGACCGACGGCGCGGAGGCGCTCGCGGCGGTGCACCACCTGAATCTCGCCCACGGGCTCGCGGTCTCCGCCATTCGCAGCGCCGCGAGTAACGAGCCAGAGGTGTCCGTCACGCTCAACTTCCACGTCCCGCGTGGCGACGATGCGGAGGCGAAGCGGAGGGTGGATGCGCTCGCGAACCGGGCGTTCACGTCGCCCATGCTGCTCGGCCGTTACGACGACGACCTGCTGCGCGACACCGCATCCGTCACCGACTGGTCGTTCGTCGAAGACGGCGACCTCGCGCGCATCCACCAGCCCATCGACTTCCTCGGCGTCAACTACTACTCGACCGTCACCGTCCGCACCTGGGACGGCGTGAGCGACCGAGTCAAGAACGACGGACACAAGGACATGGGTGGCTCGCCGTGGCCTGGCAGCACCGACATCGACTTCCTCCCACAGCCCGGCCCGTACACCGACATGGGGTGGAACATCGCACCTGATGCGCTCGAGGACCTGCTCGTATCGCTCAGCGAGCAGTTCCCCGACCTCCCGCTCATGATCACGGAGAACGGGGCCGCCTTCGCGGACACGGTCTCCGTCGACGGCGACAAGAAGTCGGTCGACGACCCCGACCGCGTCGACTACCTGCGCCGCCACTTCGCGGCCGCAGCGCGAGCGATGGCGCGCGGTGTCGACCTGCGCGGCTACCTCGTGTGGTCGCTCATGGACAACTTCGAATGGGGGTACGGCTACTCGAAGCGATTCGGCATCGTGTTCGTCGATTACGAGACGCAGGAGCGAATCATCAAGGGAAGCGGTCGCTGGCTCGCCGACCTCATCGAACACCGACAAATTGACGAGCTCAGTGGTGAATAAGTTGGAGGAGACAACCAAGGACTGACGTGGATCTGGCGGGCACGCGCACGGGACGTGCCCGCCAGTCAGGAACAGGATGGTCGCAGTTCGGTCACGAAATTCTCTGAACGAGTCGCGCGGGCACCCAAGTGGGTATATGTTTGGCGCGACAACTTAGGGCAAGACATTTCAGAGAGGAAATGACCTTCATGTCAGCAACGAAGAAGTTGCTCGGTCTCGCAGTCGTTGGAGGCCTCGCACTCGGTCTCACCGCATGCGACGCGCCAGCAGACCCAGCAGCAACCGGCGACGCAGGAGCAGCAGTCGAGATCGAGAGCGTCGGCATCTCCATGCCGACCCGCGAGCTCGAGCGTTGGATCAACGACGGCGCACAGCTCCAGAGCAAGCTCGACGAGGCCGGTTTCACGACCGACCTGCAGTACGCCGAGAACGACCCGGACACGCAGATCTCGCAGATCCAGAACCAGATCGCCTCCGGCGTTGACGTGCTCGTCGTCGCCGCCATCGACGGCTCGGTGCTCGCACCGGTCCTCCAGGACGCGGCTGACGAAGGCATCACGATCATCGCCTACGACCGCCTCATCAACGACACCGAGAACGTCGACTACTACGCCACGTTCGACAACTACGCGGTCGGCAAGCTCCAGGGCGAGTACATCGTCGACACGCTCGACCTCGAGAACCAGCCCGGCCCGTTCTACCTCGAGCCCTTCGCCGGCAGCCCGGACGACAACAACGCGAAGTTCTTCTTCTCCGGCGCATGGGACGTCCTCACGCCCTACATCGACGAAGGCAAGCTCGTCGTCGCCTCCGGCAAGGCACCTAAGTCGAACGACGACTGGGCCACCGTCGGCATCCAGGGCTGGGAGAGCGCTGGCGCTCAGGACGAGATGGAGAACCGTCTCGCCTCGAACTACAGCGACAAGAAGGTTGACGTCGTCCTTTCCCCGAACGACAGCCTCGCCCAGGGCATCGCCGAGGCGCTCGTCTCCTCCGGCTACACCCCAGGTTCCGAGTGGCCCATCCTCACGGGCCAGGACGCCGACAAGGCCTCGGTCGTGAACATCCTCGCCGACAAGCAGTCGATGACGGTCTGGAAGGACACGCGACTCCTCGGAGACCAGGTCTTCGCGATGATCGAGTCCCTCAAGGCAGGCACCGAGGTCGACGTGAACGACACCGAGAGCTACGACAACGGCGTCAAGGTCGTCCCCTCGTACCTCCTCGACCCTGAGGTCGTCACGAAGGACCTCGTGCAGGAGAAGCTCATCGACAGCGGCTTCCTCAAGGCATCGGACGTCGGACTCTAACGAGTCACCAACACCACACGGAACGCGCTCGGGCTGGCTGTGCCCCCACACCAGCCCGAGCGCGCCTCTGTGGCAGCTCGCGCACAGGCGCGGAGCAATGCCGAGCAGCGACGCTCGGAAAGTGAGACGGAGCAATGGTGCAAGACGACACAATCCTGAAGATGTCGAACATCGTGAAGGAATTCAGCGGTGTGCGGGCCCTCTCGGGCGTCGACATCGAAGTTCGGCGCGGCGAGGTGCACGGCATCTGCGGCGAGAACGGCGCGGGCAAGTCGACGCTCATGAAGGTCCTGAGCGGCGTCTACCCCCACGGCACCTTCGAGGGGACCATCGAGTTCGATGGCCGCGAGGTGCGATACAAGAACATCAACGACAGCGAGCACGACGGCATCGTCATCATCCACCAGGAGCTCGCCCTCAGCCCCTACCTGTCGATCGCGGAGAACATCTTCCTCGGCAACGAAGTGCAGCGCTTCGGCATCATCGACTGGGACGAGACCAACCGTCGAGCGGCAGAGCTGCTCAAGCGGGTCGGTCTCAACGAGAACCCCGCCACGGTGATCCGCGAGATCGGCGTCGGCAAGCAGCAGCTCGTCGAGATCGCGAAGGCGCTCTCTAAAGACGTGAAGCTGCTCATCCTCGACGAGCCGACCGCGGCGCTGAACGACGAAGACTCCGCGCACCTCCTCGGCCTCATCGAGCAGCTGCGCGACCAGGGCATCACGTCGATCATCATCTCCCACAAGCTCAAGGAGATCAGGCGCATCGCAGACCGCGTCACGATCATCCGCGACGGGGCGACGATCGACTCCATCGACATGAGCGAAGCGGATGCGACCGAGGGGCGGATCATCCGCGCCATGGTCGGCCGCGAGCTCAGCTCTATGTTCCCGCCGCGCGACGCGGTCATCGGGGAAGAGAAGCTGCGCGTCGAGAACTGGACGGTCCATCACCCAGCCGACCCCAGCCGCAAGGTCGTGGATGACGTGTCGTTCCACGTGCGCGCCGGCGAGATCATCGGCTTCGCGGGACTCATGGGCGCGGGCCGCACCGAGCTCGCCATGAGCATCTTCGGACGCAGCTACGGCACCAACATCACCGGTCAGGTGTACAAGGCCGGCCAGCCGATCTCCACGAAAACGATCGACGAGTCCATCAAGAACGGCCTCGCCTACACCACGGAAGACCGCAAGCACCTGGGCCTCAACCTCATCGGCGACATCCAGGCGAACATCTCCGCGGCCGCCGCGAAGAAAGTTGCGCGCTGGGGCATCGTCGATGGCATCAAAGAGAACGGCGTCGCTGAGGGCTACCGCAAGTCGATGAACATCAAGACGGCGAGCGTCGCGACCCTCACCGGCAAGCTCTCCGGAGGCAACCAGCAGAAGGTCGTGCTCAGCAAGTGGCTGCAGACCGACCCCGACGTGCTGTTCCTCGACGAGCCCACCCGCGGCATCGACGTCGGCGCCAAGTACGAGATCTACGGACTCATCAACAAGCTCGTCGAACAGGGCAGGGCGGTCGTCGTGATCTCCTCAGAGCTCCCCGAGCTGCTCGGCCTCGCCGACCGCATCTACACGATCTCCGAAGGACGCCTCACCGGTGAGGTCTCCAAAGAGAACGCAACCCAGGAACTCCTCATGCAGTACATGACCGCTGGAAAGGACGAGTCGTGACCACCACGAACACCGAGGCCGCGAACGAAGCAGGCACCCGGAAGATGAGGATGTCGGTCGACGTCCGTCAGTACGGGATCCTCGGCGCACTCGCCGTCATCATCATCCTCTTCCAGATCCTCACCGGCGGGAAGCTGCTGCTGCCCGCCAACATCAACAACCTCATCCAGCAGAACGCCTACGTGCTGATCCTCGCGGTCGGCATGATCATCGTCATCATCGCCGGCCACATCGACCTGTCCGTCGGATCCGTCGTCGCGGTCGTCGGCGCGCTCACAGCCATAGCCATCACCCAATGGGGCATGCCGTGGTTCGCGGCAGTGCTCATCGGCCTCGCTGCCGGGGCGGTGATCGGCATCTGGCAGGGGTTCTGGATCGCCTACGTCGGCATACCCGCGTTCATCGTGACCCTCGCCGGCATGCTCCTCTTCCGAGGCCTCACCCTGGTGCTCCTCACCGGCGGCACCATCAACGCCCTCCCCGACGAGTTCGTCGCCATCGGCAAGGGCTCGCTGCCGCAGTCGTTCGGCACGATGCTCGGCGGACACGACGTCGTCACGATGCTCATCGCCCTCGTCGTCGTCGCCGCCGTCATCGGCAGCCAGCTGCGCACTCGCGCCCGCCGCAAGAAGCTCGACCTCCCCGTCGAGCCGGGCGCAGCCCTCATCGCGAAGCTCGCGATCGTCGCCATCGCGGTGCTCGCCTTCGCGTGGCTTCTCTCGGCGCACAAGGGCCTGCCGATCATCCTCATCATCCTGGCCGTGCTGATCATGCTCTACACGTTCATCCTGCAGCGCACCGTCTTCGGCCGGAACGTCTACGCCATGGGTGGCAACCTGTTCGCCGCCAAGATGAGCGGTGTTCGCACCGAACGCGTCAACTTCCTCATCTTCGTCAATATGGGTGTGCTCGCGGCCCTCGCCGGTATCGTCACCACGGCTCGCGCAGGTGGCGCCGTCGCATCCGCCGGAAACACCTACGAACTCGACGCGATTGCCGCGGCCTTCATCGGCGGCGCAGCAGTGACCGGTGGAGTTGGTACCGTTATCGGCGCGGTCATCGGCGCGATGATCATGGGTGTCCTCAACATGGGACTCTCGATCCTGTCGGTCGACTCGGCCTGGCAGTCGGTCATCAAGGGCCTCGTGCTACTGCTCGCGGTCGCGATCGACGTACTCGGCAAGCGCCGCGGCGGACGAAGCTGACCGGTCTCCGTCGCCCGCGCCACCGCGGCGCGGGCGACGGAACGGCGCAGCCCGCCGACACTCGCACGACCACATCCGACTACACGAGAGAGAGGAGAGGCATGCCCACCGATCGCGTCGCCACCTCCAACCTCTCGATCATCCTCGAACGACTCCACCGCGGCGGCCAAGCCTCCCGAGCCGAGCTGACCCGCGAGACGGGCCTCAACCGATCCACCATCGCGGCCCTCGTCTCCGAGCTCGCCGACCGCGGCATCGTCGAGGAGCAGGAGCCCGTCGCCACCAACCTCGTCGGCCGGCCGAGCCCCATCGTCGGGCTCTGCGACAAGATCGTCGCCGTCGCCGTCGTCCCCGAGGTGGATGCGCTGAACGTGGGCGTCGTCAGCTTCCGCGGCGAGCTGCTCAAGCGCATCCGCTTCGAAACCGACAAGCCACCGACAGCGAAAGAGGCCGTCGCCATCGTGAAGGCCCTCGTCGAGGGCCTCAGTGAAAGCCTCGACACGCTCTACGAGTGCGTCGGCATCGGCGTCGCCGTGCCCGGCCTCGTGCGCGCCTCCGACGGATTCGTGCGCTGGGTCCCACACTTCGAATGGCGCGACGTGCCCCTCGCCGAGCAGCTGCAGAAAGCCACGGGGCTGCCCGTGCTCGCCGCCAACGACGCCAACCTTGGCGCCGTCGCCGAGCACATCTTCGGCGCAGGCCGCGGCATCAGCAACATGCTCTACATGAACGGCGGCGCCAGCGGTATCGGCGGCGGCATCATCGCCGACGACCGCCTCCTCCACGGCGTCGCCGGCTACGCGGGCGAGTTCGGCCACAACCTCGTCGCGACCCCCGCGGCCCTCGGTACCTCAGGAGACGACGAACTCGAACGGGTCGTCAGCAGGCGTCGGCTGCTCGCCGCCCTCGGCACGAAGAGCGCCAGCGACGACGAACTCGAACGCATGCTGCTCCAGAGCACCGACCCGTCCGTGAAGCTCGAGACCCACCGGCAGCTCGGGGTCCTCAGTGTCGGCGTGCGAAACATGATCAACATCCTCAACCCGGAGCGGGTTGTGCTCGGCGGGTTCCTCGGAGTGCTCCTCGACCTCGAACGCGACTACTTCCTCGAGATCCTTGAAGAGCACACGTTGGCCCCCAACTACGGAGAAGTCGAAGTCGTGCGTGCCGGTCTCGGCAGCGACCTGCTATTCATCGGCGCCGCCGAGCTCCAATTCCAGGCGCTCATCGAGCGCGCCCACCTGCGCCGCTAGGGTCCGCGCGCCTTCTTCGTCGCTCGCGCCTGCTTGGTCTCTGGGTTCCACCCCACGTCTCGGGATGGGTTCCTCATCTCCGGATGGCTCGCAACCCATCCGGAGATGAGGGACTCATCCGCAGACTCCGCTGATGACGCCCGAGGCTGCACGCAGGCAGGACGGTGGGACGGGCGGGTCGGCAGGATGTGCGCCGGGGCCGGCTAGGCGGGGTTGCGGACCTCGGGGAACGCGATGACCTGGCCCGAGTAGCAGAAGCCGCCGCCGAAGCCGAGCAGCAGCGCGGGCCCGCCGGGTTCGGCGACGCCCGCCTCGACCTGCTTGGCGAGGGCGATAGGAATGGACGCCGCGGACGTGTTGCCGGAGTACACGACATCGCGGGCGACGACCTCATCGGCGAGCCCCAGCTGCTTGCCCAGGGCGTCGATGATGCGCAGGTTCGCCTGGTGCGGGACGAACGCGACGAGGTCTTCTGCTCGCACGCCACCCTTGGCGAGGGCGTCGATCGCGACGTGCTGCGCCTGCGTGATGGCCCAGCGGAAGACGCTGCGCCCTTCCTGCTCGAAGCGGCCAGATGGCTGCTGGATGCGCACCAGGTTGCCGAGTTCGGGTTGCGACCCCCAGGCGACGGGGGCGACGCCCGCGGTCTCGCTGCGCTCGAGCACGACGGCCCCGGCACCGTCGGCCATGAGGATGGCGGTGGTGCGGTCGGTCCAATCCATGAAGTCGCTCATGCGCTCGGCGCCGATGATGAGTGCCCGGCTCGCGGACCCCGCCCGGATGGCCTGGTCGGCGACGGCGAGCGCCTGAGAGAAGCCCGCGCAGGCGGCGTTGAGGTCGAAGGCGACCGGATGCGCGGCGCCGATGCGTGTCGCGACCTGCGCGGCTGTCGACGGCGAGCGGTCCATGGCGGTCATGGTGGCGACGATGACCATGTCGATGTCCGTGCCATGCACGTCGGCGGAGAGCAGCGCCTTGACGCCCGCGGCTGCCGCGAGGTCGGTGACGCTCTGCCCGTCGGCCGCCAGGCGGCGTTCGCGGATGCCGACGCGTGAGGTGATCCACTCGTCGCTGGTGTCGAGGGTCAGCGACAGCTCGTCGTTGGTGACGACTCGCTCTGGCGACTCGTAGCCGACTCCGACGATGCGCGAGTGCACTGGCTGAGGCTGGGAGAAGGAAAGCATGATCAACGCAGAATCCTACCCTCCGGTCAGTGACTGTCTCTGTGGGGCTATTCGGAGCGCGGAGGTGCGGCGGATTGCGACGGTTGCGCGCGCGAAGAGACGCCCGGGTGCGGGCGCGGAGACGTTAGCCGCGGGGGAGGGTTCCGATCTCTTCGCCGGCCTCGTTGAAGACAATGAGCGAGTCGCCGTCGACCTCGGCTGACGTCGCGGCGACCAGCCACGTGTCGACGCCTTCGCAGAACATCATGGTCGAGGCCAGCGCGCCGAACGCAACCTTTCCGTCGGTCTCGGTCCAGTCACCCATGAGGCGGTTGCAGCCGTCGTTGCCGGTGACCTTGCCGTCGTCGGCGAGGTTCAGGCCTGGCTCGCCCTGGCCACTCGAGTCTGGGGTTCCCCAGGTGCCCGCTGCGGATGCCGCCGACTGTGCGCAGCCGGAGAGGAACAGGAGGGTTGCTGCCGCGATGGCGACGCTGACGCCGATCTTCTTCACGTGGGCTCCGATGCTCAGGGGATGGCCACATCGTAGCGAGTCGGCGGTTCGAGCCGCGTCGTTTCGGCTGCGCTGGCCGCACTTTGCCGCGGGATCCGGCGCGGGTCGTCCTCCGGTGCGTAGCGCGGGGGAGCGCCTACCCTGGTGGCATGCCCGAACTGACCCCCGAACAGGTGCTGACGCTGACGGAGCTCGCCATGGGCTGTGCCCGCCGCGGCGACAGCGAGACGCTGCTGAAGCTCATCGATCAGGGCATGCCCGTGAACCTGCAGGATGCGGCCGGCAACACCGCGCTGATGCTTGCGGCCTACAGCGGGCACGCGGGGACCGTGGAGGCGCTCATTGGCAGCGGAGCAGACGTCGATCTGCGCAACGCCCGTGACCAGTCGCCGATCGCCGGTGCTCTCTTCAAGGGGGAGGACGACATCGTGCGGCTGCTGCGGGGCGCCGGTGCCGACCTCGACGCCGGGACGCCGTCGGCGCGGGCGACCGCCGAGATGTTCGGGCAGGCGCACCTGCTGAGCTGACCCGGCCGTCAGTGCCAGGCTAGGTGCATGCCCGCACCCGATCCGCACTCGCTCACGCAGCCACACCTCGACGTGTGGCCGGCCTTGTCGCCGCGCGTGGGGCCAGACTCGGGGTCACCCGCGGCGGCCCCGTTTCGCCGTTTCGAGACGACCGTGGTCATCGGGGAGGGCGACGAGCTCTGGCGGCGAGCGGCGGCGGATGTGTTGCTGTGGCGGGTGAAGACGCGCAGTGGCTTCGAGGTGCACCCGGCGGATACGCCTGCGACGGTCGACGCGCGGCCGACGATCGTGGCCGGGTGGGGCGGGGTGCGCATCCTGGAGCCCGTCGAGGTCGTGGCCGTCGTCGAGCAGCCCGATCGGGTCGGGTTCGCGTACCGCACCCTCCCGGGTCACCCCGTGCGCGGCGAGGAGGCGTTTGTTGTGTGTCGGGTGGATGCGCGAGTCGAGTTCACGATCCGCTCGCTGACCAGCCCGGCGCCTTCCGGTGCGTGGCGGGCGCTGCATCCGCTGCTCAGGGTCGCGCAGCTCGTCGCACGCCGGCGGTACGTTCGCGCGCTGCGCTGAGGTGTCGCCGGCGCGTCAGGCGCGCGCCTTGCGCGGGATCACGACCTCGCGGACGAGCAGGACCACGCCGGCCGCCATGGGGATCGCGACGAGCGCCCCGACGAGCCCGAGGAGCGTGCCGCCGGCGAGCGCCGCGATGAGCACGAGGGAGCCGGGGATCTGCACGGCCTTCGACATGACGCGGGGCGTGAGGATGTACGCCTCGACCTGCATGTAAACGAGCATCGCGACGAGCACAACTAGCGCGGCGATGGGGGAGGCGAAGAGCGCGATGACCGTCATGAAGATGGTCGTGATGATCGTTCCGATGAGCGGGATGAGCGTGATGAAGAAGCAGATCACGGCGATCACGAACGGGTACGGGGCGCCGACCGCCCACAGGAGGAGCCCGCTGAAGACGGCATTGATGAAGGCGAGCACGACCATGCCGTTGAGGTAGGAGCCGACCGACGCCATGATGCGCTCCGCGTACTCCTCGAAGCGGGGCCGCACGGAGGCGTTGACGAGCGAGTAGCCGGCCTTCTTGATGCCTCCGAGGGTCGCGATGAAGTTGAGCGTCAGGATGAAGACGAAGAGGCCCGTGCTGACCCCGTTCACGATCGTGGAGCCGACCTGCACGGCGCCGCCGCCGATCGTGGCCCACGTGTTCGGGTCGGTCGCCGTCTTCTGCGCCCAGTCGAGCGCGTTGCTTGCCGCGCCGTTCGTGGCCTCGTTGATGGTGTCGAACCAGCCCTCGTTGTTGAGGCGCGTGATCTCTTGCGGCACGGTGGTGACGAGGGTGCTGATCTGGCTGACGAGGATCGGGACGACGATCCAGATGAGCCCGGCGACGATAAGCACGAAGACGACGATCACTGAGACGATCGCCATGCCGCGCTTGAGTCCCCACCGTTGGAGGAGGCGGATGAGCGGGTCGAGGCCGAGCGTGATGAAGAACGCGATGAAGACCGAGAGCACAACCGACTGCAGCTGGATGACGGTTGTTGCCAGCAGGGCGGCGAGGAGCAGCCCGATCGCGACCGAGAAGCCCCACATGACGGGGTTCCTGCGGAACAGATCGGTCGCTGTCTTGGCGATCGCCGGTCGTGATCGGTCGGACATCGGTGCCTCCTCGGCGACGGTGGATGCGCGTGCCCGCGGGCGGGCCTGCTCGCCAAGGCTAGGGCACGTTCGGGCGCCACGGTTATGTATGCAAAGGCTGGCAATCACTGGAGAAATCTTGTTGAACGGCGACTCAGTGCATACATTGGTGGGAGTTCGAACGAGGAGGTCTCATGCTCGCCAGCGATCGCGTCTACGCGGTGCTCCGTGAGGAGATCCTCGCCGGTGCGCTCCTGCCTGGAACCGTGCTCACCGAGGTCGAGCAGGCCAGTCGCCTCGAGGTGTCCCGCACGCCCGTCCGCGGCGCGTTCACTCGGCTCCTCGCCGACGGCCTCGTACGCAGTCAGTCGCCCCGCGTGCTCGTCGTCTCCGAGATCAGCCCGGAGCGGGTCGTGCAGCTCTACGAGCTCCGCGAGGCGCTCGAGACGCAGGCCGCGGCCCTCGCCGCGATGCGCCGTGACCCCGCGCAGTTCGAGCGCCTCCGCATCCGCCTGCTCGAGGCCCCCGGGCTCCTCGACCTCGGCCAGGAGGGCATCGCCGAGTACTTCGAACTCGTGGACGCCCTCGACCGTGCCATCGACGAGGCGGCCGCGAGTGAGTATCTGAGCGTGGCCCTCGAATCGTGCCGCCTGCATTCCTCGCGTGTGCGTCGGCTCTCGAGCCACAATCCCGACCGCCTCCGCGAGGCGGCGAGCGAGCATCTCGGTGTCGTGGATGCGATCCTCGCGAACGACCCGCGCCTCGCGTCCCACGCAACCCACTTCCACCTCCACCGCAGCCTCACAACGGCGCTCGCCTCCCTGCAGCCGAGCGCGCCACAGCCAAGCTCTCCCGAAGGGATCCCCTCCACGTGAACCTCCACGACGTCCGAGTCCACCGCAGCGACGAGAACCTTGAGCGCCACGACCAGCTGGCGTGGAAGATCGCCGAGGTCGCCGCCGACCCCGTGCCGGTCCAGGACGAGGTGACCGACATGGTCATCAACCGCGTGATCGACAACGCCGCGGTCGCGGCCGCCTCCCTCGCCCGTGCCCCCATCGTGGCCGCCCGCAACCAGGCGCTCGCGCACGGCGTCTCACGCCACGGCGCTGGCTCCACGCTGTTCGGGCTCGAGGATGCGCAGCGCACCTCCCCGGAGTGGGCGGCCTGGGCGAACGGCGTGGCGGTGCGCGAGCTCGACTACCACGACACGTTCCTCGCGGCCGAGTACTCGCATCCGGGCGACAACATCCCGCCGATCCTGGCCGTCGCCCAGCACCTGGCCGGCCAGAAGGCGATCTCCGGCGAGCAGCTCGTGCGGGGCATCGCGACCGGCTACGAGATTCAGATCGACCTCGCCAAGGGCATCTGCCTGCACAAGCACAAGATCGACCACGTCGCGCACCTCGGCCCGTCGGCGGCGGCCGGCATCGGCACGCTGCTCGGCCTCGACACCGAGACGATCTTCCAGGCCGTCGGCCAGGCGCTGCACACGACAACCGCGACCCGGCAGTCGCGCAAGGGCGAGATCTCCACGTGGAAGGCGCACGCCCCGGCCTTCGCGGGCAAGATGGCGGTCGAGGCCGTCGACCGCGCGATGCGCGGCCAGACGAGCCCCACCCCCATCTACGAGGGTGAAGACGGCGTCATCGCCTGGCTGCTCGGGGGTGCGGATGCGCGCTACCAGGTGCCGCTCCCCGGCGCCGGCGAGGCGAAGACCGCCATCCTCGACAGCTACACGAAGGAGCACTCGGCGGAGTACCAGGCCCAGGCCTGGATCGACCTCGCCCGCAAGCTCCACAACGAGCACCCGCAGCTCGCCACGGCCCCCGACCGCATCGAGCGCATCCTCATCCGCTCCTCGCACCACACACACTTCGTGATCGGCTCCGGCGCCAACGACCCGCAGAAGTACGACCCGACGGCCAGCCGGGAGACGCTCGACCACTCGATCCCCTATATCTTCACCGTCGCCCTGCAGGACGGCGCCTGGCATCACGTCGGCTCGTACGCGCCGGAGCGCGCGGCGAGACCGGACACGGTCGAGCTGTGGAAGAGGGTCGTGACCGAGGAAGACCCCGAGTGGACGCGCCGCTACCACTCGCTCGACATCGCCGAGAAGGCGTTCGGCGGCAGCGTCGAGATCACGCTCACCGATGGCAGCGTCATCCGCGACGAGATCGCGGTCGCCGACGCGCATCCCCTCGGCGCCAGGCCGTTCGCCCGCGCCGAGTACGTCGACAAATTCCGCACCCTCGCGGCCGACGTCGTCGACGACCACGAGATCGAGCGGTTCCTCGACACGGTCCAGCGCCTGCCAGAGCTCGCGCCAGGCGAGCTCGGACAGCTCGGCTTCGTCGCGCTGCCCGGCGTGATCGAGTTCAGCGACGGCGGAGGGATCTTCTGATGCTGTACGCGAAGACCAGCCCGGCCGACAAGCGCGCGGCCTTCCGCGCGAGCCTCGCGAGCGGCGAGCTGCTGCGCTTCCCCGGCGCCTTCAACCCGCTCTCGGCCCGCCTCATCGAGCAGAAGGGCTTCGAAGGCGTCTACATCTCGGGTGCGGTGCTCTCGGCCGACCTCGGCCTGCCCGACATCGGCCTCACCACGCTCACCGAAGTTGCCGGCCGCGGCAGGCAGATCGCCCGCATGACCGAGCTGCCGGCCATCATCGACGCCGACACCGGATTCGGTGAGCCCATGAACGTGGCCCGCACCGTCCAAGAGCTCGAAGACGCGGGCCTCGCCGGCATGCACATCGAAGACCAGGTCAACCCGAAACGCTGCGGGCACCTCGACGGCAAGCAAGTGGTCGACGAGGAAACCGCACTCAAGCGAGTCAGGGCCGCGGTGGATGCGCGTCGCGACCCTAACTTCCTCGTCATGGCCCGCACCGACATTCGGGCCGTCGAAGGCCTCGACGCCTCGATCGACCGCGCCAGGAAGCTCGTCGATGCTGGTGCCGACGCGATCTTCCCCGAGGCCATGGCATCGCTCGAGGAGTTCGAGGCCATGCGCGCCGCGATCGACGTGCCGCTGCTCGCCAACATGACCGAGTTCGGCAAGAGCGAGCTCTTCACGGTGCAGCAGCTCGCCGACGTCGGCATGAACCTCGTCATCTGGCCCGTCTCGACCCTCCGCATCTCCATGGGCGCGACGGCCGGGGCGCTCGACGAACTCATCGCGCACGGCACCCTCGCCGGCAAGCTCGACGAGATGCAGCACCGCGCGGAGCTGTACGAGCTTGTCGACTACGAGGGGTATAACCACTTCGACAGCGGAGTGTTCAATTTCACGGTCAAGCGCTGAGACCATGCAGCGCCCGTCCCAGCAGCACACGTCACAGGAAAGGCCAGGTCAACGATGACTGAGCAGGAGATCTACAAGGGGCTCGCAGGGGTGCCCGTCGACTACAGCGCCATCTCGAAGGTCAACCCCGAGACCAACTCGCTGCTCTACCGGGGCTACCCGGTGCAGGAGCTCGCGGCGCAGAAGAGCTTCGAGGAGGTCGCCCTGCTGCTGTGGGGTGGCGAGCTCCCCAGCGAAGCCGAGCTCGCCGAGTTCACCGCAGACGAGCGGGCAGGTCGCGCGCTCGCGGACAACGTGCGCGCCGTGATCGACGCGCTGCCGACGACCGCGCATCCAATGGACGTCGTCCGCACGGCCGTGAGCGTCATCGGCGCCAACGACCCCGACGCCGAGGACCCGTCGCCCGAAGCCGAACTGGCGAAAGCTAAGGCCCTGTTCGCCGCGTTGCCCGCGATCGTCGCCTACGACCAGCGCCGCAGGCACGGGCTCGAGCTCGTCGAGCCCCGCGACGACCTCGACTACTCGCAGAACTTCCTCTGGATGACCTTCGGCGAGGAAGCGGCCCCCGAGGTCGTCGACGCCTTCCGTATTTCGATGGTGCTCTACGCCGAGCACTCCTTCAACGCATCCACGTTCACCGCGCGGGTGATCACGTCGACGACCGCCGACCTCTACTCGGCCGTCGTCGGAGCGATCGGTGCGCTCAAGGGAGCCCTCCACGGCGGCGCGAACGAGGCCGTCATGCACACGTTCGCCGAGATCGGCGACGCCGCGAACGTCGAGGCGTGGCTCGACGATGCACTCGCGAGCAAGAAGAAGATCATGGGCTTCGGCCACCGCGTCTACAAGAACGGCGATTCACGTGTGCCCACTATGCACGCGGCGCTGGAGCGACTCGCCGAGCACTACGACCGCCGCGACCTGCTTGAGCTCTCCGAGGCCCTCGAGCGCAGTTTCGGCGAGCGCAAGGGCATCAAACCGAACCTCGACTACCCGGCAGGTCCCGTCTATCACCTCATGGGGTTCGATACGCCGACGTTCACGCCGCTCTTCGCGGCCGCCCGCATTACCGGATGGACGGCGCACATCAGGGAGCAGGCAGCCGCCAATTCGCTCATCCGCCCGCTGGCGGTCTACAACGGCGTCGACGAGCGCCACTTGGACGGCTGACGAGTCAGCCCCCGCCAGGATCGAGGTTTCGGGATGGGAACATCGCTTCGTGCTGGAACACTTCCGGCAACGAAGCGAACGTTCCAGCCCGAACGTTGGGGCTCAGCGGGGGCGGATGCTCGCTGACGTTTCGAGGAGCCTTGACGCCTCGAGACGGTACAGCCCCCACGTGCCGCTGCGTTCGTAGCTGAGGTACCCGCCGTCCACGAGGATCCGCAGGTGGTGCGACGCGGTCGACTGCGCGCACCCGAGGGCCGAGACGAGCTCAGTCACGGTTGTCGGTCGATCGGGGTTTGCTGCGACGAGCGAGAGGATGCGCAGCCGCGTCGGGTCAGCGAGCACCTGGAGTCCGTGGGCGAGCGCATTCGCCGCTGCCGCGTCGAGGGGCGCCGGGGCCCCGTCGCCGGCCCAGGCGAACTCAGGCGTCGTGGTCACGCCCGCGCCCGCCGGCCTGTCCGAGGCGGAGCTTCGTGCACAGGTGCTGGAGCGTTCGCAGCTCCTCTGCATCGAGTGCGCTCGTCATGCGCTCCTGAATGTTGCGCATGTGCGTGCGAGCCGCGCGCGTGAACTCGGCGCGGCCGTCAGGCGTGATCTCGATGAGGGTGGAGCGGAGGTCGAGCCTGTCGTCGATCTTGACGAGGTAGCCCCGCTGGACGAGGCGGTCGACGAGCCGCGAGACCGACGACTGCGTGATGAGCACGTTCCGGTTCAGGTCACGCAGGCGGATGCGGCCGTTCGGCTCGCGAACCACGTTGAAGAGCACGTCGTACTCGTTCATCGACATCGAGTTGCTCGAGAACTCGCCGCGGAGCTCGCGCATGATCGACACCTGCGCGCGGAAGAGCGACTCCCAAGCCTCTACTGGGTTGCTTGTCGTCGGCATCGAGCCTCCCGCTTCTTCGTCCCGGCAGCTTCCGTCGAGTGTACTGGCCAGTACACCAGGCGAAGGAATCGGCGCGACGAAAGCCGGAATTACCCGCATGAGAGCGCTCTCTGCGGCGCAGCGGACCTGTTGTGCGGGGACCCGGGCGGAGCCCCTGGTGAAGGGCGGCGCGCCTTGCGGGGTGCCCGCGGCTTCGCTACAGGCGGTCCGGGGACTGTGCGTTCGGGTAGAGGACCTCGACATCGGCGTGACGGTCGAAGCGGTACCCCGTGCCGCGCACAGTGCGCACGATGTCGCCGTAGGCACCGAGCTTCGAGCGCAGGCGACGCACGTGCACGTCGATGGTGCGCTCGTTCGGGCGCTCCTCGTCGCTGTCTCGCCAGAGGATGTCGATGATCTCGGTGCGGTCGACGGTGCGACCCTCGCGCAGCACGAGCGCCTGGAGCAACTCGAACTCCTTGTACGTGAGCCCGGCGTTCTCGCCCGAGACGCTCACGCGCTTGCGCGTCGTGTCGATGGTGACGCCCTCCGCCGAATCCGGCTGGTGCTCCTCCTCCACGCCTCGCGCGGCCAGGGCCTGCGGGTCCTGGAGGGCGAGGCGCACGACCTCGACGTCGCGGCCGCCCGCGCCCTTCGGAGCGAGCGCCACGGCCGCGTGCGTCTCCGCGTGGGGAGCGACCTCGGCCGTCACGCGCTTCAGTGCTTCGACGAGCTCGGTGAGCGTCGTGCCGTCGAGGTTTGCCTTCGCCTCATCGAGGCCGACGTAGAGGACAAAGCCGCGCGCTTCTGGCGCGGCGGGGACCGCCTGGACGTAGGCGGGGCGCGGGGTCTCTGGAATCTGGGTCACGGCATTCAGGGTGCGGGGGCGGCGGAAGTCGGTTGCGAGAGACATGGGGTGAAGTCCTTTGAGGTGATGATGCTCATGGCACCCGCCGAGATGCGGGTGCGGTTCGCGGAGGTTCGCGAACGATGCCGAGGGGCTGGAGCCTCGACGGGATGCGGTCCGGTGCAGAACGCACGTGGATCGCGCCGGCCCAGGGGGCGCGGGATTCCTTCTTGATGTGCGGATTTCGCGAGAGAAGGAGGCGGGAGGTGCGGCGACTCGACGGGGTGGTCCGGAGTCAGCGGCACATTCGACAGCACATCGCGTTGCTGGGCATCATCATGCCAGCGGTTCCCGTCGCCGAAAAGGCGGTCAGGGGTCGCGAGATGTTCGTCATGCCGCCAGTATGTTTCCTCGTGACGGCACATGTCAACAGGTGACGCGAAGTTTATTCCGCGACGCCGTAGAGGCGATCGCCGGCGTCGCCGAGTCCGGGAACGATGAACCCGTCCTCGTTCAAGCCTTCATCGAGCGCCCCGACGACCACCGTGACGTTCCGGTCCGCGAACGCCTCGCGCATCCGCTCGATGCCCTCGGGCGACGCGACGATGCAGATCGCGGTCACGTCGACCGCACCTGCGTCGAAGAGGAAGTCGATGGCGGCGACGAGTGAACCGCCGGTCGCCAGCATCGGGTCGAGCGCGAAGCACTGCCGGTTGGCGAGGTTCTCGGGAAGCCGCTTCGCGTACGTCTCGGGCTGCAGGGTCTCCTCGTTGCGCTGCATGCCGAGGAAGCCGACCTCGACGTTCGGCACCAGCTTCAGGAACCCGTCGAGCATGCCGAGGCCCGCGCGGATGATCGGCACCACGAGGGGCACCGGGTCGGTCATGCGCAGACCAGTGGTCTTGGCGACGGGCGTCTGCAGCTCGTAGGACTCCGTGCGGACATCGCGCGTGGCCTCGTAGCTCAGCAGCGTCACCAGCTCTTCGACCAGCGAGCGGAACTGCTGCGACGAGGTCTTCTCGTCCCGCAGCACCGAGAGCTTGTGGGTGATGAGCGGGTGGTCGGCTACGTGCAGGCGCATGAAATACAGAGTAACGAAGCCGACGGCATCCCGGTGACCGCCGCGCAGACCGCCGCATCGTGCAGTGCGAGGATGGGTAGCGTGACCCTCCACGTCGACGAGCGACTCAGCGAGCTCATGGGCACCGCCCTCGCCGAAGCCGAGCTTGCGCTCGCCAGCGACGACGTGCCCATCGGCGCCGTCGTGACCGACGCATCCGGCAGCGTCATCGCCACCGCGCACAACGAGCGCGAGCTGACGGGCGACCCGACGGGCCACGCCGAGGTGCTCGCCCTCAGGCGGGCGGCCGAGCGGCTGGGCACGTGGCGGCTCGACGGATGCACGCTCGTCGTCACGCTTGAGCCGTGCGCCATGTGCGCGGGCGCGATCCTGTCCTCGCGCATCAGCACCCTCGTGTACGGGGCCTGGGACGACAAGGCCGGCGCCGTCGGCTCACGCTATGACCTCGTGCGAGACCGGCGACTGCCAGAACGCGCCGTCGTCATCGCCGGCGTGCGGGAGCCGGAATGCGCAGCGCTCGTGCGTGGGTTCTTCCGAGACTGAGCGAGGCCGACGACGGGTGCATCAGTCGACGGAGCGCGTCAGGCGACGGGTACGTCAGTCGACGGAGCGGATGACGATCGACTCGGTGCTCACGTGCACGTTGTGCCGCTCCGTGACGTCGGGCTCCACGAAGATCGCTTCGGCGTGCGGAGCCGCCTCGCGAACCAGGGCACGGAGCTGCGCGAGCACCGGCGGAAGGTCGAGCACCTGCGGGAGGTTCAGCACCGAGACGCGCACGCCGACGAGCGTGACCCGGTCATCGACTTCCACGCTGCGCACCTGGAGCACTTCACCCACGTGCGGGTTTTCGAGCAGCAGTTCGCGGATGTGTGCGGCGAGTTCCGTATTCGGCACGAGTTCCCCTTCGACGGTGACGAGTAACGGCCAGCATACCGAGACCACCCTGGCGGCTCTCAGAGCAGACGATGCATTCGGCGACTGTCGGTGGTGCATCCGTACAATCCGGGTATGACGGCACTGACGTATGCGTTCCTTGGCGGCGGCAATATGAACGGCGCGATCCTGCGAGGCCTCCTCGACTCGCCCCTCGGCGAGGGGGCGCGCGTGCGGGTCACGACGAAGTCCTCGGCCTCCGCCGCCGCGGCGGAGCGCGATGGGCGAGTCACGACGACCGCGCTCGAAGACGACCCCCGCGCGAACCAGGCGGCCGTCGATGGTGCCGACGTCGTCGTGCTCGGGGTCAAGCCCTACCTCATCGGTGCGCTGCTCGATGAGATCGCCCCGTCGATCGCGGCGGATGCTGTGGTCATCTCGGTCGCCGCCGGTGTGCGCCTCGAGAGCCTCGCGGCGCGGCTGCCCGCCGGGGCGCAGATCGTCCGGTCCATGCCCAACACGCCCGCCAGCATCGGGCTCGGGGTGACGGGCCTCGCGGCGAACGCGTCCACCAGCCCGGCGTCGCTCGCCGTCGCCGTCTCGCTGTTCGAGAGTGTCGGACGAGTCGCCACCGTCGACGAGGAGCGCATCGACGCGCTCGCTGCCGTGTCAGGCTCCGGACCCGCTCACGTGTTCCTGCTGATCGAGCAGTACCTCGACGCCACCAGGCGTCTCGGATTCGACGAGCAGCTCGCGAAGGAGCTCGTCGTCGGCACGTTCGAGGGGGCCGTCGGAATGGTCGTGCGCGACCCCGAGACCGAGCCTTCCGAGCTTCGCCGCCGCGTAACGAGCCCGAACGGAACGACGGAGCGCTCGGTGGCCGTGCTGCAGGATGCGGACCTCGCGAGCACGTTCGAGCGCGCCTTCCAGGCCAACCAGCGTCGTTCCGCGGAGCTTGCCGCCGAGAACTCGTGACCTGCGTCCGCCCGGCGACGGGAGCGGACGAGATCGGCGCATAGGCTTGTGAACTTGAACCAGCAGCGGGAGGGGCGGCCATGAGCGGTCGGAGGCACGTCTTCACGGAAGACCTGTACCTCGTGCTCGGCGTCTCCCGAACTGCATCGCTCGAAGAGATCCGCCGGATCGGACGCGCCAGGCAGCGCGAGTCGCATCCCGACCTCGGCGGCAGCGCTGACGACTTCGTCCGAGTCCGCCTCGCGGTCGAGGTGCTCACGGAGGAGGCGACGCGCAGGGAGCACGACGCCTGGCTCGCGAGCGGCGGCTCGGGCCGCGTCCGCACGCAGCAGCGCACCCAGTGGGCGCCCACGAGCAGGCGCTCCGCAGGTGGGGGCGGCCGGTTCCGGACCCCGCCCCGCTCCGGCGCGACGAAAGCCTCCCAGACCTCCACCCCGCGCCGAAGCGCCCACGCGGAGCCGGCGACCAGAGATGCGCCGCCGCCCACGCGCATCCCTGCCCAGGTCTTCGACGTCCGCCGCATGGCCTGGTTCCGCACGCGATGGCCCGAGCAGCCCGTCTACTGGCCGCCCGCGGTCGCGGCCAAGCGCCCCTACACCCGGCGCGAGATCATCGCGGTCTCCGTGCACGCGGCGATCGTGCTCGTCGGCGCCCTCATGCTCATCCTCGATGCCTCGTTCGCCCGGCTCACGGTTCCGATGCTCGGCCCCGGCGAGGCGCCGACCATGTGGCCCGCCGTCGTCGCCTACGTGGGGCTGAGCGCTGGGTGGCTCACGCTCCGGCTGCGCGTGCGCGCGCAGCGCTGGGCGCTGGTGCTGTGGCTCGCCACGCTGGCGGTGGCTGTCATCGCGGGCGTGCTCTCGGCGACCCTCGGCGTCATGTCGCTCTTCGCCACCACGACCGGCCTGCAGAACCCAGCCTTCGCGAGCCTGCTCGTGCAGGCCGCGATCTACCTCGCCGCGGCCGTCTCCGGCTACTTCGCCTGGTCGAGCCTCAATGATCGTCGGGCCGCGGTGACCCGGGAGCGGCTGCTCGTGCAGCTCGCGAACGAGTCCGCGCCTCCGGCGGGCGGCGGAGGTCGCGTCTGGGGTGAACCCGGCCAGACGGCCATGGATGCGGGGGGCACGGCGGGCGGAACGAACCCCATGCGTGCGTTCCTCGCTCAGCGCTCCGTCGGCGAACCGCTCGCCCAGCTGCTGCGCATCCCGGGCGTGCGCATCGTGCACGGCCTACGCGTACCTGGACAGGCGGCCGGCGTCATCGCCCACGCCGTCATCAGCGGTCGCAGGGTCGCGCTCATCAACGACGAGCTGTGGGCGCCCGGCACCTACGGCATCTCGCGCGACGGGGAGCTCACGCACGACGGTGTTGCCTTTTCCTCACCCGCCGCGGACTTCCCGCACGCCGTCGAGCGGTTCCACGAGCTCTTCGGGGAGATGTCGGTGGTCCGCGGCTGGATGACGGTCGTCGCCGAGCGGGAAGGCCCGCTCGAGGTCGACAATGCGCTCACCTGGCAGCGGGTCCGCCTCGCCACGACCGAGTCACTGCTCCGCGAGGTCGGCGACTGGCTCGCCGGTGACGGCAACCGGGTCGACCGCCTGCTGCTTCGCGACCTCATCGCCCACAAGCGCTGACCTCCGTCGCGCAGCCGAGCCGCCTGGACGCGGAATCATTCCTGCGGCCGATCCCCGGGCATCCGCCGCTGAGTACCGTCGAGACATGAGCAACCACGGCATGACACCGACCCCCGCCGGGAGTGCACGGCTCACCGAGCAGCCCCCCAGCAGCAGACTCACCTACGACCACGCCCTGAGCCCCATCGGTCGAGGCAGGGGGTGGTGGAGAGGTCTGGTCTTCATCGTCTTCCTGATCGCCGGCTACTTCCTCACCTCCATAACGATCGGACTCGCCGGCTTCCTCATCGCGGGGCTGACCGGCGAGCTCTCCGAGGCCCAGCTGACCTCCATGGTGGAGGGCGGCGTCAT
Source organism: Pseudoclavibacter helvolus (assembly GCF_049707175.1). Lineage (GTDB taxonomy): Bacteria > Actinomycetota > Actinomycetes > Actinomycetales > Microbacteriaceae > Pseudoclavibacter > Pseudoclavibacter helvolus_A. The sequence goes on along the minus strand of NZ_JBNAFM010000010.1, from coordinate 70,700 downwards.
CCCCATGACGCCGTCGATTTTCGTGACGAACAACCTTGCGCTCGCCGCACTCCTGCCGCTCGCGTACCTCGGACAGCGCATGTTCTTCGGCGTGCGACCCGGCACGATCTCCTCGGTCACCGGCCGCTTCCGCTGGGCCTGGTTCCGCAGGCTCGCGATCGTCATCGTGCCGCTCTTCGCCGTCTACTCGCTCGGCCTCTTCCTACTCGAGCCCGCCGAGGTCAATATCGACGGCGCCGCGATCCTCATGCTCGTGTTCGTGCTACTCACGACCCCGTTCCAGGCCGCGTCGGAAGAGTACGTCGCGCGCGGCGGCTTCCAGCGGGCCGCAGGATCGTGGCTCTCGTCGCCGCAGCTGTCCTTCGTCGTCGGCACGGTCGTCTCGGCGACGCTCTTCTGCCTCGCCCACGGGGCGGGCGACGTGTGGCTCATCGGCTACTACTTCTTCTTCGGCGTGATCATGTCGTTCACCGTGAAGTACACGGGCGGACTCGAGAGCGCCGTGCTCATCCACGCGGCCAACAACGTCATGCTGTTCATCCCCTCGGTGCTGACCGGCCAGCTCAACGAGGGCATCGACCGTTCCGCCGGTGCGGGCGGCCCCATCATGCTGCTCCCAGCAGTGTTCCTCGCACTGGTCGCCGCGTACGTCATCTGGCGAGCGAAGAAGGAGGGCATCGAGACCACGACGGCCCCGCCTGTCACCGCCAAGCAGCGTCGCGAGGACGAAGCACGCGCAGCCCACGAGCTGTACGCGCAGCAGCAGGCGCAGCTCGCGGCGCAGCAGCCGATGCAGACCTACGGCCATGTTCCCGGCCAGGCCTACGCTCCGACGCCACAGGTGCCGGGCCAGACCTCAGGGCAGGTGCCGCCACAGAACTTCGGGCAGGCTCCGACGGCGCAGGGCTACGGTCAGCAGCCGCCCGCCCCAGGCGCCTAGCACCGCGCATCCCGGCGGATACGCCATCGCTGCCAGACGACACGCCTGAACGGGGGACCCCATTCGGGCGTGTCGACTGGCAGCGATCTCCGTCGTGGGGCGTGCCGCGGCCCGGCCCCGCGGCGGGCGGTGCTCAGCGCGCGTCGAACGCGCGTTTCGCCTCCACCGCAAGGTTTGGCTCGCGGAACACGGCGAGGGCCGTCGCGGCGAGCATGGCAGCGCCGTCTGCGATCGTCGCCGACGCGTTCGGGCCGCCGGCGGCATCGGCGAACTCGCGCGTGTGCGTGACGCCGTCTGGAATGAGCTGGATCATCGGGTGGATGGCCGGGACGACGTGGCTGACGTTCCCCATGTCGGTGGAGCCGGTGATGGGTTCCTCCGTGACCTCGCGCCCGAGGCGCCCGTAGGCCGCCTCCGCGAGCCTCGACAGCACCGGGTTCGAGATGAGTGAGTAGTAAGCGGGCGTGTTCTCCTCGATCAGCACCGAGCATCCGGTCGCGATGGCGGCACCTTCGAAGCAGGCGCGCACCCTGGGCACGATGTCCTCGAGCAGGTGGTCGCGCTCGCCTGCGCGCACGAAGATGCGCAGTGCCGAGCGCTCGGGGATGATGTTCGGCGCCTGGCCACCGTCGGTGACGATCGCGTGCACGCGAGCGTCGTCGCTGAGCTGCTGCCTGAGCAGCCCGATCGCCGTCAGCGACAGGGTCGACGCGTCGAGGGCGTTGATGCCCGTCTCAGGGCTCGCGGCTGCATGGCTGGCGCGGCCCGTGAACTCGACATCGAGGGCCACCCGCGACAGCGTCGACCCGCCGACGGTGTTCGTCGCCGCCGGATGCACCATGATCGCGAGGTCGATGCCGTCGAGCACGCCGCCTTCGATCATCGGGACCTTGCCTGCCGCGCCCTCTTCGCCCGGGCTCCCGATGACGACGACGTTCGCCGGAGTGCCTGGGGTCGCGGTCAGCGCGTCCTTGAGCAGAAGGCCAGCGCCCAGGCCGCTCGCCGCGATGAGGTTGTGGCCGCAGGCGTGGCCGATGCCTTCGAGCGCGTCGTACTCGCAGAACACGGCGATCGTGGGGGTGTCTTCGCGAGCATCCGGGGTCGACCATCGGCCAACGAACGCCGTGTCGAGGTCAGCGAAACCGCGTTCCACGGCGAAGCCAGCCGACTCGAGCTCGGAGGTGAGCCTCGCCGCAGCATGCACCTCCGTGAAGCGGATCTCGGGGTTGGCGTGCAGGTCTGCGGCCACATCGACCAGGCCGGGGAGCCGAGCGGGCAGGTGGCTGCTGAGCTCGTCGACGATGGCAGGCAAACTGTCTGTGCGGATGTCCATGTTCAGTGTTCCTCCACTGTGTTCGGGGGTCGGGGTCAAGTCGTGGGGCGCGCCCATCAGCCGCCCATCATGAGCGAGTGGCCGGGGCCGACGGGCAGCTCGAAGATTCCCCACACCAGCAGCTGCAACAGCCAGACACCCCAGATCACGATCGTGAATGGCATGACGAGGCTGAAGAGTGTGCCGAGTCCGCCCTTCGGCGCCCACTTCTGCATGAGGCCGAGGACGACCGGAAGCAGCGGGTTCATCGGCACGAGGGGGTTCGAGGCGGAGTCGGTGATGCGGAACGCCGCCTGCACGTACGCGGGGTCGACGCCGTTCAACATGAACATGGGCACGAAGATCGGGTCGAGCAGGGTCCAGAGGGCCGATCCGCTGGTGAGCAGGAGCGCCGGGACGAACACGAAGACGCTGAAGATCATGAGGCCGCCGATTCCGCCGAGCCCCGTCGCCTCCATCGCGTCAGCTCCACCGGTGGCGAGGAGCAACCCGATCTGGGACCACGAGAACCAGGCGATGGCCTGGGCGGCCGTGAAGATGACAACGATGAACGGCACGAGCTCCTTCACCGCCTCCGTCATCATGCTCGGCACCTGCGCCCAGCTCGTCAGCGTTCCAGCGGTGATGCCGTAGGTGACACCGCCCACGAGGAACATGAACAGGATGAACATCGGGATGCTCGACATGAACGGCGAGCGCAGGATCGCTCCGGCCTCACCTTGGAGTGCCGAACCGGGCAGCAGGAGGAGGACAACCAAGATCGCCAGGTAGACAACGATCGCCGCGGTCGCGATGAGGAGCGCCCGACGCTCCCTGCTCGTGACAGGCCCCGAATCGGTGTCGGGGGTGAGTGCGCTCGGGATGAGGGTGTTCGTCGGGGGCACGAATGTGCCGAGCTTCGGCTCCAGGAATCGCTGGCAGACGAACGTGATCGCGATGGAGAGGATCACGGTGGACGAGGCGAAGAAGTAGTAGTTGGCGAGCACAGAGACCTCGGCACCGGGGTCGACGATCTGCGCGGCGCTCGTGGTGATTCCAGACATGAGCACGTCGGTGCCTGCGGGGACCACGTTGGCGCTGAATCCGGCGATGACCGCCGCGTACGACGTGATAAACCCGGCCAGGGGGTGCCGACCGGCGGCGAGGAACGCCGCCGCCGCGAGCGGTGGAAGGATGATGACCGCCGTGTCTGAGGCGAGGTTGCCCATAAGGCTCACGAATACGACGACGTAGGTCACGGCCCATTTGGGGGCGGAGAGGACCGTCGCGCGCATGAACGTGCTCAGCAGGCCGGTGCGTTCCGCGACGCCGATGCCCAGCATGACCGTGATGATGAGGCCGAACGGCGGGAACGTGATGAAGTTCTCGATCGCGGTCGAGACCGCGTAGACGAGTCCCTCCGACGAGAGGATGCTCCGGATCGGGACGACCTCGCCCGTCGCGGGGTCGGTCGTCGTCGCCCCGAGGCCGGCAGCGATGGCCGAGGCGATCGCGACGAGACCGGCGAGGATGAGGAAGAGGAAGAACGGATGCGGGAGTCGGTTGCCGACGCGCTCGACGCCGCGCAGCATCCTTCCGCTGAGTCCTGGCGCCTCTGCGAGCGTGAGCTCCGTGGTGTCAGTCCGAGTCATGTGCGCTCCGATGTTCATGGGGACTTCGTTGTCCTGAGTGTCCTGATTCTGCTTTACGGGTGTGTTTCGGTGGCGACATCGGGCCAGGAATTGGGACAGGATGTTCGATATGGACCTCAATGCCCGAAATCCGCTGCCCGCGTTGTCCGAATCGGACCTCGCGCTGATCGACGTCATGCAGGAGGACCCGCGGGCGCCCTGGGCGCAGATCGGGCAGGCCATCGGAGTCAGCGCGCCGACCGCGCGCCGACGATGGGGACGACTGCTCGACGGCGACGCCGCATGGGTGACCACGCACGCCGGCTGGAACTCCGGCGTCGTCACCGCCATTGTCGCCGTCCAGTGCCGACCTGGCACGGTCGAGAATGTCATCGAGGCCTTCGTCAGACACCCGCGGGTCGTCACGATCGCCGAGATCACCGGCGACCACGACCTCATGCTCACCGTGCTTGTCCCTGACGTGCACGAGCTTCGACGGTTCCTGCGCGTCGGCCTCACCTCGCACGCCGACGTCGTGCGCCTGCGCACCATGCTCGTGACCCGCATGTTCCTGGACGGGTCGCACTGGCGGTCGGGCTTCGGGGTCGCATCCCGGCACGTCCAGTCACGGGAGGGCAGCACCTCGCCGGCAGCGCCGCTGACGCCCGCCCTGGCGACGGCGATCAGCATCCTCGAACGCAACGGTCGTGCGCCGAGCAGCGAACTCGCCGAGGCGCTCGGTGTCTCGGAAGCGTACGCTCGGCGCTTCGTGCGGCGTGCCGTGCGCTCCGGGCAGATCGTGCAGCGAATCGACGTGCAGCTCGAGCAGCCCCGCTGGCCGTACTCGCTGGTGCTCTGGATGGTCGTGCCGGCTGGCCGCCTGTACGCCGCAGCGGCTCGCATCAGCGGGCGGCAGTCGGTCCGTGCCTGCGCCGCGCTCGCGGGAGGAAGCGCGAACCTCTACGCCATCGTCTGGCTGAGCTCGCTCGCCGAGGCGCCAGAGGTGGAGATGCAGATCGTGCAGGACTCGGACGTTCGGGTCGTCGAGCGCAGCATCATGTTGCACTACAGCAAGCGCATGGGGCACGTCTTCGACGCCGAGCAGCGCCGGACCGGTCATGTCCCGTGGGTCGACGGCATGGCATCCGCGAACCCGGCTGGCGACCCGCCAGCGACGACGACTACGTGAGGGCGGCGAAGCGCTCCACGTCGGAGGCCGAGCCGGACACGATGACGAGGTCGTGGTTGGAAACCACGGTGTCGGCCATCGCGTAGGTGAACGGCTTGCCCGGGCTCTTCACACCCACGACGGTCACGCGGTACTTCGTGCGCACGCCGGACTCCATGAGCGGCACCCCACGGATCGCCTTCGGCGGGTAGAGCTTCACGAGCACGAAGTCGTCGTCGAACTGGATGAAGTCGAGCATGCGCCCCGAGAGCAGGTGCGCGATGCGCTCGCCGGCCTCGCGCTCCGGGTAGATGACGTGATGCGCGCCGATGCGGCCGAGGATCTTGCCGTGCGTCGCCGACATCGCCTTGGCCCAGATCTGCGGCACCTTGAGGTCGGAGAGGTTCGCCGTGACCAGCACGCTCGACTCGAGCGAGGTGCCGACTGCGACGACCGCGACCGCGAACTCGTGGGCCCCGATCTGTCGCAGCGCCTCGATGTTGCGCGCATCCGCCTGCACGGCGTGCGTCACCCGCTCCGCCCACTTCTGCACGAGGCCCTCGTCGGTGTCTACCGCGAGCACCTCGCGGCCCTGCCGCTGCAGCTGACCTGCCGTCGCGGCGCCAAACCGGCCGAGGCCGATGACGAGCACTGGGGCATTGTGTGGAATCGGCTCACCCAACGATGATCCTTTCTTCAGGCAGCCTGAAGAGCTGCTTGTGCTCGCTGGAAGCGAGGGCTGCGGCCATGGTGACTGTGCCGACGCGGCCGAGCCACATGGTGATGGAGAGAATGTACGCGCCCTGCTCCGGTAAGTCACCGGTGAGCCCAGTCGAGAGCCCGCAGGTCGCGAACGCGCTGATCGCCTCAAAGAGCGCCTCGTCGAAGGGCACCGAGGCGAAGTGCATGAGCGAGATGGAGGAGACGGCCACGATCGTCGCGCCCCACAGCGTGACGCTGACGGCGAGGCGGAGCACGTCGTTCGGGATGCGCCTGCCGAACGCCTGGATGTCGTTGACGCCCTTGGCCTCGGCGAACGCGGCGAGGAACAGGATGGCGAGGGTCGTGACCTTGATGCCGCCCGCCGTCGACGCGCTACCGCCGCCCACGAACATCAGCATCTGCATGGCGAGCATCGTCGCCGGGTCGGCGTCGGCGAGGTCGATCGTCGAGAACCCGCCCGAGCGGGTCATCGCCGACATGAAGCCTGCCGTCACCGGGCGGAACCACGGGTTCTGCGCACCAATCGTCTCGGGGTTGTCGCCCTCGAGGAAGTAGATCGCGGCCGCGCCGAGCACGAAGAGGAGCACGGTGGTCGAGAGCGTCATCTTGACGTGCACGGAGATGCGCTGCCTCGTCTTCACCCAGCGTGTGAGCGCGAAGATGACGGGGAAGCCGAGGCTGCCGAGGAACACGGCCGTGGCGAGGCACGTGAGCATCCACGCATCCGTCGCGAACGGCTCGATGCCAGAACTCGTTGGCATAAACCCGGTGTTGGTGAACGCCGACGTCGCCCAGAAGAAGCCGTCGAGGATCGCATCCCAGAGCGGCTCCCCGGCGATCAGCAGGCGCGGAATGATGAGGAGCGCGATGAACGTCTCGATGATGACGAGCGAGATCGCGACGGTCGTGAGGATGCCGCCGATATCGCCGAGCTTCACGGCCTGCGACTCGGAGACGGGGCCCGCGTGCGTGCGCAGTGCGTTGCTGTCGCTCGCCGCGACCAGCTTCTGCCGCAGGCCGAGGCGGCGCGTCACGATCGCACCCATGATGCTCGCGAGGGTCAGCACGCCGATGGCGCCGACCTGCATGCCGAGGAACACCATGAAGTGGCCGAAGCCCGACCAGTGCGTCGCCATGTCGACCACTGAGAGGCCCGTCACGCAGATGGTCGAGACCGCCGTGAAGAGCGCTTCATGGAACGGGGTGACCGTGCCATCCGCCGACGAGATCGGCAGCATGTAGATCGTCGTCCACAGCAGGATGATGCTCGTGAAGATGATCACGGCGAAGCGAGAGGGCGTGTGGTGGGCGAAGTCGTCGATTTTCCGACCGATCGCTGCGACGATGCGCCGCAGCAACCCGTCCGTGTCCACCGGCGCGGGGATGCTCGAGGCCCGCGGAGTGCGCATCCCATCCCCAATTCACAGCACAGTCGTTGACGCCTCGCGTGCGCGAGGCGTCGGTCATGCTACTCCTCGCCGGTGGAATCGCGAATACATGGCACAGGATGATTCGCTCTGCACCTTGTTTCTGCGGTACTCCGGGCCATAAGGTATTCAACTGACACTCACTTCACTTCCGTCACGCGCGGACCATCCGTCACCTTGGAGCTGCAACACATGACAAACGACCTGTCTGATGTGCGGTTTCTCACCGTTGCCGAGGTGGCAGAACTCATGCGGGTCTCGAAGATGACGGTGTACCGACTTGTGCACTCCGGTGAACTTCCCGCGGTGCGCTTTGGCCGCTCGTTCCGGGTGCCGGAGTCGGCGGTCTCCGAAGCCATCAAGCAGTCCGGCCGCGGAGACGAGCTCGGCCAGCACAGCGCCTGAGTCCTGCAGCGCCCTGAATTCCGTTGGACTCAGGGTTACCGGCAGGTGACGTGTAAGCTGGCGCGAGCGATGCCGCAGCCCACCGCTGCGCGCACCTCGTACTTGTAGATAAAGGATGTTCCTATGGGTTCAGTAGTCAAGAAGCGCCGCAAGCGCATGGCGAAGAAGAAGCACCGCAAGCTGCTTCGCAAGACTCGCCACCAGCGTCGCAACAAGAAGTAGTCGCGACGACGCAGAGCGCCGGGCCCTCGGGCCGGGCGTTTTCTGCGTTAAGTCGCCTTGTGGCTGCGACCGGGGTGCGATGTGCGGGCGCCCTCGAGGAGGCCCCTGGTCTGCGAGACTCGAGGTATGACGGATGCACGAGTTCCGACGCTCACGTTCCTCGGCAAGCCGGGGTGCCACTTGTGCGAGGACGCGGAGCCGGTTGTCCGCGAGATCGCGGCCCGCTACGGAGCTGAGCTGTCGGTGCTGAATATCCTCGACGACGAGGGCCTGCAGCGGCAGTACGGTGAGCTCATTCCCGTCGTGCTCATCGACGGGGTGCAGCACTCGCAGTGGTTCGTCGAGGCCGAGCGACTGGATGCGGCGGTCGCGGCGGCGAGTCACCGCTGACGGGAGGCTGTTGGCGTGCCGTGTGTGCGCGCTAGGCCTGGGTCGTGGTGCTGACGCGGCAGACCAGGTCTCCGAGGCGAAGCTCGGCTCCCTCTGGCACGCGGTAGACGACGCCCGGCGAGAACGTCGAGGTGCGTGCACCGTTGAGGTGTGTGCCGTGCGTGGAGTGGTAGTCGGTGTCGAGGATGCGCCCGGCGCGGTCGAGGTCGACGAGCGCGTGTGTGCGTGAGACCGTGTCGACGTGGCCGTCGACGCGGACCGGAATGCGTCCGTCGACTGGCGAGGGATTGCGCCCGAGCGCCGCGCTGCCGGCGAGCACCGCAGGGGGTTCCTCCTCGAACTCGATCACCAGGGCTCGGGTTGCCTGCGGACGCCCCGCCGCGTGCCGGTGCGATCGTCGTGCGCGCTCGCGCTCGCGCTCGGGCTCGGGCTCGCGCTCGGGCTCACGCTCGCGTGCCGGCACGCCCGGCTCGGCGTCGCGACGGAGTGCCCGCCGTCCGGTCCGTGGCCGAACTGTGGGGATCTTGTCCTCCCCTCCGGCGCGTGCGGGGTGACGGCGGATGCGCGATCTGCCATCAGTGCCTCGACCGCTGGGCGTCTGGGGCCCTCGGCTGAGGGGCTCCGCTGCGCCGCAGCCGTGGCAGTGCGCGTCAGCTGCCCCTGCGGGGCCGGAGCAGTGCAGGCAGGTGCCGACGACCGGCGTTCGGCCGCGTCCCTCCGCTGCGTCGAGCTCCGGCACTCCGTCGGCGTCGATCGTCTGCACGGTGCCCGTCGGGGAGACGGCTAGCCGCTGCGTCCGCCCGTCCTCGTGTAGCTCGAGTCGGACCGCGCGCGCGACTTGTTGGGCCAGGCGTGTGCAGCGCGCGACGATGGCTGCTCGCGCCGCTTCGAGGTCGTCGGCGGAGATGGTCTCGGGGACCGAGTTCCAGGACACCTCTCCGCGTCCGTCGGGCCCGAGGGTCGCGGAGATGCGAGGCCAGGTGGGAACCGCCGCGCCCGGTTCGAGTTGGCCGCGGGCCCGCCGCCTCGCCATCAGAAGGTCACCCCGCGCGCGCTGAGGAACGGGACCGGGTCGACGCGACTGCCGTCGACGACCACCTCGAAGTGCAGGTGGCAGCCGGTCGACTGCCCGCTCGTGCCGGTGATGGCGATCTGCTGACCGGCGGCGACGACAGCCCCGACTTCGACCAGGTAGCCGTCGGCCTCCATGTGCAGGTACTTCGTGACGAGGCCAGCACCGTGGTCGATGCGGATCGTTCCGTTGCCCGCGCTGTCCGGCGCCGCCTCGACGACCGTTCCGGCCTGCGCGGCCCAGATCTGCCCTCCGCAGCCTCCCGCCGCGAGGTCGATGCCGTTGTGCATTCGCCACTCGAGGGCGGTCGGGTGGAACCTGTTGCCGAAGGCGTCGGTGAGCCCGCCCTCGCCGGGTGGCGCCCATCCGCTCGGACTCACCGCTGTCGCGCTGACGGCGGCGCCTGCCGGCGCGCTTCCAGAGCCGCAGGCGGCGCTCCCTCGCGCGACCTGTTCCGTTGCTGCCGCGGCGGGGCTGCCCGAAAGGCCCGTCCGTGTGCCGAGAACAGTCTCACTGACGGCCACCGCCGCCTCCCAGTACTTCTCGTAGTGGTTTGGGTCTGCGTTCCCCTGCACTCGATGCGCGGCCTCCGACGGCGTGAGCGCGGAGCGCTCTGCCACCTCGAGGAGCGCGGCGAAGAAATTGCTCGCGCTGGTGTGCGGGTCCATGCGGTCGGCGTAGCTCCCCCACGCCCCGTTGCCCCGCTGCTGGAAGAGGCCGCGCGAATCCGGCCCCGGCGCGTCGCCGTGGTCGAGCACGTGGAGCGTCGACTCTCCGATTGCCGTCATCACTCCGATGACCTGATCGCGGGTATCCAGGCCCAGCCCGATGCCGGCCGCGAGGATGTGCGCGGCGTTGGTGAGCTGCACGCCGGCGAACTCGACGGGCTCGCCGTCGATCACGGTGCTGGCAGTCAGTGACGCCGCGGCCGCGGGGTCGAGCGGCGGCGCGGCGGCAGCGGCGTGCGACGCGTCCCCGTCCTGCGGCAGGGGCATCGAGATACCCGATGTCGCGCACACCATGGCGCTCACGAGAGAGCTGCCGGTCATGACGGCCGCCACGAGACCGCCGAGAAGCAGCCCCGGGGCGAGCAGGACGGCGAGCGCGAGGCCCCACCAGGCTGAGTTCCGTGCGCTCACGAGCCACCGTCCTCCGCAATCGAGATGCTGCTGACGAGCCAGGGCCCGGACGCCTCGCGCACGAGGAGGAGCTGGAATGCGCCACCACCCGCGGGGGCCTCGGCGTGGGCGAGGTACCCGCTCGAGTCTCGCTGCAGCACGATCGGCCCGGAGGCCGTCGCCATCGGAATCGCCGCGGGGTCGACCGAACCCAGCGACGTGAGCGCGGCAGCGGTCAGGTGCGGCCGGAGCCCTTCGAGCCAGCGTCGCTGCGGGAGGTCGGAGCGGGCGTAGGCGGCGAGGGTCGCGGATGCGACGGCGATGGCCTCGGCGTCCGACGCCGGGCCGTGCGTCGGCGAGGGCTGGGCTGCCTCCGCCTCGAGATGCTCCTCGGCCGACAGGTGGGCGAGGGGCGTCGATCTCGCGGCCAGGTCCAGGTCGCTGCCGGGCCCTCGTTCCGGTGAGGGCGCGCATCCGCAGAGCGTCGCGGCAAGCATGGCGAGCGCGACGACAGTCATCTCACGGCGCACTTGGCACCTCCTCCCTGCCACGGTTCCGTCGCGGCGAGCAACAATCTAGGTCGATCGCCGCGCCCCGAACGTGGGCTGTGGATAACTCCGAGTGGCCCGCTCGGTCGTGCGTAGAGTCCTCTCCCAGAGCCGGGCCGGTGCGACCGGCGAGACCCGATCTGAGGTCTCGACGCACCGGCTCTCGCACCGCGGGGCGGTGCGTCGCGAGCCGACTCGAGCGCTCGCGTCCCTCCCCGGTGGAGGCCCGACTCCGCCGCGCGCGGAACCACCCTTCGGCGCGCTTGCGCACGCCATCATCTCGACAGGAGCCCATTGACCATGACAACCGGCGCATTGACCGAACTGCTGCTCGACGCCTCCGCGCGCCTCAGCGCACTGCCCGACCCCGACCCGGTGCAACCTCCAGGCACGGAGGGCCTCACGACCCTCCTCGGCTGGGTGAAATGGGTCGGGCTCGCCGTGTGCGTCCTCGGGCTCATCGCGGCAGGAACCATGATGGCGATCCAGTCGCGACGTGGCGAAGGCGGTGAACACGCGGGGAAGATCGGTATGGCGCTCGGCGGAGTCATCATCATCTCCGCGGCCACAAGTCTCGTCGGCTTCTTCGTCTGAGCGGGTCGGCGAACACCATGCACGCTCGGCAAGGCCGCCGCGCTGCGCCTCGGCACGAGGCCAGCGTCGTCTCCGCGAGATCACCGCTGCAGCGCCCGGGATTCACCACGGCGTCCGTCGGCGTCTCGCTTCTGATCCTGGCGGGACTCGTCGTTTCGATCCTCGCCGCCTCGGACGGGGCGGCCGATCACGCCGCGCTCGCAGCCGCATCCACCCCCGACTCGACCACGAGCCCCGCTGGCGGCCCCGAGGAGCTCGAAGACGGCCGCGGCGACGGAAGTGACGGCGTCGACGTCGCGACGCCGAGCAGCTGCGGCCTGCCAGACCCGAACCCGGAGCAGGCCGCGGCCACCGGCGACGCGTCGACCTGGCGGCTGGCGATCGCCCCGGAGACCAGCTGGCGCGACGTCGACGTGAACCTCGCCCCGACCCTGCCGCACGCGGGCCCCGCGGCCACGCACGACAGCGGCTTCGCCTACTGCTACCAGCGATCGCCGGAAGGTGCGCTCTCGGCCGCCGCGAATCTCCTCGTGCAGTCGAACACGCCGGGCCTTCGCGGCCCGGTCCTCGAGTACGCACTCGCGCCCGGATCGCACCGGGACGCGCTCCTGGCCGAGTCGGCGGCGACGGGCGACGTCGTCCGCATGCAGATCGTCGGCTACCGGATGCTCGCGTTCGACGGCACTACGGCGCGGGTCGACGTCGCGCAACGAGTAACCGTCGACGGCGCCAGCACCTTCATCGCGGCCGTCGTTGAGCTCGAATGGGTCGACGGCGACTGGCGCATCCCGACACACGAACCGCGTCCGGTGCGCATGCAAGCCCTCAGCGACGTCGGCGGCTACGTGAGATGGAGCGCCTGATGGGCGACTGCGGAATCGGGGACTTTGAGTGCTTCTCGAAGGAGGTGGCCTCGTCAATGTGGACTCGGATGCGAGACGCGCTGCAGAACGACGTCAACGAGTGGGTCGCCGAGCAGCTGTCGACGCTTGGCACGATGTGGGTCGACGTGCCGACCCCGGACCTCGGCACGACGGGGGCCCCGGCCGGCTCCCCGCTCTCCGCCCCCACGGACGTCGTGGAGACGCAGCTCTCGACCGTCCTGGGGTACGTCAGCTGGATCTCCGGCACGGTCGCGGTCATCGGGCTCGTGTTCCTCGCCGTCATGGTTGGCCTGCGGATCCGGTCCGGCGACGGCATCCCGTTCCACGGCAGGTTCTTCGCGGTGCTCGCCGGTGGGGTGCTGATCGCCGGAGCCTCCTCGGTGGTCTCTGCGCTCATCCCGACCGCACCGGCCGCGTCGACCAACACCGCGACCTTCCTCCAGGCGTCGACGTGGTGGCTTGCCGGGGCGTGCGCCATCGTGTCGGTCATGATCGGCGGCGCTCGCATGGCCTGGGAGCAGCGAGCGCGGCCGGGGCAGGAGCTCGTGAAGAGCCTGCTCACGCTGGTCGTGGTCTCGAGTGCCGGGCTCACGATCGAGTGGCTGCTCGTCAGGGCTGGCGACTCCTTCGCCTCCTGGATCATCGACGAGTCGCTCGAGTGCGACCTCGACGGCGCACCCAACTGCTTCAAGGACAACGTCGGCGTCATGCTCGGGATGTCGCCGGCAGGGCTGGTGGGTGCCGCGGCCGGCAGCTCGGGCGGTGCGGCGACCTCCGGCATCGCGAACGGGATCTTCATCGGTGCCATCGTCGGCCTCGTCTCGGTGGTGCAAGTGCTGCTCATGATCGTGCGCGGGGGGATGCTCGTCATCCTCGCCGGCATCCTGCCGCTGGCCGCGTCTGCGACGAACACCGAGCTCGGCCGCGGCTGGTTCCAGCGGTGCGTGGCCTGGCTGACCGCGTTTGTGCTCTACAAGCCCGCAGCCGCGATCGTCTACGCCGCCGGTTTCCGCATGAGCGGGGAAGCGCCGAACCCTGGCGGCACTGCCGTGCTGACCACCTACACCGGGCTGGTGATCCTGGCCCTGGCGATCGTCGCGCTCCCCGCGCTCATGCGGTTCGTCACGCCAATGGTTGGGGCGCTCGCATCGAGCGGCGGGGGAGCGTCGATCGCGACGTCGGTCGCCGATCGTGTGCCGGACGGCGCGCGCCCACGCCAGAGCCCCGGGCCTCAGGGGAGCACGGGCTCGCCGGGTAACGCGAGGAGCCCAGGACGTCCGCCAGGCGGCTCGGCCGCACGTCCGCCAGCCGCGCCACCTCCAGGCGCAAGCGGGCGCCCCGGAACCTCCGGCGCGTCATCCGCGGCTTCGTCCGGCGCCGCCGCTTCCAGGTCGGCGGCCACCTCCGGGTCGGCGGCCACCTCCGGGGCAGGGGCCGCCGCGGCCGCGGGTGCTGGCAAGGCCGTCGGCGGGCCCTACGTCGCGGCGGCGGTCGCCGCGGTCCAGCCCCTCAAGAAGGCGATCCACTACGGCACGGACTCCGCGATCGCAGTCGCGGAGCGCACGACAGGAGAGGACCCGACCGGTGGTCGATAGCTCGATGACACGACAGGTGCGCACGTACGGAAACTGGCGGAAACCGACCTCGGCCGGGCTGCTCGGCCTCGGCTCGATCGGCACGGCGCTCCTGCTGGGCGGGCTGGTGGTGGTCGTCGTTGCCGTCATGCTCTCCGGTATCGTCGCGGCCCTCATCGTCGCGGCGGTGCTCGGCGTCGCGCTGCTCCTGCTGGTGGTGCGGGATGCGCACGGCAAGAATGCGCTGGCGCGCATCGGTGCACGTTCCGGCTGGGCGCTGTCACGGGCGCGGGGCGAGGCGAGCTACCGCTCCGGGCCCATCGGCCGGGTCCCCTGGGCGACCTTTCAGCTCCCTGGCATCGCAGCGCCGACAAGACTCAGCGAGCACGTCGATTCGCACGGACGCCCGTTCGCGCTGCTCCTCACACCAGCGGTGGGCAGTTGCACCGTCGTGCTCGGCGCAGAACCCGACGGCGCCGCGCTCGTGGACCAGGAGCAGATCGACGCCTGGGTGGCGGAATGGGGGCACTGGCTGTCGAGCCTCGGCGACGAGCAGGGCATCGAGGCCGCATCGGTCACCATCGAGACGGCCCCAGACTCCGGAACCCGGCTCAAGCGCGAGGTCGCCATGAACCTCGACGCGAACGCACCCGCCTTCGCGCGGGCCGTGCTCGAGGAGACCGTCGCCGCCTACCCGGAGGGCTCATCCACGGTGAAGGCGTTCGTCGCACTCACGTTCCAGAGCGCACTCCGGACCGGGGGCAGGCGCCGCGGTCCCGACGAGCTCGCCCGCGAACTCGGAGCCCGCCTGCCCGGCATCACCGCGGGCCTCCAGGCGACGGGTGCCGGGGCCGCGCAGCCGCTCACGGCGCAGGAGGTCTGCGAAGTGGTGCGGGTCGCGTTCGACCCCGCCGTGGCTGCGCTCATCGACGAGGCCCACGCCGCGGGTGAGACTCCCGAGCTCGCGTGGACCGATGTGGGCCCCGCCGCCGCCCGCGCCAGCTGGGACGGGTACCGACACGATTCCGCCTACTCGACGACCTGGGCCATGACGGTCGCGCCCCGGGGCAGCGTGCAATCGAGCGTGCTCGCGCGGCTGCTCGCGCCGCACCGCGACATCGCCCGCAAGCGGGTGACGCTGCTCTACCGGCCGATCGACGCCGCACGCGCGGCGGCGCTCGTCGAAGCTGACCTCAGCGCGGCGCAGTTCCGGCAGACGTCGACCTCCAAGCCGGCCGCACGAGACACACTCGCGGTGCGCGCCGCCGCGGCGACCGCCAGCGAGGAGGCCTCCGGGGCTGGCCTCATCAACTTCGGGGCGCTCGTCACGGCTACCGTGCTCGACGCGGAGCACGAGCTCGACGCGCGGGCGGCGATCGACAACCTCGCCGCGACGGCCCGCCTCCGACTGCGTCCCGTCTACGGATCCCAGGACTCGGCCTTCGCCGCGGCGCTGCCGCTCGGCCTGGTCCTCAGCAAGCACCTTCGAGTGCCGAGTGAACTGCGAGAGAAGCTATGAGCGCACCAAACGGGCGGCGGCCGCGGACTTCGGGCAAGGGGCATGTGCGACCGCCGGAACGCCCCGGGATGCGCGGCTGGGGCGGCGCCGGACGAGGCGCATCCACGTACCTTCAGGCACCGGACGAGTGGCGCGGCACGACCGTCCAGGTCTGCGGACTGTGGCCATTCGCCGTCGGGACCGGGACGCCCATGATCGGGGTGCCGCTCGGCAGACACACGCAGACCGGCGCGACCCTCTGCTGCGACCCAATCTCGTGGTTCCAGCGGGCGAAGCTCATCAGCAACCCATCGGTGTTCGTGCTCGGCAAGCCGGGCCTCGGCAAGTCCTCGCTCGTGCGCCGCATGGCGACCGGGCTCGCCGGCTACGGCGTCATGCCGCTGGTCCTCGGCGACCTCAAGCCCGACCACGTCGACATGATCGGCGCCCTCGGCGGCCAGGTCATCTCGCTCGGGCGAGGTCGGGGCTACCTCAACGTGCTCGACCCCGGCGAAGCCACGGAGGCCGCTCAGACGCTCAGGGCGCACGGCTTCCACGCCGAGGCGGGTCAGGTGCTCGCCGACGCGCACGGCCGCCGGCACACGATGGTGTCCGCGCTCCTCACTATCACGCGTCTTCAACCACCGAGTGACCGAGAGGAGACCATCATCGACCGAGCCCTCAAATGGCTCGATGAGCACTACGACGGCGTGCCCGTGCTCGGCGACCTCCTCGAAGTCGTGCGGGCAGGTCCACCTGAGGTGCGCGCGGTCGCCCTCGACCGGGGCGACGACAGCAGGTACAAGGCCATCACGGAAGACCTCGAGGCGTCGCTCATCGGGCTCGTCGGGGGTGGCCGGCTCGGCGAGACGTTCTCGAGGCACACCACGAACCCCATGCGGCGCGACGCGCCCGTCGTCTACGACGTCTCCTCAATCGACGACTCCGACGTCGACCTGCAGGCTGCCGCGCTCCTCGCCTGCTGGTCCGCAGGCTTCGGCACCGTCAACGTCGCGAACGTGCTCGCGGATGCGGGGCTCGAGCCGCGCAGGCACTACTTCGTCATCCTCGACGAACTCTGGCGAGCACTGCGGGCAGGCAAGGGCATGGTCGACCGCGTCGACGCCCTCACCCGCCTCAACCGGCAGCGCGGCGTCGGGATGGCCATGATCTCGCACACCATGAGCGACCTGCTCGCGCTGCCGACCGAGGCCGAGCGGATGAAGGCCAAGGGGTTCGTTGAACGCGCCGGCATGGTGATCTGCGGCGGACTGCCAGGCGCGGAGATGCCGCGACTCACTTCTGCCGTGCCGCTCTCGCTGGCCGAGCAGGAGCTCCTCATCGGCTGGCAGGACCCGCCAGCGTGGGACCCGGTCAGCGGCCGGGAGGCCGAACCGCCCGGCCGGGGCAAGTTCCTCGTGAAGGTCGGCGGACGGCCCGGGATTCCGGTCGACGTGCAGCTGACAAGCGCCGAAGCGAGCATCAACGACACCAACCGGCTTTGGCACGAGGCGCCGCACGTCGGCGTCGAACCGAACGCCCCAGCCGCCGATGCTCCGGCAGTGCCGACGCGGAGGCGACCGTGAACGCAGGCAGGAAGCGGGGTCCGGGAGGGCTCTCCACCGAGGCGGTCCTCCTCTGGGTCGCGCTCTCGGTCTCCGCCGTTAGCGTTGGTGGCGTCAACCTCAGCGTGCGAGGCGCCGCGGCGATCGACGACACAGGAGCAACGCTGCCGGACAACCCCTTCGCGCTGTTCTTCGCGGTCCTCCGGGGCCGCATCCAATGGAACGAAACCGCGACCGCGCTCGCCGCTGCCCTCGGCGTCGGCCTCGTGCTCGCCGGGCTCGCGGCCGCGCTGATCCTGCGTCGACGGAGGACCGGGGGTCGGAGGCTCGACCGAGCAGCGCCACTGCTCGGCCGAGGGGAGGAGATCGCAGCCATCAGCGCCAGAGGCGCCCGCGCGAGCAGCAGACGACTCGGGGTCGACGGGCCGATCGGTGTGCGGCTCGGCGAGACCATCCCCGGCGGTGCACCCGTCTTCGGCGGATGGGAGGACATGCAGGTCAACATCAGCGGCCCCCGCACGGGCAAGTCGACCGCGTTCGCCATCCCCGCCATCGTCGAAGCGCCAGGGGCGGTCGTCGTCACGTCGAACAAGCGGGACGTCGTCGACGCGACCCGGGGCCTACGCGCCGAGTCGGGCCAGGTCTGGGTGTTCGACCCGCAGGGCGTGGCCGGTGAAGCCGCCAACTGGTGGTGGGACCCGCTCAGCTACGTCACCGACGAAGTGCAGGCAGGCAAACTCGCCGACCACTTCGCCAGCGGCTCGAGGGAGCCGGGAGCGAGGGGCGACGCCTTCTTCGATCCGGCGGCCAAAGACCTCCTCGCGGCGCTCCTCCTCGCCGGTGCGCTCGCGCGCAAGCCCATCATCGAGGTGTACCGATGGGTGACAAGACCCGGCGACGACGAAGCCGTCGGCATCCTCCACGACGCCGGCTACCGGCTCATCGCCGACCAGCTCGAAGGGGTCATCGGCGCGCCCGACCGGCAACGGGGCGGCATCTACGGCACCGCCCAGCAGATGGCCTCCTGCCTCACGAGCAGCTCCCTCGCCCCGTGGATCACGTCGGACCCCCGCGACCCGGGACGGCGACGCTTCGACCCCCACGAGTTCGTCCGCGGCGCTGACACCCTCTACTCCCTGTCACGAGAAGGCCAGGGGACCGCCGGTCCGCTCGTCACCGCGCTGACCGTCGCCGTCGCCGAGGCAGCAGAGGAGTTCGCGGCCGCGTCACCCGCGGGCAGGCTCGCCCGCCCACTCCTCGGAGTGCTCGACGAGGCAGCCAACGTGTGCCGCTGGCGCAACCTGCCCGACCTCTACAGCCACTACGGTTCCAGAGGCATCGTGCTCATCACCATCCTGCAGTCCTGGTCTCAGGGCGTCGACGTGTGGGGCGAGAGCGGCATGCGGAAGCTCTGGTCGGCCGCCAACATCAAGGTCTACGGAGGCGGCGTGAGCGAGGCCGCCTTCCTCGACGAGCTGTCGAAGCTCGTCGGAGACCACGACCGTGTGCTCTCCTCCCTGAGCTACGGGCGAGGCCACCGCAGCGTCTCGAAGCAGCTGCACCGGGAACGCATCCTCGACGTCGCCGACCTCGCAGGCCTGCCACGCGGGCGCGCGCTCGTGCTCGCCTCCGGCAGTCGCCCGACGCTGATCAAGACGAGGTCGTGGATGCACGGCCCGCACGCGACGCGCATCCGCGCCTCCGTCGCGAAGTACGGCCCGGGCCGCGACACCGCACCGGAAGGCGCGCATCCCGGCCACGTCACGACCACGGCCCCGAGGAGAGCGCAATGAACGGCGGGGGAGCGACACCGGCCGGGGGCGCCTCGCGCGCGCGGCAGTACGCCTGCCTCGACGATTTCGTGCGCCAATTCCTCGCCCGCTCGTGCGCGCGGCGAGTGGACGGGCGCACACGCGTCTGGTCAGCGCGCTGGTGGGATTCGCCGGAAGCCGTGCTGCGCCTCGGCGGACTGTGGGAGGCGTGGGAGGAGCTGAGCGAGGCACCTGGCGGTGCGTCGCTCTGGTTCCGCGACCACGCCGACTACCACCTGGCAGTCCTGTTCAGCCCCGACGGCCCCTTCGAGTCGAGCCCCGACGTGCGCGACAGCACCAACCGCCGCGGCGACGACCTGCCATGCGCGCCGCCGCCGCCCGGCCACGAGGTCACGAGGTGACGGCATCACGCCTGCCCGTTGCACCACGCAGCAGAGCCGCCCACGAGTGATCGTGGGCGACTCTGAGGAATTGTCGGCCGCGCTCAGGCGGCCGTCGCCTTACGGCTGCAGGCGGTTCGGGCCGCGGAACAGGTAGGTGACCTCGCGCAGGGTGGTCTGGTGCAGCATGAGCATCAGAATGCGCGCGAAGCCCATACCGAAGCCACCGTGGGGCGGGGCGCCGTAGCGGAAGAAGTCGAGGTAGAAGCCGAGCTCGTCGACCTCCATGCCCTTCTGCTTCGCCTGCTCCTCGAGCACGTCGACGCGGTGCTCGCGCTGCGCGCCCGTCGAGATCTCGACGCCGTTCCAGATGAGGTCGTAGCTCTTCGTGAGCGACTCGTCGCCCTCGTGGCGCATGTGGTAGAACGGCCGGATCGACGCCGGGTAGTCCGTGAGGAACACGAACTCGTGGCCGAACGTCTCCTGCACGTGCGCCGCGATCTGGCGCTCGCCCTCGGGGTCGAGGTCGAGGTCGTTGCGCTCCAGCTTGTGGCCGCGTGCCTCCACGATCTCGCGCGCCTCGAGCAGCGGGATGCGCGGGAACGGCAGGGAAGGCACGACGATGTCGACGTCGAAGAGCGCCTTGATCTCCTCGCCGTGCGCATCCTTCACCGCCTGCAGGCCGGCGACCATGAGCTGCTCCTGCATCTGCATGACGTCCTCGTGCGACTCGACCCAGCTCACCTCGGCGTCGATGCCCGTGAACTCGGTCGCGTGACGCGACGTGAACGACGGGTCGGCGCGGAAGACGGGTCCGATCTCGAAGATCTTGCCGAGGCCGGAGCTCATCGCCATCTGCTTGAAGAACTGCGGGCTCTGCGCCAGGTAGGCGCTCGTCTCGAAGTAGTCGACCTTGAACAGCTCGGCCTTCGACTCGGAGGCCGATGCCATGAGCTTCGGCGTGAACAGCTCGACGAAGCCGTTCTCGACCCAATACGTGCGGAACGCGTGCGCGAACGTCGTCTGGATGCGGAAGATGAGGGCGTTGCGTGGAATGCGCAGGTCAAGGAAGCGCCAGTCGAGGCGCTTGTCGATCGAGGTGTCCTCGGCGATGGGCGTCTCGGGCAGCGCGGCGGTCTCGACGACGATCTCGTCGACCTTGACCTCGAGCCCGCCGAGCTTCACGCGCTCGTCGGCCTTCTTCTGGCCGCGAACCGAGATGAAGCTGCCCTGGGCGAGGGCGGAGATCGTGTCGGAGATCGCCTCGCGGCCCTCGGCGCGCGGGTTCACGAGCTGGACGGCGCCGCTCTCGTCGCGCAGCACGACGAACTGCACCTTCTTCTGGTCTCGAACCGTATCGACCCACCCCTGCACAAGCACGGGGCCGTCTTCGAGCGTGGAAAGGGCGGAGATAAGGGCGCGATCAGTCACCGGTCAAGGGTACCCGAGGCGCAGGCGCGTGCGAGCGTGCAGACAACAAGGCACGAGCGCGGCGACGGATGCGCATCCTGAGCCTCGATGTCGGTGGCGGTTCGTAGACTGGAGCGCATGGCGGCACAGCGAATCCACCTCGTCCGCCACGGCGAGGTCGAAAACCCGAACGGGCTCCTCTACGGGCGACTCCCAGGCTTCGGCCTCTCCGAGCTCGGGGCCCGCATGGCGCGCGTCACCGCGGAAGACCTGCACGCTCGAGCCGTTCCCGCCACGCGCCTCGTGGTCTCGCCGCTCCAGCGCACGCGTGAGTCCGCGGCTCCCATCGCCGAGCTGTTCGGTCTCGACCCGGTCATCGACGAGCGCGTCATCGAGCCGACCAACGCCTTCGAGGGCCGGCGCATGACCGGCAAGTACGGCGCACTGCGCCGCCCTGGATCATGGCCGAAGCTCGTCAACCCGCTGCGTCCCAGCTGGGGCGAGGCCTACAAGTCGATCGTCGCCCGCATGCGCGAAGCGGTGCTCGATGCCTCCGAGCTCGCCGACGGCGGCGATGTTATCGTGGTCTCTCACCAGCTGCCGATCTGGATGGTGCACCGCGCGCTCTCGAAGGAACCGCTCGCGCACAACCCGAAGCACCGGCGGTGCTCGCTCTCGAGCATCACAACGCTGGAGTACCACCCCGCAACCGGCTTCGTTGAAGCCGACTACCGTGAGCCGGCGGCCCACGAGCTCGACGCCGCCACTGATGAGGGAGCCGTGTGACCAGCCGCTCAGAGAGCGTGAAGATGTCGCGCTTCCCCCGACCCCTTCGTGTGGCCCTCGCATCGGCGGGTGTTGCGACGATGCTGCTGCTGTCGGCGTGCTCGAGCGAGGAGCCCTTCGCTGAGGACTACGCCGCGAGTGGCGATCAGGGCTACGTCGCGGGCGACGGCAGCTACGAGCTCTTCGCTCCGGGAGAGCGTCAGGCGCCCATCGAGTTCGGCGGCGTCACCGAGTTTGGCGACGAGCTCTCGAGCGACGACCTCGCCGGCTCCGTCACGGTCGTGAACTTCTGGTACGCCTCGTGCCCGCCGTGCCGCCTCGAGGCCCCAGACCTGCAGGCGCTCTGGGAGGAGCACCAAGACGACGGCGTCGAGTTCGTCGGCGTCAACATCTACGACCAGGCCGCCACAGCCAAAACTTTCGCCGAGACGCAGGGCATTACCTACCCGTCGATTCTCGACGTCAACGACGCCAGCGTGCGCCTCGCCTTCGCCGACAATGTGCCGCCGCAGGCCATCCCCTCGACGCTGGTGCTCGACGCGGAGGGCCGCGTCGCTTCCGTCATCCGAGGCCCCATCGACCCGTCAATCCTCGGGTCAATGATCACTGACACCCTCGCAGAGAGCAGCAATTGACCTCTGCACTGCTCGCTGCCTCAGCCCTCACCGCAATCGCCCCCGGCAACGCCGTCGGCGAGACCATCGTGAGCGGGCAGCTGCTCGTCGCCATCCCCCTCGCCCTGCTCGCGGGCCTCATCTCGTTCGCCTCGCCCTGCGTGCTGCCGGTCGTGCCCGGCTACCTCGGGCTCGTCGGGGCCGTGGCGCAGGATGCGCCGACGAAGACGCCAGCCCGGGTTTCCGCAGGTGCCTCCCCGCAAGAGGCGGGCGCGGTCTCCGCGTCCGCGTCCGCGTCCGCGGCCTCGAACGCAGACGCAAAGCCAGGTTTCCTCGCCCGCCTCACGACCGGGCGCGGCCGAGTCGCCTTCGGAGCGACGCTCTTCGTGCTGGGCTTCACGATCGTCTACGTCTTGTCAGGGGCCGCCTCGGGCATGCTCGGGTTCTGGCTCATGGAGTACCAGGGCATCATCATGCGGGTGCTCGGCGTCATCGTCATGGTCATGGGCGTTGTCTTCATTGGGCAGGTGTCATTCCTCCAGCGCACGGCACGCATGCGGTTCGCGCCGTCCGGCCTGCTGGGGGCGCCGCTGCTCGGCATCGTCTTCGGGGTCGGCTGGGTGCCATGCCTCGGCCCCACGCTCATCGCGATCAACTCGCTCAGCTACCAGTTCGCTTCGCCGGGCCGCGGCGCGCTCCTCGCGTTCTTCTACTGCATCGGCCTCGGCCTGCCCTTCATCCTCGTCGCGCTCGGCATCGGCAGGGTGACGACGGGCATCAACTGGGTGCGGAAGCACATCCGCACGATCAACCTCGTCGGCGGGGGCCTCCTCATCCTCATCGGGTTCCTGATGCTCATCGGCGTCTGGCAGCACTTCATGTCCGCATTCGCGGCGACGATCGGCGGATATGTCCCGGCCCTCTGACCACTTCGACGCCGGCAAGGACGGCTTCGAGGCGCGCGACCGCGACTCGAAGAAGACCGCGGCCGGCGGTGCCCGCGCGAGCATGCCGAACAAGTCGGCGGGCGCCAAGAAGCCCGGGCGCGCCTCCGCGCTTATCGCTTGGCTGCGCACCGCGTGGCGGCAGCTCACGAGCATGCGCACGGCGCTCCTGCTCCTCCTGCTCCTCGCGATCGCGGCCGTGCCGGGTTCGCTTGTGCCGCAGCGCTCGAGCGACCCGAACGGCGTCCTCGTCTACCAAGACCAGTACCCCGACATCGCGCCGTTCCTCGACGACATCGGCATGTTCGACGTCTACAGCTCGCCGTGGTTCACGGCCATCTACCTGCTGCTGTTCGTCTCGCTCATCGGCTGCATCATCCCGCGCATCAAGCACCACTGGGACGCGCTGCGCTCGAAGCCGCCGAAGACGCCGGCACGACTCTCGCGCCTCGACGCCTACTCCACGCAGGTGCTCGACCCCGCGCTCGACCCCAAGCGGGGCGCCGTCATCGACGAGGCCGCCAAGGTCCTGCGCGACAAGAGATACCGCACCGTCATCTTCGACGACGGCAAGCGCGGCGTCTCCGTCTCCGCCGAGCGCGGCTACATGCGTGAGACCGGCAACCTCGTCTTCCACTCGGCGATGGTCGGCATCATCGTCGCCGTCGGAATCGGCGGAGGCTTCACCTGGTCGGGCCAGCGTGTGCTCGTCGAAGGCCAGACCTTCGTGAACGGGCTCGTCAGCTACTCCTCCTTCAACCCGGGCCGCTTCTTCACGCCCGAGGTGCTCGCGCCCTTCTCCATGCGCCTCGACTCCTTCGACATCACGTACGAGGAGGAGAACCCGAACGCCATCGGACAGGCAACCGACTACGCGGCGAACGTCACCGTCAACACTCCGGGCGGCGAGCCCGAGTCGAAGACGGTGCGCGTCAACGACCCACTCCGCTTCGCTGGCACCGACAGCTACCTCCTCGGCAACGGGTACGCCCCCGAAATCACCGTGCGCGACCCAGAAGGCAACGCCGTCTTCTCCGACTTCGTGCCGTTCCTCCCGCAAGACGCCTTCCTGACCTCCATGGGCGTCGTGAAGGTGCCGGATGGGCTCGACGAGCAGATCGGCATGCTCGGCTTCTTCTACCCGTCTGCCGTCGAACTCGAATCGGGCGCGCTCACCTCCAACCACCCGGACCTGCGCGACCCGATGCTGACACTCAACGTGTACTCGGGAGACCTCGGCCTCGACGAGGGCGTGCCCAGGTCGGTCTACACGCTCGACACCGACAGCCTCACGCCGATCGCGGCGCGCGACCTCGACGTGAAGCCCATCGAGCTGCGTCCGGGCGAAACCGCGGAGCTGCCGAACGGGCTCGGCACGATCGAGCTCGGCGAAGTCCCCCGCTACGCGTCGTTCGACGTGCACGAAGACCCGACGCAGATTCCGGTGCTCATTTTTGCGGTGCTCATCATCGCCGGCCTCTTCACGTCGCTGCTCGTGCCGAGGCGTCGCCTCTGGGTGAAGGCCACCACACGCTCCGACGGCACCGTGCTCATCGAGTACGCAGGCCTGGCCCGCGGCGACGACCCGCAGCTGGCCGCCGCCGTCAACGACCTCCTCGACGTGCACACCAGAAAAATCGTAGGCTTAGCCGAAGCTGCGTCGCCTGCCCGCGACGCACGAGGCACCCAAGGCCCTGACGGCGACGCCGGAACCCGCGGCGCGTCGCTCGCCTCTTCTCCCACTCAGGAAGCTCCATGATCGAAACGCTGTCCAGCTGGTCGAACCTGCTCCTCTACGTCGCCATGGCCGTGTATTCGATCGCGTTCATCGCGTTCTCCATGGACCTGGCAGGCCGCAGCGCGAGGGCGGCCGAGCGCTCCGAGCGGCAGTCCGCCGTCGGAGCGACCGCGGCGCGACGCAGCACGCTCGTCGGGGCGGGCGCCACGGCGGGGGCGAGCGCCTACGACGCCGACGCCCGCGACCGGGAAATGTCCGAGCCGGCGAGCTACACCAGCGACGACCCAGCGAGCGCCGTCTCGCTCGCCGCCACCCGCACCGAGTCGGGTGACGCCTGGCGCGACACCCGAGCGACCCCCTCGCTGCGCATCGCGATGTGGCTCACCGTTGCAGCGTTCCTCGTGCACCTCGCCGCCACCGTCCTCCGCGGCATCGCCGCCGACCGCGTGCCGTGGTCGAACATGTTCGAGTACTCGATGACCTCGACGCTGCTCATCGTGCTCGTCTTCCTCCTCGCCCGCTTCTGGGCCGACGTGCGCTTCCTCGGCACCTTCATCACCGGCTTCACCGTCATCACGCTCGGCATCGCCACGCTCGGCTTCTACGTCGACGTCGTGCCCCTCGCGCCCGCGCTGCAGTCGGTATGGCTGGTCATCCACGTCTTCGTCGCCTCGCTCGCGACCGGCTGCCTGGCGATCGGTGCAGGCCTCAGCATCGCCCAGCTCCTGCAGACCCGCCGCGTTGCCCGCGTCCGCGCCGGGCTTCCGTCGCGCCTCAAGCTGCTCTCGGCGCTCCCAGACGCGGTACGCCTCGAGAACCTCGCCTACCGCATCAACATCGTGGGGTTCATCCTGTGGACCTTCACCCTCATGGCCGGCGCGATCTGGGCCGAGCGCGCGTGGGGACGCTACTGGGGCTGGGACACCAAGGAGGTGTGGACCTTCATCATCTGGGTGGTCTACGCCGGCTACATCCACGCCCGCGCAACCCGTGGCTGGCGTGGCACCCCCTCGGCCTGGCTCGCCATCGCCGGCTTTGCGACCGTCATGTTCAACTTCGGCATCGTCAACGTCTTCTTCAAGGGCCTGCACGCCTACTCGGGCCTGTAGGCCCCCGCGGCCGCAGCGACAGTTGCGCGGCGGCGCAGCGTGGTGTCAGTCAAGCTCCGCCAGCAGTGCGTGGCAGCGGCGTATGCGCTCGCGCCACCAGTCCTGACGCCCCGGGGCTGCGGCTAGGCGCCGCAGCGCCTCCTCGTCGACCGTGACGGGGGAGAGCGGGATGCGCCCGGCGCGCGGGCGGAGCGGTTCGGTCACGACGTCCTCCGCGAGCAGGGACGCGGTGCCGAGCCCCGCGTCGTGGCGGGGTTCGGGGAGCGCGGCGGCGAGCTGCGCGCCCATCGCGATTCCCACCGAGGAGTCGAGGGCGCTCGAGACGGTCGCGGGCAGCCCGGCGGACTCGACAATGGCGGCCGCGCGGCGAACGCCGCCGAGGGGCTGCATCTTCACGACCACCACATCGGCTGCGCCGAGGCGAGCCACCTCGAGGGGGTCCTGGGCCTTTCGGATCGACTCATCGGCCGCGATCGGCACCGAGATGCCGTCCTCGAGCAGTCGCGCACGCAGTTCCACGAGCTCCGCCGTGGTCGCGCACGGCTGCTCGGCGTACTCGAGCTCTGAGCCGGCGAGCGCGCGGAGCGCGTCGACCGCCTCGCTCACCGACCACCCGCCGTTCGCGTCGACCCGCAGGCGAGCATCCGCGCCGAGGCGCTGGCGAACTCCCGCCACTCGCGCGACGTCGTCGGCCAGCGTCTGCCCCCGCTCAGCGACCTTGATCTTCGCGGTTCGGCAGCCGTCGAAGCGGGCGAGCACGCCGTCGAGCGCCGCGACATCGACGGCCGGCACCGTCGCGTTCACCCAGATCTCACCTTCCGCGCGCCGGGGGAGGGTCGCGTCGAAGCCGAACTCGATCGCGGCGCGCAGCCAGTTCGCCGCCTCCACGTCCTCGTACTCGAGGAAGGGCGAGAACTCGCTCCACGCGACCGACCCCCGGATGATCGCCACCTCGCGAGCATCCACCCCGCGGAATCGTGTGACGAGCGGGAGCGTCACCACGTGCGTGCGGGCGAGGAGGTCGTCGATCTCGGGCAGCTGCATCGGCCCATTGTCTCGCGTGCTGCCTGGCCCCGCACCCACTCGCGCCCCGCCTGCCGCCTCGCACCGTCTCGCACCGCCTCGCACCGTCTCGCACCGTCTCGCACCGTCTCGCACCGACAGGTTCTGCGTTTCGGGATGGCTTTCTCACTTCGGGATGGCTTGCAACCCATCCCGAAGTGAGAAACCCATCCCGAGACGAGAGCGGGAGTTCCGAGGGGGAGTTCCGAGATGCGGCGCGGGTCCTGAGGCGAGGTGCGAGTCCCGAGACGGCGAACCGATTTCGGGAGCGCATCTCGAGCTGGATGCGATCAGCGCGGAGCGCGCTAGGCTGAGGCATCGATCGGTCTCACCGACGCGGAAACCCTTATGTCTACGAATCTTTCCAGCCCAGCACCTCGCTTCAGCCCACCGCCGGCCGACGAGGACTTCGACGACGGCCTGCTGGGTGCTGCCCCGGCGCCGCGGCAGCCCGTCCGCCCGGTGTCGAGCGCGGGACGACCCGGCTACGAGAAGCCGCAGTATCGGCACGGCACGGTCGTGCAGCGCACCTGGTACGAGATCGCGTTCAACCCCCGCCGCTGGTCTGCCGGGCATTGGGCGCTGCTCGGTGTGCTCATCACGGTGCTCGCCGACGTCTTCGTGTTCTTCTATGCCTCCAACCTCTTCGGCATCGACCGCAAGTTCGAGATCGAGATGTGGCTGCTGACGGCGGGCATCGCCGGGTTCCTGACGATCGTGCTCGCCCTCTGGGGCATCATCTTCAACAGCGCACGCGGCGCGGCGATCTTCGCGTTCATCCTGGGCCTGCCGTTCGGTGCCCCGCCGGCGTGGCTCGTGGGCAACACGCTCGTGCAGCTCATGGCCAACGGTGGCACGCTGCCCGTCGCGCCGCCGCTCTGGTAGCCCCTCCCCGAGCGCACCGACACCGACACCGACACCGGCACAGCACCGGCACGGCACCCGCACCGGGTGACCCGCGCGGAGTCGGCTAGCGTTGTGGCATGACTGCCTTCGTCTCCGAACTCTTCGACGCCGAGCGCTGGCGCACCGTCCAGGGCTTCGAGGAGCTCACCGACCTCACCTATCACCACGACGTGACGGGTCGAATCGCCAGGGTCGCCTTCAACCGACCCGAGGTGCGTAACGCGTTCCGCCCGCAGACCGTCGACGAGCTCGCCCGCGCGCTCGACGACGCGCGTATGAACCCGCGCATCGGCGTGGTTCTGCTGACCGGCAACGGGCCGAGCCCCAAGGACGGCGGTTGGGCGTTCTGCTCGGGCGGCGACCAGCGCATCCGCGGCCGCGACGGCTACAAGTACGCCGACGGTGAGACGAGGGACACGATCGACTCGGCCCGCAACGGCCGCCTGCACATCCTCGAGGTGCAGCGGCTCATCCGCTTCATGCCGAAGGTTGTCATCGCCGTGGTTCCCGGCTGGGCCGCGGGTGGCGGGCACTCGCTGCACGTGGTCTGCGACCTGTCGATCGCGTCGCGCGAGCACGCGAAGTTCAAGCAGACGGACGCGGATGTCGGGTCGTTCGACGCGGGTTACGGGTCCGCGTACTTCGCGAAGCAGGTCGGGCAGAAGTTCGCCCGCGAGGTGTTCTTCCTCGCAGAGGAGTACTCGGCCGAGCGTGCCATGGAGATGGGCACCGTGAACCGCGTCGTGCCGCACGCGGAGCTCGAGGTCGAGGCCGTGCGCATGGCCGAGACGATTCTGACGAAGTCGCCGACGGCGATCCGCATGCTGAAGTTCGCGTTCAACGCGGTCGACGACGGCCTCGTGGGCCAGCAGGTCTTCGCGGGCGAGGCGACGCGTCTCGCGTACGGCACGGACGAGGCGGTCGAGGGGCGCGATTCGTTCCTCGAGAAGCGCGAGCCCGACTGGTCGCCGTTCCCGTGGCAGTTCTAGGAGGGTCAACTCACGGCCCTCGTCTGCTGGTGCGGGTGGATGCGCGCGACCCTGCCGAGGTCGCGGCGGCGCTCGAGCGCGCGCTGAGCGGCGAGGGGCCCGCCGTGCTGCCGACGGCGGGCACACCTGCCGCTCCCGGTGCCCCGGCAGAGGCGCTCCCTGGGGTGCCTGACGACGTGGTCCTGGTCATTGAGACCAGCGGTTCGACGGCCGCGCCGAAGCGCGTCATGCTCACGGCCGAGGCGCTGCGCGCATCCGCCACGGCGACCTACGCCAGGTTCGACGAGCTCTTCGGTCGGGGAGCTGGGTCCGAAGCCGGGGCCGAAGTGGCCGCGGGGACCGGAGCGGCCGACAGCCCCTCCCGCCAGTGGCTCCTGACGCTCCCCGCGTCCTACGTCGCGGGCGCGCAGGTGGTGATGCGGTCGATCCTCGCGGGCACCCGACCAGTCGTCCTCGCCGATGAGCACTTCACCGCGGAAGGGTTCGCTCGAGCCGCAGCGCGGCTGACCGGCGAACGGCGCTATGTCTCGCTGGTTCCCGCGCAGCTTGCGCGACTCCTCGACGCCGCAGAGGCGGAGCTGGCAGCGGCCCCCGCTGACACGCCCGTGGCCCGCGCGGTGGCTCGCTTCGACGCGATCCTCGTGGGCGGGCAGTCGTTGCCGCAGGCGCTCCGTGCGCGTGCGGCAGCGCTGGGCTGGAAGCTCGTCACGAGCTACGGCTCGAGCGAGACGAGCGGCGGGAGCCTCTACAACGGGGAGCCGCTCGACCGGGTCAGGGTGCGCATCCGCGACGGCGAGGTGCAGCTGGCTGGCCCGGTGCTCGCCGCCGGGTACCTCGGCGATCCGGAGCGCACCGCCGGGGCCTTCGTCGAGGACGACGGTGAGCGCTGGTATCGCACGAGCGATGGCGGCCGCCTCGAGGTCGACGAGGCGACCGGCCGGGAGCGGCTCGTGGTGACGGGGCGGCTCGACAACGTGATCGTGTCCGGGGGCGAGAAGGTGTTGCTCGACACGGTCGAGGGCATCGTGCGCCGCCAGCCGGGGCTCGAGGCAGCGGTCGTGGTCGCGGCGCCATCTGAGGAGTGGGGGCAGGTGCCCGCGCTGGTCGTGGAGGGCGGGTCGTGGCTGGGAACGGCCGGTGCCGGGGAGGCACCGAGGGTGCTGCAGGCGCGAGAGCTCGCGGCCGACGTTCGCTGGAGCGCGGTGCGCGAGGCGACGGCCGCCGCTGGCCGGGCCGCACGCCCCGCGCTGCTGGTGGTCGTGCCGCGTCTCCCGTACTTACCGAGCGGCAAGCCCGACCGTCGCTCCCTCGCGAAGCTCGTCGAGCGGCTCGTCGCTCCGGCCTGACGTCGGCGGCGTCGCGGCCCTCCGCAGGCGAGCCGCGTCGGGCACCCCGCGGCGAGCATCCCGTGCACCCGCGGCGAGCATCCCTCGCCTCGGCCTTCTGGTCAGGCGGCGGTGACGGAGACGATGGCGTGCTTGAACTCGGGCATGGCCGAGTGGGGATCGGTGGCTGAGCTGGTGAGCAGGTTCGCGCTCTCACCGTGTGGGTAGTGGAACGGCAGGAAGACGGTGTCGGGGCGGATACTCGTGTCGAGCTCGGCGCGCGCGTAGAGGGTGCCGTGTGCGTTGGTGATGCGGATGCGGTCGCCGTCGTTCAGTGCCCGGTCGCGGGCGGTGGCGGGGTGCAGTTGCGCGACGAGTGCCGGTCGTTTCTCGGTGAGCTCGCCGACTCGACGCGTCTGGGTGCCGCTCTGGTACTGCTCGAGCAGGCGCCCGGTGACGAGGTTGAGGTCGTGGCCGCTGGCCTGCTTCCTGGGGCGGGCGCGCACGGCCAACATGCGGGCTTTGCCATCGGGATGCGCGAAGCGGTCGGCGAAGAGACGCGGCGTGCCCGTCGACCCCGCGGGGAAGGGCCAGTGGGCTTCGATGCCGGTGTCGAGCAGTTCGTGGCTGAGCCCGGAGTAATCGGCGGGGCCGCCAGCGGAGGCCCGCGCGAGTTCGTCGAAGACCTCGGACGGCACGAGGCTCCACGTGCCGGGTGCGTCGAGGCGTCTGGCGAGCTGGGCGAAGAGCCAGAGCTCGCTGCGGGCACCCTCGGGTGGGGTCACGGCCTTGCGGCGTCTGAGCACTCGCCCCTCGAGGTTGGTCATGGTGCCTTCCTCTTCGGCCCACTGCAGCACCGGCAACACGACGTCGGCCATGCGGGCCGTCTCGGAGAGGAAGAAGTCGGCGACGACGAGCAGGTCGAGGCGGCAGAGCGCGGCACGGATGGTGTCGACGTTCGGCGAGGACACGACGACGTTCGAGCCGTGCACGAGGAGCGCCCGGACCCCGCTGGGGGTTCCCGCCTGTTGGAGGAGTTCGACGGCGGGCACGCCCGGGCCGGGAATGTGCTTCGGGTCGACGCCCCAGACTTCGGCGACGGCGGCGCGCGCCGCGGGGTCGGTGATCTTCCGGTAGCCGGGCAGCTGGTCGCATTTCTGCCCGTGCTCTCGGCCGCCCTGGCCGTTGCCTTGTCCGGTGAGGGTCCCGTAGCCGTTCCCGGCCGTGCCCGGCAGGCCGAGGAGCAGGGCGAGGTTGATCGCGGCGCCCGCGGTGTCGGTGCCGTCGACGTGCTGCTCGACGCCGCGCCCGGTGAGGATGTAGGTGGAGCGGGAGGCGGCGAGCGCGCGGGCCACCTCGCGGATGCGGGTGGCGGGCACGCCCGTGACGGTCTCCGCGTGCTCCGGCCACCAGGCGGACACTGATCGGCGCAGCTCGTCGATCCCGGTGGTGCGTGCGGCGACGTAGTCGGCGTCGTGGAGACGCTCGGCGAGCACGACGTGGGTGAGGCTCAGCAGCAGCGGCAGGTCGCTGCCCGGCACGGCTTGCAGGTGGATGCCGCCGCCGTCGTCGCAGAGTCTGGCCGTTGAGCTGCGTCGCGGGTCGACGACGAGGAGTCCGCCCCGGGCTCGTGCGCCCTGGAGGTGGGAGACGAACGGCGGCATGGTGTCGGCGACGTTGGATCCGAGCAGCAGCACGGTCTCGGCGGTGTCGAGGTCGCTGAGTGGGAACGGGAGCCCCCGGTCGATGCCGAAGGCTCGGTTCGCGGCGGCAGCGGCCGATGACATGCAGAAGCGCCCGTTGTAGTCGATGCGGGAGGTGCGCAGCGCGATGCGTGCGAACTTGCCGAGCTGGTACGCCTTCTCGTTGGTGAGCCCGCCGCCGCCGAAGACGCCGATGGCGTCCGGGCCGCTCTCCTCGGCGATGGTTCGGAGGCGTCCGGCGATCAGGTCGAGGGCGGTGTCCCACGAGGCCGGGTGGAGCTCGCCGTCGGCCCCGCGCAGCAGCGGGGTTGTGAGCCTCCCCGTGTCGGCGAGGAGTTCCGCGGAGGTCCAGCCCTTCTTGCACAGGCCTCCGCGGTTGGTGGGGAAGTCGCGTCCGCTCACCTCGACGGGGAGACGGGCGTCGGGTGTGGGAGTGAGGGTCATGGCGCACTGGAGGGCGCAGTAGGGGCAGTGCGTGGCGGTCATGCGGGCACCCCTGCCGCCGCGTTGATCAGCTCGGTGATGCGCGCCCGGCAGCCGCCGCAGCCGGTGCCCGCCCGCGTGCAGCCGCCGACCTCGGCGACGGTGGCGCATCCGTCGGCAATGGCGTCTTCGACGGTTCCGACGGTCACGGCGTTGCAGATGCAGACTGTGGCCTCGCGTCCGCTCGCGCGTGCCTCGGGCTCGTCTGCGCTGTCGAGGCGCAGCAGCAGGGACCGGTCGGCGGGCAGCTCGCCGCGGCGCAGGTAGAGCACGCCGAGCTCGGCGCCGGTGCGCGGCAGGCCGACGCAGACGAAGCCGGTGAGGATCCCGTCGCGGGTTGCCATTTTCACGTAGCTGCCGTGTTGCGGGTCTGACCACACGGCGATGCCGGGCGCCTCTTCGCCAGCTGGGACCGGGGCGAACGGCTCGGCCGAGACGTCGCCGGCCGACACGAGGTCGACCCGGTCGGCCTTGAGGGCGACCACACCCGGCTGCTCTTCGGCGAGGGGCTGCGGTGTGACCCCGTCGAGCTCGGCGATGATGGCGGCCGCGAGCGACTCGGCCTGCCGCCAGCCCGGCGCGATGAGTCCATTCGGGCCGCCTGGCACCTCGCGCTCGTGCAGGTGGAGCGACGGGTCGGCGACGTGCGCGCAGTCGCCGATGGCGTGGATGCGCGGGTCGCTCCAGCTGCGCAGCTGCGCGTCGACGAGTACGCCGCGGCCGACGCGGAGCCCCGCCTCCTCGGCGAGCTCGGTGCGCGCCCTGGTGCCGCAGGACAACACCAGCAGGTCGCCCTCGATCTGTCTGGCGTCGGCGCTGACCAGCGCCCGGAAGCGGCGGACGCCGTCCTCGTCTTCCCGCGCGATGACGGCTTCGGCGCGCGTGTGCGGGACCACGGTCACACCGGCCGAAGCGAGCGCGGCGCCGAGCACCCATGCGGAACCGCGGTCGAGCTGGCGCGGCATGGGGATGGGGCCGAAGTGCGCGACCGTCGCGGTGGCGCCGGCTTCGGCGAGCAGCATGGCCAGCTCGATGCCGAGCACCCCGGCGCCGAGCACCACGACCCGACCCCCGGCGTCGACGACCGACCGCACGTGGGCCGCATCCTCGAGACTGCGCAGCACGCAGACGCCGGTCGTGAGCCGCGCGTCGAGGCCGCTGGCGTCGACGCCGAGCTCGTCGAGGCCGTCGAGTCTCGGCACCACCGACCTGGCGCCGGTCGCGAGCACGAGGCGGTCGTAGCCGAGCAGGCCGCCGTCGTCGAGGACGACGGCAGCCGCGGCGCGGTCGATGCGCACCGCTCGGGCCGCGAGGCGCAGGTCGATGCCCGCTCGCCGCAACTCGTCGGCAGTGGCGATCACCAGGCCGTCCGCATCCATCTCGCCCGCCGCGTACTCGGCGACGAGCACCCGGTTGTACGGCTCCGTCGCCTCCGCGCCGACCACGGTCACACTGACCCTGCCGGCCTCGACGGCGGGTAGGAGCTCCTCGGCGAAGCGGATGCCGACGGGGCCCGCCCCGATGACGACGATGCGCTCGGTCATGTCAGATCCGGTGCCCGGCCAGCGAGGCACGCGGGATGGCGTACACGACGACGGTCAGGATGAGCAGCACCACGTAGGCGCCCACGAACCCGCCGAAGGCCGGCACGTAGGAGTCGGTGGCGTTCTTCGCCGCGGCCAGCACCTGGGGGATCACAAACCCGCCGTAGGCCCCAATCGCCGACACGAGCCCGAGCGCGGCCGCCGCTTTGCGCTGCGTGTTCACGGCGAGCGCGTCTCCCGCGGTCGCGGCGCCCCGCGCAGCGAACACGTTGGGGATCATTCGGTACGTCGAGCCGTTGCCGACGCCGGCCGCGACGAACAGCAGGATGAAGCAGGCGAGGAAGGTCCAGAACGACCCCGAGTCGACGGTCAGCATGAGGGCGAGCGAGCCGACGATCATCACGCCGAATGCGGCGATCGTCACCCTCGCGCCGCCAAAGCGGTCGGCGAGTCGGCCGCCGTAGGGGCGGGAGAGCGAGCCGACGAGGGCCCCGACAAAGGCGAAGGAGAGCGACGCCATGCCCACCTGGAACGAGGAGAAGTCGGGGAAGTTGTCGGAGATCAGCTTGGGGAACACGCTCGCGAACCCGATAAACGAGCCGAAGGAGCCGATGTAGAGGAGCGACAGCACCCACAGGTGCGGTTCGCGCAGTGCCGCCGCGGCCGCCGCGAAGTCGGCCTTCGCGGAAGACAGGTTGTCCATGTACCGCCACGCGCCCCAGATCGAGACGAGGATCAGCGGGATCCACATCCACCCGGCCAGGGGGAGGCCCAGCGCGAAGACGGCGCCGAGCGAGACCACGATGGGCACGGCGAGCTGCGCGACGGAGGTGCCGAGGTTGCCGCCGGCCGCGTTGAGCCCGAGCGCCCACCCTTTCTCCTTCTGCGGGAAGAAATAGGTGATGTTCGCCATCGAACTGGCGAAGTTGCCGCCGCCGAAGCCGCCGAGGGCCGCGACCGTGAGCAGCACCCAGAACGGGGTCTGCGGGTCCTGCACGACGAACCCGAGGAGCACCGCCGGGATGAGCAGCAGCGAGGCGGAGATGATGGTCCAGTTGCGGCCGCCGAAGCGAGCGACCATGAACGTGTACGGGAAGCGCAGTGTCGCGCCCACGAGGCTCGGCAGGGAGATGAGCCAGAACGACTCACTCGTGCTGAGTGTGAACCCCGCGGCCGGCAGTAGCACGACGACGATGCTCCAGAGCTGCCAGATGATGAAGCCGAGGAACTCGGCGTAGATCGACCAGCCGAGGTTCCGGCGCGCGATGGCCTTGCCCTCGTTCGCCCAGAACACTGGGTCCTCGGGATTCCAGTTGTCGATCCACCGTCCGGGGCGGTGCCGGAGCTCGGTGACGGGGGCGCTGGGCGCCGTGGTGCCGACTGTCGTTGCCATTGCGACTCCTAGGGGAGGTGAGCAGTGGTTCGACGCTAGGCGGCGTGTGTTGCCGGCGGACGCTGCGGCGGTTGCAGGGGAGTAACTGCTTCATCACGCGCGCCCGGGGTGTCGGAGAGCGGCGCGTCACGTGTTGGAAACGTGCGCGCATCCGCTCGGCGCTGCCTGCGTCTCCCACCCCGCAGTGGATGCTCGTGGGTGGGAGACGCAGCCAGCGATGCGTCAGCTGTCGGAGCGGCGGCGACGCAGCAGCATCGTTGTGCCGAGGCCGGCACCGAGCAGAATGAGCACTCCGGCGATGACCATCGGAGCGATCGGCTCGCCGCCGGTTGTCGCGAGGGCACCCGGAGGTGTCTTGCCGCCCGTTGCCGGGGCGGTCGTCGAGGTCGCCGTGGCCGTTGCGCTCGCGGTGGTGGTCGCCGTGGCGGTCGGCTCAGCGGTCGCGGTTGCGGTCGGGGTCGGCGTTGCGGTTGCGGTCGCGGTCGGGGTCGGCGTGCTCGTCTCCGTGGTGGTCGGGTCGGTCGGCGTGGGCTCCGGTGTGCCGGGGAGCAGCGCCTGCACCTCTGCGCCGACGGTCGCCGCGAGGTAGGCGACGCCCGCCTCGTTGGGGTGCAGCGCGCCCAGCTTGAGCGAGACGCCGGGGGCGTCGGGGGTGCCGGTTCCGGCCTCGAGAGTGATGCCGTTCACGTACGGCTCCGTCGTCGAGCACGCTGAGTTGGCTGCGGTCTCCGCGAAGGTCGAGACGAACGTGGCACCGTTGAGCTCAGCCGCGGACTTGATGGCCGCGTCCAGGCGCGCCTCGGTCTCGTGCAGGTACGCCGTGTCGATGTCGGTGAACGGGAACGAGTTCTCGGTGTAGCCGGTCTGCGTGATGGCCGGTGTGAAGCAGCCGCCTGCTGGCGTGTTCGCGGCGTTGGGGGTGATCGCCGGGTAGCCGACGACGACGACCTCGGCGTTCGGGGCCTTCTCGGCGATGAGCTTGAACGTGGCGTCGAGCGCGGGCGCGACGATCGTGTCGATGCGGTCCTTCAGGATGTCGACCTCGAAGCCGCCAGCGTCGACGACGTAGAGCGACCGGCAGTTGGCCGCGGAATCGTCGAGGAGCAGCGGGCCGACGGGGCTCGCCGCGACGCAGGAGGTCGCGATGTCCGCGAACCCGAGGTCGTTGCCGCCGATGGTGAGCGTGACGACGTCGGTCGTCTCGGAGAGGCTGTCCGACTGCACGGGCGCGGTGGCACCGGTGGCCGTCACCTGCTCAACGTCGCGGATGTTCGCCGTGACGGCGCCGCTGCAGGTGCGGTCGTCGAGGGCGAGGCCGAGTGACTCCGCGATGCGGTGAGGGTAGTTGGCGAGTGCCTGGAAGCATCCGGCGGCAGGCTCGTCGCTGAAGGGCACGAGGCCGAAGCCGGCGGAGTAGGAGTCGCCGAGCGCGACGTACTCGGTCGCGGTGGCGTCGGGGTCATCGGCGGGTGCGGCGAGGGCGACGGGGGCCGCGAGCAGTACGGCGCCGGCTGCTGCGATGCCGACGGCGGCTGCGCGCACGCGCGGTCGTGAGCGAGAGGTCATGGTTCTCCTTTGAAGCGGACGTTGCTCGAGTCTGGGGAAACGCTGACCTCATAGTGCCAGCGCACGGCCCGGCAGGGAATGGCTTGACGGACTTGATTGCGGGGTATTCGCCTCGATGGCGCAGGACGGCCGCGTCACGCCGCCATCTAGAATCGCTCCGTGGCGCAGAAACAGAAGCAGAAGCAGCGGAGCAAGCAGCGACCGAACCCGACGCAGCGACCCCGGCCGAAGGCCAGCGAGGTCCGCAAGGTGGATGCGCGTGCGTGGATCGCCGGCGCTCGCCTGCGCACCCTGCCGCTCGCGGTCGCCCCGGTGGTGCTCGGCACTGCGGGGGCCATCGTCGACGGGCCGGTCGGCGAGTACCACTGGGTGCGCGCGCTCGCGTGCCTCGCGGTCGCACTGTGCCTGCAGATCGGCGTGAACTACGCGAACGACTACTCCGACGGCATCCGCGGCACTGACGCGTACCGGGTCGGGCCCGCGCGCCTCACGGGTTCTGGTCTCGTCGACCCGAAGCGCGTGCGCCTCGTGGCGTTCATCTTCTTCGGCCTTGCCGCGCTCGCGGGCCTCTTCCTGGTCGTCAGGTCCGGCCATTGGTGGCTGCTTGCGGTGGGTGCGGCCGCGATCATTGCCGCCTGGTTCTACACGGGGGGGAAGCGGCCATACGGCTACGCAGGTCTCGGCGAGGTCTTCGTCTTCGTGTTCTTCGGGCTCGTCGCGACGGCAGGCACGACGTTCGTGCAGATCGGGAGCGTCTCCACGAACGTGTGGGTCATGGCCACCGCAGTCGGCCTCTTCGCGTGTGCCGTGCTCATGGTCAACAACATCCGCGACATCGAGCAGGACCGCCTCGCCGGGAAGCGCACGCTCGCCGTGCTGGTGGGTCCGGTCGTGGCGCGCTGGCTCTTCGGTGTCTTCACGCTCGCGCCGTTTGTGCTCGCGATCCTCTTCGCCATTTCCTACCGGAACGCGATCTTCACGTTCTTCGCATTGCTGCTCGCGGCTCCGGCTGTGCTCATCGCGTCGACGGCGCGCAAGCCGAAGGAGCTCATCCTCGCGCTGATGCTCACGAGCTTCGCGACGCTCGCCTACGCGCTACTGCTTGGGCTCGGCATCGTCTTCAGCGGGTACGTGCGCTAGCGCGTTGGGGCGGCGTCCGGGTTCGGGTCCTCGGAAGTTTCCTCGGACGCCTCCGCGGCCTGAGCCCCTTCGCTCGAGTCGAGCGCGGCGTCCTCGTCCTTGTCGTCAGCGGTGCGCGCATCCTTGCGTTCGCTGAGGCGCTGCAGGTCGGCACCCATCTGCTGGCGCGTGCCGCGCAGGAAGATCACCGAGATGCAGGCGCTGATGATCGCGCCGACGGCCGCGCCCGCGAGCCAGTTCCACTGCCAGTCGGGCAGGGCCAGCATGACCACCGCGAATGGCACGGCGAACGCGAGCAGTCTGATGACGGTGTAGACGAGCCAGGCGCGCTTCGAGTTCATCCTGCAAGTCTACGAGCGGTGTGGATGCGGGCCGCCCGGCGGCGGGAGGCACCCCGCGTCGGTGCATGCCGGTTCGCGCAGGGCTGAGGCATCACCAGGTCGGGCGGAGCCAAGTCGCGTATCCTCGGGGGACCATGTCTCGCCTCCTCATTACTGCCGCAGTCATCGTCGTCGCGGTGACCATCTTCGCCGTGGTCGATTGCGCGATGACGGACGCGAAGCGCACGCGTGCACTCCCGAAGCCCGTCTGGGTCGTTGTCATCCTGCTGGTCCCCGTGGTCGGCCCCCTCCTGTGGCTGTTCTTCGGCAAGGTGCGCGGTAACGGTGCAGCGGCGAAGCCCGTGCAGACGACGCCGGACGACGACGAGACCTTCCTCCGCTCCATCGGCATCGAGTCCGACAGTGAAGAGCGCATCCGCAAGCTCGAGGAGGAGCTCAAGGCGCTCGACGACGTGGAGTTCCCGTCGGCAGCGCCGAAGGGCCCCGTCGCGGAGGGCGGCGCGGTGACCGCGCTCGAGGACGCGGGCGACGAGCCATCGGAGGGCGAGCAGCCCCCGAAGCCGGAAACGTCGGCGAAGCCGGAGCCACGCGGCAAGAAGCCGCGCAAGGGTGAGGTGAACGACGCCGAGCACGGCGAAGAGCCCATCGAGCAGAAGGACGACCGAACGCACGGAGACGGGTCGCCCCGTGCCTGACCGGCACGTCGACCCGGAAGCTCCAAGTTCTCAGCCTGCCGCGGCGTCCGCTGACGCGCGCGACGCGTCGCCCGCCGTCAGGCTCCCACGCACCGGGAACCCCGCGACCGACTTCAGCCTCGACGTCCTGACGAGCCTCGTGCGCTTCGGCGTCACCGATCTCGTGGTCTGTCCCGGCTCCCGCTCGCAGGCGCTCGCACTGGTTGCGGCTGAGCTCGAGCGGGTCGGCGCTGCGCGCTTGCATGTGCGCATCGACGAACGCTCGGCCGGGTTCTTCGCGCTCGGACTCGCCGCCGAGACGGGCCGCCCGGTTCCGGTGATCACCACCTCGGGGACCGCGGTCGCGAACCTCCACCCCGCCATGCTGGAAGCCTTCCACGCCCAGATCCCCCTGATCGCGGTGACGGCCGACCGCCCGGAGGAACTACTGGGCATTGGCGCGAACCAGGCGACGACGCAGCCCGGCATCTTCGGCCCGAACGTGCCGCACGAGGCGGTGCCTGCACCGACCAGCGCACCCGACGAGCCGACGCTCGCGGAGACCCTCGCCCGAACGGCGGCGACGTCGCAGGGCCCGTTGCACCTGAACCTCGCGTTCCGAGCGCCGCTGAGCGTTGCGGTGCCGGCGCTCGAGGCGTGGGCATCGGCCGTCAACGCGGGGGAGCCCGCCGCCACCTGCCCTCAGCCTTCGCTGCCCGCCGAGCCGCTCCAGATCGAGGCCGCCGCCTGGCCCCGCACGATCGTCATCGCCGGCGCCGCGGCTGGCGCTGAGGCCGAGAAGGTCGCGCACGAGGGCGGCTGGCCGCTCATCGCCGAGGCGACGAGCGGCTCGCGCTTCGGTCGCAACCTCGTGCTCGCGTACCGCCAGCTCCTCGGCGCGGACTCGCCGCGCCCTGACCTCCGCGACGCCATCGAACGGGTCATCGTCTTCGGCCACCCCACGCTCAGCCGCGAGGTGCCTCAGCTCGTGGCGCGCGAGGGGGTGCACGCCGTCGTGGTCGGTCCGACGGGCGGCGAACCCTACAACCCGGGGCACGCGGTCGCGAGGCGCGTCGACGCCGTGCAGGTGCATCCGGTGCCAGCAGCGGAGGCGGATGCTCGCGCCGAGTCGCGGGCCTGGCTCCGCGAGTGGGTGCTCGCGAGCCGCGAGATCGTCGAAGCCGAGTCCGAGCACACGCCGGCGCCCGACATCGAGGCGTCCCGCTCAAGCGACACGGCCGTGCGGAGCCGCTTCGCGCGACAGGAGCTCGCGGTCGCCCGAACGAAGGTCGACCGGCGGATGCTCGTTGAGGCCGTGTGGAGCGCGACCTGGCCCCACGACCGCCTGGTGCTCGGCGCATCCACGCTCATCCGTGTGCTCGACGGCCTGGTGCCGGGCAAGCCGATCCGCGTGCACTCGAACCGCGGCCTTGCGGGCATCGACGGCACCGTCGCGACCACACTCGGTATCGCCGTCGGCAGCCAGCTCGCGGGCCCCGTCTCCGCGCAGGGCGGCGTGACTCGCGCGCTCATCGGCGACCTGACATTGCTGCACGACGCGTCGTCGCTGCTGGTGGGGCAGGGCGGCGAGTGGGCGCCTCGAGTGCAACTCATCGTCGGCAACGACGGCGGGGGCACGATCTTCGACGACCTCGAGGTCGCACGCACCGCCGCGGCGGAGGCGCACGCGCGGGTACTGTACACGCCTGCCGCGGTCGACCTCGAGGCGCTCGCGACCGCGTACGGGTGGAGTTACCTCCGCGCGGCAACGCGCGCCGAGCTCGAAAGTGCGCTCGTCTCCCGGGAGCACGACCGCGTGCTCATCGAGGTGCCCCTCTCTCGCGGGTGACCGTGTTTGGTCCGATGGATCGCGCTGCCCGGGAACGGTCGGGCGGTGCACGACGGCGAGCCTGAGTACTCTGCGCCGACCGATCTTCGAATGTCAGGACATATGCTGACTCGGGACGGCACCGACGCGACCCACGGAGGAACGATGCCCCCCACATCCACCAACCCTGAGACGCTCGCCGCGGCCGAGGGTGACATGAACTTCCACACCCGCAAGTGGGTGCGGCCGGAAGACCTGAACGCGAACGGGACGCTCTTCGGCGGCAGCCTGCTTCGCTGGATCGACGAAGAGGCCGCGATTTACGCGATCATCCAGCTCGGCAACTACCGGTGCGTGACCAAATACATCTCGGAGATCAACTTCGAAGCCTCGGCGCAGCAGGGCGACCTCATCGAGATGGGCCTCGTCGCGACGCACTTCGGGCGCACCTCGATGACGATGCGCGCCGTGGTGCGCAACATGATCACGCGTCGCACGATCCTGTCCATCGAGAAGATCGTCTTCGTGAGCCTCGGCGACGACGGCCTCCCTGAGCCGCACGGCTACTCGAGCATCACCTACGCGCGCGACCGGATGCCCACCACGCACCCCAAGACCGGCACCATCGCGGTGCCGAACTCGGGCGAGGAGGAACGTCGCCTCGACGACAAACGACCTTTCGCTGAGTGAGAACGACGACGGAGGGCGCCCGGTGTCCCGGACGCCCTCCGAACGCTCTGCAGGCTGCTACTGGTTGCCGACCTGCTTGTCGGCAGCCTCGCGTGCACCCTGGATCTGGTCGGTGAACTTGTCACCGGTCGCCTTCTGAGCCGCATCCGCGACACCGTCGAGGATCTTGTCGCTGATGTCCTCGGCCTGCTCGCTCTTGAGCGCCTCGGTGACGCGCGGGTCCTTCAGGAACTCCTGCGCCTTGCCCGTGATGTCTTCGATGCCCATATGGTTCTCCCTCTGTCGAGCGCCGTTCCCGCTGCTTCGTGGGAGCCGGTCGCGGTGCCAAAGCATAGCGCCAGTCGGTGGCGTTAGCCTGGTCTCATGCCTCACTTCACCACCGAAGACGCAGCAGTGCTGCGCGTCTCCTCCGACTTCGATCTGCGCTCGATCGACCCAGACTCGACCCCCGGCTTCAGCGGGAAGAAGGCGGACGCGGCGACCGCGTTTACCGAGCACGACGACGAGATCGCTGAACTCCAGGAGCGCATGTTCGCGAACGCGCGCGCGGGACACGAGGCGCCCTCTGTGCTGCTCCTCCTGCAGGGCATGGACACCTCAGGCAAAGGCGGAATCGTGCGTCACGTCATCGGCGGCGTCGATCCGCAGGGTGTGCAGATCGCCTCGTTCAAGGCGCCGACTGCCGAGGAGCGCGAGCAGGACTTTCTCGTGCGCATCCGCAAGCAGCTGCCCGGCGCGGGCAAGATCGGCGTTTTCGACCGGTCGCACTACGAGGATGTGCTGATCCAGCGGGTCCGCGCGTTCGCGCCACCGGAGGAGATCGAGCGTCGCTACGGGGCGATCGTCGACTTCGAGCGCGAGCTGGCGGACTCTGGCACCAAGCTCATCAAGGTCATGCTGCACATCTCCAAGGCCGAGCAGGGCGCTCGCCTCGCTGAGCGGCTCGACCGTCCTGACAAGCACTGGAAGTACAACCCGGGTGATGTCGACGAGCGGCTCCTCTGGGATGAGTACCAGGAGGCGTACGACATCGCGTTGACGCGCACGTCGACGGAGGTGTCGCCCTGGTACTGCGTGCCCGCCAACCGCAAGTGGTACTCGCGTCTTGTCGTGAAGGGGTTGCTGCTGGATGCGCTGCGTGGGTTCGACCTGCAGTGGCCGGCCGCCGACTTCGACGTTGAGGTCGAGAAGAAGCGGCTCGCGGAGAGCGCGTAGGCGAAGCGAGCGCGGTTGCGCGGCGTGGGTCGCGCCGCTCAGTCGGCGAGCTCGGGTGGCCAGACCACGCTGAAGCGCTCGAAGACCACCTCGTGCGCAGAGGTGAACTCGCGGCCGACCGCGGC
This sequence comes from Pseudoclavibacter helvolus, assembly GCF_049707175.1. Classification (GTDB taxonomy): domain Bacteria; phylum Actinomycetota; class Actinomycetes; order Actinomycetales; family Microbacteriaceae; genus Pseudoclavibacter; species Pseudoclavibacter helvolus_A. Next base: position 27,892 of record NZ_JBNAFM010000010.1, on the reverse strand, counting down.
CCGTGTGCGCTCCCAGTAGCGTCGGTGCTCGCGGCGCCAGCTCTCGAGGCTGCGGTCGTCTTCGCCCTCGTCGTAGGCGAAGGCCGCGTCGACGCTGTCGAAGATGCCGATCCGCAGCTCAGTGCTGCGGATGATGACGGCCGGTGAGCCGCTGCCGTTGCAGGCGATCCAGTGAGATCCGATGCGCGGCAGTGGCTCGTCCTCCTCGGCGAACTCTTCGACGAGGCTCGCCGTGGCGCGTTTTGGTCCGTGTGTCACGAGCGCCAGTAGCTCGTTGGCGAGCTCTACGCTGTCGCCGAAGAACTCGACGGTGTAGTCGGACGCGGACGCGGCGGCCCCCGGGTGGGCTGCTCGGTAGTCCTCCCACATCGCGGCGGCGGCCGCTCGGTTGACTTCGGGGAGCTCCGTGCGTCCGAGCGCTTTGTTGCTGTTGGCGTGAGTTGCGTCAGTCACCGCGGAGGGCCTCGATGATCGGGCGGAACTTCAGCTGCGTCTCGCGGTACTCGTCGGATGCGTCGGAGGAGGCCACGATGCCGCCGCCCGCGTATGCCGTGATCGCCCCGCGGGCGTCGATCTCAGCTCCTCGAAGCGCGACGGCCCACTCGCCGTCTCCGCCCGCGCCGACCCAGCCGACGGGGCCCGCGTAGCGTCGGCGGTCGAACGGTTCGAGGGCGAGGATCGCGTCGAGGGCGGCAGTGGTCGGGGTGCCGCCGACGGCGGCCGTCGGGTGCAGCGCGTCCACCAGGTCGAGCACGGTCACGCCTGCGGGCAGGGTGCCGCGAATGTCGCTCGCCAGGTGCCAGAGGTTCGGCAGCTTCAGCGTGAACGGGATGCGGCTGCTCGTGAGGCCGGTACCGGGGTCGTCGTGCGTGTCGAGCGTCTCGAGCGAGGCGAGCGCGCTCTCGACCGCGTAGCGATGTTCCGCGAGGTTCTTCTCGCTGTGGCGCAGCCGTGCCTCGGCACGCGCATCCGCCTCATCGTCGCCGCCGCGCGGGGCCGTGCCCGCGAGTACGCGGGCGGAGACCTGGCCCTCCAGCACGCGCACAAGCGTCTCCGGGCTTGTGCCGGTCAGGCCGTCCACCGCGTAGGTCCAGCATTCGGGGTACGCGTCCGCGAGCCGCGCGAGCAGCCGGCGCCGGTCAGCACCCTCCGGCAGTGCGCCGATCTGCTCACGGGCGAGCACGACCTTCGAAAGGTGGCCCGTGTGGATGAGGTCGAGCGCGCGGTCGATGGCGCGGCGGTGCTCGTCGGCCGACATGACGCCGTCCTCGAGGGTTGCGGTCGCGTCGACCCGGCCGAGTGCCCGGTCGTCGGGCAACCGTGGACTCGGCTCGGAGCCGTCGGCGGTGATCGCCGTCACGAACGAGACCGCACCGCGGCGGCCCACGATCAGCTCTGGAACCTCGAGGACGCTGCGCGCCCCAGACTCCGCGGCGAACGCGAACGCTCCGAACGCGACCAGGCCAGAGCCCGTCGCGTCGACCGCCTCGTCGATCTCGGCAGCTGCGACGACTTCACGCCACGCGGCCGCGGAGTCGGGGATGCGCGTCTCGCCCGCGAATTCACCCCGCCAGGCGCTGCCCGTCGCGACGATACCGTCGCCCTGCCGAAGCCACACGAGCGGTGCGGTCGACGACGCGAAACGGAGGAGATCGCCGGGATCCGGCACTGCAATCGTCCGCACGCGCAAGCGGGGGGTGTTGACGGCTGGCACGACGGCAAGACTATCCCCAGCCAACCGCCTGGATGCGGCCAGGGCGAGCCGTGCGCCGCAACGTAGGATGATGTGGTGACCAAAGCCGACCTGAACAAGCGACCCGAGCAAGTGTCGTCGATGTTCGACCGTGTTTCCAAGAAATACGACGAGACGAACGACATCCTGAGCATGGGCAACGCACCGCGCTGGCGTGTGCAGACGCGCCACGCCATCGCACCGCAGCCGGGCGAGAAAATCCTCGACGTCGCCGCCGGCACCGGCACGGTCAGCAAGGTCCTCGCCGACGCGGGCGCAAAGGTCACGGCCCTCGACTTCTCTGCGGGCATGATCGACGAAGGCAAGCGCATCCACGGTGCGAACCCGAACATCGAGTTCGTGCAGGGTGATGCCACCAAGCTCCCCTTCGACGACAACACCTTCGACGCGTCGACCGTCAGCTTCGGCCTGCGCAACGTGCAGCAGCCGAAGCTCGCGCTGCAGGAGATGCTGCGCGTCACGAAGCCGGGCGGCCGCCTCGTCATCGCGGAGTTCTCAACGCCGCCGCAGGCGCTCATCCGCACCGGCTACCGCGCCTACATGCAGCTCGCCATGCCGACCATCGTGAAGCTCGTGAGCAGCGACCCCGAGGCGTACACGTACCTGAACGAGTCGATCATCGCGTGGCCCGCGCAGCGCGAACTCGCCTCCTGGCTGCGCGAGGCGGGCTTCGAGCGCGTCAAGTACCGCAACCTCTCCGCCGGCGTCGTCGCACTGCACAAGGCGTTCGTGCCGCTTGCGGAGGATTCCGGCTCCGCCAGCTGAGGCGAGACGCCCCAGCAGGCACCGGCCGAACGCCGGCTTGTACCCCCAACCCAGTTCGTGCGGAGGCCAACCTCCAGACGGAACACCTGAACCACCAGGAGACATGAGCGTGGAGCTCCCCAAGACCGAACAGCGCCGCAAGGCGCGCAGCACCGTGGTGCCTGGCGGAACCGACGACCTCTTCGACGGTCCAAACTCCGACGTGCTGCGCGAACGCCTCGATGCCGGACTGACCGCGGTCGAAGCGCGTCTCCGTGCCGAGGTGCAGTACGCCGACGAGATCGCCGACGTCACCGCCAGCTACCTCCTCAACGCCGGGGGCAAGCGCCTGCGCCCGATGCTCGCCGTGCTCGCCTCGCAGTTCGGTGAGACGCCGGGCTCCGACGACGTCATCACCGCGGCCGCGGCCGTCGAGCTCACCCACCTCGCGTCGCTGTACCACGACGACGTCATGGACGAGGCGGAGCTGCGCCGAGGCGTGACCGCCGCGCACCTCCAGTGGGGCAACTCCATCGCCATCCTCGCCGGTGACCTGCTCTTCGCGCGCTCCAGCCTGCTCTTCTCCGAGCTGGGTCTGCGCGCCGTGCGCCTGCAGGCGACGATCTTCGAGCGACTCGTGCTCGGCCAGATGCGGGAAACCACGGGCCCTGCGGCCGGCGCGGACCGCATCGACCACTATGTCGGTGTGCTCGCCGACAAGACGGGATCGCTCATCTCGGCGGCCGCCCAGTTCGGCGCCATCGTGTCGAACGCGCCGGAAGCGGTCGTCTCGGCGCTCGCCGAATACGGCGAGCGCGTCGGCGTCGCGTTCCAGTTGGCGGACGATGTTATCGACCTGCAGCAGAACCCAGACACGACGGGCAAGCTCGCCGGCACCGACCTGCGTGCCGGCGTTGAGACGCTTCCCGTGCTGCTCCTCGAACGCCAGGCGGCGACCGATGACGCGAGCCGAGACCTGCTGGAGCGCATCCGCACCCGAGTCTCCGGCGTCAACGAGCAGCCCGAGGAGACTCGTGCGAGCGAGGAGGAGATCTCGGGCATCATCCGTGAACTCCGCGAGCACCGGGTAACGCAGCTCACGATCGACGAGGCCCAGAACTGGGTGACGCTCGCCGTCGAAGCGCTACGCCCACTCATAGCCGGCCCCGCGAAGAACGCGCTCGAGCGCTTCGCCGCGGACGTCGTCAACCGCGACCGCTGACCAACGCGCTCGCCGAACGCCCCTCGAGTCCGTCCGGAGGACGACACCAGCGGTCCTCCACCCCGAACCCGTCCTGGAGGACATGTGACCACGCTCCGCCTCGCCATCGTCGGTGCCGGACCGGCCGGAATCTACGCCGCCGACATCCTGCAGAAGATGGAGCGCCAGTTCGATCTCTCGATCGACCTGTTCGACAAGCTCCCGGCCCCGTACGGGCTGGTGCGCTACGGCGTCGCCCCCGATCACCCCCGCATCAAGGGCATCATCAACGCCCTCCGCGAGGTCCTCGAATCGGGGGTCATGCGCGTCTTCGGCGGCGTCGAGTTCGGCAAGGACATCACCCTCGACGACCTCAAGCAGCACTACCACGCGGTGATCTTCTCGACGGGCGCCATCCGCGACGCCGGGCTCGACATCCCGGGCATCGACGCGAAGGGCAGCTTCGGCGCGGCCGACTTCGTCAACTGGTACGACGGGCACCCGGATGTGCCGCGCACCTGGCCGCTCGAGGCGCGCGAGGTGGCCGTCATCGGCAACGGCAACGTGGCGCTCGACGTCGCGCGCATGCTCGCGAAGCACCCGAAGGATCTCCTCACGACGGAGGTGCCGCAGAACGTCGTCGACGGCCTCGAGGCGAGCCCCGTGACCGACGTGCACGTCTTCGGGCGCCGAGGACCGGCACAGGTGAAGTTCACGCCGCTCGAGCTGCGCGAGCTTGGCGAGGTGCCCGACGTTGACGTGATCGTCTACGAGGACGACTTCGACCGCGACCCCGCCGCGGCGGAACTCGCGAAGACCAACAAGCAGCTCATGGTGATCGGACGCATCATGGGCAAGTGGCGCGGCGAGCGCGAGCTGACCGCCTCGCGTCGACTGCACCTCCACTTCTACTCGAAGCCGGATGCAGTGCTCACCGAAGAGGGCCCGGACGGCGAGCGTGTGCGTGCCATCCGGATCGAGCGCACCGAGCCGGATGCCGAGGGCGGGGTGCGTGGAACCGGCGAGTTCGTCGAGCACCAGGTGCAGGCGGTCTACCGGGCCATCGGCTACTTCGGTTCGCCGCTCCCGGGCGTGCCGTTCGACGAGCACCATGGCGTCATCCCGAACCACGAAGGTCAGGTGTGGGACGACGACAACCAGCAGGTCAACGGCATGTACGCGACGGGCTGGATCAAGCGCGGCCCGATCGGGCTCATCGGACACACGAAGTCCGACGCACTGGAGACCGTCACCCACCTCGTCGCCGATCAGGGCAACTGGTGGACCCCGGCCGACCCGAGCGAGGCATCCGTCGTCGCGCTGCTCGAATCGCGCGGCGTGAAGTTCACGGACCTTGAGGGCTGGCGTCGTCTCGACGCCCACGAGCTCGCGCTCGGCGCGGCGAATGGCCGTGAGCGAATCAAGGTTGTGGACCGCGACGAGATGACGCGCATTTCCCGCGCCGAATAGGGGTTTTGGTCGGCGTTCAAGAAATGGGGAGTTCTCCCCATCGCGGAACCCGCATTCACCTCGTACGCTCTGAGTACGCACAGAGAGCGTCGAAGATTTCGGACCTGAACCGGTCCGAGTCGAGGCTTCAGTCGGCGGCTGAGCCGCGTCGAGATGGTCGTTCTGACCGCGGCGCGATACTGGGGGAGCTCGCCGTCGGCTGAAGATACCTGCGGCCGAGAACGCCGGACAGGTTCAGCAGGCCAGTACCGAGTCGGTGCTGGCCTGCCTGTGCTGCCTGGCCTGTCTGTGCTGCCTGGCCTGTCTGTGCTGCCTGGCCTGTCTGTGCTGCCTGGCCTGTCTGTGCTGCCTGGCCTGGCTCCGCCGTCCGCGCTGCCTGTGAGTGGGGCGCCGGCTACTGGATGACGCTCGTCAGGCGTGCGACGTTGTCGAAGGCGCGGGTCAGGATCGGGCGCTGCCGCCATTCCTCGAGCGTGAGCTCGAAGCTGCGCTGGCGGTACCCGTTCTCGACCTCCCGCATCCGCTGCACAAACTCCTCGCCGTGCACCATGAGCATGAGTTCGGCGTTGAGCGTGAACGAGCGCATGTCCATGTTGCTCGACCCGATGAGCGTGACCGAGTCGTCGAAGGTGATGTGCTTCGAGTGCAGGATGTACGGGCGGCGGTAGAGCCAGATTCTGACGCCGGCGCGGAGGAGCGCTTCGTAGTAGGACCGCTGCGCGTGGAAGACGAAGAACTGGTCGGCGATCTCACCCACGAAGAGCTCGACGCTCACACCCCGCTGTACGGCGGTGGTTATGGCGTACAGCAGTGAGTCGTCCGGCACGAAGTACGGGCTGACGATGACGATGCGCTCGCGTGCCGCGTAGAGCAGCTGGTTGAAGAGGCGGAGGTTGTTCTCGTTTTCGTAGCCGGGGCCGCTCGGCACCAGCTGGCATGGGAACACGTCGTGCAGGTCGCCGGCCTCGACCTCGGCCTCGGCTTCGTCGGGCTCGGGGGTGACCGGGTCGTTCTCGAAGACGTCGGTGAGCAGCTCTTCGGTTTCCGCGTACCAGTCTGAGATGAAGACGGCGTTGACACCCGTCACCATGGGTCCCTCCATGCGGAGCATGAGGTCTTTCCACTTGAGGGCGTCGCCCCCTGGCTTCGGGCCGCGGTGGTAGTCGCGGGAGATGAGGTTCTGCGAGCCCAGGTAGGCGACGCGGCCGTCGACCACGAGCAGCTTGCGGTGGTTGCGCAGGTCGACGCGCTGCATGCCCCCTTCCCAGGGGTAGAGCGACAGCATGCGATGCCAGTCGGCGCCGATCTCGGTGAGACGCTGCTTCATTTTCTTGTAGCCGCGGTAGCGCATGGACCCGATGTGGTCGAAGAGCACGCGCACGACGACTCCGCGCTGCACGGCCCGCTCGAGGGCGTCGAAGAACGGCGCGGTGGCGTCGTCGTGACTCATGGCGTAGAAGAGCACGTTGACGTAGCTCTCGGCCTCGTCGATCTCGCTGGCCATCCGCCTGATGGCGCGGTTGTAGGTGCCGTGGAGCTCGAGCCGGTTGCCGTCGGCGAGCGGGATCGCGGTCAGGTGCTCGCCGAGCTTCGTGACCTGCGGGAACCACGAGGGGCTCGTGATGACCTGGTCTGCGGGGGCGATCTGGTCGGTGGCGTCGCGGATGATGCCGTCAACCTGCGCCTGCATGCGGCGCCTGCGCGTGGGCAGCTGGTTGGTGCCGAAGAGGAAGAAGAGGATGACCCCGAGGTAGGGGATGAGCATGATCGTGATGATCCACGCGAGCGCGGTGGTGGGGCGTCGGTTGCGTGGAATGACGACGAGGGCCGTCAAGACGATGAGCACATAGATCGTCGCGACGGCCGCGAACCAGAATCCGGTGAGCCCGAGTTCTGGATACCAGGGCATGAGCGCGCCGACGGCCGTGCCGGGGTCGACCCCGGCGCGACCGGCAGCGGGCGGCACTAGCGGCGGTTGACGAACTGAAGGTCGACGTCGACGTCGGCGCCCTTCAGCAGAGCCATCGTCGCCTGCAGGTCGTCACGGCTCTTGGAGGAGACGCGGAGCTCGTCGCCCTGGATCTGCGCCTTCACGCTCTTGGGGCCTTCGTCGCGGATGAGCTTCGTGAGCTTCTTCGCGCTCGGCTGGTCGATGCCCTCCTTGAGGGAAGCCTCGATGCGGTACTCCTTGCCGGAGGGGTACGGCTCGCCGACATCGAGCGTCTTCAGCGAGAAGCCGCGCTTGATGAACTTGGTCTGCAGCACATCGAGCACCGCCTTCACGCGCTCTTCGCTGGAGGCCTTGAGGAGGAGCTTCTCGCCAGACCATTCGACCGAGGCGCCGACGCCCTTGAAGTCGTAGCGCGTCTCGAGCTCTTTGCGCGCCTGGTTGACGGCGTTGTCCGCCTCCATCTTGTCGACCTTGTTAACAACGTCAAACGAGGAATCTGCCATGCCGACCATGGTAGCGAGGACGGCCGACAATCTCGCGAGCGCGGTGCGGCGTCGCGTCGTTTCGACAAACGGGGTGGAAGTCGGTAGTCTCTCACCTGCACGTTTGCGCTCCGCGCTGTGCATTGGCGAGTTACCCAAGCGGCCAAAGGGATCTGACTGTAAATCAGACTGCTCTGCATTCGGGGGTTCGAATCCCTCACTCGCCACCATCATGACGCGAGGCATCCACAAGATGCCTCGCGTCATTTTTCATCTGTCCATCTGTCATCTGTCCATCGCGGGCATGACGCCGTCGCGCCAGGCGTCGAGGAGGCGCGCGACCGTGCGTGTCTGCTCCCAGGGCATCTCGGGCGCCTCGAGCGCTGCATCCCTGAGCGCGCGTGAGACCGCATCCGCTTCGGCAGCGAACGGGTGAATCTGCTCGACTTCGATGCGGTGCCGCTGCCCTTCGTGGATGTGGTGGAGCACGGCCGGTGAGGAGTCCCGGTCGCCGTACGCGTTGTCGAGGGTGATCCAGCCACCCTCACCGACGATGTCTGCCCGCTTCGTGAGCTGCGTGTCGATCGAGCACTCGACGTAGGCGGTGAATCCCTCGGCCTCGAGCTGGGCCGAGGAGTAGACGTCGACGCCATGTTCGACCCGCCCGTGAGCGACCTTCACGTGCAGCCCAGAGAGCGCGATGCCAGCTGATGCCGCGGCGGCGACCGCGAAGGCGACGGGGTAGCCGCCCACATCGAAGATCGCCCCTCCTGCCAGTTCCGGGTCGAAGAGGCGCGTGTCGTTGCTGCCGGCGGCGAAGCCGAACTGGGTACGCACCTGGATCGGCGTGGAGATCTGGCCCCACTTGAGCCTGCGGTCGATCGCCCGCGCGAAGGGGCTGAACCGGTGCTTGTACGCCTCCACGACGGGAAGCCCTGCGCGCTCCGCGGCCGCGAGCACACGCTCCGTGTCGGCGGCGCTCGGGGCGAGCGGCTTCTCGCAGAGCACGGCCTTGCCTGCCTCGAGGGCGGCGATGGCAAGCTCCGCGTGGGTGGTGTGCACGGTCGCGACGTAGACGGCGTCAATGTCGTCGCGCGCCAGGATCTCGGCGTACGTGCCGGAGATCTCGGCGCCGTATCGGGAAGCGAAGACGGCCGCGCGCTCCGGGGCGCGGCTTGCGACGGCCCGCAGCTCGCCGTGCTCAGAGACCGGCAGCCACTTCGCGAACGACTCCGCAATCGCGCCCGGCCCGAGGATCGCCCACCTGGTCTTCTGCATGACGCGAAACTACCCGAGGCGTGTGCCGCGCATCCACAGGTCGATCCCGTTCGGGGGTGGTTGCCGGTAGGTTCTGGACTCAGCAGCACGAGGGGAAGGGGCGGCGACGTGGCCGAGACGAGACAGCCAGCGGCGGCAATCGACCTGTCGAAGCGCGACCTGACCCTCGACCTCGCACGCGTCTTCTGTGTGCTGCTCGTGGTGGTCATCCACCTCCTCATGGTCGCGATCGGGGTGGATGCATCCGGTCAGCTGGTTGCGACGCGGCCGCTCGAGGCGCAGTCGTGGTTCGCGCTCGCCACCTGGGCGGGGCAGATCATGCCGCTCTTCTTTGTTGTCGGTGGTTTCGCTTCGATCACCGCGTGGCGCAGCGCCGTACGCCGCGGGTCGATGGCGAGCGACTACGTGCGCTCCCGAGTGCTTCGGCTCGCGCAGCCGGCGCTGCCCCTTTACGCCTTCTACCTGGTGGCTCTCGGCGGGGCGACGCTTGCGGGACTCGACCCGGCGCTGGTCGACATGGCCGCGTCGGGCGCGGCGACGCCGCTCTGGTTCCTCGCCGCGTACACGCTCTGCCAGGCGGTGGTGCCGTGGATGGCGGGCTGGCACGCTCGCGCACCTCGCGCAACGCTGCTGGTGCTGCTCGCCGGGGTGGTCCTCGTCGACGCTGCTCGCTTCGCGACGGGCATCACCGAGGTCGGGCTCCTCAACCTGTTCTTCGTCTGGGTCCTCGTGCAGCAGCTGGGCTTCTGGTACGCCGACGGGTGGTTCGACCGGCGGCACCCGGCCACGCTCGCGGGCATCGCGGTCCTGGCCTACGCATCGCTCGTGCCGCTCACCACGCTCGGGCCGTACTCGCCCGACATGCTGTTCAACCTCAACCCGGCGACGCTTCCGCTCGTGGTGCTCGCGGTCGCGCAGGCGTGCATCCTGCGCCTGCTGAAACCCGCGCTGGCGAGGCTCATGGAGACGACTGCGGCCCGCGCGGTCGTGTTCCTCGTGGGTTCGCGGCTCATGACGATCTACCTCTGGCACCTACCCGTCATCCTGCTGGTCTCGGGCGTGGGCCTGATGATTCCCGGCGCTGCGCCCGAGCCGGGGTCGACCGCTTGGTGGTGGAGCCGCATCCCGTACTTCGTTGTCGTACTCGTGGCCGTGTACGGGCTGTCGTTCGTGGTCGGGCGGTGGGAGGCGCCGCGCGAAGTGGGCAGCACCCCGCCAGCTTGGGTCGTGGCGCTCGCCGTCGTCTGCGCGTTTGTGCCGTCGTTCCTCGTGCTGCAGTTCTTCATGGACCTGACCCTCGCGGCGATCGGCACCGTGCTGCTGAGCGCCGCGATCCTGTTGCTCGGGCGGTGGCCTTCGCGCGCGCCTGTGGATCGGCCCCAGAACACCTGACTGTTCGCCTCCTGTGCGCTCCTGCCGCGACGGTCCCGCCAGAATTGGCGCACAGCACCGCTTTCGACGAGGACCGGAGACGACCGTGACCGCACCGAAGCAAGGCAAAGACCCCGTGAGCAGCTACCGGCCCAGGCTTGTGCCGTGGGCGCTCGGCATCGTAATTGGCATCGGATTCGGCGTACTGATGTCGTTCATGTTCGACCTGGGCGCCGTCTTCGCCGTCGCGTTCATCGTGGTGGGCGTCGCGATTGGCGTCGGCTTCGCGATCGCTCTCCAGGCAGCCTTCGACGATATGGCGCGCAAGAAGCGGTAGCGATCAGACGGTTGCGGCGAGCGCCAGGGTCGCGAGGGGCACGATGATCGCGACCCCGAGCATCCCGAGCACCACGAATCGCAACCACGAGATGGTCACGCCGAGCGCCACGAGCCGCTCGTGCCACAGCAGCGTCGCGAGCGACGCCCACGGCGTGACCAGTGGGCCGAGGTTGACGCCGATGAGCAGCGCCACGAGCCTGGCCGGGGTGTCGGCGACAGGCTCAAGCGCCAGGTAGGCGGGCAGGTTATTGATGCCGTTGGCGCTCGCGGCGCCGATCGCTGCGAGCTGGAGGAGGCTCAGGGGGTCATCGCCGCGACCCGAGACGGAGGCCAGCAGCTCGCTCAGACCGTGCGCGTGTGCTGCCTCGACGAGCACAAACAGCGAACCAGCGATGCCGAGCGCCTGCCAGGGCACGAGCCCGAACCTCAGCGACTCGCGCCGGCGGGCGGCGAACGCCAGCAGCAGCAGGGCCGCCGCGACGCCGGCCGGAACCGCCACCTCGATGCCGGACACGAGCAACGGCAGCAGCAACGCAGTAACGACCGCCGCGAAGATAAGCAGCGGCCGGTCCGGGATGCTCGTGGGCACGGGCATCCGGTACCTGCGGTCGAGCTGACGGCGGAACACGAACGACAGAATGGCGGCGCTCGCAGCGACGCCGACGAGGGCGGGGGCCCAGGTGAGGGCCAGGAACTGCAACGGCCCGCCCTCGAAGGAGCGTGCCGCGAGGAGGCTCGTCAGGTTCGAGACCGGCAGGAACAGGGAGGCGGTGTTCGCGAGCCATACCGTGGCGAGGGCGAACGGGATTGGGGAGACGCCGACGTGCACCGCCAGGAGCACCACGACCGGCGTCACGAGCACCGCCGTTGTGTCGAGCGACAAGAAGGCGGTGCTGACGATGGCGAGCACCAGCACGAAGAGCCACAGCAGCCAGAGCCGACCTCGCCCGAGCTTCGCGAGACGGTCGGCGAGCACCGAGAAGACGCCTGCCTCGCTCGCGAGCTCGGCGACGATCGTGATGGCCACGACGAAGGCGAGCACGGGCAGTACCCGCTCGCCGAGTTCCAGCAGCTCGGGAGCTGGCAGTACGCCGGTGGCCGCGACGACGACCGCCGCGACGACAAGCACGACGGTGGCGACGATGGGGGCGACGCGGGACGCGCGGGACTCGGCCATGGCGGAGCAAGTTTAGGCCCGCGATGTGCCGGAGGTCTTGGTGCGTTCAGCCGGTCGTGATCGAGTGCGACGCGGCGTGTCTGTGCATGGAGGCGAGCGCCGCGTTTCGGAAGGCTCGCTCGTGGCGATCAGGATCGGTCAGGTGAACGAGAGCGAGGCCGATGAGTTCTGACGCGAGGTCTTGCGCAGCTGTGAAGCCGGCACGCTCTAACGTTGCACCTGATTGTGCCAGCAGCTCGGCTGAGACCGCCTGAAGTTCGGTGTCTCGAGTTGCGGCGACGAGCATCTCGAGCACGGTGACAAATGCGGACCGTTGTTCGATGAGCACCTCTGCCCACCTGGTCGCGGCGTCATCGAGGCGCTGTGCTGGTGAACGGGCGCTGTTGAGCGCAGTTTCGAACTGCTCCCCGACGATATCGGCGGCGTGGATGAACGTCATCTGGCGGAGCTCGTCAATGCTCGCGAAGTGGTAGGTCGTCGAGGCGAGCGAGACAGCAGCTTCCGCGGCTACGGCTCGGTGCGTGAGGCTACCGGCGCCTGACTCGGCGACGACGGTGACGGCGGCGGTCAGGATCGCTTGTCTTCGGATTTCGCCTTTGCTCAGCTTCGGTCCCATGAACCCTCCTTGCATTCGGTACAAATGTACCGTAGCTTCAGTTCGGTACAAATGTTCAGGAAGGTGGCAGGGGTTGCCTTCCGAAAGGGGTGGAATCGGTGAGCAGCACACGACTGGCCAGGCTGGCCAACTCTGACAGTGAGTACGCGAAGTTTGGGCTTTCGCGAGACATTGCGGCGTGGGAGGACGGTGCACGCACTGACAATCGGGCCGGCACCTACGAGTGGTGGTACTTCGATGCGCACCTCGCTGATGGATCGGTCCTCGTGATCGTGTTCCAGAACAAGGACTTCACAGTGCCAAGGAAGGGATTGGACCCACTCATCCGTTTCGAACTGACGTTGCCGGATGGGCGCCAGATCAATAGGTTGCAGCGCTTCGACCCCGCGGAATGGAGTGCTGCGACAGACGGAGCCGACGTGCGAATTGGCGCGAAGAACCGCTTCGTGGGAGACCTCCACACCTATCGAATTTCGGTAGATCTCGGTGATGTGAGCGCCGAGGTCGAGATCCATGGTCAAGTGCCCGCCTGGCGACCCGCGACTGGCATCATGCGCTTCGGGGCGAGTCAGGAGCAGGAGTTCGGATGGCTCCCCTCGGTGCCTCAAGGTGAGGTCGTGGCGCGATACACGGTTGACGGGGCTGTCGCGGAGACCACTGGTGTCGGGTATCACGATCACAACTGGGGAAACACGGCGCTCTCCACGCTGGTGCACGACTGGTATTGGGCGCGCGGCGAAGCCGGGCCCTACTCGGTCATTGCTTCGTTCATCACGGCTGCTGAGGACTACGGGTACGACACTATTCCGCTGTTCATGCTTGCAAAGGATGGCGAGGTCATCGCCGATGATGCCGACAAGGTCGAGTTTGTTCGTGAAGCGGTAGCCACTGACGAGCACACGGGCAAGCCTGTGGCTGACATCACGCGCTATATCTACACCGACGGTGACGATAGGTACGTCGTGAGCTTCCGCCGCCGGAAGACGATTGCAGGGGAGCGGCTCATTGACACGCTCAGTGGCCCCAAGAAGATCGCCGCCAAACTCGCCCGATTCGATGGGGCTTACCTACGCTTTGCTGGCGACGTGACTGTCGAGCAGTATCGTCGCTCTGACTTGATCGATCAGGCCACTGATGACGGTGTGTGGGAGCTCATGTACTTCGGGCACGCGCGCTAACGTTCGGTTTGTGCTCGGCGCGCCTCGTAGGGTTCTGGTATGACCTCGACTGGCGATCCATCGTCGCAAGGCGCCAAGAAGCGCGGCCGCGGGCGACCGAGGAACGGCTCGTCGAATGCACGGAGTGAGATCCTCGGCGCCGCGGTCGTGGAGTTTGGCGACCACGGCTACGACGGCACATCGATACGAGGGATTGCGGCACGGGCCAAGGTCGACTCGGCTCTTGTGCACCACTACTTCGGTACGAAAGCAGAGCTTTTCGCGACCGCGCTCGGCTTCCCGGCGCGGCCTGACCTCGAGTTGCCCCGGCTCCTTGCGGGGCCTCGGCAGGGGCTGGGTGCCCGGCTTCTCCGCTTCATACTCGGCGTCTGGGAGAAGCCCGAAGTGCAGCGTGGCGGCATCTTGCTCCTGCGTTCCGCCCTCGGCAGCCGCAAGGTGACTCCGCTGCTGGCAGGGTTTCTGAGTCGAGAGGTGTTGCCGCATATGGTCCAAGCGGTCGGTGACCGAGCCGACGCCGAACTGCGCGCTAACGCCGTCGCTTCGCAGATCATCGGAGTGCTCCTCGCGCGGCACATCCTGCACCTGGAACCCTTGAGCTCTGCGTCGCTCGACGAGGTCGCGGACCTTGTCGGACCGACCATCGACCGGTACTTGTTCGAGGAGTGATGGTGCGGGTCGTCCGCGGGTGCACTGTCTATGGATCTGCTTGACACCATCCCTCCTCGCGAGGATTATTCATCGCATGATGAATAGATTGGCGGCGACGGACGGGGTGGCCGTCGTTGTGCGTGGACTGCGCGTCGATCGCGGCGCGAAGGCGGTGTTCGACGGGCTCGAGCTGTCGGTTCCTCGTGGCCAGATCACGGGCCTCCTCGGCCCCTCCGGGTGCGGGAAGACGACCCTCATGCGCGCGATCGTCGGAGTGCAGAAGACCGCCGGCGGATCGGTGACCGTGCTCGGGGAGCCGGCTGGTTCTCGGCAGTTGCGCTCGCGTGTCTCGTACGCGACGCAGTCCGCATCCGTCTACGACGACCTGACCGTCACCCAGAACCTCACCTACTTCGCGAGCGTGCTCGGTGTGGGGCGTTCGGACGTGGATGCGGTCATCGACCGGGTGGGGCTCTCGGCGCAGGCGAAGCAGAAGGTCGAGTCGCTGAGCGGCGGGCAGAAGAACCGCGTCTCGCTGGGCGTCGCGATGCTCGGGCGCCCCGAGGTGCTCGTGCTCGACGAGCCGACTGTGGGACTCGACCCGGTGCTGCGCGAGGACCTCTGGACCCTGTTCCGCTCGCTCGCCGACGGCGGCGCGACGCTGCTCGTCAGCAGCCACGTCATGGACGAGGCCATGCGCTGCGACCGCCTCATTCTCCTGCGAGACGGCGACATCATCGCCGACACGACCCCGCCCGAGCTGCTCCGCGAGACGAGGACACACGACGCCGACGCCGCGTTCCTCGCGCTCATCGAACGCGGCGGTCACGGGCGAGCTCGCCACCGGGGCAAGCATGCTGGCGACCAAGAAGCGGCGGCGTCGTGAGCCCGCGGCGCACGCTCGCCACTGCCGGCCGCGTGCTCAGGCAGATCCGCCACGACCCCCGCTCGATCGCCCTCATGGTCGTCGCGCCCAGCCTCCTCGTTGGCCTGTTCTCGTGGCTCTTCTCCGAGCAGGACGGCGTCTTCCAGCAGCTCGGTCCCGCCATCCTCGCCCTCTTCCCGTTCATCATCATGTTCCTCATCACGAGCATCACGACCCTCCGGGAGCGCCGATCCGGCACGCTCGAGCGCCTGATGACGACGCCCCTCGCGAAGGGCGACTTCATCGTCGGCTACGCGCTCGCGTTCGCCGTCGCGGCGATCGTGCAGGCGGTGGTCACGGTCGCCTTTGCGGTGCTCGTGTGTGGACTCGCCGTTGACGGGCCGCTCTGGCAACTCGGGCTGGTCGCGGTCGTGGATGCGCTGCTCGGCACAGCCCTCGGCCTGCTGGCCAGCGCGTTCGCGCGCACCGAGTTCCAGGCCGTGCAGTTCATGCCCGTACTCGTGTTCCCGCAGGTGCTGCTCGGGGGCGTCCTCATGCCGCGCGACCAGATGCCGGAGGCATTACGCGCCATCTCCGATTGGTTGCCGCTCAGCTACGCCATCGACGCGATCAACGCCGTCACCGCAGCCGAATCCGGCTGGGACCTCTGGGGTCCGGTGCTCGTGATCGCTGCCTTCGCGATCGGAGCTTTGGTGCTCGGCTCGCTCACCCTGCGTCGCCGCACCGCCTGAGTTCAGGCGGCGCTCACTGGCCCCGCCTTTTCTCGCCCACTTCACTCTGCGCATCCACACGAGAGATCCATGTTCGTGGCGGAACGAGCCTGTCTTCCCCGTGTGGATGCGCCCTGGGCTGGAGGGGGAGAGGAGGGAGGGAGAGGAGAGGGGTGCGAGGTTACTTGGCCGCGACGCTGTCGAGGTGCTCGCGGAGCGCGATGATGATGTCGTCGCGGGTCGTGTTGCGGGCGTGCGCCAGCTCCTCGATGAGCCAATCGAGGGTCATGTAGTTGGCGTGCAGCAGGTTCGAGAGCTCGATGTTGACCTTCACCTGGTTGGGGCCGCCGTCGGCCGGCAGCTCGGCGTCCGCATCCGCATCGAGCCCCTGGCCCTGCTCGACCTTCACGACGAACGCACCGACCTCGACGAGCCGTTCGTATGCGAGCGCCGCGGCATCTGGCGAGACTTCCGTGACGGAGACGGCGTCAAGGAGCACATGCGCGGCTTCCCGGCTGGTTGCTGGAGTGGACATGCAACGAGGATAAACGCGCACTTCGAACGGACAGTCAGGGTCCATCCATGCAAGGCACAATCGGACACATGAGCAGCAAACCCACAGCGAAGGCCCGCCCCACGTCTGACGCGCCCGTCGTGGTCATCGGCGACGCCATCGTCACGGAACTGCGGGAGACGGAGGCACGTGGCGGCCTCACGAGCCGCAGCTACGTGGGCGGCTCCGCGCTCAACGTCACGATGGCGCTCGCGCGCCTCGGCGTTCCCGTCGCGCTCATCTCGAGCATCGGCGACGACCCGGACGGGCTGCGCATCCGCGACCACCTGCGCAAGCACGGCATCCGCTTCGCCCCGTCGGTGTCGCTCGCGGGCACTGGGCGGGCCGTCGGCGAGCCCACAGACGACGAGCCGCTGTACACGTTCGACGACGCGGCGAGGGCGCGGCGCATCCGCTTCGACGACGAGCAGGTCGCGCTCATCCGCTCGGCCCCCTTCGTCGCGATCTCAGGCTTCGCGTTCGACGACAAGAAGCAGCACCGGCGCCTCCTCGAAGCCGTGATTCGCCCGCAAGAGCGACTGCTCCTCGACCCGAACCCACGCCTCGGGCTCGTCGAAGACCCCGTCGCGTTCGTCGACAACTTCGAACGCCACGTCTCGAGCGCCCTCTTCGCGCACCTCTCCGACAACGACGCCGACCTGCTCTTCGAAGCGCCTCTCGACGAGGCAACCAGCGACCTGCTCGACCTCGGCGCGACACACGTGCTCGCCACCGAAGGCAACCGGGGCGGGCGCTGGGTCAACCGGGCCGGCATCGACGTCGCCGAGCCCATCGTCGACCTGCCGGGCGACATCGTCGACACGATGGGGGCGGGGGACGCCGTGTTCGCAACGGCCGTCGCGTCGATCGTCCAAGGCGGTGTTCCGAGCGAGGTTGCGGATGCGCGGCGCATCCTGCAGCGGGCCATGGCCGTCGCCGCCGCCACGGTCCGCGTCACGGGCAGCTTCCTCGCTGCCGACGACGACCTGCCGCCCGCCGCCGACGCCTAACCGAGCCCCGGCCGACCGCCTGGTGGTGAGGTTTCGGGATGGGTTTCTCATCTCGGGATGGCTTTCAACCCATCCCGAGATGACGAACCCATCCCGAAAGCGCACCTACTCCGCGGCTGCGCGCTCGCGCTTCTGCTTCCGCTGCACGTAGACGCCGGCGACGATCGACAGGCCGGCGATGATGAAGCTCGTCGTGACCTCGATGAGGCGCGTCTCTCCGGCGAAGAACATGTAGATGAGCAGCGCCGACAGCGCGACGATGACCACCCAGGTGAGCCAGGGGAAGCCCCACATGCGGATGCCGCCCTTGGTCGCCTCGACAGGGTCCTTGCCGGCCGCGATGGCGTCTTCGGCGAGGATGCGGCGCGAGCGCAGCTGGGAGACGGCGATCACGATCCACACGAAGATCGCGACGGCGCCGGTCGAGTTCACGAGGAACGAGAAGACGTACTCGGGGGTCGTGTAGTTGAGCACGACCGAGAGGAGGCCGACGACCGCGGATGCGAGGATCGCGACGTAGGGGGTGCCGCGCTTCGAGACCTTGCGGAACGCCTTGGGCGCTTCGCCGCGGCGCGACAGCGAGAAGGCCATGCGGGAGGCGGTGTAGAGCGACGCGTTGAGGGTGGATAGCAGCGCGGAGAGCACGATGATGTCCATCGCGAGGGCCGCCCAGCCGATGCCCGCCGCGTTGAGCATGGTGACGAACGGGCTGACGCCTGCCGTGATCTGGTTCCAGGGCAGCACGATGAGGACCACGAGGATCGAGCCGATGTAGAAGAGCAGGATGCGCCACACGACCGAGTTGACGGCCTTGCGGACGGCCTGGGCTGGCTGCTCGGATTCACCGGCGGCGATGGTCGCGACCTCGGCGCCGAACATGGAGAAGATGACCGGCAGGAGGGCCGCGAGGATGCCGGCGACCCCGAACGGCGCGAAGCCGCCGTCGGCCGGGGCGAGGTTGCCGAACGTCGCCGTGTTGTTCGGGATGATGTGCGCGATGAGGAGCGCGCCGACGATGATGAAGATGATGATCGAGACGATCTTGATCGACGCGAACCAGAACTCGAACTCGCCGAACGACTTCACGCTGATGAGGTTCGCGATGAGGAAGACGAGCGTGATGACGAGCGCTGGGATCCACTGGGGAACCTCAGGCAGCCAGCCGCTGATGATGACGGCGGCCGCGGTGGCTTCGATGCCGACGACCACCACCCAGAACCACCAGTAGAGCCAGCCGATGGAGAGGCCTGCCCACGGGCCGATGAAGCGCGTCGCGTACGCCGAGAACGAGCCGGTCTCTGGCGAGATGGAGGCCATCTCGCCGAGCATGCGCATGACGAGCACGACGACGACGCCGGCGAGCGCGTAGGCGAGGATCACGGCGGGGCCGGCGGCGAGGATCGCGGTGCTGGAGGCGACGAGCAGGCCTGCGCCGATGACGCCGCCGAGGGCGATCATCGACAGGTGTCGAGGCTTGAGGGTGTTGGCGAGGGCCTCGCCCTGCTCGACGGCTGGGCCGCGGCCGGGCTGGTGGCCGCGTTCGCTGAGGTCGCGGCTCTTCTCGGTGAAGACGGCCTCGGTGTGTGGCGCTGCTGCGCCCTCTGGTGTCTGGCCGTCAGCGCTTGGGGACGTCATGGATCACGTTTCTCCTGGGAAAGGGAACCGGGCGACGCGCGCTCGCTGAAGACTCAGCACTTGGGGGTGGGGCGCGGCGGTCGCCTCGGGTCGGTACTGAGCAAGGGTAGGGCGTGTGGCGCGCGCCGTTCACCTTGTGTTCATAAGTGACGCGGGGCGGCGGATGCGCGGTGCGGGCGCTGCCGGAGGGGGCGCATCCGGGTGCGCACGGGGTGCGGCGCGTCCTGCACCGTCGCGGGCTCAGCTCGCGGGCGAGTCTCCTGGGAGGGTCTCGGGGTCGCTCGGGGCGACGTTGCCGCGCACTTCTCGCTCGGCGTGGCCCTCCGCCTCCGGGCCGTTGCCTGCCCCTCTGGCGCCGCTCGTGTCCACGGTGAACCAGCGGATCGTGACGCCGCAGATGGGGCCGATGAGCAGCGCGAAGGCGACGGTGCCGATGCCGACGTCGCCGCCGAGGAACCATCCGACGGCGAGAACGGTCACCTCGAGGGCGGTCCGTACGATCCAGATGCGCCAGCCCGTCACCCGGTGCAGGCCGGTCATGAGACCGTCGCGCGGGCCGGGCCCGAAGAGGGCGCCGATGTAGAGGCCGGTCGCGAGGCCCAGGGTGAGGATGCCGCCGGCGAGCAGCAGGATGCGCCACCAGAGGTCGAGGTCTTCGGGGATCAGCCAGAGGCCCAGGTCGGCGCAGGGGCCGACCAGGAGCGCGTTGAAGAGGGTGCCGAAACCGGGGCGCTGCCGGAGCGGGATCCAGATGAGCAGCACGACGACGCTGATCAGCACCGTGATGAGCCCGAAGGGCAGGCCGGACTGGACCTGGATGCCGAGGGTGAGCACGTCCCACGGCGAGACGCCGAGTTGGCCGCGCACGATCATGGCGATGGCGAGGCCGTAGAGCAGGATGCCGATGACGAGCTGCGTGGCGCGACGTGGCAGACGGACGATGGAGCGCATCCGCTCATCTAAGCCCGTCGGGGCCGCGAGCCTCTCGGTCCACTCCGCAAGAGGTGGACGTGTCTGGCGCGCGCGCTCGGCGGGAGCGGATCGGCGCGGCGGATCCGGGCGGCGGCTCCGTGTCGCCGCGCGGTCAGCTGACGGAGCGCACCGTCGAACGGATCTCTTCCGCCGACGCGAGGAACTTCTCGAGCTCGCTGGGTGACATCGGGGTGTCGAGGATACGCTCGACGCCCTTGGCGCTCACGATCACGGGCGTGGAGATGGCGACGTCATCGATGCCCCACTGCCCTTGCAGGAGCGTCGAGACGGGCATGATGGCGTGCTCGTCGTTGATGATCGCCTCGGCGATGCGCGCCCCGGAGAGGCCGATGGCGTAGTTCGTGGCGCCCTTGCCCTCGATGACCCTGTAGGCGGCGGTGCGCACGTCGTGGGTGATGCTCTCGAGCGTCTCCTCGGTGAAGGGGCGCTCGCCGTCGCGCTCCCAGTCGAGGATGGGGATGGGGCCGATCGTGGCTTGCGACCAGAGGGCGAACTCGCTGTCGCCGTGCTCGCCGACGATGGTTGCGTGCACGCTGGTGGGCGCGAGGCCGCCCGCGAGCTTCGCGATGATCCAGCGCAGGCGCGACGTGTCGAGCACCGTGCCAGAGGAGATGACGCGGCCGGGTGGCAGCCCTGAGATGCGCTGTGCGACGACGGTGAGCACGTCGCACGGGTTGGTGACGAGCACGAACACGGCGTCGGGGGCGAGCTCGACGAGCTGGGGCATCAGCGATTCGAGGATGCTGACGTTGACGCCGACGAGGTCGAGGCGGGTCTGGCCCGGCTTCTGCTTGGCGCCTGCGGTGATGATGACGACGTCGGCTCCAGCGACGGTCGTGATGTCGCTCGACCCGGTCATGACGCTCGACCCGGTGAACTGGGTGCCGTGGGCGAGATCGAGGACCTCGGCTTCCACTTTCTTGGTGTCGATGTCGTAGAGGGTGATCTCGCGGGCGACGCCGCGGATGAGGCACGCGTAGGCCAGTGACGTGCCGACGCTGCCGGCCCCGACGATTGCGACTTTCGACTGTTTCTGCTGGGGCATGGTGCTTCCTCTCGGAAAGATCAGCGACGCTCTGATCGTATTGGCGTTGCCCCGATCACTGCGGCGTGTCGCGGCGCGGCTCGGGTTGCCCCGAAGGTGCGCTGGTTACTCTCGTTCGCATGCGCATCCCGTCGGACCCAGGTGAAGAATCACGGCAAGACGGCGCGACTCCTCCTGAAGGCGGTGCGGCCGGTGGTACTGGTGCGAGCGCCGGGGCCGGCGGCGCAGGTGGCCGTGGCGACCTCGATCGCCGCGCTCGCGGGCTGGAGGAGGTCGACGCCCGTCGGGTGCAGCGCGCCGATTTCGTGAAGCAGGTGCTAGCCAAGCGCGAGGGCGGGGCGGATGCGAGCCGATCACCCGATGCCGATGCCGATGCCGGTGCTGATGCGTCGCCTGAGGCTGCCTCGGCTCACGGCGCGCCGACGGATGCGGCACCCGCGGGCGACGCGTCGCCCGCTGCTACCTCTACTACCTCGCCCGGCTTGAACGAGACGGTGACCGTCGACGACTCGATCGTCGAGGCGCTGCGCGCGGAGGGCCGGACCGCATCCGCAGACCGCGACGCCGACAACGCAGACGCAGACGCCGCCGCGGCTACCCCGCGCGCAGACCAGCCCCCGCGCGCCGACGAGACCGTCGCCGTCGACGACTCGATCGTCTCCGCCCTTCGCGCCGAAGGTCGCCTGGCGACGGGCGACCGCGACTCCGCGAGCGCATCCGCGAGCGCACCCGCGGCCGGTGCACCCGCTGACGCATCCGCTGACGCATCCGTCGCCGGCGCCAGAGGGCCGGTTCGTGCGCCGGATCCCAACGCCAAGCCACCCGTCGACGCGGCGCCGCCCACCGCCGCGATTCCTGTGGTGACGCAGCTGCGCGACGTTCCGGTTTCCGAGGCGCTGCCGGATGCGCTGTCCCTGCTGCGCGGCTGGCGCGAGCAGGTCGCTGCCGCCGACGAGCAGCGGGCCGCCGCGGTCGAAGCGGCGTCGAGTGCCCGCGCGAAGCGCCGCGCCGATACGACCTCCGAGCTCGACCGCGTCCTCAGCGGACCCGACGGTGAAGAGTTCTTGCGCTCACTGATCGACGACGTCATCCGCCCCGACGACGCCATCGCGGCCGGCAACGGGCTCGGCGATCTCGCCCCGAAGCTGCCCGCGAGCCTCTCGCCCGGGACGAAGCGCGCGTTCCAATTGGGCGCCTTCGCGGGTCCGGGTGTTCCCTGGCTTGCGGTTCCGCTCATGCGGCGGGCGACGTCCGCGTTCTTCGGCGACGACACTGTGCGCAGCGCGCCGGCCGAGATTGCTGCGGCGACCGAGCGTGCACGAGCTCGGGGCGCCGCGTCGCGCATCCGGTTGCTCGGGGATGCGGTGCTCGGCGAGCGGGGATCCAACGCGAGCCTCGAGACCTACACGCAGCTCCTCGCGTCGGGCGACGTGGAGGAGGTCGAGCTGCGGGTCGTTGACATTGAAGCCCAGCCGGCCCTCTGGGACTTCGACGGCACCCTCGAGCGCGTCGTCTTCAAGCTGTCCGCGCTCGGACGCGCCGCGCTCACCGCCCCGAAGACACCGCTCATCATGCTGCGCGCTCAGTCGTCCGCCGATCTCGAGCTGACGGTGCAGGCGTTCATGCGCGCCTTCGAACAGGAAGAGCTGCGCGGGTTGCACGTCGGTATCGCCCTGCCGGCCCAGTTCCCCGAGACGCCGGGCCTGCTCCGCCGAATTGGCGGGTGGGCGCACATGCGGCGCGAAGATCTCGGCTCTGACATCACGGTCGCCATCACCCGCGACGCCAACCACGAGCTCGAGCGCGCCGACGCCGTCATCAACGGCTGGCGCCTCGCGACCTATGCCTCGGAAGCCGATGTCGACGCCAACTTCGCGCGTCTCCTCGACGAGGCGCTCGCCATCGACCACGTCGCGGCGTTCCGGGTCGAGGTTGAAGCGGATGCACGCCGCGACGTCGCGCTCGCCGCCGCCATCGCGAAGGCGCGCGGGCTGCCGAAGCCCGTGCGAGTCGTCGTGCCGCGCTCGACCGACGAGGCCACGCTCCAGCGCATCCGCTCGGCCGGGGTTGAACTCGTGGAGCGCACGCCGGCAGTCGTGGAGCCAACGCAGCGGCACGCGGCCAGCTATCTGCAACACCGCGTGGACGTGCGTGCCGGACAGCTGCACACCGAACTGGCGGAGGTGACTCCGGCGACCGCTCCTGGCGTCGGCGCCGACGCCCTGCATCCAGACGACGAACGCCTGCTCAGCGCCACAGCGCGCATGCGTCAGATCGACTCCGGCCCGAATCGACAGCAAGACCGCGTGCTCGCCGACGACGCCGCGACCGTCACCGCGAGCATCCAGCTGGAGCTCTTCCCCGAGGGGCTCTTCGAAGACGAAGAGCCCGCCGCCGAGCGGCCAGCACGAGTGAAGCGGCTCAAGCCGGCATCGAAGCCCATCATCGAAGACGACGAAGAGGTCACCGAGAACCCTGCGGACACGGGGCCGAGCCCCCGCCTCACCGAAGTGGTGCTTGGGCTGAAGCGCGGCAGGCTGCTGCGCAACACGTTCCGGAACGCGCCGGGCACCGACCCGTCGCTCGCCAGCAACCGAGAGTGGCTGCTCTCGATCCAGCGGCGGGTGCCGCGCAGCGAGCTCGGCATCGACGAGGTCGAGCGTCACCTGCTGCACGAACCCAGCGACGTGGATGCGCTGCTCTCGCGGGCGGAGCGTGCCGCCGAGCCGTGGGGCCAGAAGCCCGGCTGGGAGCGGGCGGCAGTGCTCGAGAAGGTGGCGAAAGCGCTCGAAGCGAACCGGGCGCGCCTCATCGAAGTGGCCGTCTCGGAAACTGGGACGCCGCTGCCCGACGTCGACGCCGACGTGAGCCGCTGCGTGGACCTCGCCAACTACTACGCGCACCTCGCACGCCAGCTCGACCGCATGCAGGGAGCCGACTTCGAACCCGTCGCGGTCACTGTCGTCACGCCGTCCTGGGTTCCCGCGGTTGCCGGCAGCGCGGGGCATACCGCGCAGGCCCTCGCGGCCGGCAGCGCGGTTGTGCTGAAGCCGTCACCGCGCACGCGCCGCACAGCGGCGGTCTTCGCCGAAGTGCTGTGGGACGCCGACATTCCGCGCGACCTCGTGCAGCTCGCGATCTGCGACGAGAGCCTGCTCTCCGACGAGCAGCTCGGGCAGATGCTCATCACCGACGACCGCGTGCAGCGGGTGCTGCTCAGCGGCAACTGGGAGACGGCCCGCTCGTTCCTGCGCTGGCGTCCCGACCTGCCGCTCATCGCGGCAACCAGCGGCAAGAACTCGATGATCATCACGCCAAGCGCCGACCTCGACCGCGCCGCCCTCGACGTCGCACGCAGCGCGTTCCTCAGCGCCGGGCAGCGCCCAGGTCACGCCGGCACCGTCATCCTCGTCGGGTCCGTGGCCCGCTCGAAGCGATTCCACGAGCAGCTCGCCGACGCCGTCGCATCCCTCCGCATTGGCTACCCCAGCGACCCCGGCGCCGTCGTCGGCCCCCTCGTCTCCCCGCCCGACTCGCAGCTGCGCTTCGCGCTCACCTCGCTCGGCGAGGGCGAGTCATGGCTCGTCGAGCCACGCCAGCTCGACGACACGGGTCGCCTCTGGTCGCCGGGCATCCGCGTCGGCGTCAAGCCGGGCAGCTACCAGCACGTCACCGAGTTCTTCGGGCCAGTGCTCAGCGTCATGCACACGCACACCCTCGACGACGCCATCCGCCTGCAGAACTCGACGCAGTACGGACTGACCGCGGGCATCCACTCGCTCGACCGCACCGAGATCGCCGAATGGCTGCGCCGCGTCGAAGCCGGCAACCTGTACGTCAACCGCGACATCCTAGGCAACACGCCCCAGCGACAGCCATTCGGGGGCTGGCTGCGCTCCATGGTCGGCACCGCCAACAAGTTCGGCGGTCCCAACTCGCTGCTCTCCCTCGGCACGTGGCGCGCGAACCACGGCGAGCAGTCGCAGACCCTGCACCTGCGAGGCATCGACGAGCAGGCGACGGCGCTCATCGAATCGGCGGCGCCGTTCATGGACTACGAGACCTTCGACCGCCTCCGCCGCGCATCCCTCAGCGACCAGATCGCGTGGAACGAGGAGTTCGGCGAGGTCTCCGACGTCACGAACCTGAAGTTCGAACGCAACCTCATGCGCTACATCCCGGCGCGCGCCACGATCCGCGCGGCCGAGGACGCGACGCTCGCCGACCTCATCCGCGTCATCGTCGCCGCCCGCATCGTGCGGTCCAAACCCATCATCACGTCAGGCATCGAGGTGCCCGACGAGGTACTCGCCGAACTGCAGGCGCAAGACCTCACCGTGCAGCGCGAGACCGACGCGCAGTTCGCGGAACGGGCCAGGGGTGGCGGCATCGAGACACTTCGGGTGCGCCTCATCGGCGGAAAGCGGCGCGAGTTCTGCGACGCCCTCCAAGGCGACCCCGACATCTCCATCTGGTCGGACGAGGTCACCCCGGCCGGCCGCATCGAGGCACTGCCATTCCTCCGCGAGCAGGCGATCTCCATCACCGCGCACCGGAACGGGCATCCCGACGGGCGCATGCAGCAGCTCTTCCCGTACGAGCAGACCATCGACCCCGACGCGCCCATCACGCAAGGCCCCATCAAGTCCCGCGGGTAGTTCGCGCGACGCCTCCGGGGTGGTTCGAGCTTCGACTGTCCAACCACCGTGCGATCTTGGACTCCTGGAGTGATTGAAAAGTTTCAGGCTGCGGTTCTGCACTCTCGTTGGTCAGGCACCGTGCAAACCAGCCTCTCGAGTCGACTACATCGGGTCGCGCGGGCGCCCGTCGACTTTGCGGACTTTTTCTGACAGTGATGGGTTTTTCCCCATGACGGGTTGGAGAAACCCATCACGCGTATCCGCGAAACCCGACGGGTTGGAGAGGTCGCGCTGATCAGTTGTGAGGTTCCGAGCGAGTCCGTTCACCGACATTGCGGACTTTTTCTGACCGTGATGGTTTTTTCCCCATGACGGGTTGGAGAAACCCATCACGCGTATCCGCAAGATCCATCAACGTTGCAGACCGGTCGCTGGGAGTGGCCGTACTTGGACGGCTGTGAGCCCAGCCGTCGCGCGGCTGTGCGACCCTCGCAGGGATGCGCGAACGGATGCGGGTGTCCTCGCCGCTTCGATGCCTGTCGCCTACGATCGAGCGCATGACTGTCGATGTCGATGGAGTCCCTGAAGCAGCCCAGACTTCTGCGCCGGCTCGTGCTCTCGAAGCTCTCGCCCGCGATCTTCCCGGCAGGGTGGTGACGGACCCAGCCGCGCTCCAGCCGCTGCGGACTGACCGCTCGGGTGTCGTCGCGACCGGGGTACCGCTTGCGCTTGTCGAGGCTGAGTCGGTCGAGGATGTGCAGGCCGTGTGCCGCATCGCGAGCGAGTTCGGGGTGTCCCTCGTCACGCGGGGAGCCGGGACGGGTCTCGCGGGTGGCGGTGCTGGCGGCGAGGGCGAGATCGTGCTGTCGACGCTGCGCATGAACCGCATTCTCGAGATCTCCGCGGCGAACCAGCTGGCCGTCGTGCAACCCGGGATCCTGAACGGCGCCCTCAACGAGGAGCTCGAGGGTCACGGCTTCTGGTGGGCTCCAGACCCGGCGTCGAAGCACATCTCGTCGGTGGGCGGCAACATCGCAACGAACGCGGGCGGTCTGCTGTGCGCGAAGTACGGGGTGACGCGCGAGGCCGTGCTCGGGCTCAAGGTTGTGCTCATTGACGGCTCGGTCATCGATGTCGGACACCGCACGGTGAAGGGCGTGACGGGGCTCGATCTGTGCGCGCTCATGATCGGTTCCGAGGGCACGCTCGGCGTGATCGTCGAGGCGACCCTGAAACTGCGTCCGCTGGTGACGGGGGTCGTGCCGACGATCGGCGCGTACTTCGCGGATGTGGGGAGCGCGGCGCGCGCATCCGCTGCGGTCACGGCGTCTGGCATTCAGCCGGCGATCATGGAGCTGATGGACGGGGGAGTGCTGCGCGCGGTCTCGGCGTACACGGGGGTGGACTTGGCCTCGCACGGCGACTCGTACCTGCTCATCCAGACCGACGGGGCGAATGCGGTCGCTGAGGCGGAGTCGATCGTCGAGGTGCTGCGCAGCAACGGCGGCACGGCGTCGATGACCACCGATCCGCAGTCGGCGCTCACGCTCGTGGATGTGCGCCGCCAGGCGTATGCGGCGAAGGAGGCGCTCGGCAAGGTGCTCGTCGAGGATGTCTCCGTACCCCGCGACCGCCTGCCGGACATGTTCGCGAAGATCGACGAGGTCGCCGAGCGGACCGGGACCACGATCGTGACCGTCGCGCACGCCGGGGACGGCAACCTGCATCCGACCTTCATCTACGACCGGGGCGAGCCAGTGGTTCCGCAGGCGGTGTGGGATGCGGCCGACGAGCTCTTCACGTACGCCATCTCGATCGGGGGAACGCTCACGGGTGAGCACGGGGTGGGGGTGCTGAAGCGCCAGTGGCTGGGTGAGGAGCTCGGTGAGCGCCAGTACGAGCTGCAGCGGGGCATCAAGCGGCTCTTCGACCCGCGGGGCCTCCTCAACCCTGGCAAGGTCTTCGCGCAGTAGCGCGCCTGCCCGCGCCTGCCCGCGGTAGGTCTCGGGATGGCTTTCTCATCTCGGGATGACTTGCAACCCATCCTGAAATGAGAAACCCATCCCGAAACCGTGGGGCTGGGCGCCGAGGTCGGGGTCGGGGGGGGGGGGCCCCCCGCCCCCGGGGGGGGGGCGCCCCCCCCCCCCCCCCGCCGATAAAAATTTTGGGGGCCTTTTGGTGGGGGGGGGGCGCCGCCCGCAGCTGGGCCCAA
>NZ_JBNAFM010000009.1:0-169274 GCF_049707175.1 Pseudoclavibacter helvolus | reverse complement strand
CTGCTGGTGGGGAGGTTGTCGATGAGGGTCGGGCCGAGCCAGAACCCGCCTTCGGCGCCCTCGGCTTGGATGGTGCGGCCGTCGACGAGGACGTCGGCGCCGTCATCCGCAGCGATCTGGATGTAGGAGGCGATCTTGTCGCGGTGTACTTCGGACACGATGGGGCCCATGTCGGGTTCCTTGTGCGTGTCGGTGGGGGTGCCGTCCCCGATGCGCAGCGTCGCGATGCGCTCCTTCACCTTCTCGATGAGCTGGTCGGCGACGGGCTCGATCGCGAGGACCACGCTGATGGCCATGCACCGCTCGCCCGCGGACCCGAAGCCGGCGTTGATGGCCTGGTCGGCGACGAGGTCGAGGTCGGCGTCGGGGAGCACGAGCATGTGGTTCTTCGCCCCGCCGAGCGCCTGCACGCGCTTGCCGTGCTTGGACGCGGTTTCGTAGATGTACTGCGCGATGGGGGTGGAGCCGACGAAGCTGATGGCGCTCACGTCGTCGTGGGTGAGGAGCCCGTCCACGGCTTGCTTGTCGCCGTGGAGGACGTTGAAGACGCCGTCGGGCAGGCCCGCTTCCTTCCACAGCTCGGCGAGCCAGATCGCCGCGGACGGGTCTTTCTCGGACGGCTTGAGGACGACGGTGTTGCCGACCGCGATCGCGATGGGGAAGAACCACATGGGCACCATCGCGGGGAAGTTGAAGGGGCTGATGATGCCGACCACGCCGAGGGCTTGCTTGATGGAGAACACGTCCACGCCGGTAGACGCGTTCTCGGTGAAGTCGCCCTTCATGATGTGTGGGAACCCGGTCGCGAGTTCCACGACCTCGAGACCGCGCTGGATCTCCCCGGCCGCGTCAGACACGACCTTCCCGTGCTCGGACGTGATGATCTGCGCGAGCTCCAACTTCCGCTCGTTCAACAACTCACGGAACTTGAAGATGATGTTCTGGCGCTTCGCGATCGAGGTGTTCGACCAGGCCGGGAACGCGGCCTTCGCGGCGGCGACTGCGGCGTTGATCTCGGCGTCGTCGGCGAGAGCGACGTTGCTCGTCGCGGTGCCGAGGGCCGGGTTGAAGACCGGCGACGTGCGCGCGGGCGCAGCCGTCGTGGAGGCGCCGTTGATCCAGTGCTGGATGGTCGGCAGGGTGGTGTCGGTCATTGATCTTCCTTCGCTGTGGTGCGCCGGACAGGAGCGGCGACGATGGATGCGGCGGTCGCCGCGACGCGGGTGGTGAGCTCAGCTCGTGGTGTGGACGAGGTTCGAGGTGTGGACGAGGCTCGAGGCCGTGTCCACCGCTGCGGCGACGTCGCCATCGGCGGGGTAGAGCAGCGTGCGGCCGACGACGAGACCCCGCACCCCTGGGAGGGCGAGGGCGTCGGCCCACTTGGCGTAGACCGCATCCTGGTCACCGTTCGGCTCTCCACCGAGCAGCAATGTCGGCAACGTCGTCGCCGCCATGACGCGCTCCATCTCAGGAACAACCGGCAGCTTCATCCACGTCGAGCCAGAGCTGTTACCGAGGCCAGAAGTGATCGCGACCGAGTTGATGACGGCGTCTGCACTGAGATCGTTGACGATCCGGCCGTCCTTCCACTCACTCATGAACGGCTCGAGCATGATCGGCAGAGACGCCGCCGCCGCGTCGTCGACCGCGCGGGCGTTGGCCTCGAGCGTCGAGACGGTGCCAGCGTCGGCGAGGTTGATGCGCACGAGCGTCTTCGCGAAGTCGATGCCGTCGCGCACCATCGAGTTGATGTCGTAGCCGGTGAACCGGTCGTCCATCTCGAAGCTCGCGCCGCGGAGTCCGCCGCGGTTCATGGAGCCGACGATGAGCTTGTCGTCCAGCACCCCGAGCAGCGCGAGGTCGTCGATGATGTCCGGCGTCCCGAGCACGCCGTCGACGCCGGGCCGCGAGAGGGCGAGCGCGAGCCGATCGAGCAGGTCGTAGCGGTCGGCCATGGCCATCGCGTCGTCCCGCACCCCGAGTGCACCGCGCGCGGGGTGGTCGGCGGCGACGAAGAACAGCCTGCGGTCCTCCGGCAGCAGTGCGGGGCGGCGCTTCCGGGCCGCGAGAGCCTCTCTGAGCGCTGCAGGGCCGTCGGCCCGAGCGTCGCGAAGCCGGGCAAAGGCGGCTTCGTCGAGGATCCGATACTTCTCAGGCAAGGGAGTTCTCCTTCAGGATCTCGTCGACCTCCGCCGTCGTCGGCATGGCGGTCGAGCACTCGAGGCGCGAGGCCACGACGGCACCGGCGACGTTCGCGAAGCGCAGGATGTGCTCGAGGTCCCAACCCGCGATGAGCCCCTTGCAGAAGGCACCGCCGAAGCTGTCCCCGGCGCCGAGGCCGTTGACGACGTCCACGAAGTGTGTCGGGACCTCGATGGATCCCTCTCGGGTCTTGGCCAGGACGCCTCGCGGGCCCTGCTTGACCACGGCGATCTCGACGCCGCGCTCGAGCAGCGCATCCGCTGCCCGCTGCGGCTCGGTCTCGCCGACGGCGACCTCGCACTCCTCTTTGTTGCCGATCGCGATCGTCGACTGGGCGAGGATCGGCTCGATTGCCGCGGTCGCGGTCGCGGCGTCCGGCCAGAACATCGCGCGGTAGTCGAGGTCGAGGATGGTGTGCTCGCGTCGGGCTCGAGCGGCGAACGCCGCGTGGTGAGCGGCTCGGCTCGGTTCCTCGGAGAGGCCGGTGACGGTGGCCCAGAAGATCTTGGCGTTCTTGATGGCCTCGAGGTCGAGGGTGTCCGCCTCGATGTTGAGGTCAGGCGCCTTCGGCTGCCGGTAGAAGTAGAGCGGGAAGTCGTCGGGAGGGAAGATCTCGCAGAACGTGACGGGGGTGGCGAGGGAGTCGTCGCGGGTCACGAAGCTCGAGCTGACCCCGAGGCGTTCGAGCTCGCGCACGATGTAGCGACCGAAGGGGTCGTCACCGGTGCGGGTGATGACCGCCGAGTGCAGGCCGTGCGTCGCGCCAGCGACGGCGACGTTGGTCGCGCTGCCGCCGAGGAACTTTCCGAAGGTGGAGACGTCCTCGAGCCCGACTCCGGTCTGGAGGGGGTAGATGTCGACGCCAACACGGCCGAGCGTGATGAGGTCGTACGCGGGGGGTTGTGTTGCAGTGGTCATACGGCTCTGTACAACTTTCAGTCCGATGGTGAACGAGGACGAACCTCAGCATACACCTAATGTCCTGACAAAGTAACAAAGAGGGGTGGGTGAATATTGATCCGCCGTCCGCGGACGCGTCAGCGCTTCAGATCGTCGATCAGGGCGTCCACGACAGGCACGAGCGCGCCGTCGTGCTGCTCCGCGATGCGCCGCTGGCGGTCGCTCGACGACCCGCCCTCAATGATCTCCGCGATCGTCTCCAGCTCCGCCGCGCATCCGAGGTCCTCAGCGACCTCCAGGTACTCGCGCTCGATGCGCTCGGACAGCACCTCGGTGACCGGTCGCTCGTTGCCCTCCGCGTCCTCGATGATGATCGCGTCGAGTCCGTAGCGAGCGGCCCGCCACTTGTTCTCCCGGACGAACCATGAGGGGAGGCGGTCGGCGTCCCTGCCCGCGTCGAGCTCCCGCGAGGCATGCTCAACGACCACGTGGTTCAGCGCCACCATCGCCCCGAGCTCCCTGAGGTTCGTCGCGCCGTCGGAGACGCGGATCTCAACGGTGCCCCACTGGGCCGACGGGCGCACATCCCACCGCAGCTCCTGCACCTCGTCGACGATGCCCGTGTGCAGCACATCGTGCGCGACGCGCTCGTAGTCTTCCCAGGTCTCCATCTCCGGGGGCAGCCCGCCGGTCGGGAGCTGCTGGAAGACCATGGTGCGGTGGGAGCTAAACGACGTGTCCTCGCCTTGCCAGTACGGGCTCGACGTCGAGATGGCCAGCATCAGGGGGTAGTTGGCCAGTACGGCGCGCATGATGGCAGGCACCTTCCGGCAGTCCTCGACCCCAACATGGGTGTGCACGCCCCAGATGGCGAGCTGTCCGCCCCAGCGTCCCGAGCGCTCCGTGACCAGTCGGTAGCGCTCGCCGGGCGAGCGTTGCTGCTCCCGCCACCTGGAGAAGGGATGCGTGCCCGAGCCGATCACGCCGGCTCCCGCCGCGTCGGCGGCCGTAAGCAGGGAATCCCGCAGGCCGCGCAGTTCGTCGACCGCAGACCGTGCAGAGCGGTGGACGCCCGTCACGAGCTCCACGGTGTTCGTGAGGAACTCCTTCGTAAAGCGCTCGTCGTCGAGGCGGGCGATCAGTTCAGGGCCGATGCCGGTGAGCTCGCGCGACTCAGTGTCGACGATGCCGAGCTCCCATTCGACACCGAGTGTCGACCGCTCTGATGAGGCGAAACGCATGGTTGAAGCGTAGACGCACCAGGGCTCGCGGCGTGTCCGCATTGCGGGCCGTTCCGCATCCACCGCAAGATAGGGGGAGGAGTCGGGCGGCGGCAGGCGGCGCCCCGGAAGCGGAGGCCCCACATGCGCTACTCGGATTCCCTCGCTGGGCTTGCGACCGCGGCCAACGAGCTCGCCGTCACGGGTGCACAGGACTTCGTGCCGTACGTGATCGGTGCCGTCCTCCTCGTCCTGCTCGGCGGGGTCGTGCTCTTCTTCGTGCAGCGCAGACAGCGGGCCGCCGAGCGCGCAAGCGAGTCCGCGATCGATCGCGAGGGGCGCTCGACATCCGGTGACGATTCTGCGGTTGGCTAACTGGCCAAGAGTCTGCCAAACTAGGCAGTTGAGTCTCGTGGGCTCGACCCTCTAATCCGGCCCGCGATTCACCATTGAGCTCTGCCGAGTGTGCCCCACGCCCTCCGGCTGTCGTTCGCCGATACACACACCATCAGGAGACACGTGGCTGTCAAAATTCGTCTGAAGCGCCTTGGCAAGATCCGGGCACCCTACTACCGCATCGTCGTCGCCGACTCGCGCACCAAGCGCGACGGTCGCGTGATCGAGGAGATCGGCAAGTACCACCCCACCGAGAACCCCTCGCTCATCGAGGTCAACTCCGAGCGTGCGCAGTACTGGCTGAGCGTCGGCGCACAGGCCTCCGAGGCCGTCGTCGTTCTGCTCAAGCTCACCGGAGACTGGGGCAAGTTCACGGGCGAGGGCTCGACCGAGAACCAGGTCAAGGCGCCTGAGGCTAAGGTCCCCTTCGTCGCAGAAGAGGGCAAGAAGCCCGTCCTGCGCCCGAAGGTTGAGCCGAAGGCAGCTCCGGCCGCCGAAGAGGTCACCGAAGAAGCAGCGGCTGAAGAGGTCGAGGCCTAGTCATGCTCGCTTCCGCGCTGGAACATCTCGTCAAGGGAATCGTCGATCACCCCGACGATGTCCGCGTGGACCGCAGCACTGCTGCACGCGGCGAGGTCCTCGAAGTGCGTGTGCACTCCGAGGACCTCGGCCGCGTCATCGGTCGCTCCGGCCGCACTGCGAAGGCGCTGCGCACCGTTGTGACCGCACTTGCCGATGGCCGCCGGGTCCGCGTCGACGTAGTTGACGACTGAGGTGGCAGGCAAGAAGAAGGGCATCACCCAGCTCCGCGTCGGGCGCCTCACCAAAGCCCATGGGCTCAAGGGCGCGATCAAGCTCGAGCTCTTCACCGATGAGCCAGACCGGCGCTTCGTGCCGGGGGCGAGCTTCAGCCTGCAGGTTCCCACCGACAGTGCATGGCACGGCAAGAACCTCGAGCTCCAGGAGCTCCGTTGGTACAACGGACACCCGGTCGGGTTCTTCGTCGGCGTCTCCGACCGCACCGCGGCGGAGGGGCTCGCCAAGGCGATCCTCTGGGTCGACTCCAACGACGCCGAAGAGCTCGAAGACGACGCCTGGTACGACCACCAGCTGGTCGGCCTCGATGTGCGGCGTGACGGCATCTCCGTCGGCCACGTCATCCGGGTCGAGCATCTGCCCGCCCAAGACCTTCTTGTCGTGAAGACCGCCGACGCTGAGGTACTTGTTCCGCTGGTGAAAGCGATCGTTCCCGACGTCGACCTCGAGGCCGGCTTCGTCAGCGTGACGCCGCCGAACGGCCTCTTCGAGGAGCTCGACGACACGCAAGCAGCGGGCAAGGTCCCTGCTGCAGGGTCGGCGAACGCAGCGGACGCCGAGTAGTCCGCCTTCCTCGGCGATGAGCTGCGCGCCCACGAGCATTCGGGGGCGCGCCTCCGCTTAAGCTGGAGTCCATGCGCGTCGACATCGTCACCATCTTTCCCGAGTTCTTCCAGGTGCTCGACGTCTCCCTGCTCGGGAAGGCCCGCCAGGACGGCCTCATCGACGTCCGCGTGCACGACCTGCGGGACGCGACGACCGACCGGCACCGAACCGTCGACGACACGCCATACGGCGGCGGCGCAGGGATGGTCATGAAGCCCGAGCCGTGGGGGCAGACGATCGACGCGATCCTCGAGGACGCCGCCGCTTCATCCGGTCGTCCAGGTGCCGTCGGGCTCGACACCGAGGCGGATGACCGACCGCTCGTCGTTTTCCCGTCACCGGCAGGCACGGTCTTCACGCAGGCCACGGCGCGCCGCTACGCCCTTGAGCGGCACATCGTCTTCGGCTGCGGACGATACGAGGGCATCGACCAGCGCGTCTTCGACGACACCGCCGAGCGTGCCAGAGTCGAGCTCGTGAGCCTCGGCGACTACGTGCTGAACGGGGGAGAGGTGGCAGTCACCGCCATGATCGAGGCGTTCGGTCGACTCGTGCCCGGTGTCGTCGGCAACCCTGAGTCACTCGTCGAGGAGTCACACGAAGACGGGCTGCTCGAGTACCCGAGCTACACGAAACCCGCGACGTGGCGCGGCAGGGAGGTGCCCGACGTGCTGCTGAGCGGGCACCACGCCAAGATCGCCGCGTGGCGCCACGAGCAGCAGATTGAGCGCACGAGGCGCGTGCGCCCCGAGCTGCTCCCGCCCGAACTTCGCTAGCTGCGCGCCGTCAGCACGATGGGGTCGCCGTCGGTGATGACGACCGTGTGCTCGCTGTGCGCGCCACGCGAGCCGTCTGCGCTGCGAAGCGTCCATCCGTCCGGATCCTGGACCAGCTTGTCTGTGGTCTCGAGGAACCAGGGCTCGAGGGCGAGCACGAGGCCCGGCTTGAGCGGCATGCCCCGGTTCGCGCGCCCCCGGTTCGGGACGCTCGGCTCCTGATGCATCGTCCGGCCGACGCCGTGGCCGCCGAACTCGACGTTGACGGGGTAGCCGGCGTTCTTCGCGACCTGGCCGATGGCGTGCGAGATGTCGCCGAGCTTGTTTCCGGGGCGGGCAGCCTCGATGGCTGCTTCCAGCGCGACCTCGGTCGTGTCGATGAGGCGCAGGTCCGCGTCCCTGGGCGTGCCGACCACCACCGTGATAGCGGAGTCACTGACCCAGCCGTCCACCGCGACAGCGAAGTCGAGGGTGAGGACGTCGCCGTCCTTCAGCGCGTAGTCATGGGGCAGGCCGTGGAGCACCGCGTCGTTGACCGACGTGCAGATGACCTTGCCGAACGGCGAGTTGCCGAAGGAAGGGTGGTAGTCGATGTAGCAGCTCTTGGCGCCGCGCTTCGTGATGAGCTCGTGTGCCCTGGCGTCGAGCTCGAGAAGGTTCGTGCCGACCGCGGCGCTCTGCGAGAGCTCGCTGAGGACCTCCGCGACGAAGCGCCCTGCAGGTCGCATCTCTTCGATTTCGTTCTGGGTGCGCAGCTCGATCATCCGGCAATCGTACCGGCGCTCGTGCCCAGAGCGAACGACGGAGGCTGCGTTCGGGATCCTCCCGTAGCGTTGCGCCATGGGCATCGGTCGTCTCGTCTACCGCGCACTCCTCCCAGCTGCGCTCTTTCTCGCCGCCTGGCAGTTCGTGGGATGGCTCATCCTGGGTGCGCCTGTCGCTCGGCTCTTCGTCTTCGGCTTCGCCGGTCTCGCAGCCGTCGCGGGCCTCCTCATCCTCTCCGCGAACTTCTGGCTGCGGCCCGACATCCGCGAGACCAAGGCCCTGCCGTTGCGGGACGTGTCACTCGTGGTCGTGCCGTGGCTGCTATGGGCTGTCGGTGCTGTCGTGCCGGATGCGCCGGGACTGTGGGTGCTGGCCGCGGCGTTCCTCTCGATGCTCATCGCGGGCTCGATCGCGCGCCGTCGCCTGACGGCAGTCGTCCAGGAACGGCTCGCCTCGGCGCAGGCTGCGGGGCCGCAGGCCAGCCCCTTCGGCCTGTTCGGTGCGATGCCAGGCATGGCTGGGCCCGGTATGCCAGGAGCCCAGGGCGGGCGGACCCCGCCCTCAGGCCCTGGGGGAGCATCCGGGCCGGACGCGGGCAAGGTCATTACCCTCGACTCCGAACCCGACGACGACCGGCGCTGACGAAGCCGTCGCGTGCACAACGCGTTCGCGCACACCGCTCGCATTGCGGGCGTCATGCCGGCATGGTTTACTAGATCCTTGTGCCGCGGCTCGACTCTGCCACAGGGGACGAGAGCACTTCGCGATGCACGCCAACCTCTTCACTGACCTTCGCAGCCGACCTGTGGCGACTGCAGAGAGCGAAATCATGACCAACGTTATCGACGTCATCGACGCAGCATCGCTGCGCAGCGATGTCCCAGACTTCCGCCCAGGCGACACCGTCAAGGTGCACGTGAACATCGTTGAAGGCACGCGCTCGCGCGTGCAGGTCTTCCAGGGTGTCGTCATCGCACGTCAGGGCGCCGGCGTCCGCGAGACCTTCACGGTCCGCAAGGTCAGCTTCCAGGTGGGCGTCGAGCGTACGTTCCCGGTGCACACCCCGGTCATCGAGAAGATCGAGATCGTCTCCCGCGGTGCCGTGCGTCGCGCGAAGCTCTACTACCTCCGTGGTCGCCGCGGCAAGGCCGCGAAGATCCGCGAGAAGCGCGACAACTAAGCGATTGCAGTAGGCGAATGGCTCCCCAAGGCGGGAGCCATTCGTGTCGATCCACATATTCACTGAGGGTTCCGCCGCAGCGGACCGAGCGCGAGGGGGAGCCATGGGTGACGCGAACGTGCGCGACCGCCGTGCTCCATCCCACGGTCGGCCACCACACGAGGGCAGACACCGTCTGGGGCGCACCGACCGCCCCGCCGGCCTGCGGCCCTCGGACATCGCCGACGCGCCCATCCACGCCACGGGGCTCATCTCCGAAGACGAGCCGCTTCCCACGCCCGGACGCGGTCTCGGCAAGGCGATGCTCTCGTTCGGGCGCGACCTGGTCATCGTCGCGGTGCTCGCGATCGTTATGTCGATGCTGATCAAGACGTTCCTGCTCCGCCCGTTCTACATCCCCTCCGCCTCGATGAACGACACCCTCGTCGTCGAGGACCGCGTGCTCGTGAACCTGCTCGTCCCGGATCTCGTCGGCATCGAGCGAGGAGACATCGTCGTCTTCGAGGACCCGGGCGGCTGGCTCCCCGTCGTCACTCCGCCGGCCAAGACCGCGTCGCAGGCCGCGATCGACGGGGCGCTCGAGTTCGTCGGCCTCAAGCCCGAAGAGACGAGCAACCACCTCATCAAGCGCGTCATCGGGCTTCCGGGCGACGTCGTGTCGTGCTGCAACGAGTACGGGCAAGTGCTCATCAACGGACTCCCCGTCGGAGAGCCCTACCTGCTGCTCCAGGACGGGCAGGCTGCGTCAGGCATGCCGTTCGACGTGACCGTACCCGAGGGGCACCTCTGGGTGATGGGCGACAACCGCTACAACTCTGAGGACTCTCGGTACCACCAGGACGAGCCGGGTGGAGGGTTCGTGCCGGTCGACGATGTCGTCGGGAAGGCGTTCCTCCTCAACTGGCCACTCGACAGGTTCTCGTTCCTCGGCAACTACCCTGAGGTCTTTGACCGCGTGCCAGAACGGTCTGACCAGGAGTGACGCCGCCCGTCGACCCGACGCTCGACCTCGAGCGTGAGCTTCTGCGCACCGCGCCCGTCGTGATCGGCGTGGACGAAGTCGGCAGGGGCGCGATCGCAGGACCGGTGGCCGTGGGAGCCTGCGCCGTCGACGGCGCACGCGTCAGCCTCGGCGCACCGGCAGGGATCCGCGACTCCAAGCTGCTCAGTGCGAAACGTCGCCTCGAAGCGCGAGAGGGCATCGAGGGCTGGGCGCTCGGCGTCGGCGTCGGCTACGCGAGCGCAGCCGAGATCGACGAGCACGGGATCACCGCCTGCCTCGGCGCCGCGGCGAAGCGCGCGCTCGCAGAGCTCCACGCGAACGGGGTCCCGGTCGCCGACGCCGTCGTGCTGCTCGACGGTGCGCACGACTGGCTCACCCCGTGCCTGAGCACCCCGCTGCGCGTCGTGGTGCGGCCGAAGGCAGATCGCGACTGCACCTCGGTGGCTGCGGCCTCCGTCATCGCCAAGCTCGATCGAGACGCGATCATGACCTCGGCCGCCGAAGCCCACCCCCAGTACCTCTGGGAGTCGAACAAGGGGTACGGCAGCGCGGCGCACCTCGCAGCGATCACCGCGAGCGGGCCGAGCGAGCTCCACCGGCACACGTGGCTCCGTGCCGCGACCCCGTAGACTGGGCGGATCATGGACGACGAGAATTTCGACGATTACGAGCGCGAGCAGGAACTCTCCCTGTTTCGCGAGTACCGCGACGTCGCGGGGCAGTTCAAATACGTGATCGAGACCGAGCGTCGGTTCTACCTGGCGAACAGCGTGGACCTGGTCAGGCGCGACACCGAGCACGACTTCTACTTCGAACTCACGATGAAAGACGTCTGGGTCTGGGACATCTACCGGTCCGATCGCTTTGTCAAGCAGGTTCGCGTGCTGACGTTCAAGGACGTGAACGTCGAAGAGACCGGCTCCAAGGAGTTCGAGCTGCCTAAGGAACTCGCACTCGACGAGTGATCCGCGAGCATCGGCGAGCGCGACGCGCCGCGTGCGCGCCGTTGTCCGTGGTTCGTGGGAGCCTCGTCGAGTGACAGAGACGCCGATTCCCTTAGCCACCGCATCCGCCGCGACCCAGATCCTCCGTGCGCTGGTCGGCCGAGACGACGCCGTCTTCCACGACGGTCAGCTGGAGGCGATCTCCGCCATCGTCGACGAACGGCGGCGCGTTCTCGTCGTCCAGCGCACGGGGTGGGGCAAGTCGGCGGTGTACTTCATCGCGAGCCTCATGCTGCGCGCCCGCGGCTCAGGGCCAACCATCCTCATCTCGCCGTTGCTCGCCCTCATGCGCGACCAGGTCGAAGCGGCAGGGCGAGCCGGTGTCAGGGCAGTGTCGATGTCGTCGGCCAATGCCCACGAGTGGGCTGGCATCCGAGAGCAGCTCGCCGCCGACGAGATCGACGTCCTGCTCGTCTCGCCCGAGCGGCTCAACAACCCGGAGTTCCGCGACACACAGCTGCCGGAACTCCTTGAGCGCACCGGGCTGGTCGTCGTCGACGAGGCGCACTGCATCTCCGATTGGGGCCACGACTTCCGGCCCGACTACCGTCGCATCGCGTCGCTCATCTCCGGGCTCGGCGACAACGTCCCAGTGCTCGCCACCACCGCGACGGCGAACGAGCGCGTTGTCCACGACATCGAGGAGCAGCTCGGTCGCAGCGAAATCCTGACCATCCGCGGGCCGCTCGCGCGGGCCAGCCTGCGGCTTGGTGTGCTGCGACTCGGCAACGCTCGCGAGCGTCTCGCCTGGCTCCTGCAGCATCTCGACGAGCTCCCCGGGTCCGGCATCATCTACACGCTCACGGTGGCGGGAGCGGAAGACACCTCCGCCGCGCTGCGCGAGGCGGGCATCCACGCCCCCTCCTACACGGGCAAGACCGACCCAGACGAACGCGAACGACTCGAGGGCGCGCTCAAGCGCAACGAGGTCAAGGCCCTCGTCGCCACCAGCGCGCTCGGTATGGGGTTCGACAAGCCCGACCTGGGCTTCGTGGTGCACCTTGGGGCCCCGTCCTCGCCGGTCGCGTACTACCAGCAGGTGGGTCGCGCGGGCCGATCGAGTGCCTCCGCCGACGTGCTCTTGCTCCCGGGCGACGAAGACCGCGCCATCTGGGAGTACTTCGCGACGGTATCCATGCCCGACGAAGCGCGTGCGCAGGCGGTGCTCGGGGCGCTCGGCGACGCTCCACGATCGACGGTCGCGCTCGAAGCCGCCGTTGACCTTCGTCGTTCTCGCCTCGAGCTGCTGCTCAAGGTGCTCGACGTCGACGGCGCCGTGCGTCGAGAGCAGGGCGGCTGGGTCTCCACCGGTCAGCCGTGGAGCTACGACGGCGAGCGCTACGCGCGCATCGCCGCAGCGCGCAGCGCCGAGGCCCAAGCGATGATCGACTACGAACGCACCGAGGGGTGCCGCATGGAGTTCCTCCAGCGGCAGCTCGACGACGCGACTGCTGCGCCGTGCGGGCGCTGCGACAACTGCGCGGGGGTCTGGTTCGATGCGACCACGGATGCGGCGGTTCAGGCGCGCGCGGGCGCTGCACTCGACCGGGTGGGCGCAGACATCGCCCCGCGCCGCCAATGGCCGAGCGGCATGGCGAGCCTCGGCGTCGAGCTCAAGGGCCGCATCTCCAAAGAAGAGCAGGCGTCCGAGGGGCGGGTCCTCGCGCGCCTCAGCGACCTCGGCTGGGGCGGCCCGTTGCGCGAGCTGTTCGGTTCGGCCGGGCCGGACACCGTCGTGACCGGCCCGCTCCTGCAGGCCTGCATCCGCATCCTGTCCGAGTGGAAATGGGATGCCCGCCCGCAGGCCGTCGCCTACGTGCCGTCACGCTCGCGGCCGCAGCTGGGCGCGTCACTCGCGGAGGGCATCGCCGCAGCCGGACGCCTCCCGCTGCTCGGCCCGCTCGACCTGGTCCGCGGCGGACCAGCCGGGCAGCCCGGCGGCAACAGCGCGTTCCGGCTCTCACACGTCGCTGGTCGGTTCTCGACGGCGTCCATCGAGGTGCCCTCTGGGCCAGTGCTGCTGATCGACGACTTCGTCGACAGCGGCTGGACGATGACGGTCTGCGCACGCGAGCTGCGGCGCGCCGGGGCCAGCGCCGTGCTGCCACTGGCACTGGCGCAGCGCGGTTAGACCGGACTCGAAGCCTTCTCCGCAATTGGTCGTCGTGTGAGGCCAGAGCAGCTGCTGCCGCGGCCACTCTGCAGACGTCTCGCCTGTGGACTCTTGCTCGTCCACAGGCGCCGGGCTCTTCGTCTGACGCTCGCTCGCCGCGGGCCAGACTCCCGGGCAGGGAGGTGGTGCGAATGCGTGCCAAGGATCAACTGGGGCGGCTCGGGGAGAACCTCGCAAGCGCGTATCTGGAGGAGCGCGGCCATGTGGTCGTCGAGCGCAACTGGCGGTGCAGGGAAGGCGAGATCGACGTGGTCTCGCGCCAGGGCGGGTACATCGTCTTTACGGAGGTGAAAGCGAGGCGTTCGACCGCAGCGGGCCATCCGTTGGAGGCGATCACGCCGGCGAAGCTCGCCCGCATGCGCAGGCTCGCGGGGCTCTGGATGCTCGCCCACCCCGACGAGCGCGGGGCGATGCGGCTCGACGTGATCGCGGTGATCGCGCCGACAGACCGAAGCCCTTCCGTGCAGCATGTGGCGGGAGTGGGCGCATGACGCAGGGCACAGTCGGCCACTCGGTCGCGATCGCACTCGAAGGACTCGGGGGAGCGCTCGTCGAGGTGGAGACGCAGATCAGCCCTGGCTTGCCCTACTTCAAACTCGTGGGTCTGCCGGACACCTCGCTCGGCGAGGCTCGCGAGCGAGTCCGGGCGGCCCTGCAGAGCTCGGGGTGTCCGCTACCTGCCAGCAGGGTCGTCACCAATATGTACCCGGCGTCGCTCCGAAAGCACGGCGCCGGCTTCGACCTGGCCATCGCCGTGTCGTTCCTCGCCGCCGCTGGCATCATCTCGGCGGAGTCGCCGACGCGTGCGGTGCATATCGGCGAGCTGTCGCTGACGGGCCAGGTGCGGGCGGTCGTGGGCGTGCTGCCCGCGGTCGCCGCGGCGAAGGCGGCGGGCTTCGACACGGTCGTCGTGCCAGTCGACTCGCAGGCGGAGGCGGAGCTCGTCGAAGATATCCGCGTGATCGCCGTAGCCTCGTTGCGAGCCATCGCATTGCACTACGGCGCCGACCCAGACCAGCTGACCGAGGAGCTCGACTATCCCTCGGGCGCCCCAGCGCGGTCGCTTGCCGTCGGGGAGCGCGGCGACACCGAAGCGCCCGTGGTCGCGGCCGGGCCGGGCGCCACCCTCGACCTCGCCGATGTCGTCGGGAACGAGGCGGCCGTCCGAACGCTCCTCATCGCCGCCGCGGGTGGACACCATCTCCTCATGCTCGGTCCGCCCGGAGCCGGCAAGACGATGCTCGCGGAGCGGCTGCCTGGTATTCTCCCCGACCTCGACCCGGAGGCGGCCGTCACCCTGGCGGCGATCCGCTCGCTGCGAGGCATCCCGCTCTCATCGCGCCTCGACCGCCGGCCGCCGTTCGAGGCGCCGCACCACACCGCGTCCGCGGTCGCCCTGCTCGGAGGCGGGAGCGGAACGATCCGGCCGGGCGCGATCTCGCTTGCGACCGGTGGGGTCCTGTTCCTCGACGAAGCCCCGGAGTTCGCGCGCCACGCGCTCGACGCGCTCCGGCAGCCGCTCGAGAACGGTGTCATCGAGATACACCGCGCGCAGGGGAAAGCCGCGTATCCGGCCGAGATGCAGCTCGTTCTGGCGGCGAACCCGTGCCCATGCGGCAACCACGGCGACGCGGAGGCGACCTGCCGGTGCGACGCATCCGCGCCACGGCGCTACCTTGCGCGTCTTTCCGGCCCGCTCCTCGATCGAATCGATCTGCAGTTGCGCGTCGAGCGGGTGTCGGCGGCCCGGGCCAGGCTCGTCGAGCACGAGGACCGACTTGTGGGAGAGCAGGGGCGCGAACGCGGATCGACGACCACCACGGAAACCGCCCGCGAACTCGTCGCGCATGCGCGTGCTCGGGCGGCGCGACGGCTGCGCTCCACTCCGTGGGACACCAACGCGCGAGTCGTCTCGCGCTGGCTGCGCGCGCCGGAGAACCGCCCGAAACGGGAAGCCTACGCACCGTTGGCGTTGGCGCTGGAACGAGGACAAGTCACGATGCGCGGGCACGATCGCGTGCTCCGGGTCGCCTGGACGATTGCGGATCTCGCGGGGGTCGAGCGCCCCGAGATCGACCACGTCCGCGAAGCGCTGTCGTACCGAATTCGGCTCGGGTAGGACACGATGCCAGCACGCCAAGAACCAAATGAGAGCCCGCGAACCGCGCCCGGCGACCTCGGCCACAGCCGAAGCCGCGAACCGGGCCTCGACGAGCTGCGGGAAGCGCTCGCCGGGGTCAGCGGGGCGGATGCGGAGACGCTGGGCGACGCTGAGGTGCGAGCCCGCGTTGCGCAGCTTGCCTGGTCCTGCACGGTCGAGCCGGGGGACGCGACGGCCGGGCTCCTGCTCGGCGCGCTCGGCCCCGCGGCGGCCTTCGAAGCCGTGTCCTCTGGCGCCCTCCTGCAACGGGCCCGGCAACGGGGGTCCGGGGCGGGCATCCCGCTCGCCGATCTTGCCTCAGCGCTGGAGCGATGGCACGACCGTCTCAGCATCGCGCGGACCGTTGCGATCCTGCGCAGCTCAGCACGGCTCGGCATCCGGGCCGTGCTGCCGGGCGCGCGAGAATGGCCAGTCCAGCTCGACGACCTCGGGCCGCACGCCCCCTGCGCGCTGTGGGTGCGCGGGTCCATGGAAGCACTCCTGCAGCTGACCTCGTCGGTCGCACTGGTCGGTGCACGCGCATCCACGAGCTACGGCGAAGAGGTGACGGTCCGGCTCGCGAGCGGGCTGGCCAACCGAGGCTTCGCGCTCGTGTCCGGCGGCGCGTACGGCATCGACGCGGTCGCGCACCGTGTGGCGCTCGCAGAGGATGCCCCGACGGTGGCCGTGCTCGCCGGCGGCCCTGACCGCCTCTACCCGCAGGGCAACAGAGCGCTCCTCGAGCGGATCATCGGGGAAGGGGCGCTCGTCACGGAGCTGCCCGTCGGCCAGGCGCCCACTCGCTGGCGGTTCCTCCAACGCAACAGGATCATCGCCGCCCTTGCTTCGGCAACCGTGGTCGTCGAGGCCGGCCGACGCTCCGGGGCCGCCAACACTGCAGCGCATGCGCTCACGCTCGGTCGACCGCTCGGGGCCGTCCCGGGCCCCGTCACCAGCGCCGCTTCGGTGGGCTGCCACCGTCTGCTGCGGGAGTCCGACGCGACGCTGATCACCTCGGCCGACGACATCGTCGAACTGCTGGGGCAAGGCCACGAGAATGAGCTGGCACTTCCCGATGGCGGGTCATGGCCGGAGAACCGGCGCTCCGATCGGAG
Source organism: Pseudoclavibacter helvolus (assembly GCF_049707175.1). Lineage (GTDB taxonomy): Bacteria > Actinomycetota > Actinomycetes > Actinomycetales > Microbacteriaceae > Pseudoclavibacter > Pseudoclavibacter helvolus_A. Next base: position 152,978 of record NZ_JBNAFM010000009.1, on the reverse strand, counting down.
TGCGCCACCGCGCCTCTCGTCCAACGCGGTCCGTGCGCGAGATGCGCTGCGAGCCGGGCGCCCGCAGCGTGTCGGGTCGGTCGCGGCGGCAGCTGGACTCACCGCCGGCGAGGCCGCGGCCGGACTCGCGGAGCTCGAGCTCGAGCGCCTCGCCACCGAGACCCCCGGTGGCTGGGTCAAGATCTCGACACCGAAGTGACGGCCGCCGTGGTCGTCTCTGCGCCCAGCGGAAAACCGCCCTCTCAGCGTGGTGGCTGGAGGTGCTCCCGGTAGCTGGCAACGACACCTTCCAAGTAGCGCACGATGACCTCGCGCTCCCGCTCGTCGAACTCCTGGGCCACGGAGTCGATGTCCATGATCATGGGTGCGAGCAGGCCCCGTGCCCTCGCCGTCGAATCCTCATCGGGGACGACGAGCACTCCGCGGCGGTCGCTGGGGTTCGGCTCGCGGCGCACGTGGCCGGCCTTGACGAGGCGATCGACGACGACGGTCACGGCCGCCGTCGTGATGCCGAGTCTGCGAGCGATGTCCGACGGCGTGAGATGGCCGGACGAGATGAGGTGCTGCATGGCGACGAGGTCGGTGTGGTTGACGTCGAGTTCCTTCGCGACGACGACCTCGTACTCGTCCGAGATCGTGAGGATCTCGCGCAGCAGCGCGGTCGACTCGTGGACGCGCGGGAAGGCGCGACCCTGCTCGGCACCGGATTGCATGGAACCCATCGTAGCGCTAGGTTTGCTAAGCAAATTGATTACTAGTGAAATTAGGCGGTTTCCCATGGGCGGGCTCCTTCGATTCATCATCGGCAAGGCGAGCGGTGTGATCGTCATCGCGGTCTTTGTCGTCCTCAGTGGCCTCGCGTTCGTCTGGGGATCGGGGGAGGGCGGCGACGTGGCACCCGCGGGAGACCTTCCCGCAACTGCCGAATCGGCGAAGGTTGAGGAAGCGCTGGCGACCTTCGAGACCGAGGACACCTCGGCGGCGCTCTTCGTGTTCCACCGCGACGGTGCGGCGCTCACCCCCGAGGACTTCGCCGCCGTCTCGGCCGCGAGCGCCGGTATTGCGGATGCGGCTGGCGTCGACATGCTGCCGCCGCCCTTCCCGGCGGAAGACGGTGAAGCGATGATCCTCACTGTTCCGCTCGACGCGACCACCGACGTGGACGCGCAGTCAACGCGGGCGGACGAACTGCGTGCCGCCGCGGCCGACGGGCTCCCCGAGGGGCTCATCCCCGTCATGACTGGGCCGGAGGGCTTCGCGGTCGACATCGCCGCCGTCTTCGAGGGAGCCAATTTCACGCTCCTCACCGTCACCGTGCTGGTGGTCGCGTTCCTGCTCATCGTCACGTACCGCAGTCCCGTGCTCTGGCTCATCCCGCTCTCCGTTGTCGGGCTCGCCGACGGGGTGGCGGGCATCGTCGCGACGCGAGTCGTCACGGCCTTCGGGCTGACGATGGATGCGTCGATCAAGGGCATCCTGTCGGTCCTCGTCTTCGGTGCTGGGACGAACTACGCGCTTCTGCTCATCGCCAGGTACCGCGACGAGCTGCGCGTCTCCGAGGACCGTCGCGAGGCAATGGCGACAGCGCTGCGCGGTGCGGGGCCCGCCATCATCGCCAGCGGCGGCACGGTTGCCCTCAGCCTCGCGACTCTGCTCTTCGCGTCGCTCGGTGGCAACGTCGTGCTCGGCCTGGCCTGCGCGATCGGCGTGGTCGTGGCTATGGCCTTCGCGCTCGCGCTCCTCCCGGCCACGCTGGTGCTCTTCCCTCGTGGGATCTTCTGGCCCGTCGTCCCCCGCGTGGGCGACGACCAGCACGGCAAGGGCTTCTGGTTCAAGCTCGGCACTGGCGTCTCGAAGCGCCCTGCCGTCGTCGCGGGCGCGGGCATCATCGTCCTCATCGCGCTGTCTGCGATCGCCCCGAGCATCAAGATCGGACTCGCCCAGACGGAGCGCTTCACCTCGACGCCCGAGGCGGTCGTCGGCCAGGAGCTCCTCAACGACCACTTCCCTGACCTTGCGGGCGCTCCGGCAGTCGTCGTCGCACAGTCGAGTGCGGCGGACACGGTCGCCCAGCGCGCCGCAGAGGTCGACGGCGTCGTGTCTGCGACGGTCGGCGACTCCAGCGGAACAGTCACTCGCATCGACGTCGGCCTCTCGTCGCCAGCTGAGACCGACGAGGCCCTCGCGACCGTGGAGCGCCTGCGCGCTGAGCTCTCGCAGATCGACGGTGCGGAGGCGCTGGTCGGCGGGCTCGACGCCCAGGCGCTCGACGAGCAGGCCGCCCAGGACCGTGATCAGCTCCTGCTGTTCCCACTCATCCTCGCCGTCGTCTTCGTGGTGCTCTTGCTGCTCCTCCGATCGCTGGTCGCCCCCGTCCTGCTCCTCCTCACGGTGGTCGGCTCGTTCTTCGCGTCGGTGGGCGCCAGCTGGCTCCTCTTCACGTACGTCTTCGGCTTCCCGGCGCTCGACACCTCGGTGCTGCTCTTCAGCTTCCTGTTCCTCGTGGCCCTCGGCGTCGACTACAACATCTTCCTGGTGACACGAGCGCGGGAGGAGGCCGTGAAGCACGGCACGAGGAACGGCATGATCCGGTCGCTCTCGGCGACGGGTGGGGTGATCACGAGCGCGGGCATCCTGCTGGCGGCGGTCTTCGCGGCCCTCGGTGTGCTTCCGCTCATCACGCTCACGCAGATCGGCATCATCGTGTGCGTCGGCGTACTGCTTGACACCTTGCTGGTGCGCACGGTCATCGTGCCCGCGCTTGCGTTCCTCACGGGCGAGCGCTTCTGGTGGCCGAACACGAGCATCGTCCGCACGTCCCACCCGGAGCGCGAGCATCCTGCACACGCGAAGCCGGCGCACGCCGAGGTTCGGCGACCCTACGATGGTGCCCATGCGGGAGCTCTCGGTGGCAGTGGATGCGTACCTGCGTTCGCTGCGCTCCGAGCGGGGGCTCTCGCCCCGCACTGCGAGGGCGTATGCCAGCGACCTGAGCCTGTTGCTCGACTTCTGTGAGTCGGCGGGAAGCGGCGATCCAAGGGCGTTGACCCTCGACGTGTTCCGCGATCTGCTGTGGGAGCAGACGCAGTCGGGGAAGGCGGCCTCGAGTATCGCGCGCATGGCTGCGTCGTTCCGCGGGTTCACGTCGTGGCTCGAGGAGACGGGTCGTGGCCCAGACGCGGCGCGTCGGCTGAAGAGTCCGAAGGCGGGTTCCACCCTCCCGCGCGTGGTCTCTGCGGACGGGATGCGGGGCATCCTGGACGCCCTCGGTGACCGCGCTTCGACGGGTGACCCGGTTGAGCTGCGGGATCTGGCGATCGTCGAGCTGCTCTACGCGTCTGGCATCCGTGTCTCGGAGTGCTGCTCGCTCGATCTGGGTGGTGTCGACCTTGCCCGGCGGGTTGTCAGGGTCGTGGGTAAGGGCGACAAGGAGCGAGTGGTGCCGTTCGGGGCTCACGCCGCGAGAGCTCTCGACCAGTGGCTGGAGGCGGGGCGCCCGATGCTGGCGCAGCCTCGATCGGGTCGCGCGCTGTTCCTCGGCGCTCGCGGTGGGCGATTGGATGCGCGCACCGTTTACGCTCTGGCCCGCGAGGTGCTGGGGGCTGCCCCGGGTGGCGGGCCGTCGGGGCCGCACACCTTCCGTCATACCGCCGCGACGCATCTGCTCGACGGTGGAGCCGACCTGCGGGCGGTGCAGGAAATTCTTGGGCATTCGGATCTCGGAACGACGCAGATCTACACCCATGTCTCTGCTGAGCGCCTGAAGGCCTCCTACCTGCAGGCGCATCCGCGAGCCTGAGCACCTCGTTCGGGTGATCGGCCGGCCGCGCGCTGCTGTCGTCTGATGATCTCGTCGGTGGGGCACCCGAGTGTGATCTGCGTCGAAGTCGGGCAGATGTGCGCGGCGCGCCGCGACGGTGTGATGCATCCGTCGCGGCGCGCCGTCGCGGTCAGAGTCGGAGTGGGCTCGGCGTCCGATGCTCGGGGCCTCACCCCCGCTCGCTGCCGGGAACGAGGCTCGTCACGCTCCGCGTCGCCTGCTCAGGGCGCCCCAGATGAGAGCTGCGAGCCCGGTCAGCAGCGCACCGATGCCCAGTAGGAGTGGCCAGCCGATTGCGGTCGCCCCGGTCTGCGCGAGCTCCGGCTGCGTGCTCTCTGGCGTCGAGGCGGCTGCGGCGGGCGTCGTCGGCTCCGTGGTTGGCGTGACCTGGACGGTGCTTGCCGTTGCCGTTGCCGTTGCCGTCGCCGAAGCTGGGGGCGTCATGGGCGTCGAAGCGGTCGGAGTGGCCGACGCGGTCGCCGGTGGCAGCTGTTCGGGTGTCGTCTGTTCGGGCGAGATGGAAGGGGCGCCTCCCTCCGGTTTCGCTGGCAGGGTGGGGGTCGCCGACGCCGTCGGGCTGACGGGTGGCACTGTGGTCGTCGGCGTCTCAACGCTCGTTGGCGTTGGCGTTGGCGTTGGTGTCGGTGTCGGTGTCGCTGCCAAGCTGGCCTTCGGGGTCGGGGTCGGGGTTGGCGTCGGTGTCGTCGTGGGCGTCGCGGTTGCGGTCGCCGTTGCCGCAGGGCTCGGGCTCGGGATGCGCGGGGGAGCCGCGGTGCGCGTCGGCGTCGGCGAGGTGGAGGGGGTGCTCCTCGTTGTGGACTTCACGGTCGGCGTGGGTACCGGCGTCGTGGCCGGGGGAGAAGTCGCCTCGGGTGAGCGCGGCACGCGGTCTTGCCCGATGGCGGTGAACTCACCGGGTACCGTCCCGCCGCTGCTCCCGAGTAGCTGTGCGCCCGGGGTGTGCAGGAGCAGGATCTTCGCAGCCCATGGCTCGGACGGCGACGCCACCTTCGCCGTCCCGCTTACCGTCACGGGTCCGCGCTCGAAGGCGGCTGAGGGCACGGTGAACGTCGCCGGCTCGCCGGCGGTGAGCGTGGCGGTGCTCGTTCCGGTCGAGGAGAACGTGGCTCCGCTGAGCATGACCACGCCGGTGACTCCGTTGATTCCGGACGCGAGTGTGACGCTCCCCTTGGTGGCATCCTTCGCGTCGGTCGTGAACTGCAGGCTGGCCGATTGGTTCGAGAATCCCTTCGCGCCCACCTTCGTCGCGCCCTCTCGGATGGTGGCCAGCGTCGCGATGACCGCCTGCTTCTGTCCGTCTGGGACGCGGCCAAGGTAGTGCTCGTCGCCGCTCGTCCCGTGGCTCGAGTATGCGTCAGGGGCTGCGAGCGACCACACGAACATGGCCACGGCGCTGGTCACGGCTGGGTCCGTCGACTGCCCGTGCGTCGAGATCGCCCAGTTGACGCGTGCGGTGTCGTCGTCGCTCATCTGGAACTGGCGGCCGTCGACGACGTCGCCCTTGGTTGTCTCGTCCAGCGGGCGTGGCAACCAAGGCTGCAGGCAGTAGACGTTGCGTCCCTCGAAGCTGTACGCCCCGATCCGGCCCTGTCCGCCGTTCTGCGCGTCGTCAAAACCCGGGCCGTAGTCGGCGGCACTCGCGGTCTGCGCCCCGGAGAAGAGCAGGAAAGTCGCGGCCATCGCCAGCATCGCGAATCCCGCGGTGGCTCTGATGATGCGGGCGACGAGCGTGGGCTGGTGGTGGTCCCCTCCTGGCTCGTGGAGTGCCGTGGGTCGATGCCGACGGGCGGTGCGTGGAGACATGTGGTGCCTTTCTGATGTGTGGTGTGCGTGACCGAGGTCACCGGTACAGCGGGAGGAGGACGGCGGCGGGCGGGCGAAGCGCACCGAAGCAGCGAGCTGGGTCGGCGTAGGACCCGCCTTGCCGAAGGCCGAGATGCAGGGCACCCTCAGGGGTATGACGATGCGCGGGGCTCAGCACCCCAATGCGCTGCCCGGGGTGGACGGCGGAGCCTTGGCTCAGGTCGGAGACGACCGGCTCGTAGCTCGTCACCGAGCCATCGGCGTGCTGCAGGGACAGCACAGGTCTGTCGACCACGAAGCCGGCGAAGCGGATCGTCCCGGCCGTTGGGGCGAGCACGGCCGCGCCTGGGCGTGCCGCGATGTCGATCCCGCGGTGTCCGGCGCCATAGTCCGTCGTGAGATCAAAGGCGCGAGTGACGCTCGGTGCCTCCTCCACCGGCCACAGCCAGGCGCACGGGGCGATCGAAGCGTCGACCTGCGTGGCCGTGAAGGTCGCAAGCCCGCACGCACACAGGAGCGCGACGATGCTTCCCGCTAGGATGCGGTGGCGTCGCGGGCTGGCGTGCTCGGGTTGTGGTTCGCTGCGCATGGAGGCATCGTGCTCCGGTCCGAAGGGCAGGGGAGCCCGGGTCGACGCTCCTGTGGACAAAGGCTGTCCACAGCGCAAAAGACACCCGAGTGACGCCCCGTTCCCTGCGACGTCCCGCCGGTGTAGACTGTCGCCAGCAGCCCGCCATGCGGGCTGACTTCGCGTGCCCACCACAACGCGCATCCACCGGTCTCCAGCACGTTCGTGCGGGAGCGGATGCGCGCAGGGCACCAGGCTGTGCGGCCGCCGGTCGCAGAGAACAACCGCGCGCAGGAATGCGCATTTGAAAAGGAGAACGACCATGGCAGTCGTTACCATTCGCCAGCTGCTCGACAGCGGCGTGCACTTCGGGCACCAGACCCGTCGCTGGAACCCGAAGATGAAGCGCTTCATCTTCACCGAGCGCAGCGGCATCTACATCATCGACCTCCAGCAGTCGCTGGGCTACATCGATGCTGCCTTCGACTTCGTCAAGGAGACCGTCGCACACGGCGGCACCATCCTCTTCGTCGGCACGAAGAAGCAGGCTCAGGAGTCCATCGCAGAGCAGGCAACGCGCGTGGGCCAGCCCTACGTGAACCAGCGCTGGCTCGGCGGTCTGCTCACCAACTTCGGCACCGTCCAGAAGCGCCTCAACCGTCTCAAGGAGCTCGACCTCGTCGACTTCGACGACACGACGCGTGGCTTCACGAAGAAGGAACTCCTCATCCAGCGTCGCGAGCGTGACAAGCTCGAGAAGTCGCTCGGTGGTATCCGCAACCTCTCGAAGACGCCTTCGGCGCTGTGGGTTGTCGACACCAAGAAGGAGCACCTCGCGATCGACGAGGCCAAGAAGCTCGGCATCCCGGTCATCGCGATCCTCGACACGAACTGCGACCCCGACGACGTCAACTACCCGATCCCGGGCAACGACGACGCCATCCGCTCCGTCGCACTGCTCACGCGCATCGTCGCCGACGCTGCTGCTGAGGGTCTGATCCAGCGCCACCAGAAGCCGACCGAGGGTCAGGCAGAGGTCGAGCCGCTGGCCGAGTGGGAGAGCGACCTGCTCCAGGGCGACGCTCCCGCTGCCGAGGCCGTCGTCGAGACGCCCGCCGAGACCGTCGAGGTCGAGGAAGCTGCTGCACCCGCAGAGGCGACCGAGGCTGTCGAGGCCGTCGAAGAGTCCAAGTAACTTCAAGCACTAGGGAGAACCCCACACATGGCTAACTTCACCCTCGCTGATGTCAAGGAGCTGCGCGAGCAGCTCGGGACCGGCATGGTCGACACGAAGAAGGCGCTCGAAGAGGCCGACGGCGACAAGGAAAAGGCCGTCGAGATCCTCCGCCTCAAGGGTGCGAAGGGCAACGCGAAGCGCGCTGACCGCTCCACCAGCGAAGGCCTCGTCGCCGCCAAGGACAACGGCAACGGCACCGCGACGCTCATCGAGCTCGCAACCGAGACCGACTTCGTGGCGAAGGGCGACAAGTTCATCGCTCTCTCGGAGAAGGTTCTCGACGCCGTGGCCGCCGCTGGCGCGTCGAACGTCGACGAGGCGCTTGCCGCCCCCGTCGACGGCACGACCGTCAAGGAGACCATCGACGGTGTCGCTGCGATCCTGGGCGAGAAGATGGAGCTCCGCAAGGTGAGCCTCCTCAAGGGCGCCAACTTCGAGATCTACCTGCACCGCACGTCGCAGGACCTGCCGCCGCAGGTCGGCGTGGTCGTGGCGTACGAGGGCGACGACGCGGCAACCGCGCGCGGCATCGCTCAGCACATCGCGATGTTCGACCCGCAGTACCTCACGCGTGACGACGTCCCTGCCGAGGCAATCGACAAGGAGCGGGTCATCGTCGAGGAGATCTCGCGCAGTGAGGGCAAGCCTGAGGCTGCCCTCCCGAAGATCATTGAAGGACGCCTCACCGGCTTCTTCAAGCAGATCGTGCTGCTCGAGCAGGACTACGCTCGCGACAACAAGCAGACCGTGAAGAAGATCGCTGACGCTGCAAACGTCAACGTCGTCGACTTCGGTCGCATTCGCGTCGGCGCGTAGAACCGCACCTTCACGAATTCGGGGCCGGATGCATCTGCATCCGGCCCCGTTTCGCGGTTCTGGGGCGCGTGCGCACGCGGCCCCTGAGACGTGGGCGCCCTCCACACAAGGTAGGCTCGTGGACGATCAGCGACCCCACAAGGAGCACACATGTCACCACAGGCCCCGCGCAGACGCGTTCTCCTCAAGCTCTCTGGCGAAGCGTTCGGTGCAGGCAAGATGGGTGTCGATCCCGAGGTGCTCACGAGCATCTCAAAGGAGATCGCAGCCGCCGCGCGTGACGTCGAAGTCGCCATCGTCGTTGGCGGAGGTAACTTCTTCCGCGGCGCTCAGCTCGCGAATGCAGGCATGGATCGGGCGCGTGCCGACTACATGGGCATGCTCGGCACGGTCATGAACGCGCTCGCGCTGCAGGACTTCATCGAACAGGCCGGCACACCCGCCCGCGTGCAGTCGGCCATTGAGATGCGCCAGGTCGCCGAGCCCTACATTCCGCTCCGCTCGAAGCGCCACATGGAGAAGGGTCGAGTCGTCATCTTCGGTGCCGGCGCCGGGCTGCCCTACTTCTCCACCGATACGGTCGCCGCCCAGCGTGCGCTCGAGGTCGGAGCTGATGTCGTGCTGGTCGCGAAGAACGGCGTCGACGGCGTCTACACCGCTGACCCGCGCAGAGACGAGAGCGCAGAGCTGCTGCACTCGGTCACGTACCAGGACGCCCTGCAGCGCGGGCTCAAGGTTGTGGACTCCACGGCGTTCAGCCTGTGCATGGACAACGGCATGGACATGCGCGTGTTCGGCATGAGCCCCGAGGGCAACATTGCGCGCGCAATCCTCGGTGAGGACATCGGCACCCTCGTGACCTCGAGTCTCGACTAGTCCGTACCTCGCACCCCGCGACAACTCCGTCAGCGCGCCGCGCCCTGCGCGTGGCGACCGCATCCCACCACCTCGGTAGGATGATGCAGAACGCCCTGGAAAGGACACCCCGTGATCAACGACGTGCTCACCGAGACCAAAGACAAGATGGCCAAAGCCGTCGACCACGCCAAGGAAGACTTCGCGACGGTGCGAACGGGGCGAGCGAACCCCCAGCTCTTCACGAAGATCCCGGTTGACTACTACGGCACCGCGACCCCGCTCGAGCAGCTTGCATCCATCGCGGTGCCCGAAGCTCGCGTGCTCGTGATCACGCCCTACGACAAGTCTGCGCTCAAGGAGATCGAGAAGGCGATCGTCTCCCACCCGAACCTTGGGGTGACCCCGAGCAACGATGGCAACCTCGTCCGGGTTGTCATGCCGGAGCTCACGGCGGACCGCCGCAAGGAATACGTCAAGCTCGTCCAGTCGAAGGCCGAAGAGGCTCGCGTCGCCGTGCGCAACATCCGTCGCAAGGCGAAGACCGATCTGGAAGCGCTGAAGGACGAGGTCGGCGAAGACGACATCACCCGCGGCGAGAAGGAACTCGAAACGGTCACGAAGTCCTACATTGACCGCATCGACGAGGCCTCCAAGCACAAGGAAGCCGAGCTCCTCGAGGTCTAATCGCTCGTGTCCACGACAGGGAGTGACGAGGCGGATCCCGCCAAGCTGTCGGACCCAGAGGTCCGGGAGCCGGTGACCGAGCCCGAAGCGCACGTCACGGCGAGCGCCTTCGGGCCGGCGGCTGGCGAGGCCGAGGCCCCACCGGTTGCCGACGACCCGTCGGCTGCGGCTGAGGTCCCGGTCATGCCCGGGGGCGAGAGCGCCCCGCCACTTGGGCCCCTCCGAGCGCAATCCCGACTCGGCGACACCGGGGCGAACATCCTGCACGACCTCGAGACGCGGGCCCAGTACGCCCGGACGCAGGTCAGAGAGCAGCGCGACAAGCTACGTGCGCGCAACGATGCGATCAACGCTCGCAGTGGTCGCAACCTCGCCTTCGCGGTGCTGTTCGGTGTCGTGCTCGGTGCCGTGCTCATCTCGAGTCTGATCTTCATCAAAGAGCTGTTCATCCCCTTCGCGATTGCGATGGTCGTCTTCGCGACCATCGAGCTCGCGAGCGCCATGCGAGGGGCGGGCCGCGATGTGCCCCGCATCCCGCTCGTCGCCGCCGCGGTCGCGATCATCCCCGCCGCGTACTACTTCCAGGTCGTGGGGCAGTGGGTCGCCCTGCTGGTCGGCGTTCTCGTTGTCACCGTGTGGCGTCTCGTGGAAGCTTCGACGTCCAGCGACAGGCCACCGCGCAAAGCTGTGTGGGCCGACTTCCTGGCTGCCGCCCTCATCCTCATCTACGTCTCGTATTTGGGGTCGTTCACGGTGCTTCTCACGGCACAGGAGGATGGCCAGTGGTGGGTGCTCGGCTTCCTCATCATTGTGGTCGCCGTTGATGTTGGCGCTTACGTGTTCGGACTCAACTTCGGCAAGCACAAGCTTGCACCCAAGATCAGTCCGGGCAAGACCTGGGAGGGCTTCGCGGGCGCGGCGCTCACCTCAATCGTCGTCGGCATCCTCGTGAGCGTTTTCCTGCTCGATCAGGCGTGGTGGTTCGGCCTGATCATGGGGCCCCTCCTTCTGATCACCGCCACCGCCGGTGACCTGACCGAGTCGATGATCAAGCGCGACCTGAAGATCAAGGACATGAGCTCGTGGCTGCCTGGTCACGGCGGGTTCTTCGACCGCATCGACTCGATCCTGCCCTCGGGTGCGATGGCGTTCGCGCTGTATTTCTGGAGTGCGGACAGCACGCTGTGGTGAGGGGCCGCGCGACGCGTCAGGGGTACGGATGCGGCGCTCCGGTCATGCCCCGCCGGGTAGCCTGCGCCATCTTGGCCCGTGATGCGGCAGAATGGTCCGCGTGAGCAGCACTTCATTCCCTCTGGCAGCTCGTGGCACTCTCGGCTACGACGCCGAAGAGGTCGACCGTGCATTTCGTGTCGCACGGCAGCGCTACGACAATTTCGACAACGGAACGCAGGGCAAGCGGCTGTCGACGAGCAGCATCCGCCACACGGCATTCACGATGCGCAAGGGCGGCTACTCTGCCCCGCATGTGGATGCGGCGCTTGAGCGCCTCGAGGACGCGGTTGCGATCCGTGAGCGTGACGAGCACATCGAGCGTGTGGGGCGCGATGCCTTCCTGCGGGAGACGAAGACCACCGCGCGCGCCGTGCTCGCTCGGCTTCGCCGAGAGGACGGCGAGCGCTTCGATCGCGTCTCGGTGTTGCAGCGCGGCTATGACGTGAAAGAGGTCGACGAGTTCTCTGGACGTCTCGCCGATTTCCTGCGTGGGGGTACCGCCATGTCGCTGCGCGAAGTGCGCGGGGTGGCCTTCACGCCGAAGCGTCACGGCTACAAGGAGACGCAGGTCGACCTGCTCATCGACGCCGTCATTGACGTCATGCTCGCCATCCGCTAGCTCGCGTCTCGCCTCAGAGAGGCCTGAGCGTTGTCAAATCGTAACCTACCCGTTACGATTGCCGGGTCCCCACTGCCCGTCGGATGGAGCTCCATGCCGGAAACCACTGCAACACGCGGTGAGCGTGCGCGTCAGCGTCGCCAGCGCCGCGCACGGCGACGGGCCGCGATCTTCGGATCTTCGGCGCTCGGCGTTGTCGCAGCTGGAGCCATCGCCGTCACGACCCTCACCGGCGCAGGAGCCACCGCATCCGCAGACGCGTCGCTCTCGCCGAGCGTGCAAGAACTGTCGCGGGAGCAGGCCCAGGCGTATGCAGTGCTCGCGGTGTCCGGGGAGAGCAGTCAGGGCACGACCATCGACGACCGCGGCTCGAGCGTCAGCATCGACGTCGTGCCAACCGACCCCGCGTCGCTGAAGAAGATCACCGAGGAGATGGTCAAATCCCAGTACGGCTGGGGTGCCGACCAGATGTCGTGCCTCGACAAGCTCTGGATGAAGGAGTCCGGCTGGAACTACTTGGCCGAGAATGCCGAGTCTGGAGCCTACGGAATTCCGCAGTCGTGGCCGGCTGAGAAGCTCGCCACGATGGGTGCTGACTGGAAGACCAACCCCCTCACGCAGATCAAGTGGGGAATCGACTACATCGACCGCGCGTGGGGCACTCCCTGCGCCGCCTGGAACCAGCACAACGGCTCCTACTGAGTCGGCGGAGGTGCCTGCCTCTGCCGCAGTGTGCACACCGCCTGAAGCCCTCGCATTCGCGAATCACCTGGGAGTACCAGCATGACCACGACAGCCATCCGGACCGGCTCGACCCGAGCCTCACGACCAGCTGCACTGCGCAGGCGCGTCGGCGCACGCGTCGTGGTTCCAACACTTGCCGGTCTCGCGATCGCAGCCCTCGCGGTCACCGCAACAGTGCAGCTCAGCGACCAGGGGCACACGGAGAGCGGCGTGCCCGTCGTGGCTTCTGTCGACGAGCTTTCGGCGGCCGGAGCCCAGGGGTATGCAGTGAGCCTCGTCTCGGCCGTCGACGAGGCGCAGGACGCCGGTGCACGGACGAGCGACATCGCCAGCATCGTCGTGACCACGCCCACGCCCACGCCGACTCCCACGCCGGAGCCGGAGCCGGAGCCCTCGGAGTCCTCCGGTGGGTCCTCGTCTGGCGGCGGCTCCTACGAACCGGTCGATGTGTCGTCCGATCCGAGCATCGACGCGACTCTTGCTCGAATCGCCCAGTGCGAGTCGGGCGGCAACCCGCGGGCCGTCAACCCGAGCGGGTACTACGGCCTGTACCAGTTCTCCATTCCGACGTGGCAGTCCGTCGGTGGCACCGGTCTTCCCTCGGAGGCTTCCGTGGAGGAGCAGACGATGCGAGCCAAGATGCTGCAGGCGAAGGCTGGCTGGGGCCAGTGGAGTTGCTACTGAGTCGTTGAGTTGAGGCGCGAGAGCTCTCTCGGCACGGGCACATCCCCGGGCATGTGACGCCGCGTTCGTTGCCATTCTGTAACCATTCCGTTATCCTCGGGGAGTCCCTAGTTCCAACCCCGGGAGATCAATGACCACGTTGCAGCGCACGGGCTCAACGCGAGCAGCGCGTCCGACAGCCGTCCGACGCTCGCGGGCGAAGATCATCGTCCCCATCGCCGCCAGCACCGCGGTCGGCGCGCTCGCGCTCACCGCAGTCCTGCAGGCCGGCGCTACCACGAGCCCCTCGCCTGCCCTCGCGATCGCGCCGAGCGTGGCCGATCTCACCGTCGCGGGTGCCCAGGCCTACGAGGTCAGCCTTGTCTCCGCAGTGGACCAGGCCGGGGCCGACGCCGTCGCAGATGAGGGCGCCACCGCCCCGACCGCGACTCCCCGCGACAACGACCTGGCAGGGATCGTCGTGACCACTCCGACACCAACACCGACACCGACCCCCACGCGCAGCGAAGACGAGTCGACTTCGTCGTCGTCGTCCTCATCCTCGTCTTCCTCCTACAGCAGTCCCGAGTACGTGGCGCCCGACCCCGGCACGGCCAAGGCCCTCGCAGCTGACATCGTCGCGTCCATGGGATGGGGCACGGGCGAGTTCGCCTGCCTCGAGAAGCTGTGGCAGCGCGAGTCCGGCTGGAACGCCGCCGCCGAGAACCCGTCGTCCGGCGCTTACGGCATCCCGCAGTCACTACCGGGTAGCAAGATGTCCACCCACGGCTCCGACTGGCGCACGAACCCCGAGACGCAGATCCGATGGGGAATCGACTACATCAAGGGCCGCTACGGAACTCCGTGTGGCGCGTGGGCGCACTCCGAAGCCGTGAACTGGTACTGAGTCGACCCCACGTTTTGCGCAGGCCCAACGACGCCGCGTGACCTCACGGTCACGCGGCGTTGTCTGTCAGGTCAGCTCACTCCGGCTTCCTAGAATGGATGCCATGCCCCGCTCGAACCGATCTCGCCGCCAGAGCGGGGACCCCTCGTCTCGGTCGCGAGGCGGACGCGCAGCGAAGTGGCAGCAGGCGGCCGTTGAGCGCGAGGCTGGTGGCGCGGACGAGCTCGAGCACCTGCGGGACGGCTGGCGGCGCACCGAGGTGCGCAGAGGCGTTTCCTACACCGTGCAGCCCATCTCGGCGGCGCGCGCACTCAAGGATTATGTGTGTCCCGGATGCCCGAACCCCATCGACGCGGGGGTGTCCCACGTCGTTGTGTGGCGGGCCGAGGGCATTCTCGGCGACGAACAAGCGTTGGCGGCCCGCCGGCACTGGCACAACCACTGTTGGAGGATGGCGTGACTGCAGCATCGAAGGACTCACAGGCCTCGGCCCCCGTCGAGATCAGAAGCGGAACAGAGCTCCCCGCCCGGCGCGAGGAGATCGAGTTGCACACGAGCGACGGCCTCACGCTGGTCGGTGAGCTCGCGCTGCCGCTCGACAGGGAACCCGTCGCGACGCTGGTCACCCTACATCCGCTCCCCACCGCAGGGGGCTTCATGGACTCGCATGTGCTCCGCAAGGCGTCACTGCGGCTGCCCGCACAGGCAGACCTCGCGGTGCTCCGCTTCAACACGCGCGGCACGAGCTCGCCGCGGGGGACGAGCGAGGGGCAGTTCGGCGATGGTGAGACCGAGCGCGCCGATGTCGAGGCGGCCATGGCGTTCGTGCGCGAGCGCGGGCTGCCGAATCCCTGGCTTGTCGGCTGGTCGTTCGGTACGGAGCTTGCGCTGAAGCACGGTCACGAGCACGCTGATGTCCGCGGCCTCGTCCTCTTATCGCCGCCGCTTCGTCGCACGAGCCAGGCCGAGCTCGACCGTTGGGCGGATGCGAGCGTGCCCGTTGTTCTGGTCGTGCCAGAACATGACGACTTCCTGAAACCGGACGAAGCGGCGGAGCGCATCGCGCACCTCCCAGGCCTGGAGCTGGTCGCCGTCGACGAGGGGCGTCACCTGTGGGTGGGGGAGAAGCAGACGCGCAGGGTGCTCGAAGAGATCGTGCGACGCGTCAACCCGGACGCGCTTCCGTTCAGCTCGTGGTGGCCGAGCGTCGACTGACCCGGGTCACGATGCGGTGCATGAAGGAGAGCTTCACCTCGGTCGGTGCGTTGAGCACGAACGGGTAGAGGTCGTTCTGCCCCATCGCCCGACTGAAGCGGTTGAGGAGCAAGGACACCTCGTGCCAGTCGGCGAGCACGCGTTCGATCGACTCATCCCGGTAGTCGAGTAGTGGAGTGATCGAGGGGTGGAGCTGCACGCTTGAGGCTGCGGCGGTCCACAGCGAGCCCAGGATGTGCAGGTAGTGGGCGAACGTCTCGGCGAAGTCCTCCCAAGGGTGCATAGTTGCGTACTCGGAGATGTACGACGCCGCCCAACCCTCCGGCGCTCCGAATCGGTAGTGGCGATCAAGCGCCTCCCGGTAGCTCGCCCGTTCGTCACCGAACAGATCGCGGCATTCGTCGAGGAGTGTCTCATCGTCGAGCAGGATGGACTGGTAGTAGTGCCCGATCTCGTGGCGGAAATGACCGAGGAGTGTTCGATAGGGTTCGCCAAGACGCACCCGAAGCGCCTCGCGATGCGCGTCCAGCGTCTCGGCGAGATCGATCGTGATGATGCCGTTGGCATGGCCGATCGTCACCCGCTGGCCCGAGCTCCTGCTCGAGAGCAGATCGAATCCGAGCCCGCCTTCCCGTTCGGCGTAGCTTGTGATCGGCAGGCCGAGGTGCAGGCACTGTGCGAGGAGTCGCCGCTTGTCGGCGTTGGCCTCTGCGAGCTTCTCGAGCGCCAGCGTGTCATCGGCTTCAGGGCGTCTCCGGACGAGCCGACACGACAAGCAGGATGACGTGGCGATGCCGTCTTCGACGAGCCAGTTGCACTGCCAGGTGCGGTTGCCGCACTCGCGCCAGAGGCGGCCGTCGACAAGTACGACACCGCCGCTCACGTCGATGAACGTTTGCGTCTCGTCGTGGAACGCGATCGGCGTCGCGCAGGCATCGCAGGAGAGCGATTCGAGCATGACCAGCGATGCGCAACGGGGGCACTTGATGCTCTGCACGCCTCGAATCATAGAGGCAGGATCGGACGGGCCGCGCGCGCCGTCTCCGCACGGTTCCGCGGGGCGCGTCAGCGTTCGTTCTGGGCGGGTATCCAGACCTGCTTGACGATGAGGAGGATCGCGGCAGCGATCGGGATCGCCACGAGTGCTCCGAGCAGGCCGAGGAGCGTGCCGCCGGTGAGGGCGGCGATCACGACGATCGCACCGGGAATTTGGACGGCGGAGCTCATGATGCGCGGGCTGATGATGTATGCCTCCACCTGCATGTAGATGACGTAGTAGATCGCAGCCATCCACCAGACGCTGCTGTCGACGGGCATCAGTGCGAGCTGCAGGAGCACGATGATGATCGAGGCCGACAGCGTGCCCACCAGAGGGATGAGCGAGCCGAGGAACGCGATGACGGCGAACACCGCGGGCATCGACGCTCCGATGATGGAGAGGAACGTGAACGACAGGATTCCGTTCGCGAGACCGAGCGCGAGCTGGCCGAGCACGAACTTCCCGACCGACGCCGTGATCTGCTCGGTCAGCTCCGCGGTCCGGGCCCGTCGTGACGCGGGCAGCAGCTGGTAGAAGCCGCGCTTGATGCTGTTCATGCTCGAGACGAAGTAGAGCATGAGGATGAAGACGATGAGCACGCCGAAGAAAGCGTTGACGATGCCGAAGCCGACCTCGAGCACGCCGCCACCGATCGCCGCGAGGTTGTTGCGGAGCCACTCAAGCGCGTCGGTGACGAACTCCTGGGCCTGCAGGTCGGGGAAGCGTTCGTCGACCCATTCGATCACGTTCGAGCCAGCGAGATCGTTGACGATCGACGAGTAGCGAATCGACAGCTGCTCAACCTGGCTGCTGATGCTCGGGATGAGCGCCCAGACGACAAGCCCCAACGCCAGTGCGGCGCCGCCGAGCGAGGAGACAATCGCGGCCCATCGTGGCCAGCGGTGGCGCTCGAGGAAGGCGATGATCGGCTCAAAGCCGAGCGCAAGAAAGAGCGCCGCTCCGATGTACGTGAGGATCGTGCTCAGTGACGCGATCATGCCGCCGAGCACCAGGGCGGTTAGCACGCCGATCGTGGCGATGAAGCCGAGCCTGAACGGATTCTCGATGCGCATTCGGTGTTCCCCCTGATCGGATCCCGACCGGTGGTCGGGATCCGAGTCTAGACGCGTGGGAGGGCGCTCCTTCGCGCGGTGCGCGTCAGCGCTGGCGGGGCGCGCCGCGCTTCTGGTTGGAGTTCTGGCCACCGCCCTGGCGTCCGGCCTGCGCGGGCACGGCGTCCTGAGCGGCCTTGTCTTCCCCAGCGGCTTCCTTGGCCTCGTCGGCGTTCGATTCCGTCTCCTGCTGAGCACCGCCGCTGGAGAGCGCGAAGGCGTGTGCCTCGGCGGCACCATCGCTCGAATCGGGTGCATCCTCAGCCGAAGCCGACGGACGCTTCGTGATCTGCTCGTCCGCCTCCGGGAGGCTGAAGTCGGTGCGCGAGAAGGCACGCTTGAGCTGGTCGAGGTAGCTCTGCACCTGGTCTCGCTCCTCGCGAAGCTCGGAGAGCCGCTGCTCGGCGTTGTCGAGGAGGCTCTGCGTGTGCTGCTCGACCTCGGTATTGCGCTCACGGGCCTGCTTGTTGCTGGTCTCGAGGAGGTCAGCGGCCTTGCGTTCGGCCTGGTCCTGCGTCTCCTGTGCGCGGCGGCGAGCATCCGCCATGATCTTGCCGGCCTCGCGTCGCACCTGCTCGCTGCGCTGGTTGAGGTCTGCGAGCTGCTCGGTCGCGTCATCGATGAGTTTCTTGGCGGCGGCCTCGGCTTTCCTGCCCGCCGCGACGAGCTGCTGCTCGAAGGCGTTGCGGCGCTTCGAGAGCTCGACGTCGAGCTCTGTGCGCTTCGCGTTCATCTCGCGCACGGCACCCTCGCGGAGCGCGTCGATCTCGCCCTTGGCGACCTGTCGCTCAGCTTCCTGCTCGTGCTCCATCTGCGTGCGTCGAGCCGCAGCCTCACGCTCGAAGTCGGCGCGGGCCTTCTCCATCTCGCGCTGACGCTCGGCGAGGCGGGCGGCCGACTCGGCGATGTCGTTCTCGACCGCCTGGCGCTTCGTCGCGAGCTCCTCGTCGACCGAGGCGCGCAGGGCGGAGATCTCGAGGTCGGTGGAGTGGCGCAGCTCGCGGAGCTCGGTCGTGACCTGGTCTTTGACGGTCTCGATTTCGCGTTCTTGGTTGGTTCGCGTGAGCTCGGCCTCCTGCTTCGCGTTTTCGAGCAGGCTGTCTGCCTCGGAACGTGAGTCGCTGAGCACACGGCCAGCGCGCACATCGGCTTCCCGCGTCACCCGCTCGGCGTAGTCGTTTGCCTCCTGGTGGATGCGCGCCGCGTTGCGGTGCGCTTCACTGAGGATCTTGTCGGCCTCGCGCTGGGCCTCGGCGGTGAGCTTCTGCGCCTGCTGCTCGGCGGTCGCCAGCGTGCCGGCGAGCTTCGTGCCGAGGCCGGAGTAGGTGGGGTTGCCCACCTCGTTCAGTTCGGTCTCGAGCTGCTTGATGCGCGTCCGCATGGCGGCGATCTCGCGGCTGGCGCCGGAATCCTGGTTGCCAGCCTGCGCGAGCTGTGTGCGCAGGGACCTGATGACCTCGTCGACCTCGTCGCGGTTGTACCCACGCATCGCAGTGTTGAAGTTGATGTCGTCGAATGCCAAGGACGCCTCCGCGTGAGTTCGGGTTTCCACGTGCGCGCCTGCCGCCCGCGCACGTCCTGAAGTCTAGACGGCGGGCGTGTGCGAGATGCTGATGAGGCCAGAGATGACTCGAACCTGTGCCAGAGAACGCGGTGGTGCGGGCCAGGAAGACCGGACTTTCCGCAGATTCCGGCCTGACATTGGCGTATTCCAGGGGATGTGCGGGCGCGGTGCGTTAGATTGAGGGGTCGAGAGTCTTCGTGAACCTCATGGAAGACGACGGCACCCTCGCGAGAGGAGCACGTCGAGCGCACAAACGATGCACGGCGCAATCACTCGAGAAGGAGTCACTCAGTGAGATTCATCCTAGCCGCGATCGCATTCCTCGGAAGTGCGGCGCTGCTTGTCGTCGGCTGGCTGCAGATCGCAGATGCGCGGGCCGCCGACTCCGTCGTTGCGAGCGGCACCCTGACGCAGGAGTCGCCGCTGCTGGTCATTCCGAGCGACACGCTCATCGAGCACGCTGGAACGCAGTCCATCACCATCAGCGGGGACGGCCCCATCCGCGTCGCCATCGGTCGTCAGGGCGACATCGCCGGCTGGGTCGGCACGACGCAGCATGAGATCGTCACGCTCGACGACACGAGCGGCGCACTCGTCTTTACGCCGGGGGAGGCCTCGGCCGACGAGACTACGGCGCCGAACATCCTCGGCAGCGACTTGTGGTTCCAGGAGTACGAGGGTGAGGGCACGCTCGAACTCCAGCAGACCCTCCCGGTCGGATTCGCGCTTCTTGTGCAGTCCGACGGTGAGTCTCCCGCGCCGGGTCAGGTCTCGATCTCGTGGCCGCTCGACGGTCGCGCGCCGATGGCGGGCCCGCTCCTGCTCGGTGGCGGGGTGCTGCTGCTGATCTCGCTCGGACTGCTGCTGTGGGCGCTCCTGAGCATGCGCCGCCGATCCAAGCCACAGCGCCAGACGCGCGAGGAACTTGACTCGGAGATCCCTGCAGCGGCTCCCGCGTTGGCGGACGACGCCGTGACGACGCCGGCGTTTTCGTTCGGCCGCTCGGCCCCGAGCGCAGACGATGGTCTGGATCGCACCGAGCTCGACCCGATCGAGCAATCGCAGAGCGTCGTCGCCACGTCGGTGAAGCTCTCCGAAGGAGATACGTCGACGACCGGCGGCGACGTCGATCACGACAGCTTCAAGCCGGTCGAGGAAGACGTTCCTGCCTGGGCTCCGCCTTCCTCTGATCCGGAGCAGACGCAGCAGCCGGGTCGTCCCACGTTCCCGTCGTTCCGCGCGCCCGGTGCGGACGTTCCAGCCGTGCCGTCCCAGGCAGGTTCCGAGGGGGCCGCGGTGGCGGCAGACGACCCGTTCAGTTGGAGCGCCCCGGCCGAGACCACGGCGTCAGAAGACGCGCCGTCGCTGCCCTTGGCAGCAGACGCGCGAGCGGAGCAGTCGACGGATGCGCCGCAGCCGAGCGATTCGCAGGGCCCGGACTCGGAGAGCGACCCGAGCGCGCAGAACGAACCGGCGTCGCCTACGGACGACGACGACCGGGGCGATGACACGTCGGCCGGTGGCGAGCCTCCCGCAGGCGGCGCATCCGGTGCGGGTGAAGCCACCCCAGCAGCCGACCCGACCGCGGGCGAAGCGCAGCAGTGGCGCAGGCCGCGTGGCCGCGACCGCAGTCAGGCGCCCAAGCGGCTCTTCCGGCTCATTCCGGTGTTGCTCGTCGGCTCCATCGCGCTCACCGGATGCTCGGCCGATTTGTGGCCGGAGCAGTTCGGCGGTTCGACGAGTGCGCCGACCACACCAACGCCGACGTCGTCGATCGATCAGGCGCTCATCACCGAGGGCGAAGCGCTCCCGGCGGTCAACGCCCAACAGCTCACCGAGATCCTCGACGATGCGGCCAAGCTCGCGCAGGAAGCCGACGCCGCGAACAAGGCGGACGGGCTCAAGCCTCGCTTCACCCAGGCCGCGTACCAGGAGCGCGCCGCGGAGTACCAGGCGAAGGCCGCGGACAACGCCCTGCCGGGCCCTGTCGCGTTCCCCACCGGAGACGTCGTCTACGCCGTGCCGCAGGCCTCTGAGGCGTGGCCGAAGTCGATCTTCGTGGTGCGCGAAGCCGGTGGTGACACCCCAACGGCACCGTTCGGCATCATGCTCACGCAGTCGAATGCTCGCGACACGTACAAGGTGGCGTCCATCGTCCAGCTCACCCCTGACGTGACGCTTCCGGAGGCTGCCCCGGCCGAGATCGGTGCACCGGGCATCGACGCGCTCGAGCAGCCGCTCGTGATCGCCCCAGACGAGCTCGCGGCCGCGTACGCCGACGTCATCACCAACGGCGATGGCTCGCAGTTCGCTGCGCTGTTCTCCCCAGACGGGGACTCGCTGCGCACGCAGATCGCCGATGCGCGGGCTACAGTCTCCGGGGAGATCGACGCGAACGCCGCGAAGATCGAGTTCCAGACGCGCCAGACCGACGATCCACCCTTCGGTGTGCAGACCCTCGACGGCGGCGCGATCATCGCGGTCTCCATCGAAGAGGTCGAGAAGCTGAGCGCTCGCACGCAGCTCGCGACCCTCAGCGTCCAGGGACGCACGGCAGCGCTGGCCGGTGCCAGCTCCTCGTCGCTGGGCTTCGAGACCCTGTACACCAACCAGCTGCTGTTCTACGTGCCGTCGGAAGCGACAGGCGGCGCTGTCCAACTGCTCGGCTTCGCCAACACCATGACCGGCGCACGCCAGCTCAACGCCAACGAGGTTACCTATGGCTGAAACCCCTCCACTCAACCCAGCAAGTCTCTACGGAGCAGTCGACCTGTCCTCGCTCGTGCAGCGCGCGAACGCTCCGGCAGGCCAGGCCTCTCCGGGAGCACCTGCCGCCGCCCCTGGCCAGCAGGGAACGCCAGCCGCAGGCTCCGCAGGTGAACCGGTCGCAACACTTCCCGATGTTGTGGTCGACGCCGACGAGCAGACGCTCGAGCAGTTCATGCAGCTCTCGCAGTTCCTGCCAGTCATCGTTGAGATGCACGCGAAGTGGTCCAGCGACGCGCAGGCGCTCTCGCCGGTGCTCGCCAAGATCGTTCGCGGTGCCGAAGGGCGTATCGTCCTGGTGCGCGTCGACCTGGATGCGCACCCGCAGCTCGGCCAGCAGCCCCAGGTCATCGCGATCATCGGCGGGCGACCGCTGCAGTTGTTCGCAGGCAACCCGCCGGAGGAGCAGATCACGCAGATCGTCGGCGAGATCCTTCAGGTCGCGGCCCAACAGGGCCTGACCGGGCACGTCGCCATCGACGGCGCGCCCGAGGCCGAAGCCGACGCCCAAGAGCCCGCAGCCCCGCCGCTGCCGCCGCTGCACGCTGAAGCCTTCGAGGCGCTCGAGCGGGGCGACTACGCGGCGGCCATCGATGCCTACGAACGTGCTCTGGCCGAGCGGCCGGCCGACGACGAAGCCCGCGCAGGGCTGGCCCAGGTCCAGCTCCTCGTGCGCTTGCAAGGCAAGACGCTCGAGGAGATCCGTCAGCGCGCTGCCGCGAACCCCGACGCGCTCGACGCCCAGCTCGACGTCGCCGACCTCGACCTCTCAGGAGGACACATCGACGACGCGTTCGATCGCCTGCTGACGCTGTTCCCCAAGCTCGACGCGGAGGGCAAGACCGCAGCGCGCGAGCGTCTGCTCGACCTGTTCCTGGTCGTCGGTGTCGCCGACCCACGCGTCGGAGCGGCGCGAGCGAGGCTCACGAACCTCCTGTTCTGACCCGTCCGCGCACGGTCCGCTGTCCGCAGCGCCCGGCCACGCGCACGACGTGAGCGGCCCGGATGCGATCACATCGCATCCGGGCCGCTTGCTGCGTGTTCTGCCGGGAGTTCGCTCAGCCCTCGTGCTTGAACCAGACGGCGGCGAGCGGCGGGAGCGTCACCGCGGCCGACTGCGCGAAGCCGTGCGATGGGATGTCCTCGGTCGTCACCGCTCCGTAGTTACCTGCACCGGAGCCCGCGTACGTCTCGGCGTCGGTGTTGAGCACCTCAGACCAGCGGCCGCCGTGCGGAAGCCCGAGGCGGTACCCGCTGATGACCTGGTTCGAGAAGTTGAAGATCATGGCGACATCAGGGGTGCCATCGAACCCGCGTCGAGCGAACGCGAGGACGCTGTTGGCCGCGTCGTCGCCGCTCAGCCACACCATTCCCGACGAGTCGTCGTCCCGCTGCCAGAGCGCACCCTCGTGCTTCGCGAGGCGGTTCAGGTCGCCCACGAGGCGCTGCACACCCGCGTGCCCGGGGTTGTCGAGCTGCCACCAGTCGAGGCCGCGAGACTCGCTCCACTCGGTCTGCTGCGCGAACTCCTGCCCCATGAAGAGCAGTTGCTTGCCCGGGTGGCCCCACTGGTAGGCCAGGAAGAGCCGGGTGCCGGCGAGCTTCTGCCACTCGTCGCCTGGCATCTTCGAATACAGCGACCCCTTGCCGTGCACGACCTCGTCGTGGCTGATGGGGAGCAGGAAGCGCTCGCTCCACGCATACACGAACGAGAAGGTCAGGTCACCCTGGTGGTGGGACCGGTAGATGGGGTCGCGTTCGACGTACCTGAGGCTGTCGTTCATCCAGCCCATGTTCCATTTGAGTCCGAAGCCGAGCCCGCCCCACTCGGTGGGCTTCGTGACGCCCGCCCAGCTGGTTGACTCCTCGGCGATCATGGCGATGCCGGGGTAGAGCTTGTAGGCGGTCGCGTTGACCTCCTGGAGGAAGGCGATCGCCTCGAGGTTCTCGCGGCCCCCGTGGATGTTGGGCACCCACTCTTCGCGCGAGTAGTCGAGGTAGAGGATCGACGCGACGGCGTCGACCCGCAGGCCATCGATGTGGAACTCCTCCAGCCAGTAGAGCGCGTTCGCCACGAGGAAGTTGCGCACCTGCGAGTCGCCGAAGTTGAACACCTTGGTTCCCCAGTCGAGCTGCTCGCCCAGGCGCGGGTCGGCGTGCTCGTACAGCGCCTGCCCATCGAACTCCGCGAGACCGAAGCTGTCCTTGGGGAAGTGGCCTGGCACCCAATCCATGATCACGCCGTAGCCCGCCTGGTGGAGCCGGTCGATGAGGTAGCGCAGGTCATCCGGTGAACCGAGGCGCGAGGTGGGAGCGTAGTAGCCGGTGACCTGGTACCCCCACGAGCCGCCGAATGGATGCTCGGCGAGGGGCATGAACTCGACGTGCGTGAATTCCAGGCCGTCGAGGTACTCGACGAGCTGATCAGCCAGCTCGCGGTAGCCGAGGCCCGGGCGCCACGACATCGCGTGGAGCTCGTAGGTGGTCATCGGCCCCGTGTGGGGGTCTCGCTGCGCCCGGGCGCTCATCCACTCGGCATCGCCCCATTCGTACGAGCTCGGGGCTGCCACCACGGATGCTGTCTGCGGCGGCTGCTCGGCGTGCAGTGCGACGGGGTCAGCCTTCTCGACCCAGTCGCCGGATGCGGTGCGGATCTGGAACTTGTACGTCTCGTGGGGCGTGACGCCCGGAACGAAGAGCTCCCAGATGCCGAGCGCGTCGAGGCGACGCATTGCGTGGGCTCGCCCGTCCCAGCCGTTGAACGACCCGATGACTCTGACCGCCTGGGCGTGCGGTGCCCAGACGACGAACGAGGTGCCCGAGACCGGAGCGTGCGTGCCCCAGTGCTCGCGGTGGTGGGCGCCGAACACATGCCACAGTCGTTCGTGGCGACCCTCGCCGAACAGGAACTGGTCGACCTCGCCGACCACCGGGAGGAAGCGGTACGGGTCGTCGACGACGTGTGGCACGCCGTCGCCGTAAACGGCTTCGATCCGATAGTCGTCGAGGCCGGAGGCGTGCGAACCCTGCCAGATGCCGTGCGCGAGATGATGCAGCTCGACCCGCTCGCCGCTCGTCTGGAGGATCGCGGTGACGCGCTCGGCGAGTGGTCGGCGCGCGCGGATGATCGTGCCCCCGTCGTCCTGCAGGTGCTGCCCGAGGATCCCGTGCGGCCCGGAGTGGCTGCCGTCGGCAACCGCCCGGAGCTCACCGTCGGGAATGCTGATCGCGGCCTGGGCGGCTGGCTGGAGTTCGTCCGTCATGGTGTTTCCGTTCTCGTTGACGTCCGGCCGCGCGCTGGGGCGCGACCGGACGACGGGTCAGAGTGCCGAGTGCCTTACGCGAAGGATGTGGGCGGGCAGGGTCGATGGGTCGAGCCGAACGTAGTTCGCGCCGCCCCACACCCACTCGTGCCCGCTGAGCAGGTCTTCGACGCCGAACTCGGTGTCGGGGGCGAAGCCGAACTTGGTCTGGTCGATGTAGACGGTCGCCTCCTCGATACCGGAGTGGTTGAGGTTGACCGCGACAATCACCGTGTTGGAGACGCCGTCTGGCGAGTACTCGGCGGGCAGGTGCTTCGAGAAGACCAGGACGTTCTCGTTGTCGCTGAACTGCACCTCGAAGTTGCGGAGCTGCTGCAGCGCCGGGTTGGCGCGGCGCAGCTCGTTGAGCTTCGTGAGCAGCGGCGCGAGCGAGTAGCCGCTCGCCTCGTGCGCGGCCCAGTCGCGCTGCTTGTACTCGTACTTCTCGTTGTCGATGTTTTCTTCAGAACCAGGGCGCGCGACGTTTTCGGCGAGCTCGAAGCCGGCGTAGACGCCCCACAGCGGCGAAGAGGTCGACGCGATGATGGCGCGGATCTTGGCGGCGTTGCGGCCACCCTGCTGCAGGTACTCGGTGAGGATGTCCGGCGTATTCACGAAGAAGTTCGGGCGGAGGAAGTCGCTCGACTCCTTCGACACCTCGGTGAGGTACTCCTCGAGCTCGGTCTTCGTGTTACGCCAGGTGAAGTAGGTGTACGACTGCTGGAATCCCGCCTTGGCGAGCGCATGCATGACGGCAGGTCGGGTGAACGCCTCCGCGAGGAAGATGACTTCGGGGTGCGCGGCGTTGACTTCGTGGATCAGCCACTCCCAGAACTGCAGCGGCTTGGTGTGCGGGTTGTCGACCCGGAAGATCTTGACCCCGAGCCCGATCCAGTACTCAACGGTGTCGAGCACCTCGGCGTACAGGCCGTTGCGGTCGCCGTCGAAGTTGATCGGGTAGATGTCCTGGTACTTCTTCGGCGGGTTCTCTGCGTAGGCGATGCTGCCGTCCGGCAGCTGCGTGAACCAGTCGGGATGCTCGGCGACCCAGGGGTGGTCCGGCGTCGCCTGCAGTGCGAGGTCGAGGGCGAGTTCCATGCCGTGGCGCTCGATCTCTCCGACGAAGAAGCGGAAGTCATCGACCGTGCCCAAGTCGGGGTGGATGTCGCGGTGGCCACCCTCTGCTGCGCCGATCGCCCACGGCGAGCCTGGGTCTCCCGGCTGCGTCGTGAGTGAGTTGTTCGGCCCCTTGCGGTTGGTGTGGCCGATGGGGTGGATCGGCGGCACGTAGAGGACGTCGAAGTTCATCGCGGCGACGGCGGGAACGCGCTCAGCGGCGGTGCGGAAGGTGCCGGAGGTCCAGCTGCCGTCGGCGGCCTGCTTGGCACCCTCGGAGCGCGGGAAGAACTCGTACCAGGCCGCGTTGCCCGCGAGTGCGCGGTCGACCTTGATGGTGCGATGTGCTGAGCTCGTCAGGAGCGACCTGACGGGGTGTGCGTCGATGATCTCGAGCACGTCGTCGGCCAGCAGTGAGGCGAGGCGGAAGGACGCGGACCGCGACGTGAAGCGCGACGCGGTCGCCGCATCCCGGAGCACGGCGGACTGGTGCGCGGTGAGTTCCGGGTCGGCGGCGGCCCGGTCGACGACCTGGGCGCCCAGCTCGAGCATCACCTCGACATCAATGCCAGCGGGAATCTTGATCTCGGCGTTGTGCTGCCAGGTCGCGAAGTCGTCGTTCCAGGCCTCGACCCACCACTCGTGGGCGCCTGCCACGGTGACCTGCGCCTCGGCGAGCCACGAGTCGGTGCCCTTCGCGCCGGGCCGCATGCGGATGCGCTCGGCTTCGGAGCCCGGAGCCGCGAGCAGCAGCTCGACGCCGATGATGTCGTGCCCTTCGCGGAATGCGACGCACGAGAAGGGGATGATGTCGCCGACGTAGCCCTTCGTCGGGAACAGGTTGTCGACGAGCTGCGGCTGCAGGTCGAGGATCGGGATGCGCCCGATCGATGGGACGTAGCCGGAGCCGGGGAAGCCGTCGCCGACCTGCGGAAGCGCGGTTGCGACGGCTGCGGCTGCGGCAGGCTTCGCGGCGGGCGCCTTCGGCTTGCGCGCACGCGGTGCCTTCGCGGGGGCGGCGTCGGAGACGGCCGCCGCGCTCGTGGTTTCGGCTGCCTCGGGCGCCTGGGCTACCTTCGGCGAGCTGCCCGCTCGCTTAGCGCCGGCCCGACGGGGGCGGCTCGGTGGAATCTGGTCTTCTGACGCTGGTATCGTTGCCACAACCGAACGCTACCAACACCCACCCTCATCGGGGCTGTCCGCGTGTCACGGAATGTGAACGACGTCCCGCGCGACGTCCGATCAGATGTGGTGGTGCGCCGGCGTCACGTCGACGGCGTAGACCTGGACCGAGGGGCCTTCGATGCCCGTGAGCTGACCTGGGACGAGCACGCGGCTCGTGGTGAGCGCCTCATCCGGATGCTCGTGGGTCGAGTCCCAGAGCAGACGGTACCCGGTGATGTCGTCGATGGCCGGAGGGCGGAGGGCCGCGTCGTCCTCACTGCCGTGGACGACGATCAGGAGACGGTCGATGAGCATCCGCACCCCGTCCACGAGTTCTGCGTCGCCGGTGAAGTCCGCGTCGGCCTCCGGGATGTACGCGTCGAGCAGCACCTGGAGTGTGCGTCCGCCTGGTCCCTGCCACGAGCCGTCGCCCATCGGGTTGCCGAGCGCGTCGAACCAGCGGCGCCTGGTGCCGTGCTCGCTGAGCAGGTTCCCGTGGTTGAAGCTGCTCGGACGCAGCACTTGGTGCGTGCTCCGCAACTCGATGAGGCGTCGCGTGTGGGCGAGCTGGGCGAGTTGGACCTCGCTGAGATCCCACGAGAACCAGGTGAGGGGCGAGTCCTGGTTGTACGGGTTGTTGTTGCCCTTCTGCGTTCGCGCGACCTCGTCGCCAGCGGTGAGCATGGGAACTCCGGCGCTCAGGAGGAGCGTCGCGAGGAGGTTCCGCATGGTGCGCCTGCGCAGTGTTTCGATGCTGCTGCTGTCGCTCGGCCCTTCGACGCCGAAGTTCCACGAGCGGTTGTCGCCGGTGCCGTCGCGTCCCAGTTCAGCGTTCTGCAGGTTGTGCTTGACGTTGTAGGAGACGAGGTCGCGCAGCGTGAAGCCGTCGTGCGCCGTGACGAAGTTGACCGAGGCGAGGGGGCCGCGATCGTCGCCGAACATGTTCGAGGACCCAGCGAGCGAGGTGCTGAACGACCCAGCGCCCTCGGGATGCACGCCGTAGGTCCGGGCCTCGGCGATGTCGCGCACCCAGAAGGAGCGTGCGTGGTCTCGGAAGCTGTCGTTCCACTCCGACCAGTCTTCTGGGAAGTTGCCCGTCTGCCACCCGCCCATGCCGACGTCCCACGGCTCCGCGATGAGCTTCGTGTCGGCGAGTCGCTCGTCGGTGACGATGGCTTCGAGGAGCGGGTGCTCTCGCTCGAACGCGTGGTGCGCGTTGCGGCCGAGAGTTGCCGCGAGGTCGAAGCGGAACCCGTCGATCCGGAACTCCTCGACCCAGTAGCGGAGCGAGTCGAGGATGAGCTCGCGGACAACCGCCTCCGACGTGTCGAGCGAGTTGCCGCATCCGGTCTCGTCGACGGGGTTGCCGTGCATGTCGTGGCGGTAGTAGGTCGCGTTGTCGAGGCCGCGGAACATGGAGGTCTCGTCGCCTCGCCCGCCCTCTGAGGTGTGGTTGTAGACGACGTCGAGGTAGACCTCGATGCCGGCGGCGTGCAGGTGCTTGACCATGCCCTTGAGCTCGCGTGCCACGGCGTGCGGGCCGGCCGCGCGTGCGGCGGGGGATGCGTACTCCGCGTGAGGTGCGAAGAAGCCGAGCGTGTTGTACCCCCAGTAGTTCGCCATGCCCTGCCGGCGAAGGAAGGACTCCGACGCGAACGCGTGCACGGGCAGCAGCTCGACGGCCGTGACGCCGACCGACTGCAGGTAGGCGATCGTGTCTTCGTGCGCGAGCCCCGCGTAGCTTCCGCGGAGTTCTTCCGGCATATGAGGGGCCAGCTGCGTGAAGCCCTTGACGTGCGCCTCATAGACGACGACATCGCGGAGGGGGAGCAGCGGCGCGCGCACCTGCCCCCAGTCGAACGGCTCGGTCTCGACGACCTGCGCGGTCCAGATGGGAACCGCGACGGTGCCCACGTTGGAGACCTGCTTCGCGTATGGCTCGACGAGCAGGCGGTGCTTGTCGAAGGCGTTGGTGCCGGTCGACGGGCCGTCCGCGCGCACTGCGTAGTGCTGTCCGTTCACGAGCTCGGCGCACTCTGCCTGCCACACGCCGCCAGGCATGCGCGCCATCTCGATCGTGCGCGTGATCGTGCCGTCCGCCTCCACGAGGCAGAGCGTCATCGCCGATGCGTGCGTCGAGAAGACGCGCAGGCGCGCGATGCCCTGGTGGTGGGTGACGCCGAGGTCGGAGCGGGTCTGTGAGTCGAGCATGAGGCCTAAACTGTTCGAATTGAGTGGGCGATGCACCTTCGGAGCTGCCGTCCGCGCGTGCGCGTCCTGGTGCGCACAGATCGCGCAATTCTATGTCCAGAGGAAGTCGAGGAGCGAAATGGCCGTTTACCTCGACCACGCTGCGACGACGCCCATGGTTGCGGAAGCGCGCGAGGCGCTGCTGGACGGGTTGGATCTGATCGGGAATCCGTCGTCGATCCACGGGCACGGGCAGGCGGCGAAGCGGATGCTCGAGGGCGCGCGAGAGCGCATCGCCTCGGCGCTCGGCGCCGATCCCATCGAGGTCGTGCTCACCTCGGGCGGCACCGAAGCGATCAATCTCGGGGTAAAGGGCCTCTTCTGGGCCAGGCGGCAGAACGCCCCCGCTCGCACGCGCATCCTGGTGCCGAGGGGCGAGCACCATGCGACGGTTGACGCCGTTGAGTGGCTGGCCACCCACGAGGGTGCCGTCATCGACTGGCTGCCGGTTGATGCGACTGGACGCGTCGATCTCACGGTCGCTGCGGGGCGGATGCGCGAGCACGCCGACGAGATCGCCCTGGTCACGGTCATCCTCGCCAACAACGAGGTCGGCACCGTGCAGCCGGTGCGTGCGCTCGCCGCCCTCGCCGCCGAGCACGGCATCCCGGTGCACGTCGACGCGGTCGCCGCGTTCGGGCACATGCCCGTCTCGCTGCGCGATCTCGCGGTGGCTGCGGTGAGCGTCTCTGCGCACAAGATCGGCGGCCCCGTGGCCATGGGCGCCCTCGCGCTCGCGCGTGCGCACACGGTCGAGGCTCTCATTCACGGCGGAGGGCAGCAGCGCGGAGTCCGCTCGGGTACGCAGGACGTGCCGGCCGCCCTCGCGTTCGCCGCAGCATCCGACTACGCAGTCGCGAACCTGGACGCGCAAGCGTCCCGACTCGACGCGCTGGCCGGTCAGCTCGCGGAGGGCCTCGCACAGATCCCAGGTGCACAACTCCGAGGTGCCGACCTCGACGGTCACCTCGATGACGGAGGCGTCTCCGTTCGCGCGCGCGTTCCCGGCAACGTGCATGCGACCTTCGATGGCTGTCAGGGCGACTCGATGCTCTTCCTGCTCGACATGGCCGGCTTCTCCGTCTCGACCGGTTCGGCCTGCCAGGCGGGCATCGCAGAGCCGTCACACGTGCTGCTCGGCATGGGGCTCGACGAGCGGGACGCGCTCAGCGCGCTTCGCTTCACCCTCGGCGCCTCGACGAGCAAGAAGGACATCGCTGAGCTCCTCGCGGTCCTTCCTCGCGTCGTCGAGCAGGCGCGGGCGGCGGGATTCTCCGACAGGGCCGTCTAGCGCCTCGTCCGCGCTTCGCCTGCCACGCGTTCGTGCATCGGCCGTGCCCGAGTGTCGGCGGATGCGCCTACGCTGACGCCATGACGATGCGAGGAGGCGGGCCGCCGGCCGGGGGTCGCGTACGTGACGAGTCCGTGCTCCGCGCGGCGAACGAGCAGGCACCGCAGATCGACGACCTGTGGCAGCGGGTGATCCGCCTGTTCGCGCCATACCGCGGCAAGATCGCGATCGCCCTGGTCCTCGTCCTGATCACGGCGGCCATCTCGGTACTGCCTCCGCTCCTCACCGAGCAGGCCTTCGACGTAGGCCTCTTCCCTCCGGGCGGAACGGGCCCGAACATCGGAGAGCTCTGGAAGATCGTCGGCCTCATGGCGCTGCTCTGGGTGTCGTCGAGCGCGCTCGGGGTCGTGCAGACCTACTTCACGGCGAGCGTCGGCAATTCCGTGATGGGCGATCTGCGCGTCCGGCTGTTCGACCACTTGCAGCGCATGGAGCTGGCCTTTTTCACGCGCACGAAGACCGGGGTCATCCAGTCGCGCCTGCAGAACGATGTTGGCGGAGTGGCATCGACGCTGCAGTCGATGATCACCAGCGTCGTCGGCAACATCGTCACTGTGCTCGCGGCCGTTGTTGCGATGGCCCTCCTCTCCTGGCAGCTCACGGTCATCGCGTTTGTGCTCATGCCGGCGCTCGTCTGGGCGCAGCGGCGGGTGGGGCAGGTGCGCGCCAGAATCGCGACCAAGACCCAGGAGTCGCTGTCCGAGATGACCGCGATCACCCAGGAGTCGCTGAGTGTGTCAGGCATCCTCCTCGCGAAGTCGTTCGGCCGCGAAGAGGCGGAAGGGCAGCGCTACCGATTCGAGAACACCAGGCAGATCGGGCTGCAGGTGAAGCAGACGATGAGCGGTCAGTCATTCTTCGCGTTCGTGTCCATCGTCTTCTCCCTGGTGCCCGCGGCCGTCTACATCGTCGCCGCCTACCTCATCACCGGTGGCGTCGACCTCACGGCAGGCACGATCGTCGCCTTCACGACGGTCCAGACCAGGCTGACGATGCCGCTCATCGGGCTCATGCGCATCGGGCTCGAGGTGCAGACCTCGAAGGCGCTGTTCGCGCGAATCTTCGAGTACCTCGACCTTCGACCCGCCATCACGCCCTCGGCCGCGCCCGTCCGGCTCGACGCATCCCGACTCGGCGAGGTGGAGTTCGACCGCGTGTCGTTCCGCTACCCAGACGCGGAGGTCGATTCCGCGCCGACGCTCGACGACGTCTCGTTCAGCGTCCGCCCAGGGCAGTTCGTCGCGTTCGTCGGGCCGAGCGGCGCAGGGAAGACCACGATCGGCTATTTGGTTCCTCGACTGTACGAAGTCACCTCCGGCGCGGTGCGGTTCGGGGGCGTCGACGTGAGAGACCTCGACCCCGAGGCCCTCATCGCGAACACGGGCATCGTGAGCCAAGAGAGCTACCTGTTCCACGCCTCCATCGCCGAGAACCTCCGGTTCGCGAGGCCTGATGCGACGCAGGAGGAGCTCGAGGAGGCCTGCAGGAAGGCCAACATCCACGAGACCATCGCGAGGTTCCCCGACGGCTACGAGACGCTCGTGGGGGAGCGCGGCTACCGGCTGTCGGGAGGGGAGAAGCAGCGGGTCGCCATCGCGCGAGTGCTGTTGAAAAACCCGGCGGTCCTCGTGCTCGACGAGGCTACGAGTGCGTTGGATACCCGCTCCGAGCGGTTCGTGCAGCGCGCGCTGGACGCCGCCTCGCGCGGCCGTACGGTGCTTGCGATCGCGCACCGCCTCTCGACGGTGAAGGATGCCGACCTGATCTGCGTGATTGACGAGGGCCGCATCGTCGAGCGGGGGAGCCACGCCGAGCTTCTCGAGAGGGGCGGACTCTACGCGGCGCTGCACGAGGAGCAGAACGCCGGTCTCGTGGCGTTCCCAGAGGAGGCTCCGCCGCAGTAGCATCTCGCCATGGCCTCCCAGATCGCAGCTGGTGATCCGCTCGACGACGTCGGCCCTCGGGAGCGCTGAACCGTGCTCGATGCGGCCAACGTGCGCAAGTGGGTGCTCGACTCCAACGACGGCATCATCTCTACGACGGGCATCATCCAGGGGTTCGCAGGCGCCGGCGCGGATGAGCAGACGGTGCTCTTCGCGGCGGTCACCCTCATGATCACCGGAGGGCTCTCGCTCGGAGGCTCGGCCTACGCCGAGGCAGCGCAGGATCGAGCGGCGGAGCTCGCGATCATCGAGGAGCAGCAGCGCCGCCTCGCGATGAGCCCGGAAGAGGAGCGCGAGGAGTTGCGCGAGCATTACCTCGACCGCGGCCTCGATCCCCGTCTGGCCGATCAGGTCGCCGTGCAGCTCATGACCCGGGACCCTCTCGGCGCGCATCTCGAGACGGAGTTCGGGATCCTCGACGGTGCGAGCCCGGCCACGCAGCCCTTCTGGATTGCCGTGCGTGGCTTCTTCGCGTTCCTGTCCGGCGCCCTGCCGTTGACGGCCACCGTGGTCTTCGTCGACGATGCGTGGCGCCTCGCGGCCTCGTTGCTGGTGGTGGTCGTCTCGTTGACCGTCACGGGCCTCGTGTCCGCGCGGGCGGGGACGGGGCACCCGCTCAGGGCCGTGACCCGGTCGGTCGGCGTCGGGCTCTTCATCGCCCTGCTGTCGTTCCTTGCCGGCAACGTCTTCGAGGTCGTCGACCAGTTCATTCCGCAGATCGACGTCGACGGTGACGTCGCCTCGACTCCGAGCGGCTGACCGCGACTACCTGGCCAGCTGGATCTCGTCCTCGATCTTCCACGTGCCTGCGAGTGCCGGGGCGAGCGGGATGACCGCGAGGGTGAGCACGGCGAGGAGGCCAAGCGAGAGCGACCAGTTGCCGGTTGCCGTGGCGAGCACGCTCACGGTGAGCGGGGCGAGGGCGGCGAGCGCATAGCCGACGAGCTGCACGAATCCGCTGAGGATCGCCGAGCCGCGCTGTCCCGCCGCGCGCAGGCCAATGAGCGTGAGGCAGATCGGGAAGATGAGCTGCCCGAAGCCGATCAGCACGACCCACAGGATCGGGGCGGTGGTCGGCGCGAAGATGAGGCCCGCGTAGCCGAGCGCGAAGCCCGCCGCCGAGGCGATGAGGGGCCAGGTCGTGCCGAGGTACCGGATGACGAGGGGCGTGGCCAGCGAGAGCGGAATGCCCATCGCGGCGAAGAGCGAGAGATACCCGGCTGCCGCGACGGTGTCTGCGCCCGCGCGTTCCTGGAGGATCGTGGGCAGCCAGCCGAAGCAGCAGTAGGCGTTCATCGACGAGATCGCGAAGGTGGTGGCGAGGGCCCAGGCACGTCTCGAGCGCCAGATCGATCTGGCGGGCTTCGCACGTGTGCCGTCGGGGAGTGTCACGGCGCCCGTCGAGGGGGCGACGTGGCCGCGCGCGGCGCGCACCTGCGCGCGAACAAGGAGGACGGCCCACGGCACGGCAGCGGACGCCGCGACGATCGCCCACATGGACAGCGACGTGCGCCAGCCTGAGGCGAGCGCCACCGGGGCGGCGACGAGCGGCGGAAGCATGGTGCCGAGCGCCACCACGATGGCGTACGTGGAGGTCATGACGGGGATGCGCGAGCGGAAGTAGGTGACCACGACGGGCGGCAGGAGGATGTTGCCGATCCCCATGCCCAGCAGCGCGATCCCGCTTCCGCCGAGCAGTGTCGGGATGTTGGGTGCCGCTCCTCGAAGCAGATGGCCCGCGATGATGGCGCTCAGCGCGATCATGATGAGCAGCTCGAGGCGCACGCGGCGCAGGAGCCACGGTGTGATGAGGCCCGCGATCGCGAACGCGACGGGCGGCAGCATCGTCAGCACGCCTGTCGTGGCTCCCTCGAGCGGCAGGTCGACTGAGATGAGGTCGAAGATCGACGACGCGTTGGTGACGGCCGTTCGCAGGTTCAGTGCGAGCAGCACAAGCGCGAGCACGGCGAGTGCCGTCCAGATCCACGGAGATCTGCTGCTGCCGGAGGGTTTCTGAGGGGGGAGAGCTGACACGAGGTGCAACTGTACTCAGCGTCTGCCCAGGAATCTTGCACTTGTGAAAGTTTGCACTCATGCATATTCTTGAGGGGTGTCGAACGCAGCCCTCTCCCTCCGTGAACGCAACCGCATCGACTGCTGGCATGCCATCCACGATGCGGCGGCTGACCTCACCATCGAGCGCGGGCTCGACGAGACCACGATCGACGCCATCAGCGAGCGGGCGGGTGTCTCGCGACGCACGTTCTTCAACTACTTCCCGAGCAAGGAAGACGCGGTGCTCGGCATGCAGGCACCCACCATCCCCGACGGGGCGGTCTCCGACTTCCGCACCGGCGAGGGCGACTCGTTCGGCCGCACGATGCGGCTCATGCTGGCCGTGCTCGACTCCGCGATCCCGGACCACGACGACTTCCCGAGACGGCGCACCCTCGCCGAACGGCATCCCGTCCTCGAGGAGCGGCTCCGGCGGCACATCAGCGCGGCCGAAGACATCGTGCTCTCGATCCTGAGCGACCCAGACGGTGAGGTGCGCGCCGAATCACGGTCGGGCGACATCGAGTCGGCGAAGGCGCTGCTCTCGCTCGCCGCCACCATCCTGCGCTTCACCAGCAGAAACGACCCCCACGGCATCCTCGTCGATCGAGAAGCCGCCATCAACCGATCCATCGACGTCTTCCGGAAAGCGATCTCAGAAGCTCTATGACGACTCCCCCCAGCATCGACTCGCACGCCCGCGCCGACGTGCAGAACGTCACGACCGCACCTGAGGCACCCGCACCCGGTGCAAACCGGCGCAGCATCGTGCCCCTGTTCCTGGGGCTGATGGTCACCATGCTCATGGCATCGCTCAACAACACCGTGCTTTCCAGCGCCATGCCGACCATCGTCGGCGAGCTGCACGGTGTCGAGCACATGAGCTGGGTGGTGACGTCGTTTATCCTCGCCTCGACGGTCATGATGCCCGTCTACGGCAACCTGTCGGACCTGTTCGGTCGCAAGCCGCTCCTGCTCATTGCCATCGGGCTCTTCATTGCCGGGTCCGTCCTCGGTGGGCTGGCCCCATCCATCGAACTGCTCATCGGCGCCCGGATCGTGCAGGGGCTTGGCGGTGGCGGTCTCATGATCCTGTCGCAGGCGGCGATCGCAGACGTTGTGCCCGCGCGTGAACGCGGCAAGTACATGGGCGTCATGGGCGCGGTGTTCGCTTTCTCCTCCGTCGCGGGCCCGCTGCTCGGCGGCTGGTTCACCGAGGGTCCCGGCTGGCGCTGGGTGTTCTGGATCAACCTGCCGCTCGGAGCGCTGGCCCTGCTCGCGACGATCTTCCTCCTGCGCCTGCCGAAGCGACCAGCGCACGAGCGGACGCGCATCGATGTCGGCGGCATGGCCCTCATCTCGCTCGCGACGACCGCACTGGTGCTCGTCGGTACCTGGGGTGGTTCCCAGTACGAGTGGACCTCTCCCACCATCCTGCTCCTCGCGGCCCTTGCCGTGGTCTCGGCCACAGGGTTCGTGCTTGTCGAACGCCGCGCGGCGAACCCGATCATGCCGCTCGGCATGTTCCGCGACCGCAACTTCATTCTGACCACGATCGCCAGCCTCTCGACGGGCGTCATCATGTTCGGCACGCTCGGCTACATGCCGACCTACCTGCAGATGGTGACGGGCTCCGGGCCAACCGTCTCCGGCCTCCTCATGACGCCGATGATGGGCGCGCTGCTCATCACCTCGATCCTGAGCGGTCAGTACGTCTCTCGCACCGGTCGCTACAAGTGGGTGCCGATCGCCGGCGCTGCAGTGCTGGGTGCAGGACTCGTCGTGCTCTCGTTTGTGACCGTCGACAGTCCGGTGTGGATGATCTGCGTCGCGCTGGGCATCATGGGTATTGGACTCGGCGGAAGCATGCAACTGCTCACGCTCATCGTGCAGAACTCGTTCCCGGCCCGAATCGTCGGCACCGCGACGGCGGCCAACAACTACTTCCGGCAAGTCGGGGCCACGCTCGGCTCCGCGGTGGTCGGCTCGGTCTTCGCCGCCCGGCTGACGCAGATGGTCGCCGATCGCCTGCCGGCGGGTGCTGCGGCTGAGGACGGCGCGAGCTCCTTCACACCGGCCGCGATCGCCCAGCTGCCCGAGCAGATCCGCGCCATCATCGTCGGCTCCTACAACGAGGCGCTCATCCCGATCTTCCTTGCGCTGGTGCCGCTGACGATCATCTCGATCATCGCGCTGTCGTTCCTTCGCGAGAAGCCACTCGCCACTGGTGCGGAGCCGTCGGCGACGACCTCGGCCACGCAGATCGGCTGAGCTCGGCACCGCAGATCGGCCCCGGCCCGCTGAGCGACTCGCTAGATGCAGAGCTCGGGGCCGAGGTCGATGGTCTCGCCGTCTGCGGTCATGGTCGCGAGACCGCACCATCGCTCGCTCGTCTCAGGGCTGATCCCGAGCGTCGTGTAGATCGACTGCACGTCGTGCGCTGAGACGGTCTGCCCACGCTCCGAGTCGCGGTCCACGGCGGGGTAGACCGACATGGTCAGCTCGTTGCCCGCGGCCGAGCCGTCGTAGCGGGTGACCCTGCCCCACACAGCTTTGCAGCTCGTGGAGTACATCATCTGCACTTGCGTCTCCCGGTCGCGCATCTCGCTCGCCGCGACCACGGCGTCGTCTCGGCACACGGTCTGCATCGGGTCCATGCCGTCCGCGATGCTCGCAAACGGGTCCTCTTCGGCCGTCAGCTGCCCGACGCCGAACCAGATGCCGCTGGTGACGGCGGCCGACACAATCGCTGCGGCACAGGCCGGTGTGACGAGACGGCGCTTCGAGATGCCAGTCGGTTCGTCAGTGCCTGTGCGCGGTGCTGCCTCGGCGTTCGTGAGCCCGGAGGTTCCAGTTGCGCCGGGCTCGTCTGTCGACGGCTGGGGGACCGAGGGGGCGGATTCGGCCGTGGCGAGCGCCGCCAGTGCGCTCCTGCGATCGAGCCAGGGGCGTGGTTCTGCTCCGAGCGCCCTCACCAGTCGGTCGACGGTCTTCTCCGTCGGTAGGCGACTCCCCGCGAACGCGTCGCCAACGACGGTCTTCGAGATCCCGGTCTCCGTGGCCAGCTTCATGATGGTCGGCTTGCCCGCCTGCTCGCGCAGCTGTTGCAGATCGGCGTTGAATTTGGAGGGGGAATCGGGGGTATCGCTCACGCGTTGCCTGCCTCGGGGTAATGGCCATTCACTGGCGCTGGACATCGTCAAAGTACCAGAGTCGCAGAGGGCACCCGGGGCAGTGTCGGAGGCCCGACGTACACTGATCCGGTGAAAGTTCTAGCCGCTATGAGCGGCGGGGTCGATTCCGCCGTTGCCGCAGCCCGGGCCGTCGAAGCCGGGCACGAAGTCATCGGTGTGCACCTCGCGCTCTCCCGAATGCCTGGCACCCTCCGCACCGGGTCGCGCGGGTGCTGCACGATCGAGGATTCGATGGATGCGCGCCGCACTGCGGACTTGCTCGGCATCCCCTTCTACGTGTGGGACTTCTCCGAGCGGTTCAAGCTCGACGTGGTTGACGACTTCATCTCGGAGTACAGCGCAGGGCGAACCCCGAACCCCTGCATGCGGTGCAACGAGAAGATCAAGTTCGCCGCCCTGCTCGAGAAGGCCATAGATCTCGGGTTCGACGCTGTGTGCACCGGCCACTACGCCACCCTCGAGGCCGGTGACGACGGGCTCGTCGAGCTCCACCGCGCCAGCGCCTGGGCGAAAGACCAGTCCTACGTGCTCGGCGTGCTCACGCAGCAGCAGCTCGAGCACTGCTACTTCCCGCTGGGTGACACGCCCTCGAAAGAGCTGATCCGCGCTGAGGCGGCAGAACGCGGCATCAGCGTCGCGCAGAAGCCCGATTCGCACGACATCTGCTTCATCCCCGACGGCGATACGCGCGGGTGGCTTGGCGAGCGCATTGGAACCGCCACCGGCGAGGTCGTCGACAGCGAGGGTGCGAAGCTCGGGGAGCATGACGGCGCGACCGCGTACACGGTCGGGCAGCGCAAGGGGCTCCGTCTCGGGGTGCCAGCTCCGGATGGAAAACCCCGGTTCGTGCTCGAGATCCGCCCGAAGACCAACGAGGTTGTGGTGGGGCCGAAGGAGGCCCTCAGCATTGCCGAGATCGCGGGGCAGCGGATGAGCTGGACCGGCGCGGTGCTGACGCCGGACGACGGTGAGTTCCGCTGCGACGTGCAGATCCGCGCGCACGCGGATCCGGTTCCGGCGACGGCGCGGGTGAGCGCGAGTGCCGAGAGCACTCGAGATGACGCGACGATCCCAGGCGTCGAATGGCGTGTGATCGTCGATGAGCCGTTGGTCGGCGTGGCACCGGGGCAGACGGCGGTCGTGTACGTCGGCACCAGAGTGCTCGGCCAGTTCACGATCGACCGCACGGTGAGCGCTGTCCCGGGTGGCGAACCCGCAGCAGACAAGGCCCCGGCGCGGGACGCCGGCGGACAGGAGGCAGCATGAGCACCGAGACCGATGGCTCCGTCTTGAAAGACGGCGAGGCGATGGACATGCTCACCGAACGGGCCGAACGCTGGGCCGCGAAGTACAAGCAGCTGTCCGACCCGGAGCGGTGGCGCAGCGACTACGACGAACACTTCACGGCTCCGGCGCTGCGACTCGCAGAGCGTTGCACGCTCGCAGCCCGGGCCTTCGGTCCGAAAGACTGGATCCTGGCCTTCGTCCTCTGGTTCCTCATCGGCGGCACGGTGTTCCTGGCGTCGAACTTCCTCATGCAACTCGAGCCGACTTGGCAGATCGTGTTCGCGGTGTTCGCCGTGCTCATCGCGGCCGTTGGCATCGTCCAGAGCTATCTCGAGACCACCAGCGAGAAACGGGCGGCCAAGCGCCTCGCCGCCAAGCACGAGTGGCTCCTCAACGTCAGCCGCAAGGCTGCGCTCGCCACGCTGAGCTCGCGTGCCGGAGCGGTCGCATGACGAGCTTCGACGACGCGAGAACCCGCGTCGAGGAGCTTCGGGAGCTCGTGGCCGGCTATCAGTCCGCCTACTACGAGCGCGATGCCCAGCTCGTCTCCGACGCCGAGTACGACGAACTCGTCAGGGAGCTCGACGCCCTCGAGCGTGAGCACCCTGAACTGCAATCACAGGACTCGCCGACGCAGACGGTCGGCGGCGGCGTCGCCGAAGGTCTGCGTCCGATCGAGCACGCCGAGCGCATGCTCTCACTCGACAACGTCTTCTCGACCGAGGAACTCCGTGAGTGGTGTGCCAAGACCGAGGCGGCCGCCGGTCGTCGTGTTGAGTGGCTCACGGAGCTGAAGATCGACGGGCTCGCCATCGCGCTGCGGTACGAGCACGGCAAGCTGGTGACCGCGGCGACGCGCGGCGACGGTCGCACGGGCGAGGAGGTCACGCAGAACGCCCTGCAGATCGACGGCATCCCCGCGACGCTTTCTGGCGAGGGGCATCCGCCGCTCGTCGAGGTGCGCGGCGAGGTGTTCATCCCCGTTGCCGCCTTCGCGGAGCTCAATGCCTTCCAAGCCTCGCTCCGGCCTCGCGCGGTTGAGGAGTATCGGGAGCGCTGGGAGGCCCGCCCGGCCGCCTCGCGCGGCGAGTTCGACGAGGAAGCCGAGCTGGCTCGCGCGACGAAGCGCTTCCCGGACTTCGCGAACCCCCGCAACGCGGCCAGCGGTGGGTTGCGTCAGCAGCTCGAGAAGAAGAGCGGACTCGAACGCGAGGCCGGTGAGCTGCGACTGCATGGGCTGCAGATGTATGTGCACGGCATCGGCGCATGGCCGTCGCCACCGGTGCGTTCGCAGAGCCAGGTCTACGAACTGCTGGCGGGGTGGGGGCTGCCGGTGACGCCGTACGCGAAGGTTGCCGCCGACGTCGACGAGGTCGTTGAGTTCGTCGAGCGCTATGGGGCAGAGCGTCACTCCGTCGAGCACGAACTCGATGGCATTGTCGTGAAGGTCGACGAGCTCGACCTTCACGACGAGCTCGGTACCACCAGCCGAGCGCCGAGGTGGGCGATTGCCTACAAGTACCCGCCGGAGGAAGTGCACACGAAGCTCCTTGACATCGCGGCGAGTGTCGGCCGCACCGGGCGAGTTACCCCGTTTGCGATCATGGCGCCCGTCAAGGTGGCGGGCAGCGTCGTGCGCATGGCCACGCTTCACAACCAGGACGTCGTGCGCGTCAAGGGCGTGAAGATCGGCGACACCGTGGTGCTGCGCAAGGCGGGGGATGTGATCCCCGAAGTGCTCGGCCCAGTGCTCGAGCTGCGGGGTGACGACGTGCGCGACTTCGTCATGCCGAGCGACTGCCCGGAATGTGGCACGCCGCTTCGTCCGATGAAGGAGGGCGATGTCGACCTGCGCTGCCCGAACGCACGCTCCTGCCCGGCTCAGGTTCGCGGTCGGGTCGAACACATCGGCTCGCGCGGAGGCCTCGACATCGATGCGCTCGGCGAGGTCACAGCTGCGGCGCTCACCCAGCCCTCGGTGCCGGAGCGACCGCCGCTCGAGACCGAGGCGCGCCTCTTCGCGCTCACGCTCGAGGAGATCGTGCCGATCGAGGTCGTCGTGCGCGACTCGGAGACGGGCGAGCCGAAGACTGACGACGC
Organism: Pseudoclavibacter helvolus; assembly: GCF_049707175.1. GTDB lineage: Bacteria > Actinomycetota > Actinomycetes > Actinomycetales > Microbacteriaceae > Pseudoclavibacter > Pseudoclavibacter helvolus_A. Next base: position 111,547 of record NZ_JBNAFM010000009.1, on the reverse strand, counting down.
CACCGGCGAGCTCATCCGTCGTGCTCCGTTCCAGAAGGTCTCACTGGTCTACCCGCCCGGCGCTGAGGAGATGACCCCAGCTGAGCGACGGAAAGCCGGCATCAAAAAAGACCACAGGCTCGTCGAGCCCTCGAAGCAGGCCACCACGCTGCTCGAGCAGCTCGAAGTCGCCAAGACGAAGGACCTCTGGCGCCAGCTCGTCTCGTTGAACATCCGCCACGTGGGGCCGGTGGCCGCACGAGCGCTCGCGGACTGGTTTGGGTCGTTGGAAGCGATCGAGGCGGCACCCGCCGAAGAACTCGCCCAGGTCGAAGGCGTCGGGCCGACGATCGCGGACGCGATCGTCGAGTGGCTTGCCGAGGACTGGCATCGCGAGATCATCGCGGCCTGGCGTGCGGCAGGCGTGCGCTTCGCGACGCCTGATCATCCGGGTCCCGGAGCCAGGACCAGCACGGAGGGCCCGCTGTCGGGCCTGAGCGTGGTCGCGACCGGCACACTCGAGGGGTTCACCCGAGACGGGGCCAAGGAGGCGATCATCGCCGCCGGAGGCAAGGCCGCCGGGAGCGTGTCGAAGAAGACCGACTTCGTCGCCGCGGGCCCCGGCGCAGGTTCAAAACTCACGAAAGCCGAGGAGCTGGGTATTCCGATCCTCGACGCGGACGGGTTCCGGCTCCTGCTCGAGGGCGGCCCGAGTGCCGTCGAGCATCTGTTGGTCGACGCGGAATGAGCCTGGGGCCCGCTTCCACGACCAGGAGCCGATTCCGAGGCTGCGGCCCGGTGCCTCAGCTACAGTGTGCAGGCCGTGGCATCGGCTGGCCGCGGGGGAACGGGGAACCATGCTCAGCGTGAGCTTGCAAGATCTGGCGGACGACGCCGCCATCCTCCACTTCGACGCGCACGCGCAGCTCACCGAGCGGCTCGGCGATGCGGGATGGGACGTCGACCTCACCGCTCCGTCGATCACATATCAGACGCGTCCGGATTCGACCGTGCTTCCCGTGCAGCTCATCGGCAGCGTGGCGCAGAGCGCCGGCACCTGGATGTGGGGGTGGAACAACGTCAACGGCTTCCCGGAGCAGGCGATCGCGCTCGCGGGGCGAGTGCGTTCGTTCGTGCACGACGGCGGGCCCGAGCAGCTGTCGTCATCCGTGGTGAAGACCGATGAGACATCACCGCTCATGCTCGTGCTCGCCGCAAAGGCGCTCACCCGCTCGCGGGACAGCGTCATTGTCGAGGCAGCGCCCGGCGTGCAGGTGCACTTGATGGTCGAAGCTGGCCCGGACACGGTGACCACGGCCGAGCGTGCGACCCGCGCCATTCTCGATGCCCTCGAGTCGGGCATCCTCGGCGACCACGTGCGTGCGCTCCATTCCTACGCGGCGCGCACGGCCTCGCGACTCGAGCGCACCGGCGAGTCCAGCTACGAACTCACCACGAGCGCCGGCGTCGTCGACGTCACTCTGGATGACGCGCATCGCATCCTCGTCGTCCGCGTGTCGCCGACCGTTGGAGCATCTGCCGGCGAAGCCGGAACTGCCTCGACCGACGCCTCGACCGACGCCTCGGTGACGGCCGAGCCGGAGCACGACGTGGCGACCCGGCCGGAGACCGAAGCCGAGACCGCTGCAGAAGCTTCGGTCGAGCCCGAGGCTGAGAGTGAGCCCAGGGTCGAGGCCGAGTTCGATGATGAGCCCAGGGGCGAGCGTGAGCCCGAGCCTGTGCTGACCTTCCAGCCGGAGCCGGAGGCAGAGCCCTCCGCGGAGCGCGAAACTGAGCCCGGCTTTGAGTCTGAGTCCGAGCCCGTCCCGCCGCGGGAGCCCGTTGCTGCGTCGACGCCCGGCTCGATGCTGGACCAGGCGCCCTCGAAGACGTCGCCAGAGCCGTTGCACGAGCTGGAAACCTCGGACGTGCAGCCAGCGCCGATCCCGGTCGTCCCGCCCGCGGGTCTGCCAGCGCCGACACCTCCCGTCGTGCCCGCGTCCGCGCCCTACGTTGAGGCGTCACGACGCGAAGAGCGCCACGCGCAGCCAGATCGACCAGTGCAATCGGATCGACCAGTGCAATCGGATCGACCGGCGCAATCGGATCGGCCGGCGCAGCCAGACCGCCCGGCGCAGCCCCTCCGTTCGGAGCAGCCCGACCGTCCCGGTCAGCCAGGCGGCGCGATGAACCGACACGGCGAGGTGCAGCCGTCGGCACCGCCGCAGCCCGAGACACGCAGCGTTCCATGGCAACCGTTTGACGCGTCGCCACGCTGGGAGCGCACCCCCGCATCGGCCGTGGCACCGCCCGCCGGCGGCCCGCCGCCCGTGCCAGCCCCCGCTCCCGGCGAAGGCGCGGCCCAGGGTTTCCTGCCGCCGCACCTCGCCAATCCGCCGCAGGCACCCTCTGCGTACGGCACGCCGTCTGGCCCGTTCGGTCAGCTGCCCCCGCAAGGTCAGCCGCAACAGGGAGGACCATCTGGCCAGCAGTTCCCGCAGCAGCCGTTCGGGGGGCCGGGATACGTGGGGCACCAGGGAACACCAGCGCCGGGTGGGCAGCAGCCCCAGCCAGGCAACCCGAACCAGCCAGCGTGGCCGCACTACCCATCTGCGCACGCACAACCGCCCCAAGGGCAGGCGTGGCAACAGGGTCAGCCACCCCAGCAGGGTCAGCCGTGGCAGGGCCAGCCACCCCAGCAGGGCCAGCCACCCCAGCAGGGCCAGCCACCCCAGCAGGGTCAGCCGTGGCAGGGCCAGCAACCCCTGCAGGGCCGGCCGTCCCAGCAGGGCCGGCCGTGGCAGGGCGGTTACGCCGACCAGCAGGGGCAGCCGACACAGCGTGGCCAGCAGCCGAGTGCCTGGCAGGCCCCTCCGGGACAGCCGAGCGCCTACGGGGCCCCGGACGGGCGAGGGCCGCAGCACGGCCAACCGCATCCTGGTCAGCAGTTCCCGGGTCAGCAGTTCCCAGGCCAGCACGGTGCGTTCGATGCACGGCAGCAGGGGCAGCCGCGGCAGTTCCCGCCGACGCAAGCCCCGCAGCATCCCTCCCAGGCAGGCGGCTGGCCCGGCCAGCCGGCTCAGGGTCAGCAGCCGCCTCAGGGTCAGCAGCAGTACCCGGGCCAGCAGCAGCATCCGGGCCAGGGTCAGTATCCGGGCCAGGGGCAACAGCCCGGTCAAGCGCCCTACCCGGGTCAGCCGTCGCACCAGGGCCAGCCCCCGCAGCCGGGCCAGCCTGGTTACGACCCTCGCTGGCCAAGGAACGGCCAGCCGCCCCAGCCACCACGCCAGTAGCCCACCACAAGCACGGCCATGCGCCGTGCTCGGCCTAGACTTGTCCAGCCCTGGCCGACGCACTATCGGAGACGAATGACCGACATCACTGCCGCCGACGTTGAGCACCTCGCTCAGCTCGCGCGCATCGACCTCGCCGACGGCGAGATCGAGCGCGTCACCGGCGAACTCATCGAGATCCAGCACCTGATCCAGAAAGTGCAGGAGGTGGCGACGCCGGACGTCCAGGTGACGACGCACCCAATCGCCATGCACAACGTCACGCGCGTCGACGAGGTCGGCGAGCCGCTTGACCGCGACGCCGCACTCGCGGGCGCGCCGGACAGCGACGGAACCCGGTTCCGAGTCACCGCGATCCTGGGAGAAGAGCAGTGAGCGCGGACATCACGCGCCTGAGCGCCACCGACCTGGCATCCGCGATCGCCGAGGGCAGCATCAGCTCCATCGAAGCGACCACCGCACACCTTGAGCGCATCGAAGCGGTTGACGGGCAGGTGCACGCCTTCCTCCACGTCGACGCTGACGCAGCGCTTGCCGCCGCCGGCCGAGTGGATGCGAAGCGCCACGCCGGCGAGAAGCTCGCCCCACTCGCAGGCGTCCCCGTCGCGGTCAAGGACAACATCGCGACCAAGGGCACCCCGACGACGGCAGGGTCACGCATCCTCGAAGGCTGGGTTCCGCCCTACGACGCGACCGTCGTCGAGCGCCTCCGTCACGACGACCTCGTGATCATCGGCAAGACCAACCTCGATGAGTTCGCGATGGGCTCTTCGACTGAGCACTCCGCCTACGGTGCGACACACAACCCCTGGGATCTCGAGCGCATTCCCGGTGGCTCCGGCGGAGGGTCAGCTGCGGCAGTCGCTGCGTACGAGGCGCCGCTCGCGCTCGGAACGGACACGGGCGGCTCGATTCGACAGCCTGCCTCCGTCACCGGCACCGTCGGCATGAAGCCCACCTACGGCGGCGTGAGCCGCTACGGCGCGCTCGCGCTCGGCTCCTCGCTCGACCAGATCGGCCCGGCGGCACGCAACGTGCTCGACACCGCGGCGCTCCACGATGTGCTGGCAGGCCACGACCGTCGAGACTCCACCTCGCTCACCGGCGACTGGCCGTCGTTCACCGACGCAGCGCTCGCAGGACGCCGCGAGGACTCCGTGCGCGGACTCCGCATCGGCGTGCCCAAGCAGATCGCCGACGGTGCGGGCTTCGAGTCCGGTGTCACCCAGCGCTTCCAGGAGGCGCTCGCCGTGCTCGAGGAGCGCGGCGCGATTATCTCCTGGATCGAGACACCGCACTTCGAGTACGCCGTGGCCGCCTACTACCTGATCATGCCAGCGGAAGCCTCCAGCAACCTCGCTCGGTACGACTCGGTGCGCTTCGGGTTACGCGTCACTGACGCATCCGCCACGACCGTCGAGCGCGTCATGTCCGCAACGCGAAGCAAGGGCTTCGGTGATGAGGCCAAGCGACGCATCCTCCTCGGAACCTACGCCCTCTCGGCTGGCTACTACGACGCCTTCTACGGTTCCGCGCAGAAGGTGCGCACGCTCGTGCAGCAGGACTTCGCCGCGGCGTTCGCCGAGGTCGATGTGCTGGCGGCCCCCACCTCGCCGACCACGGCCTACAAGCTGGGCGAGAAGGCCGAAGACCCGACGTCGATGTACCTCGCCGACCTCACCACGATTCCCGCGAACCTCGCGGGCGTTCCCGGCATCTCGGTGCCCGGTGGACTTGCACCCGAGAACGGGCTGCCCGTCGGCATCCAGTTCATGGCCGCAGCCCGGGATGACGCGCGCCTTTACACCGTGGCCGCGGCACTCGAACAGACTCTCGAAGACCGCTGGGGTGGACCCCTGCTCGCGCAGGCCCCTCAGCTGAAGGCAGGTGCACGCTGATGGCCAAGGCAGAGCTGATGGACTACGACCGCGCACTGGAGCTCTACGAGCCCGTCATTGGGCTCGAGGTGCACGTCGAACTCGGCACCAAGACGAAGATGTTCTCCGACACCCCGAATCACTCGGGAAACGAGACCGGTGGAGAGCCGAACACCAACATCGGCCCCGTCGACCTGGGCCTCCCCGGCACGCTTCCCGTGGTCAACGAGCAGGCCGTGCGTTACTCGATCGCGCTCGGGCTGGCGCTCGGCTGCGAGATCGCGGAGGTCTCCGGCTTCGCGAGGAAGAACTACTTCTACCCGGACAACCCGAAGAACTACCAGATCTCGCAATACGACGACCCGATCGCCTTCGACGGTGAGGTGGAAGTCGAGCTCGAGGACGGGACGGTCTTCCACGTGCCGATCGAGCGCGCCCACATGGAAGAGGACGCGGGCAAGCTCACGCACGTCGGTGGCTCGACCGGCCGCATCCAAGGAGCCGAGTACTCTCTGGTCGACTACAACCGCGCCGGTGTGCCGCTGGTCGAGATCGTGACCAGGCCGATCTTCGGCGGCGAAGCGCAGACGCCGCAGCTCGCGGCCGCCTACGTCTCGACGATCCGAGACATCGTGCGTGCGCTCGGCGTCTCGGAGGCCCGCATGGAGCGCGGAAACCTGCGCTGCGACGCCAACGTCTCGCTCCGTCCGCGGGGCGAGGAGAAGCTCGGCACGCGCACGGAGACGAAGAACGTCAACTCGTTCAGGTCGATCGAGCGTGCGGTTCGATACGAGATCCAGCGGCAGGCCGCGATCCTCGCATCCGGCGGCACCATCACGCAGGAGACCCGTCACTGGCACGAAGACACTGGCCGCACGTCGTCCGGGCGTCCGAAGTCGGACGCCGACGACTACCGGTACTTCCCGGAGCCTGACCTCATGCCGCTTCGCCCGAGCCGTGAGCTCGTCGAAGAGCTGCGGGCGACGCTTCCCGAAGCGCCCGTCGCCCGTCGCCGCCGCCTCAAGGCAGAGTGGGGCTTCGCCGACCAGGAGTTCCAGGACATCGCCAACGCCGGTCTGCTGGACGTCGTCGACGCCACCGTCGCCGCGGGGGCAACCGCGGCCGGCGCGAAGAAGTGGTGGATGGGCGAGCTGTCGAGAATCGCCAACGACCGAGGTGTGCAAGCCACAGACCTCGCGACGCCGCAGCAGATCGCCGAGCTCGACGGCCTCATCACCGCCGGCACGGTCAACGACCGTCTCGCGCGCGACGTGCTCGAGGGCGTGCTCGCGGGCGAGGGATCGCCTGCCGAGGTCGTCGAGTCGCGCGGCCTCGCCGTGGTCAGCGACGACGGACCGCTCATCGAGGCCATCGACGCGGCTCTGGCACAGCAGCCCGACGTGCTGGCTAAGATTCGCGACGGCAAGGTCCAGGCCGCCGGCGCGGTCATCGGTGCCGTCATGAAGGCCATGAAGGGCAAGGCGGATGCCGCTCGCGTCCGCGAGCTGGTTCTGGAGCGCGCGCAGAACTCGTAAGACGCAGCAGTCGTACACCGAGGGATTGTCGGGCACGACCTCAAGGTGCCTCTGTGGCTCTGGCGCTAACGTCAGAGCCACAGGGCCTCGGTGAACGGAGAAGTGAGTCGTATGGGCAAGAAATCTGGCAAGGAGCGCGGGGCGGAACGCCCCGACGCGACCCAGGGTGGGCCTCGGGCGAAGGTCAAGAAGGAACGCGTGCAACCGCCGAAGTCGGTGGTTCGTCCTGCATCGGCCGCCGACACGGTACCGCAGCCTTCGCTTGCGACGGAGACAGCCGTGCCACCGGCCGACGTGGTGCTCGCGACGCCTGCCACCGGGGACAAGCGCAAGAACGCCAAGGGCGAGGCGGCTCAGAGCGAGAAGCCCGCGCGCGCGAAAGGCAAAGGCAAGAAGTCCAAGAAGGACAAGGCGAAGAAGGATAAATCTCAGAAGGACAAGGGCGACAAGTTCAAGAAGGACAAGTCCAGCACGGGCGACGTCAAGAAGGACGAGGCTGAGCAGGACAACGCGAAGAACGAGCAGGCCAAGAACGCCAAGTCTCAGAAGGACAAGCCTACGAAGAAGCAGGCCGACGGGAAAAACAAGCCCGTGAAGAAGGCCGATGCGGAGCGCGCTGCTGAAGCCCAGAACGCGGCCGATCAGCAGGGCACGAAGTCCAAGTCCGAGAAGAAGCGCAAGAAGCAGGCGCGCAAGGCGGAGAAGGAGGCCGGCGCGTCCGTGGGGGAACAGCACCAGCACACGGTGCGCGCCGCGGCGCTGCTGGCCGATGAGGGCGACGATGCCCACGGCTTCGCGCGCCTCATCGACGCCATGCCGGGAATCGTGGCGCTCGTCGAACAGCACGAGACGGCGGTGCACCGCGCTGTCTTCGACAGCTACGTGACCGCGGTGGTCGAGTTCGGCGTCGATGCCGCCGAGCTCACCCCCATCGACATCCGCACGTCCGCACCGGATGCGCTGGCCGGGGTCGAGTCCTCCCGAGCGGCCGGACGACGTGGTTCCCCCGGAGTTGATGCGGAGGCCACCGGTTCTGCCCGCGCTGCACGCAGGCGTCGACCCTCCGGGATCAACAGCGCCCCGGCCGCGACATCCAAACAGGCAGCCGACGCACCAGCTGGGCCGCAGGCAACACCCCCGAGCGTGGCGGCGAAACCCGAGCAGGTGCGCAGACCCCGATCGTCGGTCCGCGCATCCACACGGGCACGGTCAGGACAGGCACGCGCTGCGGCCCCCGGCGTCGCCGCGGGCGCCGCAGCAGAAGCACCCGGCCGTGGGGCGAGCGCGTCGATCGGCTCGCGCACGCGCGCAGGTGCCCGGAGCGGCGGCACCGGACGTCCTCGAGCAACCGCTGCCCGCTCGTGGGGCCTCGATGAGGCCGCGGCTGCGCTCAGGCCGACGAACAACGGGCAGCGGATCGCGCTCGCCATCGCGTCCATACTGGACGGCGACGGAGAGGTCTCGGCGGTGAGCATCGCACGCGAGTTCGAGCGCATGACCTGGCGAGTGCCGGTCAACGTCCCGGCTTCCATTCGGCAGGCTGCGCGCGCGGGCCTCGTCGACCTCGAAGGCCCGACGGGCACACGCCTCACGCCGGACGGCGAACGGTACGTCTCAGGCGCCTGAGGGCGCCGCCACAGCGACGAGCCCTCCACCTGGGTCCAGGCGGAGGGCTCTTCGCTGTCAGGAGGCGCCCCCCGGAGGAGGGGCCAAGCGGTCGCGTCTCAGTCTTCGTCGTCTGCAGGGGCCGCCGTCGCGGCGCGGTTCTGCTGCAGCGCATCCCGCACCTTTTTGCGCAACACCTTGCCGATGAGCGACTTCGGCAACTCCTCCCAGACGATGTAGGCGCGCGGAACCTTGTGCTCGGAGAGCCGCTCGCGGACAAACGCACGGGCAGACGCCTCGTCGAAGCTCGCGCCCTCCTCGAGCACGACCACGGCCGTCACCACCTCGGCCCCACCACCGCGCTTGATGCCGACGACTGCGGCCTCGGCGACGCCCGGAACCTCCGTGACGACCCGCTCGACCTCAGAGGGCGACACGTTGAAGCCGCCGGTGATGATGAGCTCCTTCTTGCGGTCAACCACGGTCACGAAGCCGTCCTCATCCTGCACGACCAGGTCACCGGAGCGCACCCAACCGCCCTCGATGAGCACCTCGGCGGTTTCCTCCGGTCGGTTCCAGTACCCCTGGAAGGTCTGCGGACCCTTGATGAGCAGTTCACCCACCTCTCCGAGCTCGACCTCCTTGCCTGGGTCGCTCGGGTCGGTGACCTTAATGAAGGTCGACGGGAAAGGAATGCCGATGGTGCCGGTCTTGCGCTTGTCGGTGAAGGGGTTGCCGAGCGCGACGGGTGAGGTCTCAGTCAGGCCGTAGCCCTCGACGAGCTGGCCGCCCGCGACGGCTTCCCAGCGGTGCACGATGCCGTCGTTGAGCGTCATCGCCCCGGAGATGGCGTAGATGACGCCGGAAAGGTCGAGCTTCCCCTCCTTCGCGACGCGGGCGAGCCGGTCGTACATGGGCGGGACGGCTGGGATGAACGTGGCAGGCGACTTCTTCGACGCCTCGATGACCAGCTCGGGGTCGAACGTCGGGAAGAGCACGGCCTTCGCGCCGACGCTGACCGAGTAGATGACGGAGAGCAGCACGCCGAACGCGTGGAACATGGGCAGGACGCCGTAGATCGTCTCGTTCCCTGCCGTGAACTCCGGCATCCACGCCGCCCCCTGGCGGGCGTTGGACCACAGGTTGCGGTGCGTGAGCATCGCGCCCTTCGGGTTGCCGGTGGTGCCGCTCGTGTACTGCAGGCTGGCAAGGTCTTCCGCGCCGGGGGTCGGGATGCTGGCGTCGAGCGGCTGCTGTTTCGCCAGCTTCTCGAACGGGACGGTGCCGGGTGCCTTCGCGCTGAGCTTGGCGCGAGATTCCCGTGCCTTGGCGATGGGAAGGCGGAGGAGCAACTGGGTCTTGAGCGGCATGCCGCGCGTCACGTCGACGGCGATCACGTGGCGGATGCCGAGGGAGTGGGGGAGCGACTGCACCGTGGGCGCGGCCTTATCCCAGGCGATGACGATCTCGGCGCCGTGGTCTTCGAACTGCGTGCGCAGCTCGTCGCGAGTGTAGAGCGGGTTGTGCTCGACCACGATGGCGCCGAGGCGCAGCACCGCGTAGAACGCGACCACGTGCTGCGGCGCGTTCGGCATGATCAGCGCGACCCTGTCACCGCGCTTCACGCCGATGCGGCGCAGGCCCTGCGCGAACCGCAGCACCTGGTCCTGCAGCTCAGAGAACGTCGTCTGCGCGCCGAAGAACTCGATAGCAGGCTTATCCGGGAAGCGGGTGGCGACCTCCGACAGCATGTCGGGGAGCGAGCCGGTTGGGACATCGATGTCCTTCGGGGTTCCGGGTGCGTAGAAGGCGGTCCAGGCGCGAGACTCGTTGAGCTGCATGGGCAGAGTCTATTCGCGCAGAGCGTCCTGCAGATGTCGGTGGCGCAACGCACAATGGATGCATGACGAGGAAAGACATGGGCGTGCGGCAGACGGGTGCGGCGTCCGACCGCGACGCGTCCGCGAGCATCCTCCACGTCGACATGGATGCCTTCTTCGTTGCCGTTGAGCTGCTCGAGCGGCCCGACCTCGTGGGCAAGCCTGTGATCGTCGGCGGCACGCGGGAGCGCGGCGTGGTCTCGAGCGCCAGCTACGAGGCGCGCGCGAGGGGAGTCCGCAGCGCGATGCCCATGCATCAGGCCATCGCGCGGTGCCCCGAGGCGGTTGTCTTGCCAGGCAGCATGCACAAGTACCGCGAGGCGTCACAGCAGGTTATGGAGATTTTCCGGGAGTTTACGCCGCTCGTCGAGCCGCTGTCGATCGATGAGGCGTTCCTCGACGTGTCCGGGGCGAGCTTGCTCTTCGGCTCGCCTGGCGAAATCGCGGCGAGGTTGCGGGAGCGGGTGAAGGCGCAGACGGGGCTCACGTGCTCGGTGGGCGCCGCATCCACGAAGTTCGTTGCGAAGCTCGCCTCCGGAAAGTGCAAGCCGAACGGCATGCTCGTCATTCCGCACGAGGAGACGATCCCGTTTCTGCACCACCTGCCCGTGGGCGCGCTCTGGGGCGTCGGCGAGAAGAGCGAGGCCAAGCTGCGAGGCGTGGGCGTCCACACGGTCTTCGACCTCGCCCACACCCCGGTGCCGGTGCTTGAGCGGGTGGTCGGCAAAGCCGGTGCGGCGAAGCTGAGCGCGCTCGCGTGGGGCCGCGACGAGCGGGGCGTCGAGGAGGTGCACCGGGAGAAGTCGATTAGTCACGAGCAGACGTTCTTCGAAGACGTGAGCGACTTCGTGTTCCTCGAGCGCGAGGTGCGGGCGCAAGCGGATGCGGTGGCGACGCGCCTGCGTCGCGCCGGTCTGCAGGCGCGCCAGGTCGGTATCAAGCTCCGCTGGTCCGACTTCTCGACGATCACGCGGTCGCACACGCTCGCAGAGCCGAGCGATGTCGGACATTCGCTCTACCTCGAGGCACGGGAGATGCTGCGCGCGGCCCTCGTGCCGCCCAGGCCGGTCCGCCTCATCGGGGTGCGGGCCGAGCAGCTCGTGGAGGCGGGCAGCGTCGGCCAGTTGTCGCTGTTCGGGGCCGAGGAGGACGACGACTGGGAGGCAGCGGAGCGGGCCGTCGATCAGGCGGTTGCTCGCTTCGGCAAGTTCGCGCTGCGCCCCGCCTCGCTGCTCGGCCGCGGAGAGCGCAGCGACGGCACCGTCGGACTCAGTGAGCGGGTCAATCGAGCGCAGGACGACACGCAGGACCGCCACTGAGGCTGGGGCTAGGAGGCGGTTTTCGCGGCCTCGCGAGCCGCGATGCGCGCCTGCACCTCGGGGCGTCGCAGGGGTGGCACCGTCTTCGGCGGCTGTCGCCGCTCGGGGAGCTCATCGAGGAGATGCTCGGTGATGTGGGCGATCTCGCGCACGGCCTTCTCGAAGGCCTCGCGAGTGCGGTCGGTCGGATGCGTGACTCCGGAGACCTTACGCACATACTGGCGCGCGGTAGCCTCGATCTCGTCGTCGTTTGCGGCGGGTTCGAGCCCGCGCAATTCAGTGATGTTCCTGCACATGCGGCTCAGGGTACGCCGACGTTCCGTGGGCGACAAGCGAACCCGCCTTCCTGGCGGGCGTCGTGAATCAGCGCGCCGGGCGGCGCACCGGATAGCGCAGGTGCAGCACCCGATGGCCTTGGAGCACCGTGTCTGCGTCCTCCAGCAGGTGCTGCGCATCGACGGGGCCGAAGAAGCGTTTCCCTGCGCCGAAGACCACCGGCACGACGTCCATCCGCACCTCGTCGACGAGACCGGCCGCCAGCGCCTGGCCGCCGATGTCACCTGCCGCCACCTCGACGGTTCGGTCACCGGCGAGCTCCTTGGCTCGAGCGACAGCCTCCTCAATGCCTTCGACGAAGGAGAACGGCAGTTCGGGGTGCCAGCCCTCCGGCTTCGGTCGGTGTGTCACGACGACCACATGGTCGACGCCGCTCGGAGGCGTTCCATCCCAACCGTCAGTGAGATCGAAGACGCCGCGGCCGGCGATTGTCACGCCGATCCCATCCCAGTACGGCCGGGTGTAGTCGTAGGAGGTCCGCGAGACCTTCAGGACGCCGCCGTTGTCGAGCGCGACGTCACCGCTGGTCAGCCAGTCGAAGAGCGGGCCGGGATCATCGTTGACGTCGGCGATAAATCCGTCGACTGACACCGTGGCGTACATGACGATCTTGCCCATGAGAGCGCTCCCTCGCGTTGAGAGCACCATAGTAGCCAGCGGGCCGAGCACGACCACGTCCGCATGTCCAACTTGCGTGATGAAAGCGTGGTTTCGAGGCCACGTGCTGCCCGAACTTCCGTTTGGTCACGCACCTTGGTCGGCAGCGGACGCGGGCCTCCGGCGCCCCGGGGCAGGGGCTAGCTGACGCGGAGGACCGCGGCGCTCTGCGCGGGAAGACGCAGCGGGACCGCGGATGCGCGGACCGGGGCGCCGGTGACGGTGCCGGTGGTCTCGCCGAGCGCCGCGTCTGCATCCGTCGAGAAGAGGACCTCGACGGCTCGCTCGATGCGCAGCTCACGCTCAACGTCGGAGAAGTTCACGGCGATGACCACGCTGCCGCGCGAGATGACGAGTGTGCCGTGCTCCTGTGACACCGCGACGGTGCTCGCGTCGAGCCACGGCGTGGTGATGTCAGCCTCGCGTCGGCGGAGGGCGATGAGCTCGCGATAGATCTCGAGGAGTCGCGCGTGCTCGGGCCGCTCGAGTTCGGTCCAGTCGAGCTTCGAGCGAGTGAAGGTCTCCTCCTCCTGCGGGTTCGGGACCACGCTCGGGTCCCACCCCATGCGCGCGAACTCGCCGATGCGTCCCTCGGCGGTCGCCTTCGCGAGCTCCGGTTCCGGGTGCGACGAGAAGAACTGGAACGGCGTCGTGGCGCCCCACTCCTCGCCCATGAACAGCATGGGAGTGAAGGGAGAGGTGAGCTCGAGGGTCGCCGCGATCGCGAGCTGGCCGGGGGAGAGGGTGGCGGTGATCCGGTCGCCGACGGCGCGGTTGCCGATCTGGTCGTGGTTCTGCGAGGAGACGACGAGGCGCCAGGTGCGGGTCTGCGCGGGGAGCGGTCGGCCGTGGTGGCGGCCGCGGAAGGTGGAGAGCGTTCCGTCGTGGAAGAAGCCCTTCGTGAGCACCTTCGCGAGCGCGTCGAGGCCTTCGAAGTCGGCGTAGTAGCCGCTCGTCTCGCCGGTGAGGTTGACGTGTACTGCGTGGTGGAAGTCGTCGGACCACTGCGCGTCGAGTCCGTAGCCGCCGGCCTCGTCGGAGGTGATGAGGCGGGGGTTGTTGAGGTCGGATTCGGCGATGAGGGTGAGCGGACGGCCCAGGTGCGCCTCGAGTTCGTCGACGTCTCGCGCGAACTCCTCGAGAATGTGCACGGCCCGGTCGTCGACCAGCGCGTGCACGGCGTCGAGCCGGAGCCCGTCGACGTGGTAGTCGCGCAGCCACATGGCCACGTTGTCGCGCAGGTAAGCGCGGACTTCGTCGGAGTGCTCGCCGTCGAGGTTGACAGTGTCGCCCCAGGCCGTGGCGTGGTGGTCTGACAGGTACGGGCCGAACTTGCCGAGGTAGTTCCCGGATGGGCCGAGGTGGTTGTAGACGACGTCCTGGATGACGCCGATGCCGCGCTCGTGGCAGGCATCTACGAAGCGCTGGTAGGCGGCGGGGCCGCCGTAGCCTTCGTGTACGGCGAACCAGTCGACGCCGTCGTAGCCCCAGCCGTGGGTGCCGCTGAACGCGTTGACGGGCATGACTTCGACGAAGTCGACGCCGAGCTGCTGCAAGTGGTCGAGGCGGTCGATGGCCGAGTCGAGGGTGCCCTGCGGGGTGAACGTGCCGATGTGCACCTCGATGATGACGGAGCCCGCGAGCGGTCGCCCCGTCCAGTCGCCATCCAGCCACGGGTGCCTGGTCGGGTCGAAGGTGCGCGAGAGGCCGTGCACGCCGTCCGGCTGCCACCGCGAGCGGGGGTCCGGAACGGGATTCGTGTCGCCGTCGACGAGGTACCCGTAGTCGTGCGTCGCCTCATCGGCCTCGAGCGGCGCATCCGGCACCCACCAGTCGCCCTCGGTGCGCCGCATGGGCAGCTGGGTGCCGTCGAGGAGGAGGGTCAGCGTCTCGGCGTTTGGCGCCCAGACGTCGAAGCGTGAATCGCGCACAGAGAACTCCTTGGTGGAAGACGAGGTGGTGTGGATGCGGGCGGCGGTCAGGACTTCGCGAGCAGCGCCACGGGGTACTGCTGCAGGATCGCCGCGAGCGGCACGTCTTTGCCGCCGACGTAGACGGATGCGGTGAGCTGGTCGATCCACTCGCCCTCCGGCAGGGGGATGGTCGTGCCGATCCAGCCTCCGCCTTGCTCGAGGCCGATGGGAAGGCGTGTGCCGATCGTGATGGCGCCGCCGCGCGAGAACGCCAGTGCGTGCTCTGCGGCGGGACCGTTCGCGACGATGCCCTCGTAGTCGGTGAAGAGCTCAGGGCGGCTTCGGCGCAGTCGCAGGCACGCTGCGGTGACGAGCAGCTTGGCCGCACCGGAGTCGTCGATCTCGGGAACGGCGCCGTGCAGGATCGCGTCGAGCGCCGCGGTGCGCGACGAGTAGTCGACGCTCTGGCGGTTGTCCGGGTCGACCAGTGTTCGTGTCCAGAGCTCGGTGCCCTGGTAGACGTCTGGGATGCCTGGCATGGTGAGCTGCACGATCTTTGCGGTGAGCGAGTTCGACCAGCCAGCGGCCTGAGTCTCGGCGACGACGTTCTGCACGATGTTCGAGGCGACGGGGTTGTCGAAGACGGCGTCGACGGCAGCGTGCAGTTGTGCCTCGAACTCCTGGTTGGGGTTCGTCCAGCTCGTGTGCAGGTCGGCTTCGCGGGCTGCCTTCTCCAGGTAGTCGACGAGGCGCTCACGGGATGCGGGCCAGGCTCCGATGATGGCCTGCCAGGTGAGCTGCGCGAAGGCGTTGTCGTCGATGGGGGCGACGTTCTGCAGCTCGGCGACGCTCTCGGCCCAGAACTCGGGCACCTCGCTGAGTGCGGTGATGCGTGCCCTCGTGTCTTCGCCGCGCTTCGTGTCGTGCGTCGACAGGGTGGTCATGGCGTCCGGCCAGTCGCGGGCGCGCGCCGCTTGCAGTTCGTGGAACCGCTCTGGGGTGATCGAGAAGAGGTTTGGGTCGCCGCCGACCTCGTTGAGCGAGGTGAGGCGCGCGTAGCGGTAGAACGATCGGTCTTCGACGGCCTTGGCCATGATCATGCCGGTGGTCTGCTGGAGGCGCAGAGCTGCCTCGGCTTCGGGTGCTTCGAGGAACGGCAGGATGCGCGCGATCGCTTCGGCGAGGTCGGGCCGTTGCTCCTTGGCGGCCTGTGCTGCCGCGGCGAGGTGGTTGGCGCCCGTGGGCAGGTAGCTGCGGTAGACGCCGAAGTGGGCGGCGATCTCGGTGACCGAGTCCTCGATGAGCTCGCTCTCGAGCCCCGTCGAGTGCAGCTCACGGGCGATGCGGCGGATCTCGGCGTTCAGCGAGACATCCGCGACGGCGCGCTTCGCCTCGTGGATCAGCTGCTCCCAGTAGATGGGCTGGCCGTCTTTCCCGGCGAGCTCGTCGAGCGTTTCCTCGGCGTTCGCATCGACGAGCACCCGGTCGATCTGCCCGAGCGCATCGTAACCGGTGGTGCCGGCGGTGCGCCAGTCGGCGGGGAGCGACTCGTCGCCCTCGAGGATCTTCTCGACGAGCACGTAGGCGCCTCGGGTGCGGTCGGCGAGGTGGCGCAGGTAGCCGCTTGGGTCGCGCAGCCCGTCCGGGTGGTCGATGCGCAGGCCGTCGACGAGGCGGTGTCGCATCCAGTCGAAGATCTCGGCGTGCGCGGCCTCGAACACGGAGTCGTCTTCGACGCGGATGCCCGCGAGTGACGTGATGGTGAAGAAGCGGCGGTAGTTGAGGCGGCTGTCGCCTTGGCGCCAGTGGATGAGCTGGTAGTGCTGCTTATCGAGCACATCGCGCACCGAGGCGCCCTCCGGTGCGGAGCCCTCGGCGAGGGGGAATTCGGTGGAGTGGTAGCGGAGCACGCCCGCCTCGCGGTCGATGCTCACGTTGGCGATCGCGTCGCCCCGCTCGCGCGGCATGTCGTCGTCGCCGACGGTCGGGATGAGCAGCTTGCCGCCGCCCGCCTCCCAGTCGATGTCGAAGGAGTCGGCGTGCGCCGCATCCTTACCGTTCGCGAGCACGTCCCACCACCACGGGTTGTCGCGGGGCGTGCCGACGCCCATGTGGTTGGGCACGATGTCGACGAGCACGCCGAGGCCGAGCTCGCGTGCTCTGGCCGAGAATCGCTCGAGGGCTTCTCGACCGCCCCGCTCGTCGTCCACCCGTGAGGGGTCGACGACGTCGTAGCCGTGGGTGCTGCCCGGGGTTGCCTGCAGGATGGGCGAGAGGTACACCCAGCCCACGCCGAGCTGCTCCAAGTAGGGGAGCTGCTCGGCGGCGGCGTCGAGGTCGAACTCCGAGGTCAGCTGGAATCGGTAGGTGCTGGATGGGATGCGCATCATGGTCTCCGTCGCGCTGTTCATGGGTCAGCTGCCGAGGGGAGGCCGCGTGATGATGGGGATGGGTGTCGTCATGGCGGCGACGGAGGCAGCGACCGAGTGGTCTGGCTTCTCCTTGAGCTCCGCCTCGCGCAGCACGACGAGCGAGCGCGGTTCGAGCGGGATCGTCGCGCCTGGCTCGATGCCTTCGAGGTCGGTGTGCATGCCGGAGGTATCGATGACGATGTCCCAGTGCGAGGTGATCTCGACGCTGGGGAGGGTCGCCTCGACGACCGTCTCGCTGGCGTTGAAGTAGACCATGAAGCTCACATCGGTGATTTCCTCGCCGCGTTCGTCGCGGCCGGCGATGGCGTTGCCGTTCAGGAACATGCCCATCGACTTCACGAACTCTGCGTTCCAGTCTTCTGAGGCCATCTGCGTGCCGTCGGTCGACAGCCACACGATGTCCGGCAACGCGGATCCTTCTGCGCGCTTCTCGACGCGGCCGTTGAAGAAGCGGCGTCGTCGGAACGTCGGGTGGTCTGCTCGCAGCTGGGCGACGGCGCGGGTGAATTCGATGAGCGGCTCGTCGGCGTTCTCCCAGTGCACCCAGCTGAGCTCGCTGTCTTGGGCGTAGGTGTTGTTGTTGCCCTCCTGCGTGCGGCCGAGCTCGTCGCCGTGGAGGAGCATGGGCACGCCCTGGCTGAGCAGCATCGTCGCGATGATGTTCCGCTGCTGCCTGGCACGCATGGCGTTGATCTCGGGGTCGTCGGTGGGGCCTTCGACGCCGAGGTTGTAGGAGCGGTTGTGACTTTCGCCGTCGTTGCCGTTCTCACCGTTGGCGTCGTTGTGCTTCTCGTTGTAGGAGACGAGGTCGCGCAGCGTGAAGCCGTCGTGGGCGGTCACGAAGTTGATGGATGCGAAGGGGCGCCGACCGGAGTGCTCGTAGAGGTCTGCGGAGCCGGTGATGCGGCTTGCGAACTCGCCGAGCGTCGAGGGCTCGCCGCGCCAGAAATCGCGGACGGTATCGCGGTACTTGCCGTTCCACTCTGTCCACTGGGGAGGGAAGTTACCGACCTGGTAGCCGCCGGGTCCGACGTCCCAGGGCTCGGCGATGAGCTTCACCTGCGAGACCACAGGGTCTTGCTGCACGAGGTCGAAGAAGGTCGACAGCTTGTCGACGTCGTGCAGTTCGCGGGCGAGGGTGGATGCGAGGTCGAAGCGGAAGCCGTCGACGTGCATCTCGGTGACCCAGTAGCGCAGCGAGTCCATGATGAGCTGCAGCGAATGCGGGTGGCGCATGTTGAGCGAGTTGCCGGTGCCCGTGTAGTCGGTGTAGTACCGCTTATCGTCTTCTTCGAGGCGGTAGTAGGCGGCGTTGTCGATGCCGCGAAAGCTGAGGGTCGGCCCGAGGTGGTTGCCTTCGGCCGTGTGGTTGTAGACGACGTCGAGGATGACCTCGATGCCGTTGGCGTGCAGGGTGCGCACCATCGACTTGAATTCCTGCACCTGCTGGCCTGACGTGCCCTGCGAGGCGTAGTCGGCGTGGGGCGCGAGGAACGAGATGGTGTTGTAGCCCCAATAGTTGCGGAGGCCCTTTTCGAGCAGTGTGCTGTCTTGCACGAACTGATGCACGGGCATGAGCTCGATGGCGGTGACGCCGAGACGCTTGAGGTGCTCGACGATTGCGGGGTGCGCGATGCCGGCGTAGGTGCCGCGAATTTCCTCGGGCACGTCGGGGTGCAGCTCGGTGAGGCCCTTGACGTGGGCCTCGTAGATGAGGGACTCGTTGTAGGGGATTCCCGGCTTCCGGTCGCCCGCCCAGTCGAAGTAGGGGTTGATGACGACGCCCTTCATCATGTGGGGCGCGGAGTCGAGGTCGTTGAAGGAGTCGGGGTCGCCGAAGTTGTAGCTGAACAGCGACTGGTCCCAGTCGATGTCGCCCGTTGTGGCCTTCGCGTACGGGTCGAGGAGCAGCTTCGCCGGGTTGCACCGGCTGCCGTTCGAGGGGTCGTAGTCGCCGTGCATCCGGTAGCCGTACTGCTGGCCGGGCTGCACGTGCGGGAGGTAGGCGTGCCAGACGTGCGCATCTTGCTCGTGGAGCCTTACCCGCTCCTCATTGCCGTCCTCATCGAAGAGGCACAGCTCGACCTTGTGGGCGGCTTCGCTGAAGATCGCGAAGTTGGTGCCGCTTCCGTCGAATGTCGCTCCGAGGGGGTAGGCATTGCCGGGCCACGTTTTCATGCACGCTCCTATTGCTTCATCGAAGAACATCGCGTGTGGATGCAGGCACTAAAGCTACCAAAGCGTGGGAGCGCTCTCGCCCGCCAGCACACAGGACTTCTCCTGGTTGGCAGGCATGTCGAGCACCTACGCTGGCCGCATGACGAACCTCACACAGAACCTCACCGATTCCGTCAAGAAGCTCGGCGTCACGCTCGCCTATGGCGAGAAGGTCGAGCTTGGCAAGTCGACGATCCTGCCGGTCGCTCTCGTTTCGTATGGCTACGGCGGCGGCGAGAGCAACGAGGAAGGCCAGGAGAACTCCTCGGGCGGCGGTGGTGGCGGCATGGCGGTCCCGGTCGGCGCCTACGTCGACGACGAGTTCGGCACCAGCTTCCGCCCGAACCTCATCACGCTGCTCGTCGTGTCGATTCCGCTCGTGTGGACCGTCGGGCACGCGCTTCCCCGCCTCATCAAGGCGCTCAAGAAGTAGCTCGCGCCACGGTTCGGCCTATACTCGGGGGTGTTCACGGGAGTCCGGTAGTCCGGGCTGAGAGGAAGGCACAAGCCTTCGACCGTCAAACCTGATCTGGGTAATGCCAGCGCAGGGAGGCACATCTCCGAGCAGAGCCACCCCCAGGCTCTGTGCCCGTGCACTTTCACTCGAAAGGGCACACACATGACAACCTCTGCACATCCATCTCCTGCCGCGCCAGCGCAGGCTCCGGCGAAGCCGGCGAAGAGCCGCTTCCGTTGGCGCGTCATTGACATCGTCACGGCCGCTGTCCTCGGCGTCGCGACGGGGCTCATCTTCATCGTCTGGAACAGCGTCGGCTACGCGTGGTTCACGGTGATGGATGCGTTCACACCCGGCGTCGGCGGCATCGCGGTCGGTATCTGGCTGCTCGGCGGCGTGCTCGGCGGGCTCATCATCCGCAAGCCGGGCGCAGCCCTCTTCGTCGAGGTGCTCGCGGCGTCGGTCTCGATGCTGCTCGGCAGCCAGTGGTCGATCGAGACGGTCTACTCGGGCATCGCCCAGGGACTCGGCGCCGAGATCATCTTCGCGCTGTTCTTCTACAAGCGCTTCGGCCTCGGCGTCGCGATGCTCGCTGGCGCTGGCGCTGCGGTCGCCGCGTGGGTACTCGAGCTCTTCCTGAGCGCCAACATCGAGAAGGGGCCTGAGCTCCTCACGATCTACCTGGTCTCGATCGTGGTGTCGGGTGCCGTGCTGGCGGGTGTCGTCGGCTGGCTGCTGACGCGCGCGCTCGCCGCGACCGGCGCACTGAACCGCTTCGCTGCGGGCAGAAGCACGAAGCGAATCGGCTGACCCGCGTGGGCGCGAGCGTTGTGGCGAGGGGGTGGGGCTGGCGGCACGCCGACCGGGCGAAGCTGGCGGTCTCCGGACTCGACCTGACGATCGAGCCCGGCGAGTCGGTGCTCCTGCTCGGGCCGTCGGGAGCGGGGAAGTCGACGCTCCTGGCGGCGCTTGCGGGCGTGCTCGGCGACCACGAGGACGACGGTCAGGAGCTCGGCTCGCTGCTGATCGACGGCAAGCACCCGACGGATGCTCGCGGCACCGTCGGGCTGGTGCTGCAGGACCCGCAGGCCAACACGATCCTCGCCCGCATCGGCGACGATGTCGCGTTCGGGTGCGAGAATCTCGGGGTCCCGCGAGCGGAGACGTGGGTGTGTGTCCGCGAGGCGCTCGACGCGGTCGGCCTGCGGATGCCGTTGGATCGTTCGACGGCCCAACTCTCCGGCGGTGAACGGCAGCGCCTCGCGATCGCCGGTGTGCTCGCGATGCGTCCGAACCTCATCCTGCTCGACGAACCGACCGCCAACCTTGATCCGGCAGGCGTCGAGGAGGTCCGCGATGCGGTCGTCCGTGCTGCGAAAGCGAGAAGCGCGACGCTCATCGTGATCGAGCACCGCGTCGATGTGTGGCGCTCGAGCGTCGACCGGGTCGTCGTGCTCGGTGGTGACCAGCATCTGCTCGCCGACGGCGATCCGGATGTGGTCCTCGAGCGGCACCGGGATGCGCTCCTCGCCGCTGGCGTCTGGATCGGCGGGCACGAGCCGCAGGTGCCGCGAGCCCCGGTTGCGCCGGGTGCCGAGCTGCTCGTGGCCGATAGCCTCGGCTTCGGGCGGGCCGACCACCCCCTGCATACCCAGCTCGACGCTACACTCCGGGCGGGGGAGTCGACCGTCGTGCTCGGACCGAACGGAGCAGGCAAGACGACCCTCGCGCTGACGCTCGCCGGCCTGCTGAAGCCGGTCGAGGGCGAAGTCCGCGCGACGACTGCCCTGCGCGACGCGGGCGACGACCCACGTGTGCGAGCGAACGGCTGGGGCCTGGGCCGGCTCCGGCGACCACAGCCAGCCGGTCCGCATCCGTCTGCCTGGCGCTCCCGCCAGCTGCTCACACGCATCGGCACCGTCTTCCAGCAACCGGAGCACCAGTTCGTCGCCCCCACGGTGCGACGTGAGCTGGAGGTGGGCCCGGATGCGGCGGGCCGTGGAAAACGAGAGACGAGCGAGCGCGTCGACGAACTGCTGGCGGCGCTCCGGCTCTCGCACCTCGCCGAAGCGCACCCGTTCACCCTCTCGGGCGGTGAGCAGCGCAGGCTCTCAGTCGCGACGGTCCTCGCGACGGCGCCTCGGGTCCTCATCTTCGACGAGCCCACCTTCGGGCAGGACCGGAGAACCTGGACGGAGCTCGTCACCATCATGTCGGGCCTCGTCGCCGAGGGGCACTCGCTGGTCTCCGTGACCCACGACGAACAGCTCGTGCGCGTACTCGGCGACCAGTGCATCCGCATCGAAGCCCACGAGCGAGCAAACGCGACGGTGCCAGCATGAGCCGCGACCTCGCGGCACCCGGCGCACGACCGGCGCGGACGCCCGACCTCGACCGTGACGGGGTTCCGGCCGAGGTGCTGCCCGCCGGTGAGCGGTTCCTCGACCGAGTCAACCCGGTCACGCCGTTCCTCGCCGCGGTGCTCTACTCCATTCCACTCCTCACGACGCTCGACGTGACCTCCGCGGTGGTCGCCCTCGCGCTCGCGACGGTCGCCCTCGGCATCGCCGGGGTCCGCCCGCTGGAGGCGCTGCGCTCGAGCTGGATTCTGCTCGTCGCAGCCCCGGTCTCGGCCATGAGCATGCTGCTGTACGCCAAGCCGGGCGGGACCAGTTACGGGCAGTTCCTCTACGCGAACATCACCGACAACTCCATTCAGCTGGCCATCGCCGTCGGGCTGCGAGTGCTCGCCATCGGCCTGCCCACGCTCGTGGTGCTCAGTCGCATCGACCCGACACGCCTCGCCGATGGGCTCGCCCAGGTCGCGCACCTGCCCGCACGGTTCGTCGTCTCGGCGCTCGCGGGCATCCGCCTCTTCGCCGTCTTCCGTGACGATTGGACTGCGATGAGCCAGGCGCGGCGGGCGCGCGGGCTGGGTGACTCGGGTGCGGTCAGACGCCTGATGACGATGGCGTTCGCGCTGCTTGCGCTCGCGATCCGGCGGGCCGGCACCCTCGCGACCGTGATGGAAGCGCGCGGATTCGGCGCGGAGGACGTGGCGCGAACCTGGGCCCGGCCCTCGCGGCTCGGCTGGCGGGACGTCGTGCTGGTGATGGCCGCGGTCGCGATCGCGGCGGCCGCCGTCGCGGTCGCCGTGGCGACTGGGTCATACCGGCTCGTGGGCAGCGCGTGACCGCGGCGGCGCAGCTCCTGGACCGAGTGCTTGCCGACGCGGGCGGTGCGCGGCCGGTCGTGCTCATCGACGGCGGCTCCGGTTCGGGCAAGACCACGCTCGCGGGGGAACTGCTCGCTGCATTCCGAGACCGGGGCTTCGTGGATGCGCAGCTCGTGTCGCTGGACGACGCGTACCCGGGCTGGGGTGGGCTCGCCGCCGCCTCGCAGGCGGTGCACCGCGACATGCTCAAGCACGAGCATCCGGGCGGCGCGAACCGCCCCGGCTACCAGAGCTGGGATTGGGCGGCGGATGCGTCAGGGCCATGGCGCGACATCGATGGCGGTGCGCCGCTGATCATCGAGGGGTGCGGGTCACTGACCCGCGAGAGCGCGCCCCTCGCGACCACAACGGTGTGGATCGAGCTCGATGAGGCGCACCGGAAACCGCGGGCCCTGTCACGACCGGGCGATATCGGCGTCTTCGAGGAGTTCTGGGAGATGTGGGCAGCTCAGGAGCGCGAGCACTGGCGCCGTAATGCTCCGTTCCTCCTGGCCGATGTCGTCATCGAGGTAGAACCCGGCCAGTGAGCCTGACGACCAGTCTCAGCGGGCAGCGTCCCCGGCATGCCCGGCCCTGGCCTGGCGACGGGAGCGGACGAACCGAATCGTGCGGACGATGGCGAGTGCGAGCCCGATGATCGCCGCGAGCAGCCAGGCGCCGCCCGTCATGAGACCGTAGACGGCGTCGTCGTAGTTGATGCCCGTGCCGGGGCCTGCGTCGAGCGACAGGTCGGTGCCGATGCTGTCGGCGACCGGGGCGAGCACCGTTCCGACCAGCGCGCCGAATCCCGTGGCGAGGGGAATCGCGAGAGCCCAGGCCCAGAGGACTGCGGCGAAGGTGGGGCCAGGAGAGGCAGGTGCGGGCCTCCGCGCCGCTTGAATGCTCTGCACGCCCAGCAGGATCAACGCGATCAGGCCAGCGCCCGCTGAGATGAACGTAGCCCAGTACGCGAACGCCGAGAGAAGGCCCTGCCCGAGTGAGGCGAGCACCGGGATGGAGCCAGTGGCATTGACGGTGATGTTCGCGGCCGCGAACGCCGACAGGAGACCCACCACCGCGATCCAGATGGCGAACGCCGGGGCCGCGAGGAGTAACAGGATGCCCCATAGGAGACGTCCGACCCGCAGGGGCTCGCGTGCTGGTGCCGAGTGCTGCATCCCGGAAGCGTACCGGGCCCGCACTGAACGAATGCGGTCGCCCTACGCCCAGCCGAGTTCGTGGAGCTGCGCATCGTCGATGCCATAGAAATGCGCGATCTCGTGCACGAGTGTCGTATGCACCTCGTCGCGGAGCGTTTCCTCATCGTCGCAGATCGACAGCAGCGGTTCGCGGAAGAGCACGATGCGGTCCGGCAGCTCGCCGAAACCGTACTGGCCGCGGTCCGTGAGCGCGAAGCCCTCGTAGACCCCGAGAAGATCGAGCGAGCCGTCTTCCGGGCGGTCTTCGACGACGAAGATCACGTTGTCGAGACCATCGACCATCTCGTCAGGCAGCGCGTCCAGCTCGTCGACGACCAGAGCCTCGAAGTCCTCACGCGACATGTCCATTCGCCCATTGTCCAGCAGGAATGCTGGGTGAGACCGCCGCGGGCTCCCTACACCTGCGCCGCGGCGTGGTCGTAGGCGAGGGGGAGGAGCTCGCGTGCTTCCACGCTGATCAGGCCATCGGGCCCGGGCAAGATCACGCGAATGTCGGGGTAGTGGTCGGCGAGCACCTGTCGGTCGCGCCCGCAGGGACTCATGACCCCGCGGCCGTGATTCGCAACCGCGACAATGTGCGTCAGCTCGAAGGCACCGGCGGCGCGGGCCGCGCCGAGCGCGACGAGCTCGGCGCAAGGACCGCCCGTGAAATGGTGGACGTTCACACCCACGTGCATTCGACCGTCGTTCCCGCGCACAGCAGCTCCGACCGTGTGGATGCCGTCCTCGTCGGGCCCCGCGTCTGTTGTTGCGTCGATCGTCGATCTGGCCGCTGCGACGACTGCCAGTTCCGACTCGGTGAGGGGGCGGGAAGACGCGAGCTGGAACGTGGCCATGCCGGAAGCCTACGAGGCGTATCGGACCCCCAGGCCTCGGTCGTTAGCCTGACGTGGTGGAAGCTTCGACGGATGCGCGCGTGCAGGCGTGGCGGGGAGCGCACGCTGCGGCGCGGATGATCGGCTGGGACTTCAGCCGCCTTGATGGGCGCCTCGCGGCCGCTGAACCCGACTGGGACTTCGACGCCGAATGTCGCGCTGCTCTAGCGACCGCATCCCGAGTCGCGGACCTCGGAACCGGCGGTGGCGAGCGGCTCGTCTCGTTGCTCGAAGCCCTCGGCCGCTCCGTTAACGAAGGGCTCGAGGTCGACGCGACTGAAGGGTGGGCACCGAACGTCGCCGTCGCCCGCCGCAACCTCGAACCCCACGGGGTGGGTGTGCATGGACACGACGTCGAGGCCGGAGAGCCACTCCCGTTCGCGGAGGGCTCCCTCGATCTGGTCATCGCCCGTCACGAGGAGTTCGACGCGCGCGAGGTCGCCCGAGTGCTGGCGCCGGGTGGGCGCTTTCTCACGCAGCAGGTCGACGGGCGGGAAGCTCACGAGTTTCGTCAGTGGTTCGGTGGTGAACCGCCGCATGCGGACGTGACGCTGGCCAACACGCAAATCGCGCTGCAGTCGGCGGGACTTCGCGTCGAAGCCGCCGACGACTGGACCGGCCGCATGGAGTTCGCCGATGCGTTGGCCGTCGTCGAGTACCTCGCGCTCGTGCCGTGGGACGTTCCGGGATTCAGCGTCGACGACAATATCGAGCAGCTGCAGCGCCTCGACGGCGACCGGCCGATCGTCGTGACCCAGCGGCGGTTCCGGTTGATGGCCGTGCGCGACTGACGAGGTGGGTGCCGGGCGCCTGGGTCCTGGCGTGTGTTTGCAGCGTCGGGAAGAATGGCGACATGATCGAAGCCCTGGGGACGACCCTGACGCACGGCGGTGTCGCGAATGGCGCGTTCTGGCTGACGCTGCTCGGCGTCGGCGTCGCGCTTCGCCTCCTCAGATCGAGGCGCCCTCGGCTGCTTGACCGCACTCGCTGGCTGATGCTGGCCGGGGCGCTTCTGCTTCTGCTGGTCAGCCTGTGGATGCTCACGCTGTCGGCGACCGTGGCCCTCTCGGTGGCGTGGGGCTTCGTGCTCGTCACGCTGAGCGCGGCGGGTGCAGGCGCCCTCGTCGCCCTCGGAATCTTCTCACTCGTGGAGTTCATCGCGCCGAAGCGGCGCCGACCGGCAGCCTGACCTCGGTCGGTCAGCGCCGACGAATCACGGTCAGGCGACTCGTCACCGCAGCGGAACAAGGGAGCGCCTAGGATTTCTCGCGTGTACGTCAAAGTGTGTGGCCTGGACTCTGTCGAGTCGGCGGCGGTTGCCGTCGAGAGCGGGGCCGACGCCATCGGCGTCGTCATGAGCCGCACGAGTCCGCGCAGGCGCACCGCCGCCGAGGCCGCCGAGATCTTCGGCTCCGTGCCCGAGCGCGTCGATCGGGTGCTGGTTGTCCACGATATGCCGGCGACCGACGCGGCAGCGATCGCGCTCGAGGTCGGCGCGAACGTCCTTCAGCTCCACGGCTCCTACACGGCCGACGAGGTGCGCGCCGCCGGCGAGATTTTCCCGCGCATCTGGCGGGCGACATCGCTCGCCGACGACCCTGAGCTGCACGTGGGCGCCTTCGGGGAAGAGCTTCTGCTGCTGGATGCGCCCAAACCCGGTTCGGGGGAACGCTGGGACCTTTCGGAGCTCACCCGCCGCAGGCCCGACGGTCGCTGGCTGCTCGCCGGCGGCCTGCATCCCGGAAACGTCGCGGAGGCGATCGGCCAGGCCCATCCCTGGGGCGTTGACGTCTCGAGCGGGGTCGAGTCGGCGCCGGGCGTCAAGGACCATGCGCGCATCCGAGACTTCGTCTCCTCGGCGAAGACGGCGGGCTGACTGCCCCGGTCCGGGTCCAACTGTCCAACTTCCGTGACGAGAGCGACTTCAGACGCCGCATCCCGCGTGCATCCGCTGCCTGGGCACTGAAGTTGGTCAGGGACGCGGTGGCTCGACTTCGCCGAATTGCGCCTCGAGCTCTGCCCCTGCCGACGTCAGGTGGTCGAGGACGGTGCGCACCGCGTAGCGCGCGTGTCGGTCGGGCCGCGCAAGGGCCACGATGCTGCGCACCGAGCGGACCCCGTCGAGGGGGCGCAACACGACGCCGGGGCGCGGCCTGGTCGTGAACCTTGGGAGCAGCGCGAGGCCCGCCCCTGTCGCGACAAGCGCCTCGACGAGGCGGTTGTCGCGCAACCGCTGCAGTCGGTCGAGGTTGGTACTCGTCGCGTTCTCGACCGCGATGAGGATGCTGTCGAACGGGTACCCGAGCGGTACGCCGACCCAGGCCGTGCCGACGAGGTCACCTGGTGCAAGTCGATCGAGGGCTGCGAGCGGATGCGTCGCCGGCAGCGCGACGTCGATGGGTTCGCGCGCAAGCACGCGCGATTGGAGGTGCTCTGCGCCGCGCGGGACGTCGCCCGTGAGGCTGTGCCCGATCACGATGTCGGCGTCGAGCGTCCGCGTCGCGTACTCGGACTCCGCGAGGTCGAAGTCGTCGAGCTCGAGCGTGATCGCCGAACCCGCTGTCCGCTGCAGGAGCCCCGGGAAGAGCGCCTCGCTCGCACTCGGCAGTGCACCGATGGAGACCGTGCCGCTGGGCTCGCCGAGGCTGGCCTCGAGTTTCCCCTGCACCGCGGCGAGCGCGCGGCCGACGTCGTCGGCCCCGTCGGCGAGGATCTGCCCAGCCGCCGTGAGCCGCAGGCCCCGCGAGAAGGGCTCGACGAGACGCACCCCGAGTTCACGCTCGGCGGTCTTGAGTTGTTGCGAGACCGCGGAGGGCGTGCGATGGGTCGCAGCGGCGACGGCAGCGAGGGTGCCGCGCATCGACAGGTCTCTGAGCAGCTCGAGGTGCCGGAACTCCATGAAGGGAGCCTACAGTGATGCCTCACCGATCATCACTGGTGCTTCAGAGTCTGCACGCCCCAGACTGAGCCCGTGCCCCCACGTCATATCGCGCTCGCCTGCCTCGTCGCAGTCCTCTGGGGCGTGAACTTCCTCGCCATTCATGCGTCGCTCGAGCAGTTCCCGCCGTTCTTCCTCATCGCCCTGCGTTTCGGGTTCCTCGCGATCCCGACCATGCTGTTCATCCCGCGGCCCAACGTGAAGTTGCGCTGGCTCATCGGCTACGGGCTCGGGTTTGGCACGCTGCAGTTCGTGGGCCTCTACCTCGGCATGACTGCGGGCTTCCCGACCGGGCTCGCGTCACTGGTGCTGCAGATGTCAGCGCCTTTCACGGTGCTCCTCGGCGCGATCTTCCTGCGCGAGAAACTCACGACCCGCCGTGTCGTCGGCATCGCGCTTGCCGTCGCCGGCCTGCTGCTCGTCGGCGTGGCCCGGGGCGGCGCCGGCAGCTGGTGGCCGTTCCTGCTGGTCGTGATCGGAGCCTTCGGCTGGGCGATCGGCAATATCTCGAGCCGCCTGGCGGAACCGCCCAAGCCACTGCACCTGACAATGTGGATGGCCGTGGTGCCGCCCATCCCGATGCTCGCGGTCTCGCTACTGGTTGAGGGGCCCGAGCAGATCTGGATGTCGCTCGCGACGGCCTGGACCGTTGCCGCGCTTCCCGCCTGGGTGGGGCTCGTCTACACGATCGTGCTCGGCACGGTCCTCGGTTCCGGCATCTGGGTGTGGCTCATGAAGCGCCACCCAGCCGGCGTGGTCGCGCCGTTCTCGATGCTGATCCCCGTCGTCGGCATCTCGACGGCCTGGCTGGTGCTGGGGGAGCGCCCAGGACCGCTTGAGCTCGTCGGCGGCGCGATCGTGCTCTTCGGGGTGCTGTGGGCGAGCCGGATGCCCGCCACGGCGCCCGCGCTCGAGCCGGCGCCGAGCATCCCGGGGTCGAGCATCCCGGCGCCGAGCATCCGGGACCAGCGCCTGCCCGGCGAGCCAGAACTCGAGGCCACCGCGCCTCGCTAGAAGCACGCGGGAGATGCAGGTTCCAGGCACTGGGAAGCTGTATCTCCCGTGTGGATGCGGTCAAGGCGTCGCTGGAGGACGCGCCGGCCGAACCACGAAGGCCCCGAGTCCTCAGGACTCGGGGCCTTCTACATGGGGTGAGTAACGGGGCTTGAACCCGCGGCCTCCTAGACCACAACCAGGCGCTCTACCAGCTGAGCTATACCCACCATGTCTGCCGCACGCTCGCTCTCGCTCGCCTGCGACTCCGAGAGTCTATTACAGATTTTGGGCGAAGTCGTTCACCACGTCAGCCGCGACCTCTCGGAGCTCCTCGCTTGTCGGTCCGGGCTTGGGCACGAGCACCGCCTTGCGGTAGTACTTGAGCTCCCGAATGGACTCGAGGATGTCTGCTTTGGCGCGGTGGCCGCCGTCTTTGTCGGGCGAGTGGAAGTAGACGCGCGGGAACCAACGTCGCGACAGCTCCTTCAGCGTCGAGACGTCGACGTTGCGGTAGTGAAGGTGCTGATCAACCTCAGGCATGTACTTCGCGAGGAACATGCGGTCGGTGCCGATCGTGTTGCCGGCGAGCGGCGCCGTGCGGGGGACAGGCACGTGCTTCTTCAGGTACGCGAGCAGTTCCGCGGTCGCGGCCTCGAGCGTCGCGCCGTTCGGGATCTCCTCGATGAGGCCAGAGGTCGTGTGCATCTGCGTCACGAACTCGCCCATATTGGCCATCGCGGCCTCGCTGGCGGAGATGACGATCTCGAAGCCTTCGTCGAGAATGTTCAGGTCACTGTCGGTCACGAACGCGGCGACTTCGACCAGCTCGTCGATCGACGGGTCGAGGCCTGTCATCTCGCAGTCGATCCAGACGAGACGTTCCTGAGCAATAGCCATGAGGGCCATCGTAGTGATTCCCCGAGTTTCGTGGCGGCCAGTGGAGCGTTTCGAGGGCCGCTATGCTGGCTGGGATCGCGCCCCAGTAGCTCAGTGGATAGAGCAACGGCCTTCTAATCCGTCGGTCGCAGGTTCGAATCCTGCCTGGGGCACTTCTCTCCGCAGCCTCTCGGCCTACGCCGACCCCGATTTCGGAGGCATCCTCGTGATTGTCACCCAGCTCTCGCCAGAGTTCATCCGCGGCGCAGTCGAGCTCGAGCAGACCACCAGGGGAGTGCGGCCGCACCGGCTTCCCGAAGTCGTTCGCGCGCAGTTCCCGGATCCGCAGCTGCTGCTTGTCGAAAGCCAGCCGTCTGGCGTCCGCGTCGTGTTCGAGACGCACGCAGAGCGCGTTGAGCTGGAGTTGCAGTCCACGCGGTCCGTCTACACGGGGATCGAGAGACCCCGCGGCCGCGTCGATGTCTTCGTCGACGGAGAGCGGGCGGCGAGTGACGAACTGACGGGCGGCGACGCCGTCGAGGTCAATCTGCAGACTGGCGCGATGTCGCAGCACGAGGGGGCGTCGCACACGACCATCGTCGGGAACCTCAGGCCACGGGTGACGAAGCGCGTCGAGTTCTGGCTTCCCCACAACGAGTCGGTGGAGTTGGTTGCGCTGCGCTCGGACGCGCCGCTTGAGCCGGTGGCCGCATCCGCGCCGGTGTGGCTGCACCACGGCAGTTCGATCAGCCACGGGTCGAACGCCACTGCGCCGAGCGCCATCTGGCCCGCCGTCGCGGCCCGCAGCGCCGGGGTTGAGCTCGTGAACCTCGGCCTCGGGGGCAGCGCCATGGTCGACCCGTTCCTCGCCCGGGTCATGCGCGATACCCCGGCTGACTTCATCAGCGTGAAGCTCGGCATCAACGTCGTGAACGCCGACGCGATGCGCCTGCGGGCGTTCGTCCCGGCCGTGAACGGGTTCCTCGACACGATCCGCGACGGGCATCCAGCGACCCCGATTGTGCTCATCTCGCCGATCTTCTGCGCGATCCACGAGCACACCGCCGGGCCGGGCGCGTTCGACCCGGCATCGTTCGCGACCGGCCAGGTCCGGTTCATCGCGACGGGCACTCCCGGCGACGAAGCGCAGGGGCGCCTCACGCTCAGCGTCATCAGGCGCGAGCTCGCCGCGCTCGCCGAGCGGCGCGCATCCGACCCCAACCTGCACTACCTCCAAGGCACCGAGCTTTACGGGGAAGCGGATGCGGCGCGCCTGCCGCTGCGAGACGCCCTGCACCCGGGGCCCGAAGCCCACCAGCTCATCGGCGAGCGGTTCGCGGCCTACGCCTTCGTGCAGGGTGGTCCGTTCGACGCCGCCCGCTGAGCGCCCCGCGCCCGACGTCAAGCCGCGCCTGTCACCATTGAGCATGGCCTCCCATCTCCAGATGATTCTCGACGCCCTCGCGCATGCCGAGGAAGCAGCGGCCGTGCAGCGACTCACCGCGGCTCTCGGCGGCGCGCCCAGCGAGGTATCGGAGCGGCACTTCGGCGAGCCCGCGACCACATCCCGTCGCCTGCGCTTCGCGTCGGGTGGCGAGCTCATCCTGCACGACGGCCTGCTCGTGGCGGTGCTGCTGCACACGGCACCGAGCGGGGCCGGCGCGGGCACCGTCGACCTGGCCGAGTGGATCGAGGGCGCACGCAATTCGGCGACACTGGACGACCTCAAGCAGGTCATCGACGGTCGGCGCCGCTTTGCCGGGTTCGGTGTGCCGTACTTCGAGGTTGACGGGGGCTATGTGCGGGCCGAGTTCCGGGGCCACCGCGGCTGGAACGAGCCGGGGAATCTCGACGCGCTCGTGTTCACCTCGGGCCAGCCCGGTCTGACCACTCGACCCGAAGACGACGACTGCCCCAGCTGCAGCTCCCTGTTGGTGCGTGGGGACAGCGGATGCATGGAGGTCGCGCCGACCGTCGACGCGCTCGCGGTTGCCAAAGCAGCGGGCGACCTCGCTGAAAACCCGAGCTGGGTGGCGCTCCGCGACCTCATCCCCCTCCACGCATCAGGTCTCATGGAACGTGTGGAGAGCCAGCTCACCTGCGCTCGCTGCCGACGCATCCTGTGCATCACGCTGCGTCGCGGAGGACCCGCGACCCTCGGCCACCACGCACTCAACGAGGCCAGGCGGCATCGACTCGGTGCGATCCCGCCCGTCGTCCAGTGGGGGAGCGCCGCACGGGTCGCCGAGGAACGAGACGCGATGCATTACGTCGACCACGAGCCCGGGCGCTGGTTTCTCCTCGAGCAGGGCGACCGCCTCTACCTCGACGCGCGGTACGTGGTGACGGACATGGTCGATGACTCCGCCCTGATCGAGCTCGACGCCGCAGAGACCGAGCAGTACCGAGCCGACGGCCGAGCTGCAGTCGAGGCCATGGCGGAGCGCATCGCGGCGGACCCGCCGCATCGAGAGGCATCCCCGTTCTCCGCTCGCGACCTGCAACGCGGGCCCGAGAGCGCCGAGCGCCGCGACATGGTGAGCCGCGCGATCGTGAACCACAGCTGGCTCGCGCAGCAGCGCTCACGCGGTTGACGGCCCCGAGCCCCCGGAGTGCTGCAGCATGCGCTCCCGAAGCGTGTCGTAGATCGGCGCGGAGCGGACGAGCGTCGCCGTCAGTACCGCCGCACCAGCCGCGGCCAACATCGGCACGGCGACCGACGTGATCGTTGTCATCTCGACCACCAGGACCACGCCAGTCAGGGGTGCCCTGACCGTCGCCGCGAAGAAGGCAGCCATGCCGACGATCGCCATAGCCACGCCGACCTCATGGCCCGGGAGCACGGCGTCGACGAGCCGGGCGAACAACGCGCCCCACAGTGCGCCCACCGCGAGGAGCGGAGCGAACAGGCCGCCGGGTGTGCCCGCCGCGTACGAGAGGGGGCCAGCGACAAACCTGATCGCGAGGTACACGAGCAGCAGCGGTACCGCCAGCGTGCTGCCCCCGAGGAGCAGCTGTGACAGCTCGTCACCACCGCCAGCGGTCAGCGGTGCCAGCACCAGCGCCAACCCAACAAGCGCACCTACCGCCGCGGCCTTCACCACCTGCGGCACGCGCGCCGCCCGATCGGCCAGGGTTAGGGCGCGGATGACGAACACGTTGTAGAGCGCCCCGAGGAGCCCCGTCAGCACGCCGAACACGACAAACGCTGGAAGCAGTTCGAAACCAGGCACCGCGACATCGCGAACGTCGAAGTCGGGGCGGTCATCCAGAATCAGCCGGGAGCAGCTGACGGCAGCGGCGACGCCGAGCAGCGTGGGCAGCACCACCTTGGGCCAGAACGATTTGGCGACCTCCTCAAACACGAAGAGCGCGCCGCCGATCGGCGCGGTGAACGCGACCGCGAGTCCGGCCCCCGCCAGCGAGGTCTGCAGCACGCGCACCTCCGCGTCGCTGCGCCGCGCCCGACGTCCGGCCTCAGCCCCGAGCGCCGCCCCCATGTGCACGCTCGGGCCCTCTCGGCCCAGGACGAGGCCGGAACCGAGGGCAAGCAGGCCTCCGACGAACTTGGCGGGCAGCACGCGGAGGGGAGGGGCAGCGAGGTCGCCGCGGTCGACCGCCTCCACGTCCTGGATGCCGCTTCCCACCGCCCGAGGGACGAGGCCGACGATGCTCGCGGCCAAAGCCGCCCCGGCCGCGGCGACCACCACCGGAATCAGCCAGCCGGGCCCATCCAGGCGCTCAGCCCAGATCAGCAGTTCGGCTCGCCATTCGCTGATCCGCTCCAGACACCATCGGAACGCACCCGCCACGAAACCGGTAGCAGCACCCGCGATGACCGCCAGCAGACAGAGCACGACGCCCCCAGGGAGCGGTCGCGCGGGGTCCAGCTCCGGAGGCGGTGACCGGAAGCTCGTCATGCGGCTCAGCGTAGAAGCGCGCTGGCGATGCGGCCTCGACATCCACTCCTCTTGTTTTGTACCGCCGGAGCGACGCAAAAGTGACACGAAAAAGTGTCAAATCTGTCGCAAAAGGCACCATTCCCGGCCCGCGTGTCAATGAGAGTGCTCACTAGGCTCGGCGAGAGGACACCGCTGTCCCGTCCCTCATCACACCCCGTCACGAGAGGTTCCCATGACTGACACCCCCGACACTCCACAGCCGATCCGTGCCAGCGACGGGAAGGGATGGCTCGACCTCGGACCCCGCGACATCTGGCGCGACCGGGAGAACCCGGACATCCTCGTGCCCCCGGCGACCGACAGCGGCACGATGGCGAACATGAAGTACTCGTTCTCCGATGCGCACCAGCGTCTGGAGCAGGGCGGGTGGGCACGTGAGGTCACCAATCGCGAGATCCCGTCGTCGCTCGACCTCGCCGGTGTGAACATGGCGCTCGAGCCGGGCGCCTACCGAGAGATGCACTGGCACAAGGAAGCCGAGTGGGGTCTTGTCCTGGTCGGCAGCTGCCGCGTTATCGCGCTGGATGAGCACGGCCGCTCGTTTATCGACGACGTCAAGGCCGGCGACCTCTGGAACTTCGAGGCCGGGCTCCCGCACTCCATCCAGGCGCTTGAAGACGGTGTCGAGTTCCTCCTCGTCTTCAGCGACCCCGACTTCTCGGAGAACTTCACGTTCCTCTTCTCTGACTGGTTCGCGCACACCCCGCAGGACATCGTCGCGGCGAACCTGAAGAAGACGGTCGGTGAGATCAGCGTCTTCCCGAAGAAGGAGAAGTACATCTTCACCGCCGAGGTTCCTGGTCCCATCGCCGAGGTCGATCGTCCGGTTCCGGCTGGCAAGGTGCCATCCCCGTTCACCCTCCACATGGAGACCATCGAACCGATCGAGTCTGAGGCCGGACGCGTCCGCATCGTCGACGTCAACGCCTTCCCGGCCGCGAAGACCATCTCGGCCGCGTTCGTCGAGGTCGAGCCTGGTGGCATGCGCGAGCTGCACTGGCACCCCAAGGCCGCCGAGTGGCAGTACTACATCCAGGGCAAGGCGCGGATGACGATCTTCGACTCAAACGGTCTCTCCAGGACCTTCGACTTCCAGGCTGGCGATGTCGGCATCGTTCCCCTCGTTGCCGGTCACTACCTGCAGAACATCGGCGACGAGAAGCTGATCTTCGTCGAGGTCTTCAAGTACCCCGAGTACTCGGATGTGTCCGCGAACAAGTGGCTGGCATCCAACCCGGCCAAGATCGTCGCCGACCACCTCAACGTCACGACCCAGTTCGTCGAGTCGCTGCCGCTCGACGACAAGCCTGCGCCCGTCATTTGGTACGACCAGTCGAAGGCCAAGGGGTAGCTGGCCGTGGCCCGCATCCTCGTCCTGTTCTCGAGCCTCTTCGGCGCGAACGCGCAGCTGGCGGGCCTCGCGTCCGAGGCGCTCAGCGCGGCGGGCGCCGAGGTGCGGATGCGCCGAGTCGCCGAGGTCGCGTTGCCCGGCGACGTCCAGACTGCGGCTGAGGGTGCGGCGGTGGCGGATACGGCTGACCTGGAGTGGGCTGACGGCTTCGTGTTCTCGTCGCCAGCCCACACCGGTCTGCTCTCGGCCTCGATGAAGGCGTTCATCGACCAGCACCACGACGCCGCCGTGGCCGGGCGCTTTCTCGACACCACCTTCACCGCGATGGCGACTTCCGGATTCGCGCACGCGGGGCAGGAACGGGTGGTCGACGATCTCAACGCCGCGGCGGCGGCCTGGGGATGCGTCATCGTGCCGCCGAGCACGGCCAACCCGGTCATCAACAAGCTCAACGGCAACCCGTACGGGTTGAGCTTCGTGCTCGAGCACGGGAAGCTCGCCGACGCGGCGCTCGCCGAGGAAGCGATCAGCGCGCACCTCGCTCGCTTCGCTGCAGTGACGGCTGCAATCGCGGCCGGGCGTGCGCCTTCCCCCGCGTCCAGCATCCGGAAGCCCCCACCGACCGCCGCCGAGGTCTTCTCCTGAGCAGGCCACGCCTGCATCAACCCTCCGAGGAGTTCAACCATGTCAGAGACCCCCGTGACCGCGCAGACGTCGGATGCTGCGGCGAACGCCCCGCATCGCTTCCCGCTCATGGAACTGACCTCAGTGGGGTTCCTGCTCGCGCTCGCAGCTGGTTCGATGAACGCTTGGTCGCTCGCCAACGCGGCGACGTTCTCGACCGTCCAGTCGGGCAACATCATCTCGGTCGGCTACTGGCTGATCCAGGGTGATATCGCGAAGCTCATCTTCCCGCTCGCCGCGATTCTTGCCTTCGGGCTCGGCTCGGCTGCGTGCGGAGTGCTCATGACTGCGTTCCAGCGCAGCGGGCGTGCGTACACCACGGGCGTGCTCCTGGCCGGAACGGTGCTGCTGGTGCTGCTCGGCACACTCGCCTTCATCTTCGTGGGCGACGGAGATGGTCGCGCTGCGGGGATCGACCTCACCGCCGATCACTCCGCGGTCGCCAGCTTCATCGCGCTCGGCATCAGCTTCGTCGCGGGTGCGCAGGGCAACGCGTTCCACAAGAACCGAGGCATGCTCTACGGCAACGTGGCGGTGACCTTCGTCGTGCAGATGGCCTTCAACTTCCTGGTGCAGGCGGCCTTCAAGAAGGAAGGCATCAACGGCCAGGCGAACCTCGCATGGTCCGGTGTGTTCTTCTTGATCCTCCTAGGATTCTCCGGCGGCGCGGCGGTCGGCTTCGCTGCCGATCACTTCATCGCGAACGGGGCGTCGATTTTCGTGCCCGCACTCATCCTGCTGGCGCTCGCTCTCGTAGCATTGGGTCGCCGGTCGAAGAACGTCGACCCGACCCCTGGAGGTTCCTTCGCGTGACCGTCACCCAGCCGATGACCGATCTCGCGCTGACGACCTGGTCTGCGCCGAACCCGTTCGGCGAGCCGACCGCGTTTGCCCTTGTGCACCCGGTCGCGGGTTCGGAGCCGAGCCAGGAGGGAGCTGAGGGCCGCGTCGCCGAGATCGTCAGTGGTCTCGGCATGAAGCGCTTGGATGCTTCTGGCGACATTTTGCCCATCGGCACCGACGTGCTGTACGCCTCCCTGCGCGCGCTCAAAGTCGAGCTGTGCACGCCGTCGGGGGTGTGGCTCGACCAGGCGGTGAGCGACGAGTGGACCGGCCACGCCGTCGGGCGTCGGTACGTCGTGCTGGCGGTCGGCGCGCGTCCGCTGTCGGACGATGCGGGCGCACGCGAGATCTCTGAGTACCTGGCCGAGACGAACGGTATCCACGCTGCGCTCGTGAAGATCAGGGTGCGCTTCCAGCAGAGCTGAGCGACCTGCCTCAGTCGTCGATGTGCGGCATCGCTGAGGCTGCCGCCCGCATCCCGGCCTCCAGTGCCCCGATGATGTCCCAGGCACTGGCCACCGGGCCTCGCGCGGGTTCCGGAAGCACGGCACCAGCGGATGCCGCGCCGACGAGCGTGCGCAGCTGGCCCGCGGTGGCGGCGAAATCGAGTCCGTTCGGCACCTCGTAGCGGCGCTCCGCGCTCACTGTGCCATCGTCGCCGAGCACGGCGATGTCGAGCGCGAGCAGGCGCCGCTCGCCACCCTCGTAGACCTCGCTGGTGGAGTGGCTCCAGGTGCGAGTCACGGGCGATGGGGCCGCGAGGTGGGCGAGCGCGCCGACGCGGTCGGTCTCGATCTGCTGTGCCGCGCCGGGGTCCAGGTCCACTTGGATCTGCGCGGCAGCGACGTCTGGTGTGAGGGCGCTGCCGAGTGCGGCAGAGACCCGAACGTGCAGCCCTGTGCGGTTCGTCAGCACCAGGTGTCGGTCGGTGAGACCGGCGTGGATGACATCAGAGGCACGGATGCGCGCGGCGGTGCCGAGGGGATGCACGGGCGCGGGTGAGGTGTGGGCGTCGCTGTCGGCGTCGCTGTGAGCGTCGCGGGACGCGGCGGTGTCCGGAGTGTTCGGGGCGGTCCGCTGCGTCGTGGAACGCCGGAGGTCGATGGCGAGCTCGACCATGGCCCCGAGCTGCGCGGCCACGTCGACGCCGAATCGATGGTGGGCGAGATCGATGATGAGGAGCTGGTCGGCGTCTGGGTGGCGCTGGAGGACGGAGTGGATCTCGGCGGTGAGCGTCGAGGCAGCGTGCACGATGACGGCTGGGCGGGCCGGCAGGCTCTCGAGGGCCTGCTCGAGATCTGGGCTCAGCCGTTCCGTCCAGGCCGGGACGCCTCGCTTGAGGTGGCCGCGTGCTGGTGCTGCGGAGTCGGAGGCTGACGCGGACCGGCCGCGAGCGTTGAGGTGTTCGACGGGCAGGCCACTCGTGGAGGCGATGCCGGCTGCGAGGTACAGCTCGTAGGACGTCGCGGACGCGGCCGGGGAGCACACCACCACCGGGCCTGCGGCAACGTCGCCGGCGGCCGGGATGAGGAGGACAACCGCCGGGGTGTCCGCTCGCGATTCCTCGGCCGCGCGCAGCGCCTCTTCCAGCTGTCCGTCGCTGAGTGTGCCCTCGGGGGAACGCTCGAGGCAGGAGCTGGGAAGGCTGCCGAAGTCGGCATCCTCCTCGGCGTCGACGGGCAGGATGCCGAGGCGTGCGAGGCGCCCGTGGACGGCCGCAGGTGGGTTCGCACCTCGGCGGCATGCAACACGCAGTCCCATCCGGCCAGTCTAGGGCGACTGCCGGCTGCGCCTAGAGCTTCGCCAGGACGGTTGGGATGAGGATCGGTGCGTTGATCAGCAGGTGCAGCAGCATCGTGGCCACGAGGTTGCGGCGGATGAGCGTGAAGGCGACGAGTGCGAGGGAGCCGACGAGCTGGTGGAAGAGCCAGCTCGGCCCGAAGAAGACGACGTGCGGCACGATGAAGATCGCGAGGCTCACGGCGGCTCCGAGCCACCTTGACCGCAGTAGGGCCCCGAGGCGCTCCTGCAGGTACCCGCGGTAGATGATCTCCTCGGTGACCGCGGCCGTCACGATGAGCACGAGAACGCCGAGGATGCTCATGCGTGCGATGGTGTCGACGCCGGAGTTGTCCTCCTGTGGAGCGATGAGGCTCGCGATCCAGGACCACGCCATGACGCCGCCGAAGACGTAGAACGCCCACTCGATGTCCTTACCGGAGGGCTTCGTGATGAGGAGGGTGGCGAGTCCGCGCCGCTCGCCCCAGACGACGAGGGCGACGAGGAGCAGTGCCCCGGCCCACTTCCATGGGGTGCTAGATGCAGGCCCCTCGAGCCCGAAGCGCAGGTCGATGCCGGCGATCTCGGGGAGGGGAGGTCCGCTGCAGATGAACCAGAAGATGGCGAGCCCCACCAGGAAAGTCAAGACATCGCGCAGGCGCGGAGTGAACTCGGGGGTGCCGATCGGCACCTTCTCTGGTCTGGTCTCCGCGCTGCGTGCTGTTTCGGCCATGCTCTAGAGTAAACACTCTAGAGTGGATGCTCTAGTCAGGTTTCGAGACATCGAGAGCGAGGTGCACCATGGCGGCACGAACGGGGGCTGGACGCACGGCCATCATCAAGGCCGGATACCAGCTCATCGCGGAGCTCGGGTACCCTGGCGCAACCACCGCGCTCATCTGTGCTCGCGCGGGCGTGTCATCCGGAACGTTCTTCCACTACTTTCCGACGAAGGTCGACCTGTTGCTCGGCATTTTGGACGCCGACGCGGACGACTCGCACGGGCGTGCGGAGCGGTCGGCCGACGCCTCGAGTGATGCCGACACCGCCTTAAGTGCGTGGCTGGATGCGCTCCTCGAGGAAGCGAGCGACCCGCACTTCGCGGGGTTTGTGGCGGCCCTCGGCACCGCGCCCAGCGACCCCCGACTGGACGTCCAGCTCGCGAGGGCGGCATCGGGGCAACGGGATGCGCTCACCGCGATCGTCTCGGCGGGTCAGCAGCAGGGAATCTGGCGCACCGACCTTGAGGCCGGACGCCTCGCGCTCTGGGTCGGGGTCATCGCCGACGGGGTCCTCGCGCGCAGGGTCGAGGACTCGAGCTTCGACACCTCGTCCGCATCCCGGGAACTCCGCGACCTCATCGCCCGATACCTCGCGCCGTAAGGGCGTCGTCGTCGCAATTCGTCGCTTGGCGGATGCTGGCCCGACGCTCTGGAAGAATGGCCGTGTGACGAGCTTCGATGCCGCAGGTCTCCACGAATCCGCCCCAGTCGCGACCGATGCAGATCGTCGTGCCACGAATCACGGCCTGGAGCGTGATCCCGGCATGCCGACGAGCACCTGGCGGCTCCGCAGTGACGCGTGGGAGTACCTGCGCTTCGCGATCAAGCGCCTGGAGTCTGGGCACGAGTCGGCGAGCATTCTGGATGCGGATGGGGAGATCGCGCGCAATCTGAGGGCGCTCGAGACGCTCGAGCTGTACTGGGGCGGATTCGGGCAGCGGTACGTCGCGGGCATCCGGGAGGCGCTGGAGGCGGGGGAGTACTCGTCGGCGTTGGAGCGCATCGGCCGAGTCGTGAGCCGCTTGCGGGGCACGAGCATCCCAGCCGATCACCGCGACGATCGCCTCGATGAGGCCGAGCGTGCGGAGTTGCAAGACGACGCCGACCCGCGGCCCCGCTTCGAGGTTCTGCTCGTCGATGAGACCACTCCGGCCGATCGAGACGCGTTGCGGGCCGACATCCTCAAGCTGCGCAGCGCGGCGGACGCGTTTGTGTACGACTTCGTGATCGTCCCGTCGGCGGATGACGCGGTGGCGGCGGTGCTCACGAACCCGAACATTCTGGCCGTGGTCATCCGCCCCGGGTTCAGTGACCGAAGCCAGCAGCGTCTGAGCCGGGACATGCGGGAGACGATCGAGCTCGCCCACGTGGATTCTGCGGGTGCGACCGCGACGTCGCGGTCGAGCCTCGCGTCGGTGCAGCGGGTGCTTGGCCTGGCCGACACGCTGAACACGCTTCGCCCGGAGCTCGACCTGTACCTCGTCGCGGGCGCGCACATCGAGGACCTGGCCGGGGTGCTCACCCGCCGCTTCCGGCGCGTGTTCCTGCGAGAAGACCAGCTCGAGCTGCACCTGTCGATCCTGCGTCGCGTCTCGCACCTCTACGACACGCCCTTTTTCACCGCGATCCAAGAGCACGCACGTCGCCCTGCCGGCGTGTTCCACGCGCTGCCGATTTCGCGCGGCGGTTCCGTGGTCACCTCGAAGTGGATCACCGACCTCGTCGACTTCTACGGGCTCAACCTGCTGCTGGCCGAAACAAGCGCCACTTCGGGTGGGTTGGATTCGCTGCTAGCGCCGGTGGGGGCGATCAAGAAGTCGCAGGAGCTCGCCGCGAGGGCATTCGGGGCGAAGCACACGTTCTTCGTCACCAACGGCACGTCGACGGCGAACAAGATCGTGCATCAGGCGCTCGTGTCGCCTGGCGACATCGTGCTCGTCGACCGCAACTGTCATAAGTCACACCACCACGCGCTCATGCTCACCGGGGCCCGCACGGCGTACCTCGAGGCGTATCCGCTCAACGAGTTCGCGTTCTACGGGGCTGTGCCACTCGATCGCATCAAGCAGCTGCTGCTCGACTACCGCGCGGCGGGGCGCCTCGACGAGGTGCGGCTCGTGACGCTCACGAACTGCACCTTCGACGGCATCGTCTACGACCCGGAGCGGGTCATGGCGGAGTGCCTGGCGATCAAGCCGGACCTCGTGTTCCTGTGGGACGAGGCCTGGTTCGCGTTCGCCGCGTTCCATCCCATCACTCGTCGTCGCACGGCGATGGCGGCGGCGAAGCATCTCGAAGAGCGACTCGCATCGAGTGCCCACGCGGCGGCTTACCAGGAGCAGCGTGCGCGCCTCTTCGACGCGGAGACGGGCGAGCCGGCCGCCGATGAAGTGTGGCTGGGGGAGCGGCTGCTGCCGTCACCGGATGCGCGCATCCGCGTGTACGCGACGCAGTCGACCCACAAGACCCTAACCGCGCTGCGGCAGGGGTCGATGATCCACGTCTACGACAAGGACTGGTACCGGGAAGCGGAGGAGCCGTTCCACGAGGCGTACATGACGCACACCTCGACGTCGCCGAACTACCAGATCCTCGCCTCACTCGACCTGGGTCGCCGGCAGGTGGAGCTCGAGGGGTTCGAGCTTGTACAGCGCCAGCTCGATCTGGCGACAAGCATCTCGCAGGCGATCGCCCGCCATCCGTTGCTGCGCCGCACGTTCCGCGTGCTCTCCGGCCACGACCTCATCCCGGCCGAAAATCGCGCGAGCTCACGCCCCATGCCGCACCGCGACGGGTTCGCGACGATGTGGCAGGCGTGGGAGGAAGACGAGTTCGTCGTCGACCCGAGTCGTATCACCGTCGAGATCTCCCGCACGGGCGTCGACGGCGACACGTTCAAGCACGAGCACCTCATGGATCGCTACGGCATCCAAGTGAACAAAACGAGCCGCAACACGGTCCTGTTCATGACCAACATCGGCACCTCCCGTTCCTCCGTCGGCTACCTCATCGAGGTGCTCGTGAAGCTCGCTGAGCGCTTCGAGGAGGAGTCGCAGGCGCGCGAGATCGACGGCGAGCGCCCCGCCCCCGCTCCGATGCCGCCGCTGCCCGACTTCAGCGCGTTTGCCCCCGAGTACGCCTCCCATGACGGACTCCCGGACGGTGACCTGCGCACCGCGTTCTTCCGGGGGCAGCGCCGCGCGAACATTGAGCACCTCAGCCACGCACAGCTTGCCGAGCGAGTGAAGGGCGGCGCGCAGCCGATCTCCGCCGGCTTCGTCACCCCGTATCCGCCAGGGTTCCCGGTGCTCGTGCCGGGGCAGCTCGTCACCGACGAGGTGCTCGACTTCATGGCCGTGCTCGACACTCGTGAGATCCACGGCTACGACCCCGTGCGCGGCTACCGCATCCTGCGCGAGGACTGACCCGGATCACGCACCGCCGGGTCGCTCCCGACCGCCGTTGAGCGTTTCGGTGAGGAAAGCCCGCGCGAGCGAGGCGAACGCCTCTGGCTGGTCGTAGGGCACCACGTGGCCCGCGTCCGACACGGTGACCAGCCGTGAACCGGGCGCACGATCCGCTGCCAGCGCCATCTCCCGGTGTCCGACGAGCGGGTCGCGCTCCCCGCGCATCCACAGCGTCGGCACTGCGAGCCGATCGAGGTGCGGGAGCAGATCGAGGCGCATCGCGCGGGGGCCGTACGCCGCGACCTGCCAGTCGTCGAGCGCCGGCTCGCGGTGTCGATGCTTGCGCTGGGCCTCGGCTGTGGCCTCGGCCAGGATGCTCGAGAACCCAGGCGTGTCGGCTCCCGCGACGAGGTGGGTGCGCATCGAGGCTGCGATCGCTCGCGGCGACCGCGCCAGGTAGCGAGTCGTGAGGCGCAGTGCCCCCGGGGTCTTCATGAAGAGCCAGGTGAGGAACTGGTGGTCGCGCCGCGCGCCGAGTCCGCCTGGGCCGATGGCGCAGAGCGCGGAGACGCGCTGAGGTTGCTCGAGTGCGAACGAGGTGGCAATGCCGCCGCCCATCGAGAGCCCGACGAGCGCGACACGTTGCAGCTCGAGCCGGTCGAGCAGCGCCTCAAGGAAGGTCATGAAGAAGCGGTTGTCCAGGGTGCCGCGCCACGGGCGGCTCCCGCCGTGGCGGGGGAGATCGATGGCGTGCACTTCGAATTCGTCGGCGAGCGGGGCGGCGACGTCTCGCCAGACTCCGGCCGCGGTGTCGAGCATGG
Organism: Pseudoclavibacter helvolus; assembly: GCF_049707175.1. Taxonomy (GTDB): domain Bacteria; phylum Actinomycetota; class Actinomycetes; order Actinomycetales; family Microbacteriaceae; genus Pseudoclavibacter; species Pseudoclavibacter helvolus_A. Next base: position 68,299 of record NZ_JBNAFM010000009.1, on the reverse strand, counting down.
CCCCGTGGAGGAGCAGCAGCGGTGGTGCGCCGCGCCGCCCGCCCCGGTAGTGCCGGACGGGGCCGCCGCACACCGTCATGTCCGTGAAGACGTCAAAGAACGCCGTCATGCTCGCGCCTCCAGCTTGTGCAGCTGCCCGTCGAGCGCGTCGAGCAGGCCAAGCTGCGCGCGTCTTGCAGCCTCGTGGTCAGTAGGGGTGCTTGTGGACAGTCCCCGTGCGACGAGCTCGCCGAAGAGCGTGATCGTCGACGAAAGCTCCGCACTGCCGATCTGCCCGAAGACTCGCGCGGCGTGCAGTAAGCCGATGGTGAAGACGCTCAGAACCCGGACGAGGTCCGCCGCCTGCACGCGGGAATCGACGACGCCAGCGGCTTGGAGCTCATGGGCGTAGTCGGTCAGCCACACGAAGCGCTCCTGATACCGGCCATCGTCGATCTCTGCGACATGCGACCCGAGGACAGCCTCATCGCCGAGGTAGAGCGCGCTCATCAGCTGGTCGTCGAGCAGCGCCTCGGCTGCGAACCGGTAGACGGCGGCGAGGTCGACTGGGTCGATGGATGCGGTGACGCGCTCGCGGACCCGCGCCGTGAGGGCCTTTGTGCGCTCGCGGACGAGGGCGTCGAGCAGTGCGGTTTTGGTTGGGAACTCGAGGTAGACGGCGCCCTTTCCGACCCCGGCTTTTGTCGCGACGTCCGCGATTGTGGTGCGGGGCCATCCTCGCTCCACGATGAGTTCTCCGGCAGCGCGCAGCAGGCGCCCTCGTCGGTCGTCGATGAGCGGTCGCGGCATGTGCGCCCCTTAGTGACTGAAAAGTTCCTTTCGGTCACTATACCCCGACTGCAGGCTTAGTCCGAGGGGATCGTCCCCGCCCCCGACCTGGTTTCGGTGGTGAGCGAGGCGAGCGACTCGTCATCGATGCGCGCATCGAACGTGTCTCGGGCCACAAGTACCTCGGCAATGTGCGCCTCTGCCCACACCTGGAGTGCGAGCAGCGGACCCTCGAGGCTCGCCCCCAGCGGTGTCAGCGCGTACACGCGATTCCCGTCGCGCTCGGTGCGCTCCAGCATCCCGTCTCGCTCGAGCGATCGAAGCGTGTCGACCAGCACCTTCTTCGAGATGCCCTCGATGGTGCGGTGGAGCTCGCTGAACCGCTTTGGTTCCTGCGAGAGCGTGATGACGATCATCGCCGTCCACTTGTTCGCGATCTGGGCAAGCGACGTGCGCGATGGGCAGGTCGCGGAGAAGACGTTCCACTTCGGGCTCACGTTCGGCCTCTCTTCGGCGGATGCGGGCTGGCGTCGGGCGCATTGGTGACGGTGAAGTGACCGTGGCTCGGTGCGTAGAACTGTAAGCACGAACTGAGAGGAACACCACCATGAACGCCTTCGACACCTTCACGAAGTACGACTCGAGCCTCGCTGCCGGTGATCTCGCCGGGGTCGCGGCTATGCTCGCGCCCGACGTGGTCTGGCACCAGCCCGGTGACAATCCGCTGTCGGGCAGCGTGGTCGGTCCGGACGGCGTGCTCGCGCACCTCGGACGGTTCTTCGAGCTCAGCCGGGGCACCTTCAGCCTCGTGACGAAGACGGCGGCCGCAAACGGTGACCTCGTCGTGGCGACGGTCGAGTTCTCCGCTCAGCGCGACGGGCGCGCACCCCTCGCGCAGTCGGGCATCGATGTCTTCCGCATCGCCGACGGTCGCGTCGCCGAAGTCTGGCTCTTCAGCGAAAATCAGGCGGCCGAGGACGAGTTCTGGTCGTGATCTGACGCCGCGGGAATACCTGCTGGGGGTATACGGTTACAGCAGGTGACCATACCCCCAGGGGGCACGCCCCGGCTAGGAGACCAGACATGACCAGCACCACGTTCAACGTCACCGGCATGACCTGCGCGCACTGCGAGCGGGCCGTCACGCAGGAAGTCAGCGAGGTGGCCGGAGTCCACGGTGTCGAGGTCTCCGCCGAGACTGGCCGCCTCGTCATCGAGAGCGCCGCACCGATCGACGACGCCGCGGTCCTCGCCGCAGTCGACGAAGCGGGCTACGTGGCAGTCCGGGCCTGACGTGAACGTGCCAGTCAAGCTCAGCCTGTATGCGGCGCTGCTCGTCGGTGTCTTCGGCGCGGCCTTCTTCACGGCGCAGGTCGTCGTCGAGGCTGACCGGGCTGGTGACTGGCGTCCACAGCTGCATCAGACCCAAGAGGTTCCTCCGGAGACCGACGCACCAGGTGGGTCCGGCGCGCACTCCGAGGCGCCGCGTCATGAGGAGGGCGAACAGTGAGCACCACAGACATCGAGCTCGAGATCGGCGGCATGACGTGCGCATCGTGCGCCATGCGCATCGAGAAGAAGCTCAACCGCCTCGACGGCGTGACGGCCAGTGTGAACTACGCCACCGAGAAGGCTCGCGTCGTGGTTCCGGAGGGGTTCGACGCGGACGAGCTGATTGCCGAGGTCGAGAAGACCGGGTACACGGCGGCCGTCCCCGCGCCACAACATCCCGAGGCAGACGACGCAGAGGTCGACCCCGAGCTCACGAGTCTCAGACAGCGACTCATCGGCAGTGTGGTGCTCGCCGTTCCCGTCATCGTCCTGTCGATGGTGCCGGCACTGCAGTTCACCTTCTGGCAGTGGGCCGCGCTGGCGCTCGCCTCCCCGGTCATCGTCTGGGCAGCCTGGCCCTTCCACCGTGCAGCCTGGCTGAACCTCCGCCACGGCGCCGCCACCATGGACACGCTGATCTCGGTCGGCACACTCGCAGCGTACGCATGGTCGCTCTACGCACTCTTCCTCGGCACCGCAGGTGAGGCGGGCATGACCCACCCGTTCGAGCTCACGGTCGCGCCATCCGACGGCGCCGCCAACATCTACCTCGAGGTGGCGGCCGGGGTCACGATGTTCGTGCTCGCCGGCCGATACTTCGAGAAGCGATCCAAACGCCAAGCCAGTGCCGCGCTCCGCGCGCTCCTCGAGCTCGGCGCGAAAGACGTCGCTGTGCTGCGTGGGGGAGCGGAGACGCGCATCCCGATCGGCGAACTTGCGGTCGGGGACGAGTTCGTCGTGCGGCCGGGCGAGAAGATCGCCACGGACGGTGTCGTCACGGGAGGACGCTCGGCCGTCGACGCCTCCATGCTCACGGGCGAGTCGGTACCCGTCGAAATCGTCGAGGGAGACCGCGTCGTGGGCGCGACACTCAATGCGGGCGGGCGCCTCGTGGTGCGCGCCACAAACGTCGGCGACGACACCCAGCTCGCGCACATGGCGAGGCTCGTCGAAGACGCACAGACCGGCAAAGCGGAAGTGCAGCGCCTGGCCGACCGCATCTCCGGCGTCTTCGTCCCCATCGTCATCGCCATCTCGGTCGCAACCCTCGGCGCGTGGCTGGGTGCTGGCTTCCCCCCTGCCGCCGCCTTCACTGCGGCCGTGGCCGTGCTCATCATCGCCTGCCCCTGCGCGCTCGGCTTGGCGACACCGACCGCGCTGCTCGTGGGAACGGGCCGCGGTGCGCAGCTCGGCATACTGATCAAGGGGCCGGAGGTGCTGGAGTCCACGCGTCGGGTCGACACGATTGTCGTGGACAAGACCGGCACGGTCACCAGCGGGAGGATGGCGCTGTCAGCGGTCTGGCCGCGGGACGGCGTCTCGCGCGAGGAGCTGCTGCGCCTGTCGGGTGCGCTCGAAGCCGCATCCGAGCATCCCATCGCCCGCGCCCCTGCCGCCGCCGCCGAAGCCGAGGTCGGCGCGCTGCCACCCGTCGATGGCTTCCAGAACCACGAGGGGACCGGGGTGCAGGGTCTCGTCGAGGGGCGTCTTGTGGTCGTGGGTCGCGAGCATCTCCTCGCCGACTGGGCGATCACGCTCGACGACAGCCTGGCGGAGCGCAAGCGCGAGGCAGAAGCACTCGGCCAGACCACCGTGATCGTCGCTTGGGATGGGGAGGCTCGCGGCGTGCTCGCCGTCGCCGACACCATCAAGCCGACCAGCGTGCAAGCGGTCGCCGAGCTGCGTCGCCTCGGCCTCGAGCCGGTGCTGCTCACCGGCGACAACAGCGCCGTCGCCCACCAGGTGGCGGCGACGACGGGCATCGGGCAGGTCATCGCCGAGGTGCTGCCGCAAGGCAAGGTCGACGTGATCCGTCGACTGCAGCAGGAAGGCCGCGTCGTCGCGATGGTCGGTGATGGCGTCAACGACGCGGCGGCGCTCGCGCAGGCCGACCTCGGACTCGCCATGGGATCCGGCTCCGACATCGCGATCGAAGCCGCCGACATCACCCTGGTGCGCGACGACCTGCTCGCCGCGGCTGACGCGATACGCCTGGCCAGGCGGACGCTCGGCACGATCAAGGGCAACCTCTTCTGGGCGTTCGCGTACAACGTCGCTGCGATCCCACTCGCGGCACTCGGCATGCTCAACCCCATGCTCGCCGGCGCCGCCATGGCGTTCTCCAGCGTCTTTGTCGTGGGCAACAGCCTGCGGCTGCGCGCGTTCCGAGGGCTCACAAGCACGGAGCATCGGGAACCGAGCACCGAGTCCACTTCACGAAAGGTCACGGCATGAACGACGCCGACTCGCCGGGTGCAGCGCACAGCCACCACGGCTACATCGAGGACAAGAGCAGGTACCTTGCGCGCCTGAAGCGCATCGAGGGGCAGGCGCGCGGGATCCACCGCATGGTCGACGAGGAGCAGTACTGCATCGACATCCTCACCCAGATCTCGGCCATCACCTCGGCGCTCGAGAACGTGGCGCTCGGGCTGATGGAGGATCACCTGAAGCACTGCGTCGCCGACGCGGTCCGGATCGGCGGCGAGGAGGGAGACCTCAAGCTGAAAGAAGCCTCTGCGGCCATCGCCCGCCTGGTCCGCAGCTGAACAGCGCCGAGCTCGGCCCGCCTCACCGGAAAATGACGCACTTTCGAAACAGGTGCTCGCTAGGATCGGTCGCACCATGAGCGCACAACAGGAAATCATCACCGCCCTCGGCGTCAAGCCGGTTATCGATGCCGCCGAGGAGATCGAGAACCGGGTTGCCTTCATGCGCGAGTATCTGCTCGCGACGGGCGCGAAGGGGCTCGTGCTGGGTATCAGCGGCGGGCAGGACTCGTCGCTGCTCGGACGGCTCGCGCAGCTTGCCGTCGAGGGGGTCCGGGCGGAGGGTGATGAGGCGACGTTTGTCGCCGTCCGTCTCCCGCACGGTGTCCAGGCGGACGAGGTGGATGCGCAGCTCGCGCTTGACTTCATCCAGCCCGACGAGCGTGTCACGTTCAACATCAAGCCCGCCACCGATGGCCTCCAGGCGGCCTTCCTCGATGCAACGGGCCGCGCCATTTCCGATTTCAACAAGGGCAACGCCAAGGCGCGGCAGCGCATGATCGCGCAGTACGCGATCGCGGGCGAGCGTGGCTTCCTCGTGCTCGGCACGGACCACGCCGCCGAGGCGGTCACCGGGTTCTTCACGAAGTTTGGTGACGGTGGAACCGACCTGAACCCGCTTGCGGGTCTGACGAAAGGCCAGGGGCGCCAACTGCTCGAACAGCTCGGTGCCCCTGAGCGTCTGTACGCCAAGGCACCGACGGCCGACCTGCTCGACGAGACCCCGGGGCAGACCGACGAGGCGAACCTCGGGCTCAGCTACACGCAGATCGATGCCTACCTGACCGGCGGGTACGTCGACGCAGAGGTCGCGGCGCGCATTGAGGCGCTGTATCGAAAGACGGAGCACAAGCGCCAGCTGCCGGTACTGCCCAGCGACACCTGGTGGCGCCGATAGCCGAGCCCACACCGCAGCATCGTGAGCTCAGAGATAACGGAACGCGGTCACGGCTTCGCCGAACTCGGGAAACTCGTCGAGGGTGAGGAACGCGGTCGAGGTTCGGCTCATGCGAGTGGCGGCGTACACCGACCCCGTGCCTCGACGGTGCTCTTCGACGTAGCCGCGGACAGCTCCGTTGGCGCCGGTGACGCGCCAGCGCGCGGCGTGCACCTGGGTGGCGGTGAGCCCACCGAACCGCTGCGTGAACGGACCGGTGCGCGGGGTGAGGTTCGGGATGCGCGGTGTGCCGGTTTGCGCGGACGCGCCGATCGACTGGGACGGCCTGGACGATGAGTGCTGTGTTGAGGTCATGTGGCGAGGCTAGGAGCGACCGCCGACATTCTGGGGTCGAGCGCAGTTCGCGTAGAGCTCAGCCACGATCGGACTCACCCGCGTAGCCTTGGCGCATGACCGAATTCGTGCTTGCAGGTGGCTGCTTCTGGTGTCTCGACGCTGTGTATAGGAACGTGAAGGGCGTCAGCGACGTGATCTCCGGGTACACCGGGGGCGAGCACCCCAATCCGAACTACGAACTGGTGTGCACCGGCACGACGGGGCACGCCGAGGCAGTGCGAGTCGTCTTCGACGAGCAGCTGGTGCCCGCCGACGTGATCCTCGACATCTTCTTTACGCTGCACGACCCGAGGCAGCTCAACCGCCAGGGCAACGATGTCGGCACGCAGTACCGCTCGGCGATGTACTACGCGGACGACGCGCAGCGCGAGCTCTTTGAGGCGGCTCGCGATCGAGCCGCTGAGCTCTGGGGCGGCGACATCGTCACCGAGATCTCGCCGCTCGGCCAGTACTTCGACGCCGAGGACTACCACCAGGACTTCTTCGCGAAGAACCCTGGTCAGGGCTACTGCAACTTCGTGGCGGTGCCGAAGGTCAACAAGGTGCGCGCGAAGTTCACCCCGTACATGATCTGACGCACTCTGCAGACGCGGCGCCTGTGGACGGACCCCCGTCCACAGGCGCCTTCTTCGTCCCCGTCCTCGCCCCCTCGTGCCCACACACTGGTGCCGCGATCCGGTGCGGAGCTTCCGGCACGAGCGCCGTACCGGATCGCCCCGAAGCCAGAAGGCACCGCACGCACATCCAGGGGGAACCATGCAAGACCACATCACGCTCATCGGGAATCTCGGCAGCAAGCCCGAGGTCAAGACCACGCCGAGCGGGCAGCACGTCGTGAACTTCAGCATCGCCACGAATTCGCGCCGGCTCAACCGAGCGACGAACACCTGGGAGGACGTCGACCCCAATTGGTACGACGTCGCGGCCTGGGGTGATCTGGCGACGCACGCGGCGAAGTCGTTCGAGAAGGGCCAGCGCGTCATCGTCGTCGGGAAGCTGCGGATGCGCAAGTACGAGTCCCAGAGCGGTCCGCGCACCAAGCACGAGGTCGTTGCGGATGCGCTGGGCCACGATTTGACCGCCGGGTCATCGATTTTCGCGAAGCGGCAGCGGTCCACGGCCGAGCAGGGCAGCGGCGAGGCGAGACAGGGCTTCGCCGCGATGCAGGGCTTCGAGCCTCCGGTGGAGGGACCACCTGAGGGGGACGGCGGGCCGTCGACGCACCCCGAAGCCGTCTGGCATGAGCCCTCGGCCGCCGAGTCGGAACAGTACCCGGCGCCCTTCTGAGCGAGGCACGCGCACCGAGTCGCGCGCGGAGGTCGGCTGACGATGGGCCGCGGCCACCTACACTGGTGACCGCCCCGTCTGAGAAAGGTCCCGAATGCGCCGTTTCCGTCTCTTCGCCCCACTGGCACTGGCGGCGGCGCTGGCGCTGACGGGATGCGCATCGCAGGAAGCGCAGCCTCCTGCACAGACGACGTCAGCGGCCGAGCCTACGCAGGAAGCTGTGCCGGTGGCCTTCGTGCCCGGCGGGACCGCGGCCGAGAACAAGCCGATTTTCGACGAGACGAACCTGCAGACGATCGCGGCGAACGGTTCCGCGAGCTCCGTGGAGTTTGTCAATGCCCTCAGCGCGACCGGCTTCGATAAGGCGGCCATGGAGGTCACGTTCGACCGCACCAACGTCGACCTCGAAGCCGACTACATCATCGTGTCGGTGAAGATCGGCGAGGAGTGCCTCGTGGGCCAGCGCGGTCCGCGAGGCTACACCTCCGACATCGTGGCCCCCGTCAGCACGGGCAAATGCCTCATCGGGCTCACGCAGCCAATCACCTGGTAGCGAAGCTCCACGCGCTGCCAGCCAACCAACTCCTAGACTGGAACCCATGGCCGAGTACATTTACCAGATGATCCGCGCCCGCAAGGCGGTCGGAGACAAGCTCATTCTCGACGACGTGACGATGTCGTTCCTCCCCGGCGCCAAGATCGGCATGGTCGGCCCCAATGGGGCTGGTAAGTCGACGATCCTCAAGATCATGGCTGGTCTCGACACCCCGTCGAACGGTGACGCGACGCTCACGCCGGGGTTCACCGTCGGCATCCTCATGCAGGAGCCAGAGCTCGACGAGACGAAGACGGTCCGCGAGAACGTCGAGCTCGGCGTCGCCGAGACGAAGGCGAAGCTCGACCGTTTCAACGAGATCTCCGCCCTCATGGCCGAGCCGGACGCCGACTTCGACGCGCTCATGGAGGAGATGGGCACGCTCCAGGAGTACATTGACCACGTCGATGCCTGGGACCTCGACTCCCAGCTCGAGCAGGCGATGGATGCGCTGCGCCTCCCGCCGGGAGACGCCGACGTCAGCGTGCTGTCCGGCGGTGAGAAGCGCCGCGTCGCGCTCTGCAAGCTCCTCCTCGAGAAGCCCGACCTGCTCCTCCTCGACGAGCCGACGAACCACCTCGACGCCGAAAGCGTGCTCTGGCTCGAGCAGCATCTGCAGAAGTACCCGGGTGCAGTCATCGCGATCACGCACGACCGGTACTTCCTCGACCACGTCGCCCAGTGGATCGCGGAGATCGACCGCGGTCGCCTCCACGGCTACGAGGGAAACTACTCGAGCTACCTCGAGAAGAAGCAGGAACGCCTCCAGGTGCAGGGCAAGAAGGACGCGAAGCTCGCGAAGCGCCTCGAAGAAGAGCTTGCATGGGTGCGCACCAACGCCAAGGGGCGCCAGGCGAAGTCGAAGGCTCGCCTCGCCCGCTACGAGGAGATGGCCTCGGAGGCCGAGCGCACCAGGAAGCTCGACTTCGAGGAGATCCAGATTCCCGCTGGCCCGCGCCTGGGCAGCATCGTTCTCGAGGCGAACAAGCTGAAGAAGGGCTTCGGGGAGCGCGTGCTCATCGACGACCTCAGCTTCTCGCTGCCGCGGAACGGCATCGTCGGCATCATCGGCCCGAACGGTGTCGGAAAGACGACGCTCTTCAAGTCGATCGTCGGCTTCGAGGAGCTCGACGGCGGCGACCTCAAAATCGGTGAGACGGTCAAGCTGTCGTACGTCGACCAGTCGCGTGGCGGTATCGACCCCGAGAAGAACGTGTGGGAGGTCGTCTCCGACGGGTTCGACTACATGCAGGTCGGCAACGTTGAGATCCCATCGCGCGCCTACGTCTCCACGTTCGGGTTCAAGGGCCCTGACCAGCAGAAGAAGGCCGGCGTGCTCTCCGGTGGTGAGCGCAACCGCCTCAACCTGGCGCTCACGCTCAAGCAGGGCGGCAACCTGCTGCTCCTCGACGAGCCCACGAACGACCTTGATGTCGAGACGCTCTCGAGCCTCGAGAACGCGCTGCTCGAGTACCCCGGATGCGCCGTGGTCATCACGCACGACCGGTGGTTCCTCGACCGCATCGCGACGCACATCCTCGCCTACGAGGGCACCGACGAGGACCCGAGCCGGTGGCACTGGTTCGAGGGCAACTTCGAAGGCTACGAGGAGAACAAGATCGAGCGCCTCGGCCCGGACGCGGCCAAGCCGTCGCGGATGACCTACCGCAAGCTCACGAGGGACTAGTCCCGACCGGAACCCCGGGGCCGCACAGAGCGGCCCCGGGGTTTCCTCGTCTCCGCGACCTCAGAACCAGCATTTCCAAGCCCAGAAAGATCCCACGCCGATGCGCTTCCACGTCCCCACGCTCCTCCGCTGGAGCGATCTCGACGCGTACAACCACGTCAACAACTCCCGAGTCCTCACCCTGCTCGAGGAAGCCCGAGTCCGCGCGTTCTGGAACATCGGGGCATCCAACGACGAGGAGCGACCCCTCGCCATCATCGACGCGGCGGCGGAGGGTGGGGATACCCTCACGCTCATCGCGCGCAACGAGATCGAGTACCTCGCGCCCATCCCGTACTCCACCAAGCCCCTCGATGTGCAGCTCTGGATCTCCAAGATGGGCGCGGCCAGCGCCGAAGTGGACTACGAGATCTGGAGTCCGGAAGTCGACCAGCACGACGGGGCAGAGCGCGTGCGCTACGTCATCGCCTCCTCGACGCTCGTCTTCATCGATGCCGCCACCCAGCGTCCACGTCGCATCAACGACCGCGAACGCGAAGCGTGGACCCCCTACCTCGACGAGCCCCTCACATTCCGGGGCGGTCGACGCGACGACTGACCGCGATCCCGGCGAGTCACGGCCGATGCCCCACCCCGAGGTCAGGCTCGCTTGCGCCGCACCATGCCCTCTTGCGCGACGGTCGCGACCAACGCGCCGTCCCTCGAGAACAGCTGACCGCGCGAGAGGCCCCGCCCGCCGCGGGCGACTGGCGAGTCCTGCACGTAGAGCAACCACTCGTCGGCCCGCGCGTCTCGGTGCCACCAGACTCCGTGGTCGAGGCTCGCCGCGCGCAGCCCGGGCGTTGACCAGGTCAGCCCGTGCCCGCGCATGATCGGCTCGAGGATCGAGTAGTCGCTGGCGTACGCGATGGCCGCGCGATGCAGCAGCGGGTCGTCCGGCATCCGCTCGACCGCTTTGATCCACACCGCCTGCGCGGGCGTCGGGTCACTGGCCGGCTCCAGGTAGACGGGGCCGTTGACATGCCGCATCGTGAACGGCCGCTTCAAGAGCCAGTAGGCGGCGAGCGACTCGGGCGCCTCGGCGCCGAGCGTCGCCTTCACGGTCTCGAGTAGGTCCGCCTCGCTCGGCAGTTCCTCCGGGTCCGGGATGCCCTCCGGCATCGTCACCTCGTGCTCGAAGCCATCGTCCACGTCCTGGAACGACGCGATCATCGACCAGATCGGCAGTCCGCTCTGGAACGCGCTCACGGCGCGCGTCGTGAACGAGTTCCCGTCGTGGATGCGGTCGACCGCGAACGTGATGGGCAGCTTCACGTCGCCCGGGCGCAGGAAGTAGCCGTGCATCGAGTGCACCGGGCGGTCGTCGGCGACCGTTCGCGCCGCCGCGACCAGCGATTGCGCCGCGACCTGGCCGCCGAACACGCGGCCGTGCGGCATCCACTGACTCGGGCCGGTGAAGATGTCGTCGCGGGTGCGCGCGCCCGTGTCCGTGAGGTTGAGGGTGTGCAAGAACGCTTCGATGGGCGACAGGGCCTCGAACGCTTCCAGGGGGAGCGGCGCCGGCTGGTGCGATGCGGGCGCGTGCGAGGGCGACTCGGGAAGCTGATCTGCCATCCCTGCAGTCTAGAGACCCATCGGCCCAGGAGCGCAGAGCGGGACTCGATAGGTTAGGGGGCGATGTCTCCTCTCCTCCGTATCGCCGACCTCCGCGCAGCCCGCGACCTCGACTCGTTCCTCGGACGGGCGGGCCGCATCGAAGACGGGGCCGTGCGTATTGTGGCGAGCGGGGGTGTGGCGGCCTTCTGGGTGCCGGTGCTGCGACCGCAGGGGCTCCTGGACGCGTCGCCGCTGGTTCTCGGCGTGCGCGCACTCCGGGCCGAGCTCGTCGGGGCGCCTGCTGAGGACCTGCACGCCGGTGCCTTCGACGTGACCGTGACGCTGCGCGCGCTGCTCGACCGGCTCGCCCGGCTCCGTAACGTCGAGGTCGCCGCTGGAGTCTCGACGGGCGCAGCAGCGGTCGGGTTCGACCTCGCCGTGCCGCCGGAGCGGCTCCGAGAGTCCTGGGCCGGCATCGCCGCACCGAACGGGGGATGGAGTCCGCAGGGGACGCTGCCGGCGGCGCGGCTGATCGCGGCGGCGGACCAGGGCATCGCGGAGGTCGCCGAGATCGTCCCCGGGAACCTGGGCACGGCCCTCGTCGAGCGAGTGCGCACCGAGGTGTGGACTCGCGTGGTCGATGAGCAGAGCGGGCTGACGAGCGGCGCGGCCTTCGCGGCTTTGAGTCTCGGCTTCCTGCGCTCCGGCGAGGACACCCGCATCCTCTCGGCCGGCCCTTGGCTCCGGCTTGAGACCTCGCAGGGCAATGTGCTCCTGCGCTCGCAACCGTCGGGCTGAACGCGGCCGCAGTCCAGACCGAGCTCATCGCTCAGCACCTGCGCACAGCCGTGCGCCTCACCCACCCCAGGAGGACCACTTGGAACGCAGCATCGACAGCCTCAAGAAGGACATCTTCGCGCGGAACGCGGGCGAACCGGAGTTCCACCAGGCCGTCACCGAGGTGCTCGACTCGCTCGGCCCAGTCCTCGAGCGCCATCCTGAGTACTTCGACCTTGCTGTTATCCGGCGGCTGAGCGAGCCCGAACGACAGATCATCTTCCGGGTGCCGTGGATCGACGACAGCGGGCAGGTGCAGGTCAACCGCGGCTACCGGGTGGAGTTCAGCTCGGCGCTCGGCCCGTACAAGGGCGGACTCCGCTTCCACCCATCGCTGAACCTGGGCATCGTGAAGTTCCTCGGCTTCGAGCAGGTCTTCAAGAACGCGCTCACGGGCATGCCCATCGGCGGTGGCAAAGGCGGCGCCGACTTCGATCCGCGAGGGCGCAGCGACCGCGAGATCATGGCGTTCTGCCAGTCGTTCATGTCGGAGCTCTTTCGCCACATCGGCGAGCACACCGACGTGCCGGCCGGTGATATCGGCGTCGGCGGGCGCGAGATCGGCTTCATGTTCGGCCAGTACAAGCGCCTGACGAACCGTTTCGAGGCGGGCGTGCTCACGGGCAAGGGCATGACGTGGGGTGGTTCGCTCGGGCGGCCGGAGGCCACCGGCTACGGCACGGTCTTGTTCGCGCAGGAGATGCTCAAGGCCCATGGGGAGGCTCTCGAGGGGCGGCGCGTCGCGGTCTCCGGTTCAGGCAACGTGGCCATCTATGCGATGGAGAAGGCCGTGCAGCTCGGGGCGAAGGTCGTCGCTGCCAGCGACTCGTCGGGTGCCATCTTCGATGAGGACGGTCTTGACGTGGAGGCGCTGAAGCGGCTGAAGCTCGTCGACCGGAAGCGCATCGGCGAATACCTCGACCGGGTGAGCGGGGGTGCCTCGGCGCTGGCTGGTCCTGAGGCGATGTGGCACGTGCCCGTCGACATCGCGCTGCCGTGCGCGACCCAGAACGAGCTCGACGGCGACGCCGCAGCGGCGCTGATCGACAACGGGGTGCGGGTTGTGGCCGAGGGCGCCAACATGCCGTGCACGAAGGATGCGGCTGACCGCTTCCGAGCCGCGGACGGCGTGCTCTTCGGGCCGGGTAAGGCGGCCAACGCGGGTGGGGTGGCGACGAGTGCGCTCGAGATGCAGCAGAACGCGCAGCGCGACTCGTGGTCGTTCGAGCACACCGAGGCCAGACTCGCGGAGATCATGGCCGACATTCATGCGCGCTGCAGCGAGACGGCGGAGGAGTACGGCAAGCCCGGGGACTACGTGCTCGGCGCCAACATCGCCGGGTTCTCGCGGGTCGTCGACGCCATGCTCGCCCAGGGCGTCGTGTAGCCAGATCGCCCGGTGCTCAGGCGGTGGCGTCCGCTTCCGGGGTCGGCTCGAAGGTGTTGACCATGGCCGTCGCCGCCCGATCGAAGTAGTCGGCCATCTGCTGCCTGTGGATGGGGGAGAGCTCGAGCTGGTCCATGGCGGCGTGCATGTGCCGCAGCCAGTGCTCCCGCGCCTCAGGGTTGATGTGGAACGCGTTGTGGCGCATCCGCAAGCGTGGGTGACCGCGCTCCGCGCTGTAGTCGCTCGGCCCGCCGAAGTACTGGGCGAGGAAGTGCCCGAGGCGCCACGTGGCGCCCTCGAGGTCGTCCTGCGGGTACATGCGCCACATGAGTTCGTCTTCGCGCACGCCCTCGTAGAACGCGCTCGCGAGCTTCTCGAACGCGGGCATGCCGCCGATCTCGTCGTAGAGCGTCGGCAGAGCTGACCCGCCGCCGTCGTTGGCGCGGAGGTGGATGGGGTTTCCGCTCATCACGCGTTTCCTCCAGGGGTCGGCTGGCCGTCTGCACCGTCGAGCACGATCGCCTTGAGCGACGGCAGGTTGATGTCGGCCGACTTTAGCGCGTCCTGGGTGCGCGCCCGCAGCTCCCGCTCGACTTCCCAGCGCGTTCCGGGGCGGACGCGGATGGTGAGTCGCAGCACGATGGCGTCAGACGAGATTGACTCCATGCCCCACATCTCGGGGGTGTCGATGAAGTAGTCGAGCCATTCCGGGTCCTCGGTCAGGTCCTTCGCGGCCTGCAGCATGACGCGCTCAACGTGTGCGCGCGAGGTCTCGTACGGCACCGCGAGGTCGAAGACGACTCGGTTCCACCCCTGTGAGTAGCTGCCGACGCGCTGGATCTCGCCGTTGCGCACGAACCAAAGGGTTCCCTCGACGTCGCGGATCTGCGTGATGCGCACACCGACCTTCTCGACGACGCCTGTGGCCTCGCCCATATCGATGACGTCGCCGACGCCGAGCTGGTCCTCCATGACCATGAAGAGCCCGTTGAGCACGTCGCCGACGATGCGCTGGGCGCCGAAACCGAGGCCGGCGCCGACCGCGGCGCTGAGGATCGACAGCGACGCGAGGATACCCGGATCGATCTTGGCGATGATCATGACGACGAGGATCACGACCACGACGACGTTCACGATGTTCGTCAGCACCGAGCCGATGGTGCGGGTGCGTTGCACGGTCCTCACCGCGGCGAGCGGCGACCGCACCGACAGCGCTTGCGTGTCGGTCACGCCCCGCTTCTTCTTGACCCCGCTGACGATCTGCTTCACGGATCGGTCGATGAGCTTCAGCAGGATCCAGCGGAAGACGAAGGCCCCGAGCAGATAGAAGACAATCGTGATGGGGATGTCGAAGGGGGTGAGCGCGGTCGTGAGCGAAGTCCAGAATTCTGCCATAGCGCAACGAGTGTAGGCGGATGCTCCTCCCCGTCACGTGTGAGCGACGTACGAGGAATAGCCGAGCCGCGCATCCGGTTGCCTCCCGTATGAGCCTGAATGTGAACGACATCGAAGTCACCACCATCGACGGCGAAGCCACGAAGTTGGCCGAGTACGAGCCCGTGAAGCTCGTCGTCAATGTCGCCTCGAAGTGCGGCCTGTCCGGCCAGTACGAGAAGCTCGAGGAGCTGCAGCGGCAGTACGGGCCGCGTGGCTTCACCGTTCTGGGGTTCCCGAGTAATCAGTTCCTGCAGGAGTACTCCGACACCGAGAAGATCAAGCAGTACTGCTCGCTGACCTGGGGCGTCAGCTTTCCGATGTTCGAGAAGGTCAAGGTCAACGGACGATCGCAGCACCCGCTTTACGCTGAGCTGACGAAGACTCCGGATGCGTCCGGCAAGGCAGGGCGGGTGAGCTGGAACTTCGAGAAGTTCCTGATCGGTCGTGACGGCACGGTCACGCGCTTCCGACCGACGACCGAGCCTGACGCGCCGGAGGTCGTCGCGGCCATCGAGGCGGCGCTGTCCCACTAGGCCGCACGATCGCACGCGTCTGAGCGCGGAGACCAGCGAGGGCCGCACACCCGTTGGGTGTGCGGCCCTCGTGTCTGGCGCTGTGTTACTCGGGCTGCGCGTCGCGCTGCTGTGCGGCCAGTGCGCGCACCACCCCGGCGCGTCCCTCGATGATCATGCGGCGGAAGGCGGGCGCTGCGCCCTCGTTGTTCGCGAGCCACTCGTCAGCGGCGTCGCGGACACGCTCCGTGGCGAGGCCTGCGGGGAAGAAGCCCTCGATGAGGGTTTCCGCGATCTGGAAGCTGCGGTCGGCCCAGATCGTCGAGATGTGGCCGAAGTAGCGGTCGACGAACGGCTCGAGGAGCGCGTCGTCGTTCGCGCGGTCGAAGCCAGCAACGGTCGCGCGGACGATGGCGTTCGTTGCGTCTGAGCGATCCATGACCGATGCCCAGGCGGCCTCCTTGCCTTCGGCCGTTGGGATCGCGGCGCGCGCGTGCGCGGCGCTGCGTTCGCCGTCGGCGGTCCGGTCGCTTTCCAACCTCGCGGCGATCTCGGCCTCGCCGGCGCGACCGCCTGCGACCAGCGCGTACAGCAGCTCCCAGCCGAGGTCGGTGTCGATCTCGAGTCCCTCAAGCGTGAAGGAGCCGTCGAAGAGCGCGGCGACCGCGTCGAGCTGGGGTTCGGTCGCGGCGAGCGACGCGAACGCCTTCACGAAGCTGAACTGGGCGTCAGAGCCGGCCTCCGCGCGCTTTGCGAGCTCGAACAGCTCGTCCACGACGACCTCAACGATCTCGGCGCGGTCCTCGGGGGCGGTGTAGAACTTCGCCGCCGAGGTGAGCTGCCCGAGCACCGTGCGGCGCGTGGTCGACTCGGTCTCGGTGCCGATGACGCCGAGGACCGCACGGATGAAGTCGCGCGCCCGCAGCTCCGCATCCCGAGTCGCGTCCCAGAGCGAGCTGATGACCAGCGAACGGGAGAGCGGCGCCCGAAGCTTCGGGAGGTGCTGCTGCACGGTCGCGACGGAGTGGGCGTCGAGGCGGATCTTCGCGTACGCCAGGTCGTCGTCGTTCACGATGATGAGGTCGGGGAGCGGGCCGCCAACGAAGCTCGGCACCTCGGTGCGTTCGCCGTCGACGTCGAGCTCGAAGCGGTGGATGCGGACCAGCTCGTCGCCCTGCACGTTGTAGAGGCCGATGGCGAGGCGGTGCGGGCGGATCGTGGGATGCTCGGCCGTCGCGGTCTGCTCGATCGCGAACGAGGTGAAGTTGCCCTGCTCGTCGAGCTCGTAGACCGGGCGCAGCGTGTTGACGCCGGCGGTCTCGAGCCACTTCGAGCTCCACTCGGTGAGGTCGCGGCCGCTGGTGACCTCAAGCTCGGCGAGCAGGTCGCGCAGCTCGGTGTTGCCCCAGGCGTGCTTCGAGAAGTAGGCGTTGATGCCAGCGAAGAACGCGTCGCGGCCGACCCAGGCGAAGAGCTGCTTGAGCACCGAGCCGCCCTTGGCGTACGTGATGCCGTCGAAGTTGACCTGCACGTCGTCGAGGTCGCGGATCTCGGCGACGATCGGGTGCGTGGAGGGCAGCTGGTCCTGGCGGTAGGCCCACGACTTCTCGCTGGCGTTGAACGTGACCCAGTTCTCGGTCCACTCGGTCGCCTCGGCGGTCGCGAGGGTCGAGATGAACTCCGCGAACGATTCGTTCAGCCACAGGTCGTTCCACCACTTCATGGTGACGAGGTCGCCGAACCACATGTGCGCGAGCTCGTGGAGGATCGTGACGACTCGGCGCTCGCGCACCGCATCCGCGACCTTGGAGCGGAACACGTAGGTCTCGGTGAACGTCACGCAGCCCGCGTTCTCCATGGCCCCGGCGTTGAACTCGGGCACGAAGAGCTGGTCGTACTTCGTGAAGGGGTACGGAACGCCGAACGCCTTCTCGTAGTACTCGAAGCCCTGCTTGGTGGTGCGGAAGATGTTGTCGGCGTCGAGGTTCGGCGCGAGCGAGGCGCGGCAGTAGACGGCGAGGGGGATGGTGCGGCCGTCGATGGAGGTGAGCTCGTCGCGGACGACCGTGTAGGGGCCGGCGACGAGTGCCGTGATGTAGCTGGAGATGCGGGGCGTCGTCGCGAAGTGCCAGACGGCGCGGTCGTCGTCGAGCTGCTGCGGTGGCGGTGACGGCTCGTTGGAGACAACCTGCCAGGATGCGGGAGCCGTGACGTGGAAGGTGAAGTTCGCCTTCAGGTCGGGCTGCTCGAAGACGGCGAACATGCGGCGCGAGTCGGGCACCTCGAACTGCGAGTAGAGGTACACCTCGCCGTCGGCCGGATCGACGAAGCGGTGCAGGCCCTCGCCGGTGTGCATGTAGATCGCGTCGGCGTCGACCGTCAGGGTGTTCTGCTCGGCGAGGTTCGGGAGCTGGATGCGCACCCCGTCGTTCACGGCGGTCACGTCGAGCGCCTCGCCGTTGAGCACGATGCTGTGCACCTGGCGGGTGATGGCGTCGATGAAGGTCGAGGTGCCGGGAACAGCCGAGAACGTCACCGTCGTGATCGAACGGAATGTCTCGGGACCCGTCGTGAGGTCGAGGGCGACGTCGTAGTGCTCGACCCCGAGCACCACTGCTCGTCGCTCGACCGACTCAGCGCGAGTCAGGTTCTCTCCGGGCATTCCAGCTCCTTCGGTGTCAGGGGCCCGGGTGATCCGGGCTTGCGGCGCGGCCAGCCTAGTCCTGACGAGTAGGCTTATGCGTATGCCCGCACCGATCAAAGTAGATTTCTGGTTCGACCCGATCTGCCCATTCGCCTGGATGACCTCGCGGTGGATCGACGAGGTCGCACGCCAGCGTGACCTTGATGTCACCTGGCACATCATGAGCCTGGAGCTCCTCAACGAGGAGAAGGACATCCCCCAGTCCTATCGGGACATGCTGCAGGGAACCTCCCGCCTCGGCCGTGTCGTGGCGGGCGTGGAGCAGGACCTCGGCAACGAGAAGGTCAAGGCGCTGTACGACGCCCTTGGCACGCGCATCCACCCAGGTGGGCGCAAAGACCGCGACGCGGTCCTGCAAGAGGCGATCGCCGAGCTCGACATCCCCGCTTCGATCGTCGAGCGCGCAGACGCCGGCGAGTTCGACGAGCGCTACCGGGCGAGCCACCTCTCCGGCATGGAGCGGGTGGGCGACGAGGTCGGCACGCCGATCATCGCGATCGACGGTGTGGCGTTCTTTGGCCCAGTCATCTCGCCGGCGCCCAAGGGCGAGGAGGCGCTTCGCCTGTTCGACGGCGTGGTCATGGCTGCTTCGGTCGACGGGTTCTTCGAGCTCAAGCGCAGCCGGACGCGCGGGCCGGTGTTCGACTGATGCGCATCCACGTCGCCACGGACCACGCCGGGCTCGAGTTCTCTCAGCAGTTGCAGGAGCACCTGCGTGCGCAGGGCCACGAGGTCGTCGATCACGGCCCGACCGAGTACGACGCCCTCGACGACTACCCGTCGTTCTGCATCAACGCGGCTCAGGCTGTCGCGAACGACTGGGCGAACGGCTCCAAGTCGCTCGGCGTGGTGTTCGGAGGCTCAGGCAACGGCGAACAGATCGCGGCCAACAAGGTCACGGGCGTGCGCGCCGCGCTCGCCTGGAGCGATGCCACGGCGCAGCTCGCCCGGGAGCACAACAACGCGAACGTCATCTCGATCGGCGCGCGACAGCACGAAATCGTCGATGTGCTGCGGTTCATCGACATCTTTATCGCCGAGCCGTTCCCCGGCGAGGAACGCCACCTGCGTCGCATCTCGCAGCTCGCCGAGTACGAGCAGACCGGCAAGATCGCGGGCAAGTCGATGCTCGGGGCGGTCGGCACCGTCGTGCCGCCGATGGTGGAGTCGGAGACGCCGGCGGGGAATGCCTGAGGGGCATTCCGTTCACCGGATCGCCCGGCAGTTCACCGCGAACTTCGTCGGGCGATCGGTCTCGGCTTCGTCGCCGCAGGGACGATTCGTCGAGGGCGCTGCTGAGCTCGACGGCCGCGAGATGCTCGAGACCTTCGCGGTCGGCAAGCACATGTTCTCGCGCTTCGAAGGTGGCCTCTGGTTGCGCGTGCACCTGGGTATCTACGGTGCCTGGGACTTCTCCGGCGAGGTGTCAACGACGCTCGGCCAGACGGGGGAGTACTCCCGGAAGCGGCCTGGCCTGACCATCGAGGATTCGCGCGGTGAGACCTCGCTTTCGAGCATCGGCGCCTCGAGGCGCACTCGGCTCAAGATGGCGGAGGCCGAGCGCGAGCAGGAGCTGTCCCAGTGGCCACCTGAGCCGGTTGGCGCCGTGCGGCTCCGCCTGCTCACGGCGGCGACCTGCGCCGACCTGCGCGGCCCGACGGCCTGCGAGCTCATGACGGGCGATGAAGTTGCGGCCCGCATCGAGAAGCTCGGTCCCGACCCGCTCGTCGACCGGGGTGCTAAGGCCGAGGTTCGCTTCGTCTCGCGCGCACGCGGCAAGCGCACGCCGATCGGGATCGTCCTCATGGACCAGCAGATCGTGAGCGGCATCGGCAACGTCTACCGTGCGGAGATGCTCTACCGCGCTGGCATCAACCCGCACACGCCGACCGCGCAACTGACCGACGAGCAGCTCGGCGAGCTCTGGCGCGACTGGACGAAGCTGCTCAAGATCGGTGTCGAGGTCGGCCAGATGATGACCATCGACGGGCTCCGCGGCAAGGCGAAGGCCGCCGCCCTCGAGAACCGCGAGGACCGCCACTGGGTGTATGGCCGCGCGGGCGAGCCGTGCCGGGTCTGCGGTACGCCGATCGCGCTGGAGGAGATGCAGGCGCGCAAGCTCTACTGGTGCCCCGGCTGCCAGCTCTGACCTGAGGTCGAGCAGCTGCCAGCAGGCGGCCTCACCGCAGTGAGCGGATGGATGCTGCTGCGCGCTTCGCGTCGCGCAGCCGCGCCTCGTAGGTGGTGGCGATGATGACGAGCACTGTGCCGGCGAGGGCGAGCCACACCCACCAAGGCACGACGCCGGCGACGACCGCGAGCTGCTGGCGGAACGCGGTGACGGCGTGCAGCACCGTGATGATGGCGCCGAGGACCAGCGGCGCTTGCAGTCGGCGCGTGGCACCCCACACCGTGATCCCGACCGCGAGCAGGCCGAGCGAGATGAGGCGCCACGGTGCGGGGTCGGCGAACTGGGCGAGGTAGCTCGGTACGAGCAGGAGCAGGAGTCCGGGGGTGAGGGCGGTCCAGCTGCGCAACATCGGCCGTTGTGCGAGGAAATAGAGGCCGCCGGCCAGGAGCGTTGCTCCGAGCGGTGCGGTCGCGAGCTCAAGCCAGGGCGTCGCTTGTCGTGCGCCGAGTACACCGACGACGGCGACGAGCGACGCCGCCGAGAAGGCGAGGACGGGGAGCCGCAGCGGCGGGCGGGCTCCTGGTGTGGACGTCGCTGGCGCGAGCGTCGGCAGCAGCTCGGGTCGGAGGAGCGTGGCCAGGGCGAGGGCGCAGAGCACGGCGACCCAGGGCAGTGCGATCTGCTGGGTGTGCTCGACGATGCCGCGCAGGATGCTCGGGAAGGCGGAGCACACCAGCGCGGCGATGGCGGCCGGCACGAGCACGGTCGAGGAGAGCGCGGCGAGGCGGGGGTTCTCGAGCTGGCGTTGCTGGCGCCAGAGCGCGCTGGCGAACAGCAGGACGAGGCAGGCAGGGACGACGCCGCAGAGCGGCAGCGCGAGCGCCGTGAGCGGCCCTTGCGCGGCGAGCACGAGGGCGGGTCCAAGCACGACGGCGGAGATCGAGGCGCCGACGCCGAGCGCGTTCGCCGAGGCGCGGAGCCTGGCAGGCACGGGAACGCTGGCGCAGGCGACGACGAGAGCCAGCGTCAGCATGGCGAGCGCGAGCTCGGCAAGCGAGAGGGACAGGATGCGCGACCCTGCGGCGTCGACCGGCTGCGCGACGGCCGCGAGCGCTCCGGCGGTGAGCCAGACGCCAGGGGCAGCCGCGAGCCACAGCAGGCTCTCTACGCCAGGTGCCTGTGCTCCATCGCTGGCTCGCGTGCGCCCCGAGGTCGCGACGCCAGCGGCGAAGAATACGAGGAACGCGCCGCCGAAGGCGACGAAGATCGATGCACCATCCCAGTTCGCGAGCACCTCCCAAACCCAGGCCAGGGCGAGGGCAGGGACGCCGCCGTATCGGAGCCAGGCGAAGGGCGACCGCGCGCCGAGGTGGGCGCTCGAGACGACGGCGGTTGCGGCGAGGAGGGCGATGGCGAGCGGGAGCGGCGTCCAGGTGCCGAAGCCGTGGAGTGGGGCGGCGGATGCGGCTGAGGGGGCGAGCACGACTCCGATCAGTGCCACGCCGAGGCCGAGGGTGCGGAGCGCGATCCCATCGGCTCGCCGAGTTCCGTGGGGGGCCAGGAGGACGCCGAGGAGGGCGACCAGCGTGCCGATGACTCCGGCAGTGGCGACGAGCTGTACGGGGCTCGTGTGCCGGAGGTCGATGAGCTGGATGTGGTGCACGAGCATCCAGGTGGCGAGCGCGCCCGTGGTGTAGCTCACGAGTCTGGTGAGCACGCTGGGCTGAGGCAGCTGCCGCGCAACGAGGGCTGCCGCCGCCGCGATGGTGCCGAGGAGCAGCGCCGTGATGCTCGCCTGCTGTTGGACCCAGATGAAGGCCGGTGCGGCCGGGCTCCAAAGCGCGATCGAGCTGCTCTGCGACGCGAGTGCGACGAGGCCCACGAGCGCCAGGGCCGCGCGGCCACCGGGGCTCACGAGCCTGCCGGGGAGGGCCGCGGCGGGGAGCGCGGCGAGGAACGCCAGCCCGAGGAGCAGGAGCGCTGCCTCGAATCTGGTGCTGAGCAGCAGGCCGACGCAGACGGCCACCGCGAGTGCGGCGAGCAGGGTGATGAGCAGCACACGGCGCGCTCTGGCCTCGGTGGAGGACCACACGGGGCGGAGCAGGAGCCAGGCGACCAAGCCGACGAGCAGCACGCAGGCGGTGAGCCAGATCAAGGCTTCGGCACTCGCGAGCAGCGCGACGAAGAAGCCGCCGCGGTTCGGGTCACCGGTGAGGTTCACGGCGAGGTGCGCGAGCGCAGCGAGCACGGCGACGCCGCCCGCGGACGCGCTCACCGAGACGAGCAACGGGCGCGCGTGCTCGGGAACGCGCAGCAGGCTGGCCGTGAGCGCGACGCCCAGGGCGAGCCCGGCGCCGACGAAGAAGTACAGCAGCGTGCGCTCGGGGGCCTGTGACGATGCGAGTGCGGGCGCTACGAAGGAGAGCGCGAGCCCGGCCGCGAGGACGCAGGCGGATGCGCGCGCGGGCACATCGCTTCGACGTGACCGCCCGAACCACCAAAGCAGCAGGGCGGCTACCACGAGCGGTACGCCCGCCGGGAGATGGAATGCTTCCGCAGTGGTGATGCTGGGCGTCCCGATGGCGAACACGTACCAGGCGATGGTGAGAAGGGCGACGCCAACCCAGGCCAGGAAGGCTCGGCCGCGGGCCTGGAACAGGCCGGCGGGCGAGAGCGCAAGTAACACCGGGACCACGGCTGCGACGGCGACGGTCAGGGCGACGTACTGCGCGCCGCCCGGCTGGCCGAAGTCGCCGGAGAAGACCGAGGTGCTCGCGAGCGAGACGGCGGCCACGGCGGCGGCGGCGAGCTCCGCTGGCAGCACGCGGGCGGGGTGTGCACCCCGAAGTCGCGCGGTGAGGGCTCCGCCGGCCGCCAGGGCCGCGGCGACCACACCGAACGATGACGCGACGGCGGGAAGGTGCTCGGCGTCGGTGAACGCGGTGAGCGCTGCCGCGAGTGTGGCCCAGAGCGCGGGGGCCAGGACGGCGAGCAGCGGGGCGACCGCGGGCGCGTCGACGTCCTGCGTGCGCCGCACGGCGACGGCGACGATGGCGGCGCAGAGCAGGGCACCGAAGGCGGCCGCCACCACCCAGAGGGCACCGGTCGGCCAGGCGGCGGCGATGAGCAGGTCTCCGTCGTCGGTTCGTCGCGCGAACGACCCGAGGAGCGTGAGGAGCGCGAATGAGGCGACGAGGGCGGGCACCGCCGCCGCGTAGGCGAGGAGGGTGCGCTCCACAGCCGAGAGCCACGGGCGGGGGAACAGCAGCGGCGCTGTGAGCAGCACCACGATGCCGAGGTAGGCGCAAGTGACGGCCAGGTTGGTGCCGAGGGCGTTCGGGGAGGTCCAGGCGTCGCGCACAAACGCGACGAGGAGCGGAACCGCGAGGAGCTGCGCCGCGGTGAACGCGGTGAGGACCGGCCGCAGCGTCGAGGCTGCGGTCTTCGCGGAGAAGCGCAGGAGGAATGTGAGCGCCGCGGCAGCGACGAGGGCGGCGATCTCCAGCCCGGGCAGGGCGAGGCCGGCGATGCCGATGGCAAGGATGGCGAGTGCGGAAACGCACTGCGACACGAGCCGCAGGGCGGAGGCGGGGCTGCCTCCCTCCCCGGAGGCGGCAGCCGCGTTCCGAGCGAGCACCACGGCCGCCGTGACCGACGCCGAGGCGAGCACCAGGTTCGTGACCGTCACCCCGAACGCGCCGGAGACGCTGGCTGCTGCGCAGAGCGCGAGGAAGGAGCCGCTCGCCGCGAGCGCGGGCGTCAGCTGCCGCATCCGCCCTGGCACGAGCTGCAGGATGCCCGCTGCACCGGCGAGGCCGAGCGCGCCGCTGGCGATGGCCCACCAGGTGCCGGGCTTCGCCCCCGCGAAGGCTGCAGCTATGCGGGCTTGGTCGGCGCTGAACAGCCCGAAGAGCGCGTCGATGTGCACGGCGGAGATGGCGAGCGAGAGGATCGGCACGGTGGCGGCGGTGAGCGTCGTCCACGTCCAGGCGGTGCACGCCAGGCGCAGCGCGGCGGCCTGCGGCTGCGTTGATGCCGCGAGTCGGGTCATGAGCACCTGCACGGCGGCGAGCGAGATAGGGATGAGGGCGAGCGAGAGTGCGAGCCTGAGGGGGCCGGTAAAGCTCAACGGCACCGCGCCGAGCGCCAGGGCCGTCAGGATTCCGAAGGAGACCAGGAGGCTGCGGCTACCGAGGGCCCCGCGCTCTCGGCTCACGAGCCAGGCGAGGAGCGCCGAGGAGCCGGCCGCGAGGACAAACAGGAACGCGTAGCCCGCCCAGGGGGCGTTGCCCGTCGACGCGGCGGAACCGGCGAGGACGCCGCCGGCGAGCGCGACGATGCCGGTGACCGAGAGGATCCACCGCTCGAGTGAACGTGGCGAGGCGGTGGTGAACGAGCCCGCGGCGTTCGGTGAGTCCGGGCTGCGCTGTTGCGGTTGCCTGATCCGAAGCAGCACGTGCAAGGCCGACGCCGCACCGGCGAGTACGAGCGCGAGGACGAGACGCTGCACGGGGGAGAGGACCGACGATGTTGCTCCGGCCACCGTGAGGGCGACGGCAGGAAGGGCCGTGAGGCTCGCGGCGATGCCAGGAGCGCGGAGACCCGAGAGACGATGCCAGGCTTCGAAGGCGACGGTCGCGACGGCCAGACCGAGACCCCAGTACAGCGTTCCTGGGGCGCGATCGGCGCCGAGCAGACCGGTGGCTTGGACGGCCCACACGTCGAGGACGACGAGCACGATGCCAAGCGCCGCGATGCCTTCAGCGGTCGCGGAGAGTCGCCGGCGCTTCAGGATGCTCGCGGTCGCGATGACCGCGAGGGTGACGCCCGCGGTGATTGCCGCCTTGACCTCGACCCCGAAGACCACCCACGCGAACGTGAGGAAGACGATGGCGGCGATGCTGAGGAGCCCGATGCCGAGCACGAGCAGCAACAGCTGCACGCTCGACCGGCGAGGCCTCGACGGCTGCGACGGCTGCGAGGGCTGTGTGGGCAGCGCGGCGGATGGCGGGCGCTGCGGCGGTGCCTGGTGCGGTGCGGGGGCTCGACCGTGGCCGGGGGCTTGCGGATGCGCCGGAGCTTGGGTCGGCGCGGGGACCTGAATGTGCGCGGCGGGCTGGGGGATGCTCGTTCGGGTGCCGCCATGGGGCTGCGCTTGCGGCTGCGGCTGCGGCTGCGGCTGCGGCCGCGGCGCGGGGCGGTTCGACGATGATTCGGCGGAGGCCGGTGCGGCATCTGCCCCGAGCTGGCCGACCGCTCCGCCCAGCAGGCGGGCGTGGTCGGCCGCGAGCTGCTGCGCGGCGGCCCGGGACCGCGCCTCCTCGTTGGCGGCGACAATGAACTCACCGCGGGCGAGTAACGGGTCGCGGGCCTGTGCCCCAAGCTCGAGCAGATGGCTGATGACGGCACGGTCGCGCGTGAATCCGCAGTGCACGCAGGCGGGTCCCGGCGCACCGTAGGCCTCGAAGCACGACGGGCACTTGCTCGGATCGGTGAGGTCGCCAAGCGTCTTAGGGAACCGTGGCCTCTGGGCTTGTCTGCCCGCTGCTGCGTCAGTCACTCTGCGTATCCCCCTGGGGTTGTCTGGCCGTCAGCCTAGCGAGCGCGCCGCAGAGATGCCGAGGTTCAGGCCGGAGCTGGGGAGGAGTGCCCTGCCGGAGCAGGTGCGGAGTGCCGCGGTGTGTCGGTCAGGCGCTGACGAGGGGGAGGCGCTTGCGCCAGTGGCTGATCGAGAGCGCGATGCGGCTCGCCGACTGCTCGTCCCACTCGACGCCGAGCCCGTTGCTGCGCATGGTCGTCACGATCAGTCGGCCGAGCTGCTGCTGTGCCGAGGCGCGCTCATCGTCCGACACCGAGCCCGGCGTGGCGAAGAGGCCGAACTCGAGCAAGAGCTGCGCGTCGTCGCCAGCGAGGCGCTCCGCGTCCTGCTGGTGGAAGAAGACGTAGCCCGTCTGCGCGCCTGCGGTCCGCTCCGCCGTGATCTCGGCGTGGCCGCAGTCCTGGCAGCAGGCGAAGTTCATCCGGGCGACGACACCGGCACGCTCGAGGTCCGCGAAGGCGGCGCGGAGCTTCTCGTAGTCGCCTTCGCTGGACCAGTCGCGCTGGCAGTCGGCGAGGTCGTCCCAGGTGGCGGTCACGATGCGCTCGATCTCATCGGCCCGGACGGGAAGCGCCTTGTCTTCGGCGAACGATCCGGCGGTCTCGAGCGCCTCGTCAAGCGAGACGAATCCTGGTCTGATGAGCTCGACGGTTTTCGCGCGGAGGGTCTCCCGCGGGTTGTGAACGCCGTGCGGCTGGTGCTCGGCCTGAGGGGTGGTCGAGGCTGGGCGGAGGTACTTGAACAGATCCACGGCGGAGACTCTACGTCGCTGCGACTTGTTCGTCCAACCGTGAGCTGTTCAGGGTGGCCTTCATCGTCCGGCGAGTTTTCAGTCAAGCGCTGGCTGGGGCACACTGGCCCCATGACTGCATGGAACGTGCGCCCTGTGACCCCATCGGACGAGCCTGCGTGGCGCGAGCTCTACCGCGGCTACCGCGAGTTCTATGGCGTCCCGGCCGACGAGTCCAAGATCGACACGGTCTGGGCATGGCTGGGTGACGAGGCCCACGAAACGCATGGCTTCGTCGCCGTCGACGAGGAGGGTCACCTCGGCGGGCTCGCGCATGTCCGCCGGTTCGCTCGGCCTCTCTCCGCCACAACGGGGCTCTACCTCGACGACCTCTTCACTGCGCCCGACGTGCGCGGGGGCGGGGCGGGGCGGGCACTGCTCCTGCACCTCGGCGAGTACGCCAGGCAGTCGGGCCTCAGCGTCGTGCGGTGGATCACTGCTGAGGACAACACGACCGCCAGGCGTGTGTACGACGCCGTCGCGACGCAGACGAGCTGGGTGACCTACGACATCGTGTCGTGACGTCGTGACGCGGCGGCAACGCTTGGTCTTCCGGCGTTCACCCGATCGCGAGAGACTTACCCGGACCGAGCCGCAGCTCGACGCTCGCACGAGGAAGGCCTTCCCCGATGCCGACGCACCTCAGCCGACTGCAGCGCGATCGCGCGCCCCGGCCCACCCGAGATGACCTGTACGCCGCGGGCAAGGCGCTCCGTAAGACGCAGCCTCACGTCGAACACGCCGTGTTCGTCGCGGGTGATCGCGACCCTGGCGCGATCCTCGCCGAGCAGAACACCACTCGCCTTGAGGACCTCGTGCCGCTTCGCATGGGGCGGATGCTCGCGAGCCCGTTCACCTTCTACCGGGGAACCGCGGCGATCATGGCGCACGGCCTCGCGCAGGGGGCGAGCACGGGCATCCAGGTCGTCGCGTGCGGCGACGCGCACCTCAGCAACTTCGGGCTTTTCGCCTCCCCGCAGCGCACCCTGGTGTTCGACCTCAACGACTTCGACGAGGCGGCGTCCGCACCCTGGGAATGGGACCTCAAGCGCCTCGTCGCGAGCGTCGTCATCGGCGCCCGCGACCTCGGCTTGACGGAGGAGAAGACGCGCAAGGCGGCGCGGCGAGCGGCGGCCGCCTACCGCGAGGGGATGCGCGAGATGGTCGGCCACTCGGCTCTCGACCGCTACTACCTGCGGCTCGACACCGATGTGGCGCATCCGTCTTTCCGGACCGAGGCGCAGGAGGTCCTCGCCATGGCGACCAAGAGCGCGAGGAAGCGGACCTCGCAGAAGTTCGTCGACAAGCTCACGGCGCGCGCCGAAGACGGCACGCGCCTGATCGTCGAGAACCCGCCCGTGATGACGCACGTCCCAGAGGAGGCCGAGGCGCGGGTCGAGGAGCTCTTCGAGCAGTACCGAGCGACCGTGAGCACCGACGTGGCGTTCCTCCTCGGCAACTTCACGCTCACGGACGTGGCGAGGCGGGCCGTGGGCGTCGGCAGCGTCGGCACGCGTTGCTTCATCCTCATCCTCACCGGCCCGGCAGGCGAGGCCCTCGTCCTGCAGGTCAAAGAGGCACCGCCGTCGGTGCTCGAGACCTACGGTGACGTCGACCCGAGGCGCCTCCTGCAGGCCCGGTCTCGCCGCGAGTACGAGGAACTCGGCGAGGGCTACCGGGTCGTCAGCTGCCAGCGCATCCTGCAGGCCGTCTCCGACCCGTTCCTCGGCTACCTGCGCTTCGAGGGCGAGGACGGCGTGCTTCGCGACTACTACGTGCGGCAGTTCCGCGATATGAAGGGCTCCGTGGAGCTTGATCAGCTCACTCCCGGAGAGTTCTCGAAGTACGGCGAGGCGTGCGGGACCCTGCTGGCGCGCGCACACGCGCAGAGCCCCATCGCACCCATGATCGCGGGCTACCTCGGCAAGAGCGGTTCCTTCGACGGCGCCGTGACGGAGTGGGCGATCGGCTACGCCGAGCAGTCGGCGCTCGACTACGCCGAGCTCCGCGCCGCCCGCGACCGAGGGGACTTCGAGTCCGTCTCAGACCGCTAGCGTGCCGCCCGCGGCCTCGTGCGCCTAGGAGGCGCGTCGCTCCTGCGGGCCGCCCGCCGCATCCGCTGCGCCGAACGCCGAAGGGGGCTCGGGTGCGAGCCAGCCGTGCCGGCGCAGCGCCGTCACCGCGGCCTCCCGAGCCGAGTACGGGACGATGCGGCCGTCGACCTCGACATCGGCGCGATGTCCATGCCCGCCGACGAAAATCAGGTCGCCGGGCTTCGCCATCGAGACGGCGTGGTCGATGCCCGTGGCGGAGTCCGCGATTTCGTACAGCTCCCGCTCGGGAAACTCGGAGCGGATTGTCTCGACGAGGGTCCGGCGGATGCCGTGCGGGTCCTCCGTGCGCGGGTTGTAGTCGGTCACTATGACCACGTCCGATTCCTCGCTCGCAGCGCGCGCCATCTCGGGCCGCTTGCCCTTGTCTCGGTCGCCGTCGGCGCCAAAGATCATGAACAGCCGGCCAGGAGTGAACGGACGAAGCGCGTGCAAGACCGCGCGGAAGGACGCCGCCGTGTGGCCGTAGTCGACGTAGACGCGCAGTTCGGAGTCGCCAGAGACGAGGTCGAGCCTGCCAGGCACTGCCGGATGCAGTCCTCCGGTGGCGTCCAGCGCCTGTCGGACGGCGTCGAACGACGCGAGGCCGGCGTCGACGACCGAGACGATGGCGAGCGCCAGATCGAGTGCCGTGAACGCGCCCGGAAGGCCGATGCTGGAGCGCAGCTCCTCGCCACCAGGCCCCCGGAGGGTGAAGTCGGTGCGCTCGAGCGCCTCGGCGTCGATGTGCAGCAGCCAGTCGGCCTCGCTGGCACCCTCGGAGGAATCACGAGCGACGGTGACGACCGGGATGGTCGCCTCCAGTGCCGCGCGGCGCCCCCACTCGTCCTCGACCGCGATCACGCCGCGCTTCGCATGCTCGGGCGTGAACAGCGTCAGCTTCGACGCGAAGTACGTCTCGAGGGTCCCGTACACGTCGAGGTGGTCCTGCGAGAGGTTGGTGAAGATTGCGTTCTCGAAAGACAGGCCATCGACGCGCCCGCCGTCGAGACCGTGTGAGGAGACCTCGATCGCGGCGGCCTGCACCTGGTCTTCGGTCATGCGGGCGACGAGCCCGTGGAGGTAGTCGGACTCGGGGGTCGTGAGACGGCCGGAGAGCCGAGTCTCAAGCCTCGCATCGCCGACCACGCGCTCGACGGTGCCGGACAGCCCGGGCTTGAGCCCGAGTGCCGCGAACAGCGCATGCAGCAGGTAGGTCGTGGTCGTCTTGCCGTTGGTTCCGGTGACCGCAAACAGTGCCGGGGTGTGTGCATCGGTGCGGTAGATCGCAGACGCGGCGGCGCTGGTCACCGCTCGCGGACTGTCGACGATGATCGCTGGCAAGCCCAGCGCCACGGCCTGCGCGGCACCGGCCTCATCTGACAGCACCGCGACGGCACCTGCCCTGACGGCGGAAGGGAGGAACTCAGCGCCGTGCATGGTGACACCGGGAATCGCGACATACAGGTCGCCCGGGCGGATGCGGCGGGAGTCGCTGGACACGCCGGTGATGTCGACGTCGTCAGTCGTCGGCGAGATCCGACCGCCGACAACCCGGGCGACCGCGGAGAGAGGAGTGGCGGACGGGGAGTTGGGTCGTGCCAGATCTGACTGCAATGGTGTTCCTCTCGGAGTGCGCTCGGCGCCGCGGATGGCCTGCACTGCTCGTCGAGGCCGACGCCGGGGCGACGGATCTCAGCCACGCCAACGTGCAGATAACAAGAAGGTAACGACGCCGTCTGTGCGCTTCACCTCGCAAAGATGTGAGCCGTCTATGTGTCACACCTGCATGCACGAACAACGGCCTCCCAATCAGGAGGCCGTGCGGCGCGGGGTGCGTGCCCCGGTCAAGATGGTCGGGGTGACAGGATTCGAACCTGCGACTTCCCGCTCCCAAAGCGGGCGCTCTACCAAGCTGAGCTACACCCCGGTGCCGATCGCTCGGCGAACCGGAGGCAATGCTACCCGACTCCCGGGCCCGCACCGACCACATCCAGACCGCGACGCGCTGTCGCCGCCTCGTGTTCACGCAGCTCCTCGAGATGCGGTAGCATTCTCTTCGTCCCGATTTTGGGGCTGTAGCTTAGTGGTAAAGCCTCTGTCTTCCAAACAGATGATGCGAGTTCGATTCTCGTCAGCCCCTCCAAGAAAACCCCGGTCAATCCAGAAGTCCGGTGAGTTCACAAGCCCGGTTCGGCCCACAAGGCCCGACCGGGCTTCTGCGTCCCGCCCGGCCGCTACCGCAGCAGGCCGCGGATGTCATCCGCCGAGAGCTCAGAGCTGAACAGCTCGTCGTCGTCGATGACGGCGTCGAAGAGCTTCGACTTGCGCTCCTTGAGCGCCATGACCTTCTCCTCGATCGTGCCCTCCGCGATCATTCGGTACACCATGACGCGGCGCTGCTGCCCGATGCGGTGCGTGCGGTCGATCGCCTGTTCCTCGCTCGCGGGGTTCCACCAGGGGTCGAGGAGGAACACGTAGTCGGCTTCGGTGAGGTTCAGTCCGAACCCGCCCGCCTTGAGGCTGATGAGGAAGACGGGGGCGGTGCCCTCCTTGAACGACGCAATGACCTCGGCGCGTCTCGTCGTCGCTCCGTCGAGGTACACGAAAGGGATGCCGTCCGCCTCGAGCCGCTCGGCGACCAGCTTCAGGTAGGACGTGAACTGGCTGAAGACCAGCGCGCGGTGCCCCTCGGCAGCGACGTCGCGCAGGTGCTCGAGCAGCGCATCCAGCTTGCGCGACGCCACACCCCGCGCGGCCTCGCCGTCCGTCCCCGCCTGGATGAGCGCGGGATCGAGGGCGAGCAGGCGCAGCAGCGTCAGCGAGCGAAACACGGTGAAGCGATGCTTGTCGAGGTCCTCGAGCAAGCCGAAGAGCTTCTGACGCTCGCGCTGCAGGTACAGGTCGTAGAGCTCGCGATGCTCTTCGCTCAACTCGATGAACAGCGTCTGTTCCTGCTTCTCCGGCAGCTCCGGAGTCACGCGCTGCTTGGTCCGGCGCAGCAGGAAGGGGCGGATGCGCGCCCGCAGTCGAGCGAGGCGCTTGGCGCGGACCTCGGCGCTCGCGGGTTCGCTCAGCCCCGCGCCGACCCCTTCGCTCACGCCTTGCCGCTTGCCCTCGATGGTCCGCACGTACTCCTCGCCGAAGCGTCGCGCCGACGGGAACAGGCCGGGGGCCGTGATCGCGAGGAGCGAGTGCAGCTCGGTGAGCGAGTTCTCGAGCGGGGTGCCTGTGATAGCCAGCTTGAACGGCACCTCGAGTTCGCGCGCGCACTCGCTCACGAGCGAGTTGGCGTTCTTCACGAACTGCGCCTCGTCGAGCACAAGGCCGGACCAGCCGGTGCTCTCCGCGACGGCGCGGTAGGCGTCGAAGTCGAGCCTGAAGAGCGCGTAGCTGGTGACGACGATGCTCGCGCCTGCCGCGATGTCGGCGATGCGGCGCCCGGATGCGGCCTGCGTGGCGTCGACGGTGCGTGTCGTGAGCTGCGGGGTGAACCGGGCGGCCTCTGACGCCCAATTGGCGACGACCGAGGTCGGAGCGACGACCAGCAGTGGTGCAGGGGCATGCTCCGGCGGGGCCTGCTCGAGAGCGTGCTGGGCGAGCGCGAGCGTCTGCAGCGTCTTCCCGAGGCCCATATCGTCGGCGAGGATGCCGCCCAGCTTGTTGCGCCAGAGGAACGCGAGCCAGTTGAGACCCTCCTGCTGGTAGGGGCGCAGCGACGCAGCCAGTCCGCGGGGCGCCTCGACGGGGGAGGGCGTGTCGTCGCGCAGCTCCTGCAGGAGCTGGCGCCACTCGACGGCGGGCCGGGCCTCGTCGGCGAGGTCCTCGAAATCCGACCAGAGGCTCGCGTGCCTCCGGCTGAGCTGCAGCCGGTTCGGCTCCCACTCGTTGAGGCCCTGCGCTTCGCTGATGAGCTCGCGCAGCGGCTCGAATGCCGGGTGCTTCAGCGAGAGGTAGCTGCCGTCGATGAGCAGCAGCCTCGGCCGCCCGAGCGCCAGCGCCTTGAAGAGCTTTGTGAAGGGGATCACCTTGCCGTCGACCGTGACGGTCACGCCGAGGTCGAACCAGTCGTGGCGCTCGGTGGGCACGGTCGTGATGATCAGATTCGGCGCTCCGCGCAGCTCCCGGTACGCGGGCGGCGTGCCGACCGTCTCGACGCGGATGCCGGGCAGTCGCTCGAGCCGAGGCAGGGTCTCTGCGGCGAAGCGGGCCGCGTCGATCTGCGTCAGCGTGACTCGCGCGGGCAGCGAGCCCTCCGCATCCGGGTCCTCGGGCATCCAGTCGCGAGGCAGGAGACCCTCGTCGAGCACCGTCGAGAGTGCGGGCAGAGCTGCGCGAGACCTCGGCGTCGCCCACGTCCAGCGCAGCTCGAGGCTGTGGCGAGGGCCGAAGGTCGTGGTCAGTACGAGCTCGGGCGGGGTCGGGGCTGGGATGCGCACCGACGCGTCGGCGCT
Organism: Pseudoclavibacter helvolus; assembly: GCF_049707175.1. Taxonomy (GTDB): domain Bacteria; phylum Actinomycetota; class Actinomycetes; order Actinomycetales; family Microbacteriaceae; genus Pseudoclavibacter; species Pseudoclavibacter helvolus_A. The sequence goes on along the minus strand of NZ_JBNAFM010000009.1, from coordinate 35,031 downwards.
GCCGAGTCGGAGGCGCGCCGCGAGCTCAGGCAGGTGGGTGCGCTCGAACTCCGCGGCGTCCGCGTCCGGCACCGTGAACTGCGCCCTGCTCGCCCTGCCTGGCTTGAGGAGTTCCAGCTGCGCGCCGGTCATCCTCGTCTCGCTCGGGGCGATCCGGATACGGTCTGGCTCGCCCGACTCGAACACGTAGACACCGTGATCGCCGACGGGCCTGGCGGTCTCGAACTCGACTGGTGCATCGCCGAGCGTCAGCAGCGGCGCGACGGCGACCCCGGCCTCGGTACGACGTGCATCCAGCGTCAGGCTCGAGCTCGACTCGAGGGAGACGCTCGCGCGCTTTCCGGTTCCGACAAACGCGATGTCGAGCCCGATCGCCTCCTCGAGCATCGTCCACATGACGGGGCTTGGTGCCTCGTCGAGGAACACCCACTCGCTGTCCTGTCCGGGCTCCGGCGGCCGAGCGGCGCGATGCAGTGCGAAGAACTGCGCGAACCAGGACTGGTGACGCGGATCGAGGTCACGACGACCTCGCAGGTGCTGCACCTTCGCCCACGTGAGGTCGCCCTTCACCCACTTGCCTCGAACCCCCTGCATGACGGGGCGAACTCCGAGGCGCAGCTCTTCCAGGCCGACGCCCGTGCCCTCCTCGCCGGTGAAGGCACGGCGCGAGGTGGGCCCGTTCCAGCGGTACATGGTTCGGGGGATGAGCTCGCGCACCTCGAACTGCAATGCAAGCGGCACGACCCGCTCGTGGCCGGTCTGGGCAGCAGTCGGGGTCGGCTGCTCGAGGAGTCGCCCGAGTGCGCTCCGCCAGGACACTGGCGCTTGGCTCTCGTTCGGATGGGTCACCGGTGCAGTCTACGAACCACCACCCCACGCGCGCTCGAGACCTACTTGTTGACCTTTCCGACCAGATGCTCGCCTGCCGCGATGCGCTCGGCGTCGTCGCTGCCGGGAATGACGTTGCCGCGCAGCGAGCGCCCGGCCGTCTCCTTGAAGGTGAGCACCGAGATGAGGCCGATCAGACCGGCGCCGGCGAGGTAGAAGCCCGGGATGAGGACGTTGCCGGTCTGGTCGATCAACCAGGTGTTGGCGGATGCGGCGGTGCCGCCGAACACGGCCGTCGAGATATTGTAGCCAATGGCGAAGCCCGAATAGCGCACCGCCGTCGGGAACAATGCCGGCAGCGTCGACGAGATGGTCGAGATGATCATGACGAGGAACAGCCCGAGGATGCCGAGACCCGCGATCTGGGCGATGAGCGAGCCGGTCTGGATAAGCATGACTGCGGGCACCGACAGCACGGTGAACCCGATACTGGCGGCGATGAGCTGCGGTTTTCGCCCAATGCGATCCGAGAGGGCCCCGAACGGCACGATGACGACCATCATGAGCAGCTGGATGACGACGAGCGAGAACGTCGACTCGGCAGTGCTCTGGTCGAGGGTCGTCGACAGGTAGGTCGGCATGTAGGTGAGCACAAGGTAGAACGCGACGTTGATGAGAATCACGAAGCCGAACAGCTTGAGCACCTGCAGCGGGTAGTTCTTCAGAAGCGACACGAGTGCCCCGATCGCCGACTGCTTCTCGCCCGGCTGCTGCGCGTCGTCGACGAACGTTTCCGACTCGCTCAGGTGGCGACGCATCCACAAGGCCACGAGCCCGAGCGGCAGCGTGAGCAGGAACGGCAGTCGCCACCAGCCCTCGAGCATGCCGTCGTCGCCCACGATGAAGGCGAGGGTCGTGCACAGGATTGCGGCGGCGCTCGCGCCGGCGAGCGTACCGAACTCGAGGAACGAGCCGAAGAAGCCTCGCTTGTCGTCGGGCGCGTGCTCGGACATGAAGATGGCGGCTCCCGCGTACTCACCGCCCGCGGAGAAGCCCTGCAGCATGCGCAACAGGATGAGCAGGATCGGCGCCGCGAACCCGATCGAGTCGAACGAGGGCAGCAGTCCGATCGCGGCCGTGGACAGGCTGATCATGATGATCGTGAAGACGAGCACCTTCTGGCGTCCGATGCGGTCGCCCAGCGGCCCGAGGACGATGCCCCCGAGTGGGCGGACGAGGAAGGAGACGGCGAAGGTCGCGAACGTCAGGATCAGGGCGAGTGCCCCACCCTGGTCGTCACTGAACGTGAAGAAGAGCTGCGAGACGTAGATGGCGAGGTAGCCGTAGATGCCGTAGTCGAACCACTCGATGGCGTTGCCGATCGCAGAGCCGGCGACCGACTTGCGGGCTGTCTTGCGCTGGATGGGGGTGAGGTCGATCTCGCGGGTCAGCGGTGGCAGGGTCGACCCCTGGCCGCCTGGACTGGACTGATTCGAGGACATAGGTGCTCCTAGCGGCAGTTCCACACGGGTAATGGCCCAGTCCAACCCTTGGACCTGTGTGTTACCGGGATGCCCCCGCGAGGCGGAGCGCTATGAGCGCGTACGCGCGCGCGGCAGTCAAGAGGTCGTCGACCCGCACACGCTCCTCCGGCTGATGGGCCTGCGTTTTGACCTCGCCCGGCCCGAGGATCACGACAGGGACCTCATGATGGCGGGCGATGAACCCTCCTTCGCAGGCGGCGCTCCACCCGCCGATGCTCGACGTGCCCCCGGCGTCGGCCACGGCCTGCACCGCGGTGGCGGGGAGCGTCGACTCCGGTGGGGTCAGGAAGCCGGGCATCGCCATGTCGAGGGTGCCGGTGACTGTGATGCGTTCCCCGTTTAGCATCCCGCTTCCGGCGATGGACGAGCGGATGCGCGCGAGCAGGTCCTCGAGGATCCGCTCTGGCTCTTCGTCGGGCAGCACGCGTCGGTCGACGTACAGCGTGCACTCCTCGGCGACGATGGACGTGCCGTGGCCCCCGGCGATCATGCCGACGTTCCAGCTTCCGGTTCCGATGAGTCCGGGGACGGCGGCGGCGCCCTGTGCAATGCGCCTCGCGTCGTCCTCGATCGTCTGCACGGCGATCGCAGCGGCGGCGATGGCGCTCGCCCCGTCAGCAGGGTTGCCGGCGTGAGCCGCGGCTCCGCGGAGCGTGATGATGAAGTTGGTGGCCCCGCGGCAGGCGACCACGGTGTCGAGCCCGGTCGGCTCTGCGACGATGCAGGCCGAGTAGGGCGCGGGGTCGCCCGCGGCGTCGAGCTCGCGTGCGGTCGGCGCGTCGGCGATGTAGCGGAGTGCGCCCGTAGCGGTGTCCTCCTCGTCGACGGTGCAGAGGAGCGCGAGTCGCACCTGCGGATGCCTCGCGTGCACAGCCGACATGGCCGCGACGACGGCCGCGAGCCCGCCCTTCATGTCGACGGCACCGCGGCCGATGAGCATCCCGTCGACGAGACGCGGCTCGAACGGGTCGCCGAGCCACCCGGCGCCAGCGGGCACGACGTCGCTGTGTCCGAGGAAGAGCAGGGCTGGCCCGTCGCCGCTGCCGAGCTCCGCGAGGAGGTTGTGGCGCCCGGGGGCGACCTCGGTGAGGGTCACCTGCGCTCCGGCCCGCTCGCAGAGCGAGGAGAGCACCTCGACCGCCGCTGCTTCCGTCTCGCCCGGATTCTCGCTTCGCGCTCGGATCAGCGCGGAGGTGTCGGCGACGATGCGCTCGAGCTGGAGCTGGTCGAGGACCTCGCGCTCGGCGGCGTTCGGCGCGCTCACGCGTCGCCCTTCACGATCAGCTCGCGCGGAGCGCTGGTCAGGATCTCGACCCCGGTCTCGGTGATGCGGATCGACTCGGAGACCTCGAACCCGAAGCCCGTCATCCACATGCCGGCGATGAGGTGGAAGGTCATGTTGGGGGCCAGCACCGTCTCCTCCCCGGAGCGGATGCTCACGGTGTGCTCGCCCCAGTCCGGCGGGTAGCCGATGCCGATCGAGTACCCGAGGCGGGAGGCCTTGCTGAGCCCCTGCTTCGCGAGCACCGCATCCCAGGCCGCGACCGCCGCTTCCGGAGTCTGGCCGGGGCGGAGGAGCTCGAGGGCCGCCTCGAAGCCGTCGAGGGTCGTCGCCGCGATGCGCTGCAGCTCGGCGCTCGGCACCCCGAGGCTGACGGTGCGGGCGAGGGGCGCGTGGTACCGGCGGTGCGCGCCGGCGAGCTCGAGCGACACCGCCTCACCGGCGACGATCGGGGCGCGCGACCAAGTGAGGTGCGGGGTATCTGCCCCCTCGCCGGCGAGCATCATGGGCACGATCGAGGGGTAGTCGCCCTCTGCATCGCCGATGCCCGCGGCCTGCGCTGCCTGGATCTCGGCGGCCACGTCGCTCTGCCGTCTCCCGGCTCGCAGCGCCTCGACGCCGACCGCCATCGCGTTCGAGCTGACGGCCGCCGCCGTGCGCATGAGCGCGATCTCGGCGTTCGACTTCACGAGACGTACCCAGTTGACGAGCTCCCCGCTGTCGACGAGCTCCCATTCCGGGAGGCGTCGCTGCAGCGTGAGGAACGAGCGCACCGAGAAGAAGTGCGCCTCCGCCTCGTAGCCCACGCGCATCCTTCGGCCCGCCTGGCCGCGTTCGCGGAGTTCGGTCGCAGCCCAGTCCATGGGGTGCACCTCCGCACGGTGCACGAGGCTCTCCGGGTACCCCGCGACCTGATCGCCTGGCAGCCAGGTCGTGTGGTGGGCGCCGTGCGCATCCATCGCCCGCATGACCAGCAGAAGGTCACCCTTGAGCGGGACGTAGAGGAACTGGGGCATGTAGAACGACCACGCGTTGTAGCCGGTCAGGTAGTAGAGGTTGGCCGGGTCGGTCACGAGCAGCGCGTCAAGGCCGGCGTCTTCCATGCGGACCCTGGTGTTCGCGAGCCTGAGGTCGTACTCGTCCCGGCTGAAGTCAGCGGCGGGCTGATGGACATCTGCGAGCTGCGACATCGTGCTCCTCACGGTCTTGCGGCGGTCCCGAGAATCTACTCGCTCGGGGAGGGGGCAGCGTGCATGTAGTTCAATGGATGCGCGATCACCGCCCCCGTTCGTCGCCGATGAGGAGCTGCAGTGCCTGACAACTCGACGCCAGAAGACCACGACAGCGACGGCGCGGTCGACTACTCGCAGCGCGACTACCAGGCCCCAACGGGCTATCGCGCCCCGGACTTCGTGTCGAAGTGGGCCGCGCAGGACAGCCGTGGCGACGCCCAGAAGCTCGAGGACGAGGAGCGCCAAGCGGCACGCGAAGTACAGGACCCAGCGGGAGGTCCCGACGCCGCCCCGGACCGGGTGTTGGAGCCCACCGACACCCCGATCGGGCTTCCGGACCCGCCGCGCACCCTTGAGGAGCTGGATGCGGCCATCCGCCGTGACGGCGATGCGCTGGTTCCGGGCGTGGTGCTTCCCGGGTCTGGCCCAGGTGAGCACCTCACCCAGGACCTCGACCGACAGGAGCTGCTGACGCGCGTCGCGACCGACAGCAGCGCGCTCCTCGGGAAGCGGGCTCGGGAGGTGCAGCGGGCCGTGGGCACGGGCCGCGCCGCGAACCTCTCCGAACGGGCGAGCGACGCCGGGTGGACGCCACCGAGCGAGCTCCCGACGCCGAACGGCGGGGCGGCATCGACGCCGAAGGTCGCGGCGGGGACGACGAAGCAGGGCGGCGGTTGGTTCGGCGTCATCGCCGCGATTCTCGCGCTGACGTTCGCCATCTCCGACATCGGGTTCCTCGGCTGGGCGCTCATCGTCGTCTCGCTCATCGCCAGCATCGGCCTGCTGCGGGCCGGCGGAGGGCGGCGGGTCGTCGGTGTCCTCACGCTCGTCGTGACCGTCGTGGCGCTCGTCATCCAGCTCATCGGGTCGACCGGAGGCTCCATCCGAGGCGCCGTGACCGAGCTCTCCGGCGGCGCGGGCACGCTCGACCTGAACGGCACGGCAAGTGTCTCGGGCACGGGAAACGCGCGCTTCGACGTGGTGCTGCCGGGAGGCGCCGACAGCATCGGCCTGCTGCAGGTCGAGTTCGAAGGTGAGCGGCTGCGCATCTACGACGTCGATGCGGACGGCGAGCAGATGGGCGGCTCGTCGCTTTCGGCGTACGACGACTACTCGGGCCTCGCCGTGATCAACGAGTGGACCGACGACGAGTTCCGTGCCGTGGACATCGAAGCTGAGGGGGACTGGACGGTGACGCTCGTCTCCGTCGATACGCTGCCCTCGTTCGACGCCGAGTACACCGGCACGGGGCCCGAGGTGGTGCTCTACACGGGACCAGGTGGCGACGCCACCTTCACCTTCGAGCCGGACCAGAGCGTCGGCATCGACACGTTCGGCGCCGACAGCTGGTACGAGAGCACAAACGAGATCACCTCGCTCACCCGGCCCTTCGACGCCGGGCCGACGATCATCCGCGTCGAGCCGTACGAGGAGACGACCTGGAGCATCCGCTTCGACGCCCGCGCGCCGACGCCGACCACCTAGACGGGCGCGGCGGCGCTCCGCCCGCCTACCCGGAGCGCCGGTAGCGCAGCTCGGGGCGGCCGCGCCTGCCGTACACGGGTTCCACCTCGGCGAGCCCTCGCGCGCAGAGGTGGTCGAGGTAGCGGCGCGCGGTGACGCGCGAGAGGCCGCACTGCTCGGCGACCTCGAGCGCCGACTGCCACTCGCCTCCGAGCTGCGAGAGCACGAGCTTGATCGTGGGCTCGGAGAGTCCCTTCGGCAGCGGTCGCCCTCTGCCTGCCGTCGTCGGAATCGCCTGGGTCGAGGGTCGCTCGCCGGCCGTGGGGGAGCCACGGCGCGCCAGGAGTCCGTCGATGTCCTGTTGACGCAGGGGCGCCGTCGGCGTTTGAGCCGCGGATGCGGCGGCGGGGCCGCGCGTGTCCCGGTAGTTCTCGAGTCTCGCCTCGAAGTTCGCTCTCGAGAACGGCTTCACGAGGTAATCGGAGATCGTCGCGGTTGCGAGCTGCGCGACCGACAGCCGGTCGTTGGCGGACGAGATGACGATGGCGTCGAACGCATCGCCGAGGAGTAGACGGAGACGACGGAGCACCTCGACGCCGCTGAAGTCCGGGAGATGCACGTCGAGGAGCACGAGGTCAAGGTCGACGCTCGCCGCGACTTCGAGCGCCTCCGCGCCGCTGCCTGCCGTCGCGACGACCTCGAAGCCGTCGACCCCGGCGAGCATCCGCTCGTGCAAGCGTCGAACGGCGGTCTCGTCGTCGACGATGAGCGTGCGGATCGGGGTCACCGGGTGATCCTCTCAGTGTTCGAGGAGCCGCGGGGCCCGGGCGTCTCGTGCGTGTCGGCATCGGGGAGCGGCTGGGGGAGGACCGCGACGAAGCGGGCACCCCCGAGTTCGCTCTCCGAGATGACGAGCGTGCCGCCGTGCTCCTCGGCGATGCGTCGGACCAGGCCGAGGCCGACACCCCGAGGAATCTCGAGGCCATCCTTCGACTCCGCGGTCTTCGTCGAAAAACCGGTCTCGGTGACCTGCTCGCGAAGCTCCGCCGCGACCCCAGGGCCACTGTCGTCAACCTGCATCCGCAGCCCTGCTCCCTCCGCCTCCACGGCGACGCGCACGACCCCGGATGCGCCCTGCTGCTCGACCGCGTCGACGGCGTTCCCGACCAGATTGCTGAGCACCGTTGCGGCATCGTCGTCGAAGCTGCGCTCGAGACGCGCGCGGTCGTCGACCTCGACGTCGGCGTGCAGCTGCCCGCCGTGCTCGCAGAGTCGCGCGCTCGCGGCGGCGAGGATGGCGCGGATGCGCACCGGGGCCTCCTCGAGCGCGGCCTCGAGATCGGGGTCCGCGGCGAGCGAGTCGACCGGCGTCAGCGTGCGGATGTAGTCGAGGGCCTCGTCGCGCTCGTCGACCTCGATGAGCCCGTACAGCACGTGCAGGCGGTTGGAGAACTCGTGCGTCTGCTCACGCAGGGCCGAGGCCAGTCTGCGCTGCGTCTCGAGCTCCTGCGCGGCCGCAGCGAGGCGCTCGAAGCGACGCCCGAGCATCGTGGACACGACGGAGGCGGCGGCGAGCCCGAACAACCCGGCCCCGACCACCCAGGGCACGACCTGCCAGATCCGCTCCTCGAGCTGTTCCGAGATCGTCGACTCGAGGATGCCGACCGACGCGGTGCCGACGACGGTGCCGTCGCGCCAGACCGGGACCTTCGCCCGCAGCGTGGCGCCCACCGTACCGACCTGCGTCCCGACGTAGGTCTCACCGCCGAGGGCGACGCTGGGATCGGTCGAGACCATCTCCCCGCGCCGCTCAGGAACCGGGTGCGTGATCCGGATGCCCGCGTCGTCGGTGATGACGACGTAGTCGACGCCGGCGGACTCGGCGACGAGGTCCGCCACGGGCTGCAGGGTTGCTCCGGCGTCGGGTGCTCCGATGGCCTCCACGACCGCGGGCAGCTCCGCGAGGCTCGTCGCGACGTCGAGCGCCCGCTCGCCGGTCTCCTCCCGAATCGAGTCGTGCTGCACCTGCAGCGCGACGAGGAGCGTCGCCACCATGCACACCAGCACGATCGAGAACTGGAGGGCGACGAGGGTGAGCACGCGGGGTCCGCGCAACGGGCTCAGCGTCGCGCCCTGCTGCCTGCTCATCTGGCCACCTCCTCGAGGGCCGACTCCCCGAAATCGATCGTTCTGCTGACGACCTTACGTGTCCACAAAGACCATAAAGGCCAGAAGCCGCCCGCGGACAGCGCCGGTGCGATCGTAGAGGGCAGCGCAGACCAGCGCGGCGACAGAGTCGTTGCCAACGGAAGGAATACTCCATTGAGTAGAACAAGACTCCCGAACAAGCTGCTCTCCTCGCTCTTCGCCATCGTCACGGTCGTCGTCCTCGGCTTCGCGGTTGTGGATGCGAGCAGTGCGGGTGCAGGAGCCTCGGCGAGGAGCAAGCTCACGATCATGGCGCCGGCGGCGCCGGGCGGCGGTTGGGACGCGTTCGCCCGAGAGGCGCAGCAGGCGCTCCGGGCGAACGGCATCGTCAACAACGCGCAGGTCGTGAACGTGCCTGGCGCCGGTGGCACCATCGGGCTCAGCCAGCTCCTGCAGATGCAGGGCCGCGACGACCTCCTCATGGTCACGGGCGGCGTCATGGTGGGCGCGACGGTGCTCTCCAACACCGGCGAGTCGCTCGAGGACACGGTGCCGATCGCGCGCCTCGCCGACGACTACAACGCGCTCGTCGTCCCCGGCTCCTCGCCGTACAACACCCTCGACGAGTTCGTCGAGGGCATGAAGAAGGACCCGGGCGGCCACTCCATCGCGGGCGGCTCGCTCGGCGGCATCGACCACCTGCTGAGCGGCATGCTCGGCAAGGCCATCGGGGTCGACCCGAAGGACGTCAACTACGTCGCCTACTCCGGCGGCGGCGAGGTGCTCTCCTCCCTCCTGTCGAGCACGACCGCGGCTGGGCTGTCCGGCTACAACGAGTTCAGGGACCAGATCGAGGCAGGCACCCTCAAGGCACTCGCGATCTCCGCTCCGGAACCCGTCGACGGCATCGACATCCCCACCTTCAAGCAGGAGGGGGTCGACGTCGCAATGGTCAACTGGCGCGGCGTCGTCGCCCCGCCAGGCATCGACGACGCGACCCGCGATGAGCTCATCGCCATCGTCGACGAGTTGGAGAACAGCCCAGAGTGGGCTGAGGCGCTCGACCGCAACAACTGGACCGACAGCTTCCAGCCAGGGACCGACTTCGAGGAGTTCCTCGTCGACGAGACCGATCAAGTGACCGCACTCGTGAAGGAGCTCGGACTATGAGCCAGCTGAAGAACCCCAGCGAGGCGCAGGCGCCCGCGACCGACAGCATCCAGCGACCCAAGCGCTCCTGGTGGCACGGGAGGAGCGAGCTCGGCGTCGCAGCCTTCGTCTTCCTCCTGGCCGTCGTCTTCACCATCGGCACGGTCACGATGGAGGTGCCGGCCACCGCAGGCGTCCCAGGCCCGCAGTTCTTCCCGACCATCGTCGTCATCCTCCTCTTCGTCGTCTCGATCGCGCTCGCGATCACCGTCATCCGCAAGCCCGCGCGCGACGACGAAGACGAAGCGGACCAGATGCTCGAGATCTCGCCAGAGCTGCTCGAGGACATTGGGCAGATCGACACGACCTCGGAGATCCGAGTCGTCACCGCCGCGGCCGGTGAAGAACGCAAGAAGCGCACCGGCACCGACTGGAAGACCCTCGCCATCGTCTTCGCAGCCCTCGCCGGCACGGCGCTCCTGCTCGAGCCGCTCGGCTGGATCATCACGGCCGCCGCGCTGTTCTGGGTCGTCGCCTACGCGCTCGGCAGCAAGCGCCACCTCTTCGACATCGGTGTCGCATTCCTCTTCTCGTCACTCGTGCAGCTGTCGTTCTCGGCGGGCCTCGGCCTCACGCTGCCGTCCGGAATCCTGAGCGGAGTCCTCCCATGGATCAGCTGACCCACCTGCTCGAGGGCTTCACCGTCGCCCTCACCCCCATCAACCTCCTGTGGCTCCTCATCGGCGCCGTCCTCGGCACCGCAGTCGGTGTGCTGCCCGGCCTCGGCTCGGCCATGGCCGTCGCCCTGCTCCTTCCCGTCACCTTCAGCCTCGACCCCACCGGCGCGTTCATCATGTTCGCGAGCATCTACTTCGGCGGGCTCTTCGGAGACTCCACGTCGGGCATCCTGCTCAACACGCCCGGTAACTCATCCGCCATCGCCACCACCTTCGAAGGCCACAGGATGGCCAAGGACGGGAGGGCCGCGAAAGCACTCGGCACCTCAGCCATTGGCGCCTTCCTCGGCGGCACCATCGCGACAGCGCTCGTCGTCTTCTTCTCGCCGTACCTCGTCCAGCTCGCGACCCAGTTCGGACCCGCCGAGTACTTCGCGCTCGCGGCGTTCGCGTTCGTCGCGATCTCCTCGGTCGTCGCCGACTCGGTCATCCGCGGGCTCATCGCCCTCGGCATCGGACTCGCCATCGCGCTCGTCGGCGTCGACGGCCCGTCGGGCGCCGCCCGCTTCACGATGGACCTGCCGCAGTTCTTCGACGGCATTTCGATCATCGTTGTCACGGTCGGGCTCCTCGCCATCGGAGAGGTCCTCCACGTTGCCAGCCGGATCCACCGCGAAGGCGGCCTCACGAAGATCCCCGCGTCCGGCTCCCCGTATCTGAACCTGCGCGAGCTCCGGCAGGCGCTGCCCGCCTGGCTCCGCGGCACGGCCTACGGAGTTCCGTTCGGCGCGATCCCCGTCGGCGGCTCCGAGGTTCCGACCTTCCTCGCCTACGGCACCGAGAAGCGCCTCGCGAAGCGCCGAAACGACCCCGACTTCGGCACGCGCGGCTCCATCCAGGGTGTCGCGGCGCCGGAGGCCGCGGGCAATGCGACGGCCGGCACCGCCATGGGTGCGCTCCTCGCGCTCGGGCTCCCCACCTCCGCCACGGCCGCGATGATGCTTGCAGCCTTCCAGCAGTACGGCATGCAGCCGGGCCCGCTCCTCTTCGAGCGCAGCGGCGACCTGGTCTGGCCGCTGCTCGCGAGCCTCTTCGTTGGGCTCCTCATCCTGCTCATCATCAACCTGCCGTTCGCGGCGGTGTGGGCGAAGCTCCTGCTGATCCCGCGCCACTACCTGTACGCAGGCATCACCGGCTTCGCGATGCTCGGCGTCTACGCCATCGCCTCGTCGGCCGTCGACCTGTGGCTCGCGATCGCCATCGGCGTGTTCGGGTTCGTGATGCGCCGCTACGCGATCCCGCTCGCACCGGTGCTCATCGCCGCGATCCTCGGCCCGCTCGCCGAGACCGAGCTGCGCCGCGCGCTCGCGGTCAGCGAGGGCGATCTCGGCATCCTCATCGATTCGCCCATCACCATCGCCATCTACGTGCTCATGGTCGGAGCGATCGTCATCAGCGCCGTCCAGCACCTGCGTACCCGCACCCGCGAGAAGCAGATCATCAAGGCGAAGACCGAGGCCGTCGCCGTGCAGGCAGGCGCTCGGGAGGACGCCAAGTAGCGCGGCGATCGACGACGCGCCCGAGGGGCGGGGGGGTGGGGGCGCGGCGCCCCCCCCCCCCCCCCCCCCCGGGCGGCGGGGCGCCCCCCGCGCGGGGGGGGGGGGGGGGCCCGGGGGGGGGGGGGGGGGGGGGGGGCGGCCCCCCCCCGGGGGGGGGGCGCGCGGGGCCCGGGGGCCCGGGGGGGCCCGCGGGGGGGGGGGGGCCCCGGGGGGGGCGGCGCCCCCGCCCCCCCCGGGGGGGGGGGGGGGGCGGCGCCGCCCCCCCCCCCCCCCCCCCCCTCCGTCGTGCAGGCGGCCTGCACGCGGCGATGGGGGGGTGTCCGCCACGGGTCGGGCGTGAGGAGCGAGACGCCGCCTCGCGGCGGGCGGCTCCCACAGGAATCCTGATTGCCGGTAGAGTGCTGTCGTTTGTGTGTGCCGTAGGCTGTTTCGCAGCCGCATCAGTGCGGCGATACGCCCATTCGGGTGGTGCGCGGCGTGCAGTCGCACCCCGCTCCACGCGCGATTCCGCGCAGTCACCCCACGTATCTCAGGAGATGCCCCACGTGAAGACCTCGGTCGAACAGATCAACCCGACCCGCGTCAAGCTGACGATCAACGTAGAACCGGCTGAACTCAAGCCATACGTCGACTCGGCCTACCGCACCATCGCAGAGCAGATCCAGGTGCCCGGCTTCCGCCGCGGCAAGGTTCCGACGCCGATCATCGATCAGCGCGTCGGCCGCGCCGCGGTGCTCGACCAGGCGATCTCGGACGGTCTCGACGTGTTCTTCAACCAGGCCGTCGCAGAGTCCGAGGTGCAGCCCCTCGGCCGCCCCAAGGCCGACATCATCGAGACGCCGAACGTCGCCGACTTCGCTGGCGACCTCGTCGTCGAGGTCGAGGTCGACTCGCGTCCGTCCATCGAGCTCCCGTCCTACGATGGCATCAAGGTCGAGGTCGAGGCAGCATCGGTCGACGCTGCCGATGTCGACGCTGAGCTCGAAGAGCTCCGCAAGCGCTTCGGCACGCTCGTCACAGCTGACCGCCCGATCGAGGACGGCGACTTCGTGACGCTCGACCTCATCGCGACGGTCGACGGCGAAAAGGTCGACGAGGCCGAGGGAATTTCCTACGAGCTCGGCTCGGGCCAGCTCCTCGAGGGCACCGACGAGGCGCTCCTCACGCTGACCGCGGGCGAGGAGACGACCTTCCGCTCCACGCTGCTCGGCGGCGAGCACGAGGGCAAGGAAGCGGAAATCACCGTCACGGTGCAGTCGGTCAAGGACCGCGAGCTGCCCGAGATCGACGACGAGTTCGCGCAGATCGCGAGCGAGTTCGACACGATCGACGAGCTCCGCGCCGACCTCGAGACGCAGGCCAAGAGCAAGAAGACGTTCGCGCAGGTTGACGCGGCCCGCGAGAAGGTCGTCGAGCAGCTCCTCGACCTCGTCGAGATCCCGCTCCCCGAGACCCTCATCAACGACGAGGTCACCCGCCACCTCGAGCAGGAGGGCCTCCAGCCCGACGACGAGCACGGCGTCGAGGTCCGCGCCAACGCTGAGAAGTCGTTCCGCCAGCAGGTGCTCCTCGACGAGGTCATCAAGGCTGAGGGCGTCGAGGTCGAGCAGGACGAGCTCACCCAGTTCCTGATCCAGTCGGCCGCCCAGTACGGCATGGCTCCGCAGGAGTTCATCGGCGTGCTGCAGGAGAACAACCAGCTCCCCGGCATGATCGGCGAGGTCGCACGCTCGAAGGCGATCCTCTTCGTGCTCGACAAGGCAGAGGTCGTCGACACCAACGGCGACGCCGTCGACATCTCGGAGTTCACGGTCGCCGTGCAGCGCGCGAAGGACAAGGCCGCTGCAGCTGAAGCCGAGTCGGGCGACGCCGTCGAGACCGACGAGGCCCCCGCGGAAGAGGCTAAGGACGAAGAAGCCAAGTAGCTTCTCGCTCCAGTTCGCGAAGCGCCGCCGGCTCACGCCGGCGGCGCTTCGTGCATGCGACTGCGGACGCGCGGCACCGTGTGCCGTGGGCGAACAGGCCAGCGCTGGCCTCGTCGCTCTACTAGATTCGGTGACGACCGTTAGGGAAATGGAGCGACCGTGGCTGATATTCAACTGCCGAACAGCGTCTTCGACAGGCTTTTGAAAGACCGCATCATCTGGCTCGGGTCCGAGGTGCGCGACGAGAACGCGAACGAGATCTGCGCGAAGATCCTGCTGCTTGCTGCAGAGGACCCTGAGCGGGACATCTACCTCTACATCAACTCGCCGGGTGGATCGATCACCGCCGGCATGGCGATCTTCGACACGATGGAGTTCGTGCCGAACGACATCGTGACCGTCGGCATCGGCATGGCGGCCTCGATGGGCCAGCTGCTGCTGACCGCCGGCGCACCGGGCAAGCGCTACATCACGCCGAACGCGCGCGTGCTGCTGCACCAGCCGCACGGCGGCTTCGGGGGCACGGCGAGCGACATCCAGACTCAGGCTCAGCTGATCCTCGACATGAAGGCGCGTCTCGCGTCGATCACCGCCCAGCGCACGGGCAAGAGCCTCGAACAGATCAACGAGGACGGCGACCGCGACCGCTGGTTCAACGCCGATGAGGCGCTGGCCTACGGGTTCGTCGACCACATCCGCTCGTCGGCGACCGAGGTCACCGGCGGTGGCGGCACCAAGCGCGACGCCGAGTCCAAGTCCGAGTCGGCAGAGTAAGGAAGCCAGAGCATATGAACACCCCATTTCTGACCGGCGGTTCGCCAGCAGGCGTCCAGAGCCCCTCTTCTCGGTACATCCTGCCGTCGTTCGAGGAGCGCACGGCCTACGGCTACAAGCGCCAGGACCCGTACGCGAAGCTCTTCGAAGACCGCATCATCTTCCTGGGCGTGCAGGTCGACGACGCCTCGGCTGACGACATCATGGCCCAGCTGCTCGTGCTCGAGAGCCAGGACCCAGACCGCGACATCACGCTGTACATCAACTCGCCCGGTGGCTCGTTCACCGCGATGACGGCGATCTACGACACGATGCAGTACATCCGCCCGGAAGTCTCGACCGTGTGCCTCGGCCAGGCCGCGTCCGCGGCGGCCGTGCTCCTCGCGGCAGGCCAGCCGGGCAAGCGCCTCGCGCTGCCGAACGCTCGCGTCCTCATCCACCAGCCCTCGACCGGCGGCGCCGGCCAGGGGCAGGCGTCCGACATCGAGATTCAGGCCCAGGAAGTGCTGCGGATGCGCACCTGGCTGGAGGAGGCGCTGTCGCGTCACTCCGGGAAGCCGGTCGACCAGGTCAACCGCGACATCGAGCGCGACAAGATCCTGTCGGCAGCCGAGGCTCTCGAGTACGGTCTCATCGACCAGGTGCTCACGAGCCGCAAGGGTGCCGAGCCGGTCATCATCGACTAGTTCGACACACAGAACTGCGATCTGCAACGCCGAGATGGCCGCGCCAGGGGTGACCCGGGCGCGGCCATCCGGGCAATGTCGGTGGTTCAGGTTAGTCTTGGCAGACCGCGAAGGAGGTCCTCATGGCACGTATCGGTGAAAGCAGCGAGCTGCTGAAATGCTCGTTCTGCGCCAAGAGCCAGAAGCAGGTCAAGCAGCTCATCGCTGGTCCTGGTGTCTACATTTGCGACGAGTGCGTCGAGTTGTGCAACGAGATCATCGAAGAGCGCATGGCCGATTCCGAGACCAGCGAAGTCAAGGACTTCGAGCTCCCGAAGCCGCGTGAGATCTTCGCCTTCCTCGAGGAATATGTGATCGGGCAGGAGCCGGCGAAGAAGGCGCTCGCCGTCGCGGTCTACAACCACTACAAGCGCGTCCGCGCCCTCGGCCAGATCACCTCCGCTGAAGAGCGCGTCGACGAGGTCGAGATCTCGAAGAGCAACATCATGCTCATCGGGCCGACCGGCTGCGGCAAGACCTACCTCGCGCAGTCGCTCGCCAAGCGCCTCAACGTTCCGTTTGCCGTGGCCGACGCCACGGCGCTGACCGAGGCGGGGTACGTCGGCGAAGACGTCGAGAACATCCTCCTCAAGCTCCTGCAGGCAGCCGACTTCGACGTGAAGCGCGCCGAGACGGGCATCATCTACATCGACGAGATCGACAAGATCGCGCGCAAGGCCGAGAACCCCTCGATCACGCGCGACGTCTCCGGCGAAGGCGTGCAGCAGGCGCTGCTGAAGATTCTCGAGGGCACGGTCGCGTCCGTTCCACCGCAGGGTGGCCGCAAGCACCCGCAGCAGGAGTTCATCCAGATCGACACGACGAACGTGCTGTTCATCGTCGCAGGCGCCTTCGCGGGCCTGGAAGAGATCATCTCGTCGCGGGCCGGCAAGAAGGGCATCGGCTTCGGTGCCCCCATCCACTCGAAGAACGACGACCTCGACCTCTACAGCGAAGTGCTGCCAGAAGACCTGCACAAGTTCGGACTCATCCCGGAGTTCATCGGCCGCCTGCCCGTCATCACGACGGTGTCTCCGCTCGATCGCAGCGCACTCATCGACATCCTCACGCAGCCCCGCAACGCGTTGGTCAAGCAGTACCAGAAGATGTTCGAACTCGACGGCGTCGAGCTGGTCTTCGACGATGGCGCCCTCGAAGAGATCGCCGACCTCGCTGTGCTGCGCCAGACCGGCGCCCGCGGCCTTCGCGCCATTCTCGAGGAGACCCTCGGGCCGGTCATGTTCGAGGTGCCGTCGCTCGACGACGCGAGCCGCGTCGAGATCACCCGCGACGTGGTACTCAAGAACGCGGCGCCGACCATCATCCCGCGGCCCGAGCTTCGGGCCGAGAAGTCCGCGTAAGCCGCCCTCGCTTGGCTTTGCCGCCAGAGCTCAGAAGCCCCGCGTGTACGCACGCGGGGCTTCTCGCGTCCCGACCCGGAAGGCGACCGGCGTGAAGGTCACCGAGCTGCTCCTCGACGGCGTCCTCGTCTTGGGCGCCGACGCCGGGGCGCTGAGCGGAAGCGAGCGAAGGCTGGCGCTCGACAGCCTCTCCGCCGGTGACCGCGCCCGGCTTCCAGCGATGAGCGACGGTCGGGCGGATGCCTTCCTCGCTGGCCGTCTGCTCGTCAGACGGGGCCTCGAGCATCCAGCTCTCGGAGCTGCGCGGCCGCCCACCACGACCCTCAGGCTTGAGCGGCCGCCCACCACGACCCTCAGGCTTGAGCGACCGCCCACCACGACTCTCGAGATGGGTTTCTCACTTCGGGATGGGTTGCAACCCATCCCGAAGCGAGAAACCCATCCCGAATTGGCGGTGCGGGAGCAGGCTCGCGGTTTCGACGCGCCGCGCAGTGCGGCGCAGCCGGGTGTGCTCGAAGTGGTCTGCTCGCACTGCGGGTCGACGGGGCACGGAAAGCCGTTGGTCCCGGGCTTGCCGGTGCTGACGAGCATCACCTACGCGGGCACCGCTGTCTTCGTCGCGCTCGCGAGCACGGACCTCTGCTCGAGGCTTGGGATCGACGCCGAAGCCCTCGGACGTCACGCTGCACAGCCGGGACTCCCGAGCGGAGGCCCCAGCCCCCGAGCCGCTTCCGGCGCAGATCCCGAACCTGCCAGGGACCTCGAGCGCTGGACCGCCGTCGAGGCGGTAGTGAAGGCCGACGGCCGCGGGCTCCGGGTCGACCCGGGCGAGGTGGAGTTCGATGGTGGTGCCCTGGCGCGCGTCGCCGGCGATAATGACGCCTACCGTATCTGCCGAACCGTTGTCGACGACCGTTTCATCCTGACGCTCGCCACCAGGTCGTCGACCGGAGCCCGCTAGCGAGAAACGAAGCTCGTCAGCGAGGCTCAAGCCCGTTCGCGAGGAGAGCGGGCTGCTCGAGCCGGCGTGACGGGCGGGAGGTCCGGCAGCGCCAGCTGATAGAGCCAGGCGTCGAAGAGCTCCTGGAGCGGGAGTTCTGGCACCCTCGCGGCGGCGTGTTCGAGGAACTCGGCGGTCGATGCCACCGAGGAGCGTTTCGTGTGCGTCCAGGTGATGAGGATCTCGAAGAAGGCGGTGTCACCGACGGTCAGGCGCAGCGCGTGCAGGGTGAGGGCGCCGCGCTTATAGACACGGTCGTCGAACATGTCGGCGGCGCCCGGGTCGCCCAGCAGCACGTCTTGCGGCAGGGCGGCGAGTGCCTGCCAGTAGTGCCTGGCCAGCTGATCGGCGGTCTCGGCCCCGCTGGCCTCAGACCAGATCCACTCGGCGTAGCAGGCGAAGCCTTCGTTGAGCCAGATGTGCTGCCAGCCGGCGACGCCGACGCTGTTGCCGAACCACTGGTGGGCGAGCTCATGCGCGACGAGACGTTCCTGCCCGCGGGCTCCGTCGATCTGGTTAGCGCCGAAGATGGCCATGCCCTGGGCCTCGAGCGGGATCTCGAGCTCGTCCGCGGTCACGATGACGGCGTAGGTGTCGAAGGGGTACGGGCCGAATGTCAGCTCGAAGGTGCCCATCATCTTCGCGAGGTCCGCGAAGTCGGTCCCGACGCGACGGG
This sequence comes from Pseudoclavibacter helvolus, assembly GCF_049707175.1. GTDB lineage: Bacteria > Actinomycetota > Actinomycetes > Actinomycetales > Microbacteriaceae > Pseudoclavibacter > Pseudoclavibacter helvolus_A. The sequence continues at coordinate 16,687 of NZ_JBNAFM010000009.1, read as the reverse complement.
CGAGGGCGGGCGGGTAGTGAAGGTGGCTCGCGACTCCCGCGAGCTGCACGTCCTCGCGCCGGTAACGCCCGATCTGCAGCGTGACGAGGTAGCTCGCGGTGGGCGCCGCCTCTTCGTAAACCCAGGTGGTGAGGCCGCCGGTGGAGCGCTTTGAGCGCAGCTGGCCGGTTGCGACGACGTCGTAGTTGCGGTCGACGGACACCTGGATGCGGTAGCTGGCCTTGTTCGCGGGATGGTCGTTGCAGGGGAACCAGGTCGGAGCCCCTGTGGGCTGGGATGCGACGATGACGCCGTCTTCGAGTTCTTCCCACCCAATCGTTCCCCACCGGGAGCGGCGGGGTCGGGGAGCGCCCTCGTAGACAACGTCGACCGTGATGTCGCGGCCCGCCTCGATGCGCTTCGAGAGCGAGATCTTGAGCTTTCGGTCGCTCTGCGAGAAGCGCGCCTGCTTGTCGCCGCGCACGTTGACCTTGCTGGCTCTGAGCCCGACGAGGTCGAGCGAGAAGGCGGCGAGGGGCACGGTGGTGCGGATGCTCAGGGTCGCGGTGCCGGAGAGCCGGTTGTTCTGCATCCGGTACTTGAGGGTCAGCTCGTAGTGTTCGACGCGGATGCTCACGTCGCCGCTCTGGGGCGTGTAGGGGTTGCCGGGCAGTGGTGCGGGTGCCGCCGCGGGAATCATGAAGCCTTCGACTGGTAGGCGCGTACCTTGACGGCTCGCCAGGGGCCGATGGGGTTGCCGCTCCACCGGCTTCCGACGGGGACCGACTCACCGCGCATGACGAGCGACGCGGGGCCGACCGTGGCGTGTGCGCCGATCGTGGCGGCGGGGAGGATCACGCTGTGTGGTCCGAGCGTTGCGCCTGCTTCGAGGGTGACGGTGTCCATGCTCATTATTCGATCATGGAATAGGTGTGTCTGGACAACGCAGCCCCGGTTGACGGTGGCGCCGTCGCCGAGCGTCACCAGGTCTGCCTCGGGCAGCCAGTACGAATCGCACCAGACGCCCTTGCCGATCTTCGCGCCGAGCGTTCGGAGCCAGAGCGCCAGAGCTGGGGTGCCGGCGGCGCCGCGGGCGAACCAGGGCGCGGCCACCATTTCGACGAAGGTGTCGGCGACTTCGGTGCGCCATACGAAGCTCGACCAGAGGGGCTGCTCAGAGACGCGGATGCGGCCGACGATGACCCACTTGGCGATGGTCGAGATGACGGCGGATGCGGCGGCGGCGGCGAGCAGCACGAAGCCGGAGAGGATGATGGTCCAGGCGACGCCGATGGCGGTTTCGATGGCGGCGAGCCCGAAGAGCACACCGAGCCCGAGCCCGCAGGTGACGATGACGGGGACGATCCTGCACAGTTCCCAGAGTCCTCGGGCGAGGCGGAGGGACCGCGGCGGGTTGTAGGTGCGCGACTCGTCGCCGTCGACGGTCACCCGGCGGAGGCGGACGGGTGGCGAGCCGAGCCAGGAGGAGCCGGGCTTGGCCTTGGCTGGGGCTGCGGAGAGCACGGCGACGAGGCCGTCGCGCGGCACCGAGTGCCCAGCCGCGGCCATGCCGGAGTTCCCGAGGAACGCGCGTGCGCCGATGCGGGCGCGCTCGATGCGCATCCACCCGTTGTGGAGCTCGTAGGAGGCGACCATCGTGTCGTCGGCGAGGAACGCGCCGTCGTCGATCTGCGTCATGGAGGGGAGGAGGAGCACGGTCGAGGCTTCGACGTCACGGCCGACCTTGGCGCCGAGCATGCGCAGCCAGACGGGCGTGAAGAGGCTCGCGTAGAAGGGGAAGAGCATGGTGCGGGCCGCGTCGAGGAGACGCTCGATGCACCAGGCCTGCCAGGCGACGCGGGAGCGCACGGGGTGCGTGCCTTCCGTGAGGCCGATCGAGAGGAGCCGGACGAACACGACGACGCTGCCCGCGAACGTGACGCCCGCGGCGAGGACGGCGGGAGCAAGCCAGGCGAACGCGGCGATCGCGGCGTCTGCCAGCGACTCGGCCCCGCGCATCCCGGTCGCCACGACAATGCCGCCGACGGCGAAGGAGCACAGCGGCAAGAGGGCAAACGCGACGGAGGCCACGGCGTAGACGGCCGCCCAGCCGAAGGGCTGCGGGGGCCGTTCGCTCGGCCAGTCGCTGGCGCGGACCTTGCCGACGCGCACGGCGGGGGAGCCCGCCCAGCTCTTCCCGGACCGCACCCTGCCGAACACCGCGGACCCGGGGGCCACTTCGGCTCCCTGCCCGATCTTCGTGCCGGGCGCGAGGGTGCTTCGGGCTCCGACGGTCGCGCCTGCGCCGATGCGGATGCCGCCGATGCGCACGAGCTCACCGTCGATCCAGTAGCCGCTCAGGTCGACTTCTGGTTCGATGGCGGCGCCGTCGCCGAGCTGCAGCATGCCGGTGACGGGCGGGAGCGAGTGTAGGTCGACGTTGGTGCCGACCTTCGCGCCGAGGGCGCGTGCGTAGTAGACGACCCACGGGGCTCCGGCGAGGCCGACGGCGTCGATCTGCGTGGCGACCTGCTCGGCCAGCCACAGGCGCATGTGGGTGGACCCGCCCCTGCGGTAGTCGCCGGGTTGCAGGCGGAAGAGCAGGATGCGCGCGGCGGCGACCGAGATCGCCATCTTCCCGAAGGGGGTGACGAAGACGATGAGCATCGCGACGATGAGCCAGGTCGGCGCGTCGGGGAGGATCTGGAACCCTGGGACAAGCTGGAGCAGTGCGCTCGCGGTCAGGAGGTAGGTGATCCACCTGGCGCCGGCGAGGACGTGCAGCGGCACCCCGGCGACGAGCTGCAGGATGCGCGCCGAGAGGGGGGTCGGGCCGGGCGTGCTGAACGAGGTGGGCGTCTCGTCCTCGTCGTCGAGTGCCTCGCTGATCGCCTCGGTCATGGCGCCGAGGCGCGGGTGGTCGTAGACGTCGGCGACGGTGAACTCGGGCACCCGGGAGCGCACGCGGGTGACGAGCTGCGCGGCCGAGAGCGAGCCGCCGCCGAGGTCGAAGAAGTCGGCGTCCTTGGAGCCGACGGGCAGGCCGAGCACCGCCTGCCACTGCTCGGCGAGCCAGGCGATGTGCCCGACGAGGTCGCTGGAGACCTCGTCGGCACCCGGGAGCGGCCAGGGGAGCGCGTTCTTGTCGACCTTGCCGGAGGTGCGGGTTGGCAGGTCGTCGACTTCGGCGAGCAGTGGGACGAGCGCTTTTGGCAGCTGCTCGCCGAGCTCGGTGCGGGCGAGCTGGCGGTCGTAGCCTGGGCCGGTCACGATGTAGCCGACGAGGATCGAGACGCCGGCGGAGGTCTTGCGGACCGCGACGGCTGAGCCGGTCACGCCGGTGACGGCCTGCAGCGCGGCTTCCACCTCGCCCAGCTCGATGCGGCGCCCGCCGATCTTCACCTGGTCGTCTGCGCGCCCCTGGAAGACAAGGCCCTCGGCCTCGTTCCTGACGAGGTCGCCGGAGCGGTAGGCGCGCCCCCAGCCGAGGCTCTCCATCGGCGCGTACTTCTCGGCGTCTTTGGCGGGGTCGAGGTAGCGGGCGAGTCCGACGCCTCCGATGATGAGTTCGCCGGATTCGCCTTCGGCCACCCGGTTGCCCGCGGCGTCGACGACCGCGAGCTCCCAGCCGTCGAGGGGCAACCCGATGCGGATGGGTGCGGTGCCGTCGAGCAGGGCGGCGCAGGCGACGACGGTGGCCTCGGTGGGGCCGTAGGTGTTCCAAACTTCGCGGCCGTCGCCGACGAGGCGCTGCGTGAGCTCGAGCGGGCAGGCCTCGCCGCCGAAGATGAGCAGCCTGACCTGTTCGATGGTCTCGCTGGGCCAGAGGGCGGCGAGCGTTGGCACCGTCGAGACGATGGAGATCTGGTGGCGCAGCAGCCACGGTCCGAGGTCTTCGCCGGAACGCACGAGCGAGCGTGGGGCTGGCACCAGGCAGGCGCCGTAGCGCCAGGCGAGCCACATCTCCTCGCAGGAGGCGTCGAAGGCGACGGAGAGGCCCGCGAGCACGCGGTCGCCTGGACCGATGGGGTCCTGCTGCAGGAAGAGCTTCGCCTCGGCGTCGACGAAGGCGGCGGCGGAGCGGTGCGAGACGGCGACGCCCTTGGGGACCCCGGTGGACCCGGAGGTGAAGATGACCCACGCGTCGTCCTCGAGGTGGGGTGGGTCGAGCTCGTCGAGGCTGCTGCGCTCGGGATGCGGGGCGCCCTCCTCGAAGAGCGGCACGGGCCCGACGGCTGGCTCACCATCGTGCGTCGCGAGCACGAACTCGCCGTCGCCCTGGATGCTGCCCCGCACCTTCGCCTCGCCGAAGACGAGCACCGCCCGCTCGTCCGGGTCGTCGACGTCGACCGGCACGTAGGCGGCACCCGCGGCGATGATCGCCAGGATCGCGACGTAGAGCTCTCTGGTCCCGGACACGAGCCGAACGCCGACCTTGTCGCCGCGCTGCACGCCCGCATCCCGCAGCTGCTTCGCGGTCTGCGCGACATAGGCGGTCAGGTCCTGATAGCTGAGCGGGGCGACGCCGTCGTCGATGGCGATGGCGTCGGGATGCGCGGCGGCCGTTGCCACGAGCACGTCGATGAGCGTGCGTGGTGTGGGGACTGCCGCGGATCGGTCCAGAGGGGAATGCACGAAGCAACGCTACTGGGAGAAGGTAACGCGGTGGTTGCCGGATGCGCCTCGCTCCGGCCCGTGGTGCTCGCGATTTCGCGATGGCGCATTGTCGAACCTGAGCATCCCCTGTAAGGTTACCCTTGCCTTACTTAGCGTCACCTAACCTGCTCCACCGGGTGTCGCCCCCACTGTGAGGCGTTCGGTATACGGCACTCGCCGCGCATCTGCGCGCGTGTCGGGGAGCCGTGGCTTCGATTCAGGAGAACTCATGACAGCAGTGCACGAACGGACGGCTCGTCGGTCGTCTGTCCTGGCCCGCAGCGGCGCAACACTCGCCGCAGCAGGCCTCATCGCGGCGGGCCTCGGCCTCGGCGCGACCCCGGCGTCGGCAGCACCATCCGCCGTCGAGAACATCTCGTTCTCGTGGCAGGTCAACACGGAATCCGGCGCCGGCGCCTGGTTCGGGGGATGCAACTTCCTCGTCGCCGGCAAGGCGGGGAACGTCGGGGCCTCCGGCGTCTGGACCGCGGAGAACGGCCAGTACAAGACGACGGATGGCAACGTCACCATCACGAAGCCGAACGAGGCAGGCGAACAGGTCGCACCAACGTGGTCGACGAAGTGCCAGACGCCGGCGGGAACGCCCGTCGTCGCGTCGAGCCCAACCTCCACGTCGGGTAACCAGGTGAACCTCACCGGTGGAACCGGCACGATCGACGCGGACGCCAACACGGGAAGCGTCAGCTGGGACGGCTCCTTCACCTTCGTCTACTACGGCGGCATGACGTACTGGTCGGTCTCCGACCTTGAACTCCAGGTCACCGATGGCACCGGGGTGCTCACCGGCACCGCATCCGGCTACGGCGCATCCACGGACGACTCGACCGTGTGGGAGCCGCTGCCCGAGCAGACGATCGAGCTTGCCACCTTCTCGGGTGCCGACCTCACCGAGACCGGCGCCGTCGTCGCCACCGACTACGCGGGCGTCGAGGTCACCACGACGGGCACGCCACAGGCGCGCACCGGCGCGAACTGGGGAGCCTTCCCGCAGTCCTTCGTCGACTACAACACGCTGACGGGGCAGTCCTCGTACTGGTACTCGTCTGGCGGAGCAGCCGACCCGCGCAAGGTGGCGAAGCCCTTCTCGCTCGCGTACACGCTTCCTGAGGTCGAGGTCCCCGGCACGCCGGACGGCAACGTCGACGTCGTGATCCCGGAGGCGGAGGTCGAGCCTCCGGTCGACCCCGAGACGGGCTCGTTCTCGTGGGCGTGGGCTGACGCGGAGGGTGCAGACCTCGGCACCGCCGTGCAGACCGGTGACACCTTCGTCGCCAATGGGTCGCTGAGCGACGTTGCGGTGACCGACACGCGCGCCGGTGGCACCGCGTCCTACGGCTGGACGGTCTCCGGCCAGTCCACGGACTTTAGCAACGGCACCGACACGATCTCGGCCTCGAACCTCGGCTGGGCTCCGAAGCTCCTCGCCGGCAACGAGGCCAACGTCGCGAAGGGTGCTGCGGTGACCGGCCTCGACACGGCTCAGCAGCTCGCGACGTCGAACGCCGCCGCCAGCGCGACGCTCGGTGCCGACCTCACCCTGACGGTCCCCACCACCACGAAGCAGGGCGCGTACTCCGCGACCCTCACCATCTCGGCGATCTCCTAGCGCCGGGGAGTGCGCGGGAGCCCGCCGGGTTCCCGCGCACTCGCACCCCGTCGGCCGCGCATCCGCTCGGCCAGCGCTCCGCTCCAGCCCACTGCATCCCGCTCCGCCGCGGCTTCGCCGCGAGGGCCCCACGTAAGGGACCACATGGCTCTCTCCATCCGTCTCCGCACCCGCGCCACAGCATCCGTCATCCTCGCGACCTCGCTGCTGGCGCTCGCGGCGTTCGTCGCCCCCGCCGCGCAGGCCGACACAACGCAGCCGCCCGCCTGGAGCATCGACACCGTCGACGGCGATCAGGGCACCGGCCGGCCGAACTTCTCCTACGACGTCGCCCCTGGCGACGTGCTCAGCGACTCGATCACGGTCACGAACACCGGACCGGGTGCCCTGAACCTCACCATCTACGCGGCCGACGCCTTCACGACCGCGACCGGTGCCGTCGACATCCTCGAAAACGGCGAGCCGTCGGTGGATGCGGGCACCTGGGTCGCGCCGGGCGCAGGCGCGGTCTCGCTCGAGCCGGGCGCGAGCATCGACGTTCCCTTCACCGTCACGGTGCCCGCGGATGCGACGCCGGGCGACCACTCCGCGGCAATAGTGGCCTCGCTCCTCCCCGGCGATTCCGGCGGCCAGGTCAAGGTCGAGCGCCGGCTGGGCCTGCGCATCGACCTGCGCGTCGGCGGCGAGCTGGCGCCGACCGCCGAGATCCGCAGCCTTGCAACGAGCTGGGGCCCAACGAGCCTCAACCCCTTCGGCGGCGGCACGACGACGGTCAGCTACGAACTCGTCAACACGGGTAACGTCCGCCTCGCCTCACTCGAGGACCTCCGCCTGAGCGGCATCGGCGGCGCGGCCGGCGTTGCGCTCACCGGGGGCGAGATCCCCGAGCTCCTGCCCGGCTCGGCGGTCACAATCACGCGCGAGGTCACGTCCAGCGCGATCGGTCCGCTCACGGGCGCCCTCACCGTCTACCTGCAGCCCGTCGGAGCCTTCACCGATGTGCCGGTCGCCGTGACGGCAGAGTTCTCGGCCTTCGCGCTGCCCTGGTCGCTGCTGATCCTGCTGCTCCTCCTACTCCTCGCGATCGCCGCGGTCGTCTTCTGGATTTGGCGCCGCCGCCGCGTCGACCTGCTGCTCGCCGGCTACGACGAGCCTGAGCTCACCGCGGGGAACACTCTCGTTCCGCCGCGCCCCGGCTCGGTTCCAGGCGCCGCTGTCGCCGTCGCGACCGCGCTCGGGCTGGCACTGGCGCTCAGCGTCGCGAGCCCCAACGATGCCGTCGCCAGCGAACTGCCCTCCTCGGCCGTCGGCGTCGCACTTGCCGACGCGACTCCCGTGCCAGGCAACATCGTCGTCGGCATCCCGACGGCCACCGCCGTGCCGACCGCCACCGCAGTCCCAAGCGCGAGCCCCGCGCCGACGGGACCGTCGCACACGCCCGCCGCCACCACCGGCTCCGGCGCCGCCGGAAGCGGATCGGGGCTCGCCGCGACCGGCACCGAAACGCTCGCGCTTGCGCTCGGCGTCGGCGCCCTCGCACTCCTCCTCGGTCTCGTCGCGCTGCTGCTCCGCAGGACGGGGCGCGCCAACTGAGCTGGCCCGCCCCGCCGACACCCGCATCCGCGCCCTGACCGAGACCCGAGGACACCATGCCCCTCCCACGCCCGCTCCGCCGCTTCCGCCGCTCCACGCTCCGTCGCGCCGGCTGGACGACGCTCGGTGTCGTCGTCGTCTCGGTGCTGTGGGCAAACGGGTTCCACAACGTCGGCACCGCCAACGGCGTCGGCGCAGAAGAATGCGTGGCGCAGCCCGCGCAGAGCGTCCCAGTCGCGCCAACGCTCCCGTCGGTCACCGCGGCGCAGCTGCAGGACCCGCGCAGCATCACCGGGCCCACGACCGCGTACACGCAGACGGCGGCGATCAGCCCCATCACTGATGCGGCCACCGCCGTCCAGCAGCTGCCAACAACGCTCACCAGTGCCGACGGCGCGGAGACCACCGTCACCGACACCACGCGCATCCTCGCCGTGAACCAGAACGGCGGGCTCGCCGCGGCGGTCATCGGGCTCGGCTTCGGGTGCAACCTCGTCGGTCGCGACACCGCCACCGACCTCACCAAGCTGATGCCAGGCAACGAGCAACTGCCGCTGGTCACGCAGAACGGGCACGAGCTCAACGCCGAGTCCATCCTGCAGCTCGCGCCGACCGTCGTCATCACCGATGCCTCCATCGGGCCCTACGACGTGCAACTGCAGCTCCGACAGGCAGGCATTCCAGTCGTTCTGGTGCCCATCGCCTACGAGGACGGCGTCGAGGGCGTCGCGCCGCAGATCCAGTTCGTCGCCGACGCCCTCGGCGTGCCAGCCCTGGGGGAGGCCCTCGCGCAGCGCACGCAGACCGAAATTGGCACGACCATCCAACACCTCGGCACGATGGCGCCCACCGACCCCGAGAAGAAGCCGCGCGTGGTGTTCCTCTACCTGCGCGGCAGCGTCTACTACTGGTTCGGGGCGGGCTCCGGCGCCGACTCGATCATCCAGAGCCTCGGAGCACGCGACGTTGCGACCGAGGTGGGCTTCGCAGGAATGGCGCCGACCAACGCCGAGGCCCTCGTGCGCGCCGCGCCCGACGTCATCATCGTCATGACGCTGGGGCTCGCCTCCGTCGGCGGCATCGAAGAGGCGGTGCAGCTACCAGGCATCGGCCAGACCCCGGCGGGCGCCAACCGTCGCATCGTCGACATGAGCGACTACGAGGTCATGAGCTTCGGACCACGCACGGCGTCCGTGCTCGCGGCGCTCGGCACGGCCCTCTACGCACCCGAGCTGGGGTACTCGCCAGCGACCGACCCGGTCGGGGGCGACGCAGACAGCGCAAAGGACACCGGAGAATGACGAGCGACGCGAACGTGGCCACCGCGACACCACAGACCGACCACCGGCGCGCAGCGACGAAGCCGACCCAGCGGCACACCTTCCGCGACCGCGCCGACGACCGCGCGCGACGCCGTCCCGAGCCCGTGGCCGAGCCGACGGATGCGCCACCGCGGTCCAAGAAAGCTCGGGCGTCGCTGCTCGCGACCGTGCTCAGCATCCTGCTCGTCGCGGGCTGCCTCGTCTCCGCGATGATCGGCCAGCTCTACATCCCGCCGCTCGAAGTGCTCGGATTCCTGCTGCACCAGGTCGGCATCGACTGGCTTCCCGCCCCGAGCCACGAGTTCGGGGGCGCGGCGCTTGCGGAGGTGCGCTTCCCGCGCCTCGTGCTGACCGTCCTCGTCGGTGCCGCGCTCGCGGTCGCGGGCACGCTCATGCAGGGCATCTTCGGCAACCCGCTCGCCGAACCGGGATCGGTGGGCGTCTCGGCGGGTGCCGCCGTCGGGGCGAGCTTCTCGATCCTCTTCAGCCTCACCTTCCTCGGCCCCTTCACGACACCCGCGTTCGCCTTCGTCGCCGGCCTCATCACGACGTTCGTCGTGTACTCGCTGTCCCGCTCCGGCAGGCGCACCGACGTGATCACCCTCATCCTCACCGGCGTCGCCGTCAACGCCGTCTGCGGCGCCCTCATCGCGTTCATCACCTTCAGCGCGCCAACGCAGGCGCGCGAGCAGATCGTGTTCTGGCAGATGGGCAGCCTCAACGGCTCGCGCTGGGAGCAGGTCTGGCTGGTCGCGCCGCTCATCATCATCGGCTGCATCCTCGCGATCGGTATCGGGCGCCAACTCGACCTGCTCTCGCTCGGCGAGAAAGCGGCCAGGCACGTCGGCGTCAACGTCGAACGCGTGCGCCTGCTCGTCATGATCTACGTGGCCCTGCTGGTCTCCGCGGCGGTCGCCTTCGCCGGCATCATCGCGTTCGTCGGACTCGTTGTGCCGCACATCATCCGCATGATCATCGGCCCGTCGCACCGCCCGCTGCTGGTGTGCTCGGTCCTCGGCGGTGCCCTGCTGCTGACCATCGCCGACCTTGGCGCGAGGACCCTGGTCGAGTACGCGGACCTCCCCATCGGCATGCTCACGTCCCTCATCGGCGGGCCGTTCTTCTTCTACCTGATCCGGCGAAGCCGGGCGAAGGGCGGTGCGTGGTCATGATCGGCTCCATCCTCAGGAACCCCGTCCGCAAGCCCCGGCCCGCGACCCCCGGCGACGTGGTGCTGTCGGTGCGCGACGTGACCGTCGACTTCGGCGAGCGCACCGTGCTCGAAGGGCTCGACCTCGACATCAGGGCCGGCGAGGTGCTCGCCCTGGTCGGGCCCAACGGTGCAGGCAAATCGACGCTCATCAACGTCATCACCGCCGATGTGGATGCGCGCAGCGGCACCGTCGAGATCGATGGCCTTCCGAGCTACGCCTGGACAAACACGGAGCTCGCCATGCGTCGCGCCGTGCTCCTCCAGCAGGTCGATATCGCGTTCCCCTTCTCGGTCGAAGAGGTCGTCGACATGGGGCGCGCCCCGTGGCAGCAGGTCAGCGAGCGCGACCGCGACGATCTCATCACCGCTGGGGCCATGCGCCGCACCGATATCGACCGCTTCGCCGACCGCCACTACCCGTCGCTGTCCGGCGGCGAACGCGCCCGCGCCGCGCTCGCCCGCGTGCTCGCACAGACCGCCTCGGTCATGCTCCTCGACGAGCCCACCGCGGCCATGGACATCAAGCACCAGGAGCTGGTGCTCGACCTCGTCCGCAGCTACGCGAGCACCGGATGCGCGGTCGTCATCATCGTGCACAACCTCGACCTCGCGGCCGCCTACGCCGACCGCATCGCACTCCTGAGCGGAGGCCGCATCGTCGCAGACGGGCCGCCCGCCGAGGTCCTCACCGCCGACCTCGTCTCGCGCGTCTACGAGCATCCCGTGCACATCCTCGAGGACCCATTCACGGGCGCCCCGATCGTCGTGCCGAAGCGCGCATCCACAGCCTCCCCGAACCCCACTGCAGAAGGGCACAGCGCATGACTGCCACCATCCCGAGCACGCACCGCATCGCCCCGGCCCGCCGCCTCGTCACACTGGTCGCGGCCGCTGTGCTCGCGCTCGGTGCCACGCTCGTCGGGCTCAGCGCGGCACCGGCGCATGCCGCAGGACAGGTGACGATCTCCGGACAACCGAACGCGGATGCGCAGAGCGAGATCCAGGTGTCCGGCGCCGGCTTCCAGTCGGTGCAAGGCGGCTTCGGCGGGATCTACGTGCTGTTCGGCTGGGTCGACGACGCGAGCGGCGGCTCCTGGAAGCCAAGCGCCGGGGGAGTGACCGGCGAGGACTACCGCTACGTCTACGACGACGAGACCAACCCGGTCGGCTACCAGCTCTTTGTCGCCTTCCCAGGCGGCTCGACGTCGTACGCCGCGAACGGTGGCGAGGTCGCCGCCGACGGCACCTGGTCGGGCACGCTGCGCATCCCCGGCGCCGTCTTCCAGACCTACGACCGAGACCAGAACGCCACCTCCGTCGACTGCAACGCCGTGCAATGCGGCATCATCACGATCGGTGCGCACGGCGTGAAGAACACCAACAACGAGTCGTTTACGCCACTCACCTTCGCGGGAGGCGCGGCAGCGGTCGCTCCGCAGGCCGAGGCGACCGCGCAGCAGCCCGAGGCCGCGGCGCCAGCGGCCCCCGTCGAACAGGCGCCGGCCGCAGACACCGCGCCCGTCGCGACCTCGGCCCCGGTCGGCGCGACCAGCCAGAACACGACCTCGTCAGCGGCACTCGGCACGGTCAGCGACGCTCTCGCCTGGCTCGTCGTGCTCGCGCCGCTCCTGCTGCTCGTCGGCCTCACCGTCGTCGCGCTCGCCGTCGGCATCGGCGCCTACCTCGCCGCCAAGAGCCTCCTCCTCGGCGTCAACCCGGCTGCCCTCGAGAAGGTGCGCGGGCAGCGCGAACGCAAAGCCCTCCAGGAACGAGAGAAGCAGCGCCGGAAGACCGCCTCGGTCAGTCTCGCACAGGAGCAGCGCGAAGCCCGCGCCCGACGCCGGCTCGGAGCCGCAGCCGCTCAGTACCCGTCCGCCCCTGCGCCGGCAGCGGCCGCCCCGCTCGACAACGACAAGCTCGTCGACTTCTTCGCCATGGAGGCCCCCGCGCCGCGCCACCCGAGCCCCCTCGCAAGCGAGCACTCGGACCTCGACGCCGACGATCGCGACACCCCGACCCTCGTGCTCTCCAGCACAGCGTCACCCCGCGAGGACGCACGGTGACGGCCTCCACGACTCCGAGGGGCCGGCGACGCCTCCCCGCCCCCGGACTCGGCACGCGCATCCTCGCCGGCATCGGCATCGCCGGTCTGCTCGCTGGCGCGGGCCTCTTGGCCGCCGACTCCGCCGAGGCAGCCCCCACACCGGTCACGGGCGTCGCCCTCTCCTGGCCCCTGAACGACGAGGTCGGCGGCGGAGCGTACTTCGGCGGCTGCAACTTCCTCTCGGCCGGCACAGCAGGCAACCACGGCACGTCGGCGGTCTGGGCCGACGACGCCCTGTACTCGGCACGCGACGGCGGCGTGACCATCACGAAGCCCGACGCAGCCGGCACCCAGGTGCCCGCGACCTGGGACACCAGATGCCAGGACGCCGCCGGCACCACCGTCGGCACCGCGCCCGGCTCGTCCAGCGCCAACCAGGTGAACCTCGCCGAGGGCAGCGGCACCATCGACCTCGAGACCGGAACAGCCAGCATCTCCTGGGAGGGCGCCTTCACCGTCGTCTTCTACGGAGGCATGACGTACTGGTCGATCGAGGACCTCACCCTCACGCTCACCAACGGCACGGGAACCCTCACAGGCACCGCCTCCGGCTACGGCGCCGACATGGACGACCCAACCACGTGGGAGCCGCTGCCGCCACGCGCGGTGACCCTCGCGACCATCTCGGTCACGCCGGCCGAGCTCAACGCATCCGGCGCGACCATCACCCCCGACTATCAGCGCGTCGACGCCGGATCCGTCAGCACCCCGCAGGCAAAGACCGGCGACTGGGGCTCCTGGCCCAAGGACTTCGTGGCCTTCCACGAATCGACCGGGCAGGCCAGCTACTGGTACTCATCGGGTGGCATGGCCGACCCGAAGAAAATCGCAGCACCCATGACCCTGCAGTTCGACACCTCACCGTCGGCGACGCCCGCCTACGAACGAGTCCCGCTCGGCTCCACGGGCGGCCTCCGCATCGGGTTCGCGAACCTCGGCACCGACCGCTCCGGCCAGGCCGTGCTGCGTGCGCGCGACGGCAGCGAACTCCCCGTCCACGACGGCGGCACCGCGCTGATCGCGAACGGCGTCGGCGCCGGAGTCTGGGACATCTCCGGGCTCGCACTCGGCACCCACGAGTACACCCTCCACCTCCGCGACGGCGCGTCAGAGACCCCCGTCGAGCTTGCAGACGAACAGCCGCTCCGCATCAACGTCGTGACCCCGCTCGACGCGACAGCCACGCCCATCCTGGCCCTCGACGACGCCACAAGCACCTCGTTCGCCGTCAACCTGGACTGGCCCGGCGCAGCCGGAGGACCTCCCACCTCCTACCGCCTCCAGCTCGCGCAGGGCGACACCCCCATCGGAGCCCCGACACAGGTACCGGCAGGCGCAGACGGCAGCGCGACAACCACCATCACCGCAGGTCTCGCCGCCAACACCCAATACTCGCTCACCGCGACCCCGTACCTCGCGACCGCCGCAGGCGCATCCGCCACCACAACCGTGACCACGGCTGCAGCGCCCGCCCCCGCACCCAGCCCGACCCCCGCACCCACGACCCCGCCCAGCACCGCACCAACAACCCCAGCCGACCCGCCGGGCGACTCCGCCGACGGGGCCACCTTCTTCTGGGGGCTCAACAAGGAAGCCACGAGCGGCGCGTTCTACGGAGGATGCAACTTCCTCTCGGCCGGACAAGCCAGCGACACCGGATCGTCCCGCCTCTGGACCGCAGACGACTACCGCTCGGCCGACGGAAACGTGACAATCATCAAGCCGGTCGGCGCCGAGTTCCAGCAGGCAAGCTGGGCGACAAAATGCGTCGACCGCACCGGCGCGAACGTCTCCACCGCCAGACTCGGCTCCTACACCGAATCGCAGGTGCGGATCACCGGCGGCGAGACGACCCGAAACGGCTCCCAGCTGACCGTGCAATGGCGCGGCAGCTTCACCGTCGCCTTCTACGGAGGACTGTCCTACTGGACAGCCACCGACCCCGTGCTCAAGGTCGACGCCAACGGGAACGGCACCATCACCGCCACAGGATCCGGCTACGGAGCGTCGATGACCGACTCCTCGAAGTGGGTGCCCCTCGCCGAGCGCACCATCACCCTCGCCACACTCACCGGCATCAACACGAGCGGTGACGTCTTCACCATCACCCCCGACTACCTCGGCGTCTCCTACGACGGCACCGGACAATCGCAAGGGGTCGTCGGCGGCGACGAAGGCACCGCAAGCGGACAAGCCGCCCGCACGGCCCTCAACTCCAGCTACTGGGGCGCGTTCCCGGCAGACTTCATCGACTTCCAGAAGGAGACAGGACTGTTCTCGTACTGGTTCACCTCGAACGGCGCCCGCGACGCCTACAAGCCGACGCTGCCGCTCACCGTGAGCCTCGCGGGCGAGCACACGCCAGCAACCGGCACCTACACTGCGCCCTCCGCCCCCACACTCACGCAGCCCAACTCGTCGACCGGTGCGCGCACGCCGAACCCGGCAGCGCCCCCGACCACGACACCGACCTCGGCCCCAGCCGCAGCCGCGACCGGTAGCGGGGGAGCGGCACCCGCGGCCAGCGACCCGATCGCGAGCGCGAGCGACGCATCCGGTCTCCGCATCGGCGAGATCAGCGCCCCCATGTTGCTCGGCGGAGGCGCAGGCCTCCTCGCCGTCGCCGGCCTCAACTGGTCGATCTCCCTGATCGTGCGCCGCCGACTCGGACTCGACCCAAACCTCTTCGGGTAACTCGCGCTCGCGCTGCCGCTCGCGAGATGCCGCAAAGGGTCGCTCTGCGCGCTGCTGTGCCCGCGAGATGCCGCAAAGGGTCGTTCTGGGGCGTGGGTGGCGACCTTGTGGGGCATCTCGTGGGGTGACGAGGTGCTGAAGGTGGCTCGGGTGCGTGGTGGTGCTCTCGGGTATGGGTGCGCGCGAGTTGCCTTGAAGGGTTGTTCTGCGCGCTGCTGTGCCCGCGAGATGCCGCAAAGGGTTGCTCTGCGGCGTGGGTAACGACCTTTTGGGGCAGTTCGCGGGCGTTTGCGCAACAGACGTCAGTATCTTCGCGGGACCTACCAGACGACGCTGCTGACGGGCCGGAGCCACTGCTGACGGTCCGGCGCTGCTGCTGACGGTCCCGCGCCCGATCAGGGTTGTGGCAAAGTGCGGTTCCCGTGCGTTTCGACGGCACATTGCCACAACGCTGTGCCACGACGCTCGGCCCACAGCGCTCGGCTCACAGCGCTTTGCCCATCGCGCTCGGCCACGGCACAGGGCCACAGCGCTGTGGACACACGGCGGTCGCGCGGAAGTGCGCACCTGTGCGGAGAACGAACGGCCCGCATCCGGTGGTGGATGCGGGCCGTTTCGCGAGGTCAGCGCGAGGTCCTAGAAGCGCGCGTCGAGTTCTCCGAAGGTGCGCTCGTTGCAGGTGAAGCTCGCGTTTGCTTCATCGAGGAGTCGAGCGATGGCCGCCTCGTCGAAGGCGAGCTCGTCGAGCTGAGTTCGATAGGCGCGCTTGAAGGGCACGATCGCGGGGATCCCGGCGAAGTCGAAGAACGTCGCCTCCTCGGCGGGGAGTCCGTAGGTGCGGTCGAGCATGACCCGCATCGCCTGGCCGCCCGAGAGGTCGCCGAGGTAGCGCGTGTAGTGGTGTGCGAGGTAGCGGGCCGGGTCGGCGGCGGATGCGGTGATGCGCTCGGCGTACTCGCGGGTGGCGGGTAGCTCGCCCGGCAGCTGCTGGGTGAGGCGCGGGGCGATGGCTTCGAGGTCGGCGACGATGGAGGCGACACGGTCGAGTTCAACTGCAGGGATCGCCCCGAGCTGCCCGCCTGCTCGCACGGGCACCGCGGCGCGCTCGAGGGCTTCGTACATGAAGCCGTACTGCTGCAGCAGTGCAGCCCAGGCGTCGATGCCGAGCTCACCGCCGAGGAGTCGTTCGAGGAAGCGCGAACGCTCCGCGCTCTCGTGGGCCTGCGAGGTGCGCTCGCGGAGGCGGGCGCTGATGGTCGTCGCGGTCTCTGTGGCGATGGTCATGGGGGATCCCTTCGGGCGGGAACGGTGCGACGGCGTCGCACCGAAGGCTGAGTCCCTCTAGCTTAGGTGACCCTTACTTCGGCTGGGAATCCCCTCTGGGCGAGTTCATCCTCTTGTTACACGAGGGGTGCGCGCGTCCTAGCTGTATTGACCTGGGACGTTGTGAACGCTTGATGGTTTGAGGGAAACGAAAACCTCCGTGAGGATGTGGGTTA
>NZ_JBNAFM010000008.1:0-174246 GCF_049707175.1 Pseudoclavibacter helvolus | reverse complement strand
CGGATGGGGACGAGCCTCGGGCCGACAAGATCGCGGCGGAGCGTGGGTTGTGGTGGTCGCGGCGCTCGGACGGCGCGGTCACGGGGAAGTTCGTCGCGACGCCCGAGCAGGGTGACCAGCTGATCTCGGTGCTGGACGCGCACCTCTCACCCCGCCGGTCCGTCGAGTTCCCCGCCGCCGCGTCGGGGTGTGGGGAGCCAGTCGCGCCGGCGCTCGGCGCGGACCGTGGCGCGGACAATGGCGCAGACCTTGACGGCGGCGCAAACTTCGGGGGCGATGAGGGCAGCGACGCCGAAGCCGAGAGCGATCTCCCGCTCGAGGACGCTCGCACGACCCCGCAGCGGCGCATCGACGCGCTCGCGTCCGTGCTTGCCAGTTACGCCGAGTCGCCGAACGCGCCCCGGATCGGTGGGGAAGCGCCCACACTGGTGGTCGTGACCACCGACGCGGGAATCGCGGGCGGCGCGACCCGGCCTGAAGACGTGCCGCATCTCGAGCGCACCGGGGAGCCCGTGCCCGCGTCGTTCGCGGCGAAGCTCCTGTGCGACGGGTTCGTGCGCGTCGCCCGCCAAACCCCGAACGGGGAGATCCTCGACCTCGGCCGGCGCCGCCGCCTCTTCACCACCGCCCAACGCCGAGCGATCTTCACCCGAGACAAGCACTGCCGCGCCCCGGGATGCAGGGCCCCCGTCCGCTGGTGCGAAACCCACCACACGCAGCCCTGGAGCGAGGGCGGACCCACCGACGTGAACCACGGCATCCTGCTGTGCTCGTTCCACCACCACGAAGTCCACCGCGGACGCCTAAACGTGACCCACGGACCAGACAGCCGATGGCACGTGAGCGCCGCACCCCCGCACTACGTGCGACGGCGAACCCCACGACGACGAACCACCACACGCACCAGCACTAGCACCAGCACCAGAACCAGCATCACGGGCACGGGCCCAGGTCCCGGCCCCGGCCCCGGCCTAGGCAACACCGGTCCGGTCATGGGTAACCCCACGGGCACCACCAGGGGTGCTACCACGGACACCCCCGTGCCACGACCGGAGCAGAACCGCCGATCATGAGGAGGAACCAGGGAGTCCAACAGGAAGCTGAGCACGCGGCGTGAACCGGAGGACCAGCAAAAGGGTCGGATGCGCAGCCAAGGGCTGCGCATCCGACCGGACTGCCTCGCGTCGCTGCTACCTACGACTTCACGAACTTCAACAGTGCCTCATTGACCTCGTCGGCATGCGTCCACAGGAGCCCGTGCGGAGCCCCCTCGACCTCGACGTACTCGGCCTCCGGGAACGCCGCGTGGAACGGGCGCCCCGTCGAGTCGATCGGGAGGATGTTGTCGCTTGTCCCGTGCAGGATCAGCGACGGCTTTCCACTCGCACGAACTGCCGCCACGTCCTCCCGGAAGTCCTCGATCCAGGTCGGAACCACCGCGTAGGCGGCGACCGGCGCCGACTGGGTCGCCGTCGTCCAGTTCGCATCCACCACTTCCTGGCTGATGCGCGACCCCAGGTTCTCGTCCAGGTTGTAGAAGTCCTTGTAGAAGTTCGTGAACCACGCGAACCGGTCGCCCTTCGCATTCGCGGAAATCCCGTCGAACACCTCCTGCGGCACACCCGACGGGTTGTCGTCGCGCTGCACGAGGAACGGCTCCAGCGACGCCAAGAACGCCAGCTTCGCGACCCGCTCGTGCCCATGCCGGCCCACATACCGCGCGAGCTCGCCCGTGCCCATCGAGAAACCGACAAGGATCACGTCACGAAGATCAAGCGTCTCGAGGACGACGTTCAAATCGTTCGCGAACGTGTCGTAGTCATAGCCCTCGCTGACCTTGCTCGACTGCCCAAAACCGCGACGGTCATACGTGACGACCCGGTAGCCCGCCGCGAGCAGCTCGCGCGTCTGACGCTCCCAGCTCGCCCCATTCAGCGGGTAACCGTGAATGAGAACCACCGGCTGACCGGCACCGTGATCCTCGTAGTACAGCTCAATGTCCGTGCTGTTCTGCGTTCCGACCTTGATGTAACCCATAGACGTGCACCTTTCATCGTGGAGAAAAGCGACAGATCCCGACTCGCTGCCCGCACTGAGCAAGGGCCCTCGCCGCGTCGCGACACAATCCAAGAACACGCGCCTGACCGCAACCCGAGACTGTGACCGCATGCGACACCAAGCAACGCCACAACCCCAAAGGCACAGACGAAGAGGTCGACACCCGACACCCGGCACCCGACACCCGGCACCCGGCACCCGACACCCGGCACCCGTCGCAGGAGCCCGCCCCGCCGACCTCCGAAGCCGCAACCGCCGAACGGTCAGGAGCCGCCCAGAGGCCGGAGATCATCCTTCGGAGGGAAAGGAAGCAAGTACTCGCGAGTCGGTACCGTGATGTCGCCCCAGTCCTCGCGCTTCACCCGCACACGGACCGCCGACACCTCAGTGATGCGCGCCCGCGCCCAGCTTCCATCCTCGAGCCGCACCTCATAGGCATCAGCCAGATAGCCCATGCCCGTCTCCTCCAACAGCGTCTCCGCCTCGAGCCACCCGAGCGCCCCCGACCGCTCACGGCCCAGAAGATCAATCACCACGAAGCCGTCTTCGTGCGGGCGCATCCAACCGAGGAGCTCACCGTCTCCACGACGATGCTCAATCCAATCGCTAGGGGTAGTCACCCGCCGATGCTACCGAGCACAGCCCCGCCACCGCGAACTGTGGATAACTTCTGCACGAAGTCCAGCGAACGGCTACCTTTTCCGCCATGCGTTCACGGGAGAAGCTGCGGCCGACAAGCACAGCATTGCTGTTGGCCGCCCTCAGCGCCGCCACAATCCTCGCGGCAAGCGGATGCGCGCCCCAAGCAGCGCAGGCGCCCACCGGCCCCAGCCCCACCGCCGCGAGCTCCGCCCCAGCGCCAACGCTCCCCACCAACGAGGAAGCGCTGGCGATCGTGGAGGAGCTGGTGCCGAAGTTCTTGGCGGCGGAAGCTGAAGTGCTGACGAGGCAGGCGGCGGTGGAGACTCTTGCACCGCTGGCTACCGAAGAACACATGAGTTCTATCAGTACTTCTGTCGACGCGATGGTGGCCGCAGGCCAGACGGCAACTGGTGCTGCAGCTGCGACCGGTCTGAGCGTCCAGAGTGTCGTCCAGGTCGAGGGGCAAATTGAGATTCGCGCCTACGGTTGCTACGACGTCAGCGGTTTCAGCATCGTCGATGCGTCTGGTCTGAGCGTGCGGGCCGCAGGTGTGCCTGATCGATTCCCGGTGGTCTTCGAGTTTGTTGGAAGTGCTGATGGATTTAGGTCGAACGGGAGCGAACCATGGTCTGGCGCGAACTCTTGCTAGTAGGGCTCACGACAGCCGCCCTGGTCGTGCCATCCACTGCTGACGCACAGAGAACCACGTGCGATAGCAGTGACTTCTTGCTGGGCGGCTGTGGAGCCAGCAACTCCGGCGACAGCGTCACCGTGAACGTTGAGGAAACCTACGTCAGCGATCCTGGGCCCTACGACTCGTCCGGCGGCGAGGGATACGGCGGCGACGATTCCTCCGGCGACTGGTCGGGCGACGGCTCCTCGGGCGACGGTTCCTCCAGCGGCGGCCCGCCTCCCTTCACACCCAGCGCGAGCGCCCTCGCCTCGCCCATGAGCTCCCTCCTGACTCCAGTTCTGTGTCGCGCCTGCGACGCCGGCGGGGGAGGCGGCCCCACGACGGCCGCCCCACGACCGCCGACGAGCCTCACGATCAGCGACGTCCTGACGCTCGCGCCCGCATCCGCGACCCTCACCGCAGAACCCTCAACGTGGAGCATCGTCGGATCCCACACCAACTTCTACACGGACGCCGCCCAGCACAGCGCCACCGGCAGCATCCTCGGACACCCGGTAACCGTCACCTTCACACCCGTCGCCTACCGCTGGGCCTACGGCGACGGAGCCACCCGCGAAACCACCACGCCAGGCGCCACCTGGGCCGCCCTCGGTCAAGACGACTTCACCGCCACCCTGACAAGCCACGTCTACGCAGAAAAAGCCAACGTCGAGGCCTCCGTGACGATCGTCTACGCAGCCGTCGCAACCCTCGGCAACGGCACCAGCATCCCCGTGAACGGCACTCTCAACCGCACCTCGACCACCGTCGCCCTCCAGCTCTTCAACGCAGACACCCTCATCACCGTCGGCGACTGCATCGAACACCCGCAACAGCCACGCTGCTGACCACACCCGGCACGCGCGAAACCTCGAACCGGGCCACCCGTCGAGACGACTGGCGCCCGCCAGACCGCGAGTCAGTCGGGCTGCCCGAACGTGACCGTGCCGTCCGGAAGCACACCCCAGCCCGGGTTGTGCGCCACCTCCCAGACGACGCCGTTCGGATCCTCGACCAGCCCGTGGAACACCCCACCGAAGTCACCGTCCTGGGGCACCTTCAGCATCACCCCGCCTCCTGCCGCCATCGCCGACGTGACCGCAACGACCTCCTCCCGGCTCCCCACGTTGTGGGCCAGCGTCACCCCGGAAATCTCCGAGCGGTCCTCACCCGTACCGAGGTCGCGATTGAACTTGACCGCGTCAAAGAAGCCGAGCACCTGCCCCGCGCCCAACTGGAAGAAGACGATCTCACCCTCCACGTCGAGCAGCGGCTCCCAGCCAAGCGCGTCCACGTAGAACCGCCGCGCCGCCCCCAAGTCCCGAGTCGCGAACGTCACGAAATGCACCTGCTGCTTCATGAGCGACCCACAAACGCAGACAAGTTCTCGAGCGACGACGAGATCCCCTCGACATGGTCCGCCTGGCTGATCCCCGAAGGAACGTCATACGCCGACACCGTCACCAACGTGCCCCCAGGGAACTCCGCAAGCTCCCACACCATCGTCATGGTGCCGGCGAACCTCGGATCCTCCGAGTCGAACACCACCTGCTGAGCGACCCGCTGCCCCTCCACGAGCTCGACCAGCAGCGACTCCGACACATCGGCCGCCTGGCTCGACTTCCCACCCCCGGCAGGAGGCGTCGAATACGTGAGCTCAAGCACGCTGCGCCCGCCAACCCACGGCTCGAAACGCGAATACGCGCCCCGCATCCCCTCCGGCGGAAGCCACTCCTCAAGCGCCTCCCGATCGAGCAGCGCCCCGTAGACGGTGGACGCGCTCGCCGGAAGCACCCGCGAAACACGGTCGACGCGTGGTTCGAAATCGCTCGTCATGCCCGGAAGCTAGCAAGCCCACTTGAGGAAGCCCCGACCGGAACGAGAAGAACGTTCAAGAAAAAACTGCGTCCGTGTCGATTTCGCCCGCCGTTGTTCGACGCCATAGTAGAAGGGTGCCGACCGGCATCCTGTCCACGGCCCGATCGGGCCGCGACTAAGGAGAATCATCATGAAGTTCATGCTCATCATGCGCGCCACCGAAGAAGCCAAGACCGCCTACGAGAACGCCGACTTCGAGGCGATCATCAACGCCATGGGCAAGTACAACGAGTCGATGATGGAAGCAGGCGTCCTGCTTGCAGGCGAAGGCCTCGCCGACGACCTCAGCACCGCCTTCGTTGTCGACTTCTCCGGCGAGCAGCCCGTCGTGACCGACGGCCCCTACGGAGAGACCCACGAGCTCTTCAACGGCTTCTGGATCATCGAAACCGCGACCCGCGACGAAGCCATCCAATGGGCCTCGCGCGCCCCACTCCAAGGTCCCGGCTCGAAGCTCGAAGTGCGCCGCGTCACCGACATGAGCGACTTCGAGGGCCACGAAGACAACGAGTTCCTCCGCAAGGAAGAAGGCTGGCGCGAGCAGCAGGCCGGCGCCTGACCTCGCCTCACGTGGAGATCGGGCGACGAGCATGACCGCGGGGATATGAGCGCCGAGGACACGGCGCCCGCGGCGGGCACGGCGTCCGGGGCGGGCACGGCGTCCGCGGCGGACAGCGCCGCCGCGGCGCCCACCGCCGCGGCCGTCGACGCCGTGTGGCGCATCGAGAGCGCCCGCATCGTGGCAAACCTCACGAGAATGGTCGGCGACGTCGGCCTGGCCGAGGACCTCGCACAGGAGGCGGTCGCCGACGCGCTCGCGCAGTGGCCGGGAACGGGCATCCCGTCCAACCCCGGCGCCTGGCTCACCGCCGTCGCCAAGCGAAAAGCGATCGACGGGTGGCGGCGGCGCGAGCGCCTCGACGAACGCTACAGCGCCATCGCACGCGACCTCAGCGAAGCGGATGCGGCGGCGAGCGACGCGTGGGAGCCGATCGGCGACGACGTGCTGCGCCTGATCTTCGTCGCCTGCCACCCCGCCTTGTCGCGCGAAGCGCAGGTGGCCCTGACGCTGCGCATCGTGGGCGGCCTCACCACCGAGGAGATCGCCCGACTCTTCCTGTTGCCGGTGGCAACCGTGCAGCAGCGCATCGTGCGTGCCAAAAAGGGCCTCGCCGCGGCCCGCGTGCCGTTCGAGACGCCCGATCCCAGCGAGTGGGCGTCGAGGCTCGGCGGCGTGCTCTCCGTCATCTACCTCATCTTCACCGAGGGGTACGCCGCCAGCTCCGGCGACCGGTGGCTGAGGTCCGAGCTCGCCGCCGAGGCGCTGCGGCTCGGCCGAGCCCTCAGCAGCATGCTGCCGCGCGAGCCGGAGGTGCTCGGGCTGCTCGCCCTCATGGAGCTTCAGAGTTCCCGATTCGCGGCGCGCGAGGCGGCCGACGGAACTCCGATCCTGCTCGCCGACCAGGACCGCCGTCGCTGGGACCGGTCAGCGATCCTCCGAGGCAGAGCACTGCTGGCGAGGGCTGATGCACTCGGCAAGGGACGAGGCACCTACTGTCTGCAGGCCGCGATCGCCGAACGTCACGCCGTGGCCCCGTCCGTGCGAGACACCGACTGGTCGCAGATCGTGCTGCTCTACGAGGTGCTTGGACGTCTCGCCCCAAGCCCCATCGTCGAGCTCAACCGTGCCGTCGCCGTGTCGATGGCGACGGGACCCGCAAACGCCCTCGCGATCGTCGACAAACTGGGCGCATCCGGGTCCCTCGGCAGAGGGCCGCTGCTCGCGAGCATCCGCGGAGAGCTGCTGACCCAACTGGGCCGAACCGAGGAAGCGCGCTCCGAGCTGAACGTCGCCGTCGAGCTCACCGCCAACGAGCAGCAGCGTCGCGTGCTGCAGGGAAAGCTCGACGCCCTCGAACGCGAGACCTGAAGACCACCACGCGTGACAAAACCGACCGCCTCGGACCCTGTGGGGCCGGGGCGATCGGTTTCGTCACGCAATGAGGTCAGCGGGCGGTCAGTGGGAAATCAGCGGGACGTCAGCGCAAGTTGCCTCAGCTGCGCTCGAGGACGAGCAGGAACTCGATGTCGCCCGTCGGCTCGACCGAGACGAACCCGAGGTTCGGGGCCGTGACCCCGTAGTCGGCGAAGGTCACCGGGATACTTCCCGCGACCTGGACGTTGTCGCCGTCAAGGCCAGCCGTGATGTCGACGGTCACCTGCTGGCTCACACCGTTGAGCGTCAGGGTGCCGGTGGCGGGAATCGTCTCCTGTGCGCCATCGGCGAGCCCCTCGAGCGCCGCGACCGGCTCGTCGAGCGTGAACGTGGCCTCCGGGTTCGTCGCCGTGTCGATCGCCTCGCTGCGGAAGTACTCGTCCCGGCGTTCCTCGTCGGTGGCGATCGACGCCACGTCGACCGTGATGTCGGCCGCGGTGAGCTCGGTCTCCGTCGTGGTCAGGCTGCCAGACACGGTCTCGGTGCGGCCCGTGACCGTGACATCGGTGCCGTTGAGGACTTCGTCGACGCGGTAGCCCGCGTAGGAGCCCGCGCCGACCGTCCACTCGCCAGCGAGCGTGCCCGCATCCGCCGTGCTCGGGGTCGTCGACTCGATCTCGAGTGCCGGCGCCTCTGCGGCAGGCTCGGCGATCACGTCGCGGTAGATCATGGGGCCGAACACCGCTGCCGCGATGCCGATCACCACGACGACGGCCGCGATGACGATGCCGATAGTGGCTTTCTTCGATGGCTTCTTCATGGTTGTAGCTTGAAGCACTTTTCTATGGGACAACTATGGGTTTCACTCAGATCTCGTTTGCCCGCGGATGCGCACCCGCCTCGCGCCCCACGCACGGCTCGAGCACAAGTCGCGCGGCCTAAGCTTCGAGCGCACCGCTGTGCGCGCAGCCGTGATCGTCGAAGGGACCCCGGTGAACGACGCCAACGACACCAGCAACGCATCCGCTCTCGCAGCCCGCCCATGGCAGGCCGCCTACGCCGAGCACGTGCCCCACGACATCCCCGAAGTGCGAGAGTCGCTCGTCGACCTACTCGACAACGCCGTGAAGCGCTTCGGCTCGCGCCCCGCCCTCGAGTTCTTCGGCGCCGAGACCAGCTACGGCGAGCTCGGCGAGCAGGTGGCCCGGGCCGCCGAAGGCCTCCGCAAGCTCGGCGTCGGCCTCGGCGACCGCGTCGCGCTCGTGCTTCCCAACTGCCCCCAGCACGTCATCGCCTTCTACGCGGCCCTGCGCCTCGGAGCGATCGTGATCGAGCACAACCCGCTCTACACTGCCCGCGAGCTGCGGCACCAGTTCGAGGACCACGGGGCCAAGATCGCGATCGTGTGGAACAAGGTCGCCGACCTCATCTCCGAGCTGCCGAGCGACGTCGTGCCCGAGACGATCGTCGCCGTCGACATGACCACGGCGCTCCCGTTCACGAAGCGCATCGCGCTCACGCTCCCCGTCGCCAAAGCGCGGGAATCGCGCGACGCCATGACGGCGAAGCCGTCAGACCGCCGCGTCCTCAATTGGAACCGCGTCGCCAGCGCCAAGCGCATCTCGAAGCGCGTGCCGCGCCCCGCGATCGACGACGTCGCCCTGCTCCAGTACACGAGCGGCACCACGGGCAACCCGAAGGGCGCGATCCTGACCCACCGCAACCTGCGGGCCAACGCAGCCCAGGGGCGCGCCTGGGTGCCCGGCCTCACCGAGGGCCGCGAGGTCTTCTACGGTGTCCTCCCGCTCTTCCACGCTTACGGCATGACGCTCTGCCTGACTTTCGCGATGAGTATCGGCGCGAGGCTCGTGCTCTTCCCGAAGTTCGACGTCGACCTTGTGGTCGCCGCTGCGAAAACCTCGCCGCCCACCTTCCTCCCCGCCGTCCCACCCATCTACGACGCCCTCTCGAGGGCCGCCTCCCGCAAGGGCGTCAGCTTCACGAGCATCCGCTTCGCCATCTCCGGCGCCATGAGCCTGCCCGTCAAGACCGTCGAACGCTGGGAGGAGGTCACCGGCGGGCTCCTCGTCGAGGGCTACGGCATGACCGAGACCTCGCCGGTGGCGCTCGGGAACCCCGTCGGTCCGACCCGACGCCCTGGCACCGTCGGAGTGCCGTTCCCGAGCACGCAGATTCGCGTCGTCGACCCGGACGACCCGGGCGTCGACAGGTCGTTCGGTGAATCCGGCGAGCTCCTCATCCGAGGACCCCAGGTCTTCCAGGGCTACTGGAAGCGCCCCGACGAGACCCGTGAGGTGCTGCTTCCCGGCGGGTGGCTGCGGACCGGCGACATCGTCACCGTGTCTGAGGACGGGTTCGTGACCGTC
This sequence comes from Pseudoclavibacter helvolus, assembly GCF_049707175.1. Lineage (GTDB taxonomy): Bacteria > Actinomycetota > Actinomycetes > Actinomycetales > Microbacteriaceae > Pseudoclavibacter > Pseudoclavibacter helvolus_A. The sequence goes on along the minus strand of NZ_JBNAFM010000008.1, from coordinate 164,672 downwards.
GTCGATCGCATGAAAGAGCTCATCATCACGGGCGGCTTCAACGTGTCACCGTCCGAGGTCGAAGAGGCCCTGACCGCCCACCCCGACGTCGAGGGTGCCGCCGTCGTTGGGCTCCCTCGCTCATCGGGCGGGGAGGATGTGACTGCCGCCGTGGTGCTGCGCGACGGGGCGACCTTCGACGCGGATGCGTTGCGCGACTTCTGCCGCTCGCGGCTGGCGTCCTACAAAGTGCCGAAGCGGGTCGTGCAGGTCGACGAGCTGCCGAAGTCGCTCATCGGCAAGGTGCTCCGGCGCCAGGTCAGGGACGGGCTCGTCGCCAAGCGCAACGGGTAGCTGCCGGACGCGCTCAGGCTCCGGACGCGCTCAGGCGAGCGCCGCGCCGGCCATGGTCGGCGCCGCGCGGTGCTCGAGGCGCGCGTCGAGCCAGTCGAGCAGCACCTCGTTCACGGCGGTCCTGGCCAGCGGCTCGCAGTGCGAGTCGGCCCCGTTGACCGCACGGAATGGCACGAGCTCCGAGTCGGGCACGAGCTCCGCGAGGCGCTCCGACTGGCCAGGCCAGAACTGTTCGTGCTCGGGCGAGGTGATCAGCAGCGGGGTCGCGATGGCCGCGGCGAGCTCCGGCGTCAGGCGGTACCGCTCGACCTCGCGGTAGACGGCGAAGTATCCGGTGCCGGCATATGGCTTGGCGCGGAAGCTCCAGATCGCACGGTCCGCCGCGCTGTGGCCGAGCCCGAGCTTCATGTACTGGTCGAAGTGCTTGGAGTCGCCCTTCTCGAGCTCGTGGCGCATGGGAGCGGGCAAGTGCGAGACCCAGGAGGTCGACACATCGGTCACGCCTGGGTCGACGATCGCCGCGGCCACGCGGTGCTCGAAGGCGAGCGCCCGGGGCACCCAGTAGCCGGCCTGGCTCACGCCGTAGACGGCGACCCGCGACCGGTCGACGCCGCTGAGCCCCATCGCGTGGTCGATGACCGGCGTCAGCACCGCCTCGAAGTCGGGCCTGAACCGCGACCCGGCGACGAGCTGACTCTGCTGGCCCGGGCCGTCGAAGTACAGCACCGCGTAGCCCCGGGCTGCGGCGGCGGCCCCGATCGTCGCGAAGAGGTCGGTGAGCGTGCCGTCGCTGCCGTTCACGAGCACGAGCAGGGGCGCACCACCCGCCGCCGCTGGCGCATCCGGTCGCTGCAGGTAGCCGGGCAGGGAACCCTTGCCGTACCTGATCGACAGGCGTTCGAGGGGCCGAGCACGCAGCGTTGCGAAGCGATCCCAGGCAGAACGGTGCAGGGCGAAGGCGTTGGCGTAGCCGTCGGCGTCGCCGATCGCGGCGATCGCGTTGAGGGCATGGCCGTAGTAGGCGGATGCGCGCAGCCACTGGGCGGCCGCCGTCGCGTTCCGCCCGTTGCTGGTCGAGACCTCCGCGAGCTGCTGCGTCGCCTGGGCTCGAGCGAACCAGGCTCTGACCCACGACTCCCGCTTGCCATCCTCGATGGCCGCGAGCGTGGCGAAGATCTCGCCCAGATCGCCGGCGCCCGCGCCGACCGACCCGAGAACGACCTTGGCTTCAAAATTCTGATCTGCGTCGTGGAACAGCGGCCGCGACAGGGCTGAGAGGTGCGACATAGCCACATCATCCTCCCGTCGCCGCCGAACGGATCGAATCCGCAGGGATCTTGAAGGAAGCGCCATCGCTAGAATTCGAGCACGGCCGTCGACCAGCGGCGAGCCCAGGGAGGAAGCAGCCATGTCGTTCCAGTCGTACCTTGACAACATCGAGAGCAAGACGGGCCTCACGCCGCGTCAGTTCATCGCCATCGCCCACGAGAAGGGCTTCGACGCGCCAGACACGAAGGCCGGCATCATCCTGGCGTGGCTGAAGGAGGACTACGACCTCGGCCGCGGTCACGGCATGGCGCTCGTGCACGTCATCAAGAACGGGCCGAAGATCAGCAACAAGCACGTCGGCAAGCCCGGAGCCCACGGCGACGAATCCGATACCCTCTGGCTCGACGGGGTGGCGACCAAGCCCGCCGCGGCGGGGGAGTGAGCACCGAGGCAGCCGGGCCGTGCCCGTGTGGCAGCAAGCTCGACTACGCGGCGTGCTGTGAGCCCTTCCACGCCGGTCAGCCGGCGCCGACCGCCGAGGCCCTCATGCGGTCCCGGTTCTCGGCCTTCGCGCTCCGCCTGCCCGAGTACCTCGCGGCGACCTGGGCGGAGGAGACCCGGCCGGACGACCTCGACCTCGATGACGGCACGGTCTGGCGGCGCCTGCAGATCGTCGACACCGTCGACGGCGATGCGGAATCAACGACGGGCATCGTCGAGTTCCGCGCCTCCTACCGGGACGGCGACGGCGCGGGGCTTCTCCACGAGCGCAGCCGCTTCGCGCGCAGCGGCGGGCGCTGGCGGTATGTCGACGGCGACATCCTCGACTAGCCCGCATCCGCGCACTCGACCATGGAGTGCAAACGGTCGACATACCGGAAATGGTCGCCATCCGGCTTCGGATGACGACCATTTCCGACCGTTCGCGTGTTGGGAGAACCAGCGCGCGCTCCGCGTATCGGCGTCAGCCGGTGTTCTGCAGCCCCGCCGCGACGCCATTGACGGAGAGCAGCAGGAGCCGCTGCAACTCGGCCGCCTCGTCGCCATCCGGCTTCCTGACATCGTCGCGCAGGCGGCGGAGTGCACGGAGCTGCAGCAGCGACAGCGCGTCCACGTAGGGGCTGCGCATCTTGACCGCGCGCTGCAGCACGGGCTTCCGCTCGAGCAGCTCAGCGCCGCCCGTGATGCGGGTGACCCAGCTGGCCGTGAGTTCCAGCTCGCTCGTGACGAGCTCCGCCAGCTCGGGGCGATCGCCCAGCTCGAGGTAGCGACGCGCGATGCGCGCATCCGTCTTCGCGAGGCTCATCGCGACGTTGTCGATCATGGAGCGGAACAGCGGCCACTCCGCGTACGCCTCCTGGAGCCGGTCGAGCTCGCCGACCGCCTCGAGGGCCGTTCCGAGGCCGAACCACCCGGTGAGGTTGATGCGCGCCTGGGTCCACGCGAACACCCAGGGGATGGCGCGCAGGTCCTCGAGCGACTCGACCGACAGTCCGCGGCGGGCCGGCCGCGACCCGAGCGCGAGCATCCCGACCTCCTCCATTGGCGTCACCCTGGCGAACCAGGGCGCGAAGCCCGGCGCCTTGACGAGCGCGAAGAAGCGCTCCCGCGAGGCCGCATCCATCGTCGCCGCGACGCCCGCGTACTTCGCTGCCGCGTCGGCGTTGCGCGCCTCCGTCGAGGGGGCCGAGGCGAGCAGCGTCGCCGAGATCACTTGGTCGATGTGGCGAGCCGCGATGTCGGGGTCGCCGTACCTGGCGAAGATGACCTCGCCCTGCTCGGTGAGCTTGAAGCGGCCGTCGACCGAGTGCGGGGGCTGCGCGAGGATGGCCACGTTCGCCGGCCCGCCGCCTCGACCGAGGGCGCCGCCTCGGCCGTGGAAGAGGGTCAGCTCGATGCCGTTCTCCTGCGCCCAGGCGGCGATCTGGCTCTGCGCCTCGTAGAGAGCGAGGGTGGCGGCGACCGGGCCCACGTCCTTCGAGGAATCCGAATACCCGAGCATGACCTCGAGCCTGCGGCCGTTGGCGGCGAGCAGCTCGGCAACCTCCGGCTGCTCGAGCATCTCGGCCAGGATGCGGGGCGCCGCCTGGAGGTCAGCGAACGTCTCGAAGAGGGGGATGACGTTGAGCGATGGCGGGGTCGCGCCGGGACCGGTCGCCGCGACCGCGAGCCGGTAGACGTTCGCTATGTCCTCGGACGACTGCGTGAAGGACACGATGTATCGGCCGGCGGCGCGCGGCCCGTGACGCTCCTGGATGAACGCGACCGAGCGGAACACGTCGAGCACCTCGCTCGCGAGCTCGCTGGGCTCGTCGCCCGGGGCGAGCTCGGCGAGCTCGGCGAGGACTTTGCGGTGCACCTGCGAGTGCTGACGGACCTCGAGCTCCGTGAGGTGGAACCCGAACGTCTCGACCTGCCAGATGAGGTGCTGGAGCTCGCCGTAGGCGTGGCGTCCAGCGCCGGCCGAGGCGAGTGAGGCCTGCAGGATGCGCAGCTCGCGCAGCAGCTCGTCCGGCACCGTGTACGCGAGGTCGGCGTTTCGGCGCCGCGTCGCCTCGATGCGGCGGGCGATGAGGAGCAGCACTCGTCGGTGCGGCTCGCCGGGCGAGCGTTGCGCGATCTCGGCCGCGGCGGCCTCGTCGGCGCTGCCGAGGCGCGCGAGGAGGGTTGTCGCCGCCGCGTCGAGCGGCGTCGTGTCTGCCCCGAGCGTCAGCGTGCGCCCGATGCGAGCGGATGCGCGTTCGAGGCCGAGCAGCACATGCTCCGAGGCGATGACCGCCGCCTGACGGCTGACCTTCGCGGTCACGAACGGGTTGCCGTCGCGGTCGCCGCCGATCCACGAGCCGACGCGCACGAACGGCTGCGCGACGGGCGCCGCCGTTCCAGAGCTCGTGCCCTGCAGGGCCTCGTCGACGCGCCGGTACACGCGCGGCACCGTCGTGAACAGCGTCTCGTCGAAGACGGACATCACGGTGCGGACCTCGTCGACGGGCGTCGGCTTGTCGCTGCGCAGCGGCGACGTGCGCCAGAGGAGGTCGATCTCCTCGAGTAGGCGCCGGCTGAGCTCCTGCGCGGCAGGGCTGGCGTCGGAGGCACCTCCGAGCAGACGCAGTTCGTCGCGCTCCTCGAGGAGCGCGCTGATGCGGCGGATCGCCGACGACACCGCGCGGCGGCGGGCCTCCGTCGGGTGCGCCGTGAAGACCGGATGGAAGCGCAGCGAACGAACGCGCTCCGCGGCCCGCTCCTCGCCGATCTCGTCGCTCAGGCGGGTGAACGCCTGCGCGATCGTGTCTTCCTGCTGCTGGGCGGGCGAGGCGCCGCGCGCGCGGAGCACCCGAACCCGGTGGTGCTCCTCGGCAAGGTTCACGAGGTGGAAGTAGCAGGTGAAGGCTCTCGCCACCTCGTCGGCGCGGGCCGGCGAGAGCGAATCGACGAGCGCCTCTGCCGACTCGAACGAGCCGTCCGCGGAGCCGCTGTCGTGCTCGTACGCCGAGATCGTGAGGCGGCGCAGCTGCTCGACGTCGTCGAGGAGTTCCGCGCCTCCCGCCTCGGTGAGGATCTGGCCGAGCAGCGTGCCGAGGAGGTTCACGTCAGAGCGCAGCTCATCCGGCAGTTCAGCGCCAGCCTCAGTGCGGCTGGCGGGGGAGGTGGTGGGGGCTTCGAGCATGCCCCAAGGCTACCGACGCCGTGTATCGACAATGTGACACGCCATCGTTCATGACCGGGAATGACATTTCCGCGACGTGGCGAGGCCTCAGGCGGGCGGGCCGTTCAGGTAGTCCTCGAACGCGGGCTTGTCGAGCCCGCCCATCGCCGCCAGCAACGTGTCGAGGTAGAAGTTCCACCCCGCTGTGATGTCCTTCGCCTGTTCCGTCGGCACGTCGAAGTGCTCGAAGACCAGCACGGTCGAGCCCGTGTCTCCATCGGAGCTGTCGCGTGCAGGGTCGGCGGTGAGCGTGACCCGTAGGTGCCACGTTCCTGCCGCGTCCTCGGTCCTGAGCTCGAGGAGTGACGGCGGGGCGCACCGCAACACCGTGGCACCGCTGGCCGGCGCCCCCTCCTCGGCAACGAGTTGGAGGCCGATCTGGCCCTTCGCCTCGTCGAGGAACTCCCACGGCCCGATCCACTGGGCCGTCTTCTCGCTCACCGAGAGCCACGACCAGAGCTCCTCTGCGGCGCACGCGACACGTCGCTCGATGCGAATGGACTCGGTGCCGCCAGCGTCGGCGGGCTCTGCGGGGCGTGGGTCAGACATGCCGGTATCTCAGCACACGGAACCCGGAAGGAGGTCGAACTCCGCGAACCCGTGCCGCACGCCGTTGACCTGCAGCTCGACAGCGTGCACCCCCGGGTGGTAGCGACGCGTCGTGATCGGCTTGATCGCGTGGCGCTTCCGAATGGTCATCGACTCGCCCGGCTCGAGCGTCGTCGTCGAGATCTTGAAGGTCTTCTGCGTTCTGCCGCCGTCGGCCTTCACGTGGTGCACGATGTAGTCGACGACGAGCTTCGCCGCTTCGTCTCCGGTGTTGCGGACGGAGGCCGTGATGAGCAGTTCATCGCCCAGCACGATGCTGGAGCGGTCGAGCGTCGGCCCGTCGACGGCGACCTCGGCCGCCCCGTAGCCGAGGAGCGCCAGGGCGTCGGTGTCGCCGCGCTTGACCAGGGTCCGCAGCGAGTGGCGCACGAGCTTCGGCGTGTGCTCGTCGCCGTCGGCGAGCCACGCCGACGCCAGCTCGAGGACGAGCTCGGTGTCGTGTCGGCTGATGTCGTTGAGGTGGTTCGCGACCGAGCGGCGCACGTATTCGCTCTCGTCTCGGTAGAGGGCGGTGAGGATCGGCGCCGTCAGCCTGGCGTTCTCGGTGATGCCGGCGACGCGCGTTCCCCAGGGCAGGTAGGGACGCGAGCCCTCGGACGCGAGACGCCGAACATGCTCGTCGTCAGACGAGGCCCAGTCGAGCATCGTTTCGAGCGAACGGTCGAGACGTGCCCGCAGCATGGGGCGGACGGCCCACTCGCAGGTGAGCCGCGGTGTCAGCTCACTGAGCAGTTGCATGCCGTCGTCGAAGGCGGCCTCTCCACCGTCGGCGATCGCGGCGGCCGACACGGCGTTCGAGAGCGGCCACACCATCCAACCGCTCAGCGACTCGTCGCGCAGCGCCAACCGCACGATCGTCGCGAAGTCCGCGAACGGCATCGGCAGGTCGGCCAAGATCGCGGCTGCGAGTCGCGAGCTGCGCGCGCCGAGCGCCAGGTCGTCGAGCTGTGTGGATGCGCTGCGCGTCTCGGTGAGGCGGCGTCCGTCGGCCGCCACCTCGAGAAGGTTCACCAGTTCAGTGGCCTGCGACCGGCCAAGCAGCTCGTCTGCGAACGGCATCGATGTTCTCCTCCCGGCACGAAGCCGACTCCCGCCAGGCGTGCACCACGGCGCCGCCCGGCTACCCCGAGGACCTATCTTCGCTGAACCGCGGGCATCCGTCACCGCCGACCCGGTGCCGCCACGCAACCGGGTGCCGCCTTTCGAGCCTCCGGCACCTCGATGTACCGCGGCGACGGTGCAGTGGGTGCCGCGTCGCCTGGCATTCTTGGAGGCATGAAGCTCTCGCAGCGCGCCCAGCACGTCGAGCCGTTCCACGCGATGGCCTTCGGCCAGCGAGCGGCGGTGCTCGAAGCGGCGGGGCATCGGGTCGTCAAGCTCTCCCTCGGCGAGCCCGATTTTGGCGCGCCGCCCGCCGTACGAGCAGCGATGAGTGAGGTGATGGACGGACGCCCGCTGCCGTACACGGCGGCCCTCGGGCTTCCCGCCCTGCGGGAGGCCATCAGCGCCTTCTACCGGGACAGGCACGGGGTCGAGGTCGATCCGGCCCGCATCATCGTGACCTCGGGCGCCTCCGCCGCGCTGCTGCTGGTCGTCGCGGCCACGACCGAGCACGGCGACGACGTGCTCATGGCCGATCCTTCCTACCCGTGCAACCGCCAGCTCGTGGAGGGGTTCGGCGGGCGAGTCGTGACGTCGCCCGGGACCGTCGGGTCTCGCTATCAGCTCGACCTTGCGGGCGTGGACGCGGCGTGGACCGAGCAAACCTCGGCGGTCATGGTGGCGACACCCTCCAACCCCACCGGAACCTCTATCGCCATCGACGAGCTCGCCGAAATCTGCGCCTTCGCGCGAGACCGCGGTGCCTGGCGCATCGTCGACGAGATCTACCTCGACCTCTCCGACCACGACCTGAACGGCCTCCCGGGGCCGAGCGTCCTCAGCGTCGACCCGGAGGCGATCGTCGTCAACAGCTTCTCGAAGTACTTCGCCATGACCGGGTGGCGCCTCGGTTGGGCGGTCCTTCCCGAACGACTCGTGCCCGCGGTCGAGAAGCTCGCCACGAACTACTTCCTCTGCGCGTCCGCGCCGGCACAGCTCGCCGCCCTCGCGGCGTTCACGCCGGCATCGCTCGAAATCTGCGAAGCACGCCGTCTCGAGCTCCTCGCCCGGCGGGCGCTGGTGCTCGAGGAGCTCGCCCGTCTCGGTCTGCCGGTGCCGGTCCCACCGGACGGGGCCTTCTACGTGTACTTCGACGTCTCGGGTACGGGCCTCACGGCGTGGGAGTTCTGCGAGCGCGCCCTCGAAGAGGCCTTCGTCGCGCTCACGCCGGGGCGCGACTTCGGCACGGCGACGGGTGAGACCCACGTCCGCCTCTCGTACGCCGCCGCCCGGCCAGAGCTCGTCGAGGGGCTCGCGCGTCTCGGCGGCTTCCTCGAGACGCTCGATCGCTGAGGCTCGCGGTGGTGCCTCCGGTTTGATCGGCGGTGCCCAGAGGCGCAGGATGGACGCATGCCAGTCGTTCGCGTCGAGAGCCTGTCCGTCCGGCGAGGGAATTCGACCGTGCTCCACGACGTCGCGTTCGACGTCGAGGCTGGCGCGGTGCTCTGCCTCACCGGCGCGAACGGCGCAGGGAAGACCACCCTGCTTCGGTCCCTCGCGGGGCTCACGCCGCCGAGCTCGGGGCGTGTCCTCATCGCGGGGGAGCCAGCGGATGAACGCAGCCCCGGCTTCCGCCGCAGGCTCGCGGCGCTCCTCGGCTCCGTGCCGTTCTCGATGACCATGACCGCGCGGGAGCACCTCACCGCCGTCGCCCTGTCGTGGGGCGCCCACCTCGCCGCCGCGCAGGCGAGCGCCGACGAGGCCCTGCGTCGCCTCGACGCCGAGGATCTCGCCGAGCGCTTTCCCCACGAGGTGTCCTCCGGGCAGTTGCAGCTGCTGTCGCTCGCCACCGTGCTCGCCAGACCGTTCGAGGTGCTGGTGCTCGACGAGCCTGAGCAGCGCCTCGACGAGCACCGCAGAGCGCTCCTCGCCAGCGTCCTTGAGGAGGAGCGGGCGCGGGGCGCGGCGATCGTGCTCGCAACCCACAGCAGGCCCCTCATCGCGGCGTTGGAAGCCCGCGAGCTTTCCCTCCCTGGGCGCCCCGGAGCGCACGGCGAGGAGCGCGAAGGCGGTGGACATGCCGCGGCGTGAGGGCGCCTACCGCGTCTACCTCGGCGCAGCCGTCGTGCTCGTGGCGGTCGCCCCGGTGGCGCGGATGCTGCTGCTCGTGCTCTTGGAGCCCGCGTCGATCGCGTGGCTCGTCTCTCCGGACTTCGCCGTGCGGCTGCGGCTGATCGCGGCAGCGGTCCTCCCGCTCGCGCTCCTCCTGGGCACCGTTCGAGGCCCGGTGCGGCTGACGCCGTTCCAAGTCGTGACGATGGCCTCCAACCACCTCCCGAGACGCGTCTCCCTGTGGCGACCGTTCCTCAAGAGCCTCCTGCTGGCCGGTGGCGCCACCGCGGTACTCGCCGCGCTGCCGGCGGTCGCGCTGGTCGCGGCCGGCGGCGCGTCTGCCCTCGCAGCGACCTCGTGCGTCGCCGCCTGCGTCGCGCTGTCCTGTACCGGCGTCGTCGCGCGCCTCGCCGGACAGGTCGTTGGCACCGGACGGGCCTGGCAGCTCGCAGCCCTCGCCCTCCTCGTCGGGCTCTCGCCGTTCGGCATCGGTGCCTCGATCGCTGCCGCCTGGCAAGGACTCGCGGGCGGCGCCATCGCGGACGGCGCGCTCCTCGCCATGCTCTCCATGGTCGTCGTCGCATCCGTTTCCGTCGCGCTGGCACCGAGGCTGCTCGACCGGGTCCGGGGTGACGTGCTCCTGCTCCATGCGCGCCGACGCGAGAGCGCCGCGATGTCTTTCGCTTCCGGCGAGATCTCGGGGGCGCTCTCCGCGTACCGGGAAGCCCCGTCGACGGGGCGAAGCCTGCGCGCCGTCGTCGGCGGACCGCGGGTGCTCGCGATGCTGCTACGCGACGCGGTCGGTGCGCTGCGCACGCCGCAGCGAACTGCGCTCGGCGTGCTCGGGCTCTCGCTCGCCGCGCTCTGCGTCTCGACCGCGGCCGGGGCGGCCGTGGCCCTCGGTTCCGCCCCGGCTGTTGGTGTGGTGGCCGCCGTCGGCGCAGTCGCCCTGTTCGCGTCGCTCGGCAGCTTCGCCGACGGGTTCCGGCACGCAGCAGATGCCGCCGCTGGGGCCGACATCTTCGGCACCCCGGTGGCAGAGCAGTTCCTCCTGCACGCGGCATTCCCTGTCGCCATCGTGCTGGTGGTCGTGGGCGCAGCCAGCCTGCTCTCCGGCGGAGGCCTCGCACCCGTGCTCGTCGGCCTCGCGGCCGTCGCCGCGCGGGCGTACGAATCGGCTCGCGGGCACCTCCCGCCACTGCTGCTGACGCCGATGCCGAGCGAGCTCGGCGACCTGTCCGTGGTCGCACGGTTGGCGTGGCAGTTCGACTCGCTGATCATCGCGTCAGGACTCGGCGTCGCCATCACGCTGCTCTGCGCCTTCGGCTTGCCCTCGCTCGCCCTCCTCCTGCTCGCGGCGGCGGCCCTCGTGCTGGCGTTCGCGACGAAGCGCCGCCTGCATTATTCGCGCGGCGAACGAACCTCGTAGCGCGCTTCCACGAACTGGCCCTCCACCGTCGCGGAGACCAGGCGCAGCGCATCCGATTCGATGCGACGGGGGAGCAGCGGCGCGCCCGACTCGAGGGCGACGGGCGCGATCGACAGCCGCACCTCGTTGAGACGACCCGCATCGTAGAACTGCCCGGCCAGATCGCCGCCGCCCACCACCCACACAGCACGGTCGCCTGCTGCGGATTCGATCTGCGCGAAGTGGTCTTCGACCGCGCCACGGACGAGGTGGATGTTGAGTCCCTCCGGCACCGGGAGCTCGCGCGTCGTGAAGACGAAGGTGGCACGGTCGCCGTAGGAGGCCCGCCACTTCTCAGGGTCGTCGGCGAGCCCCTCGTAGTCGTAGACCCACTGGTAGGTCGTCGACCCCATGACGAGGGCGCCTACCCCCTCGAGGAACGGGCCGAAGCTGTTGTCTTCCGGCTGCTCGACCACGAACAGCCAGTCGAGCGAATGCCGGTCGTCGGCGATGAATCCGGACAGGGTCGTGGCGGTGTAGTAGATCACGTTCGTCATGCCGTCACGGTACCGGCGACCGCCGACATCCAGTGCGCGGCAATCGGTCAGGTGCTGGCGGGAATGCGTGGCGCCCCCGAGACGCTGTGTCGGACATGCGTAAGAAGATCGGCTTCCTCTCATTCGGCCACTGGCACCCATCCCCGCAGTCGGGCACCCGAACCGGAGGCGACGCGCTCGTGCAGTCGATGGAGCTCGCGGTCGCCGCGGAAGAGCTGGGCGTGGACGGCGCGTACTTCCGAGTCCACCACTTCGCGCGGCAGCTCGCGGCCCCGTTCCCGCTGCTCGCGGCCGTCGGAGCCCGCACACGTCGCATCGAGATCGGCACCGGCGTCATCGACATGCGCTACGAGAACCCGCTGTACATGGCGGAGGAAGCGGCTGCCGCTGACCTGATCAGCGCGCACTCCGGCGGCGAGGGGCGCTTGCAGCTCGGGCTCAGCCGCGGTTCGCCCGAACCCGCTCAGAACGGCGCGCACGCGTTCGGGTTCACGCCCCCGGAAGGCAAGACTGACGACGACCTGGCGCGGGCCAAGACCGAGCTCTTCCGTGCGGCCATCACCGGGGCCGGACTGGTCGAGGGCAACCCGCAGATGACGGGGTCGACGGCGCCCCTGCCGATCCAGCCGAGATCGCCGGGTCTCGAGGACCGGATCTGGTGGGGCTCGGGCAGCCGAGCGAGCGCAGTCTGGGTGGCTGAACAGGGCATGAACCTGATGAGCTCCACGCTGCTCACCGAAGACACCGGGGTGCCCTTCGACGAGCTCCAGGCCGAACAGATCCGGGGGTACCGGGATGCGTGGGCGGCGGCCGGCCATGCGCGGGAGCCGCGAGTCTCGGTGAGCCGCAGCGTGATCCCCATCACGACCGACGAGGACGTCGCCTTCTTCGGCGGGCGCGGCGGCAGCGAAGGCGACCAGGTCGGGATGCTCGATGGCATGCGCTCCCGGTTCGGTCGCACGTACCAGGGCGCCCCGGACCGGATCGCTCAGGAACTGGCGGCAGATGCGGCCGTGCAGTCGGCCGACACCCTCCTCCTCACCGTCCCGAACCAGCTGGGCGTTGACTTCAACGCGCGGATGCTCGCCACGATCGTCGAGCACATCGCGCCGGCCATCGGGTGGTCGCGAGCGGCGTAGCCGCGGGTTTCCTCAGCGCCGCACGCGGTAGCGGAGGTGCACAACACCTGAGTCGAACGTGCGGGAGTCGAGCAGCACCAGGTGTGTGCGGCGGTTGTTGCGCGAGAAGAACGGGGTGCCACCGCCGACCAGGACGGGGCAGATGCGCAGCCGGTACTCGTCGATCAGGTTGAGGTCGGCGACCTGGTGGGCGAGTTCTGCACCGCCGATGGCGATCGTCCCGTCGCCCGGCTCTGCCGTCAGGCGCCGGATCTCTTCCTCGAGGCTCGCCTCGGCCAGACGCGTGTTGCCGACGACCTCCGAGACGGTCTCCGAGAACACGACCTTCGGGAGCGCGCGCCAGAGCTCGGCGAACTCCTGCTCGAGCGCACCCCAACCCTGCTCCTCGGCACCGGGCTCCCAGTAGACCATCGTCTCGTAGAGGCGTCGCCCCATAAGGTGGACATCGACGCCACGCACCTCGTCGGTCGCGAGACGGAAGACCTCCTCGCTCGGGTCGCCCCAGTCGAATCTGCCGTCCTCGTCCATGACGAAGCCGTCGAGGGTCAGGGCAAGCGAATAGGTGACCTTACGCATGAGCGAACCTCCTTGTTCGGGGTCCGAACGTACCACCGGCGCTGCACACTGGGCTTCGAGGCCGGCGCAGCGAGGGCTCAGCGGCGCTTGCGCTTGCCGCCGGCGCCACCGGCCTTGGCGCGCTTCGCGGCGAGCTGAGCGCCGCGGCTCGTCCCCGACGACGTGCCCACCCGCTTTGCAGTTGCCTTCTTCTTCTGCTGCTCCTTCACCCGCCGCGCTGCCTCCGCGAGGGCCTGCTGCTCCTCCCGCTGCAGGGCCGCTGATTTCGCCCCGCTCCGGCCCCGCGAGCTCCCCGCCGTGCGTCCTCGCACGATCCCGACGAACTCCTCGGTGTCGAGTCGCTCGTCGTCAGCTGCCCAGATGATCGAGACCGGCACCCGCGGCAGGTCGCTGATCACCCGGTAGGTGACGTCCTTCCGAGCATGCTGTCGCGCGACCGACTGCGGGACAATCGCCACGCCCGCGCCGCCGGCGACAAGCTCCATGGCGTCCGCCGGGTCGGTGGTCATGGCCGACGCGCCCGTGTCGAGCCCGAGCCGTTCGGCAGCCTCGGCCCAGTCTGGGGTCCACGCCGCGAGCACCAGCTGCCAGTCGTCGAGCTCCTCCAACCGCAGCGGCTCGTCGACATCGAGCTCCGACTCCACGGCGACCACCGCCACCACATCCTCGGCGAACAGGTCGATGGCGTTCACGCCCTCGCGCTCGAACGGGTGACGGACGAACGCGATCTGCGCGCCGTCATCGAGCACAAGCTGCCGCGCCTCAGCCGCATGGAGGGTCGTGAACTCCAGTGGCGTCTCCGCTCGCCGCTCCTCCCACACTCGGGACCACTTCCGTGGATTGATGCCGGGGGCGAGAGCGACCGTGAGGTGCGTCGGAGTCTCCATGCCCGCAAGGCTACTGGGTACGATGCACAGATGACCGAATCAGAGGGCACCCCCGTCGACAGCCAGGCCGCGGACGACCAGCAGGCCGCCGCGAAGCGCGGGCCGGAACAGACGATGAAGCCGGCCACCGCCGCGAAGAAGCTCGGCATCTACCTGCCAGCAACGCCCGAGGCGTTCCAGGAGACGCCGCTCACGCGCACCGCCTTCCTCGAGCTGCAGGAATCGCCGCCCGAGTGGCTCCAGGAGCTGCGACGCACCGGCCCGCACCCCCGCGATGTGGTGGCCCGCAAGCTCGGCATCACCAACTCCGGCCTCGCCCGCGGCGGCGTGACCGAGGCGCTCACCACGGCCGAGATCCAGAGTCTCCTGGAGGAGGCGCCAGCATGGCTCTCGCATGAGCGAGGCGTCCAGGCGAAGGTCCGCGCCGAGAACGCGCGGGTCGCCAAGCTGCACGCCAAGCGCGCCGACTGAGCCGCCCGTGGCCAGCCTCCTCGCCGTCTGCGCCGTCGCGCAGCTTCGCCGTGACCCTGGCGCCATCGGTGTGACCGCGATCGACAAGCGCCCAGTCGATGGCGCGGTCAAGGTCGGTCGCTACGGCGTCTACGGCGACGTGCAAGCCGACCGCAAGCACCATGGCGGACTCGACCAGGCGGTCTACGCCTACTCGCAGTGCGACGCCGACTACTGGGCTGCGGAGCTCGGCCGTGAGCTTCCCCCTGGGTTCTTCGGCGAGAACCTCCGCATCGACGGACTCGACGTCAACGAGCTGCGCATCGGCGACACGCTTCGCATCGGCGACCCGACCTCCGCGAGCTCGTCGCGCACCGTCGAGCTCACCGTGACCGCGCCCCGCGTGCCGTGCCAGACCTTCGCCCGCTGGGTCGGGGGAGCGGATGAACGGGGCTGGGTCAAACGCTTCGGCGCCGCCGGCCGCACGGGCGCGTACCTCCGCGTCGCGCAGACCGGCCGGATCGCGGCGGGTGACGTCGTCGAGGTGCTCGACACCGCTGACACCCTCGCCGCCGACGCCCTTGCTGCGGCGCCCACCGTCCGCGAGGTGTTCACGGGCGCACGCGGCTGAGGCACGTGCCCCAGCCGCCGCTCACCTCAGTTCGTGGAGTCCGGCCGACCGTACCCCTCGAGCAGACGCAGCCAGAGCTCGCTCATCGTCGGGAACGCCGGAACCGCGTGCCAGAGCCTGCTGACGGGGACCTCGCCGACCACGGCGATCGTTGCCGCGTGGAGCAGCTCGCCGACGTCGGGTCCCGCCATCGTGAAGCCGACCACGACTCCGCGGTCCTCGTCGACGACCATCCGCGCCGTCCCCTCGTATCCCTCGGCATGCAGGGACGCGCCCGAGACGTTCCCAATCGGCACATCGACCGTCCGCACCCGAAGCCCCCGCCGCTCGGCCTCGACGCTCGTGACGCCGACCGCCGCGACCTCCGGATCCGAGTAGACCAGCTGCGGCACCGCCGACAGGTCGGCCGTTGCCACATGCGTGCCCCACGGGCCGTCGTCGAGGGTCCGCCCCGCCGCACGGGCGGCGATCGCGTCGCCAGCCGCTCGCGCCTGGTACTTCCCCTGGTGGGTCAGCAGAGCTCGGTGGTTGACGTCGCCCGCCGCGTACAGCCAGTCGCTGCCGCGCACGAGCATTGTGTCGTCGACATCAATCCACGCGCCCGCCTCGAGCCCGACCGTCTCAAGACCGATGTCGTCGGTGCGAGGCACTCGACCCGTCGCGACGAGGAGTTCCGCGCTCTCGAGCACGCGACCGTCGTCGAGGGTCACCGAGACTCGACCCGCATCATCCCGGACGACGTTCGATGGCGAGGCGCCCGTGATCACGGTCGCGCCCCTCGACCGCAGCGCCTCCGTCACCGCCTCGCCCGCGAACTCCTCGAACCCGCCGAGCACGCGGCTCCGCGCGACGAGCGTCACCTGCGCGCCCAGATCGGTGTACGCGGTCGCGATCTCCACGGCGACCACGCCACCGCCGATGATCGTGAGCGATTCGGGCACCCGCTTGACCGCGGTCGCCTCACGACTCGTCCACGGGGCGGCGTCGCCGAGCCCTGGGATGTCCGGCAGCAGGGCCGCCGACCCCGTCGCCACCACGACCGCGACGCGTGCCGTGTACCGCGTGTCGCCGACCGTGACCTCACGCTCGCCGGTGATGCGACCGTGCCCGCGCACCAGATCGATGCCGGCGCCCGAGAGCCACTCCACCTGCCCCTCGTCGCTCCAGTCGGACACGTACGAGTCGCGTCGGCGCAGCACCGCAGCCACGTCGAGCTCACCCTCGGCCGCCTCGCGCGCGCCGGGAACCGCCCGGACCGCACGGAGCGCTGCGCCGCTGCGCAGCAGCGCCTTCGACGGGATGCACGCCCAGTACGAGCACTCGCCGCCGACGAGTTCCTTCTCGACGATGAGCGTGCGCAGGCCACCCCGCACGGTGCGGTCGGCGACGTTCTCCCCGACCGGACCGGCGCCGATCACGATCACGTCGTAGCCGTGCCCCGCAGTCTCCGACTCGGTCATCTGCTCAGTGGCCACGTGCGATCCATTCGTCAAGGTGCGGCGCTTCCGCGCCGATAGTCGTCGAGTCGCCGTGGCCCGTCAGCACCGTGGTCTCCGGCGGAAGGGTCAGGAGCCGCTCCGAGATCGACGCAATGATCGTGCCGAAATCGCTGTAACTGCGGCCCGTCGCACCCGGCCCGCCGTTGAAGAGCGTGTCGCCGCTGAAGAGCGTCCCGAGGGCGGGGGCGTAGAAGCACACCGACCCAGGGGAGTGCCCAGGCGTGTGGAGCACCTGCAGGTCCACCTCGTCGATGAGGATGCGGTCATCGTCCGCGAGCGAGATCTCCGGTGCCGCGTCCGGGTGGACGGCGTCCCAGAGCATCCGGTCGCCGTCGTGCAGCGCGATGGGCGCGTCTACGAGCGACGCGAACTCCCGCGCGGCTGCGATGTGATCGTCGTGGCCGTGCGTCAGCAGCACCCTGCGTACCCGACGCTCGCCCACCGCATTCCGAACAGCCTGCGCATCGTGCGCCGGATCGATGACCACGACGTCGTCGTCATCGCCCACCACGTAGACGTTGTTGTCGACATCCCACGTGCCGCCGTCGAGCGAGAACGTGCCGCTCGTCACGATGCGCTCGACGCGCACCGTGCCGTGCCGGCTCACAGCTCCACCACCGAACGCAGAACCGTGCCGTCCTTCATTCGCTCGAACGACGCTTCGATGTCGTCGATGCCGATTCGCTCGGAGACGAACGCGTCCAGGTCAAGCCTGCCGAGGCGGTACTGCTCGACGAGCATGGGGAAGTCGCGGCTCGGCAGGCAGTCGCCGTACCAGGAAGACTTCAGTGCGCCGCCGCGCCCGAAGACGTCGAGCAGGGGCAGCTCGAGCGTCATCTCCGGCGTCGGCACGCCGACCAGCACCACGCGACCAGCGAGGTCTCTCGCGTAGAAGGCCTGCGTGTAGGTCTCGGGTCGCCCGACTGCTTCGATCACCACGTCGGCGCCGAAGCCGCCCGTGAGGGCCCTGACACCCTCGACGACGTCCTGCTCGCGCGAGTTGATCGTGTGCGTCGCACCGAAGTGTGCAGCGCGATCGAGCTTCGCCTGGTCGATGTCGACGGCGATGATCGTGGTCGCGCCGGCGAGAGCCGCGCCGGCGATCGCGGCCATGCCGACGCCGCCGCATCCGATCACCGCGACCGACTCGCCCCGCTGCACCGCACCCGTGTTGATCGCCGCCCCGATGCCAGCCATGACGCCGCAGCCGAGCAGGCCGACCGCAGCCGCATCCGACTCCTCGTCGACCTTCGTGCACTGGCCGGCCGCCACCAGCGTCTTCTCGATGAACGCGCCGATACCAAGCGCGGGGGAGAGCTCAGTGCCGTCCTCCAGCGTCATCTTCTGCGTCGCGTTGTGGGTGTTGAAGCAATACTGCGGCTGCCCCTTCGCGCAGGCGCGGCACTCGCCGCACACCGCGCGCCAGTTCAGGATGACGCGGTCGCCGACCGCGACCTCTGTCACGCCCTCGCCGATCGCGGAGACGCGGCCCGTCGCCTCGTGCCCCAGCAGGAACGGGAAGTCGTCGCTGATCCCACCCTGCTGGTAGTGGAGGTCGGTGTGGCACACACCGCTCGTGATGATGTCGACCACCGCCTCGCCCGGCCCCGGATCGGGAACCAGCACCGTCTCAATCGACACCGGTTCGTTCTTGCCACGGACAACTGCACCTTTGACACGGGAGACCATGGGGCAAGGGTAGTCGTAGTCTTCCTGGATGGTCATCCTGATCGATCCACCCGCCTGGCCCGCGCACGGCACCACGTTCTCGCACCTCGTCTCCGACGCGGCCGTCGAGGAGTTGCACGCCTTCGCCGCCAGGGCCGGCATCCGAAGCCGCGCCTTCGATCTCGACCATTACGACGTCCCTGCCGAGCTGTACGACGAGCTCGTTGCGCTCGGCGCCGTACCCGTGACCGGGTCCGAGCTGGTGCGTCGACTCGTGGCAGGCGGCGTGCGCGTGCCGGCGCGCGAGCGTCCCAAGCGCGCCCGCCTCACGCTCGTGCGCCGCTGGTCCGAGCTCGAGCTCGCCGGCGTCGCCAACGACTCGACCGGTGCCGGGGCCCGGGCGACGGATGCGCTCCGGGACGAGCTGCTGGACGCCTGGTCGGCCCCCTCCCGCCACTACCACAACGCCACCCACTTGCTCGCGGTCCTCGACGCGATCGACACCCTGCGGCGGCGCGCGGCCGACCGCGGGGCGGCCCTCAGCCCACGCGCGCTCCTCGCGGCCAGGCTCGGAGCCTGGTTCCACGACGCCGTCTACGACGGGGTCGCCGGGCAAGATGAGCGAGCGAGCGCCGCCCTGGCAGTCGAGCGGCTCGGCTCGCTCGGCGTCGACGCCGACCTGCTGGCCGACGTGGAGCGGCTCGTCCTCGCGACGATCGCGCACGACGTCGACGCGGGAGACGTCGCGGGCGAGGTACTCATGGACGCCGACCTGGCTGTCCTTGCCAGGCCGGAGCACGGGTACTGGCGCTACGTGGCGCTCGTGCGGCGCGACTTCGCGCACGTGTCGGAGGACCAGTGGCGCATCGGCCGCTCAGCAGTGCTCCGGTCGCTCCTCGAGACGCCGCGCCTCTTCGTCTCGCACGCGGCCCCCGACGACTGGGAGCCGCGTGCGAGACAAAACCTCGAGCGAGAGCTGGCCGCGCTGGCCCAGGCCGCGCCGACCCAGGCCGCGCCGACCGAGGGCGCGCTTGCCGACTAAGGCGGCCAACTAGCGGCCGACGTAGTCCGCCAGGTGCTGGCCGGTGAGCGTCGACGCGTCGGCGACGAGCTCGGCCGGTGTGCCCTGGAAGACCACCGCGCCGCCGTCGTGCCCCGCGCCGGGACCGATGTCGATGATCCAGTCGGCGTGCGCCATGACAGCCTGGTGGTGCTCGATGACGATCACCGACTTACCTGAGTCGACGAGCCGATCGAGGAGCGCGAGCAGCTGCCGGACATCGGCGAGATGCAGCCCGGTGGTCGGCTCGTCCAGCACGTAGACGCCGCCCTTCTCGGCCATGTGGATGGCCAGCTTGAGCCGCTGCCGCTCGCCGCCCGAGAGCGTCGTGAGGGGCTGGCCGAGGCCCAGGTAGCCGAGGCCGACGTCGACGAGGCGTGCGAGCACCTTGTTCGCGGGCCCCGTCGCGAAGAACTCGTGGGCCTCCGCGATCGACATCGACAGCACCTCGCTGATGTTCTTCCCGTCGAGCGTGTAGGCGAGCACCTCGGCCTGGAACCGCTTCCCCTCGCACTCCTCGCACACCGTCGAGACCCCCGCCATCATCGCGAGGTCCGTGAAGATGACGCCAAGGCCATTGCACTTCGGGCACGCCCCGGACGAGTTTGCGCTGAACAGCCCGGGCTTCACCCCGTTTGCCTTCGCGAACGCGGTGCGGATCGCATCCAGCACCCCCGTGTACGTGGCAGGCGTGCTCCGGCGCGACCCGCGGATCGCCGTCTGGTCGACGACGATCACGTTCGCCGACTTCGGAATGGAGCCGTGGATGAGCGAGCTCTTGCCCGAACCCGCGACACCGGTCACCACGGTGAGCACGCCGAGGGGGATGTCCACGTCGACATCCTTGAGATTGTGGCGCGTCGCACCGCGGACCTCGAGACTCGCGGTCGATCTGCGGGTCTGATCCTTCAGTGAGACCCGGTCATCCAGGTGCTTGCCGGTGAGCGTGCCGGACGCCCGCAGCCCCTCGACGGTGCCCTCGAACTGGAGCTCGCCGCCGCCGCTGCCTGCACGCGGACCCAAGTCGACGACGTGATCGGCGATCGCGATCGTCTCCGGCTTGTGCTCGACAACAAGCACCGTGTTTCCCTTGTCGCGGAGCCTGAGCAGCAGCTCGTTCATGCGCTGGATGTCGTGCGGATGCAGCCCGACGGTTGGCTCGTCGAAGACGTACGTGATGTCGGTCAGGCTCGAGCCCAGGTGCCGCACCATCTTCACGCGCTGCGCCTCGCCACCCGAGAGGCTGCCCGACTCCCGGTCGAGGCTCAGGTAGCCGAGGCCGATGTTCACGAGCGAGTCGAGCGTCTCCTGGAGCGTCGCGATGGCCGGCGCCACCTGCGGGTCCTGCACACCCGCCATGAAGACCGCCAGGTCGCTGATCTGCATCGACGAGCAGTCGGCGATGTTCTTGCCGCCGATGCGACAGGCGAGGGCGGCCTGGTTCAGTCGCGCTCCGCCGCACTCCGGGCACGACGTGAAGGTCACCGCCCGATCCATGAAGGCGCGGATCGCGGGCTGGACCGAGTCGGGGTCCTTCGACAGGATCGACTTCTGGATGCGCGGGATCAACCCCTCGTAGGTCATGTTCATGTTCAGGGCCGGCATGTGGACCTTGGTCGGCTCCTTGTACAGGAAGTCCTGGCGCTCCTGCTCCGAGTAGTCGCCGATGCGCTTGTCGCCGTCGAGGAATGGGGCTTCCGAGTAGCCGCGGACCATCCAACCGTCGACCTTATAGCCGGGAATCGTGATGGCGCCCTCGTTGAGCGATTTGCTCGCGTCGAAGACCTCGTCGAGATCGAGATCGGTGACGCGGCCGATGCCCTCGCAGCGCGGGCACATCCCCTCGGCGAGGTTGAAGCTGAAGTGGCCTGCGGGGCCGGCCGACGGGGTGCCGAGCCGCGAGAAGATGATGCGCAGCATCGTGTGCGCGTCGGTGGCCGTGCCGACGGTCGAACGCGCGTTTGCCCCCATCCGCTCCTGGTCGACGACGATGGAGGCGCTCAGCCCCTCGAGTACTTCGACGTCGGGCCTGGCCAGACTCGGCATGAACGACTGGACAAACGCCGTGTAGGTCTCGTTGATCAGGCGCTGCGACTCTGCGGCGATCGTGCCGAAGACGAGCGAGCTCTTGCCGGAGCCGGACACACCGGTAAAGACCGTCAGCTTGCGCTTCGGGATGTCGACGTCGACGCCCTTCAGGTTGTTCTCACGAGCACCGCGGACGCGGATGGTTTCATACATGCCCAGATCGTAGCGACAGTTGCGGCGCGGGCCACGAAGCGGACGCTTGGATGTGCTTGCATTCCTCCATGCCCCCGATCCACTCCCTTGACGACCTCGTCGAATTCGTGACCAGCGCCCTCGCCAGGGGCGACCTCAGCGCGGCCGCGACCGCACTGGCCGCCGCGCCGGTGCCGGACGTCGCCGTGCTCCTGGAGCGAGTCCCGGCGCGCGACGCGGGCGTTGCGTTCCGCCTGCTCCCGAAGGACGAGGCGATGAGCGTGTTCGAGCGAATGGATGCTCCCGCCCAGCGCGAGGTCGTCGCCCAGCTCTCTGACGCCGACGTGGCCCGCGTGTTCGCGGAGCTCGACCCCGACGACCGAGTCGCCCTCATGGACGAGCTGCCGGCGAAGATCGCGAAGCGGCTCGTGCAGGAGCTTCCGGCCGGTGAGCGTGGGGAGACCGCGATCATCCTGGGCTACCCCGTGGGCTCTGTCGGCCGGCGCATGACCCCGGACTACGTGCACGTCTACCCGCAGGAGCGCGTCGACGTCGCGCTCGAGCGCATCCAGCAGCGCGGCGGCGACGCGGAGACGATCTACACGATCCCGGTGATCGACGACGGTCGTCAGCTCCGCGGGGTCGTCAGCCTCAGGGAGCTGTTCTTCGCCGCGCCAGAGGAGCGCGTCGAGGCGTTCATGGCGACGGCGCTCTACGCACACGCCGACGACGACGCGGAGGTGACCGCCCGCACGCTCGTCGATCGCGGCGTGCTCGCCATGCCCATCGTCGATAGCGAAAACCGGCTCGTTGGACTGCTCACCGGCGACGACGCCCACCGTATGGTCAAAGCCGCGCGCGACGAGGATGAGGCGCACGCGGGAGCGTCCGAACCGCTGCGGCGCCCGTACCTGACGACGCCCGTGTTCACGGTCGTGCGCTCGCGCATCGTGTGGCTCTTTGTCCTCGCCGTGTCGGCCATCCTCACCGTGAGCGTTCTCGAGCTGTTCGAAGCAACCCTGGAGCAGCAGGTTGCGCTCGCGCTCTTCATCCCCTTGCTGACGGGCATCGGCGGCAACACCGGGTCGCAGGCGGCGACCACCGTCACGAGGGCACTCGCGATGGGGGAGGTGCGGCCGCGGAACGCCTGGCCCGTCGCGCTCAAGGAGTTGCGGACCGGCGTGGTGCTCGGCCTCACCTTGGGCGTCGTGGCGTTCGCGGTCGCGACGATCATCTACGGCATCGGGATCGGCACCGTGATCGGTCTCACCTTGCTCTCGGTCTGCACCATCTCGGCGACCGTCGGCGGGGTCATGCCCCTCGTCGCGAAGTCCATCCGCGTCGACCCAGCCGTGTTCTCGACCCCGTTCATCTCCACGTTCTGCGACGCCACTGGGCTCATCGTCTACTTCTCGATCGCCAAGGCCGTGCTGGGCATCTGATGCCAGCAGTGAACCGCGGGATGCGCCGCGCGCGCCGAGACACGCCCGAGCGCAGTTTAGGCGTCGTCGGCCCAATTCCCCAGAATCTCCGGGGAATTGATGGTCGTTCTCGTGATTCGCGAGTCGAAATAGGAGAAAACGGGCACGAAAACACCCACCTTGTCTCGAGATCAGGTGAATCGCCCTTCTGGCCGTATGGGCATATACAACGAACCTGTCCCCAAAACCGTATCGTTGGACCGAGGCGTCATGCCGCAGGGCGACTTGAGGCAGTGCGCCAGACTCTGGGGGGAGTCTGCAGCGCCTGGCGCTGAAGATCAGCAGGAGAGAAAACGATGTCCAGCAACACGCTCAATGGCGACCAACGCGTGGGAGATCCGTGGCAGGTCACCGACCGCGATCGGCTCTCGAGCCTTTCGCTGCACGGGCACGCCTTCACGTTCATCGTCGGCATGCCTGGTAGCGGACGCACCACGCTGCTGAGGCAGATGCAGAACCGACTCGAAGCAACTCGAGCGCGCGTGATGTGGTGCGCCTCCCGAGCCGAGCTGCAGCGGGTGCTTGACGGCCTCCCCGAGGGCCCAGGCTCTGAAGAGGTCGCCGTGCTCCTCGACGACGTCATCGTGGCCCAGGATGATCCGATCTGGGAGCAGATCAGGTTGGCCGCGCGCCCGAACGGCAGTGCGCGTTTCCTCATCGCCTCGCTCTCAATGCCGAACTGGGCCTACACCCTCGGGTCCGAGGGCCTCATCCTGCAGCCGCGCGATCTCGCCTTCGATGCGAGCGAGATGGGCGAGCTGCTCGCACGCAACGAGCCGGGAGCGCCGGCCGAGCTCGGAGCCCAGCTGCTCGACGCGCTGGCCGGACATCCGCTCACCACCCGCATCGCCCTGCAGAGATTCCGCTCCGAGGCGAACGCCGAGGGGTGGTCCGTCGCGAGCGGCAGCTCCAGCGCGGCCATGACGCTGCAGGAGCTGCGTCGATTCGACGCGGCTGAGCTGGATCGAGTCGACGCGGTCCGGATGATGCGTGCGATGAGCGTGCTGCGCCGGTTCACCCGGGAGGACCTGCACCTGCTCACGCCCGACATCATGGGCGATCACTGGTTCGACCAGCTCGCGTCTTCGCCCTACGGGACCACCGAGATCAATCCGATCTCGCTCGACATCGAGTTCGTCTGGCACGCGGACACCTTCGGTCGCCTCAGCGCAGAGCGATCGCCGCAGGAAGCCCGAGCGCTCGCAGCGCGGGCGGTCGCCTCGTTCCCCGGCGAGGGCAATGTCATGCAACGGCTCTTCCTGGCGCTGCGCGCGCGGACCTGGGGCGAGGTCGAGTCCATCGCGCAACGACACTTCCGCACCATCTACGAGTACGCCCCGCGTGAGACCATCGAGGAGATGCTCCAGGCGCCGGCGAGCGTGCTCCCGCGCCTTGTCAGCACCCATCTGCTCGTCGCCCTGTTCCGGTGGCGGCGCTTCGGGGCCACGCGCGGCGTGCTGCACAGCCTGCGCGAGTCCAGCATCGCCACGACCCGCATCGCCTCGAGCGACCCCGTCGGCCTCTTCTCGCAGATCACGAGGCACTCGCTGGCGACGTCGTTCGGCGGCGACCGAGTCGCGGCCGAACGGTGCCTGCGCGACGCCAAAGCCCTCATCCGAGACGTCGACGGCAAGCTCCTCGACGCCCTGTACAGCTCGCCCATCGCGAGGGGACGCTTCGCGGCCGACTGCCTCGTGCTCATCTGGGCGGCCACCCTCGCAGACGACCTCCCGTTTGCGCTCGAGCTGGCGGAGCTCGCCGCTGAGCACGGCGAAAGCTACAACCGCACCGACCGCGACTCGCTGCGGCACCTCGAGATCCTCGGCGTGATCTGCGGGGTCCGACAGACGGACGTCGACAAGCTCACCGGACGCAGCCTGCCGGGCTACGCCGACTGCTTCGACCTGCTCGACAACGGCGACGAGGCCGGGGCGCGCGACCTGGCGAGGCAGTTGCGCGACCTGCCAAGGACCGTCCTGCCACACGACATGGGCGCCAGCGTGCGCATCCTGATCGAGGCCCTCGTCGGCGACGAGGACCCGATCGCCGAGGTCGACGAGCTGCTCGAGCAGAGCGGTTCCTCCTGGCGCGATGGGCTCCCCTCGACGATCCTCACCTTCTCGGCGACCGCCTTCTACTTGAGCCGGGGCCAGAGCGTCCGCGCGCAGAAGGCCGCCGAGTACGCGGGCGCCGAGGGAGATTGCTACGTGAGCCTCTCGAAGGCCCTCGTGGAGCTCGCAAACGGGCGCCCCGGCGAGGCCCTCGTGCACGCCGAGGCTGCGCTCGCCGACACTCGGATCGCGCCGCGCTTCGCCTCGATCGGTCGCACCCTCACGGCGCTGTGCATGCTGCGACTCGGCAACCTCGACGCGGCGGCGAACCGCATCGCCACCATGGCCACCCAGTGCCTCGACGACCGCAACGCGCGCTTCGCGCTCCGCTTCGCCACGAGCAGCGATGCCGCGCTCATGGCCTCCATCAACGACCGGCTGCCGAAGCGCATCGCCGACCTGCTGGTCGTTGCTGCCGACGACACCCGGCCGCTCTCGGACTCCACTGTCGGCGAGGAACTGTCGAGTGCGGAGATCGAGGTGCTGCGCCTCGTGGGCAGGAACTGGTCGAACGCGCAGATCGCGACGGAGCGCTTCGTCTCGGTGCACACGGTCAGGGCACAGTTGCGCAGCGTGTTCCGCAAGCTCGGTGCCAGCGACCGACGCTCCGCGGTCGCAGCCGCCGAGCGGCGCGGGCTGCTGGACTGACCCCGGACCTGCCGGTTCAGGACGGCGCCTGGCCGGGTCAGCGGCTGGCGCGTGCTGCGGTGGCCGTGTGGTCGGCGAGGCGGTGGAGCCCCTCCTCGAGGGAGACCGCTGGCGTCCAATGGAGGTCGGCGCGCGTCTGACGCTGGTCGAACCAGTGGGCCGTCGAGAGCTGCTCGGCGAGGAACCGCGTCATCGGCGGTTCGTCCTGGCCGGGGCGGATGCGCCACACGAGCTCGATCAGCGAACCGGCCGCACGCGCGAGCCCGGCCGGGACGCGCAGGCGGGGCGGCGGGGCGCCGCCAGCGAGGCAGATGCCCTCCATCAGCTCGGCGACGGTCCGCGGCTCCCCGTTGGTGACGACGTAGCTCCTGCCGTGTGCCGTGGGCGCGTGTCGGAGCGCTGCGGCAATCGCTGAGGCCGCGTTGTCGACGTAGCAGGAGTCGATGAGTGCGGCGCCACGACCCAGCAACGGCAAGGTTCCGCGCTGTGCCCGGTCCAGGATGCGCGCGATGAGTTGTGTGTCGCCCGGTCCCCAGACGAGGTGCGGGCGGACCGCAACGACCGCAAACTCCGGGCTGTCCTCCGCCAGCGCGATCAGCTCCGCTTCCGCCTTGGTCCGCGCGTACTGCCCGTGGGCGAGGCGCGGGTTCGCCTTGTCCGCGCTTGCACCGTGGATGGCCGCGCCGAAATGGGCGACCGACGGGGAGGACACCATGACGAAGCGGGTCGCGCCCGCCGCCCGTGCGTGTCTCAGCAGCCGCCGGGTGCCGGCCACGTTGACCGCTTCGAACTCGGCCTCCGTGCCGCTCAGCGACACCTTCGCCGCGAGGTGGACAACGGCGTCGTTCCCTTCGACCGCGCGGGCGACCGCAGCGTCGTCCGTGATCGAACCGAGGGCATCCGTCACTCCGGAAAGACCGCTCGGCCCGCGTTGCATGGTCGTGACGTCGTGGCCTTCGTCGCGGAGCTGCACCGCGACCGCACGCCCGAGCATGCCGCTTGCACCGGTGACGAGAACCCTCACGGCGCCGAGACCCGCTCGCCGGACAATGCTCGCTCGGCCCAGCCGGCAAGCGCGGTCCGGTCGATCTTCGAGTTGTGCCGGATGTCGGTGGGGAGCTCCGGCACGATGAGGGCGGCGGCGATCGGCTGCGTCGTGGAGGCGCGCAGGGCGTCGGCCAGCTCCGACGCTGCGACCCGGACTCGTCGGGACGGCTCGCGCGTCTCGAGGACCGCGACGGCCTGCGCCGTGCCAGCCGGGCCGACGCCGACGACCGCGGCGCGGCGGACCCACGGCAGCGTCTCGAGGTCCTGCTCGGTGCCGACGGGCGCAAGCGGACCATCCGCCGTCACAAACACGTGCGGGAGACGCCCCTCAACCCACAGCCGTCCGTCGGCGTCGAGATGCCCGACGTCGCCCGTGCGGTGCCAGCGGTCGTTCGACGGCAGGTCTCGCGCCGCCGCGCGGTCGGTCATGGCGAGCCGGTCGTAGCGCTCCTTGAGGTGCGGGGCGCTGATGAGGATCTCGCCGAGCACCCCGGGATCCTCGGAGGGGGCACCCGTGGCCGCGCCGGCGGCGTCGAGCGCGCTGATGCGTACGAGGTTGCTGCCGATCGGCGTGCCGACGCACACCCCATCGTCGGGGGCGAGCGCCGCGGCGGAGATCGACGCCCGGTCGATGTCGGTGACGAGAAGGCACTCGGTCATGCCGTACGGCGTGTGGGCCTCGGCGTTCGGCATGAGGGCGCACGCATCGTCGAGCAGGCGAGCACCGATCGGCGCCCCGGTCGAGAGGAACGTCTCCACGCGGGCGAGCGCCTCGCGCTGCGCCGACGTGAGCTCGTCGCCGGTCGCGACGACGTTCAGGATCGCCGCGGGCGAGAGGAACACGATGCGTGCATCCGCTGCCATCACGGCATCCGCGACCGCCGTCGCGGTGAGCGTCCTGGGCGACGTGACGTCCATGTCGGGCGTCACGGAGCGCGTGCCGAGCGCCGGGCCGAGGAGCGCGAACGGCGCGAAGCCGGTGACCAGACCGGACTCGGCGGTCACGCCATAGGTGTCGCGAAGCGTGTCCCGCACCGCCTGCAGTTGGCGATGCGTGTACACGACGCCCTTCGCGGGGCCGGTGGAACCCGAGGTGAAGAGGATGGCGGCGAGGTCATCGGGGCCGGGGGCCTCAGGCAGCGTCGAACCACGCCCGAGCTCAGCCACCTCGGCGAGCGAGTGGGCCACGCCGAGTGCGGCCCGGCTTGCGGCAGGGATGCTCGTGGCGCTGATGCGCAGGCCCGGCCATCCGAGCGCCTTCGCCGCGGTCAGCCCGGGCACCTGGCCGATGATGACGTCGGGCCACGCACCGCGGACGGCGCGCGAGAGGCCCGTGACGCCGAGCCCCGCATCCGCCACCACGACAACCGCGCCGATCCGCAGGCAGGCGTAGACGATGGCCGTGAGGGTGACGCCCGGCTGCACGAGGAGCGAGACGCGGTCGCCTCGCCGAACGCCGACCGCGCTGAGTCCGGCCGCGAGCTCGTCGACGCGCTCGGCGAGCTGGCGCCAGGAGACCTTCAGCGCCTCGCCGCCCGGCGCGCGGCCCATCTCGAGGGCCGCGACCGTCGGGTCGTCCCGGTGCTGCTCGAGGGCCGCCCACATCGGCGCGGACCCGGGTGCGGATTCGGTCGCGCCCTCGGTCGCGGTCGACGGCGCGGGCTTCGCTCGGCGCCGGGCCACCCCGGCGGCGACGTCGTCAAGCCAGCTCAGCAGGTGCGTTGCGTACGGCACATCCTCGGCGATGAGGTGGCCTGCGCCCTCGAATCGATGCACCTCAGCGTGGGGGAGGCGCCGCATGAGGTCACCGAGGTACAGGTCGGTGAAGATCGGGTCTTTGGGGCCCCACAGGAGCAGGGCGGGCACGTCGAGCTCGGCGACGCCCGCGGAGACGGCCTGCAGCGCGTTGTGGCTGGTCGTGCTCTCGTCGACGGGGATGTCGGCGACGAACTGCTCGATGCCGAGGCGTGACGCGCGGTCTGGGTACGGTGCGGCGTAGGCGGCCTTCACCTCGGCCGTGAGCGGCGGGTTCGCGAGCGCCAGCGTCGTCTGCAGGAACGCGGGGCTCGTCGATGTGGAGGCCCGCAGCACCGGGCCGAACCGTGCCAAGCGCAGCGCTGCGGGAATCGGCAGGTCGCTCGGCTGGTCGACAGCGGTGTTCAGCGAGGCGACGGCCGTCAGTAGCTCCGGGTGGCGCACGGCCCAGCCGAAGGCGACGACCCCGCCCCAGTCGTGGCCGAGCGACACGACGTCGCCGGTGAGCCCAAGCTCGTCGGTCAGCGCGCCGAGGTCGAGGATGCGCTGCTCGAGCGTGCGCCGAAGTCCGGTGCGCGCCGAGAAGCCCATGTCGAGCTGGTCGACGGCGATGACGCGCCACGCGGTGCCACCGGCCTCGGCGGCTTGGACCGACTCGCGCACGAGCGAGCGCCACAGGTACGACCAGGTCGGGTTGCCGTGGACGGCCAGGATGGTCCCGGCCGGCTCGATGCCGAGCTCGGCGAGGGCGGGCCCGGTGTCGAGCAGGTGCCAGCCGCGGCGGGCCCCGGCGTCTTCGCCGACCCCCTCGGTTTCGACGATGCGGCTGAACCGCTCCTCCAGGCCGGGGAGTCCGGCCGGTGGACGTGTGGCCGACCTCACCACTTGAGCTCCATCATGGCCGTGTTGAGCCCGGAGCCCACGCCCATGAGCAGCACACGGTCGTCGCGCTTCAGCGTCGGCGACTGCAGGTCGAGCGTGATCGGAATGGATGCGGGACCGACGTTGCCGAGCGTGGGGTACGTCGTGGGCACGCGCTTCGCGTCGAGACCGACCGCCTTCACGATCGCGTTGGTGTGGACGCGCGAGACCTGGTGCGTGATGTAGTGGTCCATCGACGACCAGTTCCACTCGGACTGCGCTTCTTTCCACGCAGAGACCACGAGGTCGAGGCCGCCGCGCAGCAGTGCCTTCGCGTCCGTGAACATGCCCTGGACGCTGCCGACGCACAGCTCGTGGAACTGCGTGGCCGCCCTCGTCACACCGCCGAGAATCTGATGCCCTTCCGGATGCTCGTCGGTGCGCCCGAGCACGGCCGCGGCGGCACCGGAGCCGAGCGTGAGGCTCGCGAACTCGCTCATGAAGTCTTCGCGGCCGATGTCGTCGCGCTGCAGGCGATTGACGGTGTTGACCTGGATCTCATCGGCGTCTTCGCCGTTGACGATGATGGCGTACCTGATCTGGCCCGCCTCGATCATCTGGGCCGCGAGTGACATGCCGTTCACGAAGCCGAGGCACGCGTTCGCGATGTCGAAGTTGACGGCCGAGCTCGGCATTCCGAGGCCGTGATGCATGCGGACGGCGACCGAAGGCTCAAGGTGGGTGCGCGTCACCGAGGTGTTGATGAGGAGGCCGACGTCGCTGGGGTCGACGCCCGCGCGGCGGAGGGCCTCCTGGCCTGCGGCGACGGTGGCGTCAGTGAACGACTCGCCCTCCGCCCAGTTGCGTCGCTCGGTCACGCCCGCGACGCGCTCGAGGAGGTTACCGGGGAGGCGCAGCCGTTTCAGGCCTGCGGCGAGCTTCCCTTCGATGTCGGCGGATGCCGTGGCCTTCGATGGAAGGCGGCTCGCGACCGACAGCAGCGAGACGTTGTGGAAGCGAGTAGTCGCGTTACCTGTCATAGATGTGATTTGCGTCCTGAGCCGTACAAGGGGTGTGGAGGGGCGTAACCACGTCAGTCTAGGCGCTCGACGGTGACCGAACTCTCAGGCCGGATCAATAGCGTGCAGGGATGTTGCCAAGTGATATTCCCACCCATGAAGATCTGCTGGAACTCACCGAGTACCGAGGCGAGGGCAGCGTCAGCATCGCGATCCCGTCGTCCAGCTCGCCGAGCGAGTCTGAGGCCCTTCGGCTGGAGCTGCGGGCGGCCGTCGGCCAGGCGGCGAAGGAGCTCGAGCTGCTCGGCCTCGACAAGGCACGCGTCGCCAAGATCCTCGACCCGGCAAAGCAGCTGGAGTCGGATCCGGAGTTCTGGCGGGCGCAGTCTCGCTCGCTGGTCATCCTCGCGTCGCCCGACCGCTTTCGCACCTTCCGCCTCGCGAATCGACTCAGCCAGCACGTCGCAGTCGGCGACCGCTTCGACGTCGGCGCCCTGCTCCGGGCGACCACGTTCCCGAACTGCGGGTTCGTGCTCGGGCTCTCGCGCGGCGAGGTGACGCTCTTCGAGGTGCTGGCCGACGCGAAGCCGCGACAGCTGCCGATCGAAGGGCTGCCAGACGACCTCCCTACCGTCCTCGAGCACGCGACCACCGGCGGCCGCTTCGACCGGCAGCGCGCGCAGGGCACGACCGGCGACCGCATCGGGCATGAGCGCTTTGCCCGGATCGTCCAGGAGCAGGTCATCCCGATCCTCCGCGCGTCCGGCGCGCCCCTCATCCTCGCGGCGACGGGCGATTTCGACACGGCCTACCGGGCCGTGAACGAGTACCCGGGGCTCCTCGAGCAGCGCATCGGCGCGCATCCCGGGTCGCTGGCCCCTGGTGAGCTCGACGCGAAGGCCCGCGGGATCCTCGACGACCACTATCGCGGCGAGATCCACACCTGGCGGGAGGAGTTCGGCACGAAGCGCAGCAACGGCCACGCGACGACCTCCATCAACGAGGTCGCGAAGGCCGCCTCGCAGGGCGCCGTCGCCGAGCTCTACTTCGACATGGACTCCACCACGGAGGGCCAGCTCGACGAGCACGGAACCCTGACCCGAGCCGAGACGCCCGGCCCGCACACCTACGCCATCGTCGACGAGATCGCGGCCCGGGCGCTGAAGCACGGCGCGAAGGTCAGGGCCGTCAGGCGCGGCGACCTCGTGGACGGCGCGGAAGTTGCGGCGACGCTGCGCTACCCGCTGGAGACCACCGTCTAGCACGGAGCCGTGCGAGGCCCGCTGGGCCGTACGGGAGGGGCGCGGACTCAGGCTGAGTCCGCGCCCCTCGTCGCGTGGGGCACGAATGCTCAGGAGCCCCCGAAGCGAAGCGCCTCGGCGTCAAGGCGCAACTGCGCCTGCTCGATGGTTCGCGACGAGTAGCTGCCGGCAGACCGTGCGTCGAGCAGGGCGAGCTGCGCGTTCTCGAGCAGGATGCGCGTGAGCTCCCGACGTTGCACGTGCGCGTCCTCCGCACCCTCGCCGAGCTCCGTCGGCTTGGCGAGCACCCGCCCCATGCGAGCGGCAACCGCCTGCACGTGCTCGAGCACCTCGGGGTCGTACTCGCCGCCGTCCGCACGTCGCAGATCTGGGTTCGCGAGCGACTCCTGGGCGACCTCAAACACCTCGTCGGCGAGGCTCGCGAGCTCACGGGCGTCGGCCTCGGCGTCGGTGCCCGTCACGCCGAGGCGCTTGATGAGGAACGGTAGCGTGCCGCCCTGCACGACGAGCGTCACGATGGCGACGGTGAAGGCGATCAGCACCAGCTGGGGTCGGTACGGGAAATCCGCAGGCAGGGACTGCGCGGCCGCGAGGGTGACGACGCCGCGCATCCCGGACCAGGCGAGCACCGCGCCGCCCCGCCAGCCCAACCCCTCATCGCGGTAGAACGCCAAGTCCGCGCTTGCCCGACGCGCACGATCAACGAGCCGGGGCTTCGCCGTCTGCTGGCCAGGGGCCGTGACCCGCTCGAGGAACTGCTCGACCCTCGGCGCGACGAGCTCCGCACGCCGTTGCTCGCTGCGGAGCGACAGCACGAGCGGGATGACAAACAGCACACGGATGATGACGAGCGCGAGTGTCGCCAGCAGCCCGATGGCGACCGCGTGCAGGAGCCCGATGCCGTCGGCATCGCCGTCGACGGATTCGATGAGCGACGACAGCTCGAACCCCATGAGGAGGAACACGCCGTTCTCGAGGAGGAGCTGCGCCGTCCGCCAGTTCGTGCGCTCGCTGATGCGGTCCTGCGGGCTGAACCTGCTCGCGCTCGCGTGGCCCGTGACCAGTCCGGCGACGACGACCGCGAGCACCCCCGAGCCGCCGACCTCCTCCGTGGGCACGTAGGCCAGAAACGGGACGGTGAACGAAATCGCGGTGGTGAGCACTGCGCTGTCGAGCTTCGACCTGAGATAGACGGTGACCGCCCCGACGACCGCGCCGATCACGACCGCCAGGGTCACCGCGAGCACGAAGTCGCCAACGGCGCCCCAGAACGACAGTGCTCCGGCCGTGGCCGCGATCGCGCTCCGCAACATCACGAGCGCGGTCGCGTCGTTGACAAGGCCCTCGCCCTCGAGCACGGTGACGAGGCGAGGGGGCAGACCGAGGCGCTTGCCGACCGCCGTCGCGGCCACCGCATCCGGGGGACTGATGACCGCGCCGAGGGCGATCGCCGCCGCGAGATTGAGATCGGGGAGCAGGGCGAAGAGCAGGAGCCCGCTGCCGAAGGCCGAGATGATCACAAGCAGCACCGAGAGCCCCGTGATGGAGCGCAGGTTGCGCCGGAAGTCGGTGAGCGGCACGTTCACGGCCGCCGAATAGAGGATCGGCGGCAGGACGATCGTCAAGATCAGCTCGGGCGGGAACTCGAACTCGGGCGCACCGGGGAGATAGCCGACCCCGATGCCGACGAGCACCAGCAGGATGGGCGCCGCGACGCCGAGCCTCGGGGCGATGGCGGCAACCGCGACGATGATGAGGACCGCTGCGACGCCGAAGACTGCGAGTTCGAGCTCCATGGAACAGCAGACTAATCGGCCCGCCGCTTGAAGCCGGCGCACCGTGCGCGTCGTAATGTTGCACTCCATTTCGGTGGGTGACGCGGCCGAACCGTGCGGGTCCGCGGCGAGTCCTACGATCGGGCAACCCCGAACGCCGCCGTTGACTGCGCGCTGCCGCGTTCCGGATCCCCGATCCCGTGAGAGAGGCACCATGTCGAGACGCCAAGGCCCCGGACGATTCACGATCGGAATCGCGCTGCAGGGCGCGGGCTGGCACCCGGCCGCCTGGACGGTCCTGCCCCGCGGCGACGGCACGCGGCTCGCGGAGCTCGGCTACTGGCGGGACCTCGTGCAGCACGCCGAGCGGGCGGGCATCGACTACGTCACGTTCGAGGACGCCTTCCAGATCGAGGGCGTCGCCCCAGACTGGGAGGCCTCCCGCGAGCTCGCCGAGGTCTCGCTCGACGCGACCCTCCTCGCCGCCTCCCTGGCCCCGCTGACCAAGCGCATCGGGCTCGTACCGACGATCGGGCTCAGCCACGCGGAGCCGTTCCACGCGGCCACGAGCATCCAGACCCTCGACTTCGTCTCGCTCGGCCGAGCCGGGCTGCGGGCGAAGCTCAGCGCGAGCGCCGCCGAGGCTGCGAGCTTCGGGCGCAAGAGCTCGCTGGAGCTCGACGCGATCTTCTCCGAGGGAACCGACTCCCTCGAGGCGATCCGGCGGCTCTGGGACAGCTGGGAGGACGACGCCGTTATCCGCGACGAGGGCACCGGCCGCTTCATCGACGCCGACCGGCTGCACTACGCCGACTTCGAGGGCGAGCACTTCAGCGTCAAGGGCCCCTCCATTGTTCCCCGCTCGCCGCAAGGGCAGCCCCCCGTCTTCGCCCTTGCCCACACGGACGAGGCCTTCGAACTCGCGGCACGGCAAGCGGACGTGGTGTTCGTGGCGCCGGGACGCGCCACGGTCGCCGAGCTCGTGACCGCCATCCGAGACGCGGAGCGTCGCGTCGGGCGGACCGGGGAGCCGCTGCGCATCGTCGCCGACCTCGAGATCTTCCTCGGCGATGAGGACGGCTCGACGGAGGAGCACTTCCGGGCACTCGATGAGCGGGTGCGCGCCGACTCCGGCTACCGCAGCGACACGAGGGTCGTCGTGCGCTCCAACGTCACCACGGCCGAGCTCATCGCGAAGTATGCGGATGCGGGGCTCGACGGAGTCCGCGTCCGCCCGCTGACCCACGGCGACGTCGCCGAGTTCGTCGACCGGGTTCGGCCGATGCTGGAAGCGCGCGGGATCGTCGCGCCCCCGAACCCGCGCGAGAAGTCGCCGAGTCTTCGCAAGACGCTCGGCCTCGTGCCGCGTCCGGCGAACCGCTTCGCAGCAGGAACAGCCAACGCACGAAAGGCGCAGCGCGCATGAGCGGCACCCCACTGAAGCAGGTCCACCTCGCCGCCCACTTCCCGGGCGTGAACAACACGACCATCTGGTCGCACCCCGACGCGGGAAGCCAGATCGACCTCGCGTCGTTCGCGGCCTTCGCCGAGACCGCCGAGCGGGGCAGGTTCGACTACCTGTTCCTCGCCGAGGGGCTCCGACTCCGAGAGCACAAGGGGCGCATCCATGAGCTCGACGTCGTCGGGCGCCCGAACACGCTCGTCATCCTCGCCGCGCTCGCGAGCCTGACCTCGCACATCGGTCTCATCGGCACGCTCTCCTCGACCTTCAACGAACCTGCCGACCTGGCCAGGCAGCTCGCGACCCTCGACCACCTGTCCGGCGGTCGAGCGGGCTGGAACGTCGTCACCTCGAGCGACGCCTTCCATGGGCAGAACTTCCGACGGGGCGGGTTCCTCGACTACGCGGAGCGCTACGAGCGAGCCGAGGAGTTCGTGCGCCTGTCGAAGCGCCTCTGGGATGCGTGGGAGTCGGACGCCGTCGCGGCCAACCCCGGTCGCGGCGAGTTCCTGCGTGCCGACGGCGTGCACCGCGTCAATCACGTGGGCAAGCACTTCGACATCGAGACCATCCCGAACGTGCCACGAAGCCCGCAGCGCTACCCGGTGATTGTGCAGGCCGGCGACTCACCAGCAGGGCGCGACTTTGCCTCGGCGAACGCAGAGATCATCTTCTCGCTGCACGCCGCCTTCGATGACGGCAAGCGCTTCTACGACGACGTGAAGGGCCGCCTGCCCGCGGTCGGTCGCACGAGAGATTCGCTCCTCATCATGCCGGCCGCGACCTTTGTCGTCGGGGACTCCGAGGCGGATGCACGCGAGCTGTCGCGCGAGGAGGCGCTCGCGCAGATCAGCCCCCAGACGGCGATCGCCATGCTCGAGCAGGTGTGGGGGAGGGACCTGTCCGGCGTCGACCCCGACGGGCCGCTCCCGGACCTCGAGCCAGGTGACGAGGTCATCCGCGCTGGGCAGGCCAACGACCTCTCCAAGCAGCGCGCGCAGATCTCCAAGTTCCGTGAGATCGCCGAGCGCGAGTCGCTCAGCGTGCGCGAGCTGATGCTGAAGCTCAACACCCGCCACACGTTTGTGGGCACGGGGTCGCAGATCGCCGACGAAATCTCTCGCTATGTGCAGGGTGGAGCCTCGGACGGCTTCGTGATCATCCCGTCGCTCATCCCAAACGGGCTCGACCGCTTCGTTGACGAGGTTATTCCCGAGCTGC
This sequence comes from Pseudoclavibacter helvolus, assembly GCF_049707175.1. Taxonomy (GTDB): domain Bacteria; phylum Actinomycetota; class Actinomycetes; order Actinomycetales; family Microbacteriaceae; genus Pseudoclavibacter; species Pseudoclavibacter helvolus_A. The sequence continues at coordinate 128,805 of NZ_JBNAFM010000008.1, read as the reverse complement.
AGGAGCGCGGCGTGTACCGCCAGGACTACACGCCGGGTGCGACGCTGCGCGAAACCCTCGGCCTGCCAGACGAGCCGCCGTCGGTGGAGGCGCCGAGCGGTCAGCTGCTCGGCGCCGGTGGTGCGGCCGGGGCGTGACGCTCAAGGAACTCGTAGACCTCGACCTCGTCGACGCCTGGGAACGCCCCGGTGGGCATCGCCGCGTGCAGCGAGGTGTGCAGGCGCGCGTTTGGAAACGACGCGCCAGCCCACCTGGCCGAGAGTGCCTCGGTCGGTCGCCGGCAGCAGTCGCCGCTCGGGCAGGTCGAGGTGTGCCGCCGGGGAGTCTCGCGCCCGGAGAACCACTTGGCGTGCTCGAACGCCGTTCCGACACTCACCGAGAAGGTGCCTCTCGGCGTGGTCTGAATGCGTGACGTGCACCAGTAGGTGCCGACGGGTTTGTCCGTGTACTGGTGGTACGGGCTGAAGCGATCCTCGACGTCGAAGACACGCCTGGCGCTCCACTGCCTGCAGACGAACTGCCCCTCTACGGCGCCGAGGGCGTCGGTGGGGAAGGTGACGTTGTCGTTCTCGTAGGCCTTCGAGATGACTCCGGACTCGCTGACCTTCAGGAAGTGCACGGGGATGCCGAGGTGGTGGGTGCTGAGGTTCGTGAACCGGTGCGCCGCGGTCTCGTAGCTCACACCGTAGGCGTCGCGCAGATCCTCGACGGAGAGCGCTCGTCGGGTCTTGGCGGCCGCCATGAGCCGCGCAGCGCCGGGCTCCGGAATGAGCAGCGCGCCCGTGAAGTAGTTCGTCTCGACCCGCTGGAGCAGGAACTCCGCGTAGTCGCGCGGTGCCTCGTGGCCGAGCACGTAGCTCGAGATCGTCTGCAGTATGAGCGAGCGAGGGTCGGCGTCTGGTGAGTGCACGACCGGCACGTAGATGCGACGGTGCCGTCGGTCGACGACGGAGCGGGTGGACACCGGGAGGTCTCGCACGTAGTGGAGCGTGAGGCCGAGGTGCGCGGCGATGTCTGCTGCGGTGCGCTGCGAGAGAGGTCCGTCGGAATGCCCGACGCTCGCGAGCAGCTCGGCGGCCCGTTCCTCGAGTTCGGAGTAGTAGTTGTCGCGCTCGCGCATGGCGCGCCGCAGCTCGGTGTTCGCTCGACGCGCCTCCTCCGGAGTCGCCGCCCGTTCCGAGTCGATGCGTGCGAGCTCCCGGTAGAGGGCGAGGATCGTCTCGATGGCCTCGTCGCTCAGCGCGCGGCGGATGGGGATCGGCTCGAGCCCGAGCGCCTGCGCAATGCGCCCAGCCTGTACACGTTCGAGCTCCACCTCGAGCGCCGCGCGCTTCGAGAGCGGCGCGTCGGTGAGCAGCTCGTCGACCGTGACGCCGAAACGTCGCGCGAAGGCCTGGAGCTCTGAGAGGCGCACCTCGCGCTTGCCGGTCTCGATCGCGGAGACCTGCGACGGCGCGCGTCCGATAGCGGTCCCCAGGTCCTCGAGCGTGAGGCCCTGCTCCTGACGGATCGAGCGGATGCGCCTGCCGAGGGTGAGCACGTCGATGTCCATGCGTGCAACCGTGCCACACGCATCCTTCTGTCCGCTAGAAGAATCGACGAATTTCTAGAGCACACGGCCGGGTTCTGCGTCGAGAACGGCGCAGTATCGGCACATCAACAGTTTTTCGAGCAAAGGAGCTCAATATGAACGAGACGAGCCACCAGGTACCGGAATCGGCGCAGCAGCGGGCAGCAACCATCGAGACGGCGTGGAAGACCGAGGCCCGCTGGAACGGGATCACACGCGACTTCTCGGCGGAGGATGTCGTCGCGCTCCGGGGGAGCGTCGTCGAGGAGCAGACGCTCGCCAGGCGGGGAGCGGAGCGGCTCTGGAACCTCATCACGCAGGACGACGGCAGCTGGGTCGCCGCACTCGGCGCACTCACCGGTAACCAGGCCGTCCAGCAGGTGCGGGCAGGGCTGAACGCGATCTACCTCTCGGGCTGGCAGGTCGCGGCCGATGCGAACCTCTCCGGCCAGACGTACCCCGATCAGAGCCTCTACCCGGCAAACTCCGTGCCAGCCGTCGTGCGCCGCATCAACAACGCGCTGCTGCGCGCCGATCAGATCGAGACGGCGGAAGACGGTGCCCCCAGTCGCGACTGGCTCGCCCCGATCGTCGCCGACGCGGAGGCCGGCTTCGGCGGTCCGCTCAACGCCTACGAGCTCATGGCCTCCATGATCCAGGCCGGAGCCGCCGGGGTGCACTGGGAAGACCAGTTGGCGAGCGAGAAGAAGTGCGGGCACATGGGCGGCAAGGTCCTCGTGCCCACGCAGCAGCACATCCGCACGCTCAACGCGGCTCGTCTCGCCGCCGACGTCGCGGGGGTGCCCAGCGTCATCATCGCCAGGACCGACTCCCTGGCCGCCAACCTCATCACGAGCGACGTCGACGAACGTGACCGGCCGTTCCTGACCGGTGCACGCACCGCCGAGGGATTCTACGAAACGACGCCCGGCGTCGAGACGGTGCTGGCGCGGGGCCACGCCTACGCGCCGTACGCCGACCTGCTCTGGGTCGAGAGCAGCGAACCCGACCTCGAGCTCGCGCGAACCTTCGCCGAGAGCATCCACGCCGAGTTCCCCGACAAGAAGCTCGCCTACAACTGCTCGCCGTCGTTCAACTGGAAGCGCCACCTCGACGACGCGCAGATCGCCGGGTTCCAGCGAGAGCTGGCCGCGATGGGCTACACCTTCCAGTTCATCACGCTCGCCGGGTTCCACGCCCTCAACCACTCCATGTACACGCTCGCCCGTGACTACGGCAGCAGGCACATGAGCGCCTACGTGGACCTGCAGGAGGCCGAGTTCGCCAGTGAGGCAGACGGCTACACCGCGACTCGACACCAGCGAGAGGTCGGCACCGGCTACTTCGACCGGCTCTCCTCCAGCCTCAACCCCACCAGCTCCACGCTCGCCCTCGTCGGCTCGACCGAGTCCGAGCAGTTCTGACCGTGACCCATCAGAGAGGAACACAGACCATGCATTCCACCCCACAGCCTCGCCTCACCGTGACCGGCCCAGCCGGCGACCGCTTCGACGAGATCCTGACCCCCGAGGCCCTCCAGTTTGTCCTTCGCCTGCACGACCAGTTCGCGGGGAGGCGCCACGAGCGCCTGCTCGCCAGGATGCAGGGACGCAAGGCGGTCGAGAACGGACGCGACTTCCGCTTCCTCAGCGAGACTGCCGCGATCAGAGCAGATCGGAGCTGGCGGGTCGCAGGCGCCGGCCCCGGACTCGAGGACCGCCGCGTCGAGATCACCGGCCCCACCGACCGCAAGATGACGATCAACGCACTCAACTCGGGTGCCAACGCCTGGCTCGCCGACCTCGAGGATGCGACCAGCCCGACCTGGCGGAACATCGTGGGCGGACAAGTCTCGCTGCTCGACGCCGTCAGGGAGCGCATGGAGTACACAAGCCCGGACGGTCGCGAGTACCGGGTGAGTGCCGCAACCACGCCGACGATCATCGTTCGTCCGCGCGGTTGGCACCTCGTCGAGAAACACCTGAGCTACACCGACCGCTCGGGACAGCCGAGACCGGCCTCCGGCTCGCTCGTCGACTTCGGTCTCTTCTTCTTCCACAACGCCAAGGAGCTGATCGCCCGCGGTCGAGGGCCCTACTTCTACCTGCCGAAGCTCGAGGGCCATCTCGAGGCGCGCCTCTGGGACGACGTCTTCACGTTCTCCGAACGGGCACTCGGCATCGATCACGGCACGATCCGAGCGACCGTCCTCATCGAGACCCTCCCGGCAGCGTTCGAGATGGACGAGATCCTCTTCGAACTGCGCGACCACTGCGCCGGCCTCAACGCGGGGAGATGGGACTACATCTTCAGTTTCATCAAGCACTACCGTTCGCGCGGTCCCCAGTACGTCTTCCCGAACCGAGACCGCATCACCATGACCGTGCCGTTCATGCGCGCCTACACCGAGCTGCTCGTGCAGACCTGCCACGCCCGCGGGGCGCACGCCATCGGCGGCATGAGCGCCTTCATCCCAAACTCCAGGAAACCGGAGGTCACCGCGCGGGCGCTCGAGCGGGTCAGGGCAGACAAGGCGCGTGAGGCCGCCGACGGGTTCGACGGGTCCTGGGTCGCGCATCCGGGGCTCATCGAGGTGGCGCGCGCAGCATTCGATGCCGTGCTCGCCGGCTCCCCCAACCAGCTGCACCGAGATCGCTCGGACGTTGAGGTGACCGCCGCCGAGCTCCTCGACGTGCGCTCGCTCGGGAAGCACGTCACCGATGAAGGAGTCAGCTCGAACGTGTCCGTCGCCCTCCGCTACATCGAGAGCTGGCTCAGGGGAATCGGGGCGGTCGCGATCGACGATCTCATGGAGGATGCGGCGACGGCGGAGATCTCGCGATCGCAGCTGTGGCAGTGGATCGAGCAGGAGACCGTCACGGACTCCGGCACGCAGGTCACGAGGCAGCTCGTGAGCACGCTCCTCGACGACGCGCTCCGCGAGGTCCCCAGGTTCGAGGGCGACCGCTTCGACGCAGCTGCGGACATCCTGCGGCGGGTGTCGCTGGAAGACGAGTTCCCGACCTTCCTCACCATCCCCGCCTACGCCCACCACCTCTGCAAGCGCCCCGTGGCGCCGCGGGTAGAACGGGAGGCGCACCTCGCCGCCGCGTGAGGGGCGACGCTGACGGCCGGGCGGTCCGCCTGGCCGTCAGCGCTCGAGCGGCGCGAGTCCGCGGGCGTCGAGGGCTCCCTCGAGGATGCCCACGGCACGCGGGCCGACGCCGTGCAGCGAGAGCAGATGCTCGCGACTGCTGCCGGCGACGTCGGCGAGCACCGTCTGGCCGGCCTCGGCGAGCGCCCGGGTCGCGGGGGCGCCGATGCCCAGGCGCGCGAGCGGCTCCGCGTCGGTCGGTGACGACTCGGCGGGCCTGCGGTGCACGCCGAAGCGGTCTTCCGGGTCGATCCGCCCGAGCAGCTTCTGCGAGATCCTGCCGAGCGTGCTGAACTCTTCCGGCGTGAGGGCGTCGACGATGAGCTCACGCACCTTGGCGACGTGCCCTGGGGCCGTCTGCTCGAGGAAGTCCATTCCTTGGTCGCTGAGCTTGGCGATCTTGGCGCGGCGATCGCCAGGGTGGCTCGTGCGCTCGACGTAACCGCGCTGCTCGAGGCCGAGCACGACCCTCGACAGGCGAGGGAGTGTTGCATTGGTGCGGGTCGCGAGATCGGTCATGCGAAGGCTGCGGCCGGGCGACTCGGAGAGCACGGCCATCACGAGATACTCGTAGTGCGTGATGCCGGCGTCGGTGCCGAGTTGGGTGTCGAGGGCGCCGGGGAGAAGCTCAACGACGCCGATGAAGTGCAACCAGGAGTGCTGCTCGTCGGCGGACAGCCATCTGGGTTCGGTCATGGCGCCATTCTCCCGGCTTTTACTTGTAGATGCAAGTTTTCGAGTGCTACGGTTCCAGCCATGACGACAACAGATGGCGACAAGCTGGACGCAGGCACAGGCATGGGCCTCGTCTCCCTCCACGTCGGCGACCTCGCCGCGCAATCCGAGTACTACCGGACGGCGCTCGCACTCGAGCCCCTCCACGAGGGCGACGCGGAGATCACTCTCGGCCGCGGGGCCGTCCCGCTCGTCCGCCTGCGCCACACGCCCGGCCTGCCCGTGCCATCCCGCCGCGCAGCAGGACTCTTCCACACCGCCCTCCTCTTCGAGACGCCGAGTGACCTGGCTGCAACGGTGTACCGCGCGACGCAGCACGCTCGCTCGCAGTTCGTGGGCTCCTCCGACCACCACGTCAGCGAAGCCTTCTACTTCACTGACCCCGAAGGCAACGGCATCGAGCTCTACACCGACCGACCGCGCGACACCTGGCTCGACGCCGCGGGGCGCATCGCCATGTCGACCGACTTCCTCGACCCGAACGCGTACCTGCGGACCCACCTCGTCGAAGCGACGGCGGATGCGCCCCAGCGCGCAGCGGCCGACATCGGCCACGTGCACCTGCAGGTCGGTGACGTCGCAACCGCGGAGCGGTTCTGCGTCGATACGCTCGGCTTCGAGACCACGACCACCTACCCTGGCGCGCTGTTCGTGAGCGCCGGCGGCTACCACCACCACGTCGCGCTCAACGTCTGGAACAGCGCAGGTGCCGGGCCCCGTGCCGCGACGCTGGGTCTCGGACAGCTGACCATCGAGGTGCCAGAGCGCGGTGAGCTCGACGCGGTCGCTGAGCGGTTGCGCGGCAGGGGCCTCCAGTTCGCCGACGACGGCGCATCCATCACCGTCCTCGACCCCTGGAACTCCGAAGTCGTGCTGCGCACCCGCGACCACGCGGTGGCCGCATGAGCGAGATCGCCATCACGACAGCCCTCTCGTCGCTCGGCGACATCGCTGAGGGGCAGGCAGGCCGACGACCCATCCTGCTGCTCATGCACGGCTACGGCTCGCACGAGGACGACCTCACCAGCCTGCTGCCTGCCCTCGGCGACGGCTTCGACTGGGCGTCCCTCCGAGCCCCGCTCGTGCTCAGGGCGCAGAGCCCCGCGGAGGTCGGATCATACGCCTGGGTGCCGATCGACCGGCCAGGGCTGCCTGACCCGGCTCGGGCCTCGGCGGCGACGGATGCGGTGCTCGCGTGGCTCGATGCGCACACGCCCGCGTCCGCGAACGTCATCCCCATCGGCTTCTCCCAGGGCGGCCTCATGGTGACGCAGCTGCTCCGCCGAGCCCCCGAGCGCTTCCGGCGCGGCGCGGTGCTCTCCGGGTTCTCGCTCCAAGGCGAGCAGTCGGGCGACACGTCGCTCGCGCGCATCCGGCCACCCGTCTTCTTCGGGCGCGGCGACAGCGACCAGATCATCGCCGACGCGACCTTCGCCCGAACCGACGCCTGGCTCGACGGACACGCCACGACGACCCGCCGGGTCTACCAGGGGCTCGCCCACGGCATCTCACCCGCGGAGCTGCAGGACCTTGCCACCTTCCTCTCCGACGAGCGGCCCCGGGCAATGTGACCCCACGTGTCCTCGCGGTACTCGAGATTTCGGCCGCCCGCCACCGCGGGCGGCCGTCTTTCTAGTCTCTGGACAACCCGCATCCCTCGGCCCCTGCACACCCCGCGCAGGAGCCAGTCACGAAGGAGTCCAGATGACCCGCTCGACCAGAACCCTCTCCGCTGCAGCTCTCGCCGCAGTCGCGATGATGGCTCTCGCGTCGTGCGCCAGCCAGACAGGTGCGACACCCGCGGCCAACGCGGAACCCGTGCAGGGCGGCAACCTCCGGGTCGGGATCCTCAGCGACATCGGCTGCGTCGACCCCGCCCAGGTCGGCAACAACAACAACGTCAACATCGCCCGCCAGACCGTGGCCTCGCTCACGACGCAGGACCTCGAGACCGGAGAGGTGCTGCCCTGGCTCGCCGAATCGTGGGAGATCTCCGACGACGCGACGGAGTTCACGTTCACCCTCGCCGAAGGCCCGACCTTCGCGGACGGCACCCCCATCGACGCGGAAGCGGTCAAGGCGAACGCCGAGGGCATCCAGGCGCTCGGAGCGAAGTCGTCGCTCGGGAACCTCTACCTCGCGGGCCTCGAGTCCGTCACGGTCGTCGACCCGCGCACCGTCACCTACACCTTCGCCGAGCCGTCCGCACAATTCCTGCAGGCCACCTCGACCTTCACGCTCGGACTCGTCTCCACCGAAAGCACGAAGCTCAGCCAGGAAGCGCGCTGCGCAGGCGACTTCGTCGGATCCGGCCCGTTCACCATCGAGAGCTACACCCCGAACACCGAGACCTTGCTCGCGGCCAGGGACGACTACGCGTGGGGCGCATCCACGACCGGCAACACCTCCCGCCCGTACCTCGACACCATCACCTACTCGGTCATCCCCGAGGCCTCGACACTCACCGGGTCGCTCCAGTCCGGCCAGCTCGACGTGTCGACCGAGGTGTCCGTCGTTGACCTTCCCGCCCTCGAAGGCGCGGGGGCGACGGTCGAGAATCGCGCCAACCCCGGTGTCGTCTACAACCTGATCCCCAACGCCTCGCACCCGATCCTCTCCGATCAGAAGGTGCGGCTCGCCGTCCAGAAGAGCATCAACCGCGAGGAGCTGCTCGCACTGCTCTCGCCGCAGGACAGCGCCGCCACCAGCGTGCTCGCCACCTCGACGCCCTACTACAGCGACCAGAGCGACATCCTCGAGTTCGACACCGCCGAAGCCGCCAAGCTGCTGGACGAGGCGGGCTGGACCGAAGGGGCCGACGGGATCCGCGAAAAGGACGGACAGAAGCTGAGCTTCCAGCTCACGTACTGGCAGCCCACCACCAACGTGCTCGAGCAGGTGCAGGTGCAGCTGGCCGCAGTCGGCATCGACCTGCAGCTCCGCGAGGCGCCCATCGCAGACGTCTCCGCCATCAACGATGGCACGCAGCCCTTCACGTGGGCCAACATTACCCGCGCCGACCCCGACGCGCTCCGCGTGTTCTTCTCCGCCGAAGGTGGAAATAAGTACAACTACCGCGAAGTCGGACCAATCGACGAGGTCCTCGGCTCGCAGGCGGCCATCATCGACGCCGACGCACGCCAGACTGAGGTCGACGCTGCGGTCACCCAGCTCCTCGAGGAGGGCTACGCGGTGCCCGTCATCCAGCTCTCGACCAACCTCGTGCAAGCCCCCGGGGTCCAGGGCACCCAGTTCGAAGCCTCAAGCCGCCTCGACTTCTCCGCGGCCTGGAAGGCAACGGAGTAGCGCGATGGCTCGCTTCTTCGCAGCTCGGCTCGCCCTGGGGGCCCTGGTCCTCTGGGCGGCCTTCACGCTCTCCTTCCTGCTGCTGTATCTCCTCCCGGGAGACGCCGCCGCCGTCGCTGCGGCCGGCGGCGGCGAGGGTGCCGCGGACCCGGCGGCGGTCGAAGCGCTCCGGGCAGAACTCGGGCTCGACGCGCCCCTGCACGAGCAATACCTGACAGCCCTCGGCGGCGCGCTCGTGCTCGACTTCGGCAGCTCCGTGCAGAACGGCATCCCAGCCCTCGACGTGCTCACGAGGGCGCTCCCATCAACCGCGACCCTCGCGGGGGCCGCGCTCGTGCTCTCCGTCGTCGGCGGGATCGGCCTCGCCGTCCTCAGCAACCTCGTCCGCTCGTCGTGGCTGCGCGGCGTCCTGCAGTCCCTGCCGTCGCTCGCGATCGCCGTCCCCACCTTCTGGCTGGGACTCCTGCTCCTGCAGGTCTTCTCCTTCCGCCTCGGCTGGGTGCCGGCTTTCGGAAGCACCGGCTTCGTCGGGCTCATCCTCCCCGCGCTGACCCTGGCGATCCCCACCGGCGCGTACCTCGCGCAGGTGCTGACGCGCAGCCTGCACGAGACGCTGGCCCGGCCCTTCGTCGAGCAGGCGAGAGCCAAGGGAGCTGGCGAGACGCGCATCCTCGTGCGCCACGCGCTCCGCAATGCCGCGCTGCCAACACTCACCATCGGCGGAGTCCTGGTCGGCCAGCTGCTCGCCGGCACCGTCGTGACCGAGACCGTGTTCTCGCGAGACGGCGTCGGACGCATGATCGTGACCGCCGTCGCCAACCGAGACATCCCGCTCGTCATGATCGCCGTGGTGTTCGCCGCGGTGGTGTTCGTAGTGACGAACCTCCTCGTCGACGCCCTCTACCCGCTGATCGACCCGCGTCTCGCGCATTCGGCCGGGCAAGGACGCGCCGGCGCGAGCCGCCGAGATACAGCCCCCGCCCTGGTCGCCGACCCGAACGACCCCGCCAAGGCCAGCAGGAACGAGGTCCCAGCATGAGCCAGCCACTGCTCGAGACCGTTCCCGGGCTGACCCCACTCAGCCGCACCGAGCGCTACATCGCGCCCATCGTCACCGACGGGCAGGCCGACGGCCGCGCCGGCGAACGCACGCCGCAACCCGTCCCCGAAGCCGTACCAGCCTCGTCGTTCGCGCGATTCAGCAGCCTCCTCCGCCTGCCATCCCTGATCCTCGCCATCGTCGTGCTCGCGACGGTCATCGCCTGGGCGGCGCTGCCGTCCATCTTCACGCCGTACGACGCCATCAACGGCACCCTGAGTGAGCGCCTCCAGCCGCCCAGCGCCGCGCATCCGTTCGGCACCGACAACTTGGGCCGGGACACGCTCGCACGCTTCATCTACGGGTCGCGGACGACCCTCCTGGCCTCGGGCCTCGCCGTGGTGATCGCCCTCGGAACCGGGGCACTGCTCGGTCTGCTCGCAGGCTACCTGCGCGGCGTCGTCGACGAGGTGATCATGCGGTTCGTCGACGTCATCCTCGCCATCCCCGCCCTGCTGCTCTCGTTGACCATCATCACCGGACTCGGCTTCGGCACGCTCAACATCGCCATCGCGGTCGGCCTCGCCTCGACGGCTGCCTTCGCGCGCATCATGCGCTCGCAGGTGCTCTCCGTCGCCACAGCCGGCTACATCGAAGCCGCGAAGCTCTCCGGCGCCCGCTGGCCGAGCATCATCTTCCGACAGGTGCTGCCCGCCGCCGTCACCCCCGTGCTGGCGCTCGCCGCAATCGAGTTCGGCGCGGCCGTGCTTGCCATCTCCGCACTCAGCTTCCTCGGCTTCGGTGCGCCGCCGCCCCAGCCCGAATGGGGTGCGCTCATCTCCGAGGGCCGCGACTACCTGCAGGCCGCCTGGTGGCTCACCACGCTGCCCGGCCTGGTGATCGTCGCGGTCGTGCTCTCCACGGCACGCCTCTCCCGTTGGCTTCAAGATCGAGGAGACCGTTCATGACCGCACCCCAGTTCCCCGAGCGCGTGCAGGCCCAGCCGCTGCTCTCCGTTCGCGGCTTGCAGCTGGCCTACCGCGGTGCCACGACCCTCGCCGTCGCTGGCGTCTCCTTCGATGTCCACCCCGGCGAACAGGTCGCGATCGTCGGCGAATCCGGCTCAGGCAAAACCAGCGTCGCAAAGGCCATCGTCGACCTCCTCCCACCTCGCGCTGAGGTCACCGCGGATGCGCTCCGCTACGACGGCCTCGACCTCACGGCACTGACACCCCTCGAGTGGCGGGCAGTCCGCGGCGCGCGCATCGGGCTCATTCCGCAGGACCCGTCAGCGTCGCTCAACCCGCTGCAGACCGTCGGAGCCCAGGTCGCCGAAGTCCTCCTCATCCACGGGCTCGCGACCAAACGGGAGGCCAAAGCGAAGGCCATCGCGCTGCTCGAGGACGCGGGCATCCCCGACGCCGCCAACCGCGCGGCCCAGTACCCGCACCAGTTCTCGGGCGGGATGCGGCAGCGCGTGCTCATCGCGGCGGCCCTGGCCGCATCACCCGGCCTGATCATCGCCGACGAGCCAACCAGCGCGCTCGACGTGACCGTCCAGCGGCAGATCCTGGACCTCATCGCCGAACGAGCCGCCGTCGCAGCCACCGCGGTGCTGTTCATCACCCACGACCTCGGCGTGGCCGCCGACCGAGCCGACCGCATCCTCGTCATGCAGCACGGCGTGATCGTCGAGGCGGGACCCGCGGCCCAGGTGCTCGAAGACCCGCAGCACCCCTACACGCGACGCCTGGTGGCTGCAGCGCCGACGCGCACCTCCAGCCGGCTCGTGCCCGCGGTTGGCACCCTCGCCACCGACCGCGCCCGGCCGGTGCTCGAGGTCTCCGGCCTCAGCAAAAGCTTCCGTCTTCCCGGCGGTGCACGCGTGGAGGCGACGAAGGACGTGACGTTCTCGATCGCGCGGGGCGAGAGCTACGCGCTCGTCGGCGAGTCGGGATCGGGAAAGAGCACCACCGCGAGGCTCGCCCTGCTGCTCGAGCGGCCCGACCGCGGCAGCATCCAACTCGACGGTGCCGAAGTGGCCGGCGCGCGAGGGCGCGAACTGCGGGCGTTCCGTCGCAGAACCGGCCTCGTGCATCAAGACCCATACTCCTCGCTCGACCCGCGATTCACCGTCGCCGAATCCATCGAGCAGCCGCTGCGCGCCTTCGGCCTCGGCGATCGAGCGTCGAGGCACGCCCGAGTGCTCGAGCTGCTCGACGACGTCGCGCTGCCGACCAGCTTCGCCGAACGACGCTCCACGCAGCTCTCGGGCGGGCAGCGGCAGCGCGTCGCCATCGCGCGGGCCCTCGCGCTCAAGCCCGAGCTCATCGTGCTCGACGAAGCGGTCTCCGCGCTCGACGTCTCCGTCCAAGCCCAGATCCTGCAGCTGCTCGTCGACCTCCAAGCGGAGCACTCGCTGAGCTACCTCTTCATCACCCACGACCTGGGCGTCGTTCGACAGATCGCCGACCGAGTCGGCGTGCTCCGAGGTGGTGAGCTCCTCGAGGAGGGCACCGTCGACGAGGTCTTCGCACACAGCGCCAACGAGTACACGAGGGCGCTCGTCGATGCGATTCCGGGCGGCAACGCTAGGCCGCGCGTGCTCGAGGCGATCGCATGACCGCCGCAGCGAGGCTCGTCGACGCCGACAGCGGCAAGGGGGCACGGTGCATCGCCCTCCTCGGCGCAGGTCCCAGGGGAGCCGGCCTCCTCGAGCGCATCGTCGCGAACTACGCCGCGGAAGCGACGGGTCCGCTTGTGGTGCACCTCGTCGACCCGCATCCTCCAGGCGCCGGCCGCATCTGGCGCAACGCCCAGTCCGGGCTCCTCAAGCTCAATTCTCTGGCCGCAGACGTCACCATGTTCACCGACGAGACGAGCACCATCGAAGGGCCAGTCCGCCAGGGACCGTCGCTCGTCGACTGGGCACGGTTGGCGACCTCGGGGGAGCTGCAGGGCTACGACCTCGACGCCGAGGACCCGCGGATCGCCGCGGAGATCAGAGCGCTCGGCCCGGCGAGCTTCCCGACACGACGCCTCCAGAGCCGCTACCTCGCCTGGTTCTTCGAGCAGGCAGCCGCGGCGGCCCCAGCTGGGCTCACCGTGCGGGTCCACGAAGCAGAGGTCACCGGCGTCACGACGCTTGAGAGCGGCGCACAGCGTGTTGAGCTCGACACCGGAGACGACCTCACTGTCGACGTTGTCGTCTACGCGCTCGGGCACTCCGGAACGACCGTCCACGAGGGCACGCGCACCGCCGAGCTGAGCGACTTCGCCGCCCGCCACGAGCTCGCCTACGTGCCGCCGTCGTTCACCGCAGACGCCGACTTCAGCGCCGTCGAAGCCGGAGAGCCCGTCATCGTCCGCGGCCTCGGGCTCGCGGCCGTCGACCTCCTTGTGCTCCTGACTGAGGGGCGGGGCGGCACGTTCGCGCCAGGGCCGGAACCCGGACGGCTGGCCTACCGACCCTCGGGGCGCGAGCCGCGCATCCTCGTCGGCTCACGGCGCGGAGTGCCGTACCACTCCAAAGTCACCAGCGTGCTGCAGGGCGAGCCGTTCGAGACGCGCTACTTCACCGCGGACATCGCACGTGACGTTGTCGCACGCCACGAAGTGCTGGACTTCCGCACCCACTTCTGGCCACTCCTCGCCAAAGAGATGCTGCACGGCTACTACCGCGAACTGTTCACCGGGCACCCCGAGCGCGTTCGCGTCTCCTGGGTCGAATTCCGCGCCGACCTCGACCGCTACGAGGCCCAATCGACGGAGCTCCACGAGGCCGTCATCGCGGCGCTCGTCGACCCGAACGACGAACTCGACATCGAGACCTTCGATCATCCGCTGCGAGGAGCAACGGCGACCGACGTCGGGTCCGTCTCTGAAGCCCTCCACGACTACATTCGCGAGGACCTGCGACGCAGGAACAGCCAGCAGCACAGCGAGAGCCAGGGGCTCTTCCTGGCGCTCCTCTTCTCGTTCATGACCTTCGTTGAGATCCAGGATGCGCCCAACTGGTCGCCGGCGTCGCTCGCGAGCGACGTGCGCGTCTGGTGGAAGGGCTTCTTCAGCTACGTCGCCTCGGGACCACCAGGACACCGCCTCGACGAGCTGCTCGCCTTGAGCGAGGTGGGTGTCGTGCACTTCCTCGGCGGCGACCTCCGAGTCTGGGAGGACGAAGAAGCCGGGCGGTTCCGGGCCAAGGGGACGACGCTCGAGCGCCAAGTTTCAGCCCGCGCGCTCATCGACGCCTGGCTGCCCGACTCCGACGTCGCACACACCGACAACGTGGCACTGCGGCAGCTCATCGACTCGGGGGAGGGCCGCGAACGCATCGCGGCCACGCCGGAGGGAAGCCTCGCGACCGGAGTCATCGAGGTGCGCCGAGCTGACTCTCGTGTCGTGCGGGCAGACGGGTCCGTGCATCCGCGTCGCTTCGCGGTCGGGCCGTACACGTCGAACCCGTTCGTCGGCGCCTTCTCGCGCCCCAGGACCAACGCCGTGTCGTTCCGCGAGAACGACGCCGTCGCACTGAGTACCTTGAGACGCATCGGCGAGATCAGCAGAGAGCACGAGGAAAGGGAGCAACATGAGCACGCAGCAGAGCATCGTGACCGGAGACCAGTTCGGCGAGCGCTGGGAGGCCTGGCACGCCAGTCGTGAGCGGGCGGTGCGAGCACCCCACGGGCCCGCGTCGCTCGTCGCCACGAACTGGCTCGCTGACGGCATCGACCTCGAGCTCGACGGCGTCGCTGGTGCCTGGACGATCGAGGACGGCGCCGTCGTCGGCACAGGTCTCGGCTCGAGCGGCTACACCGACGCCACAGGCGCGGCAGTCGCCGACCGCGTGACCCTCACCACGGGCGAGGAGCTTCGCGACGGCGAACGCATCCTCCGTGCGTTCGCGCGCGACGACCAGCGTGCCCTCCGCGTCCTCGACCCTGAGGCAGCCGGGCGAGCCGCGCTGCTCGGCATCGAGAGCTACGCACCCGACGAGGACTACGTCGTCGCGGCAACGTTCCGCCCCTCGACGGACGAGGTCGACGTGCTGCAGGCCGACGGGTATGTCTCCCGCAAGCAGCTCGGCGGCAAGCTCGACTTCGAACTGGGCGGCGCACAGTTCTCGATCGACGCCGACCACTCCGAGGCCGGCCTGCAGGTGGTCTTCGCCGATGCGACGAGCGGAACCGAAAGCTACCGCTTCCGTTTCCTCACCGTCCCGGCGCCGGAGGCCGACGGGGCGACCACGATCGACTTCAACCGCGCCTACTTGCCGCCGTGCGCGTTCAGCGACCACTTCGTCTGCCCGACGCCGGCTGCAGACAACCGCCTGACCGTGCCTGTCCGCGCGGGCGAGCGCAACGCGATCAAGGCGTAGGTCCCGTCCTGCAGCGGCTCACCGCGCCCGTTCGGGGGATGCGGTGAGCCGAGGTCGCACGGTGCCAGGAGGTGCCGATTGTCCTTGCTCCCTGCAGCCTCAGTGCGCTGCGGTTCCCGCGTGGCGGCTCACTCGTCGGGGGTCCAGCCCCCGCCGTCCGACTCGCGTCCGCGGATCCGGTCAATCTCCCGCCGCTCACGCTTGGTCGGACGGCCAGCGCCTCGGTCTCTGAAGCCGATGGGCGCCGTGAACTCTCGCGGGGGAGGCGGCGGCGAGTTGTCGATGAGCGCCTTCGCCGCGATCGGCGCGCCGACGCGCTTCTTGAGCAACTCCTGGGCAATGAGGATGCGGTCCCGATCGGTGCGCACCCTGACCTCGTCGCCGACGTGGATGCGCTGCGCAGGCTTGGCGCGTTCTCCGTCGATCTTCACGTGCCCGGCCTTGCAGGCTGCCGTCGCCGCGCTGCGCGTCTTGTAGATGCGAACGGCCCAGAGCCACACGTCGACGCGCACCGACGCTGGCCCTGGCTGGTGGTAGCCGTGCTCGTCTCGATCCATCCGCCGATCGTATCGACTTGTGGACGTGGACCGTCTGTGGCGGTGGCAGGCTCGCACCCGTTGGCGCTGCCACCCGATTAGCTCGTCCTGGCGTCCACCCTGCTCTCGCCGTGCGCGTCGGCGGTGACCTGGAGCTTCGAGGTGATCTGCTCCTGCATGGCCTCGACGTGACTGATGACGCCGATCGTCCGACCTCCGCTGCGCAGGCGGTCGAGGGTGGCCATCGCCGTGCCGAGCGTTTCGCCGTCGAGCGAACCGAAGCCCTCGTCGATGAACAGGGTGTCGAGGCGCACCCCGCCAGCCCGTGAGGTGACGGTTTCCGCGAGGCCGAGGGCCAGCGCGAGCGATGCGAGGAACGTCTCGCCGCCCGAGAGCGACTCGGTGGCCCGCGAGCGACCCGTGTAGGCGTCAACGATGCGCAGCCCGAGGCCCGACTGTGCGCCTCGGTACTGGAGCCCGTCGTCGTGCTCCAAGCTGTAGCGACCGGCGGTCATCCGCGCGAGCTGGGCGTTGGCGGCGGCCACGATTTCCTCGAGTTCCGCCGCGAGCACGTAGGCCTCGAGGCTCATACGCTTCTCGTTCGGCTCTTGCCCGGAGAGGGTGCCTGCGAGCACGCGCAGGGTCTCCGCGCGTGCGAACAGTTCCTCGCTCGTCGCGAGCTCCTTGGCGAGCCGTTTGACGAGTTCGCCGAGGCGTGCTGCGAGCCCCTTGAGGCGCGTCTGCGTCGCGACCTGCGCGTCGTGGGTGCGCCCCGCGGCGGTCCTGGCCTCGGCGGCGGCGGCGACGTCGGCGGGTTCGGCGGGGACGTGCTGCAGGGTCAGCTCGGCGAGGGCCGATGCC
The DNA here is from genome assembly GCF_049707175.1 of Pseudoclavibacter helvolus. Classification (GTDB taxonomy): domain Bacteria; phylum Actinomycetota; class Actinomycetes; order Actinomycetales; family Microbacteriaceae; genus Pseudoclavibacter; species Pseudoclavibacter helvolus_A. The sequence continues at coordinate 112,227 of NZ_JBNAFM010000008.1, read as the reverse complement.
GCCGACGCCGTGGCCTGCTCGTGGGTGCGGATGCGCGCGTCGAGCTGCGCGGCGGTCGCCTTCGGCAGCAGCGCGGCGGTCGCGGCCTCCCGGTCAGCGAACGGCGAGTCCTCGAGCGCGGCGGAGATCCGCGCCTCGGCGTCCTCTGCGTCGTGCTGAGCAGCCTCGAGGTCGCGGGTGAGGCCGAGGAGGGACCCCGCGAGTTCGCGCGTGCGACCGACGTGTCGGGCCCGGGCCGCGATGGAGTCGAAGCCGCCCAGTCCGGTCTCGACTCGGGTGGCGTCGGCGGTGAGGCGAGCCTCGAGCGCACTGATCTCGGCGGCGAGCTCGCCGTCGTGCGACCGGGCCTTTGTCTGCTCTTCGAGCATCGCCCGCTCGCTCGCTTCGAGGTCGCCCAGCTGCGTCCGGTGCTGCGCGAGGGCCTTCTCGGCGTCTCGTGCGAGCCCCACCCGCCTCTTTGCTTCAAGCAACGCGGCCTCGAGTTCCTCCGGTGAGCGGCCCTCGAGGCGAGCATCGAGGACGCCGGCGCGCTGCACGAGGGCAGCCAGGCTGAGCTGCGCCTCCGAGTGCGCCTCACTGGCCTTCGCGGCTGAGGCGCGTGCCCGCGCCAGCGCGGCGTCGCTCACGTCTTCGATGCCGTCGCCTGCGGCTGGGGCCGGGTGTTCGCGACTCCCGCAGACCGGGCACGGGGCTTGGTGGGTCAGCTCCTGGGCGAGCACGAGTGCGCTCGAGGCCAGTCGCCGCGCGATGAGGGTGCGCTCCGCGGCGGACTCCGCGGTGGCGAGCTCCGCGAGCCGAGCGCTGCGTTCGAGGGCCGCGAGCTGCTCGGCGGCGAGGGTCGTGCGCTCCGTAGAGACGGCGATGAGCTGGGTGGATCGTGCGAGCTGCTCCTCCGCGCCGGGCAGCGCCGCGGCCTGCACCTCACCGCCGGTGATGCGTTCGTGCAGCGTCGCGCGCCGCTCGGGGAGCAGCGACAGCTCTGCCGTGATGTTCTCGAGCTGGGCCCCATTGGCCGTTCGCGCGGATCGAAGCCGCTCGAGCGCCGTCCGTTCCCCAGGAAGCGCCTGCTCGAGTCGGAGCAGCTCCTCGAGCGTTCCGAGCACTCGGGCCGACTCGTCAGCCAGCTCCGCGGGCGCATCGTCCTGCTGGAGTTGGTCGAGGTCACTCGCATACGGCGACGTTCGCAGGTGCCCGAGCAGCTCGTTGGTGGCGTCAGCGCGAGCGGTGCTCAGACGACTGAGCTTGGCCGCGGTCGACGCGCTGAGCTGGAGCTCGGATTCGAGCGGAGCCGCGGCTCGCGAGCGCGCGAGCTGGTGCCGAGCCACCTCGACGGTCTCGGCCTCTGCCGCGAGCCTGGCCTGCTCGTCGAGGAGTCGCTTCCGGCGGCTCTGCAGCTCCTGCACTCGCTTGGATTCCCCGAGCGCAGCTTCTGCGCGCTGCTGCGCGGCGGCCGTCAGCGCGGTCTCCTCCGCCGCGTGGGACGCGGCCGTCGTGGCGAGGTCGCGGCGCCGTTCGGCCTCGGCGAGTGAGAGGCGCGACGCATCCGCGTGCCCATCTGCGCCATCCGCGGGTGCCAAGTCCTCGATCTCGCGCGTGATGCGCGTGACGTCCGCCGACGCCGATTCTGCGGCGGCGACGGCCTCGCGCCGCGCATTCGCCAGGTTCGACGTGAGCCGCTTGAAGCGATCGGTGGCGAACAGGGCCCGCAGCACGGCCTGCCGGTCGCCGGTCGAGGCGTGCAGGAACTCCTGGAAGCGGTTCTGCGCGAGCAGCACGACCTGCAGGAACTGCGCCCTGGAGAGCGGCAGCACCTCGGCGAGCGCCTTGGCGACATCGACGGGCTTGGCGGCAATACCGTGCCACTGGCCGTCGACCGACTGCGAGAGTTGCGCCGCGGCGTTGTGCTTCGTCGTGCCTGCGCCCCGTCGCTTCGGGCGCTCGTACTCGGGCTCGCGACGCACGAGGTACTTTGTGGCTCCGAGCTCGAACTCCAGCTCGACGTAGCTCGGGTCGTCGGGAGCTGCGTGGTGGCTTCGGATGCCGTGCGCGCTCTGCCCCTCGTAGCGGGGCACGCTGCCGTAGAGCGCGAAGACGATGGCGTCGAGCACGCTCGATTTGCCTGAGCCGGTCTTGCCGCTGATGAGGAACACGCCGTCGCCGGCGAACTGGTCGAAGTCGATGCGCTGCTCGCCACGGAAGGGTCCGAAGCCCGCGATCCTCAGTGCGCTGATCCTCACGCGTCCGCCCCCAGCTCCGCGAGCTGCCGTTCGACCAGCTCGCGCTCGGCGTCGCTCAGCCCCTCACCGCGCCGGACGAACGCGAGGAACCCGTCGACCAGCTCCGTGTCACCCCTCCCGGTGCTGATCCGCGCCGCGTAGCCCGCCGTCGCGTGCTGCTCGGGGGCGGCAGGCGCGAACTCGATGAGCGCGCAGTGCGGGAAGCGCTCCTGCAGGCGGCGCATCGAATCGAGCGGCCGCACGTTGTCGGTCAGCACCGCACGCACCCAGTCCGGCTCGGCACTTGCGTGCGCGGGCGAGGCGAGGAGGTCGTCGATCGTGCCCGTGAGCGTGGTCATCGCGCGGGGGACCGGCAGATCGACCCAGGAGACCCGATCGAGCCCGTCTGCGTCGAGGTCGACAAGCCAGCCGCCTCGGGGCTTCCCGCCCTCGCCGAACGTGTAGTGGAGGGGAGCTCCGGAGAACCGGATCGACGCCTCGAGCGTCTGCCTGCCGTGAATGTGCCCCAGTGCCGCGTAGTCGACGCCGTCGAACGTGCTGGTCGGCACGATGTCGAGCCCGCCCGCCGTGATGTCGCGCTCGAGGCCCTCCGCCTCGGCCATACTCGCGCCTGCGAAGCAGTGGGCGAGCACCACCGAGCGCACGCCGCGCCGAGCCGAGTCGGCCCGAACAGCGTCCATCGCGGCTGCGAGCACCCCTGCCTGCGTGCCGGGTGTCCCCTCCGGAAGCATGCGCCGGACCAGGAGAGGCTCGAGATACGGGATGCCGTAGACGGCGACCTCGCCGTGCTCGTCGGTCAGGAGCACCGGCTCCGCGAGGGCCTCTGGTTCGGCTCGCACGTGCACTCCGCCGAAGGCCGCCCACTCCGACTGGAAGCCGAGCCTCGCTGCCGAGTCATGGTTGCCACTGGAGAGGATCACCGCGGCGCCCGCTTCGCGGATCGCCCGGATGGCCCCCGCGAGGACCTCGAGGGCCGCACGCGACGGTGTCGCCGAGTCGAACACATCGCCCGCCACGAGGACGGCGTCGACCTCCTGTTCGCGGACGATCGCCGGGATCGCCGCGAGCACGCCGGCGAGGGCCTCGAGGGTCGAATGGCCGTGGAAGGTGCGCCCGATGTGCCAGTCGGATGTGTGCAGGAGTCTCATCGAGGACAGCCTACGAACATCCACCGACACGCTCGCGCGCCCAGGCACGAACACGAGGCGGCTGAGAGGATGTGCGCATGGGACTCGAGCGGCAGGAAGCCCCGATGCGGTGGGCGACACTCCCGAACGCCATCTCGGTGGTCAGACTGCTCGTCTTCGTGCCGCTCACGATCTGGCTCGCCGCGGATGGGCGTGAGCTCGCCGCGACCGTCAGCCTCGCCGCGTTCGGCGCGACCGACTGGATCGACGGGTTCCTCGCCCGCCGCCTCGGGCAGGTCTCGCGCGTCGGCGAGATCCTCGACCCCGTCGCCGATCGGCTCGGCATCATCGTGATCGGGCTCGGGCTCGCGCTGCTCGGCTACTTCCCCTGGTTTGTGCTCGTCACGATCTTCCTCTGCGACGCCGCCCTGCTCGTGATCGGGCTCACCCGCCTCGAGCGTGTCCGCGAGGGCAGAGTGAACCTCCTGGGCAAGGCCCGCTCGGCGTTCATCATGGTCGCCATGCCGCTGCACCTGCTGTCGTACGCCGAGCAGGTCCCCGCCGAGCCGCTGCGTGTCATCACGTGGTGGATGCTCGTCGTCGGCACGATGCTGCACGTCGCGGCCGGCGTCGTGTACGCGTTCAGGTACCTGCGCCGCCAGGCTCCGTGACGAAGTCGATGAGCTCTTCCACGCGCCCGAGCAGCGAGGGTTCCAGGTCCCGGTAGTCGCGCACTCGTTCGAGGATGCGCTGCCACGCTCGTGCGGTGTCCGCCTGCTCCTCTGCCGGCCATCCGAGCGCCCTGCAGATGCCTTTCTTCCAGTCCTGTCCTCTTGGGATGACCGGCCACGAAGTCAGACCGAGTCGCTCCGGCTTCACCGACTGCCAGACGTCGACGTAGGGGTGGCCGACGACGCGCACGTGGGATGCGCCGAAGCGTCTCGTGATGTCGTCGGCGATGCGCTGCTCTTTCGAGCCCTTCACGAGGTGGTCGAGGAGCACGCCGACGCGCCGGGTCGAGCTCGGCCCGAAGACCGTCAGCACCTCCGCGAGGTGGTCGGCGCCCTGCAGGAACTCGACGACGACGCCGTCGATCCGCAGGTCGTGGCCCCAGACCTTCTCGACGAGCTCGGCGTCGTGTTTGCCCTCCACGAAGATGCGGCCTGCACGAGCCGTCCGAGCCTTCGCGTCGGCGACGTGGAACGAGCCAGACGCGCTTCTCGCACGGCCCGCCGGCTGCTTCGCTGCGGGCGGGCCGAGGAGCACGGGCTCGTCGTCGAGCAGGAAGATCGAATCGGCCGGGAACGCCTTGCGCTGCCCGTCGAAGTCCTGGAGCGTCACGGTCTGCTTGTTCGCCGAGGCGAGACGCCCATAGAACCCGGTCGCCGCATCCTCGAGCCACATGCCGCTCGCCATGGCGACCTTGCGTGTGAGGGGCGCCGACTTCCGCTCCCGCATGCGGGCGATCGGATCGCCACCGTAGCGGTCATCGAAGTCAGCATGGTTGCCGGCAGGAGACTGGTCTAGCACCCAGGAAGTGTACGCCGAGGGTGAAAAAGTGGAACGATCTGCGCTCTCGTTTCGACAACACTCAGTCGTCTGACGCACAATGGCTGGCGGCGCTTCTGCAGTTCACCGACAGGAATCCGGGCACCCCCGATTCCGCTACGCTTGAGCACCGACTCGAGGAGGCAAATATGGCTGGTTCTGACGCTGAGGCGCGAACCCCTGAAGGCGACGGCGTTGTCGATGAGCAGACGCAGTCTTCGACGATGTCGTTCACGGGCGATTTCAGCGCGCAGCTCGCGGCGCTCATCGCCGGGGGCGTCTCGAAGGAAGAGATGGAGTCCATCAGCGCGCTTCCCTCTGGTTCCGCGCTTCTGATCGTGCGCCGGGGCTCCAACGTCGGAGCCCGGTTCCTGCTCGACACCGATCTGCAGGTGGCCGGGCGTCACCCGAACGCCGAGATCTTCCTCGACGACGTCACCGTCTCCCGCCGCCACGCCGAGTTCACGAGGCACGGGCGCGAGTTCCACATGCGCGACCTTGGCTCGCTCAACGGCACGTACTACAACGGCGAGCGCATCAACTCCGCCGTGCTGACGAACGGCGGCGAAGTGCAGGTGGGTAAGTTCCGTCTCACCTTCTACAGCTCGCCGCTCGACACCAGCCTGACCTCCGCGTCTGCCGGGAACTGAACGTGGCCGCTATCGCGGCGGCTGCTTCTCGGGGACCTGGTCGCACGCTCAGCATCGGCCAGGTGCTCCAGCGCCTGAACGTCGAATTCCCTGAGCTGAGCCCCTCGAAGCTCAGGTTCCTCGAGGACAAGGGCCTCGTGCATCCCGAGCGCACGCCAAAGGGCTACCGCAAGTTCTCTGCGGCCGATGTCGCTCGCCTGCGCGAGGTGCTGACTATGCAGCGCGACCTCTACCTGCCGCTCAAGGTGATCGCGGAGTACTTCGACGCGCTCGACCGCGGCCTCGACCCAGAGCTGCCAGGCTCGCGTGCGCCACAGCGTCAGACGATGCTCGCCGCAGGTACCGTGCTTGATCGCGCGCAGTTGCTCGAGCGCTCAGGTGCGAAGCCGGCCTTGCTCGAGCAGGCGGTGAGTGCAGGCCTCATCCCAGCGGCCAGCCGGTACCAGGAGGACGAGCTCACCATGCTGAGCACGCTCGTCGAGCTCGAGAAGGTCGGCATCGAGCCACGTCACCTTCGCCCGTTCCGGGCGGCTGCGCACCACGAGTTCGGCCTTATCGAGCAGGCGCTATCGACGAGCTCTCGACGCTCGCGAAGCGCGAGCGAGGCCGTCGAGCGCGCGAACGAGCTCGCCGAGCACCTCGAGTCGGTTCGGCGCTCGCTCATCCGCCAGGCCGTTCGCGGCCGGAGATAGGTTCATCCTCCGGTTGAACCTGAGGCGAATTCGTGCTGACCCGAATCGCCCGGCGACACGCCGCGAGAGCGGGCTCGACGCCTGAGATTCTGGGCAACTCGGGGGATGGATGACATCTGTGTGGTTCGGAAGTAGCCGAGTCGCATACGCTCCAATAGAATCGACCAAGACGGCTCGGGACTTACCTCAAGTTCCCTTGTGGTAGGCCCAGTGCCCTTACCTCAGTGCTTCAGCCCAGCGAGACTGGGCGCTAGCCGGTCGAAGACGTGTGAAAGGTGCAGGCATGAGCGAGCAGGGACAGGGCGACGCGCCAACCGGCGGCGAGTTGGTCTTCACCGACGGCATTCCGGACCTCGATCCGGGCTCCGGCTACCGCGGCGCCGTTGCAGCACGGGCCGCGGGCATCACGTACCGGCAGCTCGACTACTGGGCCAGGACGGGCCTCGTGGAGCCGACGGTTCGCGGTGCGAAGGGCTCAGGGTCGCAGCGCCTCTATTCGTTCCGCGACATCCTCGTGCTGAAGCTCGTCAAGCGCCTCCTCGAGACCGGCATCTCGCTGCAGCAGATCCGCACCGCGGTCGACCAGCTGCATGAGACTGGCGTCGTCGACTTGGCGCAGACCACCCTGATGTCCGACGGTGCGAGCGTCTACCTGTGCACGTCGAACGACCAGGTCATCGACCTCGTGCACCGGGGTCAGGGCGTGTTCGGCATCTTTGTCGGTCAGGTGCTGCGTGAGGTCGAGTCGACGCTCGTCGACTTCGAGCAGCAGACGATTGACCCCGTCGACGAACTGGCTGCCCGCCGCGCGAGCCGCGCTAGCTGAGCAGATTCAGCTACGGCTGCGACCGGCCCCGCTGACGCCCACGCGTCGGCGGGGCTTCGTCGTTGCCGGGGCCCGCGGGCTCCGCGTGCGGGCCGAGCCGACCTGCGCGCATGATCCGCTCGAGCAGCGTGTCGAAGCTCGCAGCCATCTCCTCGGCCGAGCTCCCCGGCCAGAGGTGGACCGGCTTTGCGGCTCCTTGGGCCTGCTGCAGTGAGGTGCGCTCGGGCAGCGCAGGGGAGAGGACCAGGGGGCCGAACATGTCGCGGAGCTCGCCCAGACGGAACTGATGCTCGATGGACTGGTGCTTGGCTCGGTTGACGATGATGCCGAGCGGCTGCAGTCTCGGTGAGAGTTCCCGCCTGATCTCGTCGACGGCCCGGAGCGCTCGGTCTGCCGCTGCCACCGAGAAGAGGCCAGGTTCCGTGACGACGGCCACGCGATCGGATGCGGCCCAGGCCGTTCTCGTGAGCGCGTTGAGGGATGGCGGGCAGTCGATGAGGACGAGGTCGTACTCGGCCTCGACGACGGCGAGCGCCTCCTCGAGACGCCAGATTTCGCGGATCGACGGGTTCGGGGTGTCGAAGCTCAGCGCCGCCGGGCTGCCGACCATCAGGTCGATCACGCCATGGCTGCCCTCGCCCCACGAGGATCGGGCGATCGCGGCCCTGACCGTGCTCGCCTTGGGGGATCGGAGCACGTCGGCGATCGTTGCGCCATCCTGGGCGCGCGCGTCGAGACCGGTGGACACATCAGACTGGGGATCCAGGTCGACGACGAGGGTTCTGAGCCCACGGGCCCAGGCGGCGGAAGCGAGGCCAAGGGTCACCGTGGTCTTGCCGACGCCGCCCTTGAGGGAACTGATGCTGAGGACGAACACCTGCCCAGGCTACATTCACTAGGCTTGGCGTCACGTTGCTGCATGCCCCTGTCGTCGTTGTCGGAAGGTGGAACACCGGTGTTCAAGAAGATCCTGGTCGCGAATCGAGGCGAGATCGCGATCCGCGCATTTCGCGCCGCCGTCGAGCTGGGAGCCCGCACGGTCGCGGTCTACCCGTACGAGGACCGAAACTCGCTCCACCGCCTGAAAGCTGACGAGGCGTACCAGATCGGCACCGTCGGACAGCCGGTTCGCGCCTATCTCGATGTCGCCGAGATCCTTCGCGTCGCGAAGGAGTCTGGGGCCGACGCGATCTACCCGGGGTACGGCTTCCTGAGTGAGAACCCGGAACTCGCCCGCGCGGCCGAAGAAGCTGGCATCGCCTTCATCGGCCCACCGCCGCGTGTGCTCGAGTCGGCGGGCAACAAGGTCACGGCCAAGAACCAGGCGATCGCGGCCGGAGTGCCGGTGCTGGCGTCCAGCGAGCCTTCGACCGACCTCGACGCACTGTGTGCCGCGGCCGAGGAGATCGGATTCCCCATCTTCGCCAAGGCGGTCGCCGGTGGTGGCGGGCGAGGGATGCGCCGAGTCGAGCGTGCCGAGGACCTCCGCGACGCGCTGGAGTCCGCTATGAAGGAGGCTGACAGCGCTTTCGGCGACCCGACGATGTTCGTCGAGCAGGCGGTGCTCCGTCCTCGACACATCGAGGTCCAGATCCTCGCGGATGCCCACGGCAACGTCGTCCACCTCTTCGAGCGCGACTGCAGCGTGCAGCGGCGCCACCAGAAGGTCGTCGAGATCGCGCCGGCGCCGAACCTCTCCGACGAGGTGCGCCAGAAGCTCTACGCCGACGCGGTCGCGTTCGCCAGGTCCATCGACTACGTCAACGCCGGAACGGTGGAGTTCCTGCTCGACACCGCTGGCCCACGAGCGGGACAGCACGTCTTTATCGAGATGAACCCCCGTATCCAGGTGGAGCACACGGTGACCGAGGAGGTCACCGACGTGGATCTCGTGCAGGCGCAGATGCGCGTCGCCTCCGGCGAGCGCCTCGACGACATGGGCCTCGAGCAGGGCCAGCTCGCGCTGCACGGCTTCGCGCTGCAGTGCCGCATCACGACCGAGGACCCCTCTCAGGGGTTCCGTCCGGACACTGGCGTCATCACCACCTATCGTTCCGCGGGCGGGTCAGGCATCCGCATCGACGGCGGGACGATCGCGACGGGGGCCGAGGTGCTGCCGCACTTCGACTCGATGCTCATGAAGCTGACGGCCAGGGGACGCGACTTCCCGGCGGCTGTGCGTCGCGCGCGGCGAGCGCTCTCCGAGTTCCGCATCCGCGGTGTGGCCACCAACATCCCCTTCCTCCTGGGCGTCCTGGACGACCCCGACTTCCAGCGCGGCGACGTCGCCACCGACTTCATCGAGCAGCGGCCCGGCCTGCTCGAGTACCGTCGCCCTGGCGACCGCGGCACCAAGATCGTCAACTGGCTCGCCGACGTGACGGTCAACGCACCGCACGGAACTCGGCCGACCTCGGTTGAGCCCCGCACCAAGCTGCCGGCCCTCGACACGGCGCCGCCGTTGCCGGCAGGGCGACGCCAGGAGCTGCTCGACCTCGGTCCAGCAGCGTTCGCCGCACAGCTCCGATCGGAACGACGCCTGCTGGTCACCGACACCACCTTCCGAGACGCACACCAGTCGCTCCTCGCGACTCGCGTCCGCACTCGCGACCTCGTCACCGCGGCGCCCTACCTCGCGCGGCTGACCCCCGAGCTGCTCTCCATCGAGGCGTGGGGAGGCGCCACCTACGACGTCGCCCTCCGCTTCCTCGGCGAGGACCCGTGGGAACGCCTCGCCAGTCTGCGCGAGGCGGCGCCGAACATCCCGCTCCAGATGCTGCTTCGTGGGCGCAACACTGTCGGCTACACGCCCTACCCAGAGGCGGTGACGAAGGCGTTCGTGCACGAGGCCACGGCGACCGGGGTCGACATCTTCCGAATCTTCGACGCGCTCAACGACGTGTCGCAGATGCGGCCGGCCATCGATGCCGTCCTCGAAACAGGCACGGCGGTCGCGGAAGTGGCCCTCTGCTACACGGGGAACCTCGCCGACCCGAACGAGCCGTTCTACACGCTCGACTACTACCTCCGGCTCGCCGAGCAGATCGTCGACGCCGGCGCCCACATCATCGCCATCAAGGACATGGCTGGTCTGCTGCGCCCACAAGCCGCAGCCAAGCTCGTGACCGCGCTCCGCGAACGATTCGAGCTGCCGGTCCACCTGCACACGCACGACACCGCCGGCGGGCAGCTCGCGACCCTCCTCGCCGCGAGCGAGGCCGGCGTCGATGCCGTCGACGTCGCCAGCGCGCCAATGTCTGGCACGACGAGCCAGGCGAGCCTCTCCGCCCTGGTGGCCTCCCTCGAGCACACGGAACGCGACACTGGTATCAGCCTGGCCAGCGTGACGGATCTCGAGCCGTACTGGGAAGCTGTTCGCCTGGTCTATCGCCCCTTCGAATCCGGTCTGCCGGGGCCCACCGGCCGGGTGTACAAGCACGAGATCCCAGGTGGCCAGCTCTCGAATCTCCGGCAGCAGGCGATCGCGCTCGGTCTCGCGGACGAGTTCGAGCGGATTGAGAACATGTACGACGCCGCGGACAAGATCCTGGGGCGTATTCCCAAGGTCACCCCGTCGTCGAAGGTGGTGGGCGATCTCGCCCTGCACCTGGTCGCCGTCGGTGCCGACCCCGCCGACTTCGCGGAGAACCCGGGCTCGTACGACATCCCAGACTCCGTCATCGGCTTCATGGCTGGCGAGCTCGGCGAGCTGCCAAACGGCTGGCCCGAGCCGTTCCGTAGCCGAGTGCTCGAGGGACGCGACGTGAAGGTCGAGGTCACCCCGCTGACCGCCGCTGATGAGCAGGGCCTCGCAGGTGACAGCCTCGAGCGCAGGCGCACACTGAACCGGCTGCTCTTCCCGCAACCGACGGCGAGCTACGAGGACACGGTCCGCCTCTTCGGCGACCTCTCGGTGCTGGATACCCTCGACTACCTCTACGGGCTCGAGCCGGGGGAGGAGCACGTCATCCACATCGGCAAGGGCGTGCAGCTCTTTGTCGGACTCGAGGCGATCGGCGAGCCAGACGCCGACGGCATGCGCACGGTCATGGCGACGCTCAACGGACAGCTGCGTCCGGTCTTCGTGCGCGACCGCAGCATCAAGGTTGACACGATCGAGCGGGAGAAGGCCGACAGCGGCAACCCCGGCCACGTCGCCGCGCCGTTCTCTGGCGTCGTGACGCTGCGCGTGGAGGTCGGCGAGCGCGTCGCCCAGGGTCAGACCGTCGCGACGATCGAGGCCATGAAGATGGAGGCGGGTATCACCGCGCCCGTCGCTGGCACCGTCGAGCGCCTCGCCATCTCGTCGCCGCTCGAGGTTGGCAACGGCGACCTCCTCGTCGTCGTCCGCCCCGGGGCCGAGAGCTCAGATGACTGAGCTCCCAGCAGCAGAGCACTTCGGCCTCCTCATCATCGGCGCGGGATCCGGCAACACGCTCCCACCCGCGGACGAGCACGGACCGACGACCGCGATCATCGACGATGGTCCGCACTTCGGCGGCACCTGCCTCAACGTCGGGTGTATCCCGACCAAGATGTTCGTGCACGTCGCCGACATCGTGCAGCACGCGCGTGACGCGGAGCGACTCGGCGTCCACGACGTCCATCTCCGCCCTTCGTGGCCGGAGGTGCGAGACCGCGTGTTCGCTCGCATCGACCACATCAGCGAGAGCGGTGAGCACTACCGCGAGAGCGGCAACCCGCGGGTCATGCTGGTCAGGGAGCGCGTTGAGATGCTCAGCGACCGCGAGGTTCTTACCGCGTCCGGGCGGCGGCTGAGCGCCGACACGCTCGTCATTGCGGCCGGCAGCCGGGCGCGCCGACACGATGTCGTTCCGTTCGACTCGCCACTCGTGCATACCTCCGACACGATCATGCGCATCGACGATGCACCGCGGCGGCTGGCGATCATTGGTGGCGGATCGATCGCCTCCGAATTTGCACACGTCTTCAGCGCGTTCGGCTCCGAGGTCACGCAGTTGGTGCGAGGACGCGCGCTCTCGTCGCTCGATCGCGACGTCTCCGAGACGTTTGTCCAGGCCGCGCGCGAGCGCTGGCGCGTCGAGACCGACACCGCCGTCGTCGGGTTCTCCGACGAGGGCGGTGTGGCCACGCTCACCACGAGCACCGGAGCGCAGCTCGAAGTCGACGCGGTCCTCGTCGCTATCGGGCGTATCCCGAACACCGACACCCTCGGCACCTTCGAGGTCGGCTTCGACCATCACGACGACGGCCGCCTCCGGGTCGACGCCTATCAGCGCGTCCTGCGAGACGGACACCATGTTCCCGGCGTCTTCGCACTCGGCGACATCGACTCGGGATACCAGCTCAAGCATGTCGCGAACCACGAGGCCAGGGTCGTCGCACACAACATCGCGGTCGAACCAGGCCGCCGCCTGTTGAAGAACACCCTCGGACCGGTGCCGGACGTCGTCTTCACTGAACCGCAGATCGCCAGCTTCGGGGTCACGCTCGAGCGCGCCGAGCAGCTCGGGTACGACGCGTTCGAAGTGGTGCACGAGTACGGCTCCACGGCGTGGGGGTGGGCGCTGGAAGACCAGCGCAGCTTCTGTAAACTCGTCATCGCGCGCGGGAGCGCGACCATCCTCGGGGCACACATCATCGGCCCCGACGCGGCGGTTCTGCTCCAGCCTCTCGTCCTCGCGGCGAGCTTCGGACACTCCATCAGAGGTCTCGCGCGCGGCCAGTACTGGCCTCACCCCGCAGCAAGCGAGGTGGTCGAGAACGCGCTGCTGCGCGCCGAGGAGGAACTGTGACCGTTCGCCCCATCCGCTACTACGGAGACCCGGTGCTCCGCACGCCGGCCGAGCAGATCACCGTCGTCGACGACCGCATCCGCAGCCTCGTGACCGACCTGCTGGACACGACGGCGCTCGAAGGCCGGGCCGGTGTGGCGGCGCCGCAGATCGGGGTCAGCCTCGCGGCGTTCTCGTACAACATCGACGGCCAGACCGGCTACGTGCTCAACCCCGTGCTGGAGAGCACGTGGGGTGAGCTCGAGGAGATCGACGAGGGCTGCCTTTCCGTGCCGGGCCTCTGGAACAAGACCCCTCGCTACGAGCACGCTCGAGTCACCGGCACCGATCTTGACGGCGAACCCGTCGTGCTCGAAGGGTCCGGCCTGATGGCGCAGATGCTGCAGCACGAGACCGACCACCTCAAGGGCGTTGTGTATATCGACACCCTCGCGGCCGAGCACCGCAAGTCGGCCATGCGTGAGATCCGCAGCAGCGAGTGGTTCGCCCCCGCGACCGCTGCATCCGCCGCACAGGCCAGCGCCTTCGGCCGCGCGTCTCGCTGACACGCCGCCGAAGGCGCTCTGACCCTGGCGCCAGCGCTACTTCAGCGTGATGCCCTGCGTCGCGGGAGCGGCGTTGTAGATGCCCTCGATGACGCCCTTGTACTTTTCGAGGATCACGTGGCGCTTGATCGACATCTTCGGCGTGAGGGTACCGTCTGCCTCGGTGAACTCCGTATCGAGGACCACGAACTTCCGGATCGACTCGGCGCGGGATACGCGCGTGTTCGCGCGGTCGACCGCGTGCTGGATCTCGGCCAGGACCTTGGGATGCTCGGCCGCCTGGGCAACGGAGATGTTCGGGTCCTCGCCGTTGTTGCTGAGCCAGGTCTTGAGCATGTCCGGGTCGAGCGTGACGAGGGCAGAGATGAACGGCCGCTGGTCGCCGACGACAACGATCTGCCCGACAAGTGGGTCGGCCCGGATCGGATCTTCGAGCGCGGCGGGCGACACGTTCTTTCCACCGGAGGTCACGATGATCTCCTTGATGCGACCCGTCACCGTGATGTAGCCGTCTTCGTCGATCGAACCGAGGTCGCCCGTCTTGAACCACTCGCCGTCGAAGGCGTCAGCCGTGGCCTCCGGGTTCTTCCAGTACTCACGGAAGACGTTGATGCCCTTCACCTGGAGCTCGCCGTGCTCGTCGGTGCGGACCGAGACGCCAGGCAGCGCCGGACCGACCGTGCCGATCTTCGACTTCTCCGCGAGGTTGACCGAAGCCGGGGCTGTGGTCTCGGTGAGGCCGTAGCCCTCGAGGATGTTGACGCCGATGGCCCGGTAGAAGTGGCCCAGGCGCGCGCCGAGCGGTGCCGAGCCCGACACTGCGTGCTTCACGCGTCCGCCCATGACCTCGCGAAGCTTCGAGAAGACGAGCTTGTCGAACAGTTTGTACTGCAACCCGAGGAGGAGGGGCGTTCGCCCTGCGTCCTGCGACTCTGAGTAGCGGACGGCGACATCGGCCGCCTTGCGGAAGATCCTGCCGCGTCCACCGGCCTCGGCCTTCTGCTCCGCCGAGTTGTAGACCTTCTCGAAGACGCGGGGAACCGCGAGCAGGAACGTCGGGTGGAAGGTGCCGAGCGACTCGACCAGCTTCGTGGTGTCGTGCTGGTGGCCGACCTTGACGCCACCGTAGATGCAGAGCACAGAGATGAAGCGAGCGAACACGTGCGCGAGGGTGATGAAGAGGACCGTGGAGGCGCCGGGGTAGATCAGGGCGCCGAGCGGGTCCTTCACATTGCGGCAGAGCTCGACGAAGTTGGAGTGCGTGATCACGCACCCCTTGGGTCGCCCGGTCGAGCCGGACGTGTAGATCAGGGTCGCGATGTCGTCGCCGTTGGCGATGCTGCGCCTGCGCTCGATCTCGGCGTCCTCGACGCCGGCCCCGAGACGGATGAGCTCGTCGACGGCGCCCGCGTGCAGCGCGTAGCGCACCCGCAGCGTCGAGACGGTGTCGGAGATCTCGTCGAGCTTGTCGTCATGCTCCGGGAGCTCCGAGATGATGCCGACGGCCTCCGAGTCCTCGAGCATCCATTCGATCTGCGCTGACGAACTCGTCTCGTACACGGGAACCATCACGGCTCCCGCGTACCAGAGGGCGAAGTCGACGAGCGTCCACTCGTAGTTCGTCTTCGCGATGAACGCGATGCGCTCGCCCGGCTCGATGCCTGCCGCGACGAACCCTTTCGCCAGCTCGTTCACCTTGGCGTGGAATTCCCGGACGGTGACGTCTCGCCAGCTGCTTCCCTCAGGGAGGCCGAACAGGGCGAGATCCGGCGATTCGCGAAGTCGATACTGGAGCAGATCGGTGGTGTTCCAGCTCGGCTCCGGGCTGACTACGGCGGGGGTCTCGGATAGCTTCATTGCAACTCCTGAGTGTGATCCTGGTCGTGAGCCGCCTGAACGTCTTGTCTCCGGCGATGTCCGGCTTCTCGTTCAGTGACCACCCACCCTACCGAATCGGACACGGCGATGCGGCGAGGCCATGCCGGTCAGGTCCCGAGTACACTGATGTGCCATCGCCTATCGGGAGGCCACGCATGTTGTACTGGGTGCTCAAGCATCTCTTCGCAGGTCCCTTGGTGCGCGGAACCTTCCGCCCATGGGTGCGCGGCGTCGAGAACATCCCCGCCAAGGGGCCCGTCATTCTCGCGTCGAACCACCTCTCGGTCGTCGATTCCTTCTTCCTCCCGCTGGCGATCGACCGTCGCGTGTTCTTCCTCGCCAAGAAGGAGTACTTCACCGGCACGGGCATCAAGGGCTGGCTGACGGCGCAATTCTTCAAATCGACCGGCATGCTCCCGATCGACCGGGGCGGCGGAGCAGCGAGTGAGGCATCTCTGCAGACGGGCCTTCGAGTCCTCAGTGAGGGCAAGGTGCTCGGCATCTATCCCGAGGGAACCCGCAGCCCCGACGCGCGGATGTTCCGCGGCCGCACCGGCATTGCGCGCATGATCATGCAGGCCGACAAGCCGGTGACGGTGGTGCCCGTCGTCATGGTCGACACCGAGCGCGTGCTCCCCATCGGCGCGAAGGTGCCTCGCCTGCGCAAGGTCGGCATGGTCTTCGGCGAGCCGCTCACCTTCACTCGCTACGAGGGGATGGCCGCCGATCGCTTCGTACTGCGTTCCATTACCGACGAGATCATGAGCGAACTGCACGCGCTGAGCAACCAGGATTATCGCGACATCTACGCCTCGTCCATCCGGAGCAAAATGGACGCAGACGCCAAGGCGCTCGCCGCCGCCCAGAAGTCGTGAGCGGCACCCGAGACCCGTCACGCCCAGAGCGATCACGCAACCACGACGCGAGTTGCCCCGAGTATCGTCGGGGCCGTTCAGCGTGAGATTCAGAACCACCAGCGCTGCAGCCGAGGGCTGCCAGCACGAGATCAGAGACATGAGATCAGAGAAGCGAGCATGAGCGAATTCACTTCAACCCGCACAGAGTCGATCCCGACGTCCCCAGGCGTGCTCGAGGGCCTCGACGCCTGGCGCGACCTGCCGATCAGGCAGCAGCCGCAGTGGGGCGACGCGGCGAAGGTCGCGAGCGTCTCCGGTGAGCTCGCATCCCTTCCGCCCCTCGTCTTCGCCGGCGAGGTCGACCGCCTTCGCGAGCGCATCGCCACCGCAGCCGCCGGTCAGGCGTTTGTCCTGCAGGGCGGCGACTGCGCCGAGACCTTCGCAGGCGCGACCGCAGACAAGATCCGCGCCAGGGTGCGCACGATCCTGCAGATGGCCGTCGTCCTCACCTACGGCGCGTCCATGCCCGTCGTCAAGATGGGCCGTATGGCAGGCCAGTTCGCGAAGCCGCGCTCGAGCGACAGCGAGACGCGGGGAGACGTGACCCTGCCCGCGTACCGGGGCGACATCGTCAACGACTTCGACTTCACCGCCGAGGGGCGCACACCCGACCCCGAGCGGATGCTCCGCGGATACCACACGGCTGCATCCACGCTCAACCTCGTGCGCGCCTTCACGACCGGCGGCTTCGCTGACCTGCGCGAGGTGCACTCGTGGAACCAGGGCTTCGCCGCGAACCCGGCCAACGCCCGCTACGAGCAGCTCGCCGCCGAGATCGACCGCGCCGTGCGCTTCATGGCGGCTGCCGGGGCCGATTTCTACGCGCTCCGCGACGTTGAATTCTTCGTCGGCCACGAGGGCCTTCTCATGGACTACGAGCGCCCCATGACGCGCATCGACTCTCGCACGGGCCTGCCGTACGACACGTCTGGGCACTTCATCTGGATCGGCGAGCGCACGCGCGACCTCGATGAGGCGCACGTCGACTTCTTCAGCAGAGTGAAGAACCCGATCGGCGTGAAGCTCGGGCCGTCGACAACGCCGGAGACGATGCTGCGGCTCATCGACAAGATCGACCCGAACCGCGAGCCGGGACGCCTCACGTTCATCACCCGCATGGGTGCAGGCAAGATCCGGGACTCGCTCCCGCCGCTGCTCGAGGCCATCAAGGGCAGCGATGCGCAGCCGCTGTGGATCACCGACCCGATGCACGGCAACGGCATCACGACCCCGAACGGCTACAAGACGCGCCGCTTCGACGACGTCGTGGACGAGGTCAAGGGCTTCTTCGAGGCGCACCGCGCGGCCGGAACGCACCCGGGCGGCATCCACGTCGAGCTCACCGGCGACGACGTGACCGAGTGCCTCGGTGGCTCAGAGCAGATCGACGAGAAGACGCTCGAGACTCGTTACGAGTCGCTGTGCGACCCGCGACTGAACCACATGCAGTCGCTCGAACTGGCGTTCCTCGTGGCCGAAGAGCTTCGCGCAGCGCGGCGCTAGCCCAGGGCTCAGACAGCGCAGAAGGCGCACCCCGGAAACGGGGTGCGCCTTCTGCGTTTGGCACGCAGGCCGGGGCGTGGCCCGGCCCGCGGCGATCAGTACGAGGCGCCGGTCGTGATCGTGACCCGTGAGCCCTTCTCGGCCTGCTGTCCGCCCGCGGGGGTCTGCTGCGTGACGCGGAAGAGGTCGAGGAGCGCGTCGGACGGAACGAGATGGCTGACCGTGAAGCCAGCGCCCTCGAGGGTCGCGATCGCCTCTCGAGCCGTTTGTCCGATGACGTTCGGCACGTTGTCCAACTCGGGCCCCTTCGAGACCGAGATGTTGATCGTGTCACCGGGCACGACCGGGTCGGTGGTCGTCGAGTAGGCGATGACAACTCCCGCCGCCACCTCGCTTGAGAATTCTGTGCTGGACACGTTCACGACGAGCCCCGCGTCCTCGATCTGCTTCGTCGCGTTCGCCTGGGTCTCGCCAGCGACGTTCGGGACGACGCCCGCAGAGGCGACGAGGCGGATCGGCTGCCCCTCCGCGAGCGTGGAGGGGAGGGGAGCGCCGTTGGTGTCGGTAGCCGAGAGGACGACGTCTGCCTCTTCGTCGGAGAACTGTCGAAGGGTCGTTGCCGGGTCATAGGTGAAGCCGGCCTCGGTGATCGCGGTTTCCGCCTCCGTGAGTGTGAGCCCCTCGAGCTGGGGCACGGTCAACATCTCGGGCCCCGCGGAGACGACGAGGGAGATGGGTGTCTCGGGGGCGAGCGACGTGCCGGCCTGGGGGTCCATGTCCATGACCGTCCCAGCCGCGACCTCCAGGGAGAACTCCTGGGTGACCTCGCCGACGGTGAATCCTGCCGCGGTGATGGTCGACTCCGCGTCCGCCTGCGTGAGCGACACCGTGTCGGGGACCGCGTCGTAGGAGCCGGGCCCGAGACCGAACCACCAGCCAACTCCGCCGGCTGCGGCGATGATCGCGATGAGCAGCACGGCGACGACGGCACCGAGGCGACGGCGCTTGCGTGCCCCCGCCTGCGCAGCCGTCGAGGCCGGGGGCAGGTGGGGTGCGAGGTCGCCGTCGCCGGGGTCCACCGACAGGGGCGCGTTGACGGTCGTCGGAGCAGCGCCTGGCATGAACGGTTCGACGTGCTCGTCGGCGGAAGCATGGGGTGCCGAACTCGAGGCGAGCTGGCTCGTGATGACGGCCAGCTCGGTCGGGTCGGTGTCCTCGATGTCGTCCTCGTCGGCCGTCGCGAGGACCGCGGTCGCGGGCTCAGGACGAGCCGACTGGCCGAGTTCTGCCTCTGCGCGACGCAGCGCTTCCAGCATGACGCCAGCATCTGCGGGCCGGAGCTCCGGATCGCGTTCCGTGGACCAGGCCACGAGTTCATCGAGCTCGTGCGGCACACTCGCGTTGACCTCGCTCGGTGCGGGCACCGTCTCGTTGGCGTGTCGGTACGCGATGTTGACCGGCTGATCACCGCGGTACGGCTGTTCACCGGTCAGCATCTCGAACAGCATGATGCCGAGCGAGTAAATGTCGCTGCGCACGTCCGCCGTGCCCTTGGTCACGAGCTCCGGGCTCAGGTACGCGATGGTGCCGAGCAGGACCTGGCCGGTCGCGGTGTTGGCGCTCGCCGCACGAGCGAGCCCGAAGTCGCTGAGCTTGATGCGGCCGTCATCGGCCAAGAGCACGTTCTCGGGCTTCAGGTCGCGATGCACGATGCCGAGCTTGTGCGCAGCCTGCAGGCCGGCGAGCACGG
The DNA here is from genome assembly GCF_049707175.1 of Pseudoclavibacter helvolus. Classification (GTDB taxonomy): domain Bacteria; phylum Actinomycetota; class Actinomycetes; order Actinomycetales; family Microbacteriaceae; genus Pseudoclavibacter; species Pseudoclavibacter helvolus_A. The sequence goes on along the minus strand of NZ_JBNAFM010000008.1, from coordinate 92,777 downwards.
CGTCCATGACGTCGATCGATTGCTCTGGGGTGAGCTTGTGGTGGTCGTGCAGCAGGTCCCTCAGCGTGATGCCGGGGATGTACTCCATGACCATGTACGCGAAGACCTCGTCGTCGCCCTGATCGTAGACGTTCACGACGTTCGGGTGCGTGATTTTCGCCGCGGACCGCGCCTCACGGATGAATCGCTCGCGGAATCGCTCGTCGGCCGCGAGGTGATCGTGCATCACCTTGATCGCGACCCGTCGCTCGAGGCGCAGATCAGTGGCGACATAGACCGTGGCCATGCCGCCCTTGGCGATCAGAGAGCGCACTTGATATCGGCCGTCGATCAGACGGCCGATCATGTCGTCGGGACCAACGGGACTCACGTCGTGCAGGATAGCCCGACCAGGCGGGCGCCTCCCGGATGAAACACCGCTGGGCGCCGAGGAAAGGTTCGGGCTCGCGTCCGGCGTCGGCGTCTGCAACGATGAGACCCGTGAGTGATGTCTTCAGTACCCGCGAGTGGTACACGATTCCCCAGGTCGCAGCCGAGCTCGGTGTCTCGACGGGGCGCGTGTCGACCCTCATCGAGGACAAGCAGCTGCTGTCCTTCCGCATCGACCGCGAGCCACGCATCCCGCGGGAATTCATCAAGGACGGCGAACCGCTCGCTGGGCTACGTGGCACCCTCTTCCTGCTCAGCGACGCAGGTCTGAGCGCGCACGATCAGATGGTCTGGCTGCTGAGCGTCGATGAGACCCTCGGTGTCGCGCCCGTGGATGCGCTCGTCCAGGGCCGCAAGACCCAGGTCCGCCACGCAGTGCAGCTGCTCGCTATCTAGGCAGCTCGGGCGCGGCTCGAGGTCGAGCCCCGTATCGCTCAGTGCTTGCGATGCGCGGTCCGCTCGGCGAGCTGCTCGAGCAAGCTTCTCGAGGCCGAATCCAGTTCGAGCTCCCTGAGACCCGAGAGCGCTTCATCCAGCGAGGAGCTGATGAGGTCCTCCGTGCGCTGTAGCCCGCCGGACTCGGTGATGAGCGTCTGCATCCACTGGATGTCGGCGTGGGTCACGCTCTGGTCGCCGAGCAGCTCATCGAGGCGGGCGGAGTCCTCTGGAGAGGCCAGCTCCTGCGCGGCAGCGATCATGAGCGTGCGCTTGCCCTCGCGAAGGTCGTCGCCACTCGGCTTTCCGGTGACCGCCTCGTCCCCGAAGACGCCAAGCACGTCGTCTCGGAGCTGGAAGGCGAGGCCGAGCGGCAGGCCAAAGGCGCGGATCTGCGCGACGAGATCGTCGGATGCGCCGCCGAGCAGCGCCCCGAGCACGAGCGGCTCCTCGACGCTGTACCTTGCGGACTTCGAGATGGCGATCGTCTTCGCCCGAGAGGCGCGGTCCTCAATTGGGACCACTGGCCACGCGACCTCCTCGACGAGGTCGAGGTACTGACCCACCGTGACCTCGCCGCGCATCTTGCTGAACTCGGCCCTGGCGCGGACGGCGTTCTCGGGCGCGACGAGCGCGCACGCTTCGACGAAGAGCTGGTCGCTCCAGACGAGCAGCAGATCGCCGAGGAGGATAGCGGCGCTGAGGCCGAAGTGTGCGTCGTCGCCTGCCCAGCCCGAGTCGCGGTGGTGGCTCGCAAATGCACGGTGCGTGGATGGGGCACCGCGTCGGGTGTCCGAGCGGTCGATGATGTCGTCGTGCACCAGCGCGGCAGCGTGGAAGAGCTCGATGGACGCGGCCGCGAGCACGACCACATCACTTGGTTCGGCAGTGCCTTCTGCGCTGCTGAACCCCGCCGAGCAGAACGCAGCCCTGAGCCGTTTGCCGCCGGTCGTGAACGCGGCGGCCTGCTCGAGGAAGGCGGGCACATCGACCCCGATGGGCCCGAGGACTCGCAGGTTCTCGGCAATGGTGGCGTCCAGACGACGCTGGACTTTGGAGGACAGCGAAGAACTCTCAGACACGACACCACTCTACCCAGGTGCGCGCGCCTACAATGGGCGCAATACTTCGGAGCGGGGCTCCGATCGCCCCCTTGAGCACGAGGTCAACATGGCACTATCTGAGCAAGAGCAGCGGTTGCTTGATGAGATGGAGCGCAGCTTCTACCAGAACGATGCGGACGTGGTGTCCACATCGCCGAGAAGCGGTGCTGCGGTCACCACGCGAGCCGTCGTCGTCGCGTTTCTTTCCGTCGCAGTGGGCATCGGCGTTGTCGTCGCCGGCGTCGCCACCAACATCCCGGTCCTCGGTGTCGTCGGGTTCGTCCTGATGCTCGCTGGGGTCGTCTACGCGTTCGCGGTCCCCAAGGGCTCCGCGTCGCAGTCCGATCCCTTGCCGACAGGTCGCCCCTCATCGAAGAGCGGCGACTCGTCAGACGGATCGTTCATGGACAAGCTCGGCGACCGCTGGGACAAACGCCAGCAAGGGGAGTAGATCGAGGCGCGCTCCACCGCGCCCACCCTCCCTCCACCCAGCCCCACACCACACCACCTCGGGACCGGCCACCAGGCCGGTCCCGTTTTTTTGTGCCCTTTTCGCGGTATGAAGGCTCCACTTCCCTCCACCAGGCAGAGGCCAGTAATTTACTGGCCTCTTTTGACATTCACAGGTGCCAGATGTGGTGTTTTCGTAGAAGTGTGGTGTGTTGTGGAGTAAAGTGGAGTCTGTGGGAATTCAGCGACTTGGAGGGGGGCGTGCATGTTCCTCGGCACGTACACGCCCAAGCTCGACGAGAAGGGGCGGCTCATCCTTCCGGCCAAGTTCCGGGACGAGCTCGCTGAGGGCGTCGTGCTGACCCGCGGCCAGGACCGCTGTGTCTACGTCTTCTCGAACAGCGAGTTCGAGGAGCTGCACAACCGCATCCGCCAAGCGCCCGTCACCAGCAAGCAGGCCCGTGACTACCTGCGCCTCCTGCTCTCCGGGGCGCACGCCGAGACGCCCGACCGGCAGAACCGCGTCACCATTCCCCAGCAGTTGCGGCAGTACGCCGGACTCGATCGCGAACTCGCGGTCATCGGCGCAGGCACCCGTGCCGAGATCTGGGATGCCGAGGCCTGGAACTCCTACGTGGAGGCCAACGAGGCCGCCTTCTCCGAGACCGCTGAGGAGGTGATTCCGGGACTCTTCTGACCCTGACCGCCGATTCTCAGCCGTTCCGCTCTGATGCGCCTTCCCTCGCAGCAGAGCACCGCAGCACCGCGGAGCCCCATCTGAAGCCACTTCCCCGGCGGCAGAAGGAATCTCCACTTCGCTCCCCTCGCACCCCGCGAGGCGAGAGAACGGATGGGAATCAGTGATCAGGGAGGAACCCGGACAGCCATGACAGACAACACCCAGAACACGCAGCTCGACGGTGACCGCGACCCCGCATCCCTCCACACGCCGGTGCTGCTCGAGCGCTGCGTCGAACTCCTCGCGCCCGCACTCCAGGCGCCGGGCAGCATCTACGTCGACGCGACCCTCGGTATGGGCGGTCACAGCGAGGCGGTCCTCGACCGCTGCCCCAACGCCCGCCTGATCGGCTTCGACCGCGACTCCGAAGCGCTCGGCCTCGCCGGCCGCAGACTCGCGCGCTTCGGTGACCGAGTGTCGCTGGTGCACGCGGTCTACGACCAGTTCGAGTCATCGCTCGATGAGCTCGGGGTCGGCACCGTCGACGCCGTTCTCTTCGATCTCGGGGTGTCGTCGCTCCAGCTCGACGAGGCGAGCCGTGGATTCTCGTACAGCCAGGATGCGCCGCTCGATATGCGCATGGACGCGACCACGGGCACGACCGCCGCCGAGATCGTCGCCACCTACGGCGAGGAAGAGCTCAAGCAACTTTTCTACCGCTACGGCGACGAGAAGCTAGCCCCGCGCTACGCGAGCTGGATCGTGCGTGAGCGCGCCGAGGCGCCCATCCGCACGACGGGTCAACTGGTCGACGTACTCCAGCGGGCGACGCCGGCCGCCAAGCGCGACGCCGGGCACCCCGCGAAGCGGGTGTTCCAGGCGCTGCGCATCGAGGTGAACGCCGAACTCGGCGCCCTCGAGCGCGCGCTTCCGCAGGCCCTCGACCGAGTCGCCGTCGGCGGCCGCGTCGTCGTCGAGTCCTACCAGTCGCTCGAGGACCGCTTCGTGAAGCGCCTCTTCGAGACCAAGACCACGTCGACCGCCCCAAGCGGGCTGCCGGTTGAGCTTCCCGAGCACAAGCCGGAGTTCCTGCGCCTCGTGCGCGGAGCCGAGCGCGCCGGAGCCGACGAAGGCGAAACCAACCCACGAGCACTGCCCGTGCGCTTGCGCGCGGTGGAACGAGTTAGGAGCCCACGGGCATGACGGCAGCAACGAGCATCCTCCGAGGATCCGCCGCACCACGCCGCCAGACGGCGGCTCCCAAGAAGCAGGGCACGACGCCGCGGCTGCGGCTCGTCGAGGCCCCCCGCATTCGGAGTCTCTGGAGCTTCCGCTCGGTCATGGTCTCGATCGCGATCCTCGCGGTCGTGTTCGTGACACAGCTGGCGCTCAGCATCGTGATCTCCCAGGGCGCCTACGAGGTCAGCGCCCTCGAGCAGTCTCAGACTGAGCTCGAGCGAGCCGAGTCGGCTGCGCTCGAGGAGCTGAGCGCTATGTCGTCGGCCCAGAACCTCGCGGTCGAGGCCACGAAGCTCGGCATGGTTCCGACCGACTCGCAGGCGTTCCTGCAGGTCGGCTCCGCGTCGCTGGCGACCGAGGTCAGCTCGACCGGAACATCCGCCCCCATTAACACCGGGCTCGTCACCAACGAGGTGACGCAGCCACCAGCACCCGCTCAGGGAGCGGACGGAGTTTCAGCGCAGCCTGCGGCTGCTCCTGAAGTACCGTCGGTGACCGAGCTGCGCTCTCCCTCCACGAGGTAGATCCGCCGAGAGCAAGGCTGAAGGGGAGGACCACCGTGTCACCGAAAGTGTCCAGGCGCAGGGCAGGCCTCGTCATCATCCTGGTGACGGCGGTGCTCGTCGCCTTCGGGGTGCGCCTCATCGATGTGCAGCTCGTCTCCGCGTCCACGATCAACGCCGACGCAGAGTCGAAGCGCGGCGTGTCCAGCACGATCTTCAGCGAGCGCGGCTCGATCGTCGACCGCAACGGCGAAATCCTCGCCGACTCCGCCGACCGCTTCGACCTCACCGTCGCGCCGTCCAACGTCGACGAGTTCGACCGGAAGGGCGACGACGGCAAGGTCTCCACAGTCTCGAGGGAGCAGGCGCTCGGCGAGATCGCCGCGATCACCGGACAGCAGCAGGCTGAGCTGGTCGGCGTCGTGGATGCGGCCCTCGCGATCGACCCGGAGAGCAACTTCGCCTACCTCAGCAGAGGCCTCGAACTCGCCGCGTACGAGAAGGTGCGCGCGCTGGAGATCCCGTGGATCTACCCGAAGCGGGAGGCCGCACGCGTCTACCCGAACGGCCAGGTCGCGGGCAACCTGACCGGCTTCCTCGGCGCCGACGGTGAGCCGCTCGCCGGGCTCGAGCTCTCCGAGAACCAGTGCCTCGCGGGCGTCGACGGCGAAGAGACCTACGAGCGCAGCGCCGACAACGTGCGCATCCCGGGCACCGAGGTGACGCTGACCGAAGCCAAGCAGGGCGGCACCCTCAAGCTCACGGTCGACGCCGACCTCCAGTACTACGCCCTCCAGGTCCTGGCCCAGCAGGTCACCGCCATGGGCGGGCAGTGGGGACACATCGTCGTCGAGGAAGTCGGCACGGGCAAGATCCTCGCCGTCGCGGACTACCCGTCCGTCGACCCCAACGACCCAGGGGCCACGGCAACCGAGGCACGCGGCTCGCGGGCCTTCACGGCGCCGTACGAACCCGGCTCAACGATGAAGGCGCTCACGGCCGCCATGGTCTTCGACCGGGGCCTCTCGACGCCCGACGAACAGTTCACCGTGCCCGGCCGCTTCGAGCAGACCGACGTGAGCTTCGGCGACGACTGGGCGCACGGCGACGAGCGGTGGACCGCAGCGGGCATCATGACGCGCTCGTCGAACATCGGCATCGCCATGATGGGCCAGCGTCTGAGCGCGAGCGAGCGCTACGACTACATGCTCGACTTCGGCCTGAACGCCGACACCGAGGTCGACTTTCTCGGCGAAGAGTCGGGCACCGTGCACCCGTGGCAGGACTGGGACCCGCAGACGAACTACGCCACGATGTTCGGCCAGGGCCTGCAGGTCACCGCGCCCCAGATGGCGAGCGCCTACGCCACGATCGCAAACGGCGGGCAGCGGCTCCCCGTGCAGCTCGTCGAGGGCTGTGAGACCGAGGACGGCTTCGTCGCGAACGAGGCCGGCGAGCCGCGACAGGTCGTCTCCGCGCAGGCCGCGGCCGACACGCTCACTCTCCTGGAGGCCACCGCACAGAGCGGCAGTCTGGCACAGCAGGTCGCGATCCCCGGCTATCGGGTCGGCATCAAGACGGGCACCGCCGAGGTCTCTGACGGACAGGGCAGCTACGTCGAGGGCAGCTTCATGACCTCGATGGCCGGCGTCGCACCGATCGACGACCCCAAGTACGTCGTGACGGTCTCGATCATGAACCCAACTACGATGAGGGGCAGCGCGGCCACCGCGCCCGCATGGCACGATGTCATGGCGTACGTCCTCCAATCAAACCGGGTGGCACCCTCGCCGAGCCCGTGGCCGAGCATCCCGACCACGTTCTGATCCGCACTACTGCACAGGAAGTCATGCCCGCAGCAAGCATCCGTCCATCCCATCCCGTGCCGCGCTCGCTCTCGGAGCTGTGCGCGCACTTCGGTCTCGACGCACCGGAAGGCGTCGACCAGGTCGAGGTGACCGGAGTCTCCATCTCCTCGCTCGACGTCGAATCAGGCGATCTCTACGTGGGGCTGCCAGGTGCGCGGGTCCACGGGGCGAGCTACGCGGCCAAGGCGGAGGAAGCCGGCGCCGTCGCGATCCTGACCGACGCTGCCGGGGCTGAGCTCGCGGGCGAGCTCGGGGTCCCCGTGCTCGTGACTGAGGAGCCCAGACTGGCCCTCGGTGACGTTTCCGCGTGGATCTACCGCACAGACCCTGACCAGCCGAAACTCTTCGGAGTCACCGGCACCAACGGCAAGACGTCGGTCGTGTACATCCTGGACGGTCTGCTGCTGCAGCTCGGCGTCGTCACTGGCCTGACCACAACCGTCGAGCGTCGCATCGGCGAAGAGCGCATCGAGGCGAGCCTGACCACGCCGGAGGCCAGCGAGCTGCACGCCCTGCTTGCGCGGATGCGCGAAGTCGGAGTGCACGCCGCGAGCATCGAGGTCTCGGCGCAGGCCGTGACCCGGCATCGGGTCGACGGCATCGAGTTCGACGTCGTGGGGTTCATCAACCTCTCCCACGATCATCTCGACGACTACGCCGACTTCGAGACCTACTTCGGCGAGAAGCTCAAGCTCTTCACCCCGGAACGCGCACGACGCGGCGTGGTCTCGCTCGACAGTGAGTGGGGCGCGAGAGTCGTGGAAGACAGCCGTATCCCTGTCACGACGATCTCCTCCAAGCCGGGCGTCGAGGCCGACTGGAACCTTGTCGTCACCGGGGCAAGCGGCGGCAGCACGAGCTTCACGCTCACCGGCCCCGACGACCGAGTGCTGCACTCGAGCATCCCGATGCCTGGCTGGTTCTCGGCCGCGAACGCGGGCCTTGCGATCGCGATGCTCGTCGAGTCCGGCTACGACCTGGGCGAGATCGCGGAAGTGCTGGAGCGCGACGGCGGCATCGATGCGTTTGTGCCAGGGCGCCTCGAGCTCGTCTCTGGCGACACAGGTCCGCGTCTCTACGTCGACTACGGGCACACCCCGGACGCGTTCGAGCAGACCCTTGGGGCGCTCCGCGAGATGACCAGCGGCCGCCTGTTCATGGTCTTCGGCGCCGACGGCGACCGCGACCGGACGAAGCGCCCGGAGATGGCCCGCGTCGCCGCCGCAGGCAGCGACGTCGTCATCATCACCGATTACAACCCGCGCACCGAGGACCCGGACGAGATTCGCCGGGTACTCGTCGAGAGCGCGAAGGCGAGCTACCCAGACCGCGAGCTCTACGAGATCGCCGACGCGAGCGCTGGGCTCCGCAAGGCGGTTTCACTCGCGGGCCCAGAGGACACTATTCTCATTGCCGGCCCCGGCCACGAGAGCTACACCGAGGTCGCGGGCAGCAAGATCCAGTATTCGGCACGAGACGAGGCCAGAGCGGCACTCAGGGAAGCAGGGTGGTGAGCGGATGATCGAACTCCGACTTCGTGAGATCGCTGAGATCACCGGGGGAGAGGCCCTCCCGGCGGGTGACGACACCCTGGAGACCACCTTCGCCGGGACCGTCGACACCGACTCTCGGCTGATCGGGCCGGGGGACATCTTCGTGGCCAAGCCCGGAGAGTTCACGGACGGCCACCTCTTCGCGCCCAAGGCCGTCGAAAACGGGGCGACGCTCCTCATCGTCGAGCGCGCCCTCGACCTCCCGGTCACGCAGGTCGTCGTCGACGACGCGGTGCTCGCGCTCGGACGACTCGCGACCGAGGTGGTCAGCCGCGTGAAGGCCCTCGGTGAGCTCGTCACGATCGCCGTCACCGGCTCCAACGGCAAGACGACGACCAAGAACCTTCTTCGCGAGATCTTCGCCGCCCGAGGCGAGACGGTCGCCCCCGTCGCCAGCTTCAACAACGAGGTCGGCGCGCCCCTCACCTTCCTCAAGCTCACGGAGGGCACGCAGACCCTCATCGCCGAGATGGGCGCGAGCGCGCCGGGCGAGATCAGCAGGCTCATCGCGATGGCCAAGCCCGATGTCGGCATCGTGCTCACCGTCGGCCTCGCGCACGCGGGGGAGTTCGGCGGCATCGAGGTGACGCTGACCTCCAAGACCGAGATGGTGCAGGGGCTCGTCGCGGGAGACACCGCGGTGCTCAACGCCGACGACGGCAGGGTCACCACCATGGCGGACAAGACGCAGGCGGATGTGCTCTGGTTCGGCCGGAGCGAGCGGGCACAGGTTCGCGCGAGCGATGTCTCGACGAGCCTCGATGGCACCGAGTTCACGCTGCACCTGCCCGGGCAAGAGCCCGTCGTCGTGCGCTTCAGCGTCATCGGCGAGCACCACGTCACCAACGCGCTCGCCGCGGCTGCGGCGGCGCACACGCAGGGCGTGCCAGCCACCGAGATCCGCGACGCCCTCCAGCGCGTCACGCGGGCTGAGCAGTGGCGCATGGAGCTGCAGCACAGCGGTCAGGTCAGCCTCATCAACGACGCCTACAACGCGAGCCCGGACTCGATGGCCGCCGCCCTCAAGACGATCGCTCAGATCGCGCCGTCCGGATCGCGGACCGTCGCAGTGCTGGGAGCGATGAGCGAGCTGGGCGACGCCTCGGTCGAGGAGCACGACCGCCTCGGGCTGCTCGCCGTTCGCCTCGGCATCGACCAGCTCATCGTCGTCGGCCGCGATGCGCGCGCCCTGCACCTCGGGGCGATCGCCCAGGGTTCCTGGGACGGCGAGTCCATCTTCGTCGAGTCGATGGATGAAGCTTTCGATCTGCTGGTGCGCGAGACGCGCGCTGGCGACCTCGTGCTCGTCAAGTCTTCGAACTCAGCGGGCCTCCGACACCTTGGAGACCGTTTCGCCGAGCACCTCAGGGGGCACTTCGCGTGATTGCGATCCTTATTGCCGGCAGCGTCGGCCTGGCGTTCACGCTGTTCATGACGCCGCTCTTCATCCGACTCTTCCACAAACTCGAGTGGGGGCAGTTCATCCGCGAGGACGGGCCGGAGGCCCACCACTCCAAGCGGGGCACGGCCACGATGGGCGGCATCGTCTTCATCGTGGGCTCGGTGATCGCGTACTTCGTCGCGACGCTCGCCACCGGCGACCAGGTCACGGCGGCGGGGCTGCTCATCCTCGGCATGATGGTCGGTCTCGGCGTCATCGGCTTTATCGACGACTTCCTCAAGGTCCGCAAGCAGCAGTCGCTCGGGCTGGGCGGATGGTCCAAGATCGTCGGCCAGGTCGTGGTCGCCGGCCTCTTCGCGGTCGTCGGGCTCCAGTACCGCAACGCCGACGACGTGCCCGTGCTCTCGACGCACATCTCGTTCATCCGCGACCTGCCGATCGACTTCATGGCGCTCGGGGCCGTTGCGGGCACGATCGCGCTGATCATCTGGATCGTGGTCATCACGACTGCGACCTCCAACGCCGTCAACGTGACAGATGGTCTCGACGGGCTCGCCACCGGAGCATCGATCATCTCGGTCGGCTCGTACGGCATCATCGCCTACTGGCAGTTCAACCAGGCGTGTGGCACCGAGCGGCTCGCGGAGTCGCTCGAGTCAGCGTGCTACACCGCGTACGCGCCCCTCGACGTTGCCATCGTCGCGGCTGGGATCGCTGGCGCGCTCATTGGCTTCCTCTGGTGGAACACGTCGCCAGCCCAGATCTTCATGGGTGACACCGGCTCGCTCGGCCTCGGCGGCGCGATCGCGGCGTTCGCCATCATCACGCGCACCGAGCTCCTCCTCGTGCTCATCGGTGGTCTCTTCGTCATGACGACCGGATCCGTGATCGTGCAGCGCATCTACTTCAAGCTCACCAAGGGCAGGCGAATCTTCCTCATGAGCCCCATCCACCACCACTTCGAGCTCAAGGGCTGGGCGGAGACGACGGTCGTGGTCAGGTTCTGGATCATCGCCGGGCTCTGCGCAGCGCTCGGCATCGGGCTCTTCTATGCCGAGTGGGGAGTCACGACGTGACCCCCCACGGCGCGGACAGCCGCGTGGAGCGGCTTCGGAGCTGGCACGACGACTGGAACGGCATCAACGTCGCGGTGCTCGGGCTCGGGAAGACCGGGTTCTCGGTCGCTGACACCCTCGTCGAGCTCGGGGCCAAGCCTCACGTCATCGCCCAGTCGCACGACGACGAGCGCGAGCGCATCCTCGAGGTGCTCGACGTCCCCGTGACCATCGTCGAAGCCGATGAGGCCGCCGTGGAGGCCCTCCAAGCCCTTCGCGCAGACCTGGTCATCGCCTCGCCCGGCTTCGCCCCGAGTCACCCGCTGATTGTCGCCGCCGAGGCTATGGATGCGCCCATCTGGGGAGACGTGGAACTCGCCTGGCGGCTTCGCGACAAGTTCGGGGAGCCCGCCCCCTGGCTGGCGGTCACCGGAACGAACGGGAAGACCACCACGACGCAGCTCGCGGCGCACATGGGACTGGCGGCCGGTATCCGCACGGCCCCGTGCGGCAACATCGGCGTCCCGGTCCTCGACGTCATCCGTGACCCCGCCGAGTTCCAGCTGCTCGTGGTCGAACTCTCGAGCTTCCAGCTGCACGCCCTGCATTCCATGTCGGCGCATGCCGCCGTGGTCCTCAACATCGCGGACGACCACCTCGACTGGCACGGTGGCGCCGACGCCTACCGCGCCGCGAAGGGCAGGGTCTACGAACGCGCCCAGATCGCCTGCATCTACAACAAGGGCGACGAGGCCACGCTCGAGTTGGTCGAAGCGGCCGACGTGGTCGAGGGGTGTCGGGCGATCGGATTCGGGACCGACGTCCCGGGGCCGAGCGACTTCGGCGTCGTCGACGGCATCCTCGTCGACCGCGCCTTCCTCGACGACCGTGCCAGCAACGCCCTCGAGTTGACCACGCTCGACGAGCTGCGCCCACGCGGGCTCTCCTCGAAGCACCTCGTGGAAGATGTCCTCGCGGCGGCCGCGCTCGTCCGCGCGGTCGGCGTCCCGGTTGCCGCGATCGCGACGGCGCTCTCAACCTTCTCGGTCGACCGGCATCGCCACGAGATCGTCGCCGAACACTCTGGGGTGCTCTGGGTCGACGACTCAAAGGCCACGAACGTGCACGCGGCGGACGCATCGCTCGCGGCCCACAGAAGCGTGGTCTGGCTGGTCGGCGGACTCCTCAAGGGCGTCGACATCGCGCCGCTCGTCGCGAAGCACGCAGGACGACTCCGCGGGGCCGTGGCGCTCGGCGTCTCGCGCTCCGAGCTCGCCGACGCGTTCGCGCAACACGCGCCCGAGGTCACCTTCATCGAGATCGACGTGAGCGAAACTGACTCCATCATGGGACGTGCCGTGGCGGAAGCCGCACGGCTCGCGCAGGACGGCGACACCGTGCTGCTCGCTCCGGCAGCAGCCTCCATGGATCAGTTCGTGAGCTACAGCGACCGCGGCCAGCGATTCGCGCTCGCCGTCGCGTCGCATCTTGAAGGGGGCCAGCATGCCGAGACAGAAGGCTCCCCGGACCCCAGCATCAACTAGGCCAAGCTCAGGAAGCGGAGCGGCGAACGTCGGAGCCTCGCGCAAGGGGTCCTCGACCGCCGTCATGGTGTCGCTCGGGAAGCGCATCCGCGGCGTCAACAGGAACTTCGTGCTCCTGCTGTCCATCACCCTGTTCCTCGTCGCTTTCGGCATTGTCATGGTGCTGTCCAGCTCCTCGGTCGAGGAGTTCGCCGGAGGCAACTCCGTATCGGGAAGGTTCGTGAGCCAGGCGACATTCGCCGCCCTCGGGATCCCACTCATGCTCTTCGCGTCGCGGATGTCGCTCCGGTTCTGGAAGCGCATCGCGTGGCCGGCGCTGATCGGCGCGGTCATCCTCCAAGGCCTGGTGTTCACCCCCATCGGGGTCGACGTCAACGGCAACAGGGCCTGGATCGACCTCGGCTTCACGACGATGCAGCCAGCCGAAGCGCTCAAGGTGGCGCTCGTGCTCTGGCTTGGGCTCATCCTTGGTCGCAAGCAGGGGAAGCTCCACATCGCGAAGGAGGTCGCGGTGCCGCTCGTCCCGGTGCTCGTCCTCAGCTTCGGAGTCATGGCTCTGAGCAAGGACCTCGGCACCATGATCGTGGTCGGCGCCCTGGTGCTCGGCGCGCTCTACTTCGGCGGCGTGGCCTCCAAGTTCCTTTGGCTAGCCGGCGTCGTCGCCGTCGGGGCGGCGCTGCTCCTGTCGATCTTCAGCGACAACCGCATGGCTCGCATCACGAACTTCTTCGGCGGCGATGTCGATTACGAGACCTGGGGCTGGCAAAGCGCGCACGGGCTCTACGCCCTGGCTGCCGGCGGGCTCTTCGGGTCCGGGCTCGGCAACTCGAAGGCGAAGTGGTCATGGTTGCCCGAGGCCGACAACGACTTCATCTTCGCCATCATTGGCGAGGAGCTCGGCCTCATCGGCGCGCTCGTCGTCATCGGGGTGTTCGTGCTTCTGGCGATCGTCCTCGTGCGCATCTACCACGAAGCCGAAGACTGGACCGCGAAGACAATCGTTGGTGCGGTCACCACGTGGCTCATCTTCCAGGCCTTCGTGAACATCGCCGTCGTCATCGGCTTCCTCCCCGTTCTCGGCGTTCCATTGCCGCTTGTCTCGTCCGGCGGGTCGGCGCTCATCACGACGCTCTTCGCAATTGGCATAGTCTTGTCGATCGCCCGCAACCCGAAGCGATCGGAGTTCCGCACGTGACCAACTACCTGCTCGCCGGAGGCGGCACGGCCGGACACGTCAACCCGCTGCTCGCGGTCGCGGATGCACTCCGTGAGCGGGATCCGGGGTCAAAGATCCTCGTGCTGGGCACGAAGGAAGGCCTCGAGTCGCGTCTCGTGCCCGCCCGCGGCTACGAGCTCCTCACCATCCCCAAGCTGCCGTTCCCGCGCCGACCCGGGAAGCAGGTGCTCACCTTCCTCCCGCGTCTTCGTGCGACGGTCGCCTCGGTTCGCCGCATGCTCGACGAGCACGAGATTGACGCGGTCGCCGGCTTCGGCGGGTACGCAGCCGCGCCCGCCTACCTGGCGGCGAGGGGCCGCGTGCCGATCGTCGTGCACGAAGCCAACGCCCTGCCAGGCATGGCTAACAGGCTCGGAGCGCGCTGGGCGAAGCGGGTTGGCGTCGCCTTCGACGGCACGCCGCTTCGTGGCGCCGTCACCGTCGGCATGCCGCTGCGTGCCGAGATCGAACACCTTGATCGCGCGGCACGACGCGACGAGGCCGTCGCGTTCTTCGGGCTCGACCCCGCGCGGCGAACGCTGCTCGTGACCGGCGGTTCCCTGGGCGCTCGTCGCGTCAACGAGACCATCAAGGCGGTCGTCCCGGCGCTCATCGCCGAGGGCTGGCAGATCCTGCACCTCGTGGGCGGGCTCTCCACGTTCGAGCACGACCCGATCGACGGCTACCACGTGCTCGAGTACTGCGACCGCATGGACCTCGCCTTCGCTGCGGCAGACCTCGTCGTCGCCCGCGCCGGCGCATCCACCGTGAGCGAGCTCGGGGTCGTCGGCCTGCCCGCCGTGTATATCCCGTACCCCGCGGCGACCGGCGACCACCAGACCACCAACATCCGTTCGGTCCTCGCGGCGGGCGGCGCCCTGCGCGTCACGGATGCAGACTTCTCGCCGGAATGGGCCGCGCGCGAGCTGATCGCGCTCGCCCGCGATGAGGGCCGCCGGGAGCAGATGGAACGGGCGACCGTCGCTTCGGCGCAGCGAGACGGTGCGGCACGCGTTGTCGCCCTGCTCGACCAGGCGATCGAGGACGCTCGGACCGGCTGACGCCTCCGAGTCAAGCAGGCGGAGTACCCTCGACCATCGACGCGGCACGGGCCGCGCAGCTCGCAGACCGAGCGAATCCAGGAGCACAGATGATCAATCCAGACGCCACCGCGCAGATTCCCGACGAAATCGGGAACGTGCACTTCATCGGCATCGGCGGTTCGGGCATGAGCGGCATCGCACGCATGATGCTCGACCGCGGCCTGACGATCTCCGGCAGCGACCGCACCGAAAACTACGCGACCAAGGAGCTGCGAGACCGTGGCGCTCGGGTCGAGGTCGGGCATGCGGCCGAGCACCTCGGCGACGCCGACACGGTCGTCGTGACAAGCGCGCTCTGGCCCGACAACCCGGAGCTCGTCCTGGCCAAGGAGCGCGGACTCAACATCCTGCACCGCTCGCAGGCGCTGGTCTGGCTCACCAGGGGGAGCCGACTCGTGTCGGTCGCGGGCGCGCACGGCAAGACCACCTCGACCGGCATGATCGTGACGGCGCTCGACGCGCTCGACGCAGGGCCCAGTTTCGTGAACGGCGGTGTCATCTCGGCCCTCGGGACCAGCTCTGCTGTCGGCGACGGCGAGGCGTTCGTGGTCGAGGCCGACGAATCCGACGGCTCGTTCCTGTTCTACGACACCGCGATCGCGTTGATCACGAATGTGGATAACGACCACCTCGACCACTACGGAACCGTGGAGGCATTCGAGGCGGCGTTCGTGCAGTTCGCCGACGCGGCGAGCGAGGCCGTCGTCATCTCCAGCGATGACGAGCTCGCGGTCGAGCTGACCGGGAAGCTCGCGCACCGACATGTGTTGACGTTCGGGCAGGCCGAGTCCGCGGATGCTCGGGTGTCCGGGATCGTCTCTGAGGGGGGCGAGACGCGCTTCACCGTCAGCTGGCAGGGCGTCGACTATGCCGCTCGCCTACGCGTCCCCGGCATCCATAACGCCCTCAACGCGACCGGGGCCTTTGTTGTCCTCGTGCAGCTCGGCTTCGAGCCGGGCGCGGTGCTCGACGCGCTCTCGACGTTCGGCGGCACGAAGCGCCGCTTCGAGCTCCACGGCACCGTCAATGGGGTCAGCGTCTACGACGACTACGCGCACCACCCGGCCGAGGTTGAGGCGGCGCTCTCAGCGGCACGGACCGTCGTCGGCTCCGGGCGCCTCATCGCGGTGCACCAGCCCCACCTCTACTCGCGCACCCAGGCTATGAGCGACGTGTTTGCCGAGGTCTACGAGCGCCTCGCGGACGAGACGGTGGTGCTCGACGTCTGCGGTGCGCGGGAGGATCCGATCCCTGGGGTCACCGGAGCCCTCGTCGAGGAGGCATTCGTCGACCGCAGCAAGGTCGCCTATCGCCCCGACTGGCAGGACGCCGCCGACACCGTCGCCGAGATCTCGAAGGACGGCGACTTCGTCATCACCTTCGGCTGTGGCGACGTCAACCTCATCGTGCCGCAGCTCCTCGAGGCGCTCGGCACGAAGGAGTCAGGCAAGCCGTGAGCGTGCTCGGCGACGACGCGCGCCGATTCACGTGGCGCGCTCGCCGCCGCCGCCGCATAGTCATCTGGGCGAGTGCGGCGGTTGCGGCATTGGTCGCGTTTGTCGCAGTCGCCGTCTACAGCCCGATCATGTCGGTCCGGGAGATCGTGGTCGCGGGTGCCGAGCGGGTTGACACGACGCAGGTGGATGCCTCGCTCGCCGACCTGCACGGGCAGCCGCTCGCGCTGGTCACCAACGATGACGTCGAGCATCGCCTACAGTCGTACGTGCTCGTGCAGAGCTATTCGATTCGGGTCGAGCCCCCGAGCCGTCTGGTCGTGACGATCGTCGAGCGATCGCCGATTGGGACCCTGGCCGGTGCGGCGGGCTACGACGTGATGGATGCGGCCGGTGTGGTGCTGTGGACCCAACCGGAGCCGGCCGCTGACATCCCGACGCTGGAGCTCGGGGGACAGGGGGTGGGGTCGGAGGCCTTCGCGTCTGCCGCGTCGGTGTCGCTCGCGCTGCCGACGGACTTCCGCGCCGGGGTGGCGAGTGTGACCGCGAAGAGCATCGACGATGTCCGCCTCACGATGCGCAGCGGTGCCGAGGTCGTGTGGGGGAGCGCGGAGGAGTCCGATCGGAAGGCGCAAGTTCTCGCCGCGCTGGTCCAGGCGACCGCTGACCAGTCCATTTCGAGCTACGACGTCTCGAGTCCGCAGACCCCCGTCACGCGCTGAGTCGCGCCCAGCCGGGGCTGCGACTAAGAAACCTTCAAGTGCCGGTTGAAGCGACTCGGGCTCATTCGGCGTGCAAAACGCAACACACCTTCGTCCTGCACCGACCGGGCCACGATCGCGACCTAGCGTCGAAGCAAGCAATCAGGAATAGGCATACCTCTGAGCTTCAAGTAGAGGTTGAAGCTCGAACACCATCGCCAGCGGCGACGTGTCGAGGTGTGCACTCCGTTCTCCAACCACACCACACGCCAACGAGGGGCCGGACACGTGTCGAACACCAACAACTACCTCGCCGTCATCAAGGTCGTCGGCATCGGCGGCGGCGGCGTCAATGCAGTCAACCGCATGATCGAGCTCGGCCTTCGCGGTGTCGAGTTCATCGCCATCAATACCGACGCGCAGGCACTGCTCATGAGCGATGCCGACGTCAAGCTCGACGTGGGTCGTGAGCTGACCCGCGGTCTCGGCGCCGGCGCTGACCCCGAGGTCGGACGCCGCGCGGCAGAGGACCACGCCGAAGAGATCGAGCAGGCGCTTGCTGGCGCCGACATGGTCTTCGTCACGGCTGGCGAGGGTGGTGGCACGGGGACCGGTGGAGCCCCCGTCGTCGCCCGCATCGCGAAGTCGATCGGCGCGCTCACCATCGGTGTGGTCACGAAGCCGTTCAGCTTCGAGGGCCGCCGCCGCATGCAGCAGGCCGAGCAGGGCGTTGCGACGCTGAAGGAAGAGGTCGACACGCTCATCGTCGTCCCCAACGACCGCCTCCTTGAGATCAGCGACCGCGGCATCTCCATGATCGAAGCGTTCTCGACGGCCGATCAGGTGCTCCTCGCCGGTGTCCAGGGCATCACCGACCTCATCACGACTCCCGGCCTCATCAACCTTGACTTCGCCGACGTGAAGTCGGTGATGCAGGGTGCAGGTTCCGCGCTGATGGGCATCGGTTCGTCCCGTGGCGCCGATCGCGCGATCAAGGCCGCCGAGCTGGCCGTCGCATCGCCGCTTCTCGAGGCGAGCATCGAAGGCGCTCACGGCGTGCTGCTCTCCATCCAGGGTGGGTCGAACCTCGGCATCTTCGAGATCAACGACGCCGCGAAGCTCGTGCAGGAGGCCGTCCACCAGGAGGCCAACATCATCTTCGGTGCTGTGATCGACGACACGCTCGGCGACGAGGTGCGGGTCACCGTCATCGCCGCGGGCTTTGCCGGGGGAGAGCCCAAGACGCTCCAGGAGCAGCAGTCGGCGCCAGCCGTCGCAGCCGCGCCGGCTCAGCAGGCGAACACCGGCGCCATCGGGCTCGGGGCGGCTGCCGCCGCGGTCGCCTCGGTGCCGTCGGCTCCCGTCGAGCGCGAGCCCGTCCAGGCTCCCGTGCCCGTGACGCAGGCTCCTGCCTGGTCGACTGCGGAGGCGCCTACGATCGCTCCGCGCCGTGAGCCGGAGGCCGCCTACGACGACTCCGAGGACATCCTCGATGTCCCGGACTTCCTGAAGTAGGGCACACATGCCAGAGATGGCGAGCGAGGCGCTCGGCCAGAATCATTCGATTCTGGCCGAGCGCCTCTCGGCGGTTCAGAAGCAGGTCGCACAGAGCTGTGCCGTCGCCGGTCGCGACCCTGCCGAGATCACCTTGCTCCCGGTCACCAAGTTCCACGGTCCGGAGCTGGTCGAGGGGCTCGTGGACCTCGGGATGCGTCGCTTCGCGGAGAGCCGGCACCCCGAGGCGAGAGACAAGGCGCGTGCGCTTGAAGGGCGAGGGGCGCTCGAGTGGCACTTCGTCGGACAGATCCAGACGAAGAAGGCGCGTCAGATCGCGCAATACGTGGATGCGGTGCACTCGATCGATCGGGAGGGCCTGGTGGACGCACTGGCGACGATCGATCGTGAGCTTCCGCTTCCCGTCTTCGTGCAGGTGAACATGACCCCGGACGAGGCGAGAGGTGGCGTGCAACCCGCGGATCTCGACGCGCTCGTCGAGCACGTGCTGAGCACCCCAACGCTCGCGTTGCAGGGGCTCATGTGCGTCGCGCCGCTCGGTGCCGAGCCACGAGCGTCGTTCGCGAAGCTCCGGGAGCTGAGCCAGAGCATCCGCTCGGCGGCCCCAGCCGCGACCTCGCTCTCCATGGGCATGTCGAACGACTTCAGGGAAGCCATCGAAAACGGTGCGACACACCTGAGGATCGGCGCGGCAATCACGGGAAAGCGCCCCGACCGGACGTAGCGTGGATGCACGCCGAACACACGGAGGAGCACAATGGCCAACCCGCTGCGCAACGCCATGGTCTACCTGGGCCTTGCTGACGAAGACGAGCAGAACCTGCACGATGAGACGCCCCAGTCGCAGCAGCAGCAGAGGCAGTCGCCTGCGGCGGCGCCTTCGCCGCAGCTCTCTCCGGTCGTGACCGAGCGCCCCAAGCCGGCGCCGGTGACTCCGATCACCAAAGCTCCCAAGCACACTTCGACCCCGGCGATGGCGGAAATGAACGAGATCCTCACGGTCCACCCGAAGGCCTACAACAAAGATGCACAGGTCATCGCCGAGAACTTCCGCGATGGCGTCCCCGTCATCATGAACCTTTCCGAGATGGACGAGGCTGAGGCGCGGCGTCTGATCGACTTCGCGAGCGGCCTCTCCCAGGGCCTGTATGGCAAGATCGAGCGCGTGACGAGCCGGGTCTTCCTGCTCTCGCCTCAGCACATCGCCGTCCACGGCGAGTCGAGCAAGCTCGAGGCGGAGAAGGAAGCCTCGTTCTTCCAGTAGACCCCGACACGCCAGGCCCCACCGTACGGCGGGGCGGGCCCGCCTTCGCGCGAACGGTGAGACGGTGCATCCTGAGGGTGCACCGTCGCCGTGTCTGCGCGACAACATCTCAGGAAACGAATGAATATCCTCGGCGCGATCCTCGGCTTCATCATCGGCCTCTACATCATGGTGATGTGGGGCAGGCTGATTCTCGACTATGCGCGCATGTTCGCTCCACGCTGGAAGCCGAAGGGCTTCGTGCTCGTGCTCTGCGAGGGTGTGTACTCATTGACCGACCCGCCGTTGCGCGCTGTGCGCAAGGTTGTGCCTCCGCTCCGCATCGGCAACATCGCGCTGGACCTCGCGTGGATCATCGTCATGTTTGCCCTCGTCATCACCTCGAATCTCGTCCGTCTCCTGTGATCTCGACCTCACGAAAGGGCCGATGATGGGGCTTGTCCCGCATTTCGCAGCGGCGAATGTTGACTTTCCCGCCAGGAATGTGACGCGCGGGACCCAAGTGCCGTAATGTGACCTATGTGCCGCGCAGCACAGCAACGTTCTGCGCGCACATTCGGGCAACAGTAATGTTGTCAACTCAGACCCAGAGTCCTGAAGCAAGCCCAGCGAGGCAGTTCAGGACCGAGTGTCATTCCAGATACAGACCAATCGCAGAGAGAGTCGAAAGGTGGCCGACATGGCACTCACTCCTGAGGACGTCATCAACAAACGCTTCCAGCAGACCAAGTTCCGCGAGGGGTACGACCAGGACGAGGTCGATGACTTCCTCGACGAGGTCGTTGCAGAGATGCGCCGCCTCGTGGGGGAGAACGAGCAGCTTCGCCAGCAGCTCGAAGAGGCAGAGGCCCGCGCGAACAGCGCGCCCGCTGCAGCCGGACCCGCCCCGGTCGAGGAGCCCATCGTCGAGGTCGCCGCAGCGCCAGAGCCCGAGCCGGAGCCCGAGCCCATCGCGCCGCTCGCTCAGCCCGCGGCCCCCGCCCCGGCCGTCGCCCAGGGCGCGGACGAGGCCGAGACGAGCAGCTCGCTCATCGCCCTCGCACGTCGCCTTCACGACGAGCATGTCGAAGAGGGAACGCGCAAGCGCGACGAGATCATCGCGACTGGCGAGACCCGCGCACGCGAGATCATCGCCGAGTCCGAGACCCGCGCGCGTCAGATCGAGGGCGACAGCGAGAAGCGCGCCCGCGAGATCACGGTCGAGTCCGAGGGTCGTGCACGCACGATCGTCACCGAGGCCGAGGCCAAGGAGCGCGAGACGATCGGACGCCTCGAAGAGGCCAAGACCAAGCTCGAAGCACGCATCGAAGAGCTCCGCATCTTCGAGCGCGAGTACCGCAACAACCTCCGCTCCTACATCGAAGGCCAGCTCAACGACCTGAACCGTCAGGCGAGCGACGTCCTCGAGGGCTCCGCACCAGCGGGCCAGTAGCACTCGGAACGTGGAGGACACACCTCTGCAGACCACCGAACGGCGATCGCGCCCGAGCATCCGCATTCTTGCGATGCTCGCCGCGGTCGCCGTCGGCGCGTTTGCGCTCGACCAGATCACCAAGGCCGTCGTCGTGGCATCCATGACCGAGGGTCAGACCATCGAGGTCCTCGGCGGCTTCCTGCAGTGGCACTTCGTGCGGAATCCGGGAGCTGCGTTCTCGTTCGCCGCCGGATCGACCTGGATCTTCACCGCCGTCTCCGCGGTCATGGTCATTGTCATCATCGTCGTCGCCAGGCGCCTCGCCTCGAAGCTCTGGGCAGCCGTCTTCGGCCTCGTCCTCGGCGGTGCACTCGGCAACCTCTACGACCGCCTCTTCCGCGAGCCCGGTTTCGGCACGGGGCACGTGATCGACTTCATCTACACGCCGTGGATGCTCCCGGCCATCTACAACGTCGCCGACATGTGCATCGTCGTGGGGATGTCTGCCTTTGTGCTGCTCACCCTGTTCGACATCGGATTCGACGGCAAGCGGCGACCAAAGGTCAAGAAAGACTCGTGATGCAATCCAGAACGATCCCCATCCCAGATGGACTTGAGGGAGCCCGCGTCGACGCGGGAGTCTCGAAGCTGCTCGGGCTCAGTCGGACGCAGGTTGCCGACATCGCGGCAGCCGGTGGGATCACCATCGACGGCAAAGCGGTCGGGAAGTCCGACCGGATGATGGCAGGTGCCGTCATCTCCGTCGAGTGGGAGCAGTCCAGCCCGGTCGAGGTCGTCCCGATCGCCGTGCCCGACCTCAAGATCGTGCACGATGAAGACGACTACGTGGTCATCGACAAGCCCGTCGGCGTCGCGGCGCACCCATCCATCGGCTGGGACGGACCGACCGTGCTCGGCGCGCTCGCCGCCGCAGGCTTCACGATCTCGACCTCCGGACAATCCGAGCGTCAGGGGATCGTCCACCGCCTCGACGCCGGCACGAGCGGTCTCATGGTCGTCGCCAAGAGTGAGCTCGCCTACGCACAGCTCAAGAAGGCCTTCCACGACCGCGAGGTCGAGAAGGTGTACCACGCGATCGTGCAGGGACACCCAGACCCACTGTCGGGAACCATCGACGCGCCGATCGGCCGCCACCCTGGGTCGTCCTGGAAGTTCGCAGTAACGAGCGATGGCAAGCCCTCGGTCACCCATTACGAGACCGTGGAAGCCTTCCGGCGCGGAGCCCTCCTCGAGGTGCACCTCGAGACCGGACGCACGCACCAGATCCGCGTGCACATGGCTGCCCAGCGCCATCCCTGCATCGGCGACCCCCTCTATGGATCCGACCCGGTGCTCGCCGGCAAGCTGGGGCTTCGGCGGCAGTGGCTGCACGCCAAGGAGCTCGGCTTCGCGCATCCCCGCACTGGCGAGCCGGTGCGCTACACGACCGAGTACCCGGACGACCTTGCGCACTCCTTCGAGCTGCTCCGCGAGGGTGAGCTGTAGCTCTCGGTCGCGCCCGAGGACCCGTCACCCGATCTAAGATGGGTGCGCCGTTCCACCCTGCGTCCCGGAGAGAAATTGCCTTCAGCTGATTCGTTCGCCCACCTGCACGTGCACAGCGAGTACTCCATGCTCGACGGGGCCGCCCGGATCGGCGAACTCATGAAGGCAGCCGTCGAACAAGGGATGCCCGCCGTCGCGATGACCGACCACGGCAACGTGTTCGGGGCCTACGAGTTCGCGAAGGCCGCGAAAGAGCACGGCATCAAGCCGATCATCGGCACCGAGGCCTACCTGACCCCCGGCACGCACCGCAGCGACCGCACGCGCGTGAAGTGGGGCAACGGTGGGGGCGACGACGTGTCCGGCTCGGGCGCGTACACGCACATCACGATGCTCAGCGAGACCACGCAGGGCATGCACAACCTCTTCCGCCTCTCGAGCCGCGCATCCATGGAGGGCTACTACTTCAAGCCGCGCATGGACCGCGAGCTGCTGAACACGTACTCGAAGGGTCTCATCGCCACCACCGGGTGCCCCTCCGGCGAGGTGCAGACGAGGCTCCGGCTCGGCCAGTACAACGAGGCGAGGGCCGCGGCGGCCGAGTTCCGCGACATCTTCGGCGCAGAGAACTACTTCTGCGAGATCATGGACCACGGCATCGACATCGAGCGGCGCGTCATCCCGGACCTGCTGAAGCTCGCGAAGGACCTCGGCCTTCCGCTCGTCGCGACCAACGACCTCCACTACACGCACTCACACGACGCCGACAGCCACTCTGCCCTCCTGTGCGTGCAGTCCGGTTCGACGATGGACGACCCGAACCGCTTCCAATTCTCCGGCACCGGCTACTACCTCAAGTCGGCAGCCGAGATGCGGTCCATCTTCCGCGACCACCCCGAGGCGTGCGACAACACGCTCCTCATCGCGGAGCGTTGCTCTGCCGAGTTCGATGAGAACGCGAACTATATGCCGCGCTTCCCCGTACCGGAGGGTGAAACCGAGAGCAGCTGGTTCGTCAAGGAGGTGGATGCGGGCCTCGCCAAGCGGTACCCCGCCGGCATTCCGAGCGACGTGCGCAGGCAGGCCGATTACGAGATCGGCGTCATCAACCAGATGGGCTTCCCCGGCTACTTCCTGGTCGTCGCCGACTTCATCAACTGGGCAAAGGACAACGGCATCCGCGTCGGCCCCGGTCGCGGATCCGGTGCTGGTTCGATGGCCGCGTACGCGATGGGCATCACCGACCTCGACCCGCTCCGGCACGGACTCATCTTCGAGCGCTTCCTCAACCCAGACCGCGTCTCGATGCCCGACTTCGATGTCGACTTCGACGATCGTCGCAGGTCCGAGGTCATCCGCTACGTCACCGACAAGTACGGTTCGGAGCGCGTCGCGCAGATCGTCACCTACGGCACGATCAAGGCGAAGCAGGCGCTCAAAGACGCGTCCCGCGTGCTCGGGTACCCGTTCTCCATGGGCGACCAGCTCACGAAGGCGATGCCTCCCGCCGTCATGGGCAAGGACATCCCGCTCAGCGGCATCTTCGACAAGGAGCACAAGCGCTACTCCGAGGCCGCAGAAATGCGGGCCTTCATCGAGAGCAACCCCGACGCCAAGAAGGTGTTCGACACCGCAAGCGGCCTGGAGAACCTGAAGCGCCAGTGGGGCGTGCACGCCGCCGGCGTGATCATGTCGAGCGACCCCCTGATCGACATCATCCCGATCATGAAGCGGGAGCAGGACGGCCAGATCGTCACGCAGTTCGACTACCCCGCGAGCGAGTCCCTCGGGCTCATCAAGATGGACTTCCTCGGGCTGCGCAACCTCACGATCGTCAGCGACGCGCTCGTCAACATCAAAGCCAACCGCGACATCGACCTGGTCCTGGAGGACCTGGAGCTCGACGACGTCGGCGCGTACGAGCTGCTTACCCGCGGTGACACACTCGGCGTCTTCCAGCTCGACGGTGGACCGATGCGCTCGTTGCTGCGCCTCCTCAAGCCCGACAACTTCGAGGACATCTCCGCCGTCATCGCCCTGTACCGGCCCGGACCGATGGGCGCGAACTCGCACATCAACTACGCGCTGCGCAAGAACGGCGAGCAGGAGATCACGCCGATCCATCCGGAGCTCGAAGAGCCGCTCCAGGAGATCCTGTCGACGAGCTACGGCCTGATCATCTATCAAGAGCAGGTCATGGCCATCGCGCAGAAGGTCGCAGGCTTCTCGCTCGGTCAGGCCGACATTCTGCGCCGTGCCATGGGCAAGAAGAAGAAGTCGGAGCTCGACAAGCAGTTCGCCGGCTTCCAGGGCGGCATGCACGCCAACGGCTTCTCCGATGAAGCAGTGAAGATGCTCTGGGACATCCTCCTGCCGTTCTCGGACTACGCGTTCAACAAGGCCCACTCGGCCGCCTACGGCGTCGTCTCGTACTGGACCGCGTACCTGAAGGCGCACTACCCGGCCGAGTACATGGCCGCGCTGCTTACGAGTGTCGGCGACTCGCGCGACAAGCTCGCGATGTACCTCAACGAATGCCGCCGCATGGGCATCACGGTCCTCGCACCCGACGTGAACGAGTCGTTCGTGAACTTCTCCGCCGTGGGCGAGGACATCCGCTTCGGGCTCGGCGCGGTCCGCAACGTCGGCGCGAACGTGGTCGAGGAGATCCAGAAGGCGCGCGAGTCGAAGGGCGCCTTCACGTCGTTCCACGACTTCCTCAAGAAGGTGCCGACGACGGTTGCGAACAAACGCACCGTGGAGTCGCTCATCAAGGCCGGCGCGTTTGACTCGCTCGGGAACACCCGCAGAGCGCTGGTCGAGGTGCACGAGAACGCCATCGACGTCGCAGTCTCGCGCAAGCGGAACGAAGCGCACGGGCAGGTCGACCTCTTCGCCGGCCTCGACGAGTTTGAGGCTGAGGAGGACGACGTTCCCGTCCGTCCCGAGTTCAACCGCCGCGACAAGCTCGCCTTCGAGCGCGACATGCTCGGCCTCTACGTGTCCGACCACCCGCTCGCAGGCCTCGAACGCGACCTCGCCAAGCTCGCCACCACGAGCATCCTCGACCTCACGCAGGCTGAGAACCTCGAGGACGGCTCCCAGGTCACGATCGCCGGCCTGATCACGAGCGTGCAGCACCGCGTCGCTCGCAACTCCGGCAACCCCTACGGGATGATCGAGGTCGAAGACTTCGGGGGCACCATGACCGTCATGTTCATGGGCAAGACCTACCAGGAGTTCCAGACACAGCTGCAGGGCGATGTCATCGTCGCAGTCAAGGGACGCGTGTCGAAGCGCGACGACGGGATGAATCTCCACGCGCAGGGGCTCACGCTGCCGAAGGTCTCGGCGGCAGAAGATGCGGGCACACTGACCCTGACGATTCCGGACACCAGGGCGACCGAGCCTGTCGTGGACGAACTCGGCAAGGTGTTGCGCAGGCACGCGGGGGAGAGCGAGGTGCGGCTCCGTCTGCGAACCCCGGGCGTCATCCGCCGGTTCGAGCTGCCACACCGTGTGCGCATCACGCAAGATCTCTACGGCGAGCTCAAGGCGCTCCTCGGCCCGAGCTGCCTCGAATAGTCGCCACCACGGCCTCGCCCGCGCGAGGCGCCGCACTCCCGCCTGACTACGATGGAGACACCATGATGCAACTCATCGATCTGCGTGGTTCTACGCTCAGCGCAGCCGAGCTCCGGAACATCCTCCCGCGCGCCGAGCTCGACGTCGGACGCGCGCTTGGCACGGCCGCCGAGCTCATCTCGGCAGTCCGAGAGGAGGGGTCGGCGGCGCTGCTCGAGCAGGCTGCGCGACTCGATGGGGTGCGACCGCCGCATCTGCGTGTGCCGCAGAGCGAGATCGACGAGGCGACCGCCGGTCTGGACCCGCAGGTGCGTGCGGGGCTCGAGGCCATGATCGAACGGGTGCGTGCCGGTTCGGAGGCCCAGGTGCCCGCTCCGCAGCTCACGACTCTGGGCGACGGCGCCGTGGTGGAGCTTCGCTGGCACCCGGTCTCTCGCGTCGGCCTGTACGTGCCGGGTGGGAAAGCGGTCTACCCGTCCAGCGTCGTCATGAACGTGTGCGCGGCGATGGCCGCTGGTGTCGCCTCGATCGCTATCGCGTCGCCGCCGCAGCGCGACTTCGGGGGCCGTGTCCACCCGACCATCCTGGGCGCCGCCGGGCTGCTCGGCGTCACCGAGATTTACGCGATGGGAGGCGCCGGAGCTATCGGTGCGCTGGCTCACGGCGTCGCTGACATCGGGCTCGACCCCGTGGATGTCATCACCGGTCCCGGCAACGTCTATGTCGCCGCGGCGAAGCGCATCGTGCAGTCCTTCGTGGGCATCGACTCCGAGGCGGGCCCGACCGAGATCCTCGTGCTCGCCGACGATACAGCCGATGCCGACCACGTCGCGGCTGACCTCGTCAGCCAGGCTGAGCACGACGAGCTCGCGTCCGCGTTGCTCGTCACCCCGGATGCGGCTTGGGCAGAGCGCGTGCTCGAGCGGGTCGAAGCGAGGGCCGACGGCACGAAGCACTCGGAACGCGTGCGGGTCTCGCTCGGCGGACGCCAGTCTGCGCTGATCCTCGTCGACGACCTCGCCGCGGGAGCGCGGGTGTCGAACGCCTACGCGCCCGAGCATCTCGAAGTGCAGACCCGAGACCCCGAGGCCGTGCTGGCCACGCTCCACAGTGCTGGAGCCATCTTCATGGGGGCGAACTCACCCGTGAGCCTCGGCGACTACCTCGCGGGCTCGAACCACGTGCTCCCCACCGGCGGGCAGGCAGCGCACACGTCAGGGCTCGGCGCGCACACCTACCTGCGCCCGCAGCAGATCATCCGCTACGACCGCGCCGCGCTCGAGGCGGTCAGCAGGCACGTGGTCGCTCTAGCCGTCGCTGAAGACCTCCCAGCCCACGGCGAGGCAGTGACGGCGAGGTTCAGCTGATGCACTGCCCCTTCTGCCGCCATCCAGACTCCCGGGTCATCGACTCCCGGACCAGCGACGACGGCTTCGCCATCCGGCGAAGGAGGCAATGCCCAGAATGTGGGCGGCGCTTCTCGACCACCGAGACCGCCAGCCTGACGGTCATCAAGCGCAACGGGGTCGTCGAGTCGTTCTCGCGGGACAAGGTGATGGCCGGCGTCCGAAAAGCCTGCCAGGGCCGTCCCGTGACCGACACCGATCTCGCGCTCCTCGCGCAGCGCGTCGAGGAGAGCATCCGCTCGACGGGCGTCTCGCAGATCGAAGCCAACGACATTGGTCTTGCCATCCTCCCGCCGCTGCGCGAGCTCGACGACGTCGCCTACCTGCGCTTCGCGAGCGTCTACCAGGGCTTTGCGAGCCTCGACGACTTCAAGGCCGCCATCGACCGAATGCACGAGGACGGCATCAGGGCGCAATACGCCACCGAGTCGGCAGACGGCGAGTCCAACCTCGAGGGAGAGACCCGATGAACGCCGCCTACCGCCTGCTGTTCGCGCATGTCCTGTCCAAGATGGACCCGGAGCGCGCGCACGGGCTCGCTTCCGGCGTGATCCGCGCGCTCGGATGGCGAGCACCCGCGGCGGTCGTGACGCGGTTCACGGCGCCGGCTGCGTCGCTCGCTGTCGAGGCCATGGGGCTCCGCTTCTCGTCGCCCTTCGGGCTCGCAGCGGGCTTCGACAAGGACGCCGAGGATATCGACGGCCTCGCGGCGCTCGGCTTCGGCCACGTCGAGGTCGGGACCGTGACGCCCCGACCGCAGCCCGGCAACCCTGGGCCTCGGCTCTTCCGGCTTGTCGCCGACGGAGCGCTCATCAACCGCATGGGCTTCAACAACCAGGGCGCGGAGCACGCCGCGGCGAACATCGCCGCTCGTCGGAACACCTCGGTCATCGTCGGCGTCAACATCGGCAAGAACAAGACAACGCCGGCCGAGGACGCGCACCTCGACTACGCGGCGGCCGCTGCTGCCGTGCGCGACGTCGCCGACTACCTCGTGGTCAACGTCTCCTCACCAAACACGCCCGGGCTGCGCAGCCTGCAGTCACTCGAATCGCTGACGCCCATCCTGCGCGCGGCCCGTGACGGTGCACCCGGCGTGCCCCTGCTGGTCAAGATCGCGCCGGACCTCAGCGATGCGGAGGTTCGCGAGGTCACGCAGCTCGCAATCGACGAAGGCCTTGCCGGCATCATCGCGGCGAACACCACCGTCTCGAGGGCAGGGCTCACCACGTCGCCGCGCATTGTGGAGGCCTTCGGAGCGGGAGGCCTCTCGGGCCGGCCGCTCACGGAGCGCTCCCTGGACGTGCTTCGGCTTGTCAAGGAGACGGCGGGGGATCGCCTCTGCATTATCTCGGTTGGGGGCGTCGGCGACGCGCCAGAGGTCAAGCGCAGGCTCGACGCGGGTGCGACGCTAGTGCAGGGCTACACCGAATTCCTCTACGCGGGCCCCGGCTGGGCGGCGACGATCAACCGAGGGCTCGCCAGGCTCCGTCGCTAAGCCACGGCCCGCGCGCTGTCTCGGTGCACGTCGGCTCGACATTCTCAGGAAGCTGACACCTTCGGGCGAGACGCGTAGGTCTAGATTGAGTACAGCGAAGGCCCGAGCGGAATACCGTTCGGGCCTTCGAATGTTCCAGGGCACGCAGCCCGAAGCAGGACTACTTCCCCGTGAACTCGATCTTGGCGCCGCGCTTGACCTGCGACTTCGGCATGCGCATGACCCGGAGCTGCAGACTGCGCGCGACCGTTCCGATCACGATGCCCTTCTCGACCTTGTCCTTGCCGACGACCGCGGCGATCTTCCGCTTGATGATGTTGGCAACCATGACCGCCTCAAGCACGCAGACCGCGAGGAAGGCCCAGATGAAGCTCATCGCCCAGATACCCACCGACTGGCTCGGGATGAAGGTCGCGAAGATCACAAGGAACATCATGGGCAGGAGGAGTTCCCCGATGGAGTACCGCGCGTCAATGTAGTTGCGCATGAAGCGCTTCTGGGGACCGCGCTCTGTCGGCCGGAGGTAGCGGTCGTCGCCCTTGGCGAGCCCCTCTCGTGCTTTGGCCTGCTCGACGCGCACCTTGGCCTGCATCTCGCGCTTGGCCTGCTTGCGGTCCTCCGGAACGAGCGGGCGAAGGTTCTGCGCCTCGCGCTCGCGCCGCGTGGGGGTCGGCTGCTGCTTTTTGTTCGCCGGACTCTTCGCGGGAAGCGATGCTGTCTCGGCGCTCTTGGACTCGTGCTTCGACATGATGCCTCTCAAGAACTCTGGTGTGATTTAGCCTAACCGCTATGACTCACCCCCAAGCCCCACTCGATGCAAATGACCAGGAACGCCGCCTTCTCGGGGCGGTCGAAGACAGCTTCCCGAGCACAATCGCCCGACTCTCCGGCCTTGTGCGCATCCCCTCCGTGTCCTGGGACGCGTTCGACCTCGTGCACGTCCGACGGAGCGCGGAACGCACCGCGGAGTTGCTCCGAGAGCTCGAGCTGTTCGACTCCGTCGCGATCGAGAGCGTGGAGACGCCCGACGGCTACGAGGGGCAACCGGCCGTCATCGCAACGCGGGCAGCAGCGCCCGGTCAGCCCACCGTCCTGCTGTACGCCCACCACGACGTCCAGCCGCAGGGGAGTGCGGACGACTGGCGGACGCCCCCGTTCGAGCCAACGCTCCGAGACGGGCGCCTCTACGGCCGCGGTGCCAGCGACGACAAAGCCGGCATCATGACGCACGTCGCGGCGCTCGAAGCGCTCAGTGTTGCGACCGACGGCCAACCAGGGATCGGGATCTCCGTGTTCATCGAGGGTGAGGAGGAGAACGGCTCCCGGAGCTTCGCGGACTTCCTCGCCAAGCACCAGGCCGCGCTGGGCGCGGACGCCATCATCGTCGCCGACAGCGACAACCCATCGACGACCACCCCTGGCCTCACCGTGTCGCTCCGAGGCAACGTGACCATGAAGGTGACCGTGAGCACGCTGGGGCACGCCTCGCACTCCGGGATGCTCGGAGGAGCCGTCCCAGACGCCATGATGGCGCTTGTCCGGCTTTTGGACACGCTCTGGGATGCGCACGGAGGCGTCGCGGTCGCTGGCCTCACGTCACGTCGGGACGGCGTCGCTGGCGGCGACGAGGAAGACGTGCGCCGCGACGCCGAGTTGCTTGACGGCGTCTCCACGATCGGGACCGGCAGCATCCACGACCGTTTGTGGAACCAGCCCGCCATCACGGTGACCGGCATCGACGCGCCAAGCGTCGCCGAGGCCTCGAACACGCTCCTCCCTGCCGTCTCCGTTCGTCTTTCGGCCCGCATTGCGCCGGGAGA
This sequence comes from Pseudoclavibacter helvolus, assembly GCF_049707175.1. Classification (GTDB taxonomy): domain Bacteria; phylum Actinomycetota; class Actinomycetes; order Actinomycetales; family Microbacteriaceae; genus Pseudoclavibacter; species Pseudoclavibacter helvolus_A. The sequence continues at coordinate 62,035 of NZ_JBNAFM010000008.1, read as the reverse complement.
CGATGCAGCCCAGGCCTACGCCGCGATCGAGCGTCACCTGCGCCAGCACGCCCCCTTCGGGGCACACGTCGAGATCACCCAGCCCGACCTCGGCCAGCCGTTCCTCGTGGACACGGCGGGCCCAGCCGTGGCGCTGATGAAGACGGCGATGCGCGACGGCTGGGGAGCAGAGCCCGAGGAGACCGGTATCGGCGGATCGATCCCGTTCATCGCAGCACTTGCCCAGGTGTACCCGTCGGCCGAGATCCTCGTGACCGGGGTGGAGGACCCGGCAACCATGGCGCACAGCCCGAACGAGTCCCAGGACCTCGGCGTGCTCAGACGCGCCATTACCGCCGAGGCGCTGTTCCTGCTGCGCTTCGCTCGCCCGGCCACGGAGCAGGCCTGATGCGATCCGCGCCAAGGAGGAATATCCTTGGCGCATACGCCGTTATCGACGTGAAGAGCGCGGGAGAACGTCGCCCCGCCGAGCAGCACGAGGAGAATCCATGAGCGCAGTCCTTGAAGGCATCACCGTGAGCGAGGCCACGCACTCCGTGACCCTGACCCAGGCCGCCCTCGACAAGATCAAGAACCTCATCGGGCAGGAGAGCGAAGGCGGTCTGCGTCTTCGCATCGCGGTGCAGCCCGGCGGCTGCTCCGGCCTGATCTACCAGCTGTTCTTTGACGAGCGCATCCTCGACGGAGACGCGACCGTTGACTTCGACGGGGTCGAGGTGATCGTCGATCCTATGAGCGTGCCCTACCTTGACAACGCGAAGATCGACTTCGAAGACACCATCCAGAAGCAGGGCTTCACGATCGACAACCCGAGTGCGCAGGGTTCCTGTGCCTGTGGCGACTCCTTCCACTGACGCGACACGCGGGGGAGCACCCCGCGACACACCCGAAACGGCGTGGTCTTCGACCGCGCCGTTTCGTCGTCTCCGCGCGCCCCGCGTCATCCTGCCGCTCAATTCCCACTAGACTGACAGCAACCTGTATGCGTCACCTCGAAAGGTTTGCCGTGCGAGACACCCGCCGCGTGAAGTGGTTCGCCGCTCCGATTGCAGCAGCCCTGATTCTGATTCTGGCTGGCTGCACGTCGCAAGAACTACGGGGCTACATGCCCGGTGACCCCGGTGTCACCAACCATTCAGACGCCTTCACGAACTTCTGGGTCAACTCGTGGATCATCCTCCTCGTCGTCGGAGGAATCACCTGGGGACTCATCATCTGGGCGTCCGTCCTGTTCCGCCGCCGCAAGGGCGAGAAGGGCCTGCCGGCGCAGCTGCGCTACCACATGCCCATCGAGATCCTCTTCACGGTGGTCCCGATCATCCTCGTCGCAGGCTTCTTCGCCTTCACCGTCCGTGAGGAGGCACCGGTCGTCGCCAACTTCGCGGAAGAAGAGCAGGACGTCAAGATCGAGGTCTACGGCAAGCAGTGGGCCTGGGACTTCAACTACCTCCCCACGAGCAACACCGCGTACGACTCAGGTGTCTACTACGAAGGCATCCAGGCTCAGGAGATCCGCGAGCCGGCCGAGAACGGCGAGCGCGGCGCCGCGACCGGCGAGATCGACGAGGCAACGCTGCCCAAGCTCGTACTCCCGGTCGGCGCGAACGTGACGCTCGACATCAAGTCGCGCGATGTCATCCACTCGTTCTGGATCGTGGACTTCCACTACAAGATCGACAACATCCCCGGCCACACCAACACCATGTCGTTCGTGCCAGAACGCGAAGGCACGTACATGGGCAAGTGCGCCGAGCTGTGCGGCGAGTACCACTCGATGATGCTCTTCCAGGTCGAGGTCGTCTCGCAGGCCGAGTACAACGCCTACATCGCCGAGCTTCGCGCGGCGGGCAACGTCGGCACGCACGGCGACGACTACAACCGCAACCAGAACCTTCCGGGCACCGACGTTCCCGAGTTCAACCACGAGTCGGAATAGGGGCGACGAAAATGACGTCAACGCTGAACCGTCCAGGCATCACCCCGGTCTCTGAGGCGACCACGGCTCCGAGCAGCTCAGTCGAGCGCAAGGGCAACGTCCTCGTTTCCTGGATCACCTCGACGGACCACAAGACCATCGGGTACATGTACCTGATCTCCAGCTTCGTCTGGTTCTGCATCGGCGGTGTGATGGCCCTGGTCATCCGCACCCAGCTCTTCGAGCCGGGCATGGAGATCATCGACACCAAAGAGCAGTACAACCAGCTCTTCACCATGCACGGCACGATCATGCTGCTCATGTTCGGAACGCCGCTGTTCTCCGGGTTCGCGAACGTGCTCGTGCCGCTGCAAATCGGCACGGCCGACGTCGCGTTCCCGCGACTCAACGCTTTCGCGTTCTGGCTCTTCACGTTCGGTGCTCTCATCGCCGTTGGCGGATTCCTCACACCGGGAGGTGCAGCATCGTTCGGCTGGACGGCCTACGTCCCCTTGTCGACGATGACCTACTCACCGGGAGTCGGTGGCAACCTCTGGGTTGCCGGACTCGCCGCCACAGGCTTCGCGACCATCTTCGGTGCCGTGAACTTCATCACGACGATCATCACGATGCGCGCGCCAGGCATGACGATGTGGCGCATGCCGATCTTCACCTGGAACGCGATGATCACGTCGATCCTCGTGCTGTTCGCCTTCCCGGTCCTCGCAGCGGCATGGTTTGGTTTGCTCATGGACCGCGTGTTCCTCACGCACATCTATGACGTCGAGGCCGGGGGAGCGATCCTCTACCAGCATCTGTTCTGGTTCTTCGGCCACCCAGAGGTGTACGTCCTCGCGCTCCCGTTCTTCGGCATCGTGTCCGAGATCTTCCCGGCGTTCAGCAGGAAGCCGATCTTCGGCTACAAGACCCTCGTCTACGCCACGATCGCCATCGCTGCGCTGTCTGCCTCCGTGTGGGCGCACCACATGTACGTGACCGGCACGGTCCTGCTGCCATTCTTCGCGCTCATGACGATGCTGATCGCGGTGCCGACAGGTGTGAAGATCTTCAACTGGCTCGGAACCCTGTGGCGCGGATCGGTGACGTTCGAGACGCCGATGCTGTTCTCGCTCGGATTCCTCGTCACGTTCGTCTTCGGTGGTCTCACCGGCGTCATCCTCGCGTCCCCGATGCTCGACTTCCACGTCTCGGACACGTACTTCGTTGTCGCTCACTTCCACTACGTGATCTTCGGAACCATCGTGTTCGCCATGTTCGCCGGCTTCTTCTTCTGGTGGCCGAAGTGGACCGGCAAGATGCTCAACGAGCGTCTCGGGAAGATCCAGTTCTGGTTGCTCTTCATCGGCTTCCACATGACGTTCCTCATTCAGCACTGGCTCGGTGTCATGGGCATGCCCCGTCGCTACGCCACGTACCAGCCTGAGGACAACTTCACGTGGATGAACCAGCTGTCGACCATCGGAGCTTTCGTGCTCGCGATCTCGCTGCTGCCCTTCTTCCTGAACGTGTTCATCACGGCACGCAACGCGCCGAAGGTCACCGTCGACGACCCGTGGGGTTACGGTTCCTCGCTCGAGTGGGCAACCAGCTGCCCGCCGCCGCGCCACAACTTCACGTCGATCCCGCGCATCCGCTCGGAGCGCCCCGCGTTCGACCTCAACCACCCCGAGGTCGCGCCGCACGGATACCGTGACCTGACGCCAGTCAACGACAAGATCGGAGAACGAGAGTGAAGACCTCAGCCCGCCTCCTCTGGGTCCTCGCCGTCTTCTATGCGGTCGTGACCGTCATCTACACCCTGTGGACGCATGCGGCCCTGGGCCACTACGAGTGGGTCGGTATCGTCGCCCTGGCGTTGTCCGGTATCTTCGTCGCGTTTGTCGCGTTCTATCTCGGGAGCTCGGCGAAGCCGTTCCGCATCCACGTGCTGCCGGAGGACCGCCTCGATGGCGAGATTGCCGACGCTGACCCGGAGCTGGGCTTCTTCCCGCCGCAGAGCTGGTGGCCCTTCGTCTTGGCTCTCGCGGTTGCCTTGATCTTCCTGGGGCTGTCGATCGGTGGCTACTGGTTCGCCTACTTCTCGGCGCCGCTCTTCATCGTCGCCATCATCGGCTGGGTGTTCGAGTACTACCGCGGACGGTACGCGCACTAAGCGAAGCGTGTTGACGCTCAGGCCCGCTCCTCTCACGAGGGGCGGGCCTTTCGCCGTCGTTCGCAGGGGATGTTCCGCATCGGGGTGTTGGTGGTGTTCGTGGTGCCTGGTCCGTGGTGTCCGTAGTGCACGCGGTGTCCGTGTTGCCACGGTGTCCGTGTTGCCGTGTTGCCGTGTTGCCCGTGCCGGGTCGTCGTCGCCGCCACCCGTGACTGTCGGACCATGTTCAACGGCGGCGTCTGCGTCTGCGTCAGCGTCTATGTTTAGGGCTCACGATCCTGCCCGGGGCGCAGCCTCCGATCCCGCCCGGGGCTCAGCCTCAGCCTCCGCCTCCCTCTTTTGAATTGGCTTCAGCTCATGTTCGATACGCGGCCACGCTCGTAGCCACGACAACGGTGTCGTGTCGCCGGTCACCGGTCAGCGGACGGGGGTCAGCGGACGGGGGTCAGCGGACGGCTGTCAGCGGACGGCTGTCAGCGGACGGCTGTCAGCGGACGGCTGTCAGCGGACGGCTGTCAGCGGACGGCTGCCCAGCGGACGGCTGCCCAGCGGACGGCATCGATAGGAGTCGAGGGTCGAGGCGGCGTTCTCGACAAAAACCCGCGACAACATTGAGATCAAAACCCGCGAGGTCACGAAGAACGCAGGCGGCCGCTGCGGCGAGAACGAAGTCGGCGGTGTCGTTGCTGGGGTCGGGGTCAGTCGTGCCGTCGTCGTTGAGAGTGCTGTCGTTCCCGAGCGCAGGCCGGGGTCGGACTTAAGGCATCCTCTGGACGTCTGGCGTGAGCGCTCGCTTCCTCGGTTCCTGCGTCGCGATGCGGTGCGATGTTGGTTCGTGCGCGTCCGAGGTGGAGCTGAGCGGTGTGAGCGATTTATTCGAAGTCTGGGAGGGACGGGGCTGTCCGATGCGCCGAGCGCCGGAATGGTGCACGATCCAGCTGTGTGGAGCTACTTTCCCGCGTGCGGTGTCTATCGAGCGTAAACGCGGGCCGGCTGGTGGTCAGCACTGTGCGCCGTCTGGGTCCTGCCTGGCGGCAGTGCGGCCCCAGCACTGGCGCTCTGAGCGGTTGTGGCAAAGTGCTCTCGCTAGGGCGTCTGAGTGCTCTTCACCACAATTCTGTCGGGCTTTGTCGGGTGGCAGCGCAGCTCGAGAGTCAGTGCTGAGCATAGGGGCAAGGCGCTCTCTCCGCCGCGTCTGAGTACCGTTCACAAACTTCTGTTCGGTCCTGTCTTGGAGGCGGCGCGTCGGGGATGCAGCACTGGCGCTGTGAGCGTTGTGGCAAAGTGCTCTCACCGCGGCCACGAGGTGCAGTTCGCCACAATCTTGTGCTGGGGCGTCATGTTGAGGCCTGCTTGCCATTCCTGTGGCTTTGTAGTGCCAACCCTGAGGGTCGTGCACGGCTGCGCAGATCAGCAGGTTCGATGCCGAGCGTCCAGGGTGACATTCACGAACGGCTCAGGCCCGTCCACCGGCTTGTCCGCGCCGATCGGGGCCGGGGCGCGCAGAGCGCGACTGGCCGCGCAGAGCGCGAGCGGCGGGAACAACGAAAGGGCCGCCAGATCGCTTTCGCGACGCTGGCGGCCCCTCCCGCAGCCCATGATGGGGTGCGGCGTGCAGCTATGGCCTAGTGGTGGCCGTGGTGTGCCTGCTCAATTTCCGTCTTAGACACCGGTTCGACACGGTCCTCGAAGAACCAGCGCGACATGGCTGCTCGCAGACGCATCGGAGCCGTGATCTTGCCCTCCTCGTTCGGGCGGAGCATGATCGGTGCCTGCTCGTTGAAGGAAACGAGCTCCCAACGGTCGTACTTGTCGAGAGGAACCTCGACCTCGACGAACTCGCCATGGGGGAGTCGCAAGACTCGTCCGGACTCGACGCCGTGCAACGCGAGCGAACGGTCGCGCTTCTGCAGACCGATGCAGATGCGCTTCGTCGCGATGTACGCGATGACGGGCCCGAGGAACAGCATCACCTGTAGGAAGTGGATGACATGCTCCATAGCGAGGTGGAAGTGCGTCGCCATGAGGTCCGAGCTGGCCGCAGCCCACATGACCGCGTAGAACGTCACGCCAGCGGCGCCGATCGCGGTACGGGTTGGCGCGTTGCGGGGGCGGTCGAGCAGGTGGTGCTCGCGCTTGTCACCCGTGATCCAGGCCTCGATGAACGGGTACACGATGACCAGCACGATGAAGATGCCGATGATGACCAGCGGCGCCATGATCGCGAATGACCACGTGTGGTTGAACCAGTACACCTCCCAGCCTGGCGGGATGAGTCGCAGCATGCCGTCGGCGAAGCCGATGTACCAGTCGGGCTGGGTACCTGCGGACACCGGTGACGGGTCGTAAGGGCCGTAGTTCCAGACCGGGTTGATCGAGAAGAACGATGCGATGAGGAAGATCAGGCCGAAGATCAGGAAGAAGAATCCACCTGCCTTGCCAGCGAACACCGGAAGAACCGGGTTTCCGACGACGTTCCCGTTGGTGCGTCCTGGTCCTGGCCACTGCGTGTGCTTGTTGATCACCATGAGGGCCAGGTGAAGGGCGATGAAGAGAATAACCATCGCGGGCAGGATCATGATGTGCAGCGAATAGAGACGCCCGACGATCTCGGTGCCGGGGAACTCGCCACCAAAGAACAGGAACGAAACCCAGGTTCCGACGAGCGGGATGCCCTTCATGATGCCGTCGATGATGCGGAGGCCGTTGCCAGACAGCAGGTCATCGGGCAGCGAGTAGCCGGTAAAGCCCTCTGCCATAGCGAGGATGAAGAGCACAAAGCCAACGACCCAGTTGAGCTCGCGCGGCTTGCGGAACGCACCCGTGAAGAAGACGCGCAGCATGTGCAGACCGATGGACGCCACGAACAGCAGGGCCGCCCAGTGGTGGACCTGGCGCATGAGGAGGCCGCCGCGGACGTCGAACGAAATGTCGAGCGTCGATGCCATCGCGGCCGACATGCCCATGCCCTTGAGGGGGAGGTAGGAGCCCTCGTACTCGACGTGCGCCATCGACGGGTCGAAGAAGAACGTCAGGAACGTGCCGGACAGCAGGATGACGACGAAGCTGTAGAGCGCGATCTCACCGAGCATGAAGGACCAGTGGTCCGGGAAGATCTTTCGGCCGAACTCCTTGACCGCACCCGAGATCGTGGTGCGCTCGTCGAGGTAGTTGGCGGCGCCGGCGATGAAGCCGCCCTCACGTACCGGAGCTTTATACGTTGTAGTCATGGCGTCGCTCCCAGAAGCTCGGTCCGACAGGTTCAGTGAAGTCGCTCTGCGCGATCAGGTAGCCCTCGTCGTCGACGGCGATGGGCAGCTGCGGGAGCGGGCGGCCAGCCGGTCCGAAGATGACCTCGCAGTGGTTCTTGACGTCGAACTGCGACTGGTGGCACGGGCAGAGGAGGTGGTGCGTCTGCTGCTCATAGAGCGCAACCGGGCAACCGACGTGCGTGCAGACCTTCGAGTAGGCGACGATGCCGTCGTACGACCAGCCGGCGCGGTCCTCACGCTCGTTGAGCTGATCAGCGGGGAGACGCATGAGCAGCACGACGGCCTTGGCCTTCTCTTCGAGAAGGTGGTGCTCGAGATCGATGAGGCCGTCGGGGATGACGTGGAACGCGGACCCATAGGTCACGTCCGCAGCGCGGATCGGGGTGCCGGTAGGGTCGCGAACCAGTCGCGTGCCCTGTTCCCACATCGTGTGAGAGAGCGACTCCACCGGGTCAGGGTTGTTCCCGTTGTAGAGGTCACGGAACAGAACGATTCCGGGGAGCGGCATCGCGACGAGCGCGCCGATCAGGGAGTTGCGGAAGAGTTTGCGACGGCTGAAGCCGGACTCCTCGTTGGCCTGAGCGAAGATCTCGACGGCGCGCGACCGTGTGGCAGGAGATCCCTTGCCCGGGTGGCGTGCTTCCGCCATCTCGTGGTCGGCCATGAGGTACTTGGACCAAGCGACCGTTCCGATGCCGATAGCCAGCATTGCCGCGGCGATGCCAATGCCGAGGAACATGTTGTTGGCGCGGACCGTGGAGATGTCTTCGCGGCTGATCGGCCAGACGAAGTACGCAACGACGGCGAAGATGCTTGCGAGCGCAGAGAACACGAACAGCGCGACGAGGATGCGCTCGGTGCGCTTCGCCTGGGCTGGGTCTGCGTCGGTGATCCGGTCGCGGTGTGGCGGCATGCCAGGGTTGTCGAAGCCGTCCTTGGGAAGGATCGCGGTCCCGATGTGAGGCGCCCGCTCCGACGAAGGAGCCGTGCGAAGCTCTCCGCCGTGTTCGCCATCAGCCATGGTGATCCCTTTCTGGGTGTGTCTGTTCAGCTGCAGTATGTCTTTGATGCCTGAGGCAGTCTTCAGGCAGCACTAGTTCGGTCGGGTGGCGATCCAGACCGCCATTGCCACGCCGGCGCCAATGCCGAAAATCCAGATGAAGAGGCCTTCAGACACGGGCCCGAGCGAGCCGAGGCTGTTGCCACCGATCGAACCGGTGACCTCGGTCTGCCAGCGGATCGCCGTGATGATGTCGGCCTTGTCCTGCGGCGTGAGGTTCGCGTCGTTGAAGACGGGCATGTTCTGCGGGCCCGTGATCATCGCTTCGTACAGGTGGACCGGCTCGACCGTCATGAGTTCGGGTGCGAACTTGCCTTCGGTGAGTGCGCCACCGGCGCCGGCAACGTTGTGGCACATCGCGCAGTTGATGCGGAAGAGCTCTGCTCCTCGTGCCGCGTCTCCGTCTGCCTGGAGGTACTTCTCGTCAGGTACGGCGGGTCCGGGGGCCAGTGACGCGACGTACTCGCCAAGGTCGTTGATGCCCTGCTCGTCGAACTGAACGGGCTTGGCCGGGGCCTGGGCGGCGTTTGCCTGCATGGGCATACGGCCGGTCCCGACCTGGAAATCGACGGCCGCGGCTCCGACACCGATGAGGCTTGGTCCGTTCTCGGTTCCGGCGGCGTTCATGCCGTGGCAGGTGGCGCAGTTGGCTCCGAAGAGCGCGGCACCGTTCTCGATCTCGGCAGCGGTTGCGGGCGCTGCCTCTTCGGCTGCTGCGGCTGTTGTCGCGGAATCGATGGCGGTGTACGCGCCGCCCGTGAGCAGAAGGCCAGCTCCGAGCAGTGCGGCGGTCGCGAGTGGGGTGCGGCGGCGAGCCGTCTTGCGGGTCGCCGTCTTCGCAGTCCGTGGTTTTGTCGTTCGGAACATTGGTGTGTTCTCCAGGATCGGGCTACGAGAAGTAGGGCAGCAGGTAGATGACGAAGAAGAGCGCAACCCAGACCACGTCGACGAAGTGCCAGTAGTAGGAGATGCCGAGTGCGCTGCTGACCTCGCGTGTGCCCATGCGCCGTGCCGAGTACATGCGGCCGATCACCAGGAGGAACGTGACGAGTCCGCCGGTCACGTGGAGCCCGTGGAAGCCCGTCGTCATGTAGAAGGCACTGGTGTACGCGTTGAGGTTGAGCACGTAGCCCTCGCTCACGAGCGTTGCGTACTCCCAGACCTGGCCCGCGACGAAGATGCCGCCGAGCAGGACCGTGAGGTAGAACCACTCGATGGCACCCCAGTGCTTGGGGTTCTTGCCAGTTGCGCGCGCCTGCTCGCGCTCTGCCGCGAACGTGCCGAACTGGCACGTGAACGACGAGCTCACGAGGATGAGCGTGTTGATGGTCGCGAACGGCACGTTCAGCACGCTGTGGCCCTCGGCGAACTGTTCCGGCGCCATGGAGCGCAGCGTGAAGAAGATCGCGAAGAGCCCAGCGAAGAACATCACTTCGCTACCGAGCCAAACGATGACGCCGATGGCAGTCGTATTGGGGCGATGGACCGTGTGCACGGCCTGAGCGGTGGTTGCAGCAGTCACCTGACCATTATGACCGATTTCCCAGGTTCCCGAGACAACGCAGGCCCTCCCGGCGGGTCGCGTCCGATTAGGTGTGCCTGGGTGGTGGACGACTATCGTTTCCTGCATGACTTCGACCGAGACCTGGCCAGCACTGCTCGAGCGACTTCTTGGCGGTGATGACCTCAGCGTGGCTCAGGCCACGTGGGCCATGCGCCAGGTCATGGCGGGTGAGGTGAGCGAGGCTCGGCTCGCAGCGTTCCTCATCGCCCTTCGCGCGAAGGGCGAGACGGTGGACGAGGTTGTCGGATTCCGGGATGCGATTCTCGAGCACGCGGTGCCGCTCGAGGTGCCGCCCATGGCGCTCGACATTGTCGGGACCGGGGGCGACATGGTGGGGACGGTGAACGTCTCCACGATGGCCTCGATGGTGTGCGCTGGTGCAGGCGTGCCGGTGGTCAAGCACGGCGGTGGTGCCTCGAGCGCAAAGTCGGGGTCGAGCGACGTGCTCTCCGCTCTGGGCGCCGTGCACACGGCAGACCCCATCCGGGTGCGCCGCATCTTCGAGGAGGTGGGGCTCACGTTCGTCTACGCTGCGCAGTTCCACCCCGGGTTCGGTCACGCTCGCAAGGTCCGTGGCGAGCTCGGTGTGCCGACAGTGTTCAACTTGCTCGGACCGCTCACGAATCCCGCGCGGCCGGAGGCATCGGCGGTCGGTGTCGCTCGTCAGGCGGCTATTCCGCTCATCACCGGCGTCTTCCGAACGCGCGGGGCCACGGCTCTCGTCTTCCGCGGTGACGATGGGCTCGATGAGCTGAGCGTGACCGGCTACAGCCACGTCTGGGAGGTGTCGAACGGCGCGATCACCGAGCACGACCTGCACCCGCGGGATGTCGGGCTCGGCACCTACGACATGGAAGAGCTGCTCGGCGGCCTCCCGGAGGAGAACGCCGAGATTGCCCGCGAGGTGCTTGCTGGCCGGCGCCACGGCGCGGTCCGAGACATTGTGCTCCTCAACGCCGCTGCTGGCCTCGTGGCCTACGACCTCGCGCAGACACCGGAAGCCGCCGAACGGCCGTTGCGGGAGCGCCTCACCGCCAGAATCGCGGATGCGGCCGCCAGCATCGATGACGGTCGCGCGATCGCGACGCTGGATGCATGGGTCGCCGCCACTCGCGCGGCCTGACCGCACTCTGGGCATAGTGGTCCCGTCAGCCGCAAGACCTCGGGGCCCTCAGCAGTGTGTGCTGAGGGCCCCGACGTTGGTCCAGCGGGTGGACTACTTGACGTCGTCGTCGACCCAGTCCAGGGTCTTCGAGACGGCCTTCTTCCAGTTGCGGTAGAGGCGCTCGCGCTCCTCCTCGGGCATCTGCGGGGTCCAGCGCCGGTCTTCCTGCCAGTTCGCCGAGACCTCGTCGAGGTCCTTCCAGAAGCCGACGGCGAGGCCAGCCGCATAGGCCGCGCCAAGAGCTGTCGTCTCGGTGACGACCGGGCGCACGACGTCGGTGTTCAGGATGTCTGCCTGGAACTGCATGAGCGTGTCGTTGGCCACCATGCCTCCATCGACCTTGAGCTCGGCCAGCGGCACGCCGGAGTCCGCGTTCGAGGCTTCGAGCACGTCCCTCGTCTGGTAGGCGGTCGACTCGAGGGCGGCGCGCGCGATGTGGTTCTTGTTCACGAATCGCGTGAGGCCCACGATCGCGCCGCGAGCATCCGGGCGCCAGTACGGCGCAAACAAGCCGGAGAATGCGGGCACGATGTAGGTGCCACCGTTGTCTTCGACCTTGCTCGCGAGCTCTTCGATCTCGGGCGCCGAGTTGATGAGGCCGAGGTTGTCGCGGAGCCACTGGACCAGCGACCCGGTGACGGCGATGGAGCCTTCGAGCGCGTAGACCGGTGCTGCATCGCCGAGCTTGTAGCACAGGGTGGTCAGGAGCCCGTTCTCAGACTTCACGATCTTCTCGCCGGTGTTGTAGATGAGGAAGGAACCCGTGCCGTACGTGTTCTTCGCCTCGCCGGAGGAGAATGCGGTCTGTCCGAAGGTCGCGGCCTGCTGATCCCCGAGGATTCCGGAAATCGGGACCTCTCGCAGCAGCGACTGAGTGCTCGCATGGCCGTAGACCTCGGAGGACGACTTGATCTCGGGGAGCATCGAGGCGGGGACCCCGAACGCGTCGAGGATGGACTGGTCCCACGAGAGCGTCTTGAGGTCCATGAAGAGTGTGCGCGAGGCGTTCGTGACGTCGGTGACGTGCACGCCCCCGTTGACGCCGCCGGTGAGGTTCCAGAGCACCCAGCTGTCGGTCGTCCCGAAGATGAGGTCGCCAGCCTCGGCGCGTTCCCGAGCACCTTCGACGTTCTCGAGGATCCAGACGATCTTGGTCCCGGAGAAGTACGTGGCCAGCGGAAGTCCGACGGTGTCCTTGAACCGTTCGACTCCACCGTCAGCGGCGAGCCGATCGACGATGGCCTGGGTGCGGGTGTCCTGCCACACGATGGCGTTGTAGACGGGCTCACCGGTGGTCTTGTCCCAGACGACCGCCGTTTCACGTTGGTTCGTGATCCCGATCGTGGCGATGTCGTGGCGAGTGATGTTGGCTTTCGAGAGGGCCTGTCCAATCACCTCGCGGGTGTTGTTCCAGATTTCCTTGGGGTCGTGTTCGACCCAGCCCGCCTGGGGAAAGATCTGCTCGTGCTCGAGCTGTCCCGTGGAGACGATCGATCCGGAGTGATCGAAGACGATGGCTCGCGAGGAGGTGGTGCCCTGGTCGATGGCGATGACGTACTTGCTCACTGCGTGACTCCCTTGTCAGAGATGGTGATGTGCCAGAGGTTGAGACGGCGATGCGGTTCTGGTCGGGGCATCGCCGGATTCCCACAGACAGTTTCGGGGCCGGAACTGTGAGGAGTCCGGCCCCGAAAGCGTCATGGGGTTCCCGCGGATGCTAGGCGGCGATGCCTGGCAGGATCGCGGTTCCGACGAGGCCCGCGAGGACACCGCCGATGATCGGGCCGACGATCGGGACCCACGAGTAGCTCCAGTCGCTGCCGCCCTTGCCCTTGATGGGCAGGAATGCGTGCGCGAGGCGCGGGCCGAGGTCACGTGCTGGGTTGATGGCGTAGCCGGTGGGTCCACCGAGGCTGGCACCAATGGCCACAACGACGATCGCAACGGCGAGCGGGGCGAGGTTGCCGAGGCTCGTCGAGTCCGGCGCCGTCGAACCGATGTCGCTTCCCAGGATGCCGGGGAAGTTCGAGAAGGCGATGACGGCGAGGACGAGGACGAACGTGGCGATGATCTCGGTCACGGTATTCCACCCGAGACTGCGCTTCGCAGGTCCGGTCGCGAAGACCGCGAGCTTTGAGGCGGGGTCGGGTTCGTCGTCGAAGTGCAGCTTGTAGGCGAGCCAGGTCACGACGGCACCGAGGATGGCTCCGATGAGCTGGGCGAGGATGCGGATGCCGATCTCACCGCCGTCGATCGGGTCGCCGTTGACGAGGTTGTTGGCCGCGAGGCCCAGCGTCACTGCTGGGTTGAGCTGGCCGCCGGATGCCGCCGCCGAGAGAACACCGATGAAGACGGCGAAGCCCCAGCCGAAGTTGATGAGCAGCCAGCCGCCGCCGTTGCCCTTCGTGCCTTTGAGGACGACGTTGGCGACGACACCGCAACCGAGGAGGACGAGCACCGCAGTGCCCACCAGCTCGGCCAAGAAGATCGGTCCTAGATCCACGGGATTGCCTTTCTGGGAAGTTCGAAACGGGACGAGCCCGCGCCGCGGTTGAGCGGTTCTTCACCCTAGGCACAGGAAGCACTAACACGCGCGTGTTACGTGTGAATTTCCCCGAATCGTGACACGTTCACGCCACTAGGCTGGTCCCGGTTGCAATGTTGCCGCCAAAATCTCGTCGAGAGGATGATCGTGAAGAAGCTGATCAACGATCCGAAGGACGTTGTCAAAGAAGCGCTTGAGGGTATGGCCCTGGCGCATGCCGATATTCTCCGGGTAGCCCCGGAGCCTGCTTTCCTCGTCCGTAACGATGCCCCGGTCGAGGGTAAGGTCGGAATCGTCTCGGGTGGCGGTTCTGGGCACGAGCCGATGCATGGGGGACTGGTCGGGTACGGGATGCTCCACGCGGCGGTCCCGGGACCGGTCTTCACGTCGCCGACCCCCGACCCCATCCTCGAGGCCACCAAGGCGGTTGATGCCGGGCGCGGGGTCCTGCACATCGTCAAGAACTACACCGGCGACGTGCTGAACTTCGAGACGGCGGCAGACCTGGCGCTTGCTGAGGACATCGAGGTGCGAACCGTGCTCGTCGACGACGACGTCGCGGTAAAAGACTCCCTGTACACGGCCGGACGTCGCGGCGTCGCCGGAACCGTCCTCGTCGAGAAGATCGCCGGCGCGTCCGCTGAGCGCGGCGACGACCTCGAGACCGTGGCGGGTCTCGCCGAGCGGGTCAACGCCAACACTCGATCCATGGGCGTCGCACTCACAGCCTGCACGGTTCCGCACGCTGGTGAGCCGAGCTTCGATCTGGCGGAAGACGAGATCGAGATCGGGATTGGGATTCACGGTGAACCTGGACGCGCGAGAATCGGCATCGAATCCGCCGATGCAATTGTGGACCGTCTCCTCGCTCCAATTCTCGAAGACCTGCCTTTCGTTTCCGGTGATAAAGTCCTGCTCTTTGTGAACGGAATGGGCGGCACGCCCGAAATCGAGCTCTACATCGTCTTCCGTCGCGCGGCGGAAGTGCTGAAGGAGCACGGCATCACGGTGGTCAGACACCTTGTGGGGAACTTCACGACATCGCTCGAGATGCAGGGATGTTCGATCACGGTCTTGAAACTCGACGACGAACTCACCGAATTGTGGGATGCACCGGTGCACACAGCTGCGCTCAGGTGGGGAAGGTAGACGATGACACTCGATGGAAACTGGGCCAGGCGGTGGGTGGAGCTCGGCGCCGCCTCGATGTCGGAGAACCGGGCGGAGCTCGTGCACCTCGACCGCAATATCGGTGATGGCGACCATGGCGAGAACATGGACCGCGGGTTCCAGGCCGTGGTCGCGAAGCTCTCGACGTTGGATGCGGATGCGTCACCTGCTGATGTGCTGAAGCTCGTGGCGACCACGCTCATCTCGACGGTTGGCGGGGCGGCAGGGCCGCTCTACGGAACGGCGTTCCTGAAGGGGGCCGTTGCGCTAAAGGGCAAAGCGGTGCTCGAACCGGCCGACGTTGCGGCGTTCATGGAGGCCGCAGCGGCCGGACTCCAGCAGCGCGGCAAGGCCCAGCCCGGCGACAAGACGATGGTCGACGCCTGGGTCCCAGCCGCAACGGCAGCCGCGAAGAGTGCCGCAGCGGATGAGGATCCGACTGCCGTACTCCGCGCTGCGGCGTTCGCGGCTGTCGAGGGGGCTGCTGCCACCGAGCCCCTCGTGGCGCGGAAGGGCAGGGCGAGCTACCTGGGCGAGCGGAGCGCGGGGCACCGTGACCCGGGCGCGCAGTCGACCGCCTACCTGCTCGGCGCCGCGGTCGAGGCGGCCTCGTGACGGTCGGCATCGTCGTTGTCTCGCACTCGGCGAGCATCGCGCAGGGGCTCGTCGAGCTCGCCGGCCAGATGGCGGGCGAGGTGAGGATCGTCGCCGCAGGTGGCACGGATGATGGTCGCATCGGCACGAGCTTCGAGCTCATCGAAGCCGCCGTCGGCCAGGCGGGCTCCGGGGACGGGGTTGCGGTCTTCACCGACCTCGGCTCGGCGGTGCTGACCACCGAGACGGTCCTCGAGATGCTGGACGACGGTGCCTCGGAGGTGCTCCTCGTGGATGCGCCGCTGGTCGAGGGCACGGTCGCGGCAGCGGTCGCGGCGGCGGGAGGGGCCACGCTCTCCGAGGTTGTTGCTGCCGGGGAGTCGGCGTGGGAACGCGCTGCCAGCTCGACGGTCGAACCGGCAGCACCTGCATCGGAGCACTCTCTCGCAGTGCCGACGGCAAGCACACGAGTCGAGATCGTCAATGAGCAGGGGCTCCACGCGCGGCCGGCCGCCCAACTGGTCTCGGCAGCCAGTGAGTTCGACGCTGACATCACCCTCGGTGGTGTGGATGCGAAGAGCCTGCTCCGCATCATCTCCCTCGGGGCCTCGAAGGGGCAGTCCATCGAGATCACTGCGGCGGGTGACGATGCAGACCAGGCAGTCACGGCGCTCAGCGAGATCATCAGCTCCGGGTTCGGAGAGGACTGAGCGAGTCGCCCCACCGACGTGCAGTGCCACCGCGGGGGAGAACTTCCCGCGCGGTGGCCGACGCGCTATCGGTAGACTTGGTTCCAAGACCGCGGCGGAGTTCGCTGCACGCGGTGCCAGCAGGGAGCTCTCACTGACATGACCGTCTTCATCATCATCGGAGCGATCGGCCTCGGGCTTCTGGTCTTCTCGTTGTTCTTCGGCGAGATCCTGGACGTCGACGCCGGGGGACTGCTCTCCGTTCCCGGCCTCGCGGTTGCGCTTGTCGTGTTCGGGGCCTCTGGCGCGATCACCGACAGCATGGGCCTGCCGCAGTTCTGGGCCTACATCGTCGCGATCGTCATCGGCCTCATCGCCTACGTCGGAGCCGCACTTCTGGTGCGAAACCTCTCGCGAAGCAGCGATGGGGTTCCTCGTGATGTCACCGGCGACACAGGGACTGCCATGTCGCGCATCACGAGCTCGAGCGGCGAAGTCGCGCTCGACGGCTCCCACGAGATCGAACGCCGCCTGGCCTTCGCTGACGGCGACATCGAACAGGGTGCGCGCATCCGCGTCGTGCAGCACCTGGGATCCAGGGTCAAGGTCGAACGCGAATCGATCTGACTTCCCCTGACTGGTTGGCCCCTGCCGACCAGCAGGCGCGACCGCACTACCGCATGACCATCCCCGACCTCTAGGACAGGAACTCGCCCATATGGACTTGATAGCCGCCAACGTCTCCGTGATCGGCGTCATCGCGATCGTCATCGCGCTGCTCGCCCTCGGAGTCTTCATCGCGTCGCGCATTCGTCGCGTTCCTCCGAACGAGGCCCTCATCATCGTCGGTCGCGGCGCTGGCCAGAAGGCGCAGAGCGACATGACCGGGCAGCGGGTCGTGATCGGTGGTCGCACGTTCGTCTGGCCGATCCTGCAGCAGGGCTTCGCGCTCTCGCTCGAACAGCGCCAGATCGGCATCCAGGTCGAGGGCGTCGACAAGAACCGCATCAAGATCGCGATCAAGGCTTCGATCAACTTCAAGGTCTCCGGGACCGAGGAGGGCGTTCGTCGCGCCGCCCAGCGATTCCTCGACCAGCAGGAGGCGCTGACCGACATCATCCGCGAGTCCCTCGAAGGCTCGCTCAGGTCCATCGTCGGTGACATGACGATCGAGCAGATCATCTCCGACCGCAAGAGCCTCTCCGACCGTGTCGTGTCGGAGACCAAGGCGGACTTGATCGAGCAGGGCCTCCAGGTCGACCTCCTCAACATCTCCGACATCTCGACGCCGGGCAGCGATTACCTGCAGAACCTCGGTCGTTCCGAGTCTGCGCGCGCCCGCCAGGTGGCAGAGGTCAGCGAGGCCGAGGCCGCTCGGGTCTCGGAGTTCGCGAAGATCGAGGCATCGGAGCGCATCGCGGAACGTGAGAAGGAACTGCGCCTCCGCCAGGCCGCGATCAAGGCTGAGACCGACCGGGCGAATGCCGAGGCAGAGGCCGCGGGTCAGTTCGCTCGTGCCGAGCAGGACCGCCTCGTCGCACAGCAGGAGCGCGAGGCGCTCATCGAGCAGGCGCTCGTGACGCAGGAGCGACTCGACATCGAGATCCGAAAGCCCGCGGAGGCAGACGCCTACGCCAAGGTGCAGCAGGCCAACGCAATCCGTGACACGGAGAACGCGGCGACCGACGCCGAGGTCTACAAGCGCACTCGCACGGCCGAGGCCAACAAGGTCGCTGCGGTCCAGGATGCGGAAGCCGCGGCTGCCGCTGTGCGGTACTCGGGTGAGGCTGACCGTGACCGTCAGATCGCGCTCGCAGCCGGTATCCGCGCCGAGGGTGACGCCCGCGCCGCCGCGATCCAGGCGGAGGGTCTCGCAGAGGCTGCCGCGACGGACGCGAAGGCTCAGGCACTCCAGAAGTACGGCGAAGCCGCTATCGCTCAGGAGATCATCTCGCGCCTCCCGGAGATCGTCCGCGCTGCGGCCGACCCGATCAGCAACATCGATCAGCTCACCGTGGTCTCGACCGATGGCGCGAGCGCGGTCACGAAGACTGTCGGATCGGTGCTTGGCGAGGGCACCGAGGTGCTCAAAACGCTGACCGGCATCGACCTGCAGCAGCTCGTCGGCTCCTTCGCCAAGCAGGGCGGGCTCCAGCAGTCCGGCCCGGCGAGCGACGCGACGCCCGGAGCCTGACCGCTCGTCGGCATCCGCTCGCATCCTTCCACGTGACGGGGCGGCCCCACTCGGGGTCGCCCCGTCGCGTCGTCTCAGGGGACTACACTGACCGGCGTGAGCGCCGATCCCGATCGAGAGTCCCCATCGATCCCCCTCGCCGGGTTCCGACCGGGCCAGGTCGAGGTGCTTCGTCGCCTTATCCCGACGTT
Organism: Pseudoclavibacter helvolus; assembly: GCF_049707175.1. Classification (GTDB taxonomy): domain Bacteria; phylum Actinomycetota; class Actinomycetes; order Actinomycetales; family Microbacteriaceae; genus Pseudoclavibacter; species Pseudoclavibacter helvolus_A. The sequence goes on along the minus strand of NZ_JBNAFM010000008.1, from coordinate 43,503 downwards.
GCTGGCGGTGGGGCTCGTCGCGTTCTTCGCCTACGCACTGTTCACGGAGATCGGTTCGGCGCAGCTCGGCGATCGCGGCTTCGTGCCGCTTCTCCTCGGGTGGCTCGCGATGCTCGGACTCTGCATCCTCGGTGCCGTCGCGGCGCTCGCTGCTGAGCGCGGCGTCTCGACGGGGCTGCGCGCGTACACCCGCGCCCGGGTCCTTCCGCTCGCGATCGGGCACTCTCTGCTGGCCGCTGCTGGCGCCACGTTCTGCAGCTTCTGGGTCTCCGGTGGGGCCTACGATCTGCTGACGGTGCTCAGCTGCACGTTCCTGCTCACGTTCCTCTTCACGGCTGCCGTGCTGGTGCCCGCCTACCTCTCCGGGTTCGCGAACGCCGAGGCGGAGCGCGGCGGGCTGCAGGCTTAGAGCAGCACCTGGGGGGAGATCTCGACGGTCTGCTCGGGCGGGAGCCCGAACTGCGCCGCCGGCGAGGATGCACCCCGGGACATCAGGACGAAGAACTTCGCGCGCCAGGTCGCCATGCCGCTCGCGTGGCCAGGGCGGAGCGCGATCCTGGACAGGAAGAAGATCGCGCTCTCGTTGTCGAACTGGGAGACGGTGCCTGCGAGCCGAGCGTCTCGAAGCGAGAGGGGGACGTCTCGTCGGTCGAGGAAGCCGTACGTGAGGGTGATGTGTACGAGCCCTTCAGGCGCCGGGCCGATGTCGTCGATCCGGCAGCGTCGCCGTTCCGGGATGTGCGGCACGTCGGCCGTCTCGACGCGCACGAGCAGCACGTGCTCGTGGAGCGCGTGGTTGACCCTGGTGTTGAGCCGGAGCGCGAGGGGCGCGGTCCTCGGGCCTCCGTGCGGGTAGATGGCCCAGCCTGGGACCCGAGTGGGCTCGTCGGCGAGCAACCGTCGCATGAGTTCCTGCAGGGTGCCCTCGAGTCGTTCGCGTCTGCCTGTGACGATCTCGCGACCCCTCCGCCAGGTGAGCATGGTCAGGATGAGGGCGCCAGCGAGCGCGAGCGGCAGCCAGCCGCCGGCGAAGAACTTGACGAGCCCGGAGACGAAGAAGGCGAGCTCGAGTACGACGATGGGGACCGTGACCACCAGCACCCAATACCACGGCCATTCCCAGACCGTCCGCAGATACACGATGAAGAGCGACGAGGTGAGGAGGAAGGTGGTCGTGACTGCCAGTCCGTAGGCTGCGGCGAGGTTCTCGGAGTTTCGGAAGCCGAGCACGACGCCGATGATCAGGACCAGCAGGAGGGTCGAAACGACGGGGATGTAGATCTGTCCGATCGAGGCGCGGGAGGTGTGTTTGACGCTGAGGTTCGGCAGGAAGCCGAGGCGCATGGCCTGCCTGGCGACCGAGAAGGTGCCGGAGATCACCGACTGCGAGGCGATGACGGTCGCGAGAGTCGCGAGACCCACCAGCGGGAACACCGCCCAGCTGGGTGCCATCCGGAAGAAGGGGTTGTCGATTGCTGTGGGGTCTTCGATGACGAGGGCGCCCTGCCCGAGGTAGCAGATCGTGAGGGCGGGGAAGACCACGAAGAGCCATGCTTTCGAGATGGGGGAGCGCCCGAAGTGCCCGAGGTCGGCGTAGAGGGCCTCGGCGCCGGTGACCGCCAGGACGACGGCACCGAGCGCGACGCCGGCGATGAGCGGTTCGCCGACGATGAAGCCGATCGCGTGGTGCGGCGAGAAGGCGGCGAGGATCTCGGGATGCTCCAGGATGTGCGGCACACCGAGGCAGGCGAGGGTGACGAACCAGATCAGCATGATCGGGCCGAACAGGCGTCCGATGCCGGCGGTCCCGAAGCGCTGCAGGGCGAACAGTCCGACGAGGACGGCGAGGGCGATGGGAACGACGAGCGCTTCCGTGCCCGGTAGCGCGATCTCGAGCCCTTCGACGGCTGAGAGAACGGACACAGCTGGCGTGATGACGCTGTCTCCGAAGAACAGGGCGGCGCCGACGATCCCGACGAGCGTGGTGGCGGCCATCGCGCGACGCGAGCCTCGCAGCCGTCGTCCGATGAGCGTCGAGAGGGCCAGGATCCCGCCCTCGCCCTCGTGGTCGGCTCGGAGCACGAAGAGCACGTACTTCACGGTCACGAGCAGCGTGACTGCCCAGATGATGAGCGAGATCAGGCCGTAGACGTGGGCGGTGGTGGCCTGCACGATGCCGTCGTGCTCGGAGAACACGGCCCGGAGCGCGTACAGGGGACTGGTGCCGATGTCGCCGAAGACGATGCCGATCGCGGCGACGCCGATGGCGGTTCTGGCGAGGAGGGTGCCGCTGGTCCGAGTGTGCGAGGCGGCGGCAGCCTCGGGTCGCGCAGTGCGCAGATCGTGCATGCGACCAATGTAGACCCGGTACGGGTGCATCCCGAGCGCCGACTACAATTCCAAGGTTCGGCATCGAGCACTAGCAAGGGAGTTCCGGTGGCCAGCAGTTCAGTCGAGACCGAGGCGAAGCATCCGCAGGGCGAGGAGGCAACGCGCGGCGGTCTGCGTCGAGGGCTCAAGGCGCGGCACCTGCAGCTCCTGGCCATCGGCGGCGCGATCGGCACCGGCCTCTTCCTCGGGTCCGGCACCACGATCAGCCTCGCGGGCCCCTCGATCATCTTTGTGTACGCGATCGTCGGGCTGGCGCTCTTTTTCGTGATGCGGGCGCTCGGGGAGCTGTTGCTCTCCAACCTCGGCTACAAGACCTTCGGGGACGTCGCGGCCGACCTCATCGGGCCGTGGGCGGGCTACGTGGTGGCTTGGACGTACTGGCTGGCGTGGGTCATCACCGTCATTGCCGACATCGTCGCCATCACTGGCTATGTGGCGTTCTTCAACGCCGACATCCCCTCGTGGGCGCCTGCCATCGCCACGGCAATCGGCCTGCTCCTGCTCAATCTGCAGCCGGTCAAGGCCTTCGGCGAGACCGAGTTCTGGTTCGCGATCATCAAGGTCGTCGCGATCCTTGCCCTCATCGCGGTCGGCATCGTCCTGCTGGTCGCCGGCTTCACCAGCGCGGATGGCGTCACCGCGTCGGTCTCCCACCTCTGGGACCACGGCGGGATGTTCCCGTTCGGCATCAGCGGATTCATCCTCGGGTTCCAGATGGGCGTCTTCGCGTTCGTCGGCATCGAGCTGGTCGGCACCGCATCGGCGGAGGCGGAGGACCCCGAGAAGAACCTTCCGAAGGCCATCAACTCGGTGGTCGTGCGCATCCTCGTCTTCTACGTCGGCGCGCTCGTCATCATCATGTCGGTGACTCCGTGGGATCGGATTCAGCCGGGGGTGAGCCCCTTCACCTCGATGTTCGAGCTCATCGGCTTCCCAGCTGCGGCGATCGTCGTGAACCTGGTCGTGCTCACCTCAGCCGCCTCGAGTGCGAACTCAGGGTTTTACTCGTCGACGCGGATGCTGTACGGGCTCGCGAAGGACGGGCAGGCAACGAGGCGCTTCGGTCTCCTGAACTCGCGAGGGGTTCCCACGCAGGGGGTGTTCTTCACCACCGCCTTCCTGTTCGCGGCCCTGCCGGTGCTGGCGCTCGGTGACAACGTGATGGCCGCCTTCACCGTCGTGACGTCGGTGAGCTCGCTGAACTTCATCGCGACCTGGACGTTCATTCTCGTCAGCTACATCCTGTTCCGGAGGAAGCGCCCAGAGCTCCACCTTGCCTCGACGTTCAAGATGCCGGGTGGCCGCTTCATGCCCTGGGTGATCCTGGCCTTCTTCGCGTTCATCCTCGTCGCGCTCTTCCTGGGGGAGGACACGCGCGCCGGCCTCATCGTGTTGCCGTTCTGGTTCCTTGGTCTCGGGCTCATGTGGCGTCTCGTCGTCAGCAAGCGCGTCGCCGCTCGTGAGGCCGCCGAGCTCGAGGAGATCGCAGGGGACACGGAGCGCTCGAGACCCTAGTCGGTGAGGGACTGCCCTCTGGACCCGACGATGGATCGCAGCATGGCGCGAAGGATGCCGAAGAAGCCGAGCAGCCCGATCACGGCGCCGAGTAGGTTGAACAGCTGCAGGCCTGGCGCGAGCGTGGGGCCACCGCCAGCGACGATGAGCACGATCGCGAGGATCACCGCCGTCAGGGCGACCGCGGTGTCGATGCCGCGGCTCACGAGGCCGCCGAACCAGCTTCGATCTTGTCGCTCGGAGAACGGGCTCACGCGCACGCTCAGCTCGCCGTCTTCCAGCTTCGAGACGATCGTGTCGATGCGGTTCGGCATGCGGGCCGCGTAGGCGGCGGAGACGGCTGCCTTCGCCTGGGCCGTTCCCACGACGCGGCGGAACGCGAGCAGCTGCTTGAGGAGCTTGGGAACGAACGGGAGCGCCCGCTGCACGAAGTCGAAGTCGGGCTCGATGACGCGCAGGCATCCCTCGAGCGTCGCGAAGCTGCGGAACGCCGACGCCAGGGTCGAGGGCAACGCGAGGTGGTGCTTGCGGATGACGTCGAGCATCATGGTGAAGATCGACCCCTCGCCTCGGGGCCAGTGCTGCACCGAGGTCAGCGCGATCCCGATGTCGTGGCGGAACGCATCGACATCCAGGTCTTCCGGCACATCCACGATGAGGAGCAGCGCGTCGGCGGCGGAGACATCATCGTCGCTGGCAGCCGACAGCAGGAACGCGGCCAGGTGCTCGCGCTGGCTGCGCTGGACAACGCCGATCGCCCCGAAGTCGATGAGTCCGAGTGTACCGTCGTCGCGAATGAAGACGTTGCCGGGGTGCAGGTCGGCGTGGAACACCCCGTACACGAGGATCTGCTCGATCACCGTCTCCATCAGCGTCTGCGCGAGCGCGTGACGTGCTTCGGGTCCGAGCGCCTCGAGGCGGTCGCCGGCGGAACTCAACGGGTCACCGTCCATGACGTCCATCGTGAGCACCCGCCGCGCGCTGGCTTCAGAGTAGACCGCCGGGATCGCGATCTGCTGCAGCTCGGGGGAGCCTGCGTGGATGTCCCGCATCGTGCTCTCGATCATGTGCACGTTGCGGGCTTCGATGCGGTAGTCCAGCTCCTCCTCGAGCGTGGTCGTGAAGCCTGCAGCCATGGCCGAGAGCCGCATCTCCCTGCCAAGCGCCGTGTGCGTCTCGGCGCGGTCCGCGAGACGGCCGATGATGTCGACGTCGGCTTCCACCTGCGCGCGTGCATCCGGTCGCTGCACCTTGACGACCACCCGCGTGCCGTCGACCAGTCGAGCGCGGTGCACTTGGGCGACGGATGCGGCCGCCAGGGGAGTGTGGTCGATCTCGCCGAAGATTGTGTCGAGCGGTGCGCCGAGCTCGCTTTTCAGCACCGACTCGATCTCGGGCCACGGCACGGTTGTCGCGTTGGACTGCAGGCGGGACAGTGCAGACAGGTAGGGCTCGGGGACCAGGTCTCGGCGGGTGGAGAGCACCTGTCCGAGCTTCACGAACGTGACGCCCGCGTGGTTGATCGTCGTGACGAGGGCATCGGCGCGCTGCTGCGAGGTCGTTCGGCCGTCCGACGACGGGGTGCGGCGGCCGTGGAGGAGCCAGCCAGCCCCGTCTCGGGAGGCGATGGTGAGGATCTGGAGGTAGCGCTTCGTGCGGCTGCGGCGGCGGATTGCGGAGCGCACGAGCTCGATGGGGTTCGGGAAGGCGCGTGTTGGGATAGTCGCCTCGAGTGCGACAAGGACGAGGACGCCGAGGGCGAAGATCCAGGAGACGGCGAGGAGGACCACCACCACAACGACCGTGTAGTTGGTCTCACCGTTCTCGAGTTGGTCGACACCGGTCTCGCGGATGATCCAGTTGCCGAACGGAATCGAGGAGACCACGACCAGGGCGCCGACGATGATCGAGCGCACGTACCCGATCGGCACGCCGAGGACTCGGCGAGCGACCAGCCCCACGAGGACGGCGGCGACAATGGCGACGGCGATCAGCAGGGCGTTGGCGAACACGGCGCTCCTCGACAGGTGGGGGACTCGACCAGGCTAGTGGCAACGGGCGTTCGCCAGCCATCCCCATTCTGGAGCAGTCCAGATGGTCGCGACCAGCCCCAAGCTGACTGCGGTCAGCCGCCGAGGGCGGGGAGCAGCGGCGCAGACTCCTGGGCGAACTGTCGCAGGATGCGCCGCTGCGTTTCCGCCGGGTAGTCGAAGGGGAGCGCGATGACAAGTTCGTCCGCCGCGTGAATGCCGGCGTCGTCGCGCAGTGCGGCCGCGACCTGCTCTCCGGAACCGTGTGCAACCCGCCCAAACTGGAACGGCAACGGACCCCCGCCCACGTCGGCCGCACGCTCGGCGTCGCGGTCGAGCAGCCACTGGAGCTCGGCTCGCTCGGCGGGAGTGTCGTAAGGCACGATCGCGCGACTCACCGACGCGAACGAGCCCGCGTTGCTCGCCGTCGCGTGCTCGTCGCGGTAGTCGCGGATGAAGTTGGCCTGCGCGTCCTCGAAGCTGAGCTCTCCGATTTCGGTGTTCAGCGTTGACAGCTGCAAACGCAAGCCGCGTTGGCCCGCCTTCCTGGCGCTGCTGCCACCGCCTGCACCGTACGCCACCCGCTCGCGGAGTCCCGGGCTGTTGGGCTGCACCGTGAGCTGAGTGCCTGCCGTGGCGAAGGGGAGGTCGGTCTCCGCCGTCGCTACCGGGCGCCCCTCGATCGCTGCGAGGAACGTCTCCAGCCTCGCGTCGACGAGCGCGCGCACGTCATCGCCCTCGATGGTGCCGAACGCCTGCGAGAAGGTCGACTCGGTCGCCGCATACCCGGAGCTGAGCCCCAGCTCGAGACGTCCACCGGTGAGGAGGTCGACGGTTGCGGCGTCCTCCGCAAGCCGCACCGGATGCTCGAAGCGCAGGGGAGTGACGCTGGTGCCGACCCGGATGCGCGTGGTCCGCTGCGCCGCGGCCGTGAGGAACGTGAGCGGCGACGACAGGTAGGTCTCCAGGTGTCGGTGTCGCACGTAGCCCGTGTCGTAGCCGAGGTCTTCCGCGTACTCGAACAGCTCGAGGCCCTCCGTGAGTCCAAGCGACCGGTTCGAGGAGACGCGCGTGTGCTCGACGAACGCGAGAAAGGAGAGGCGCTTCGGGGCGCGGGGCGTGGGCTGCGTGACGGGATCGCTCATGGTGCTCTCAGCATCCCGCCGACGAAGCCACGGTCCTGGCGGCACCGTCACGGGACGTAAGGGTCCGTAAGGCGGAGCAAGCCCGTCGCAAGTCGAGCATCGGTCGCTCTCAGCCAACGTTCCTAGCATGAAGCATGGACGTCGACACCCTCGTCAACATCGGTCTTGTGCTCCTGTTCGTGCTTGTTGGTGGTGTGTTCGCCGGAACCGAGATGGCAATCGTCACGCTCCGCGAAAGCCAGATCCGGGCGATGGAGGCTGACGGCGCACGCGGCGCCAAGATCGCCGCGCTCGTCCGGAATCCCAACGCGTTTCTGTCCGCCGTGCAGATTGGGGTGACGCTCGCGGGCTTCTTCTCGTCGGCCTACGGCGCATCCACCATCGCCCCAGACCTCGAGCCGATGCTCGTGGGAATCGGGCTGTCGGAGGCTGCGGCGTCGACGGTCGCGCTTATTGGCATGACGCTGGTGATCGCCTACCTCTCGCTCGTGTTCGGCGAGCTCGTGCCGAAGCGCATCGCCATGCAGAACTCCGTTGCGTTCACGAAGCTGCTCGCCCCGCCGCTCAACCTCCTCGCCGTCGCCATGACCCCCCTCATCTGGCTGCTGTCGGTTTCGACGAACGCGGTGATGAAGGTGCTCGGCGGCAACCCCGAGGGGAGAGGGGAGGAGGTCTCGGCGGAAGAGGTCAGGGACCTCATCTCCAACAACACTGAGCTGCGAGAAGACAGCCGGCGTCTGCTCACGGAGGTCTTCCGTGCCGACGACCGTCGAGTGGTCGAGGTGATGCGTCCGCGGCACGAGGTGACGTTCCTGGATGGCTCGCTGACCGCGGCGCAGGGCTACACGGAGGTTCTGGGGCAGCCACACTCCAGGTATCCGGTCGTCGGCGACAGCCACGACGATGTCCTGGGGTTCATCCATGTCCGGGACCTGATGGCTGCTCTGCCCGTCGACGGCGAGGCGGATGCGGGTCGCCGGCCAGACCACGGCGCGCCCGTCGCGACGCTCGCGCGTGAGATCCTCGCACTCCCGGGCAGCACCAAGGTGCTCCCGGCTCTGACGGCCATGCAGGAGCACGGTCATCAGATCGCGGTCGTCGTGGACGAGTACGGCGGGACCGACGGAATCATCACGCTGGAAGACCTCCTCGAGGAGCTCGTGGGCGAGATCTATGACGAGTACGACAGCGTCGACCGTATGCTCGCCGCCGACGAGACACTCGAGGTGCGTGAGGTTGCCGGCGGCCTCATCATCGAAGAGCTCACAGAACTGGTTGGCGTCGAGGTGCCCGACGGCCAGTACGAGACGGTCGGCGGGTTCATTCTCGATCGACTCGGCCGCGTCGCGAGCGTGGGGGACTCGGTGACGGTTGGCAACACGCGGCTCGAGGTGATCGCCACCGACCGCTACCGCATCGATCGCGTGCGGGTCGTGCCGCACGCCCTCGCCGAGGAGACCGACGCACACTGAGGTCTTGATGCTCCTGATCGCCGCAGGGCTCGTGATCATCTCAAAGATCTCAAGCGGCGCCGGCGCTGAGCGTCAGTGCTGTGCCGGGGCCGACGCGGATGACGTTTCGGATGTGCAAGCTCCGCGTAATGTCATAATGTGCATTATCGGATGTCACGAAACTCGGGACGTCGTGCGCAAGGTCGGCCCTCGTGATCAAGTAGGCTGTCAGGGCACGGCGAGGACTTCGCTGTGGCAGACTTCGTTGCGAGTGGCGCACCGTCTGAGATTGTGTCACTGAGAGACCCAGGGAGCCGACACACGTGAGCGTTCTGATTGCCATCGGTTGCATCATCATCTTCGGCGCCGGCATCTGGTGCTACGGGCTGGCCTTCCATGTCGACGGCGACACGCTCCGCCTGCTGGTGTTCCTCGCCGGCATCCTGCTCAACTCGCTGGCGCTGTTCATCCCGTGGCAGCTCGTGGGTCAAAGCCGCAAGTAGCGACCGAGGCTCCATGCGCGGTGTTCACCCCCAGCATCGACATCAGCGTTCGGATCAAAGCTCCGGCTGAGCTCATTTGGCAGGCGCTGGTCGACGAGGACCTGCGAGAGCTCTGGTGGCCTGATTCCGAGTTCAAAATCAAGCGCGGCGCCAAGATTACGGCCAGATCGCTTCGTCCTGGCAAGAAGAAACCCCGGATCACGACGGGAAACATCACTAAGATTGACGCCCCTGAGGAGCTCCACTTCACCTGGAAGACCAAGTCGGGCGACTTCGAAACGAAGGTTGTGCTGGTCGTCGTCCAACAGAAGGACAAGAAGAGCAAGGTCCGTGTCCTCGAGCAGGGCTTCCCGCGCGGCGACTACGCCGAGATCCATGTCGCGAAGTACCGCGACGGCTGGCGCGAGCACCTCCTGCAACTGCAGGAGCTGTTCGAGGACGGTCCGGGGCGCAAGTTAGCCATCAACTCGCTCAAGAACTCCTGATCGCGCTCCCCTGACGCGAGCACGAACGCTCTTAAGGTTGCCCGGGGCAGACAGACGCCCGGGCCAATCGGCCCGGGCGCGCTCTCGTCTCGTCGCCTCGCGGCGGGCGCTACTCGGCGATGAAGCCTGAGGTGTCCCCGATGAGGCGCAGATTGTCGGTCGGAACCGGCTCAACCACGGCCTTCGTGACCTCAGCTGCAAACTCCTGCACGTTGTAGAGCTTGCCTGCCTCCTCGCGGCGGGCCGCGATCGCACCGGGGTTCAGGCGATCGAGCAGTGTCGCGGTGATGGTGCCCTCGATCATGTCGCCGGAGACGACGACGAACTCGACCCCGCGCTCGGAAAGCTCCGGCACCATCGCGAGGAGCGCATCTTCGCCGGCGCGCTTCGAGCTGGCCACGGCCTCGTACTCGGGCATCGTCGGAGTCGTGCGGATGAAGTGTGCCTGGTGGCTGGTCACGAAGACGACGCGTCCGCCGTCGCGCATGAGTTCGAGGGCGCCCTTGAGGGTCTCGACCTGGGCGTCACGGTTGAGCTTGAGTGCGTAGTCCTCGCCGAGGCCTGACTCCATGCCGCCCGAGGCGTTGAGAACGAGCACGTCCAGCCCACCGTATTCGCGGTCGATCGTCGCGAAGAGCTCCGCGCGGCTCGCCTCGTCCGTGAGGTCGGCACCCACCGCGATCGCGGTGCCCCCGTCGGCCGTGATCGCATCGACCAGCTTGACGGCGCGCGCCTCCTTGTTCCGGTAGTTCACGACGACCTTGGCGCCAGCCTGCGCGAGGAACTTGACGGTGTCCGCGCCGATGCCGCGGGAGGACCCGGTGACAAGCGCGCGCTTGCCCTCGAGAGAACCGGCGGTCAGCGGGTTGAGAATCTGTTCAGCCATGACGTCGATTCTATTCGGCGCGCGGCCGTGCAGGCGCACTAGCCTGGCTCGCATGCAGCATCCGTACCTCGATGGCGCTCCCCCGCGCATCCTCGCCCACCGCGGCCTCGCCCTGTACGCGACCGAAAACACCCTCGAGGCGTTCCGGGCGGCCACGGAAGCCGGCGCCACGCACATCGAGACGGATGCGCGAGCGTCGCGCGACGGGCGCGCCATCCTGTGGCACGACGAGACGCTCGTGGGTTTCGATGGTAGCGAGCGGAAGCTCTCGAGCTCCCCCGCTGCTGAGCTGGAGCGGCTCGTCTCTGCGGGCCCCACCCCCGGGGCTGCGCTGTTGCCACTCGACACGGCCCTCGATACCTTTCGGGGTGCGAAATTCAACATCGACGTCAAGTCAGCGGATGCCGTCGAGCCCGTCGCCGAGGCCGTGCGACGCACACGCGCCCACGGGCGGGTGCTCGTCACCTCGTTCTCGGCGCGCCGGCTCCGACGAACCGCGTCGCTGCTCCCCGGCGCGGCGCGCGGCGTGGCGGGGCCGGGGATCGCGATCGCTCTTGCTGCGATAACGCTTCGCTCGGGCCGCCTGCTCCACCGCGCGCTCCACGGCGCTGCCGCGGTGCAGATCCCCGAACGGGCCGCCGGCATCGACCTGCTCTCCCCCGCCAGGCTCCGCGCCTTCCGCCGGCACGTCCCGGAGGTCCACGTGTGGACGATCAACGATCCGTCCAGGATGCGGGAACTGCTCGCCCTCGGCGTCGATGGTCTCGTCACCGACCGGGCCGACCTCGCCGCAGAGGTTGTCAGAACTCACTCGAATCTATGAATTTTCGAGGAAAAGCGGGAACGCGCGGGAATAGCGCGGCACAATCGCACGTTGGAACGGTAGTAGTAGAACCGCAGTGACGAGGAGAGGAGGTCAGCAATGGCTGATCGGAGTCTGCGCGGAATGCGGCTCGGCGCACAGAGCCTGCAGAGTGACGAGGGCGTTGTCCTTGTCGACCGCCAGGTGCGAACGTACGAGACGACGCTGGGTGAGCGCTTCGCCGTCACCTTCGCCGCTGAAGCGGAGGTGCCAGAGGTCTGGGCATCCCCGAAGAGCGGCAACGAGGGACGACTGCTGGATGAAGGCGGCGAACAGGTCGCCTACGAGGCGCCCGAGCAGAAGCACCAGCGCACGCACTGGGACATGCTGCTCGAGCGTCGCACACGGGAGGAGCTCGAAGAGGTCCTCCAGGAGCGGCTCACGTTCCTGCGCTCACGGCGCGGAACCAAGGGCGCACAAGACGTCTGACCCCCGGAGGACGCCGCCAGGGCGATCCTGAACCAACACGAGGGACGAAGCTTCGGCTTCGTCCCTCGTGTTGGTTCAGCGCAGGTGTCCCCCGCTACTTCGTTCCCACGAGGGTGCGCGCTCCGACTTGCGTCGGTCGCTCGGGCGCCCGGCGCCGATGAGCAGCCCGAGGCCGACCGCCGCCAGTGTGAGCTCGATCTGTCGTCCGTACAGCACGGCGGGGGTGAGTCCGTCGGCCAACGGGACATCCACGACCATGACGCCCGGTTCGTACCAGGGCAATTCGGCGAGCACCTCACCCTCCGGCGAATAGACGGCGCTCATCCCGACGGTCGAGGCCTGCACGAGCGCGCGCCCGGTCTCCATGGAGCGGAGGCGCGCAAACGCCAACTGCTGGGCGGGCTCGTCGGTCTTGCCGAAGTCCGCGTTGTTGCTCGGCGCGAAGAGCACCGTGGCCCCGTCGAGGACTGCATCTCTGATGAGGACATCGTCGACGATGTCGTAGCAGATGTACGTTCCTGCCTTGATTTCTCCGATCTGGAGGATGCTGTCGCGCTCCCCGGGAGCGTAGCCGCGCCCGATCATGCCGATCAGATCCGGCGCCAGCGAGTACCAGAACTCACGGTCGGGCACATACTCACCGAACGGGATCGGGTGCTTCTTGTCGTACTGGTCGCCCCAGCCGCTCTCCGAGTCCCACACGAACTGTGAGTTGAAGTAGCGGTCGTCCGCCTCCGACTCCCCCGGCTCGACGGTCACGGTGTTGGCGACGATCGGCGCGTCGTATCGCTGGCTGAGTTGGTCGAGCGTGCGACGCACGCCCGGCGATGCCAGCGGATTCAGGTCGATGGAACCTTCCGGCCAGAGGATGACGTCGACGTCAGCGTCGTCCGGAATCATGCGCGTCGCCTCGACGTGTCCGAGGAAGACGTCCCCGGGCTCTCCTTGGACAAAGTAGGCCGCCTCAGGCGTGTCGCCCTGCACGGCCGCCACTCGAGCGGTGCCGATCGTGCTGACGGGGAAGAGCGGAACCGCGACGACGACGAGCGCCGCCGCCGCGGCGGTGGCCCAGACGAGCGGGCGTGCACGGGTGCGCCCGAGCTCGAGGGCTGTCGCGACGAGAAAGACCATGACGAAGCCCATGCCGGAGAGGCCGAGCCACGAGACCAGGTCGCCGAACGGGCTCGCGGACTGGGACTGGGCCACCCGACCCCAGGCGAAGCCTCCGTACGGCCACGCGGAGTAGACGGCCTCCCGCAAGCACCACAGGCCGGCAACGGCCAATGGAACGAGGACAAGGCGCCAGGCACCGCTCTCCCACCGGGCGGTCACACGTCGGTAGGCGAGCGCGATGGCGACGGCTCCCGCGGCCCAGAAGAGCGACGAGAGGATGCTGAGCGCGCTCCACGGCACCGGTCCGAGGAACAGGGAGGCCCAGGCGATGAGTGGGAAGTAGTACGAGAGTCCGGAGGCGAGGCCGATGACGAACGCCCCACCGGCGGAGCGATGCATGAGCGAGCACAGTACGAGGCCGATGCCGACGAACGCCAGCGGCCATAGCGCCGGTCCGGGGAACGCGGCCCTCAGAAGCAGTCCACCGGCGACGGCGGCGAGCAGCGAGAGCCAGAAGGATCTCACCCAACCCCCGAGTACGCGACGATGCCTCGGCGCACGCTGTTGGCCGCCTGGCGTGCCGTCGTGGCGAACTTGCCTTCTGCGACCTTCTCGATCTGGTCGAGCACGTCGAGCACCTGCTTGCACCAGCGCACGAAGTCACCCGCCGCGAGGTTCGACTCCTCGAGCACTCGCTCGAGCTCAGCGCCGTGGGCCCAGTGGAAGAGTGCGGGGGCCAGATTCGTCGCGAGACGTGCGGAACGTGGCACGCGAAAGCGCTCCGCGAGCTCATCGAGGCTGTGCCAGTGCTTCTCGGTGGTCTGCATCGCAGTCCTGAACGCGCCGCGCGGGAGCTGGTACTCCTCGAGGCTCTCTTCCTCGCGCCGTGGTTCGTACACGAGCACGGCGGCCATGGCAGCGAGTTGCTGGGGGTTGAGCTCGTTCCACGCCTGGCGTCGCAGGCACTCGGCGATGAGCAGGTCGCGCTCGCCGTAGATGCGAGCCAGCGTGCGGCCGTGCGCGGTGACGGCCAGGTCGCGGTCCTCGCTGTCGGCGGGGGTGAGGTACCCCAGCTCGAGCAGCAGCTCGGTGATGCGGTCGAACACTTGCGCGACGGCCCCGGTCCGCGACTCGATCTGGCGCGTGAGCTTGTCGTTCTCGTGCTTGAGTTTCCAGTAGCGCTCGCCCCAGCGGGCGTGCTGCTCTCGGTCGGGGCACACATGGCACGGGTGCCGCTTGAGCGCGGTCTGCAGCTGCGTGAGCTTCGCCTGACGTCGCTCGCGCGCGGCATGCTGGTGCGCCTCGTCGTGCGGGATGCGCTTGCGCTCGAGGTCGTTCAGCTCGCGGCGGATGCGCGAGTACTCGAAGAAGTCGCCGAGGTGGCAGGTCATGCCTTCCTCGTAGCCGGTAAGGGCCTCGGTCTGCTGTCGCACGCGCTTGGCAAGGTCGACGACGGCGCGGTCGGCTTGGAACTGCGCGAACGACGACTCGAGCACGGAGCGCGTGCGGGCTCGACCGAAGCGGTCGATGAGGTTCACCGCCATGTTGTAGGTCGGCTTGAAGCTTGAGTTCATGGGGTAGGAACGCCGGGACGCGAGCGAGGCGATCGCCTGCGGGTGCATCCCGCCGACCCACTGCACGACCGCGTGGCCCTCGACGTCGATTCCGCGGCGCCCAGCACGCCCGGTGAGCTGCGTGTACTCGCCTGGGGTGATGGGCACGCGTGATTCGCCGTTGAACTTCTCGAGCTTCTCGAGCACGACCGTCCGTGCAGGCATGTTGATGCCAAGGGCGAGGGTCTCGGTCGCAAAGACGAGCTTGACGAGCTTGCGCTGGAAGAGCTCCTCGACGACTTCCTTAAAGGCGGGGAGCAGGCCGGCGTGGTGCGCGGCGATGCCGCGTTCGAGCCCTTCCGTCCATTCGTAGTACCCGAGGACAGCGAGGTCCTCGTCGAGCAGGTTCCGGCAGCGGTCCTCGACGATCCAGCGAATCTCGTCGCGCTCTTCCCTGGTGGTCAGTGAGACGCCTGAGCGCAGGACCTGCGAGACGGCCTGGTCGCAGCCTTTGCGGCTGAAGATGAAGTTGATGGCCGGCAGCATGTCGGCGTCATCGAGCATGCGGGTCAACCCAGCGCGGTCGACGCGAGGGGTCTGGAAGCGCTGCTCCTTCCAGCTACTCCCCCGGCCGCGCCGTCCGACGCGGTCGCGGTCGCGGCCGTCTTCTCGCCGGCCGCCCCCGCCCTGGGTCGCCCTGACCAGGTCCGGGTTCACCCGGTCCGCGATGTCGCCGTCTCGGGTCTCGAAGAGGTCGTAGAGGCGGTGGCCGACGAGCACATGCTGGAAGAGCGGCGTCGGGCGCTCCTCGGAGACGATCACGTCGGTGTCGCCGCGAACCGTCTGCAGCCAATCGCCGAACTCCTCGGCGTTCGAGACCGTCGCAGACAGCGAGATGAGGCGCACCTCGCTCGGGAGGTGGATGATGACCTCTTCCCAGACCGCGCCGCGGAAGCGATCGGCGAGGTAGTGCACCTCGTCCATGATCACGTAGGCGAGGTCGTCGAGGAGGTCGCTGCCCGCGTAGAGCATGTTGCGCAGGACCTCGGTGGTCATGACGACGATGCGTGCGCGCGGGTTGATGTTGACGTCACCCGTCAGCAGGCCGACTTCGCTCTCGCCGTAGCGTCGCACGAACTCGCTGAATTTCTGGTTGCTCAGCGCCTTGATCGGCGCCGTGTAGAAGATCTTGGCGTTCGGTTGGCGCATCGCCAGGAACACGCCGAATTCGGCGACGACCGTCTTGCCGGCCCCTGTCGGCGCCGCCACGAGCACGCTCCGCCCGGCCTCAACGCTCGCGCAGGACGCGATCTGGAACTCGTCCAGGTCGAAGCTCAGCTCGCGCCGGAAGAGCTCGAACTGCTGCAGCTTAGCGCGGGCCCTGCTCGCGGCGAAGCGCTCGGACGGGCTCGGCGTCATGCAGTCGACGCTTCGGTGGCCGCCAGCTCGGCCTCGAGTCTCTTGTGCTTGCGCGCGCGGCGCCGGTCGTTGATGAGCGCGATGCCGACGGCCAAGAAGTAGAGGCCGAGCATCGGGATCATCAGGAAGAACATCGACATGACGTCGACAGACGGCGTCGCCATCGCGGCGAACAGCGCCACCAGGAGGACGGCGGTGCGCCAGCCCTTGAGGATGGCGGATCCCGAAATGACGCCGGCGAAGTTGAGGAGCACGAGGATAACCGGGAGCACAAAGGCGATGCCTACCGCGAGACAAAGCGTCACGATGAGCTTGTAGTATTCGACGGCCGTGATGATGCTGGCGCCCTCTTTTGGCACAAAGCTCAACATGACCTCGACGATGCGCGGCATCAGCACCCAAGCCACCCAGACGCCAGCAAGGAAAAGCGGGATCGCGGTGCCAACGAATCCGATCGCGTACCAGCGCTCGTTCTTCTTGAGGCCCGGAACGATGAACATCCACACCTGGTAGAGCCAGACAGGCGCCGAGAGAATGATTCCCAACGTGAGGGCGATCTGCAACCGCAGATCGAACGCCCCAGTGATTGTCTGGAAGTTCAGACCGGCCTCGCGGCCCTGAGACGTCTGAATCTCGATGATCGGCGCGGCCATGAGGCTCATCACCCAGTCGGTCAGAAGGTAGCCACCGACCATGCCGAGCACGATGCTGATCGCCGAGATGATGAGGCGATTGCGGAACTCGATGAGGTGCTCTGCGAGGCGCATGCGCCCGTCAGGATCACGCTTGCGCGACTTCTTCGCTTTCGACTTCGTCTTCGGTGCCTCGACCGAAGACGGCCCCTCGCTTGGCTGCAGGGTCACGTCAGTTGGATGGACCAGCGTTGCCCCTGGCGTCGGTGCTCGGCGCGGCGGGTGCTTCTGGTGCCGGCGCTGCCGGAGCGGAGTTCTGGACGGGCGGCGTGACGGGTGCCTGAGGAGCAGCCGGGGCCTGCGGTGCCGCAGGTGCGTTGGTGGCAGCGGGCTGCGCGGAGGCATCGGCGGCCGGCGCCTGGTCGGCGTCGTCGTCCTTCTTCATGTTCTTGACCTCGCCGCGGAAGATTCGCATCGACTGCCCGAGGCTCTTCGCGAGGCCGGGGAGCTTCGGTGCGCCGAAGAGCAGGAGGATGATCACCAGAATGATGATGAGGTGAGGACCAGTCAGGTTCGGCATGGTGTCAGTTGCCTTTCACAAGGTGTTCATATTGAAACGGGTCTGCGGTCGTCAGCACGCGGCCGCGCTCAAGGCGCTCTTCGCGACGCTGCGCTTTGTGTTCGTCGAGCGCTTCTCTCAGCGCACCTCGCTCGACCTGGACCTCGCGGAGCCCGCGAACGATCGCATTGCTCCGCGGCGGCGTGAATGAGACCAGCGTCTGCGCACGCTGCTCAAACGCCTCGAGGAGCACCTCGAGACTCGCGAGCTCGCCCTGCAGTAGGACGGCCTTCCGGAAGAGCCAGTAGCCGAGCGCGCCGAGCACCCCAAGCAGGATGAGCACGAGGCCCACCCAGATCAGAATCCAACTCCACCACGGCATAGTGACTCCAACGATACCTGGTCTGAGGTGAATCGCCAGGACACCGCTCTGGCTTGGTCCTCAGGTTTGGTGCCGACGGTGCTCGCGCAGGCCAGCCGCTGCCCATTCCGAGACGGCGGCGCGAGCCGACTCCGGTGCGATGACGCGCATCTGGTCTGCGTGTCCGGCGACGAGCCTGGCGAGATGGCGCAGGGACGCGAAGCGGACGTCGAGCACAGCACGTCCGTGATCGTCCGGTGTCGGTCCGGGGTCGCCCACCGGCAGATAGTCGCGCACCAGCGGAAGGACCGCCGAACCGACTTCGAGGGTGACGAGCACGTGGTCCTCGCTTGGGGCGAAGATCGGTCGCGAACGCTCGGCACGCGGATGCGATTCGACAGACACATCCGTCACGACTGCATCCCGCATCCGGTCGAGCCGGAAGACGCGTTCCGCGTCGCGCTCGAGGCACCAGCCGTGCAGGAACAGGTCTCCCCCGAGGGTCTCGAGCGTCGATGGGTCGACGTGTCGAAGACGCTCCTCACCGTCCTCGCGACGGTACCGGAACCGGAGCCGCCGGCCGGTCGCCAGCGCGGCGACGACGGCATCTCTGGACTTGGGATGCGCGCGGGCCGTCGCGAAGGCGAAGTGCGGGGTGGTGCCGCTCGAGCCGAGCTTGCGGAGCAGCTCATCGATCCGGGCCTCGTCGACCAGTTGCGGCAGGCTGCGGAGGAAGCCGAGTCCGGCGATCACCGCGGCGGCCTCCCGGTTGGACATCCGCGGCGGCTCCTCGAGTGCGACGAAGTGCGTCACCTCGATGAGGTCGTGCATCTCGAAGGCATCCCAGTTGATGTCGAAGAGGTCGAGGTGACTGTAGACGCCGTCTTCACCGGGGCGCCCAGAGACCGCGATGAGGCGCACTGCATCGCGCATCTGCCTGGGGCTCACGTCGAAGTGCGCGGCGGCTTCCTCGACGGGCACCGCGGTCTCCTGCTGGCGGAGGTACGGAACCAGCGAGACCAGGAGCGCAAGACGATCGGCTGAGACGAACGGGCTCATCGGGTGACCTCGGAGTGGTCGGTGATGACGCGGGACAGCCGCGAGATCACGAGCTCGCGAAGCTCGGGGGGCGAGATGACGCGCACCTCCGGGCCGAAGGACGCGAGGCGGTCCGCGAGCAGGCTCAAGTCGGTGTAGCCGAGCTCCGCCTCGCGCCAGTCCTTCGTGCCCGCGTCGGTGTCCTCGCGAGTCTGGCCGCCGAGCCGGACCTCGGCATCGGTCCCGCAGCGGACGTCGAGCACTGCTCGCTGCCTCGCGGAGAGTTCGGCAAGCCGCTCGAGGGCCCTGGCTGCGTGCTGTTCTGGGGACATGCCCGCGTAGCGTGCCTGATCGACCGCACCGATTTCGCGCGGCGACGAATCGATGCGCGCGAGGAGGAACATCCGCTGGGCTAAGCGTTCGAGGTCGAAGGCGACGAGGAGCCAGCTGCCATCGGCGAACACCAGCGCCAGCGGCTCGACGCGTCGCACTTCGGCGTGGGCATCGCCCGGCTTCGCGTACGAGAACGAGACGGCCCGCGCACCGTCGATCGCGGTTGACAGCGGCTCGAACGCCGCGTCCCTCGCCCGGAGGCGGGGTGCGACGCCGATGAGGTCGTCACGCGTGTCAGCGCCGAGCGCCTTGAGCTTCATGAGCCCCCGCCGCGACTCCCGAGAGACGGAACCCTCACGCCAGACCTGCGCGGCGAGTGCGAGCAAGGCGCTCTCCTCGGCATCGAACTCGAGGCCAGCGGGCATCGCGAAGGCGCCGCGTGGCACGCGGTAGCGGACCAGCTGATTGTTTCCGGGCGCCGATGGGTCGTCGATGACTTCGACGGGAACCCCGAGGTCGCGGAGCTCCGTCTTGTCGCGCTCGAAGCGCTTCTCGCGCGCTGCCGAGGCGGCGTGGCTGCTGCGGTCGCGGTGGTCGTCCACGTAACCGTGGACGGTCTCAAAGACCTCGGTCTTGGTCAGGCCGTGCTCCGTCGTCAGGAGCGCGAGGATCAGCGAGAACTGCCGCTCGGCTGCGCCGGGTGCTTTCGCTCGGGATGCTGGCTCGTGCGTCACGCCTCGACTTTAGATGGTGCCGAGGATGTCGACGACAAAGACCAGCGTCGAACCTGCGGGGATCGCGTTGCTCGCCTGGTCTCCGTACCCGAGGGCCGGTGGGATGATCGCGATGACCTGGGAGCCGACCGTCTGGCCGACGAGGGCCTGCGCGAACCCGTCGACGACTCCGGTCGTGGAGAACTGCGCCGGGGCTCCCCGGTCCCAGGAGCTGTCGAAGGTCTCGCCGGTCGCGAAGAGCACCCCGGTGTACTGGACGATCACCGAGCTGCCCTCGGCAACGACCGCACCCGTTCCGAGCTTGCGCGTCTCGAGCACGAGATCGCTGGGAGCCGCCGCGCCGTCGACGATGCTGATCTGCGGGGCGCCCTCCGCAGCATCCGTCACGGTGACGAGCGACTGCGTCGGCTCCTGCTCGGACCCGACTGCACGCGTTTCCGGGACCTCAACCACATCGGCGACCACGAGCGCCGGTGGGGTATCGGTCGCTCCAGCGTTCGCCGTGCCCTCGAGCAGCAGCGCGGACGGGATGAGCGCGACGACTCGCGAGCCCGACGCCACCCCGTCGAACAGACCGGTCAGGTACTCGGGGATGCCGTCCGCGCTGAGGTCGAGCACCTGGCCGAGCGGCCCGTAGGGGCTTTGCTCGGTCTTGGTGCCTGCGTCGTAGACGGTCAGGTTCGCCGCGACCGTCGAGTCGAGCGAGATTTCGTCACCGTCGCCCTCGACCTCGATGCGCCGTTCGATCTCTTCGCCGAGGCCCGAGACGTCGCCGATGGTGACCGCAGGCGCCGTCCCGTACTCGCCGGTGACCTCGACGCTCCCCAGCGCGTCGCCGTCGCCGTCGCCGACGGGCGTCGAGCTGCCGGAGCATGCGGCGAGCCCGAGCGAGAGGAGGATGGCCGCGGCGATCGCGGGGAGACGTCGTTGCATGGATCCGCCTTGAAGTGGTGAGAGGAGCATCGGTGGATGAGGGCCGCGCCTATTCGGCAGCCAGGATGTCGATCACGAAGACCAGCGTGCGGCCCTGCGTGGCCGACGCGTTGAGCGGGCCGGGCTGGGAGGCGAGACGCTCGGGTGGCAGTACGACGACGAGCTGGGAGCCGACGGGTGTCCCGACGATCTCCTGGCTCAAGCCGAACAGGCCGTCGGTCGGCGCGGTCGCGATCTGCAGTACGTTGTTGCCTGGCGTCCAGGTCGATGCGACCTGCTCCCCCGTCGTCCAGTCGAAGGCCGAGAGCTGCATCGTGACGAGCTGGCCCTCGGCCACGGGTGCGCCGTAGCCGTCGATGCGCACGTGTCGCTTGGGTGCTGCGGGCGGATCCTGGGCGGGCATCGTGACGCCGGGAGTGCCGTTCGGTGCGGTGACGACCGCGGGGATGCCATCCTCGGGGGGCGCGATGCGCCCACCCGCGCTTGAGGGATAGACGTCGAGCACATCCGCGATCGCGACGATCGTCATGGCAGGGTCCACGCCGACGGCCGAGGCCGCCTCGCCGAAGAGGACGCTGGCCGGCATGACGGCGATGACCCGCTCGCCCGTCTGCGAGCATTCAATCGCCTGCGCGAGACCGGGGAAGGTGTTCGCGATCGTGGCGACGCTCGTCGGCGCCGCAGCTC
Organism: Pseudoclavibacter helvolus; assembly: GCF_049707175.1. Taxonomy (GTDB): domain Bacteria; phylum Actinomycetota; class Actinomycetes; order Actinomycetales; family Microbacteriaceae; genus Pseudoclavibacter; species Pseudoclavibacter helvolus_A. Next base: position 22,444 of record NZ_JBNAFM010000008.1, on the reverse strand, counting down.
CCGCCTCATCGGCGACGGTGGGGCTGTAGGGAACGAGCACCTCTCCCCCGGCCCCGTCGAGCAGTTCGAAGTTCGCACGCACGACACCTGAGGGCGTCACGGGGTCGCCGGTCCCTGCCCCGTCACGCGTGGTCTCCAGGGAGGTGACCGAGAGCGGATGCGTGAGCGTCGCGCCGCTCAGCTCGCCGAAGGCTCCGTCGGCGGAGATGCTCGCCGTCGCGGCGCCGTCGACGCCGGGGACCGCGCAGGCCTCCGCGTCGAGCTCGCTCTCCGGCCAGCTTACGCAGCCGGTCAGCGCGACGGCTGCGGTCACTGCGGTCAGTGCCGCTCCTGCCATTCGGATGCGCGTGCGCGTCATTCGACGTCTCCTTCAGCTTCCAGGGTGGTCTCCGCCGGTGCGTCAGTGGTCTCTGCTGGTGCCGACGGGGCGTCACCGCGGCTCTTCTCGGCCGTGATGGCCGCTCCGCGCTGCGCGAGACGCGCGCGCTTGCGGAGGACCTTGTCGCTCACCTGCCGATCGCCAAGCGAACCCGGCGTCCAGATCTCGACGTCCTCGTCACTGAAGTCGGACTTGGATGCGCGGCGCTTGAGGTTCGGCAGCACGGCGCCGTCTGCGAGGCGACGGGCGGTGAGGAGGAAGCCGGTGTGGGCGATCATCCGGTGGTCCGGCCTGACGGCCAGACCCTCGACGTGCCAGCCACGGACCATCGTCTCGTCGGCACTCGGGTCGGTGAAGAGCCCGGTAGCGCGGATCGCCTCTGCGACGCGTGAGAGCTGGGTGACGGTGGCGACGTAGCAGAGGAGGACTCCGCCAGGCGTGAGCGCGTCCGCGACGACGTCGAGGCATTCCCACGGCGCGAGCATGTCAAGGACCGCCCGGTCCGCCGTCCCGTCAGCATGCTGCTCGGGAAGCGCTTCCGCAAGGTCTCCCAGCACCAGCTTCCAGTTGTCAGGCTTCTCGCCCATGACGCTCACGACGTTGCCCTCGGCGACCTGCGCAAACTCCTCGCGGCGTTCGAAGGAGGTGAGCGAGCCCGTCCCGCCGAGCATGCGGAGGATCCAGAGGGAGAGCGCACCGGAGCCGACCCCGGCCTCGATGACGCGGGCACCTGGCCGGATGTCGGCCTTCGCGAGGATGGCAGCCGCATCCTTCGGGTAGATGATGGCTGCGCCGCGGGGCATCGACATGACGATGTCCTCGAGCAGCGGGCGGAGCGCGAGGTACTGGCCGCCGTCGGTGGCGGAGATCACGGACCCCTCGTCCACCCCGATGATGGTGTCGTGGTCGATCACGCCCTTGTGCATGAAGTAGCGCTTGCCGGGCTCGAGGTAGAGCGTGCTCACGCGCCCCTTGGGACCGGTGAGTTGCACGCGGTCGCCGGCGCGGAAGGGCCCGCCGATGTCAGTCTCGGTCATAGCTGTGCTTCGCTTTCTGAGTCGGCGGCGCCGGAGGCGGTCGCTTCGTTCTGCCGTTCCGGTTCCCCGTGGGAGGCCTGCTCGATCAGCTCGCCGAGCGCCTCGAGCGTGAGTCCCTCGAGCGTCGTCGTGACGAGGTGCGCGTGGTGCGCCTCGAGCGTCTGCCCGTGCGGGACCCCGATGGTCGCGCATCCGGCGGCCCGTGCTGCTTCAAGTCCGCGACGCGAGTCCTCGACTGCGACGCAGCGGTCTGGCGCCACACCGAGCTGCTCGGCGGCCAACAGGTAGGGCTCTGGGTGCGGCTTCCCGTGCTCGACCTCGTCGCCCGCGATCACGACGGAGAAGAGCGGACGGTCGAGGGTCGAGATGACCGCATCGGCGAGCACTCGGGTGGAGTTGGTGACGAGGGCGTTCGGGATGCCGGCGTCGTGCAGCGTGGCGAGAAGCTCCAACGCGCCGGGCCGCCAGTCGAGCTCCCGCAGGATGCTCGCCATCACGGTCGAGTTCATGTGGTCGACGATCTCACCCGGCTCGAGCCGGACCCCGAGGCTGGCGAAGAACTCGGACGCGTCCGCCATGCTCGAGCCGACCATCCCGAGCTCCTGCTCTTCGGTCAACGGGGGCAGGCCGTGGTCCGACAGAAGGTTCAGCTGCGCGGTCTGCCAGTACTGCTCGGTGTCGACGATGGTGCCATCCATGTCCCACAGGACGGCGGCGGGAAGATTCGAAAGAGCCACGGGGCGACAGTCTACGGGGCCGAGGGCGGTCAACGACGCCCTGCGCGTATCCTTGGACAACACTTCATGCACGGCGAGGAGCACGGTGACGGAACACAGCGAGGCCACCACACCATTTGCGCGCGGCCGATTGCTCGTGGTCGCGCTCCTGGGTTGGAACGATGCGGGTGACGCGGCCTCGACCGCTGTCCGCGCGTTGCAGGAGGCCATCGGCGCCGACCGACTCATCGAGGACATCGATGACGAGTCGTTCTTCGACTACTCGATACACCGGCCAGTCATGCGAGCAGGCACGGAAGGGATCCGCAAGATCCACTGGCCGAGCGTCTCCTTCAAGGGCACCCCGCTGCGCGATGCGACCGCGGAAGCGGCGCCAGAGGGCAGCAAGGAACTTGCGGCCGACGCAGGACTGTCGGTGAGCTCCGACAACGGCGACAACGTGTTCGTGCTGATCGGCCCGGAGCCCACGCTCCGCTGGCGCAGCTTTACCAAGCACGTCGTCGATCTGTGCGAGCGGGAGGACATCACGCGCATCGTGCTCGTCGGTGCCCTGCTGGCCGACGTGCCGCACACCCGTCCCATCACGATCTTCATGTCGAGCGACGACGAGGCCGTCCGCGAAGAGCTCGACATCGATCGCAGCGAGTACGAGGGGCCGACGGGGGTCCTGTCGGCGATCGGCGAGGAGGCAAGATCACGCGGCATGCTGGTGCTCTCCCTCTGGGCGTCAGTGCCGCACTATGCGCACCACTCCCCCTCGCCCAAGGCGACGCTCGCGCTCGTGGATCGACTGACCGAGATCGTCGACGTGTCGATCCCTCACGGTGACCTCGTGTCTGAGTCGGCCGAGTGGGAATCCGAAGTCACCGAGGCCACGGCCCAGGACGAGGAGATCGCGCAGTACGTCGGCTACCTCGAGCGGACGCGGGACATGGTCGAGGCGCCCGAAGCCTCGGGCGAGGCGATCGCACAGGAGTTCGAGCGGTTCCTCGAGCAGGCGGAAGGGAAGAAGCCCCAACCAGGGCCCGCGTCGTTCCCCACCGACCCCTCGGGCACCGCGCAGCGCCCGATGGGCGTCGAGCGCAGGAGTTCCGCAGAAGACGGGGCCGTCGATGACGCCCCAGACCAGCCGTCCTCAGGGGGAGAGCAGCTCTCCGCAGGCAACGACGACGCCGTAGGCGACAACGACGCTTCAGGCGACAACGGCACCGACGGCCCGGACAAGCGCCGAGACGACCAGGGCTAGGTCCCGGCGCGCTCACCACCCTCTCGCGCGTCGCGGGCTGGACGTCACCCCTCCGCGATGAGCGGCACGCCCAGCAGGGCGTCGACGAGCGCGATCACGTCGTGGTCGCCGTCGTTCGGCGCCGAAGACGCCCAGTCATCGACGGCCCCAATGACGCTCGGCGTGTCGAGGTCGTCCGCGATGGCGTTCCGCATCCGCACCACGAACGCGTTCCGCTCGGGCGCGATCGCCAGAGTGCCGGCGGCGGCCTGTGCCGCGCGGTCGCGCCAGCGCTGCAGACGGGTGCCCGCACGGTCGAGCTCCTCGTCGGTCCACTCCCAGTCGCTGCGGTAGTGGTGCGAGAGCATCGCGAGGCGGATGGCCATGGGGTCGACACCTGCGGCGGTGAGCCGCGAGACGAGGACGAGGTTGCCCAGCGACTTGGACATCTTCGTGCCCTCGTACGCGATCAGGCCTGCGTGCGCGTACGTCCGAGCGAAGTCGGTCGCGGTCGCGTGCTCGTCGCCTGCGACGAGGGAGACGGCGTGCGCCGCAGAGAGCTCGTGGTGCGGGAAGCGCAGGTCGCGCCCGCCGCCCTGCACGGAGATCGGCGCCCCGAGTGCCCTGGTCGCGATGACGGAGCACTCGATGTGCCAGCCGGGCCTACCGAGACCGACGGCGCTCTCGAAGGCCGGTTCTCCGGAGCGCGCGCTGCGCCAGAGGAGCGGATCGAACGGGCCTCGTTTGCCTTCGCGGTCGGGGTCTCCCCCGAACTCGAGGAACGCGGCCTCCATCTCGGCGGCCGTGTAGCCGGAGACGTCGCCCATCGTCCAGTCGCTCGCAGCCTCCGCGGCGGCGACGTCGTAGTAGACGTCGCCGAGGTCCGTCGTGGCGGCGGGGGTCGCGTCGGGCGCGACCGAGACGCGGTACGCCAGTCCGGCCTCGAGGAGCTCGGCGATCGCGGCCCCGGTCTCGTCGATGCTGTCCTGCACGCGGACGTAGGCGTCGGGTGGGAGCACCCGCAGTGCTGCCATGTCCGAGCGGAAGAGGTCGGTCTGCGAGGTGGCGATCTCCTGCCAGTTGCGCCCGGTCTTTGCCGCTCGCTCGAGCAGCGGGTCGTCCACATCAGTGATGTTTTGGGCGTAGCGGACCTCGAGACCCGCGTCACGCCACGCTCGACCGAGGGTGTCGAAGGCGAGGTACGTCGCGGCGTGACCGAGATGCGTGGCGTCGTACGGCGTGATGCCGCAGACGTAGAGCGTCGCGACGCCGTCCGGGGTGCGCGTGTCCTGCACCTGCCCGCTCGCGGAGTCGAAGACCCGGATCGCACCACCGCGCTTGCCGGTGACCGAGGGGACGGGAGGAATGGGCCACGAGGGAACGGTTCGCACCGGAACATTCTATGTCGCGGCCCAGCTTCACCTGACGGGTGAGGGGGCTGTCAGGGTCAGACGGCTCCGCCGGTTGGGTCCATGAGGCCGAAGGACAGGAGGATGACGATAAGTGTGCCGAGTGCGATGCGGTAGACCACGAAGGGAAGGAAGCTCCCCTTGTTGAGGTACGCCATCAGGTATTTGATGACAACGAGGCCCACGACGAACGAGATGATCGTCGCGATGATCGTGCCCACGACGGGCGCCTCCGCCCCTTCTGCTTCTCCGAAGGCCGAGACAAGCTCGTAGAAGCCCGAGCCGAAGACGGCTGGAACCGCGAGCAGGAAGCTGTAGCGCGCTGCAGACGGGCGGTCGTAGCCCATGATGCGGCCGGCAGTGATGGTCCCGCCGGATCGCGAGACGCCGGGAATGAGCGCAAGCGCCTGCGCGAAACCGTAGGTGATGCCGTCTCGGGTGTTCAGATCCTGCAGGGCCTTGACGCGTTTCCCGAAGATGTCGGCGAGGCCGAGGATGACACCGAACACGATGAGCGTGAACGCGACGATCCAGAGCGAGCGGAACTGGTCCCGGATGAGGCTCTGCAGCAGGAAGCCGAGCACGACGATCGGGATTGATCCGAAGATGATCAGCCAGCCCATGCGCGCATCGGGATCGTTGCGGGGAACGGTGCCCCGCAGGGATGCGAACCACCGAGTGATGATGCGCTTGATGTCGCCCCAGAAGTACACAAGCACGGCCGCTTCGGTGCCGAGCTGGATGATGGCGGTGAAGGTCGCACCGGGGTCCTGGACTCCGATCCACTCGCCCACGATGCGGATGTGCGCGCTCGAGGAGATGGGGAGGAACTCCGTGAGTGCCTGCACGAGTCCGAGGATCACGGCGTCAATCCAGCTCATTACCACTGCCTTTTCCGAGAGAGTTCCAGTTGCGAACGGGCCGTGGCGATCGCTTCAGGCCCGGCGCACGCTAACACAAAACGGGTCCGCGCCGCGGAGGGCACCCCGGAGAGGCCTGGATGGGCGAACTTGCCGCGCGCCGGGCGCGCGCTGCGGCGATCGGCGCGCGTGGGTCAGTAGCTCCGCAGGAAATCTCGCAGCACCTTGCGGCCGAAGACCAGCGACTCGAGCGGCACCCGCTCGTCGACACCGTGGAACATGGCGGGGAAGTCGATGTCCTCCGGAAGCCGCAGGGGCGCGAATCCGTACCCTTCGATGCCGAGGGTCGCGAGGGCCTTGTTGTCCGTCCCGCCGGAGAGGAAGTACGGCACGACAACCGCCTCGGGGTCGTGACCTCGGAGCGCCGCGGTCGCCGCATCCACGATCGGCCCGTCGACCGGGGCCTGGGTGCCGATACCGCGGAAGACAGTCTCGATTTCGATGTCGTCACCGACGAGTGCCTGGATCTCGGCGAGCAGCTCATCTTCCGCGCCGGGGAACGGGCGCGCGTCGATGGCGACGCTCGCGGATTCGGGGATGACGTTGTGCTTGTAGCCTGCGCTCAGCATGGTGGGGTTCGTCGTCGAGCGGAGGCTCGCCGTCAGGAAGCCCGAGGCGCTGCCGGTTGCGAGGACGATCGCTCCTGGAGTCGTCTCCTGCGGGTCCACGTCGAGGAGGCGTGCCAGTTCCGAGATCATCGACGACGTCGTGTCGTTGAGCAGCACGGGCCACTCGTGCGAGCCGAGCTTCGCGATGGCCTGAGCGAGGCGCGTGACGGCGTTGTCCTCCGCGGGGATGACCCGCGACCCGTGCGCGGCCCGGCCCTTGGCGTGCAGCCGGAGCCAGAGCAGCGCCTTCTCCCCCGTCTGCAGCAGGTAGGCGCGCTTGCCGCCGACGCTGATTGAGTAACCGCCGACCTCGGAGATCGCCTGCGTCGCCCCGGCAAAGAGCTCCGGGTGCTCGCGCGCGATGGGCTCGGAGCCGAACTGCCCGCCATTTTCCTCGTCGGCGAAGAACGCCAGCACGAGTTCCCGCTCGGGGAGCTCGTCGGCGCCGAGGAGCTCCTCGACTGCCGTCAGGATCATGGCGTCCATGTTCTTCATGTCGACGGCGCCTCGGCCCCACAGCAGGCCGTCCTTGATGATGCCGGCGAACGGGTCGACGCTCCAGTTGCCCGCCTCGGCGGGCACGACGTCGGTGTGCCCGTGCACCACCAGGGCCGGTTTGCTCGAGTTCCGGCCGGGAACTCGCGTGAAAATGCTCGGGCGCCCCGGGGCTGCCTCGATCGTGGTGACGTCGAGTCCGAGTTGCGTCAGGCGAGCCTCGAGATACTGCGCCGCCGCAGTCTCGCCCTTCGATCGGCCCTCACCGTAGTTCGTGGTGTCGAGGCGGATGAGGTCCTGCGTCGTCGTGACGGTGGGGTCGAGTTCGAGGGAGTCAGCCATGCTCCAACGCTACCGCCGTCTTTGGGGCCCGCACTTCAGTGCGACGCGCCCGGGATGCACGTGTTTCAGCCTCGATTCGCGTTTCGCCGAAATCCTGGTAATGTTTCTCCTCGTGCTCAACAGCACAACCTGCGCGGATGGCGGAATTGGTAGACGCGCTAGCTTGAGGTGCTAGTGCCCGTATTAGGGCGTGGGGGTTCAAGTCCCCCTTCGCGCACAGGAAGAAAGGCCCGGGAGTTCGCTCCCGGGCCTTTTGTCATGCCCGAGACTGGTCCCCTCGCTCGAAGCCGATCCTCTCGCTTCCGACGCACCGCGTAGTCAGGTGCCGCCGGGCGAAACACTCGGCAACGTTCGCTTGCCAGGATTCGTTTCGCGCGTGACGCTCGAGGTTGCCCATGCCCCGCAACCCAGGAGTCCCCCAGTGTCAGCTGAAGCGACATCGCTCGTGAATCGTGCGCAGATCGAACAGAACGAGCTCTCCGAGGCCTTCCGTTCGCTGTTCCGTCAGCACCCGTCAGGTGTGGCCGTGCTCACCGCCGAGAGCGCGGACGGCCCGGTCGCGATGACCATCACGTCTCTGACCTCCGTGAACGCGTCTCCGGCGCTCGTGGCGTTCTCACTCTCCAAGGCCTCTTCCGCGACGCCGGGCATCCTCGGATCGTCGAGCATCCTGATCCACTTCATCGACGAGGCGTCGCTCGCGGTCGCTCAGGTGGCCGCCACGAGCGGAATCGATCGCTTCGCGGACCGGGCGGCGTGGCAGTATCTGCCGAGCGGCGAACCCCACTACACGGCGGTGCGGCGCTGGGCGAGAGGCACGGTTCGGAGCACGTTGGACGTCGATGGCGCCGTGCTCGTCGTCCTCGACGTGGTCGAGGCTCGAGACGGGGAGGCCGGCTCCGCCAAGGAGGACGCCGGCGTCGTCTACCGCAACCGCATCTGGCACACACTCGGAGACGCCCACAGCTGACAGCCAGTGGCAAGCAACTCGGGTAGTTTGGGGTCGCAGCACGGTGACGAGCGATTCGCGCGTGGACTGCTCCGACGCTCCTCGACCGAGAAGGACCACCTCGAACCATGCCCGGCCCTGCCACAGCCATCCTGCACGCCGCGAGCTCTGGAGGGGGCGCAGTCGAAGAAGCCACGGGTGGCATCTTTGGGGTCATCTCCGACTGGGCGATCGAGATCATGGGTACGATCGGCGCCCCCGGAGCCGGCATCGCGGTGGCGCTGGAGAACCTCTTCCCGCCCATCCCGTCCGAGATCATCCTGCCGCTGGCGGGCCTCGCCGCCCACCAGGGCAAGTTCACGGTGATCGAAGCCATCATCTGGACGACGGCCGGCTCCGTCGTCGGCGCCTACGCGCTCTACTGGCTGGGCCGCTGGCTCGGGCACAACCGCATGGTGTGGATCGCGCGCAAGATCCCGCTCGTCGATGCAGCCGACGTCGTCAAGACGACGAACTGGTTCAAGAAGCACGGCAAGAAGGCGGTGTTCTTCGGAAGGTTCCTGCCGATCTTCCGTAGCCTCATCTCTATCCCCGCCGGCATCGAGCGCATGCCGGCGCTGCAGTTCGGGCTGCTGACCCTCGCCGGTTCCGCAATCTGGAACACGGTCTTCGTCATGGCCGGCTACCTGCTCGGCGACGCTTGGGAGCAGATCCTCATCTACGCCGATGCCCTCAAGTACCTGGTCTACGCCGTCGTCGCGGGCGCGATCGTGTGGTTCCTCGTCGTGAAGATCCGCGGCCGCGTGCAGCGCGGCGGCCACTCCGCCTGAGCCGCTCCGGGCGCGTGGGCGCCCACATCCGGATCTAGGCGCGCATCCGTCGGCGGAGGACGTCGATGCGGGCCTGGATCTGCGACACGGTCGCCTGCCCGACGGCTGGCCCGCCGCAGCTGCGTCGCAGCTCCGCGTGCACGATGCCGTGCGGCTCACCGGACTGCTTGGCGTACACGGAGACGAGGCTGTTGAGCAGCGTCCGCTGCTCCTTCAGTGTCCGGTGCAGCGCCTGTGGCGGGGCCGGGGCGGGCGGCCCAGCCTTCACGCGTGATTCCTGGATGCGCCCCTGCTTGGCCTGGCGCTGCGAGAGCACGGAGCGCACCTGGTCGGCGTCGAGGATGCCCGGCAGTCCGAGGAACTCGAGCTCCTCCTCGCTGCCCACCTCGGCGGCGTACCCGAAGTCTCCCCCGTCGTACAGCACCTTGTCGAAGAGCGCCTCGCTCGAGATCGCTTCGAAGGTGAACTTCCCGAGCTCGTCCGAAGTCTTGTCCGGGCGCTCCGCAGCCGCCATCATGTCTTCTTCAGGAGCCCGCGAGTCGTCGGCATCGGCGAGCCGGTCGAGCGCGTGGTTGCGCTCCATCTCCAGCGCATGCGCGAGCTTCGTGAGCTGCGGAACGCTCGGGACGAAGACTGTCGCCGTCTCGCCTTTCTTGCGCGCGCGGACGAATCGTCCGATCGCCTGGGCGAAGAACATGGGTGTCGACGCGTTGGTCGCGTAGACGCCGACGGCGAGCCGGGGGACGTCGACGCCCTCCGACACCATGCGCACCGCCACCATCCACCGCTCGTCGCTCTCGGAGAACTCGGTGATGCGGTCGGATGCGCCCTTGTCGTCAGAGAGGATGAGCGCGGGCTTGACGCCCGTGATGGTCTTCAGGATCGCGGCGTAACCCTTTGCGGCGGCGTGGTCGGTCGCGATGACGAGTCCGCCCGCGTCGGGGACCTCCTGGCGGACTTCGCTGAGACGCTGGTCCGCGGCCTGCAGCACTTGCGGGATCCACTGCCCTTCGTGGTCGAGCGCTGTTCGCCATGCTTGCGAGACGATGTCTTTCGTGTTGTCCTCGGCGAGGCCGGCAGACATCTCCTCGCCGTGGGTGTCGCGCCAGCGGACGTTGCCCGCGTAGGACATGAAGAGCACGGGGCGCACCACGCCGTCCTCCAACGCTCGGCCGTACCCATACGAATAGTCCGTCAGCGAGGTGCGGATGCCGTCTTCGTTCGGCGCGTAGGTCACAAAAGGGATGGGTGCCGAGTCGGAGCGGAACGGGGTTCCGGTCAACGAGAGGCGCCGGTCGGCGTGCCCGAACGCCTCACGGATCGCGTCTCCCCAGCTCAGCGCGTCGCCTCCGTGGTGCACTTCGTCGAGGATGACGAGGGTTCGTCCGGAGGCCGTCAGGTGGCTATGGACGCTCGGCTTCATAGCCACCTGCGCGTAGGTGACGGCGACGCCGTGGAACTGCCGTGAGTGGATGCCCTGGTTGTTGCCGTACCGGGGATCGATGCGGAGGCCCACGCGTGCGGCGGCCTCCGCCCACTGCGTCTTGAGGTGATCGGTCGGTGCGACGATCGTGATGCGGTCGACCGAGCGTCGCTGGAGCAGCTCGGTCGCGAGGCGCAGCGCGAACGTCGTCTTGCCGGCTCCCGGGGTCGCCGACGCGAGGAAGTCGCGTGGCTCCGTCTCGAAGTAGACGTCGAGCGCCTCCGCCTGCCAGGCGCGGAGCCTGCCCGCGGTCCCCCATGGGGCACGCTGCGGGAACGAGGGCGAGAGGTGTTCGGCGGCGAACGTGCCGACCTGGTGACCGTAGCGGGTGCCGTCTTGGCTTGCGGAGTGAGCTTCCTGGACGGCCTCGCGTTCGGTCATGCTGCGTCGAGTTCCTCTCAGTGTCTCCGCCCGGTCAGAGGCGTGATGGTGGGTCTTGGATGGGGCCGAGCCGGTGGCTGGCGTGCAGGCTGCGCACGGCTCGCTCGTGTGACGGGTGGAGCCCGCCCGCGAGCACGTCTCGCAGCAAGCGCGCGAGCTCATGTCCGGAACGGTAGCCGCTGCCGCCGACAATCCCGAGCGCGTCGTGCGTCGTGGCTGCCGCGGCGGCGACCGCCTCGAGCTTCGCCATCGTCAGGCGAGCGAACCAGGCGTCGCCGTGTGGCGCCCCCTCGTCGACATCGCGAGCGATGGACTCAACGAGGGTACGCGCTGCGAGCTGCCGAATGCTCATTCTTGCGATTTCTTCTCTAACCTGCACGTCGTCGGCGAGCCGAATCCCGCCCTGGGTCGAGCTCGTCCGGTGCTTCGCGGCGTCGATCGCCAGCTCGAGCGCCCGGTCGCCGATGCCGACGTAGCAGGCCGCGACGAGCAGCAGGAAGTTCGAGTGCACGGCGAAGATGTGCGGTTCGCTGTTTGGTCCGACGGGAAGCCTGGCGATGACCCGATCGGCGGGGATGCGCGCCCCGTCGAGGGACGTGGAGCAGCTCTGTGTGGCGCGCATGCCGAGCGTGTCCCAGTCGTCGTGGATGCGCACGCCATCGTCGTCGCGACGGAGCACGCCATGCACGAGGGCCGGTTCGTCACGTGAGTCGTCTCGACCGAACGTGACGAGCCGGGTCCAGACGGGTGAGAGCGAGGTGAAGATCTTCATCCCGTGCAGCAGGTAGGCGCCGTCGGACTGAGGGTCGGCGCGCACGTTCGAGTCGTAGAGAACCGCGTCATTGCCGATCTCGGAGATCGCGAGCGCGTAGGTCTCCCCCGCGACGACCTCTCGGAGCATCCAATCGAGGCCGTCGTCGCCGGACTCGTGCCTGGCCCGAGCGATGCCGACGGCGACGTGATGCATGTTGACGGCCAGCGCGGTCGCCGGGGCCGCCGAGGCAAGCCGAGCCTGGCAGCGGACGGCCTGCTCCAGGGAGGCGCCGGTGCCCCCGAAGTCGCGCGGTACCAGCAGTCGGAGGTAGCCGATCTCCCGCAGCGCATCGAGGTCGTCGGTCGGGAAGGAGTTTTCCGCGTCGTGGCGGCTCGCGCGCTGGTTGAGCACCTCGAGCAGGTCATCGGCCAGAATGGATCTCGGGTCTGAAGCAGGCATGCCCACCACGGTACTCGTCGGGGCTTCGACCTCCATGGAGATGTCCGAGCTGATGGTGGCTCCGACGTCCGTCCCGATCGAGGAGAGCAGCAGCGAGATGCCAGAACGCGAACTCATTCCCTGGAGCCGCTACGTCGCGATCGGCGACTCCTTTACCGAGGGCGTCGGTGACCCCGAGCCCACTGCGCCCGGCGGCCTCCGTGGCTGGGCCGATCGCGTTGCCGAGGAGCTCGCCGCGCACCGATCAGACTTCGCCTACGCGAACCTCGCCATCCGCGGCAGGCTCCTGGACCAGATCGCCGATGAGCAGCTCGGGCCGGCGCTCGAGCTGAAGCCCGACCTGGTGACCGTCTCTGCGGGCGGCAACGACATCATCCGCCCCGGTGCTGACCCGGACGCCATCGCCGCCCGGTTCTCACGCCTCGTCGGCTCGCTCCGCAAATCGGGAGCGACCGTCGTGGTCTTCACCGGGGTCGACACGAAGTTTGCGCCGGTCTTCTCGTCGATGCGGGGCAAGATCGCGATCTACAACGAGCATGTCAGGGGCATCGCCGAGTACCACGACTGCATCGTCGCCGACCAGTGGGCGCTGCGCTCGATCCAGCGGCCGAGCATGTGGGTCAGCGACCGGCTGCACTTGAACTCGTACGGGCACCACGAGGTGGCGCGCATGGTGCTCGCCGCGCTGAACGTGGACAACGAGCTCGTCGCGATGCAGCCTGAGCCTGCGCGCCCCGCGAGGTGGCGTGAGGCACGGGCGCAAGACATCGTCTGGGCGAGAGAGCACCTCGTGCCCTGGGTGCTTCGGCGCCTCAGGAACGAGTCCTCTGGCGACAACGTGATCGCGAAGCGCCCGTTTGCGGAGCGCTTCACGTTCGGCGTCGGGGACGACTCGGCTAACCGGTGAGCGCGTAGAGCGCGACGGCGCTGGCCGCTGCCACGTTGAGCGAGTCGACGCCGTGCAGCATGGGGATGGTCACGGTCGTTGTCGCAGCGTTGAGCGCCCCCCGGCTCAGGCCGTCGCCCTCGGTCCCCAGCAGGATGGCGACCCGCTCCGGTCGGCTTGCCGCGTACTCCCGGAGGGATACGGCGTTGTCGTCGAGGGCAAGCGCGGCGACATCGAAGCCCGCTTCGGTGAACAGGGTTGTCGTGTCGCTCCAACCGGGCAGTCTGGTCCACGGGACCTGGAAGACGGTCCCCATGCTCACTCGGACGCTTCTGCGGTAGAGCGGGTCTGCGCATTCCTGCGTCACGAGCACGGCGTCGGCACCGAGCCCGGCGGCGGCGCGGAAGACCGCGCCGACGTTGGTGTGGTCGACGAGGTCTTCGAGCACCACGACCGTTTTCGCCTCGGCGAGGAGCTCCGCGGCGTCCCGCAACGGCGGCCGGTGCATGGATGCGAGGGCGCCTCGGTGCATCCGGAAGCCGGTCAGGCGCTCGAGCTGCTCGCTGGACCCGACGTAGACCGGGACGTCCGGGAACGGCTCGAGCAGCGGCTCGACCGTCGGGATCCACTGCTCCATGAGCAGGAGCGATCGGGGCGTGTGCCCAGCTCGGATGGCTCGCTCGATGACCTTCGGCGACTCGGCCAGGTAGAGGCCGCCCGCCGGTTCGAGCCGCCTGCGGAGCGCGACGTCGGTCAGTCGGGAATAGTCGTCGAGCCCCGAATGTTCGAGTGAACGGACGGACGGGGCCGTGTCGGGCCAGTCGGTCGAGTGGAGAGGGGTCAGGCGCATGGAGGCAATCCTGTCAGAAGCAAGCGGGGCCAGCGCTTCCCGCGCTCGAGTCGAGGGACTCGCGCGCGCAGCCGACCTGCTGTCCGAGCGCACCTTCGCCGTGCTGACCGGCGCCGGACTCTCGACCGACTCGGGAATCCCCGACTACCGGGGCGACGGCAAGGCGCCGCGCATCGCTCCCATGACGATCCAGCAGTTCATGTCCGACGAGGCGACTCGCAGGCGCTACTGGGCCGGTGCTGCGCTCGGGGCCGCGCGGTTCTCCGGCGCTGAGCCGAACGCCGGTCACCTGGCGATCGCCGAGCTCGAGCGGCACGGTGCGGCTACCGGTGTCGCGACGCAGAATGTGGACGGGCTGCACCTGCGAGCTGGCAGCCGCACCGTGGTCGAGCTGCACGGCACCATGCGCACCGCGAGCTGCACGACGTGCGGTCACGAGGTCTCACGGGCCTCGCTGCTCGCCGAGATCCTTGACGCAGCTCCCGAGATCGCGCAGCTCGCGGCTCGTGCGAGCTCGCGACCCGATGGCGACGCGGAGGCGAGCGGAGACGAGATCGTGGCGCTCCCCGCCTGCCCGGTCTGCGGTGGCATCCTGCAGCCGGACGTCGTGATGTTCGGCGACCTGGTGCGACCAGCCGTGGCGGAGCGTGCCAGGCGGCTCGTCGATGAGGCGGATGCGCTGCTGGTCGCCGGCACCTCGCTGGTGGTGAACACCGGCCGTCGTCTGGTCCACCGTGCGGTGGCGGCCAAGAAGCCGGTTGTGCTCTTCAATCGCGGAGACGCGGCGATCGAGCACCTCGTCTCCGTGTACGTCGAGGGAGGCACGTCAGAGTCGCTGTCCGACCTCGCGGCGAGGCTGACGTCCCACTCTTAGGTGCGCGCCGCTAGGCTCCGGCCCGGCGCCGAGCCACGAGGCGGCACGCCTCGAGGAGTTCAGCGGCCGAGCGCTCCCAGGAGTACTCGGCAGCACGCCGCACGCCGGCTGTCGACGCCGCGGTCCACGCTTCGGTGTCGTTCTGGAGCCGCCGCGCCATGGTCGCCAGGAGTCCCGCGTCGTCGGCCGGGAAGTAACCGGCCGCCGCGCCGCCGACCTCACGGAAAATTGGGGTGTCGCTCACGAGGATGGGTGTCCCAGCGGACATCGCCTCGACGAGTGGCAGCCCAAAGCCCTCGCTCTTGGAAGCAGTCACGAGCGCCGTGGCGCCGCGCAGCAACGCGCGGTACTCCTCGTCGCTGACCCCCTGGTGGGCGACGATCGACCCCTCGGGTGCGAGCGCGACGAGGGCGGCCAGCGTCCGCGCATCCGCCTTCGAGCAAAGGTGAAGGCGCCACCCGGGGAGCTCGCGCATCGCACGGGCGAGCGTCTCGACGTTCTTGTAGGGCATGAACGAGCCCATGTAGACGAGGTTCGGCTCCTTCGGCGGCGCCTCACGCGGCGCGGATGCGAAGGCCGGGTCGGGTGCGTTCGGGACCAGCGGGATCGGACGCGTCGTGAGTCGTTCTCGCCGGAGGAGCTCGCGGGTCGTTGCCGACACGACGGCGACCTGGTCTGCGCCCTTGAGCAGCAGCCGTTGCGGCCAGAACGACAGGTGGTAGAGACGCCAGAGCACGCGCACGTACCAGGGTAGGAACTGCGGCGGCTTCGGGTGCTCGTAGTAAATCAGGTCATGGATGGTGAGGATGAGGCCGTAGCGGCGCCCGAGTGACCCCATGGTCTGCATCGGGCTCACGACGACGTCGGGTCGTAGCCGGTTGATCTGCAGGGCGATGAGCGGCTCCGCGGGCGATGTCGGAGCACCGATCAGTTCGAACGGGAGGGCGGGCAGCATCGGAAGCTGCCGCTCGTCGGAGACGAGCATGGTGACCGGGTGGAGCTCTGCGAGCGCCCGAACCAGTTCTGCGCTGTAGCGAGAGATGCCGTCGTGTCGGTCGATGCGCACGTAGCGGCAGTCGAACAGCAGCTTCACGTGGTCGGCTCCGCGTCCTCGCCGGGGCGGGGCGCGTCGTCGATAAAGGTCGAAAGCAGGCGCGCGGCGGCGATGGGGGCCTCGTAGTGCACGAGGTGGCCGGTGCCGGAGATCACGTGCAGGGGGAGGTCGGCGACCCGTGCGAGTTCGAGCTGGGCATCGAGTGGGGCGATGTCGTCGAGCGCCCCGGCGATGAGGACCGTGGATGCAGGCAGGTCGGCAGCGTGCGCCAGCACGGAGTCGGAGACGGAGGCTCGGAACGCGTCGAGGAGGGTGTCACGGTCGGAGAACTCGGAGAAGTGGCGCTCGTGCTCGGCGTGGATCCACGATCTGAGCGGCTTCGATCTCGTCTTGGCCATGACCTCGCTCATGACCCGCGTGATGAGCGGATGCGAGAGCAGCACCCGACCGGCGGGGGCCGGTAGGCGCGAGCCGAGCCAGTAGTAGAAGATCGCGAGTCGGGTGAGGACGGCCTGCGGTCCCTCCAAGGCCGGCGAGGCGATCGGGTTGATGAGCACGAGGCGGCGCTCGCCGATGGCGGCTGGACGCCGCGCGATGACCAGGGACCCGAACGAGTGCCCCAGGACGATGGCCTCGCCCTCGGGGTCCACCTGGGCGAGGAACTCCTCGAGCCACGCGGAGTACGCGTCGAGCGAGTGCCCCGCCGGGAGCGGCGTCGATGCGCCGAAGCCCGGGAGGTCAGGGGCGATGAAGCGAACGTCAGGCAGCCGGTCGACGACGGGCAGCAGTCCGTGATGTGTGCCGCGGAAGCCGTGCACGAGGACGACCGTCGCCCTCGCCTCCCCCGCGTCGGGACCGAGCTCCCACCACGCGCAGTCTGCGCCGAGCACGTGCGACGAACGGGCGAGCGACGGGCGCGCGGGAGTGGCTGCAGGACGTGAGGAAGGCATCGTGCAAGAGTGTACCGAGCAGGGCGAGCGGCCGTGCTCAGGCGCGTGCGCGCTCAGGCTCGCGCGGCCGAGCCGGGACGAGGACTTCAAGTCGGGATGGGGAAGCAATGACCGAGTGGACGAACCGGGTCGCGGTGTTCGACCTCGAGACGACGGGCATCGACGTCGAGAACGATCGGATCGTGACCGCGTTCGTCGGACTCATCGACGGCGAGGGTACCGTCGAGCGTGGGACCGACTGGCTCGCGGATCCGGGCGTCCCGATTCCCGAGCGCGCCTCGGCCGTGCACGGCATCACCACCGAGATCGCCCAGGCTGAGGGGCGGCCAGCCGCCGAGGTCGTCACCGAGCTTCGGGCTGCGCTCGATTGGATCGCCCGCCACCGCGTGCCGCTGGTCGTGTACAACGCCCCGTACGACCTCACGTTGTTCGCACGCGAATGCGCGCGGCACGCCATCGAGCCGGTCGCGTTCGCCGAGCAGGTGGTCGACCCACTGGTGATCGATCGAGCCCTCGACCGCTACCGCAAGGGCAAGCGGACGCTCACCGACTCGTCCCTCCACTACGGCATCGACCTGATCGACGCACATTCTGCAGGTGACGACGCCGTGGCGGCCGGGCAGCTGGCGCTCGCCCTCGCGGCCAAGTTCCCCGCTGAGCTCGACCTCCCGCTCGCCGAGCTCCACGCGCGGCAGGTGACCTGGGCGGCCGACCAGGCCCGCGACTTCGAGGCCTACATGCGAGCCAATCGAGACCCGGACTTCACCGCGGACGGCGGCTGGCCGGTGCGATCGGCGTCCTGACGGTCGGAGCTGCTGCCCACCGGGGTGGAGCGGCCTCGCGGCACGCGAAAGGGCGGCACCGAAGCGGTGCCGCCCTTTCGCGTGAGCCGTATGCTCGTCGGTGCTGCAGACTACTTGCTGCCGCCACCGAACTTGGCGTAGCGGTTCTTGAACTTCTCGACACGACCGGCGGAGTCCATGATGCGCTGCTTGCCCGTGTAGAACGGGTGCGAAGCGCTCGAGATCTCGACGTCGATGACTGGGTACGTGTTGCCGTCTTCCCATTCGATCGTCTTGGCGCTCGAGACCGTGGAACGGGTGAGGAACTTCTCCCCCGATGCGAGGTCGTTGAACACCACCGTGTTGTAGGTGGGGTGGATGTCAGCCTTCATAGGGTTCCTTCAACGAGTTTGATGAGCAGAATCGGACCACGGGTCCTGAGCCAAAGAGCAACTTTAGCAGATGAGGGCAGGTGGATGTCAGTGCAACGCGCGGGCGGAGTACCGACCGTCGGAGCTCGTGACCGCCAGCGGCAACCCGAAGGTGGCCTCGAGGTTCTCGCTCGTGAGCACGTCGCCAATCGGACCGGCTGAGACGATCTTGCCCTCGCGCAGGAGCAGGACATGGGTGATGCCCACGGGGATCTCCTCGACGTGGTGCGTGACCATGACGATCGCAGGCGCGAACTCGCTCTGCGCGAAGCTCGACAGTGCGGCGAGGAGGTTCTCGCGCGCACCCAGGTCGAGGGACGCGCTCGGCTCGTCCAGCAGCAGCAGTTCGGGGTCGGTCATGATCGCCCTTGCGATCAGGGTCCGCTTCTGCTCGCCGTCGCTCAGCGTCCCGAAATCGCGCTCGGCGAAATCGCCGAGGTTCCACTCCTGAAGCACGCGCTGCGCGCGCCGCTCGTCGATCTCCTCGTAGGACTCGTTCCAGCGTCCTGTGACTGCGTAGGACGCCGTCAGCGCGACGTCGATGACGCGCTCGTCAGCTGGGATGCGCCGCGCCATGGCGCTCGATGCCACGCCGATGCGCGGCCGGAGTTCGAACACGTTTGTTCGTCCGAGCCGCTCCCCCAGGACATCGACGACGCCGGTCGTCGGGTGCTGCGTCGCCGACGCGAGCGAGAGCAACGTGGACTTGCCGGCGCCGTTGGGCCCGAGCACCGCCCACCGCTCCGTCTCGTCGACACTCCAGCTGACGTGGTCGAGGATGGGACGACCGTTGCGAACGACCGTCGCGTCATTGAATTCGAGAACCGTTGCCATATGTCCAAGCCTATGTGCGCCTGAGGCGCCGGACCGGGCGGCGCACCGCGTCAGCCAAGGAGCTGCTCGTAGATGGCGATCGTCTCATCGCTGATGCGGCGCCACGTGAACTCGCGCTCGGCGCGCTCTCGTCCGGCCTTGCCGTACCTCGCCGCCGTCTCGGGATCGGACACGACCTCGGTCAGGACCCGTGCGAGATCGGCGACGAACTTGTCTGGGTCGACGGGCGTCCCGGTGCCATCGGTGGCCTGCTCGATGGGAACGAGGCGACCGGTCACGCCGTCTTCGACGACCTCAGGGATGCCGCCGGTCGCCGTGCCGACGACGGCGGTGCCGCAAGCCATGGCCTCGAGGTTGACGATGCCCAGCGGCTCGTAGATCGAGGGGCAGGCGAACACTGTCGACGCGGACAGTGCCGTCATGATCTCGCGCTTGCTGAGGTGCCTGGCGAGCCAGACCACCCCGTCGCGCTCGGTTTGGAGCTGCTCGACGAGTCCGGCGACCTCCGCCTCGATCTCCGGCGTGTCCGGGGCACCAGCGCACAGGATGACCTGCACCTCTGGTGGCAGCTCGCGCACGGCGCGCAGGAAGTACGGCAGGCCCTTCTGTCTGGTGATGCGGCCGACGAATACCACCGCGGGGCGGTCGGGGTCGATGCCGAGCGCCCGAGCGGCCTCCGGGTCCTCGACCCGCTGCCAGGCGTCGAGGTCGATGCCGTTGTAGACGACCTCGACCTTGTCGGGGTCGAGGTTCGGGTAGGCGCGGAGGATGTCGGCGCGCATCCCGTGGCTGACGGCGATGATCCGATCGGCATGCTCGTATGAGACCTGCTCGATCCAGCTCGACAGTCGGTAGCCCCCGCCGAGTTGTTCGGCCTTCCAGGGGCGGAGGGGCTCGAGGCTGTGCGCGGTGATGACGTGCGGGATGCCGTGCAGCAGCTTCGCGACGTGGCCCGCGGCGTTCGCGTACCAGGTGTGCGAGTGCACGAGGTCGGCGCCCTCGATGTCATTTGCGATCTCGAGGTCGGTGCCGAGGAAACCGAGCGCCGGGTTCGCGGACCGCAGTGCGGGCGGCGTCGTGTACGCATACGTCTGCTGCTCGTCACGGGCGTCGCCGAAGCAACGGACGTTGACATCGATGTCGCGTCTCATGGCCTTCACGAGCTCGGTGACGTGGACTCCAGCCCCGCCGTAGACGGCCGGTGGATACTCGCGTGTTACCAGATCTACTCTCACGGGCTACACGGTAGTACAGCGGGGCTGGGAACCCCTAAGCTCGAGTCATGTCACAGGCAAAGGTGTTCGGCATCGTTCTCGCTGGCGGTGAGGGGAAGCGGCTCATGCCGCTCACTGCAGACCGGGCAAAGCCCGCTGTGCCCTTCGCAGGCCAGTATCGACTCATTGACTTCGCACTCTCGAACCTGGTGAATTCCGGGCTCAACAAGATCGTCGTCTTGACCCAGTACAAGTCTCATTCGCTGGACAGGCACGTGTCGCACACGTGGCGCCTCCCGGCGATGCTCAACTCCTACGTCGCCTCGGTGCCAGCCCAGCAGCGACTCGGCAAGCGCTGGTTCTCCGGGTCGGCCGACGCCATCCGGCAGAGCCTGAACCTCATCAACGACGAGTCGCCGGACATCGTGGTGGTGGTCGGAGCTGACCACGTCTACCGCATGGACTTCTCGCAGATGATCGAGGCCCACATCGCCTCCGGCCGGAGCGCGACCGTGGCTGCCATCCGGCAGCCGATCTCGCTCTCCGACCAGTTCGGCGTCATCGATGTCGACCCCGACGACCGCACCCTCATCCGCGAGTTCCTTGAGAAGCCCGACGACGCACAGGGGCTGCCGGACAGTCCCGACGAGATCCTCGCCTCCATGGGCAACTACGTCTTCACCGCGGACAAGCTCGTTGAGGCAGTCATCCGCGACTCGACGCTCGAGGATTCGAAGCACGACATGGGTGGCGACATCATCCCGAGCTTCGTGGCGCAGGGCGATTGCGGTGTCTACGACCTCAAGGACAACATCGTCCCTGGCTCCACCGACCGCGACCGCGACTACTGGCGTGACGTGGGCACCATCGACTCCTTCTACGACGCGCACATGGACCTCATCTCCACGTTGCCGATCTTCAACCTCTACAACGAGAAGTGGCCGATCTTCGCTCAGCAGCTGAACTCCCCGCCCGCGAAGTTCGTCCGAGACAGCCGCGGCTCGACCGGCACCATGATCGACTCGATCATCTCGCTCGGTTCGGTCATCTCCGGCGCACACATCGAGCGAAGCGTTCTCGGCCCGTGGGACAACGTCGAATCGGGCGCCGCCGTCGTCGACTCGATCCTGTTCGACCGGGTCAACGTCCAGGCGGGCGCGGTCGTCCGCCGTGCGATCCTCGACAAGAACGTGGTCGTCCAGGAAGGCGCCTCCGTGGGCGTCGACCGAGAGCACGACCTGCGACGCGGGTTCACGGTCACCGACTCTGGGCTCACGGTCGTGGAGAAGTTCGGGATCGTCGAGCCGTGACCTCGGGCACGTCCACGCGCGCCCCGTTTCTCGTCCTGCTCGATGTCGATTCGACGCTCATCGAGGACGAGGTCATCGAACTCATCGCCGAGTATGCGGGGGTGACCCGTGAGGTCACCGAGGTCACCGAGCGGGCGATGGCAGGCGAGCTCGACTTCGAGGAGAGCCTGCGCCACCGGGTCGCGCTGCTCGAAGGGGTCTCCGCTGCCGACGTCGCGGCGGTGGTCGACCAGGTCACCGTCACGCGCGGAGTTCCGGAGCTCATCGCGGGCGTCCACGAGGCGGGCGGCTACGTTGCCGCGGTCTCCGGCGGGTTCCACGAGATCCTCGACGAGCTCGCGGCACGGCTCGGGCTCGACCGCTGGCGGGCGAACCGGTTCGAGATCCTCGACGGGAAGCTGACCGGGAAGGTCTCCGGGCCCATCATCGGCCGCGAGGCCAAGTGCGAGACCCTGCTCGAATGGGCCGAGGAGCTCAGCGTCGACCTAGCGCGTACCGTCGCGATCGGCGATGGCGCGAACGACCTCGGCATGATGTCGGCGGCCGGCCTCTCCGTCGCATTCGACGCCAAGCCGATCGTCCGAGAACAGGCTCACATCAGCCTGCGCGAGCGCGACCTGAGCCAGGTCCTGCACGTGCTCGGCCTCGCGGGCTGACCACACCGCCGCAACGATACGGGCCGACCGGATGCGCGCATCCGGTCGGCCCGTCCTCGTGCTAGAACGGCGGTCGACTAGTTGTATTGCCCCGTGAGGTTGTGAACGCGTTCTGATGGGGTTGCGCCTCGGATGCCGGTGTGGGGTCGGTGGTGATTGTAGTGATGGAGCCAGGTGTCGTAGGTCGCGGCCCTGGCTTCGTCGCTGGTGTAGGCGGTCGCGTAGGCCCATTCCTGAGCAAGGGTGCGGTTGAAGCGTTCGACCTTGCCGTTCGTTTGGGGGCGGTAGGCGCGGGTGCGGCGGTGCGTGATGTTCGTGGCAGCGAGCGCGTCCCGGAACGCGTGTGATCGGTAGCAGGAGCCGTTGTCGGTGAGGACTTCCTTGACGGTGATGTCGAGGCTCGCGAAGTAGCTGTTCGCGCGGTGCCAGAACCCAGCGGCGGTGTCTTTGCGTTCGTTCTCGAGGATCTCGGAGTACGCGATCCTGGAGTGGTCATCGACCGCGTGGTGCAGGAACGAGTAACCACGACCACGCTTCTTGTTGTTGTGGTTCCCGATCGTGCGGCCGAGTTTGCGGTGCCCGCCGCCGTCGGGGA
>NZ_JBNAFM010000007.1:0-177856 GCF_049707175.1 Pseudoclavibacter helvolus | reverse complement strand
CAACGGATCTTGTTACCGATCCCACGCTTTCCGAGACGCTCTGCAAGCCACAGACATCAAACACCGCCGGACTCGCGCTTACCGACCCCAAACGAACGGCAAGGTCGAGCGCTTCAACCGAACCCTCGCCAGCGAATGGGCCTACGCGCACACCTACACCAGCGATGAAGCCAGAGCCGCGACCTACGACACCTGGCTCCATCACTACAATCACCACAGACCCCACACCGGGATCGGCGGCCAACGCCCCTCAGACCGTGTTCACAACCTCACGGGTCAATACACCTAGCGGCCGATGGCGTCTTCGACGAATGCCCTCGACAGCCCGAGCTCCGCGGCGATGAGATCGATGCTGGCACCGGCCGCCGCGAGGTCCCTGATCCCCGTCGTGAGTGCATCCGCGTGCTCCGTGAACGCTCCGCCGCCCATGCTCGCGGCGATGAGCTCCCGCAACCGCTCGAACTGCCGCCGGTGGGCATCGCGCAGCTCCGATGTCGATGGTCCGCCTTGGCCGAGGAAGAACTCCCAGTCCGACGTGCGCGGGCGTCGCGTCCATGGATCCTGGTCGCTCGGCCGACTCCACTCCTGGCGGGGCGCATCCGCTTCGCGGACGACATCTCTGAGCCAGAGCGTGGAGTCGGGCGCCCACCCCGCGATGATCGTCGCGAATTCGTCGTCGACAGGAATGAGCTGTGTCGCCGCGGAGAGGTAGGCCAGCGTCGTGAGGTGCACGGAGTCCCAGGCGCTCGCTACCCGCTCCCAATCGGGCATCACCCAACGGCCATCGCGCCCAGTCGTGCGGTACCAGTCGTGTCGTCGCGACGCGGTCACCTCGACCGGGTAGGCGCGGCACAGTTCTGCCCAGTCTTTGGCGGAGGCGATCTCGAGCACTGTGCCGGAGCCACGTACGGGGATGAACGTTGCGGCGGTCCAGCCGAAGGAGTCCTCCATGAGCTCACGGGCGGCCTCGACGGAACCGCGGGTCTCGAGCACCGTGAGCGGAACAGACCACCAGGTGCCGGACCAGTTCGCGCGCGGATCGGCGGGTCGCTCCCGCTGCGAGCGTCGTTCTTCGTCGTTGACCTCGCTCGTCCAGGTTCGGAGCGCGTTGTCGGGCGCTGTGAAGAGCGGCGCGGCCTGCGCCGCAGGGTTCCAGTCGACGGCCCACTGCGTCGCGGCGCGTGGGGCCGCAAGGTCCGGCAGCGAGGCGACCAGCAGGGCGGCGACGGGCATGAGCGCGCTTCGAATCTCAGGAAGCGCGGCCGCTAAGTCGTTGCCATCGGGCTCCTGCCAGTAGCGGGCAGCGTCGAGTGAGGCTCGCAGCGCCGTCCGGAGGAAATCGGAGTCGACGTTCGCGAGGTCGACGTCACTGATCTTGGTGGCGACGTCCGCAGCTGTCAACGACGGATGCTCGGCCGGTGCGTCGTCACCTGCCATACGCAGGATGACGCCGGGGTTCGGGTCGATGTCCTGCGCGAACCAGGACAGCGAGCCGTCCACACCCTCGTCGAGGAGCCGGACGTACTCGAGGCAGAGGCGGCGACCTCGGGGGCCGAGGAGGAGGCGTTCTGCAGCATCGTGCACGAGGCCAGTCTGCACCAGAGCTCTGTTGTCGAGATGACTGACCGCGCGCCCTACCGCCGCTGACGTGGTCGAGAGTTCCGTTCGGCGCGCCGGGCACAATGGCTGCATGGCTGTGACGATGAAGCGGGTGTACGAGGCGCCGACTGAGGATGACGGGTTCCGGGTGCTTGTGGACCGGCTGTGGCCGCGGGGCCTGTCGAAGGCGCGCGCCGAGCTGGATGCCTGGGTCAAGGATGCTGCGCCGAGCGACGTGCTCCGGCGTCGCTGGCACGCTGATCCGGCGGGGCACGATCCTGCGCACTTCGCCGCGTTCGCTGACGACTACCGTGCGGAGCTGGCCGTGTCGCCTGCGCGCGATGGCCTGGCCCTGCTCGCGCAGTTCGCACGGGAGCACGACCAAGTCACGCTCTTGTATGGCGCTCGCGATGAGACGACGAATCACGCCGTCGTACTGCGCGACGCGCTGCGGCGGGAGCTGGCGAGCTGACGGTCGAGGAGAGCCGTACGCTGACTGCAATGGATGCCATGCCTGAACCCCTCGAAGCCGCCCTTGATGCTCTCGCCCCGTCCGGCGGCGATCCGCTCGCCCGCGTCTCTGCTGCCCGAGACGCCGCGCGCTGGCTTGAGGAAGTTGCGCTCGTGCAGGCAGTGGAGCAGGCTCGAGCGGCCGGGGCAACGTGGGCGCAGATCGGTGCCGCGCTCGGAACGACGGGAGCCACCGCTACGACGAGATTCGGCGGGACGCCCGAGGAGCGGGAGGCGCGCGCGCAGCAATCACGTGAGCGAGCCGCGGAACGCAACAGGGCAGCATCCGAGGCCATCGGGGCGACGCCGCGCGAGGATCTGCCGGGCATGTCGGTCGCCGACGCCGCCGAGCAGCTCGACCTGCAACTGGGGACCTTTCGGAGGCGCATTCAGGTCGCTCGCGAGCGGAACAGCGACGCCTTCCGCGAGGCGATCGCGCTGGTGCAGCTGTCGCCCAAGCGCGAGGTCATGCGAGTCGTCGACCTCGAAGCGGCCGCGCGCCTGTAGGAGGCACCAGGAGCTGTCGATACCGTCGCAGCCTGAGGTGGAGGCCGCCCGCAATCCGCGAAGCCCTCCGGATGAGCTGCGTTCGGCCGCGCTGCACCGGGAGTGCCGCAGGACCTAGGCTCGTGGGCATGGAGCCGCTTGAAGTTGCCGTCGCGTTCGTTGGCGAGCGGTTCGACCTCGCCGAGGTTGCTGTCATGGGCGGCAGCTCGGCCTCCGGACGGCGCACGGCGACGAGCGACATCGACTTGCTGCTGATTGGGCCAGACGCCATGTATCGGGACGGGCGCACCAGCTTGGCGAAGAGTTTCGCCTACGGGGGCGAGGTCATCGAGCTCTTCTCGTACACCGACGCCGGCTTCGAGAAGTGGGTCACGAGTGACCTAGCCACGTACAGGCCGGTGCTGCTCAGCATGCTTTTGAACGGACTGCCGGTGCGCGGCGGCACTCATCTCGAGTCGCTCCGCGATCGCTGGCGGCCGGTTATCGAGGCGGGCCCCGTGGTGACCGAGCATGAGCTGTCGACGAGGCGATACGGGGTGACGGACCTTCTCGACGACCTGCGCGATGCACGCGATCCGCTGGAGCAACGCGTCACTGCCGGTTTGCTCTTCGAGAAGACCGCCGAACTCATGCTGCTCGCCAATGGGCGCTGGCTCGCGACGAGTAAGCACCTCGTCCGGGCGTTGAGGGCGTGGAACTCTGACCGGGCGGAAAGCCTCGCGGTCCCGTTTCTCGACCTCGACTTCCGCGCTTTCGCGGACCAGGTCGAAGCCGAACTCTCTCTGCTTGGCGGACGACTGCAGGCAGGCTTCGTGCGCTAGCGGTGAAGTCCGGTGGGGACCTCGTCGAGTTCCTCGTTGCTGGGCGGAGGATCTACGACAGCCTGCACGCGTCGGTTGTGGAAGACGAGCACGCAGATCGCAGGGACAAGGATAATGACAGCGGGGATGACGGCTGCGAGCCACGGGGCAATGCCTGCGGCCCGCCACAGGAGGTTGATGCCGCCCGTGATGGCCAGGATCATGACGAGCCGAGGGACGAACCACCACTCCTCGGCGAGTCGCCTGAACTGAACTGGGTGGAGGAGCCGCAGCCCCTCCGCCCAGCGCTACTGCAGCCCGCGGCGCTTCAGCAGCGGCTCGATCGGCGCGGGGCCGCCGAGCAGCTCGCTGACCAGCGACATCGCGTCGCGCGACCCGCCGGGCTCGAGAATGCTCCGGCGGAACCGCTCGCCAGCGGCGCGCAACCCACCATCGAGTTCGGCCTGCTCCGCGAACCAGTCGACCGTCGCCGCGTCGAGCACCTCACTCCAGATGTAGCCGTAGTAGACGAAACGGCGTGTCGAGTGATGCGCGGTGTCGCGCCAGATTGCCAATTTTGCCCCGACTGCCCAGTAATGGCGCGGAAGTCGAGCATCGGTGCGGTCGCTCGGAAAATCGTCTCTGAGAGACGTAGCGTGTCGGTAGCGTGTCACGGATGCGATTCTGACTGCTCCGGTGAGTGAATGGACGGACCCCGCATACTGCGGGCGTCGGAAGGACCATTACATGCCACGCGAAGCCGCCCGCCACGGAGCCATCCTCGGGACGAAGAAGACCGGCTTTCGAGGGAGCATCGTGGTCGACGGCACGCGAAAGTACGTGCGCGGCAAGACGAGGGGAGCAGTGCAAGAGCGGCTGTCGGCGCTGGTCGAGAAGGCTGCCGCTGACAAGCTGCTTGTCGAGCGGGCGGCATACGCCGAGCAGGGCTGGCAGATCGCGTTCGATGGATGGATGGCGTCGTCGTCGCTCGCTGTCACCACGATCCAGTCTCATCGAAAGCTGGCGTCCGGCATCCTGGCGAAATCCGACTGGTGGGCCAAGGCGATCATCGACACGACAACGGCGGAGATCGACGCCTGGGTGGACGGCTTGCGTAATCGCCACGGCGAAGCAGCGGCCTGGAATACGAAGAATATGGTGGTGTCGATTGCGAAGAACACCGCTGCTTACGCCCTGCGGACCGGTCGCTTCGGAATGACGAGCAACCCGGTCACGGATGTGGCCGTCGTCCGCCGCAACGTGACCGAGCACGTCTCCTCGCTCACGCGCGACCAGGTGCGCTCGATTCTGGAAGCAGCGCGGGAACTGTCACCGCATGCTGCTGCGCGCTGGTCGCTGGCGCTGCACCTTGGACTTCGCCCGGCTGAATGCCTCGGTCTCGTGCTCGGCGATGTCGAACGGACACCGACGCACCTGATTGTCACGGTGCAGGCGACGCTCGTCAGGGTGCAGGCGAACGAGTTCACTGAGACCCTCTGGGTGCGCCAGGCGGCGACGAAAACGAAGGCGGGTCGGCGTCGCATCCCGATCCCGCTGACAAGCGTGCCGGGGGTGCTGCTCAACGCCCACCTGCACGAGCTGGCTCAGCAGCGTGCGGAGCACGAGGCGGGCGACACCACGGCTGCCGATGACTACCTGCACGAGCTGCGGGTCGCGCTGGCGAAGTCCGTGAAAGCGGGGCTGGCCGGGACAGACGCGGAGAAGCCGTTGTCGATCCCGGCCGACTGGCTCTTCCCGCACCCGGATGCCGTCGACCGACCGAGGCCGCAGGACTCGGACCGTGCAGAGTGGAAGCGGCTGTGCACTGCGGCGGAGATTTCACCTCTGCCGACGCGCTATGCCGCGCGCCACACGGCGGCCACCCACCTGATGGACCAGCCGGGCGTCGACCCGCTGGCCGTCGCCGATATTCTCGGCCACGCAAGCCTGGAGTTCAGCAGGGCTCGGTACGCAGACGGACTTGACCAGCGTACGGTCGCCTTCTTGGACACGACGTTCGGGGGAGTGGCACGCCCGGTCGGCACCACCGAGGTGTACCGCAGCGTGCCTGCGACGAAAGCACGGAAGAAGCGCGGAACCTAGGAGGCGAGGTCGATGCCGTCGAGCACGTCCTGCGTGACCGCGTACGTGTAGTGGTAGCTCACGCTGCCGTCTGCTGCTCGGTCGAACTGCTTGTCTCCGTATGTCCAGTAGGTGGAGCCGAGGCCCGCCAGTGCGTCCGCTCGGACGCGCCAGCGCGAGCGACCGGCGCTGCCGATGTCGATGCCAGAGAGACGGCCATCGGCCAACATGGAGCGGACGGTGGACGGCGCGCATTGCAGTTCGCGGGCGGCTTGGGCGACGGTGAGATAGGGGCGGGCCATGGTGTGGGTTTCCTTCGGAGCGGCGGATTTTGCCCACAGTATGCGGGGTCTCCGAAAAGCCCTGGTCAGTCGGCATGTCGTGTTTCGGTGCCGTGCGCCGTTCGCTAGAACTCGACCTCCCGCCGTCGGCTGATCGCCGCCACCGGTACGCCGCGCCGGACGGTGTCGGCCAGGGCATCGCGGAGGCGAACATCATCGGCCTGCCATCGGGGTGCCCCGCCGGGAGTGAGTACGTCATAGGTCCGGCCGTCGTCGTGGAGGATCAGTCGGTAGGCCGCTGCGCCGGGGTCGAGCACGGCCAGAAGCTGAAGTCGCGTCTGCCTCGGCCAGAGGAGCTGGATGTCGAGCCCGGCGGCGAGGGTGGTCGAGATCAGGCTGTCGAGATCGTCGAGCGGAGGCTTGCTCGCTCTGAGTACGAGCGGCGGGAGTGAGTTGCAGTTGCAGGTGTCGTCGGTCATCAGAAGGAGAATCCTGTCAGGGGGTCGTCGTACTGCTCCGGCGGACGGCGCTCGTCTGCGAGGTGGCCGAGCTGGTGGGCTGAGCCCTGGATGATCCGCAGGTTGCGCAGGCCGGGTGGCAGCGACCGAGTCCGGCAGGCTTGGGACAGCAGCCCGGGCAGACGGGCGTCGTCGGCAGCCCATGCGGCGTCGCCCTCCGGTGTGCGGATGATCCATCGCGCCTCGACCAGGCGGCCTTGCTTGGTCGGCGTGATCGCCTCGAAGAGCAGACGGTAGCCCGCCTTGATCGGGCTTGCGATCAGCGAGTCTTTGCCAGGCTGACCGAGCCATTCGGTGTTCGGGCCGTCGGCGAAACAGACGTGCACCGTGTGCCGCTCGTCCAGAGCGAAGCCCATACCTTCGCGGTCCTGCCCTGGCCAGTAGACACCGCCGTCGCTCTCAACCGCAAAGCACTCGACAGCCTCGTCCGGCTCGGGCACCCTCACTGCACGTCCTCGGCGGTGATCCCGACGAGCGATGCCGGGTGCAGTTCGAGCCGCCGGAGGTGCCTGCTCAGATCGCCGGTCTGATAGCTCTTCAGCAGCAGACTCGCAAGTTCACGGCCGACCAGCCAGCGGCCCGCCGTGCGCGGTCCCAGAACCGCGTAGTTTGCGCGGAAGGGCTTCCACTGTCCGACGCTGAGTTGGAGGCCGCTCGCGCTGAGGGTCAGCCGCGCTTCTGCGTTCTCGACCGGAACGGCGGTCAATTCGTCGGCGGGCAAGCCGCAGAGCTTTGGGAAACGGACGGTGACAGCGCGCCGATCCTCTAGTGCTTCGAGGATCGGCGCGCTGTCGCTGGGCCGCAGCAGCGTTGTCGGCGCGGGCGTGCCGGTGGCGCTGTCGGACAAAATGCAGAGGGTGCGAGCCATGGCAGGAGTATGCGGTGCATGCGGCCTCACGGCAGGGGCTAGACCGCTAGTCAGCGCCACCCGCGTCGGGCTCGTCAGTCGTCGACTGGGTAGACCCTATGGTTCCGGTCGAACCAGATGATCTCGAAGCGTCCACCGCTTCGGCGGCCCCAGAGGCGCGTGAGCGAGTTGAGGCGAAATCGGAACACCTCGTCTGGAAGCTCTTCACCTTGAAAGCGTTCGACCAGTCGCTCTTGGGCGTCGCTGCACAGTTTGTCGACACTCATGCTGTGATGCTTCCGAAAGCGCTTCTGTTGGCGTCCGTTGTACGTGTGCGATTCGATCTCACCCCAAGTGAGTGCTTGCATCTGTTCGAGAAAATCGAGAACGCCATGCGACTCCGGCGCTCCAAGATGCCAGTCCCACTCACCGCTAAATTCATAGTCGAGGCGCTGAGCTGTCCAGCGGAACGGCATCTCCGTCGTCGTAGCTGGGACGGCATTCTGAGTCGACACTGTCTTTGAAGAGGGGGCAGCAGTTTGAGCGGCCGCTTTCCGTGTGTCGTTCCACTTGCCTACACCTGTGGGGGCCTCTTGGACGGGGAGGCTCTTGCGATTCTTCTTAGGCACGCGCTTAGTCGTTGAGCTGGTCGAGCCCGCCGAAGAAGTCCTGCATCGTGTTGAGATCGAGGTTCTTCTGAGACCTGTTGCCCGGGGATAGTCCCTCGCGGGCTTCGAGCCAGGGGCGTTCCTCGTGCGTCTTGTCGCTGAGCTGTTGGCCGCTCAGGTCGCCGTAGGCGCTCAGTACGGCATCGACTGTCTCGCGCTGGTCTGCGTTAAGCGCGTCTGGATTGCCGTGACGCCAGTCTTCAACAGAGAACTGGCCTCGGTGCTCGTCGAACAGAGCGTAAACGACGGGCCCATTCGCCCAAGCCTGGATGGGTTCGTCGAACAGTGGTTCTTCGTCCCAGGCCAAAGACCACCCCTGCGAGTAGTAGCAAAGCTTCTGAAGTTTCATGGTGGTCATGCGACCCTTCTTGCGAAGGATGTACGCCGCCACATCGTGAACGTTCGCCACATCGACCTCCCCTCAACTGTCTAC
Organism: Pseudoclavibacter helvolus; assembly: GCF_049707175.1. GTDB lineage: Bacteria > Actinomycetota > Actinomycetes > Actinomycetales > Microbacteriaceae > Pseudoclavibacter > Pseudoclavibacter helvolus_A. The sequence continues at coordinate 169,611 of NZ_JBNAFM010000007.1, read as the reverse complement.
GGTCGAGGGTTCAGTCTATGCGTGACCGCAGGATGCGTCCGACGGGGCACGCCAGCGGCAGGTGATGCCAGTGCCGTGGGAGGCGTTGAACTGCCAACCGTGCTGTCTACGCGGCGGGGAGCGGGGCAGGTGGCTGCGCTTCGAGCGCGGCGAGACGGCCGGGCTGGAAGCCTGACCAGTGGTCGACAGCGCCGTCTGGGTGCTCGACGTAGACGACCGGAGCCTGCTGGTAGCCCAGCTCCTTGACGAAGGCGAGGGCTTCGCTGTCGGTGGACACATCGACGATCTCGTAGGCGATGCCCGCTCTGTCGAGCGCGCGGTAGGTGGCCGTGCACTGCACGCACGATGGCTTCGAGTAGACGGTGATGATGGGGTTGGTGTCGGGGGTGCCGACGGGGGATGGGTTGGGTGCGGTCATGCGGTTCTTCTTTCTTCGTTACTTCGTCCACCGGTCGGTGGTCGTCGGGGCTGACGGAAAGATCGCGACGCCCTCGATCTCTACCGCCATGCACTTGCGCAGGGTCTCCGCTGCCTGTTCCGCGTCGGCCTCGGGGACCATGGCCGCCAGTTCGTCGTGAGCTGGGAGCCATAGTGAGGCGACCCCGAGTTGCCGGGCGACTTCGAGCGCCATCCGCTTGAACAGGTCGGCGGCCGAACCCTGCACGACGTAGTTGACTCGCGCGTGTGGACCTTTGGCTGGTGCAAGGATGCTCCGGCCGAAGTGGGATGTGAGAGAACCACGCGAGTGGCGCACTCCAAGCGACCACTCCGCCAGCTTCGGATACCGGGTTCGGAGTGCCTGTTGAATCTCGGCTGCCCGTTCGACAGTGACACCGAGACGTGGGGCCAGGCCGGTCGGCTGCTGCGAGTAGATCGTTGCGAGCAGCGAGGTCTTGGCAATGGCTCGGCGCTCTGGCGTCACCTCTTCGCCGGGCCAAATGATCTCGGCCGTCTCGATGTAGGGGCTACGTCCGCTCGCCAGCATCGCCTTCATGCGCTCGTCGCCACTGAGGATCGCTGCGAGTCGAGGCTCGACCTCTTTCAGGTCGGCGGTGACGAGGAGATGCCCCTCGTCGGCCCGAAGGATGCCGCGAACGCCACCCTCGCGCGGCATGTTCTGGATGGCTGGCCCGCTCACGGACATGCGTCCGGTGTCTGCGCCGACTGCGTGAAATGACGGGTGCACGCGGCCGTCCGCCGAGGTCGCGCCGAGGACTTCGTCGAGCTTGCCGAGGCCACTCGCGGCCCGGCGGGCCGTATCGAAGGCTTCCCAGAGTTCGCGCGCGGAGGGCGGCACGCTCGCGTTCTCTCGGTACTCCTTGCCGATCTTCGGCAGTCCTCGCTTGTCGAGTGCGGGGGTGCCGTCGTCTTCGCGGGGCACGACGCCGAGGCGCTGGACCCACCGCTGAGTGCCCGCTCGGTTGCCACTCGGGTCGACGTTGAGACGACGGCGGGCCGAACGCCTGTCGGAGTCGAGGCGTGCCCGGAGTTGCTCAGCGTCCTCGGTGGCCACTCGGATGCCGATGGCCGACCGCACCCGCCAGACGAGGTCGGTGTCGGCGTCGATCAGTGCAGACGACGCCTGGCCCGGTGTGGCGCGACTAGCCAGACCGTCGAGCGCGTAGGCGAGCTGCCCAGCGTCGTGAGGCGCGAGCGGCTGCTGGTTCAGGGAGTGGACGAGCACGGCGGTGTCACTCAGCGTGCCGACCGGCAGGCCGAGTGACCCCTCGGTTTGGGTCGCTTCTTGCGCCCATACGCGGTGTCCAGCCTGACGAGCCTGCATCGCCCAGGCGGCGGCGGCCTCGGGGGCGCAGACGGTCGCCTGGCCCCCGGCCGCGTAAAGTGCCGCGCCGTTCGGAAGCACGCTGACGGCCGCGCTCATGCTGCCGCCTCCACGCCGAGACCGGGAGCGCCCTGCACCTTCCACTTGTAGGTCTGTGGCTTGTAGCGAGTCGGATCGGTCGGGTCGGAGACGGGGGAGATGCTGAGGCGCACCAGGTCGATGACGACGCCGCGCGGGGCGGACGGACCCTGGATCGCCCAACGTGGCACCTGTGCGCCGGGCGTCGTGCCTTCGACAGCCACCTTGCCGAGCGCCTTGTATACGTCGGCAGGCTTCAGCCCGTCGAGCTGAGCGCGCTTCGCAGCTTCCGTGACAGCGGCGAGTGACAGGATCGCACGGGTGCCGCACGGTGTGACCCAGCCGATCTCGTTCCGGGCCGGGACGAGCTGTGGGTTTCCGTCGTTGTCGACCCGTGTGATCCAGCCGAGGGATGTGAGCTTCGCATGCCGTTGGGCTCCGGCTTCTACGCGGTCAAGCTCCGTCTTGCACTCGGTGATCTGCGGGTCGAGGTACTCGGTTCGCAGGCTCCAACCGCCGCCTGGGGACAGCATGCCTCGGAACGCCGAGAGCATGCGCTCTTCTCGGGCGACGCCGGACTGGACCCGGATCGCTTCGGCCAGGAGTGTCCGCTCGGTTTCTTCCCAGAGCGTTGCCCAGTCGTCGCGGCTCATTCCAAGCGGCCCGCCTTCCTCGGCGAAGAGGTTCGGCATGCCCAGCATGCGGAAGGCGGAGTACACCGTGCCTGGAACTTCATGCAGGCGGTCGCTCGGGACGCCGGGGCTCTGCGCGTATTCGTCACGGTAGGCCTGAACGTGCGCCGACAGTTGCGACATCGTCGCGAACTGTCGCAGCGCACGCTCGACCCAGGCCCAATAGCGGTGTGGGAGTTGCGTGTCCTTCGAGATGGACTTCAGCGCTGGCAGGTTGGCGGCGTGCGTGTGTCCGGGGCGCGTGGGGTCGATCCCAATGACGATCTGTCGGCTGAGCTTCGCGGGGTCGGCGATTTCTGTCTCGCCGGTCACCACGAGACTGGCCATGATTGGCTTGGGGGCGCTCAGTGACCCGTCGCGCTTCGCGGTCATTCGGTCGTCAAGATCGTACGAGTTTCCGGCGAGGAACTCGATAAGCTCGGCGGCAGCAGCAGCCGCCTTGCGACCCGATGCTCGTCCCGTCTCATCGTTCTTCTGGTCGTCGAGGACGCCCACGCTGCTGCCGATCTGGTGCAACGTGCCTCGCGCACCACCGTGGGCTGGATCGTTCAGAGAAATCGCACAGTTCGAGCCTGCTGCGCCCGTCAGCGCGGTCAGCGTGGCCTTGGCCGTCGTCGACTTGCCGTGCCCGAACGTGCCGCTGAGCGCGACCATCGGGTGCGCGATGTCGCCCACGAACGGGGCGGCTGCCATCACGGCTAGGAGTGTTGCTCCGAGCACGGGGAGTCCTGGGAAGCCTTCTCGAATGAGGCGGACGAAGCTGGTGGACAGCTCCTGGTCTGCCTGGAGCGGGTCCGGGCCGGACGGAACCTCGCCGACTCCCGCATAGTCCTCGGGAACGAGCGCGGTCGCCTGCTTCGCGTTGGCTGTCGAGCGAGCGCTCGACGAGAATCCGTCACGGGTGAGCGTCCCGTGAGTGGACACAAACCTGAGGCCGTGGTCGGTCTGGAGGACGCCGTTGCGGGGAATCTCGATCTCGCGTGCGCGACCTGCGCTGAGAGCCGCGAACGCCGCATGAACGGGCTGCCGGTACTTGCCTGCGTCGACGAGGTGGGCGACGTGCTTCCCACCGGTGACGAACTGGGCGGGGTCACGGATCGTCTTCGGGTCGAGTCCGACGTGCATCGGCATGGGGTCGGGCAGGTCGGCGACGCCGTCTGCCGTAAGAATGCGCACCATCGCCTGGCGCGGTGACGCGTCGTCGGCTGCGACGAGAAGCCCCTCGCGGGTGAGCGCCTTCGATTCGCGAATCGTCGACTCGTAGGCGAGGTAGCTCGTGATTCGCGTGCGGATGGGTGGGCGGCGTTCGCCGCTTCGCCCGTCGACGCTGTCCACCTCTTCGTAGATTCCGATGTTGCGACCGAAGCTGGCGATGTAGCGCGTGTTGCCCAGCTGCGCAGCGACAACCTCGTCCCTGCCGTCGCGGATGCAGGCGTCGGCCCAGGCGATGCTGGACTCGGCTTCGGCTGCGAAGCGCGAGCGGAGGTCGTCGGCGTCGCCCTCCATTGCACGGATGAGATCGCTCCAGGCGGAGTCGGTGCCCTCCTCGCTCGGCTTCAGCGAGCGCATAGCCTGTCGGACGGTCGTGTGGTCGAGGTTGGTGGCGCGCGCGATTGCGTCAACCATCGAAACCGCACGCCCGCGCATCGCGGCGCGAACTCCTGGGCGGAGCAGCTTCTCGGAGCCGAGCTGGATCGAGGCGAGTGCGGGGAAGCAGTCGGCGTCGAAGCTTGCGGTGCCGACGCGGCCAGCGCGGGTGCTGATCCGATCACCGTCCACGTCGGCAGAGTCCGCATCAGTAAGCGCCCACTCCGCAGTGACCCACGGCGTCCACGCGTCGCTGGCGGGTGCCCAAGCGGCCAGCGGCACGACAAGAGGTTCGACATGGGCGAGGAGATCGAGCTTCTTGCCCTCCTTGCGCCAATCTCCGTAGCGGAGCGCGCTGTCGAGCAGGCTGCCGAGTCGGGCATGCGGTGTCGCGAGCACGGCTGGCGGGTTGTCCGCTGGCGCTGCTTTGGTGGTCTTGGTCATGCGGAAGCTCCTGCAAGGTAGTCGTCGATCCCGGCGTTGCCCGGGATGTCGAGGATGGAGACACGGGAACCGGCGGCGCGAAGGAGCGCAGCGGTGTTGTCGAGCGCCACTGCGACGTTCGCGTTCGTGCGCCAGTCACCGTCGAAGGCGAGGAAGACGCGGCGACCGTCCAGCACGTCGCGAAGCGTCGCGAGGAAGTCGCCTGGACGGGGGCCGATGCGGTCACCTCGGCGGACGGCAGGGATGCTTACGCCCGGGTATGCGACCACGCCGAGTGAGGCCATATCTCCGTGCGCCGCCAGGATCGCGTCAGCCTTGACAACGCCCTCGGTGAGGATGAGGGGAGCCTCCGTGTTCGCAACTGCGGCGGCGTTGTCCGGGTGGATCATGCCCACCGACCCGTCCCCGTGGGGGGACCGGAATTTCATGTCGGGCTTCCAGGAGGCGCAAGCGACTCCAGGGCGGCGGCGAACCTGGGGGAGGTCGAGCGCGTGGGCCTGGCCATCCTGGCCGAGTACCGCGCGAGGAATGTAGAGGAGCGCTGCCTCGTGGAGGGTTTCGGCTTTGACTCCGAAGCCCGCAGCTAGGGCCGCATTGTCCGTGGATGTCGCTGGCCGGTAGCCGCGCGATGCAATCAGGTCCGGCGTGATGCCGCGCTCGGCAAGGTAGCGCGCAGAGGCGTTCAGAACCTCTGCATCGCATTCGCCAGCAGCGTTCGCGCGCAGAGCGTCGACGACTGCCTGTGGCGGCGTCGTCGGCGGTGCGAACGCTGGTGCGGCGGGGGCCGGTGCGGTCATGGTGAGCCTTCTTGGTTGATCGGTGGAACTGGGGGCGTCGTCGAGCTAGGCGGCCTCGCCGAGCACGGGATGCCCGACAACTGCTTCGAGCTGGGCGAGATTGACCTTCAGGCGGCGGCCCACGCGAACCACGTCTACGCCCATCTCCGCGAGTCGGCCGCTCGTCGCGAGGTCCATCGCGTGCTGGCGGGAGCAGCGGAGGACGCGCGCCGTCTCGGGGATGGTCAGTAGCGATGGGACCGGCTGCGGCTTGCGGTCTGTGACTTGAGCGCTCATGGCGACTCCTTTCAGTTGATCGATACCCAGAGTCTACCAGGTTTTACTTGTGCTCACGAGTGAAACCTGGAGGTTTCTGGGATTTGTGGTGATTTCCGGTATGGTGGTCGCATGACATTGCCCGAGACTCCCTCCCCCGGACCGATCACCGGTCCGACGCCGCCCTCCGTGCCGATCCCTGGCCCGGCGCTCCGAGAGCTACGCGGGTACGAGGGGCAATCCCAAGCGGAATACGCAGTTCGGCTAGGCACGAGCCAGCAGTCCATCGGCGCGTGGGAGAAGACGGGGGTGCCGTTTCGTCACCGGACTCGCGTGCGGAGCATCCTCGGAGAGTCGGAGCTTGCCTGGGCGCAGGCGGTCACCTCTGGAGAGATCGACCCCAACACGGTCGATCCGAACCGATTTCAAATCGAGTATTACGAGGGCGCAGAGTTCGTCGAGAGCGCAGAGGAGGCTGCGAAGACCGCTGCCGCACAGTTAGCGACGCGGGCCGTCTTCCTGCGTGGCTACTCCGAGCAGGAGTTGCTGACCGAGCTGATGCGTCGCTCAGCTGAGCGGGATTCCACGCAGTAGCCTCCGCGCGAGAAGTCGATGAAAGCCTGGCCAAGTGCCGGGCTTTCGTCGTTACCGCAGGGTGCAACAAGGGTGCAACAGGCAGGGTGCAACAAGTCCAGATGGACCAACATCCGCACCAGCATGCGGATGTTGGCGGATCTGGCGGGGTGCAACAGGTTTGGCAGCACAGACGTGTGTTTTCAGAGGGGTATATGTGATGGGGCCGGGGAGGAGGGAGGGCGGGAGGACATATATCTATATGAGAGCTTTCTAAGAACACAATTGTTGTTGCACCCTTGCCTGCATCCCCCTACTTCCGCTTGCTGATGCGGATGTGGGGTGCAACAAGTGCCTGTTGCACCCTCGGTGAAGTACCGCCCAACTTCCGCGTCTTTGCAGGCAAGTGGGGTGCAACAGGCACTTGTTGCACCCTCGGCTCGAACCTGTTGCACCCCGGTCGAGGCCGAGTGCGGACGTGCGAACCCGCCCACCGCATACTCCGGCCACCAACCGACTGGAGGCCCGAATGAACGACCAGCCACGCCCCGTCGAAGCCGTGCGCGAGTTCGCACGAGCAGGCGACATGCTCCACTTGGACTGGCAGCAAGCCATCGGCCTACAGATCGTCCGCCACCGCAGCGGCTCGATCATCTACGGCACCCTCGATGGCCAGCGCGTCAGTGCCTCCCGGCTCGCCTACATCGTCGGCGCGAATGCAATCATCTCGGCAGACGGCACCCTCGTCTTCCAGAGCGAGCGAGACCCGATCAACGTCGAGACCCGACTCCGCGAGGCACTCACCGAGCGAGGCTACGTCGTCACGAACGACTTCGACTCCGAGACCGTCCACCCGTTCCCCGGCCCCGCTGCTCCTCGAAGCATCTGAGTCGATGACCTACGCAGGCGCACAGCGGCGACCCCTTCTCCCGCGCCTCGTCGCCTTCACCGCCCGAGAGCCAAGCGCCAGCCGTCGCCCTGTCGGCCCCGCCACCGCCCTCCGCCTTCTCCGCGCCGGTTGGCGAATCGCAGCCCAGTGGCGTGACGCGTCCGGCAGCCTGCGGCTGCTGATGGCGATTCCGCATCCGCAGACGCAGGACGACATCGAGATGCTTCAGGCAGTGCTCGGCACCGACGAGTCCTTCCTCGAAGCCGAGCAGCGTGCGGAGCTGGTCCCTGGCGGACGGCGGACGGCCGAGCAGGCTATTGCGGAGCTGACCGCTGCCTGTGGACTCGGCACCTCTGGCTGAACGCTGGTTACGCCGCCTGTAACCGGCAATCGCCGCTCAGTCCAGCGGCCACGGCGAACGCGCCAGCCACAACGACCCATTCCGGGTCAGCTTCAGCGACTCCGACGGCGGATTCGGGGTCACCACCGCGCACCGAGCGCACACTCCGAGCGGCAGAGAGCCATGTCTCGGGGGAGATAGCAGAGCGAAAGGGGAGCCGATGGCGCGCAACGCAAGTCCGTCCGGCTCCGCCCAACCTGCCGACGACGCATGGCGTGGCTCGATCACCCTCGGTGGTCAGCGGCACCAACGCCGAGGCGCGTCCGCCGACGAGGTGCAGCGCAAGCTCGCCGGGCTCAGGATCGTCACACAGCTCGACGCCGACCAGGCTGCCGCCGAGGCCCTCGCCGAACTCGCTTGGGGAGCAGCGCTCGACGCTTATCTCGCGGCAACGTCACCGAGTCCGGCGACGGCATCCTCCTACCGCAAGCTCGCCCGAGCCCACCTGAGCCCGGCTCCGTTCTGGTCACGCCCGGTCGCCGCCGCCACACCGTCTGAGATTGAGGCCTTCGTGTCGACGCTCGCTCGCCGAGACGGCCACCCGGCCAGTAGAGCTACGCGCGAGGCCGTGCTGAGCCTTCTCCGTCGGGTCGGCGACCACGCGGCCAACGTCGCCCACTTCGGCGTCCAACGCAGCCCGGCCGCTGGTGTTCGACTACCTGCCTCTCCGGCGGCAACGCCCGCGCAGCAGCTCACTGCCGAGCAGGTCGAACTGCTCCTCGAAGCGGCAGCCGCCACCTCGACCAGCAGTCGCATCCGCTGGGGCCTCGCGCTTGAACTTGGCCTGCGCAGCGCAGCAGCCCTCGCGCTCAGCACCGGCGACATCGAGCAGACAGCGAAGACTCTCCGTCTCACCGTCGCAGGCACGCTCCTCCGCCTTCCGGCGACAGCGCACCACCCGGCGGCCTGGGTTCGGCGCGAGCTGTCCCAGCCTCGCACCCTCGCGATCCCGCGCACCTCCGACCTCGGCCGCGCTCTCGCGCTGCACCTCGGCGATCTCGCCGACCGCCGAGCCGTCTCGACACTCCCTTCGCAGCTCCTCGTCGAACGCGCTGACCTCCTCGTCGGCGTCGGCCGCGCGGCTATCGAACGTGGCGACGAGCAGGTCTACTCCCTTCCGAGCGGCTGGCTGCTCCCACGCCCTCGACGACTGGATCTGCCGACTACCGAGGACGCCGACCGTCGCGCGTGGCATCGGCTCTTCGCCGCAGCCGAGCTCCCTGCGATGCCGAGGCGAGCGGCCCGTCGAGCTGCCTCTGCGCGGCTGCACCAGATCAGCGGTGACCCTCTTGGCGTCGCTGCCGTTCTCGGCGAAACCGGTGCCCGCGCGATGGCTCGGCACCCAGACGAACTGAACCAAAGAAGCCAAGCAGTGCTGCGAGTGGCACTCCGCATGACAGAAACGAGAACACGATGAAGAACAAGAAGGTGTGGGCGGCCCTCGCCGTCGCAGGCATCGCTGGAGCGGGTCTGGCCGGATGCGCGAGTGGAGGGGGAGCTGGTGAGTCACCCACAGCCACGGCCGAATCGCTGCTGACTGCGCTCGCCGACGGGGATGTGGAACAGGTGCAGACGCTCACGGGGCTGGAGGCGGACGACGAGATGCTCGCGCTCCTGCCGCAGGCGACGGAGAAGATCGCTGGCGTCGAGATTTTGACGAGCGACCCCGAGAACGTCGACGAGCTGACCGAGGTCGATGTCTCAGTCGCCTACACCCTCGGGGGCGAGCGCTTTGAGGACAGCATCCGCGTCTCACGGCAAGGCGAGGACGGACAGACAACCTGGGTGGCTTCGGCTCCCACCGCATCTCTGGCAGCTTCCTCGCGTTCTGCGTTCTCCGTCGGTGACGCAGAGGCTGCTCCGACGTTCAACCTCCTGCCCGGCGTGTACCCGGTCAGCATGGATGCGCCGTACGTGGACCTCGACGTTTCCGAGGCCGTCGTTGGCACTCAGGCGTCCGGCAGCGCAGTTGAGCTGCCGGTTGCCCTCGACGAAGATTCATTCCTGCCTGCGGCTCAGGCCGCTGCCGCTGAGGCGATTGCCACCTGCTTGTCCGACTACGAGCCGAATCGCGTGACCCCTCAGTGTGGGGGCTCGTACGCCAGCTCGCTTATGGGCACGGGCAGCATGACCTTCACGGTGGAGGGTGAGGTTCCCGAGCTGAACATCGCGCAGGAGAGCGCTGGGGGCGCTCAGCTTCCGGTAGTGAAACTCACTACCGGCGGCACCGTCACGATCCTCAAACAGAGCAGCTCGTCGATGTCGAATTTCGGCATCGACAGCTCCAGCTCCTCGACGCTCACGCCGGGCCTGAATGTCGAGGTCACGCTGCTGCCATCCGGCACCGAGTTCGCCTCCATCAAGGTCACCGATTAGCCACCAGCCCGCACCGCACACCAGCGCCCCGTCTCGAAACGCCGAGACGGGGCGCTGGTGCACCCAGCAGCCCAGCTCAATCGTTGAGAAGATCGACGAAGGCGAGGTGACCGCCCTGGAAGTCGTCGATGTTCCGCTCCGCTTCGGGTGGTTCGAGATAATCCGGCCAGCGCGTTTGCTCCGACCAACCGTGCGCGGACGCAACCTGGTCGGACGTGAGCCCAACCGCATCCTTGAGGTTCGCGTAGTAGAGCTTCGCGCCGGTCAGATTCGCGCCGGTCAGATTCGCTCCCACTAGGTATGCCCCGGACAGATCGGCGTAGTCGAGACCAGCATGAGACAAGTTTGCGTTTCGGAAGTTGGCGCTGCGGAGTTGCGCCGAGTAGAAGCCCGTGCTGGTGAGGGTTGCCCCGTCCAGAATGACCTCCTTGGCGAATAGTTGATTCATGTTTGCGCCTGCGAAGCTCGCACCGCGAAGCCTGAGCCGGAAGAAGTTCACGGAGTCGAGCTCCAATCGTGATTCCGGCTCTTGTCTTCCGGTCACCCGCCCCAGCACCTCTGCCGCTGCTGCAACATCAGCAGGCACGTTCGGTGGCTCCTCGGTGCCTACAGGGCGAGAACCGTGCTCTCGGAGGAATGAGGCCAGGACCGACATCACGGCTTGCTGATCTCGCGCAGAATCCTGCGTGATTCGTTCCAGGGCGTGGATGCCGCCAATACGCACGAAGGCGCTCTCTCGGTCGCTGAGTTGGCGCAAAGCCTCGACGTACATGGACGTGACATGCTCATCGCTCTCGCGGTCGGCGCGCGCTTTGGTCACTTCGTCGCGGCTGATGGTGAGGAACAGGGTGATGACCGCCAGGACTCCACCGGCCGCAAGCAACACACTCTGTCTGGCTGATGCAACGGCCACGAGTCGCTGCGAGTCGGACACCTTGCTGCTCGACGAGATTGTGAGGTCGACGAGAAAGTCCGGGAGAAACAGTATGGCTATCACTGAGACGGCCAGGTAGATACCGATGCCAATGACCCAAGGTCTACGCCCGTCTACGGCCCATAGGTTTCGCACGGATCAAGAATAGGGCGACCGACATCGACTCGGATCTGTTCGACGCTCCGACTCGAACTACCGGTGGCCCCGGACACCGTCACGGTGGCCACCTATTCCATCGCTGCTCCGTCGCTGGCGCTGTGTGCCGCCTCTGCTTCCTGCCGCCACCGCTCGGCTTCCATCTCCGCCGCGATGGCTTCGTCCTTGCAAGTGCAGACAAACAGCCGATCGGTGTAGTCGTACTTGGGGTGCCGTTGAGAAGCTTGCCAGTCGAGGAACCTGCGCATGAGGGGCCATGTCGTCACGCGATGCCAAAGACTCGGACGAGCGAGCCACTGTCCAGTCGCCCAGACCGCTAGGGAGGACTCAACTCGACGAACACGCTTCCCGTAGCGACGCTCAGCCCGTTCCAACCGCTTGCGCGACTTTTCGAAGACCCTCCACAAGACCTTGTCGTCCTCGCCGAAACTCTGCCCAGTGACTACGTCCATGCGTCTCTTGAAGTCGTGGACGGCCATTCGCTCGGGATCGTAGATGTAGCGGGCTTCGTGATAATGCCAGAAATCGTGTGCCGCCTTTGCCTCTCCTTGTAGGCGAAAGTGCCAGTTGAGTAACCACTCACGCGCCCAGGCGCTTCGCCGAGGCTGGAGCAGCATCAGGTCAGGCGATTCCTCGACGGCCCAGTTGATGGAGTGCATTTGGTAGTCGTGGGCAACTCTCGTGTGCGGCGGCACGAGGCGCATGAACACCCTTGGTGGACCGTCTGTCGGATACGGCGGATCGCCGATCCCGAACACCGCTTGGAGCTTCGCTTTAGCCCAAGCCTGCCGGGCCTCAAGCGCTTTGTCGCTCCGACTGAAGGTTCGTTGGATGATCGGTCCGAGCACTGCTCCTATGACTCCAGAGAGGGCACCAACCAGCACCACGACCCAGAGAGGGTTTGTGGGCTCTGCACCATCGAGGGCTGTCGCAGCATTCATGGTCGAACGTTACGACGGTCATGTGCTCGTGTGCGAATCTGCATGCCTGGGCGCGGCAAAGCCGACGGGAGGGTCGTGGTTAGGTCGTCAGGGAAATCGGCCAACATCCAAGACCCCCAGCCGCCTCAACACCTCGCGTCTGTCGTCGCCGAGCAACTATCGACGGTTCTTTCTCTGCGATCCAACGCCGAACCGGGAAACGCCGAGACGAGCGCTACTGCTTGCTCAGTAGCGGGTTGCTCGCGCGATCAAGACGCGCTGCGCGACGAAGCGGAGCATGTCAATGTCGTGTTCCAGGGCGGCGGCCTCCGGCCCGGTTGGGAGGAGTACGTCTTCGTAGCCCCCGCCGTCCATCTTGGAGTGAACGATGCGGCAGCGGATGGCGTAGACCCTGTTCGCGAACTGCTCCCGCACGTCCGACTGTTGGTTGTTCAGCGAGAGCTTCTCCGCTCCTCTGATCTTCTTTTCCTTCGTGAGGGCTTTCAATCGAACCTCGTCGGCCGACAGGAACTCGACGAGCTGGTCTTCCCTGACGCACGATTGGATGGTGGCGCGGAGTTGCTGGCGTTCGCTCTGTGAGCCGTCGCCCGCTCCCGCCAGCGCAAGCAGACGGGTGATGTCGCGATCTGTAGATGGGTCGAACGCCGGATCGAGGATCGTCGACCGCAGGTCGTGCACAGCACGAGCGCGAGCGAAGTAGCTAAAGAAATACTCGACCGACTGGTAGTACGCGAGGAACTCCAGTGTGGGGAGCTGCCCGCCCTGCCGTCCGTACTGGTACAGGTGCAATGCCTCGGCAGCGTATTCGTTCCTTGGAAACTCTGGCACCTTGGTGGAGTCCTCGGATGACATGAGTTCTCGTCTGCGGTATCGGCGCGGGATGCGCAGCGGCAGGCCGTAGGCCACGTCGAAGTCGAAAGAGATTCTGTGGATCGTTTCTTCCAGCAATTCTCTAGCGGTGTCGTGCGTGAGTTCATTTGCGCCTGTGATGCGCACCATGTGCCCGGCTGGGTGCTCCAGGACCGCGCTGGCAAGTGCGCTTCCGGGTAGGAACTCGACAACCAGGTTCGACTGATGATCCGTCAACTCCAAGCGCCAGTGACTCTGTCTCGATTTGGGGGACTCGTGCTGTGAGAGGTGGTAGTCAAGCTCGCTGGTCTTGAACTCAACTCCGGGGAGCGTGGTGAGGCGACGCGAGCGCACGGGATTGTCAATGAACGCTGTTATCGCGCCTGCCATGGGGTCATAGAACGCAGCAAGGTCGTCAAGTAGGTGAATGTTCTCGAACTCGTCCTCCAGCAAGTCGTCAACGTGGTCCTCGGGTATGCGAACTGTTCGGCGGAGTCGGTCGCACGGAAAGTCGATGTAGACACCGAGCATCACCCGACCGTCGGAAAACTGCCGGTCGATGCAGATGTCAACAGGCAGATCAGCCTCCTGCGCACGATCCCGAAGTGATTCAAGTGCGGGAGTGAGCTTCTCCGGCGCAGGCAAGTCCAGCTGGTCTGTCATGCTCCGACGCTACCAACCACCGAGGCTTGCCACTGCCACTGCCACCTACGCCTCTGCCAACAGCCCCAACGTCAACACAGCCAAGAGCCCACCGAGCAAGTCCGCCAGCCCATCGAATGACTGGTCGACGGCCGCCTCAACGCCACGCGCCTGCCGCCGCTGCACAACAGCCCCCGCCACGGCTGCGCCGCGTGCGCCGAGCGCCGCCGGGGGAGGGGAAGAGGGTGTCTTGCCGCTGTCCGCTGACGCGAACCAGAGCAGTGCGTCAGCGCTGTGGGAGGCGAGTGCTGATGCCCAACTCGGCTGCGGCAGGCCGGTCTGCCGCTGCTGCTCGATCAGGTCGTCGAGGGCCAGCAGGTCGCGCTCCAGCTCGTCGACTTCGGCCTCCCGCGCGAGCACGTCGGCATCGCAGTCGGCGGCGTCGGTGAGCCTGAGCATCCGCGCCTGAGCTGCGAGAGCGGTGGCTGCAATTGGCTGCCAGGCTTCGAGCTTTTCGGCGGCGTCGAGGGCCTGCGACGCACGCTCCCGAGTGCGCAGTCGGCGTGCCTGCCTGGCTGCACTTTCGACGGCGGTGTCCCTGCGCTGGCACCTGCGTCCGCCGTGTTGCGAGTCCCTGCACATCAGGCCGCCTCCTTCACTTTGTCCGGTCCCCGTGAAGCACTCTTCAAGAGGAAGTTCTCGACCTGCGCGGCCACCGAATCAGCGCGCGCCTTCGGGTGGTCGGCGGCGGTCAGAGCGAGGCTCAGTTGCTTCGCAATCTGCGGTGCGAGCGCGGCTCGGACACGCGCATCCGGTGTCTGCTTGACGACTACGGCGAGCAGTTTCTTCGTCCACGCCATCAGCTCGTCCAGGGTCGCCCGATTCGATGGCACCAGGTGCTGAACAGCCTTCCTCTTGCCGGGCTTTTCGTGCGCTGCCCGAGCGGCTGCACGGAGAACCTCACCTGCCATGCGCACGCGTGCTCGGTGCTTCTCGGTCATGCTGACTAGCTCCGCCGCCTTCGCGTCGCGGGCAGCCTCAGCCTGCTCCTTCGCGAGCTGCGCATCGCTGCCCGAACCAGAGTGCTCGGCGATCCAAACGGGCAGGTCGTCGATACCGAGACTGTGCTCATCGAGCCACTTCCGAGCGTGCCCACGCGCCACCCTGCTCAGGCCGAGATCGACCTGCCCGGTTTGCTCGATTGCGTATGCCCAAACGCCACTGCCCGGAGCGTCGTCGCCGTGTGCCCAGGCCGGTGCCCGAACGTCGAGAATGAGGTCGGCGAGCAGGTCGACGCCTCGGGTGCCCGTCGTCAGCGCATTCACCGTCTGGGCACGGTCGTACTGGTTGGCGAGGTGCACGGGCAGGTTGCGCACTTTGTAGACGAAAGCACGGCCACCTTTCGCCCTGTGCGCCTTGGTCAGCCACCCGAGGGCGCACAGCCGGTCGAGCGTGGACTTCCCCGTCTGTGGCGATCCCGCGCCCATCTCCAGAGCGAGCCAGGGGCCACTCATGACGATGCCTTTCCAGCCCTTGCTCCGAGCTTCGTCCAGCTCTCGCCCGGCAACGATGGCGAACGCGAACCTGGTCTGCGCCGTCTGCCGAGCGGTGAGCTTGGGCTGCGTTTGTCCGGTCCCCGTGAGGAGGTGGCCAACCAACTTCCGAGCAACGCTGACCGCTGCCGCATCCCGCGCTTCCGCTCCGGCCATGGCCCCCGGGGGGAGAAGGAGGCCACGGTGAAGCTGGAACGCACGAATGACTTGCTCCCACTGGGAGCGGTCGCGGGCAAGCCCGGCGAGGCGGGGCGATCCGGACCGGCGTGCGGCATCACGGATGGCGTCGAGGTCAGCCGACGCAGTCAGCGCGGACAGACCGGCGAGCGCTACACGCTGAGCAGGAGCGTCGGTTGGATAGCGAGAGTCGTAGTCGCGCCAGGCGGCGACCAGCTCCTCGGCCTCAGACTTCATGGACTGAGTCTAGGTTGTTTGGCTGAGATAACTATGTAGAAGGTTCCGGGCCAGGCACGCAGGCCGGATACCTTCTACAGGGAGTACAGCTACGTGCCGTTTCAGCACTGCTGAGACGCAGGCCGAAGACGGCAGAGCGACCGCTGAAAGCGGGGTCGCCAGCTGGGCAGCGGCGGCGAGCGCTGGGCTTTGCCCAGGCCGAACGGCGCGCTGCGCAGGCGGGGGAGCAGCTACGCAGGGGCTGGCCGCGCTGTCTGCGGGAGGCGGGCCTCACAAGCCAGACGGTGAAAGCAGCAGAGCAGAGTGCGGGAAAGCCGTAGCCCCAGCAGGGGCTACGCCAGGCGACGGGCGTGCCGGTGCGGAGCGGGTCGGACTCGGACGCGCAGAGCGCTGAGCCAGTCGTGCTGACGCACGTCTGTCTCATCTCTCTTCGCATCCTCGTCACTCCTATCCTTCTTTCTTTGTGTTTCGCACCCTGCGCCGGGTTCGACCCACGTTGCGCTCGCATCCACCGCTCGCCGCCCGGCCCGACCTCGAACGGGCACGCATAAGCCCCGCCGGTTTCCCGGCGGGGCTAGGTTCCTGCGGAGCTGCGACCTACGCGGCGGTTGCCTCGGCCTCGGCGGCGGCAACCGCGCGCTGGAGCGTAGCCCGAGCCACGCCGTACTCTCTGGCGGCGGCGGCCTTCGGCATGCCCGAGAGGACCGCCGCTACGGCCTGCTCACGCGCCTTGTCATCGCTAGCGGGCGGCGTGCTCGTCGCCGTCTTGGCAGGGCTGCTCACAGGCTTCCGGGCAGGGATGCTCGGGGCCGAACGGGCAGGGGCTGCGGGCACCGGGCGGGCAGCGGGTTCGGCAGCGTCGGGCACGCGCTGCTCGGTCCCCTCGGGCACCTCGCTGGCAACCTCGACGGACACCTGCTCAGCGTCGACGGCGGGCACAGGCGCGGTCACCTTGGCGGCATGCTCGCGAACCCCGAGCACCACCGTCTCAGCGTCGCGCCCGACCCGACGGGCAGGCCGCTCGGCGTCGACGACCGGGCGCGTGATCGGGCTCTCGCGGAGGATGAGGGCGCGCTGCTCGAACGGCTGCTCAGGCGCTTCGGTTGGTCCCTGCTCGGCGCGCTTCCCGCGCTTCGGGGCTGGCGCGATAGCCAGGTCCAGGATCGCGTGCGTCGACGCGAAAACAACCGAAGGAAAAGCCCCCGCGACAACGGCTCCAGCGATGGCAGTCGCGGCAACGGAGCCGGACCCGAGCAGGACGTGCGCGACCTGCGCGGCGACACTTCCGAGGGTCAGAATCGCGAGGCAGGACCACGCGAAGATCGCACCTTCTCCGCGCGCTCGGCGAACGACGGCGACGAGGCTGAACACGAGGATGCCGCCGTCGACGATGACCGGCACGAGCGCGCTCATCCAACCGGGCAGGAGTGCCCACTCACCGACGGCCATGAGGCCGGGAACGCCTGCCGTGAAGCTGACGATTCCGAGCGCGGCGACAAGCGTGGTGACGGCGACGACGAGGGTGCGAGTGTCGCCGTGCAGACGGGTGGAAGTGGTGCTCATGCTGCCCTCCTCGGGCGTCGAAAAGTGGGGAGCCGGGGCGACGGTCTTCGCCCCGGCAAGGCTTGCTATGCGGCGTCTCGCGCGGCTTGCGCGGCCTTGATTTCGCGAACGCGGGTGAGGAGCCAGAGACTGACGAGTTCTTCGTCTTGGCGGTCGAGAGGTACGGCCTCCGGCGACTTGTCGACGGTCTCTTCCGCCTCCTCGACCAGGGCTTCGATGTAGCCATAGAGCGTGCCGGAGAACTGCTCGCGCGACTCAGTCAGGAAGCTCTCCATGAGCCCCCGGTCGGCGACCAGGTCGGCCCGGAGCAGCTCGATGCTCTCGTCACCGTGGTCGTCAGGATCGCGGATGATGTCGACGACGATCTCTGTGCTCGCGACCAGAGCTGCATCGGCGGCTGCCTCGTCCCAGATGAACCCCGGCTCGCGGCTTTCGACCCCGTCGATCACGACCTGCGGGAGAGTCTTGGCTGCCCTGCGTGCGCGGACCTTGCGTCGCTGAAGGTCGAGGCGCGAGGTGTACGCGGCCATGGTTTCGGTCTTGCTATCCATCGTGCCCTCCTTGGGCTGTCGGTCGTGCGGGGGATGCCGGGGCGAACGTGACGCCCGCCCCGGCGGGGTTCTACTCGGCGCTGGGCTCTAGCGCGGCGCGGTACGGCGCTGGGTCGAGTGGTCCATAGCCGTCGTCGTCCTGATCGGTCTTCCCACCGTCGAGGTAGGCGAAGGCATCTTCCAGGCTCGTGTCGACGGCAGCTTCGACATCGTCGAAAGTGGTCTCGTCGGTGACTGTCAGGCTGTCGAGCGCCCAGGTCAGCTCACGCTGGTAGATCGCGTACGCGGCCTCCGTGAGGTCGACCAGGAAGCCGTCCCAGTCGTCGCCGTCACTGTCGAGGTCGAAGGCGGAGCTGTCGTAGTTCGGCGTGTTCGCGCGAATGAAGTCGTGGTGCCTGGCCGGATCTGCCTCCGGGCTCCCAACCGCGTGCTCGATCTCGGCGGCGAGTTCGTCGTAGGTGCTCATGTTCTCGTCCTTCTCTGTGGTGTCCTCCGCGCTGGTCGCGGTGGCGATGAACATAGCGTACCATATAGAACACCGAAATGTCTTCAAATTCTCTCCCTCATAATGAACGGATGCCCATGTCAGACCCCATCGCGCATGCCCAGCACGAACTCGCTCGCGCAGTCGCGCACGAGCGTGACCTGCTCGAAGGCGACCCTCGTGCCCGCCTGGTCGCTACTGCACGCATGGAATCCGAACTCCGCGAGGTCGGCCTCCAAGAAGCTGTCGACGAGGCTCGCGGCTTCGACCCTCCGCTCACCTGGACAGAGATCGCCGAAGCGCTGGGCCTGTCGTCGCCAGGCGCAGCCGCTGCCCGCTTCGGCCCGGGTGCTGCCGCGAACCGCGCACGCGCCGCCGAGCGCTCGGCTTCCCGGTCGGCCATCGCGTCCGACGCAATCGCCGACCGCCCGAAGGTTGACCTGCCCGGGTGGTCGCTGGCGGAAGCCGCCGATGCCCTCGGTATTACCCTCGCTGCTGCTCGCGTTCGCCTTGCGCGTGCGCGGAAAGCTGCGCGTGAGTCCGGCACTGAGGCGGAACTGGAGGCGAAGATCGAGCGCGTCAGTGGTGGCGTGGGCCGCGCTGCCGTCAGACTCCTCGACCTCGATGTACTGCGCACCGGCTCACAGCCCGCTCACAGCTAGTTACATATAGATTACCTATAGGAAGTCCGGTTGGCCCCGGATGACATTCCTTCTCCAATGACTGTGGTGGTCGGTGAGAAAAGCCCCGAGAGTTCATCTCGGGGTTTTTCGTTTGCTCAGCCGAAGAGCTTGCGCATGTGGTCGACCTGTTCGGGTGTCAGGCTCCACCTTCCGCCCTTGCCTGGTCCGTCGCAGTGTCGCCGGAGCTGGGCGCGCAGTCTCTTCTCGTCGATACCAAGCTCGTCGGCGAGCTGCGCCGGAGTTGTCGGCGTAGGGCGGCCGATCCGAGGTGCCGATCTCGGTTCGAGCACTGGCGCTGCCAGTGCGGGCTCTGTGCGTGCTGCCATCCATGCGCGCACCTCGTCGGCCATGGCTGCGCGCGCTGCTTTGAGTTGTGGGTGCGGATGTGGGTTACGTCGCAGGTTCAGCGGTGGAGTCCAGGCCTGAATGATGGCGGTCTCGACCTCTTCTTGTTCCGCCAGTGACAGGGCTGTCGGCTTCGGCCACACGGCGATGCGGAGGTGTGCGTGCATCCAGGCTGACAGTCGCGCGTCGCCACCGTCGGCGAGGCCGAAGTTGGCTGGGCGTTCTGGCTTCTCCGGGCTCCTCGGCACTGCGTGGAGGTCGAGCTGGTTGCGGAGCTGGGCGGCGAAGCTGCGGCGAACGGTTGAGCCTCCCGTGCGTGCGGTCCGCCCCGGCAGGGCGGCGAAATGGTCGCCGACCTCGCGCCCAAGCATGCTGTCCTCGCTCTTGCCGACGTAGAGTGCGCGGTCGCTTTCCGGCTCCAGTCCGAGGTCTCGCCAGGCTCGTTCGTCTCCATAGATGGCGTACAAGCCCGGTGTTGCCGGGACGTGCGCGTCTGCCTCGGCGACTGGCCAGGTTGACCCGGAGAGGGCTCGGAGTGCGTCGGCTGTGGCGTTCATGCGCCGACGGTAGCAGCAGCCGCGCGCAGAATTGCGGAGTGCGTACCATTTCGCTGTTCTATATGTTACAGTTAGGACATCGAAACGGGACACCGCCCGGACGGACCGAAGGACACGACCATGGCCACCACCGAGCGCCCCCGCCTCATCGACTACGTGACCGCGCCCCTGCACCTGATCCCGCGTCTGGAGATGTGGAAGCGGTCGACGTTCTACACGCTCTTCTGGGGCGGCCTGACCATCGCGACCGGCGTTGGCGCGCTGGCCGGTTTTACGCACCTCGCATCCGAGGCTGACGCTGCTGCCTACCGCGCCTCGCAGCCACTTCCCGTCGTCCACATCGACCAGGCCACCAACCCCCAGCCTGCTTCCGACGCGCCCGCCCCGGGCGTCGACCCCGCCGCCCTGCCCGACCTGTCGGCGGCGTTCGATGGTGCAGTGTTCGAGGCTGTCGCACCAGCGCCGGTCGCTGAGGTCGTGCCGGATGGCAACGCCGAGAGCATCACCGTCGAGTACGTGGGGGAGAGCAACGGGGCTGCGGCTGCCGTTGAGGCTCCTGCGCCTGTCGAGGCCGCTCCCGCGACCGACGGCATCGACTACTACTACAGTCTCGACGGCTATGCGAGCACGCTCTCGCAGGGCCAGGCGATGATCGACGCCTGTACCGGCGGAGTCACCGAGATGGGGAGCTACACGGCCAACGGTGCGCCACGCACCTTCGCACTTCACTCGCACTGCGGTGGTGACGCCGTGACCTACGCACCCGAGGGTTCGACCGTCGCCATCGGCGGCAGCGTCTACACCCTCGGCCCAATCGTGGCCCGTCTCAGCGCATTCGAGCACACCGATCTCGACATCCCGACCGGTTACGACGCGATGTGGCAGTCGTGCTACAACGGCGCGGCAGATATGGCCTTTCGCTCACTGACGCTCGTCGGCTGAGCCACCTCGACCCACCTATCCCGAGAGCTTTTCCCCCATGCGCACCCGAAATACCTTCGCGTCCGTCGTCCTCGGCCTGACCCTCCTCCTCGCAGCCCCAGCAGCGGCACTCGCAGCTCCGCTCGACCGCGATGCCCCGACGGGCACCGGCACCGCTTCGGTCGCCCAGATCGCCGCAGAGCAGCGCCAGGCCTACACCGTCCCCGCCCTCGCACCCGCCGCCCTCCGCGACGGCGCGGGCGTCAGTGTCACGGTGCGCCCGGCTGTGGTGGCTCCGACTTCGGGGCCGGTCACCGACGGCTTCGGGCAGCGCATCTCACCGACCGCTGGAGCCTCTTCGGACCACCAGGGCATCGACCTGGCCCCGGGTCAGGGCACGCCGATTGTGGCGGTTGCTGACGGGGTTGTGACGGCTGTTCAGCCTGCGGACAACGGCGGTCTCGGAGTCCATGTTGTCGTTGAGCATTCAGCCTTGGGCGTGCGAACGGTGTATGGCCATGCGCTGTCCGGGAGCCTCGTCGTCGAGGTCGGCCAGCCGGTGCAGGCTGGGCAGCAGATCGCCGCCGTTGGGAACACCGGCACGTCGACCGGAGCACACCTGCACTTTGAGGTGCGCGATCTCGTGAGCGGGGGAGCAAGTGACCCGGCGAGCTGGCTGGCCGGGCACGGAGTCGAGCTGTAGTCGCGGCTAGGCTCGCGGCATGCAGCAGCGAACGCCGATCCGGACAGATGCCGATATGGGTCCAAAGGGCGCGAGCTGATGGCCGGATTCCATCACGTCGAGGTCTGGGTAGCCGATTTCGAGTCGGCCCGTCCGGAGTGGGCTTGGCTGCTAAGTGGCCTGGGATTCGAGATCGCGCAGGAGTGGCCTGGTGGGCAGTCCTGGGCAGCGGGTGGCGCGTACTTGACGCTGACCGAATCACCGAACCTCTCGGGTGCCGAGCACGACCGCCGCACGCCCGGCGTGAACCACATGGCTTTCCACGGCGGGTCAACAGACTCGGTTGACGAGCTGATGCGGGAGGCGGTCGCTCACGGTTGGACGCCGCTCTACCCGGACCGATACCCGCACGCTGGCGGGCCGGATCACTACGCAGGATGGCTGGAGAACTCAGCGGGATTCAAGGTCGAGGTCGTCGCGGACTGAACGCATTGTCGGTGGCCGATGACACTCTCTCGCCATGACCACCACTGCCACACTCACCCGCACCCTCGACGACGAGATCACGGTCGAGATGGCCGACGGGCAGCCCGTCGTCTTCTGGTGGCAGCGATTCCCCTACGTGGTCGAGGGTCAGCCGATGCTGTTCTACCGCCGCAAACCTGGCCGGTGGTGGGCGGGGGAGGTGGCTGTCACCAGACTCGACGACGAGTTCTGGCGCGTCAGCGCCGCGCGCGATGGGGCGGACGAGGAGCCGCAGCTTTTCGACTTGAAGTTCGATGGCGAGCGCTGGTCGCTGGTGCTGGCGTGGTGATCCGAAGCTGAGATGTCGCGGACGACCGGTAGCGTCGGAGCTATGGCGGACGACGAAGGGACAGAGCCCGAAGACTCTCTGGACGACGAAGCCGAGACCGACGACGATTCCGCTCCAAGCTTCTCGGGGTTCAAGCTTGATCCGGCGGTCACCGGTTTCACCGTGAACCCTGCCATCGCAGCGTGGTCGGCTGCGATGCAACCGACTTTCGACAAGATGGCCGCCAACATGGCCGAGATCGCGGGTCTGGCGACGGCCAGGATCAATCCAGCGCTGATCGGCATAGCTCTGCCTCGCATCAACCTCGTCAACTCGTACTTCGAGAACAACGTGGCGACCGTTGCCATCGCGGCAGCAATGCGTGAGATCAGCAGGCCTCTCGACAAGCTTCTCGTCGAGATCGGCGAGACGATCTCGGACGCTCTCCGACTCGCGCCGGACCCCGGGGTCATCAACCGAGGCATGTTGCCGCCGACGCTGCGGGGATTCGCCGACGAGTTCGATGCGCGTGAAGTCTTCGAGCTGGTAGGTGCCGAGGGTGTCCCGATCTGGTCAGTGCCGCGACCGCGCATTGCTCGACTGCTAGCCAAGGCTCCGGACCCCAGTACCCGAAGGCAGCTCCTCAACCATCACTACGACGCGATCCTCGCTGACTGTCGAGAGGCTATTGCCGAAGTGCCGCCGTCCGAGGAGTGGAGCGGATTGTTGCGGTTCGCCGACCGTGCACTTGCCTCGGCACAAGCCGGACATTTTGAAGCCGGGCAGGCTTTGCTCACATCGACGCTCGATACAGCTGTTACGAAGATCGTGCCGAAGCACGCGAAGGGCGATGTCATCAGCGGCGGGCAGAAGCCAGAGCATCGCCACAGGTACTTCAAGCAGATGGGGCCACAAGCTGCCTACGCATGGGTTCCAGCGTGGCACGCCTACGTCAACTTCGACGCTCGTAGAGACGCTGACATTCCCCGCACGTTCTCCAGAAACGCGACCTCACACGCTGTGCACCGCTACCAGTACAGCAAGCGGAATACTGCCTGGGCGGCCTTGGTGGTCACCAACCTCCTCATCGCTCTCACGAGGGGCCTCGTGGACAAAGACGGTCTCATCGAGGCTGCTAAGGAAGCGAAGGAGAAATCGGGCGATCAGCCTCGCTGACGCTTGCCCGGCTTCGGAGGCAGAAGCTCGCTGGCGGATAACAGACGCTCGTAGTGCAGGAACAACGCCCTCTGGCGCGCCAGCTCGTCGACGTTCTTCGTGAGGCCGAACGCCTTGTCCACGGCTGTATCCAGAACGCGGTGCGCACGGAGCAACTCCGGGGCCATCGCAAGAGGGTTGTACTGATCGGCGAGAGAGCGGTCGGGGTGAAGCTCGCGGGCAGCGATGACTCCTTGCCCTGCGGTGACTACGGTTGCGCGCGCCTTTTCTGTAAGGTCCGGCACCGGCAGTGTGTTCCAGACGATGGTGTTCGAGAAACTTGGATCTGACTTGAGGCGGCCACCGACCGTCTTCTGCCAAGTGATGAACATGGATGACGACAAGATCGAGAACGCGAACCCGTCGGGGTCGTCGCATCGGTAGACCTTGTCTCCGGCGATCACATCCGGGGTGAGTAGCGCGCAGGTTGCGAACAACCGTGTCTCGGAAAAGACCTTCGGGATGCCGACGTACGCGGTTGAGGGTTGGGACCGCTGACCAAAGAGGTGTGGTGTCGCTGCCATCTGACGCGTCGAGGGCGCGCGGCTGTCCTCCCGGAATGCTCGTACTGCTGCAATTCGGCCCTTCAAGAGTGCAGACTTGCTGAGATCAGCGGGGTCGAGGTCAGCCAGCCAGAGGCACCAACGAGGAAGGTCGCGGATCAACTCCCGGCCCATGATGAACCGCCGCAGATACTTCGAGGCGACCGGATCGGCAGCGAACGCGGGGTAGTCGTCAGCTTCGACGATGAGGTGACCGCCGTCGCGAGGCATGCTCCCCATAGATACCGGCGGCAGCAGCGGTGAAAGCACCGTCTTACGTTGTTCGACGAGGACGTTGGGGCCGTCAACGAGGTAGCCGTTGATCTGCGCAGAGACGGGCACGCGCGTCGGTTCGCCCCGGAGTCCGTCTCGGTAATCGAAGAGAGTGGCTCCGCCTCGCTTGCGTTGGTCGAAGCCGACAATGACGCAGTGGACTGCTGCGGCCCCTGGTGCTTCACTCGTCCAGGCGAACGTGCGGTGGGCGAACTTGATCCGCCAGCCCGCGTCGAAGATCGGCCCGAACAGTGCTGGAACCGGCTCACCTTGCACAATGGAGTTCGTGGAGACGAAGGCGAACTCTCCGGCGTACCCGGGGCGGGCGAAGAGCTGAATCGCCTTGGCGTACCAGCCCGTGACGTAGTCGAGTCTGCCGATGTCGTCGCGCTGCCAGACACGGCGTAACTCCGTGGCCTGTGCTTCGCTCCGAGAGGCGTGCCCCAGGAACGGAGGGTTGCCCATGATATGCAGGCTCTCGGACGGGGGAGTCAGGCTGGCCCAGTCCGTTTCTAGGGCGTTGCCGACGTGGATCGTGTCGATCTTGTCGAGCGGTAGCGGGTCGGGTGCCTGCCCAAGTGCCAGTTCCATGGCGCGGTTTGCCTGGTGGTCGACCAGGTGCATCGCCGTGGTCGCAATTCGGGCGGGCCACTCTTCTAGCTCGATGCCGTGGAAGTTGGACAGTCGCACCGGCAGGTGCTCGTCGAGGAAGGTGAGGGTGAGTCCTGCATCGCCGAGCTGCTGGAGCCGCACGAGAATATCGAGATCGAGGGCGCGCATCTCGCGGTAGGCCACAACAAGGAAGTTGCCACAACCGCAGGCAGGGTCGAGGAACTGCATCCGCCCCATGTCGCGTCGAAGCTTGTTGAGAGCTTTCGTGTCGCTGTGACCGTCAGCGAAGCGTCGCCGTAGGTCGTCGAGAAACATCGGCCCGATGAGCTTCAGAATGTTCGTCTCGGTTGTGTAGTGCTCGCCGAGCTGACGGCGAGCGACTTTGTCCTTGACGGCCTGGAACAGGGAGCCGAAGATCGCGGGCGAGATGGCCGACCAGTTGAAGTGAGCTGCCTGAAGGAGCCGCTGGCGCATTTCGCTGTCGAACGAGGGAATCGACAGTGCTTCCTCGAAGATGCCGCCGTTCACGTATGGGAAGCGTGCGACGAACTCGTCTAGGTTCTTCTGTCTGCGCGAGGGTTCACGACCCATGACCTGGAAGAGGAGCGCAAGCTGCGGGCCAAGGTCGCTGCCGTCCTCAGCAGTTCGAGTCTCGATGAACTCCAGGAAGATGTCGCGATCCCACACGCCAGCGTCGTCGGCGTAGAGAGCGAACAACGTCCGGACGAGGAAGATCGACGCCTCGTGATCGTCGTAGCCGGAACCTTCGAGCGCCTCGTAGAGGGAAGCCATGAGCTTGGCGGCGGTGATCGACGCCTTCTCCTGCTCTTTCGATCCAAATGCCCGCTGGCTGTATCCGGCGAAGAACGCGAGGCGGTCGGCGTGCTTCGGGAAGTCAGGGAGGTCGATCTCGATGACACCGTCGTCTTCGGCTCCGAGGTCGAGCAGGCGAATGTGGTGGAAGTCCGACGTGATGACCCACTTGGGTACTTCCGGGTCGGGGAGATCGTCGATGTAGTCGAGCGCCTGACGCTCGGCCGCCTCCAGGTCTTTCCCGGCGGATTTCATCTCGATGAGGGCGACACCCGGAATGAGCGCGTCGATGTAGCCCTGGCTTGCCGTCGACGACCGCTTCGACCGCTTCTCGTAGAACGCTGCGCGCGTCTCGGTGATCCCGTATACACCTAGAAGGTCGCGGACGTAGCTCTGTCCGTCCTGTCGCTCATCACCCGGGGAATCGGCCCATTCTCGCGCGAAGGATGCCGCTCGGCGACGGATTTCGTTCATCGACAGTGATTTGGCCACCTGCTGAATCTACCGGCACGGTTCCCCGCCAGCTTCACCGGGTGATTGCACGAAGGGGCACTTGCGTAGGCTTCCCGCGTGGATATGAACGCGATCAGGTTGCAACTCGGCAGGCAGGGTTGGGCAGTGGCGTCTGGGACGCCCCAGGACGTGAGGATGGCGAACGCGCTCGGCAAGCTCGATTTGTTCGCTGGTCGAGCGAGGGGGACGACAGTGCTTACGCCCACCGACACCGACAACGCGCCGAAGCGGTCATTGAGCGCGGTCTATGGAACTGGCGAGCAAGGACTGCACTCAGACGGTGCAGCGCTGCGAGAACCGCCCGATGTGATCGCACTCTGCGCCGAGGTGCCGTCGCCAACGTCAACTGTCGTCTGGCACTTCAAACCTTCCCACAGCGAGCTGCCTCGGGATGCTCTCCGACAGGGAGTCTTCACCGTCCGAGCCTCGGGCCATGGCTTTCTGGCATCCGCTCTCAGCGCAGAGCGTCTTTGATTCGATCCCGTCGTGATGAGCCCAAGCGACTCGCTCGCGGCTGAGGTTGTGGATTACTTCGCAATGCAACGCAGCTCGGCCTACGTGCATGAGTGGTCTGAGCCAAACCAAGTGCTTTTCATCGACAACCGATGGAGCCTGCACGCACGCAACGCGGTCGAAGCTGGGGACGAAAGCCGGACGATCACGAGACTCGCCTTCGTGGAGCGGCGGGACACGAAATGACCGACACGAACATCTACGGTCCAAGCGCGTTCTGGATCAAGGCGCGCCTTTTCATCAACCGAGCTATGGACGACACGCGCGAGTTCGAGGAGCGCGCGTTCTGGGCAAGCTGCTCACTTGAACTGCTGGCGAAAACTGCGCTCGCTCACATCTCGCCGTTACTCGTCGTAACGCCGTCCGACGCTGGTGCCGGGATGCTCGTCGCTGCTGGCGCACGCTCAGATGACCGACCAGGTTCAACGATCTTGGCGAACGTTCTCTGGCAGCGTTGCTCTACAGCTTTCCCCGGCTTCAATGCAGAAGAAGCCAAGAAGATCGCCGCGAACCGCAACGAGTACGTACACGGATCAGGCGCGCTCTTCGGCAAGCGCACCGAGGAGGTTTGGTGGGCAGAGTTCTGGGCTGTCACTGCGCCATTGGTCGAGCACTGTGATTGCACCATCGAGGACTTCGTTGGGCGTGTCCGCGCCATCCAGGTTGAGAACTACCTCCAGCGGAACCGTGAACATGTCGCCAACGCCCTTCGGACGAAGATCGCGCACGCGCAAACCCAGCTTCGTCTGTTCGAGTCCAATGGGTTGACTCCCGCCAACCATGAAGCTTGGAAGCGCTACCGACTCGTCTCGGGATTCACGTACGAGACAACGGCGACGTGCCCGGCCTGCGAAACCTCGGGAGTGCTGTTCGGGGAGGAGGACATCTCGGCGGAGACGATTTACCCCGATGATCTCAACGGCAGGAATGAGCCCGTGGTGATCCTAGAGATTGCGCCGGAATCGTTTGACTGCCCCAAGTGTCATCTCTACATCACCGACCTAGAGATGCTCGAAGCCGCCAATCTCCATGACAGCTTTGAGGTCGAACGGGAGCTGGAAGACGCCGACATGGAGCCCGACTTCTACCTCGACGAATAGGCGCTTGCCCGCTCGGCGACGACACAGAACCCGGCACCAATCGGTGCCGGGGTTCTTCGGTTCTGCACACGGCGTCCCGCCTGGCGGGGCTACCAGCCCCGTCGCCATCCCAAGCACGCACCGATGCGGAGAGCGTCGCAGCGGTGCGGGGCGGGCCGCCGCGCGGTCTATTGCCGTGGGGCGATCACCACGAGGTCTCCAGGAGTGACGACGGTGGCCAGCTCGGCGAGCGCATCCGGGAAGGCCGGAATCGGCGTGCCTATGAAGCTCTCGCGTTCGCCCATCGGGATGAAGGCGATGGGGGAGCTGCCGTCGCCGTACCGGTCGAGCGTGGTGCTGACCAGGTCAGGACTGACGCTGGTGACCATCCCGATGCCCGCGTGGCCCGAGACCTCGCTCGTTCCCATGAACAGCTCGAAATCAGCGACGGTCGCACCGCTGGCGTCCGTCACCGTCACGATGTCTGGGCCGAGGACGTACGTCTTGAGCGGGTGCGTGCGCTCCGGCGCGAGCTGGGCGCTCGGCACCCAACCAAGCACCGCGTTCCCGGCAGTGCGGTCGTCGCGCAGGTCGGTCGCGGCGATGGTTTCCGCGTCAGTGCTGTCGATCTCGGGGAGGTCGACCGGGAGAAGTACCTGAGTCAGGCCGCAGCCCGCGTCGTCTTTCAGGACCACGACAGGCAAGTCAGCAGGCATCACGAGCCCCGTCGCCTGGTACTGACCCGGGACTTTCGTCGCCACGTAGATGTCACCGACGCCGGTGAGGTTTGTCTTCCAGATCGACGCCAGATCAACTGCTGCGTCCGGCTGGCCGCTGGTCTTCCCGAGTCGAGGCGAGCCGATCTCCGCGCTCCACAGCTGGGCGTTCGACGGCTGATTCGTCTGCGAGATCACCGTCGTGCCGGTAGCCCCGCCGCTGAGAGTCGTGCAGAGGCTATTTAGCTCGCCCTGCGGGCCGATCTCGGCAGCACCTGCCACCGTCGACGGCGAAGTAGGTGTCGGAGAAGCCGTCGCCGACGGGGCTGTGGTCGGCGCGGGAGCGGCTGCGGGGGAGCAGCCAGCGAGAGCAAGCACCGCGAAGGCAGCGACTGCGAGGGGGAGTGTTCTGCTCATGATCGGGGTTCCTGTCCTGTCGAAGGTTTACTCGGTGATGATGACGATGTCGCCGGGGGAGACGACGGATTCGAGCGCGCGCACCTGATCGAGGTCGCCCACGCGGACGCACCCGTTTGAGCCGCTGCCGTCGTCGGCAGCCGGGTCCATCCAGTGCACGCCGATTTCGCCGGAGTTGCCGCTGAAACTGGTGTCCGCGTGGAGGCTGGTGAGGGTGATCGACTCGCCACCGGTCCACGGCTGCTGCTCGGCGTCCTCGTACTCGCTGACCACGTAGCCGAGGCCGGTTGGCGTGGCCACGTCGCCGCCGGTGACGAGACCGTCGATGGCGAGCAGCTCGGCGTCGCCCTCAGTCACCGAGAGGCTTGCGTCGGAGATGTCGACGGAGATGATGCGCGGCACTTCCCACTCGGAGACGGGCGCGACCTGCTCGCTCGGCACCCAGGCGGACGCCGAACGGACGGAAGCGTCATCGCTCTGTGAGGGGACCAGCACCTCGACGAGACCGCAGCTGTGAGTCGACGTGACCACGGCGGGCACGGCGACCTCTGCGGCCCACGGCATCGCGGCCGGGAGCTGGAAACCGGTAGCGGCGAACTGTCCGGGCTCGGTCTGCACGTAGAGGTCTGCGCCAGCGCCGAGAACGGCGGCCGTTCGAGCCTGACCGGGCAGGGCGTCGGTGCCGTGCGCACCTGGAATCACTGCGGAGGTGAGCGCCTGCGCGGTTCCGGGCTCGCCGGCTGCGATGCACGCCGGGTCCATCGGGCCGAAGTCGCGGATGCTGGAAGCGGCGGCCTCAGCCGGGGCTGGGGCTGCGGGTGCGGCGGCGCATCCCGCCAGGCTGAGGGCCGCGAGCACGAGTGCTCCAGCGGCGAAAGTCTTTGAGGTCTTCATGGTCGTGCTGCTCTCTGCTTGGTACTGCGAGGGATCGGGTGCCCCGGGCCGCTGCGCGAGCGGCCCGGGGCGGGGACTTAGCCGGAGACGACCGGCTTGGCGGCGGGTGCCTGCGGTGCCGGGGTCGGGGCCGGGGTCACCGTGACGGTGGTCGGCGTCGGCGTTGGAGTCACGGGCGTCGGAGTTGGAGTCGGCTGCTCAGGCGTCGGCGTGGGCGTGACCGGCGGCTCCGGCAGGCGCTCGTTCACGGCGGAAACCGTGATGGTCTGCCCGTGCGTGCTCTGGTCGCGCGAGACCTCGACGGAGGTGTAGACGCTCTCGTCCTGCGAGATGACGCTGCCATCGGCACCGATCTCCAGAAGTGCACCGATGCCGCTCGGGTCGATGCCGTCCTCGGTCGACACCTCGGTGATCGTGAAGGCACCGTCGCCGCAGCCCAGGGTTTCGAGGTGGCCGTTGCCCTCCGCCGTCGTGACCTGCCACTCGTCGATCTGGCCCTCAGCCATCAGGTGGGCGCTGACCGCCTCGGCCGCAGTCTGCGCGGCAGCGCCACCCTCGTTGTTCGCCACAAGGGCGGCGTCGTAGGTCGGCTTGGCCTCGGCGAGCGTCACCGTGGCCTCGTCGAGTGCGACCTGCGCGGCATCGCGATCCTCGGTCTGTACGGTCAGATTCGCCTCAGCATCCGCGTAGGCCTGCGATCCCGGTGCAGCAGCGTCGAGCGTGGCCTGCGCGAGATCGACACGCGACTGGGCCTCGCTGAGCACGCGCTCGGCCGAGCGGACGGCACTGCTCGCGCCATTCCAAGCCTGCGAAGCCGCCGACAGATCGGTCTGCGCGACCATCCACGCATCGAAGGTGGCGACGCGCGTGGCTTCCAGCGCGGGGTCACGCACTTCCTGCCAGCTCGACTCGCTGATCCGGTGCGTGGAGTAGGGATCGGCGGTGTACTTCACCTCGAAGGTTGCCTCGACGGGGTCGCCGTGCTGGTCGGTCTTCTCGATGACGATTTCCGTCGCGCCTGGCCTTTGGAACTTGCTGCATTCGGGGTACGTGTAGATCGTGCCGTCGTCGGCGCGGGGGAGGACCACGGCCTCCCACCAGTCACCTTCAGCGGCCTGCGCGGGCGCGGCGGCGACACCGAATCCGGTGCCAAGCACGGCCAGGCCTGCGAAGGCGAGGGCCGCGAGGCGGACGGGGCGGCGGGTGCCGCGTGCGGGGGTTCGGGTTGCGTTCATGTGGAGTTCCGTTCGTCGGATCGTGCGTTGGTTGGGGGATAGAGGGGGCTAGATGCGGTTCTGAAACCGCATGGCGTAGTACAGGTCGAGGGCTTGGAGAGCCGGGTCGTCCGCGCGGACGGCGAGGGTGACGCCCGCGCTGCGGCCGCAGATGATCGTCATGTCCAGGTAATGCCAGCTCAGCGCCGAGTGAGCGCCCTTCCGGAGGTGCTCGACGAGCACGGAAGCGTCGAGGACGACGCCGACAGTCGGGGGATACGTCCCGGGCATGTCGGCCCCCTGATCGGCGACCGCCCGGTGGAGGAGCCGGATGCTGGACACCGCGTTCTCGGGCGTGATCTCGACGAAGGTGGAGCCGGGGATCGAGTTCACCTCCGCGAGGTAGCCGTCGAGATCGGCCGCGACCGTGTGGTCGAGCTGCGGGTGCGTCATGGTCTGTGTCCTGTTCGTCATTCGAAATCGGAGGGGTTGAAGTCGGAGAAGTCGAGGTCGGAAGCCTCTTCGACGATGGAGTCGTCGTACTCGACGGTGTCTTCGGCGATGACCTGGCCGAACTTGGGCTTGGCGGCAGACACCTTGTCCAGCCAAGGCAGGTCCACGCGAAGATGGGCGGTGCTCTCGGCGATGCCCTTCACGTCCTCGTCGGGAATCCAGTAGGTCCGGGCGCGCTGCGGCTTCCGGCTTTCCTCGGTGACGACGTAGCAAACGCCGCGCTCGACTTGGGCGATGCCGTGGGCATCTCCGCCAAGGTTGCTCATTCCCTTGCCGAGGATCGTGTCGCTCATTTCGGGCGTCGTTGTGGCGTAGGCCACGCGCTGGGCGATGAGGTCGCGCAGCTCGGTCGGGATTACCTTCGACTCCGGCTTCTGAGTGGCGGCGAAGACGACGATGCCCGCCGCTCGGCCCTTCGACACCAGTCGGCGTAGAGCCACGATTCGCTCGCCTTCGGCCTTCTTTTCCTCGGGGGTGAGGGCGATGCCGACGATCTCCGCCAACTCGTCGATGACGAGGACGATGAGAGGGCGCTCAGGTGAGAAGCTCGATACGTCGAGCTTCTTCAGCTCATGCTCTTCGAGCCACTCGTAGCGCTTCTCCATCTCGGTGAGGAGGGTGTCGAGGACTGCGGAGGCATGCTCCTCTGTCTTGACGATGAGGGAGAAGCGCGACCTCCACAGCGGCAGTTCGACGCGCTTCGGGTCGATGCCGACGATTGCCACGTTCTCCAGACGCGAGACGCCTGCGAGCAGAGCCGTCATGCCGCCGCTCTTGCCACCACCCGGGATTCCACCCAGCAGCACATTGCTCGACAGGAGGGCCATCGACATCTGCCGACCGTCGGCGAACACGCCGAGTGGAACAGCCTTCAGGCTGAAAGCCGCGTCAAAGGGGTAGGGCTGGACGGCCGCAAGTGGGTCGACTGCGCGGGACACTGCGATGGTGCCGTCGAGTGCACTGTTGTCGGCCACTGACCAGCGAGTCTTGGAGATGGCCGGTACGAGCTGCTGGATGCGTGCCTGCCACGTTTCGGCACGCTTGGCAGTGTCCTCGATAACAGGTGCGCGGAGCAGTGTCACCTTGGACAGTGCGCCGTTGAGCGCGTATTCGGCGGCCAGTTCGATCTCCCACGGCTGGCATCGGGCCAGCTCGGCGAGTCGAGCGCGGAGCTGAGCAGTTTGCGTGGACAGTTTGGCCGCGATTGCGTATCCCTCGTACGGGTTCCACTCGACGAGGGCGAGGTTCTCTCCGCGAGCGAGAGCCGCTGCTTGTGGGGCTGCCGCTGGAGATGTGCCGGGGGCAAGCGTCCACCGGACCGCCTTGGGGCGCAGCTCGGTGTCAGTCTCGTCCTGCACACCGACAATCAGGCCTCCGGACTGAGCCATGATCGCGCGGCTGTCGAGCACTTCCTCCGGTGCCGGGCCGAGCACGATGCGTCCGGGCTCGAAGGCAGTGACGGTGAGGTCTGGAAGTAGCTGCGCGACGCGCTGCTCCATGTCTTCCTGTCCGCGCAGAGAGACCGGTCCGGGGACAGGAGCGAGAGCGTAGCCACCATCGCCGAGCGGCTGGATCATGCCCTGCTCCAGCACTCGCTCAGCTTGGATGCCGAAGAGGCCAGCCACGGCGGCGGCGAGCTGGTGCTGGTCGCGAACGACCTCCTGAACGTCGTCACGGTGGCGAGCGCCGACTTCACGCATGTAGAAGAGGCCGACCAGAACGGCGAGGACGACTGCGCCGAGGGCGACGAGTTCGAGCCAGCCCGGAAGGTTCCAGTAGAGGCTTGCCCCTGCGTAGAGAACGACACCGAGCAGGGCGGCGAGCGCGAGTGCGCCGAGGCTGATCTGTGCGGCCTTCCGCCAGCGAGGGCCAACGGCCCAGAGATCGCGGACACCGGAGTTCAGCTCGCCAAGCGGCAGACCGTAGGGCGCTGCTGCGACTCGGGCTGCGGTAAGAAGCATGAGCGGGATGCTCACCACCAGGCTGACAGGGGTCAGCAGCAGGGAGAAGAGAACGGCCATGAGGCCCGACACCCAGAGAGCGACGCTCACCCAGGTCAGAACCGGCCACCGGCCACGCTCGCCAGTGAAGCGACGTGCGTCAACGGCGCTTGGGCGGTAGCCGACGAGAGCGCTGAGGATCAGGATGAAAGGCCAAGTCACGGCCGCGATGACGAGCTTCCAGAGGAGGAAGTTGCCCCAGCTCTGTCGGATGGGTGCGGGGCCGCGAATGTACTGCTGCTGCGGATTTGCCATTGGTCTTGTCCTTGCTAGGCGGGGCGTGCGCCACGGTTGTCGGGACGGAGAGCCGCCCGGATTGATGCGAGGGCTGCTGCTGTCGCTGGCTTGGCGTCCAGGTCGATTGCGTCGAGTTCGCGGAGGTCAGTTCCGGTCAGGCGGAGGGTTGTGCCGGGGGCGACGGAGGCCGAGTCGTCGTAGAGATCGACGAGGAGATTTTGAACGTCGGCGGTGAAGCAGCCCCTCCAATCCACGGCGGTCTTCAGCTCGGCCTGTGCGGCGGGAATGAGAGAGCGGTCGATCAGGTCGAGGCGAAGGATCGGTGTGCTCGTGATTCGAGCGGGGGTTGCGGTGGTGCTCATGCGTGCTTCTCCTCGGTGCTGTTCACGAAGGCGGTCACGTCGGATTCGTTGATGCGCCACTGACCGCCGACGCGGCGGTGTCGCAGTCCCATCTCCGAGAGCAGTCGACCGCTGGAGATCAGGTTCAGGATCGTGTCCTTATGGACATGGAGCCGCTCGGCGACCTCGGATGGTGAGACCATCCCGTCCGCCTGCGTGTGACCCTGCATACTGAAATCCTCCGTGATGCTGTTTGGTATTGCGACAAGATTACCACCGAAGGGGACCGCATGTGCGGGAAACTAGACAAAATCACGGCACATGCGCCACCAGTTTCCGCACGGTCAGTTAGCTCCCAGACAAGATCGCGGGCTAGGGTCGACAACATGCCTCCCACCGCCAAGCCCGAGCGCCTATCCGGCGCGCTGCTCCGCGCGGCGCGCGAGTTGCGGGGGTGGTCCCAGCAGCATCTTGCCGAGGAGCTAGGTGCCGGACGCGGGTCTGTAGCGGCCTGGGAACGCGGGACTGTTGCGGCGCAGTGGAGACAGGTAGTCGAAGAGTTGCTCGGCGAGGAGTTGGCTCGCGCTGAGGCTGGCGAGGTGCCCACGTCGATGTCGGGTGCCGAGTTCAGGCGGCTGCGTGAGGGCGCGAGTTTGTCCCGCGAGGAGCTGGCGATCCAGCTCGGGGTCTCCGTCGCGACTTTGTCCGACTGGGAGATCAGCTCAGAGCTGCCACTGGCGCGCGCGGCCGAGGCTCGGCATCTCTTTGCGGCGGTGGCGTCACCGGAGCCTGGTCGAGCAGGCGGCGACGAGCGGACATCGTTGTCCGAGTACACCCTGGCCGAGCTGGCTGAGGAGATCGCTCGACGGGCTCGCGAAGAGTCCTAGCCGGGCTGCGGCACTTCGGGCTCAGTCGGTCGAATCTGGGACCGCTGGGGACACCTGTCATCACGTAGCGTGTCACGTAGCGTGTCCTGGGCGACGTAGCGTGTCACTCCAGGTGCAGAAAAGGCGGGGCCGAAGCCCCGCCTTTCACCTACTGCAAGCCGCGCCGTTTCAGCAGCGGCTCAATCGGTGCTGGTCCGCCGAGTAGATCGCTGACCAGGCCTAATGCATCCCGAGACCCACCCGGTTCGAGGATCTTCCGGCGGAACTTCTCGCCCGCTTCGCGCAGGTCGGGTTGCTCCGCGAACCAATCGACCGTGGCAGCATCCAATACTTCGCTCCAGATGTAGCCGTAGTATCCGGCGCTGTAGCCGCCGGCGAAGATGTGCTGGAAGTAGGGAAGCGTGTAGCGGGGCGGCACGGCGGGCAGGTCGAGCCCGTAGCGGCGCAGCACCTCCTGCTCGAAGGCCTCCACATCGGTGACCTCGGCGGCTGCTTCCGGCGAGAGCGAGTGCCACTCCAGGTCGATGACCGAGGCCGCGAGATACTCGCTCGTACCGAAGCCTTCGTTGAACGAGGCAGAGTCAAGGAGACGCTCGACGAGCTCCTCCGACAGCTGCTCGCCCGTCTCGTGGTGCTTCGCGTAGTTGCGCAGCACTTCGGGCCAGAGCATCCACATCTCGTTGACCTGGCTCGGGTACTCGACGAAGTCGCGTGGCACGTTCGTGCCGCCGAGGCTGGGGTAGCCGACCAGTGCGAACAGCCCATGCAGGGCGTGCCCGAACTCGTGGAACAGGGTCTCCACCTCATCGAACGTGAGGAGCGTCGGGGACCCTTCGGCCGGTTTCGGCACGTTGAGCGTGTTGAGCACGACCGTCGGCTCCCCGAGCAGGCGGTTCTGCTGGACGACGGAGTTCATCCAGGCGCCTCCACGCTTTGAGTCGCGCGTGTAGAGGTCGAGGGAGAACAGGCCGACGTCGGTGCCGTCCTCATTGCTTACCTCGTACACGACTGCCTCTGCGTGGTGGCCACGCAACTCGGGGCGCTCGGTGAACGTGACGCCGAAGAGACAGTTCGCGGCGTAGAAGACGCCGTTTTCGAGCACTGCCTTCGCTTCGAAGAACGGGCGCATCTGGGAGGTGTCGACCGCGTAGTCCCTGGCCCGCACCTTCTCGGTGTAGTACGCCCAGTCCCACGGCTCGAGCGCGAAGTTCGGTTCGCCAATGCTCGCCTGCTCGGCATCGATCGTGGCCTGCAGCACCTGTTGCTCGCGGCGTGCGTTGGCGGCCGCGGGGGTCGAGAGCTGCTCGAGCCGCGCGCGGATGGCGGATGCGCTGCCCGCGGTCGACTTGGCCGCGGCTGCCTCAGCGTGGTTGTCAAAGCCGAGCAGTCTTGCCCGCTCGGCCCGGACGCGCACCATCTCCAATGCGGTCGCGCGTGTGTCGTTGTCGCCGCCGCGGCTGCCTCTCGCCGAAGATGCCTCGAAGAGCTTGCGTCGCGTCTCTCGGTTCGTGAGCGTCGAGAGCAGCGGGTGGCCGGTGAAGAGTACGAGCGGGATGAGGTACTTGCCTGCGAGCCCGCGAGTCTCGGCCGCCGATGCTGCGGCCGCGATGGCGCTCTCGTCGAGCCCGTCGAGTTCCTCCGCCGAGTCCACGACCAGCGCGAGGGCGTTACTGTCTGCCTGCAGCTTCTGGTCGAACTGCACCTCGAGCTCAGCGAGGCGGCCGTTCAGCTCCCGCAAGCGCGCCGACGACGCGTCGTCGAGCCCGGCGCCCGCAAGGCTGGCGTTGCGGTGCAGCTTCTCGACGAGGAACTTCTGCTCCTCAGTGAGTCCGGCCGTCTCGCGGCCGTCGTACACCGACTGGATGCGCGCGAAAAGTGCTCGGTTCAGCGTGATCGAATCCTCGTGGGCGGTGAGGCGCGGACCGACCTCGGCTTCGATCTTGTCGATGCCGGGCGTCGCGTCGCCCGAACTGAGCGTGAAGAAGACCGCGGCGGTGCGCTCGAGAAGCTGCCCTGAGCGCTCGAGCGCTTCGATGGTGTTCTCGAAGGTCGGCGCTTCCGGGTTCGCGACGATCGCCTCGACCTCGACGAGCTGCTCAGCCATGCCAGCCTCGAACGCGGGCAGGAAGTGCTGCTCTTGCACCTCACCGAACGGCGGCAACTGGAAGGGGAGCGCACTGGGCGTGGCGAACGGGTTCTCGGCGTCGAGCTGCACGGTCTGGGTCATGCACCCAACCCTAGGCGCGACCACCTACAGGGCACGCGCATCCGTCGTCCGCGGACAGCGAAAGCGCGCTCAGGTGCGTGGCGCGGGCTCGGGGAAGAGATCGTCGTCCTCGTCGTCGAGCACATCGTGCTCGTCCGAAGTGCCGTCTGCGACGCCCACACCCGAGCCGACCGGTTCCTCCGCCCCGCTCACGTGCACCGAGCCGTCCGCTGTGAGGGACACCCGCGGGCCGTGCTCGAGTTCGGCGACCGGCCTGCCCTCAAGCCAGGTCAGGGTCCACCACCGCTTCGAGATCTCGCCGAACCGAGCAGGCACGAGCTGCTCTTGCGCGGAGCACACGTCTACGAACTCCGGATACTTCTCGAGCGAGCGGGGCGGCGTGGAGCCTGCCCGCCACCGCTCGCCGATGAGCATGCCTAGGCCTCGCTCTGCTGCCGTGAATCGACGGAGATCTCGAACCGGACCTCGTCGCTGCGGCTGCCCATGCGTGCAGACTGCTGCAGGCCGACCTCGTCGTGGGCATCGACCAGCCACGAGATGGCGTCGAAGCCCCGCTTGGCGGCCGCGGCGAACACAGCACCGAGGAGCTCCTCGTTGACGGCGGAGCGATTCGAGTCAGAGCCGGAGAACTTGGCCTCGATGTTCAGCACCGTGCGCGCGCCGCGGATATCGAGTCGCTCGCGGAAGAGCACGTAGCCGCGCGGCTCGCCCTCGACGAACGCGATCATGCCCTCGAGGTTGCCGGTCTTGCTCGCCACGTGGCGCCACACGCCGAGGGCGCGGCCATCGTTGGAGCTCTCGCCGAGTGCATCCACGTGCTGCGCGAACAACGGCTGCCAGACGAAGTAGTCGGTGGGCCCCATGGCCCGGACCTCGATGCTCGGACGCGCCGCGGCGCGGTCTCGCGTTCGCTTGCGGGGCTTGGCCTTTTCAGGAACTGTCATGCCGGCCCTGACTCCTCTTCTGTCAATGACGTTGCTGCTGCACTCAGACTCGGGGGAACCCCCAGCCTACGACGAGGTCTCGGTCTGCGGGGCGACGAGCAGTTCGATATCGCGCACCTCGAGGGCCTCTGCGACGTCGAAGTCGAGCCGCTCGATGCGGCCCACGTGCCGGAGATCGGCGGCAGCGAGGCGAAGCAGGGCCACCGATTCTTCGGGCGCGGCGATGACGGCGCTCGCCACGGGCGTCTTCTGGGATGCTTTCGCAGCGGTCTTCGCGCCACGGATGCTCGTGAGCGCCGTGCTCGTCAGCGCGAGGAGCGAACCATCCTGGTCGCCGGCGGCAGCGAGCTCGGAGGCGGCAGGCCAGGCCGCCGTGTGCAGCTCGGAGTCGTGCCACCACGACCACGACTCCGCGGTTGCGAACGGGATGAAGGGCGCGAAGAGGCGCTGCAGCACATCGATCGCGGAGCGCATGGCGGTGACCGCGGAGGCCTGGGCCGCCGAGTCCTCGCCGGCACCGTACGCGCGCTCCTTGACGAGCTCGAGGTAGTCGTCGCAGAACGTCCAGAAGAACGTCTCGGTGACCTCGAGCGCCCGGGCGTGGTTGTACTCCGAGAACGCCTTGGTGGCCTCATCGACGACGCGGCTGAGCTCCGCGAGCATCGAGCGGTCGAGGGGCTCGGTGACTTCGCCAACGTGATCGCCGTAGCCGAGCACGAGCTTGGATGCGTTGAGCACCTTGATCGCGAGTCGGCGGCCGATCTTGATCTGCGTCGGGTTCTTCGGGTCGAAGGCGGCGTCGGTGCCGAGTCGGCTGGAGGCGGCCCAGTAGCGGACGGCGTCGGAGCCGTGGGCCTCGAGCATGTCGGCGGGCGTGACGACGTTGCCCTTCGACTTCGACATCTTCTTGCGGTCGGGGTCAACGATGAATCCGGAGATCGTCGCGTTCGACCATGGCGCGACGCCGTGCTCGAGCTGGGCGCGGAGCACGGTCGAGAAGAGCCACGTGCGGATGATGTCCTGGCCCTGCGGGCGCAGGTCGTAGGGGAAGACGAGGCCGAAGAGCTCGTCGTCGGACTCCCAGCCGCCAGCGAGCTGCGGCGTGAGGGAGGAGGTCATCCAGGTGTCCATGACGTCGACTTCGCCGAGGAAGCCGCCTGCTTCACCGCGTTGTGCCTCGTTGTAGCCGTTCGGTACGTCCGAGGAGGGATCGACGGGCAGCTGCGACGCATCCGGTGTGATGGGCGACTCGAACTGCACCTCGCCGTCGGCGTCGATGGGGTACCAGACCGGGATGGGCACGCCGAAGAATCGCTGGCGTGAGATGAGCCAGTCGCCGGAGAGGCCCTCGACCCAGTTCTCGTAGCGCACGCGCATGAAGTCGGGCCAGAACGCGATCTCGCGGCCGAGCTCGATGAGGCGCGCCTTGAGCGCGGCATCGGTGGCGCCGTTCTTCACGTACCACTGGCGGGTCGAGACGATCTCGAGCGGGCGGTCGCCCTTCTCGAAGAACTTGACGGGGTGCTGGATGGGCTTCGGGTCGCCGACCAGGTCGCCGGACGCCTGCAGCAGTTCGACGACGGCCTTCTTGGCGCTGAACACGGTCTTGCCGGCGAGCTCCGCGTAGGCGGCCTTGCCCGCCTCGCTGGTGATGACGTCCGGCGCATCCGCCACGAGACGGCCGTCCTTGCCCAGCACGGTGCGGTTCGGCAGCTTCAGCTCGCGCCACCAGATCACGTCGGTCACGTCGCCGAACGTGCAGATCATCGCGATGCCGCTTCCCTTGTCCTTCTGGGCGAGCGGATGGGCGAGCACGGGTACCTCGACGCCGAAGATCGGCGTCGTGACGGTGGTGCCGAAGAGCGGCTGGTAGCGCTCGTCGTCGGGATGCGCGACGAGGGCGACGCAGGCGGGGAGCAGTTCCGGGCGGGTCGTCTCGATGAAGATCGGCTCGCCGCCTTCACGCGCGAAGCCGATGCGGTGGTAGGCGCCCGGCTGCTCGCGGTCCTCGAGCTCGGCCTGGGCGACGGCGGTGCGGAACGTGATGTCCCACAGTGTGGGGGCCTGGTCTTGGTAGGCCTCGCCTCGCTCGAGGTTTCGCAGGAATCCAAGCTGGCTCTTGCGGCGTGAGGCGTCGTCGATGGTGCGGTAGCTCTGCGTCCAGTCGACCGAGAGGCCGAGCTGACGCCAAAGCTCCTCGAAGGCCTTCTCATCTTCGATCGTGAGCCGTTCGCAGAGCTCGATGAAGTTGCGACGCGAGATCGGCTGCTGGTCGGCGGCCTTGATGCTCTTGCCGTCGCCGCCCTCGTGCGGGGGCGTGAAGTCGGCGACGTACGGCAGCGACGGGTCGCAGCGGACGCCGTAGTAGTTCTGCACGCGGCGCTCGGTGGGGAGGCCGTTGTCGTCCCAGCCCATGGGGTAGAAGACGCGCTTGCCGCTCATGCGCTGGAATCGCGCGACCACGTCGGTGTGTGTGTAGGAGAACACGTGTCCGACGTGCAGCGAGCCCGACGCCGTCGGCGGGGGCGTGTCGATCGAGTAGATGTTGTCTCGCGTCGCACCCTCGCGATCGAAGCGGTAGGTGCCGGAGGTCTCCCAGCGTTCACCCCACTTGGCTTCGAGGCCCTCGAGGACGGGCTTGTCGGGGATGCCCGGAGCCGAGGAGGAAGTGGGAGAAGAGGGCGAGCTGGACATGCACACTCCGGGTCGATGTGGGCGGCACCGAGTCTGGGGTGCCTGTTGTGAACCCATCTAGGGTAGCCGGTCTCGACGGGTCACGGGCCGTCGGGCGGGTCGCCCGAGATGGCAAGGAAAAAGCCCCTCGAGGGCGCATCCTCGAGGGGCGCAGCCACGAACTCGGGGGCTCGAACTGCAGAGAGTTGTGCGCCCCTCCGCGCCACGCGCGCGCGGAGGGGCACATCTTGCGGTGAGCGGTCGGAGTCCCGCTCGCCGCCGCTTGTCAGGCCCCGACGGGGGCCTTTGTCTTGGGGGATGCGGCAGCCGCATCCAGTGCGCCGTGTACGGCCTCCAGCTCGGTGTAGAGGGCCGCCGGGACCTTCTCGCCGATGCTGTCGAAGTACTCGCGGGTCACGCCGACTTCGACGAGCCACGATTCCGGGTCGACGGTGAAGATCTCTTCGAGCGCTGCGGGGTCGAAGCCCTCGAGGCCGGAGATGTCGATGTCGCCGGTCACGGGCAGCTGGCCGATCGGGCTCTCAATGGAGTCTGCGCGGTTCTCGAGGCGGTCGATGATCCACTTCACGGCGCGCACGTTCTCGCCGAAGCCGGGCCACAGGAACTTGCCGTCCTGGTCTTTGCGGAACCAGTTGACCTGGAAGATGCGCGGCGCCTGGTCGCCCAGGTCGGCGCCGATGTCGAGCCAGTG
This sequence comes from Pseudoclavibacter helvolus, assembly GCF_049707175.1. Classification (GTDB taxonomy): domain Bacteria; phylum Actinomycetota; class Actinomycetes; order Actinomycetales; family Microbacteriaceae; genus Pseudoclavibacter; species Pseudoclavibacter helvolus_A. Next base: position 128,334 of record NZ_JBNAFM010000007.1, on the reverse strand, counting down.
TCCCCAGTAGTCGGCCATGTGGTAGCCGGCGAAGGGCTGCATCGCGAACGGGTCTCGGCGCAGGATGCCGACGGGTCCCTCGGCGGCCGCGGTCTGCTCGCTCGCGAGCGTCGCGCCGAGGAGGCAGCCGTGCTTCCAGTCCTTCGACTCGAAGACGAGCGGCACGTTGCTCGCGCGGCGACCGCCGAAGAGGATCGCGTCGACGGGGACGCCGTCCGGCGCTTCCCAGGCGGGGGAGAGCGTCGGGCATTGCGAGGCGCGCACGGTGAAGCGGGCGTTCGGATGCGCGGCTTTCGTCCCCGAGTCCGGGGTCCAGTCGTTGCCCTGCCAGTCGATGAGGTGCGCGGGCGCCTCGTCGGTCATGCCTTCCCACCACACGTCACCGTCGTCGGTGAGGGCGACGTTCGTGAAGATCGTGTTCGTCTTGATGGTCTCCATCGCGACGGGGTTCGTGTCGTACCCGGTGCCGGGCGCGACGCCGAAGAAGCCGAACTCCGGATTGATGGCGTTGAGTCGCCCGTCGGCGGCCTTACGCATCCAGACGATATCGTCGCCCAGCGTTTCGACCTTCCAGCCGTCGAGCTTGGGCTTCATCATCGCGAAGTTCGTTTTGCCCGTCGCCGACGGGAACGCGCCGGTGAGCGTGTAGGTCTTGCCCTCGGGGCTCGTGACCTGGATGAGCAGCATGTGCTCGGCCATCCAGCCCTCGTCGTGGCCCATGGCGGAAGCGATGCGCAGCGCGAAGCACTTCTTGCCGAGGAGCGCGTTCCCGCCGTAGCCCGAGCCGAACGAGATGATCTCGCGCGTCTCCGGGAAGTGGGTGATGTACTTCGACTCGTTGTGCGGCCAGGCGACATCAGGGCGGGTCGTGCCGCCTTCGAACTCAAGCGGGAAGCCAACGCTGTGCAGTGCTTTCACCCAGTCTCGTCCAGGCGTCAGGTGCTCGAGGGCGCCGTCACCGGAGCGGGTCATGAGCGCCATCGATAGCACGACGTAGGGCGAGTCGGTGATCTCGACCCCGTACTGCGTGATGGCACCGCCGAGCGGACCCATCGCGAACGGCACGACGTACATCGGCCGGCCGCGCATGGATCCGTCGAAGAGGCCGCTCAGCTCGGCCTTCATCTCGGCGGGCGCTCGCCAGTTGTTCGTGGGTCCTGCGTCTGCCTCGTTCTCGGAGCAGATGTAGGTGCGGCTCTCGACGCGGGCGACGTCGCCGGCGTCGGAGCGGGCGAGGTAGGAGCCGGGGCGGAGCTCTTCGTTGAGCTTGATGAGCGTGCCAGCTTCGACCATCTCGGCGGTGAGCGCGTCGATCTCGGCCTGCGAGCCGTCGCACCAGATGATGCGGCTGGGCTTTGTGAGCGCTGCGACCTCGCGCACCCATTCGTTGACCTCGGGGTTCGCGGCCCGCTGCGGGATGTCCAGGTGTGCGTGTGCGTGTTCAGTCATTTCGATGCTGCTTTCACGGTTCTGCATGCGAGCTCTCTCCGTCTCGCGTGCGTACATGGCGTCGTAGAACTAGTGTTGCGCCGCCCACGGCGGTCACGGATGGAGATTGGCCGAGAAAAATGGCAAAATTTCACGCATCGGCAATTCAGAAGCCCGGAGGCACCCATGAGCGGACTCGGTCCTTTCCCCGCTGCGCAAAAATCGTCAGCAAGCACAGGGAAAGGTGGCGGAGTGGACTCCCTCCTGCTCGGGCGGCGCATCCGCTACTACCGCAAAGAACGCTCGCTCACTCTCGAGGCGCTCGGCGAGAAGACGGGGCTGCTCGCCAGTCAGCTCTCGCTCATCGAGAACGGCAAGCGCGAGCCGAAGCTCTCAGTGCTGCAGCAGCTCGCCGAGGCGTTCGACGTCGAGCTCAGCGAGATGCTCGCGAACACGCCGCCGGATGACCGATCGCGGCTTGAGATCGAGGTCGAGCGCGCCCAGTCATCGTCGGTGTACCAGGAACTCGGCCTGCCGCGCATCCCCTCCACGAAGTCGCTGTCCGACGAGGTGCTTCGCGCGCTCGCCGGGATGCACAGCGAGATCGTGCGTCGCCAGACCGAGGCCAGCGCCACACCCGAGGAAGCCCGCCGCGCCAACACCGAGCTGCGGCTCGCGATGCGCGCCCACGACAACTACATGCCCGACCTCGACAAGCTCGCCGACGAGCTGCTGAGCCGCGTCGACCACACGCGCGGTGCGCTCATGCACCACTCGGTGGGGAAGATGGCTGATCACCTCGGCTTCCAGCTCATCTACGTCAACGATCTGCCGCGATCGACCCGATCGATCACCGACCTCGAGAACGGACGCATCTACCTGCCGCCCGCATCCATCCCCGGTGGACACGGGCTGCGAGCGATGGCGCTGCAAGCGATGGCGCACCGGGTGCTCGGCCACCGACGTCCCGAGGACTACGCCGACTTCCTCCGCCAGCGCCTCGAAATCAACTACTTCGCCGCATCCTGCCTCATGCCGGAAGCGCGTTCGGTGGCGTTCCTGCGCGACGCGAAGGAGCGACGCGACATGGCGGTCGAGGACTTCCGTGACGCGTTCGGAGTGACGCACGAGGCCGCCGCCCTGCGCATGACGAACCTGCTCACCTCGCACCTCGACATCAAGCTCCACTTCCTGCGCGTCGACGACAAGGGGTCGATCTCGAAGGCGTACGAGAACGACGGCCTGCCCCTGCCTCAGGATGTGACGGGTTCCGTCGAGGGGCAGTTCGTGTGTCGCAAGTTCTCTGCGGTGAGCGCGCTCGCCCGCACAAACCGCACCACGGAGACGTACCAATACACCGACACCCCGGCAGGCACCTTCTGGTGCTCGACGCAGACCGGTCACGCTGACTCAGGCGAGTTCTCCATCTCGATCGGGGTGCCGTTCGATGAGGCGCGCTGGTTCCGTGGGCGGGACACCAAGCAGCGGGCCTCCTCGACCTGTCCCGACGGCGCGTGCTGCCGCACGCCGAGCAGCGACCTCAGCGAGCGTTGGTCGGCGAAGGCGTGGCCGAGCGCGCGCGTGCACGCGCACGTGTTCTCGCCGCTGCCGACCGGCGATTTCCCCGGCGTCGACCAGCGCGAGGTCTTCGAGTTCCTCGAGCGGCACGACATCGACGCCGACCGGGCGACCGCGGACGCCTGAGCCCCGCGCGCCCGCGTCAGCGGGGAAGCGGTGCTCCGGTGCGTGCCTCCCGCAGCTCGAGGCGCGTGAGCTGACCGGCGTCGACCTGCGCGGTCAGGAAGGTGCAGTGGGGTTGGCGGCGGCGGTCCGTGGGGGAGCCGGGGTTCAGCAGGCGCATCCCGTTGTGCGTTGTCGTGTCCCACGGGATGTGGCTGTGGCCGAAGACCAACACGTCGGTGTCCGGAAAGCGTTGGTCCATGCGGCGCTCGCGGGCCGCCTTCTGGCCCGTCTCGTGCGTCATCGCGAAGCGCACGCCACCCAGCTCGACGCGTGCCACCTCCGGCAGTCGCTCGCGCAGCTCCCGGCCGTCGTTGTTGCCCCAGACCCCGACAAGGCGGCGCGTCCGCGCCTCGAGCGCGTCGAGCGTCGCGAGATCGACCCAGTCACCGGCGTGGAAGACCACGTCGGCGTCGTCGATCGCTGACCACAGGGAGTCGGGGAGGGCCTTCGCGCGCTTCGGCAGGTGGGTGTCGGCGACGAGCACGAGGTCGATGGGTATCCGTCCATGGTGGCAGGCGCCGGGCGGCTCGGCCTGGGGGAAAACCCCCGCAGAGGTGTCCGGGATGCTCCGTGTCGCGCCGAGGCACGCGACCATAGCGTTGTGGACATGAAGAACAACGTCAAGCAGCTGAGCCTCACCTCGCTGCACCTCGCCGCCGGCGGCGTCATCGCGCCGCTTCTGCTCTCCCTCCTGGTCGGCCTTCTCGGTCTCGGTGTTGGGCTCCTCTTTGTGCTGGGCGTCGGCGTCTTCTTCCTCGCCGGTCTTGCGTTCGCCTTCCGAGGCGTCTCCGCCTTCGAGCGCCGCCGGGTCGCCGGACTCTACGACCGGTCACTCGACGATCCTGGGATGCGCCGCTCGCGTCGCCGCGACGGCTGGCGGTTCGTCCTCACGCCGCTGGTGCAGTTCGCCGACGGGGCCAACTGGAAGGCCATGCTGCACCTCGTCATCGTCGCGGTGCTCGGCACCCTGACTCTGGGCGCCCTCCAGCTCGGCGTTACCGGCGCCTTCGCGCTCTTCTCGCCGCTGCAGAACCGGGAGACGCTGAACGTGTGGGGTATGGACTTCGCCGTCACGCCCTTCATCGGGCTCCTCGTCGGTCTCGGGATGCTGCTGGTCGCCGTGGCTCTCGTCGTCGCGTTCGCCTACGTTCAGCGTGCCGCATCCATCAGCCTGCTCTCTCGCGACCGCGAGCAGCAGCTCGAGGAGGAGGTGCGGGATGCAGGTCGCCGCCGTACGGTCGCCGTGCGCGGAGCCGCGACGGAACGGGACCGTATCGAGCGTGACCTGCACGACAGCGTGCAGCCGCGACTCGTGTCGATCGGCATGACGCTCGGCATGGCCAAGCAGAAGCTCGACGCAGATCCGGCCAGGGCGGCCGAGCTCATCGACGAGGCGCACGCCTCCACGAAGGAGGCCGTGACCGAGCTCCGTCAGCTGGCCAGAGGGTTCCAGCCCGCCGTGCTCACGGACCGTGGCCTTGACGCGGCCTTGTCCGGCCTCGCCGGCCGCTCCCACATCCCGGTTGTCCTCGATGCGCAGTTGCCTGGCCGCTGCTCGCAGGATGCTGAAGCAGCCGTGTACTTCGCGGTCGCCGAGTCGCTCGGCAACGCGGCGAAGCATTCCGGCGCCTCGGAGATCTCGGTGCAGGTGCGCATGCGCGGCTCAATGCTGTGGGCGCGCATCCAGGACGATGGCCGGGGCGGCGCGAGGCTCGTTCCCGGCGGTGGGCTCGATGGGGTCACCGACCGCGTCGAGGCGGCGGGCGGCGCCATCGCCATCTCCAGCCCTCCCGAGGGCCCGACGACGATCGAGGTGAGCGTGCCATGCGCATCCTGATCTGCGAAGATTCCGCGCTGCTGCGGGAGGGCATCGCCCGCCTGCTCGAGGACGCCGGGCACACCATGGTCGGCATCCTCGCCGACGACGGCCGTCTTGACCGGCTCGTCGCCGAGACCGATCCGGAGCTCGTGATCCTTGACGTCCGGCTCCCGCCGGGGTTCACCGACGAGGGCATCCGGGCAGCCCTCCGGCTGCGTGCCACCGACCCGGGCCTCGCAGTGCTCGTGCTGTCGCAGTACGTGGAAGAGCGATACGCCTCGGAGCTCATCTCGAGCTCGCGTGGCGGGCTCGGCTACCTCCTCAAGGATCGGGTGGCCGACGTCGACCAGTTCCTTGCTGGCGTCGAGAGCGTCGCTGCCGGAGGCACGGTGCTCGACCCCGAGGTCGTCGCGCAGCTCCTCGCGCGCAAGACACGGGATGCGCGCTTCGAGCGGCTCACGCCGCGCGAGGCGGAGGTGCTCGGCCTCATGGCGGAGGGCCGCTCGAACCACGCGATTGCCGAGACGCTGCACGTCAGCGCGGGGAGCGTCGAGAAGCACATCTCGGCGGTCTTCCAAAAACTCGAGCTCGACCAGGGTGACGGCGGCAACCGCAGGGTCCTCGCCGTGCTCGCACACCTCGACGGGCAGGGCCACGCGACCCGCCCGACCCCCCAGACACCCCTCGATGGACAGGGCCGAGCGGCCCGATTCACGAACGGAGAACTCCGATGACCACACCGACCACCGACCCGAGCACACCCCTCACCACCCCGGCCGGGGGCGCATCCACTGAGGGCGGCACGCCCAGGCGCTTCGCCTGGATCACGATCACCGTCGCCATCGTCGGCGGCCTGGTGGTGGCCGGCACCGTCACCAGCGCCTTCTTCGGCAACCTCCGCGAGGTCATGAGCGACCGCGCGACCATCACGCAGTCGGTCGCGGGCGTCTCGTCGCTGCGCGTCGATGTCGATTCAGTCGGCATCGAGATCGAGTTCGGGGACGTCACCGAGGCCGAGCTGCGGGTTGAGACCAAGGGATTCCGACAAGCGGGCGACTGGCAGCTCACAACGGAGGGCGGCGAGCTCTCGGTCGAGCGCCTGAGCGGTGGCCGAGGCGGCGGGCCGTTTGGCGACGAAGAGCTGTCGCTGACGCTGCCGAAGACACTCGAGGGTGACGAGCTGGATGCGCAGATCACCGTCAGCTCGGGCGCTGCGAGCATCGAGGGCGACTTCGGCGACCTCGTCATCGAGACGAACTCGGGGGCGAGCAACTTCGACGGGTCTGCCGCGAACCTCTCCGTCGCAACCGGTTCAGGTGCGACCAACATCGATGCCGACGTGGCCGGAGATGTCGTCCTCTCGGCGAACTCCGGCGCCATCAACGCGGTCTTCGGCGGCGCGCAGCCGACGAGCACCGACATCTCGCTCGAGTCGGGCTTCGGCAGCGTCTCGCTCCCTGACGGCGACTACTTGGTCGAGTCGAACCTGCAGGAGTCTGGGATGGCGAACGTGAACGTCCGCCAGTCGGAGTCGTCAAAGAGCACGCTTTCGGTCTCCGTCGGCTCGGGCTTCCTCACCGTGGAGTAGGGCGCTGCGAAGCGCTCACGGGTCGCGAATCGTACCGCCACCCGGCCAGTTCAGCGCACCTCGAGGCTCCGGTGGGCCTCGAGGAGCGCTCGGCTGGCCGGGTGCTTCGGTGCGCTGAACAGGCCGGTGACCGAGGCGGTCTCCACGAGCTCGCCTCGACTCATGACGGCCACCCGGTCGGAGACTTGGGCAACGACCGCGAGGTCGTGGGTGACGAAGAGGCAGGCGACCCCGAGCTCGTCGACGAGCTGCTGGATGAGCGCGAGCACCTGCGATTGCACCGTGACGTCGAGCGACGAGACGGGCTCATCGCAGAGGAGCACGTCGGGTCGCGGCGCCAGGGCGCGGGCGATGGCGACGCGCTGCCGCTGCCCGCCGCTGAGATGGAGCGGGCGCAGGTCCGCGACCGATGGGTCGAGGCCGACCTGGATGAGTGCCGCGTCGATGGCGGCACGGTTCGCGCGAACCGAGCTTGATTGGCCGCCGGTGAGCGCGTCGGAGAGGAGCTGGCCCGTGGTGCGTCGGGGGTCGAAGCTCGAGAGTGCGTCCTGGGGGATGTACCCGAGCTTGCGTCGTCGGGGTCGCCGAGTGCGCTCGGCGGCTGGACTCCACGGTTCGCCGAGGAACTCCACCGACCCAGTCTCCGGGCGCTCGAGGCCGAGCGCGAGTCGCACGAGCGTCGATTTTCCCGATCCGGAGCTTCCCACGATCCCGATCGTCTCCCCGCGAGCGAGGGTGAACGAGACCTCGCGCACGGCCTGCACCGGGGCTGTGCCCACGCTGCGGAAGGTCTTGGAGACGCCGCGTACCTCGAGAAGCAGGGGAGGAGCATCCGTCGTCGATGTCTCGTTGCCCGCGTCAGGTGCGGCTTTGGGCTGCGCCGCCAGCAGCTGTCTGGTGATCTCGTGGTCCGGGGCTCGGAAGAGCTGCGCGGTCGGCGCGACCTCGACGATTCGCCCCTCGCTCAGAACCGCCACTCGATCGGCGAGCCGCTGCACGACGCCGAGATCGTGGGTGATGAACAGCACCGTCGTTCCGGCGGCCTTGAGCGAGGCAAAGAGGTCGATGAGTTGCGCCTGCACGGCCTGATCGACCGAGCTGGTGGGCTCATCGGCAATGAGCAGTTCGGGGTCTCCAGCGAGCGCCGCAGCGATGAGCACCCGCTGCCGCTGACCGCCGGAGAGCTGCCCGCTGCGCCGCCGAGCGATCGCCTCCGGCGCTTCAATGCCGACGCGCTCCAAGAGCTCGAGCACACGGGCGTGTCGGGCGGGGCGGTCCAGGTCGGTGTGCAGCCGGAGCGCGTCCTCGATCTCGCGCCCCACAGGCCGCAGCGGGTCGAGCGCAACAAGCGCGTCTTGGTGCACCAGCCCGATACGGCCGCCGCGCACCGCGCTCCAGGCGCCGTCTGCGCTCGACCGCGGCAGCTCGGCGCCGTCGAGGCGCAGCACGCGGGCGTCGACGTGCGCGCCGTCTCCGCTCAGCCCGAGGAACGCGCGAGCCGTGACCGACTTCCCGGAGCCGGACTCGCCGACCAGTGCCAAGCACTCGCCGCGCCGCAGCTCGAACGAGACCCCGCGCACTGCCTCGAAGTCACCGAAGGAGACACGGAGGTCGTGGGCCTCGACGACCGGCCGGATACCCAGCTCGTTGGCGTGCTGCGACGCCGTATCGCGCCCGCTCACGACGCCTGCCTCGTGCGCTGCTGCATGATGCGGCCGAGCATCGTCGCGGTCACGGCGGCGCCCACGATGGCCGTGCCGGGGAAGATCGTGAGCCACCAGCTGCCGGTCGGCAGGTAGAGGCGCCCGGCGGAGAGCATCGACCCCCACTCCGGGCTGGGCGGCGGCTCGCCGAGGCCGAGGTAGCTCAGCGCGGCAGCCCAGACGATCGCCTGCCCGAGTCCCAGCGTGGCGAGCGAGAACAATGGCCACGCGACGTTGGGTGCAAGGGTGCGCACGAACGTGTGCCAGCGTGATCGGCCGAGCACGAGGTCGGCCTCGACGTAGGCGCTGGCGCGCACACGCAGCACCTGCGATCGGATGAGCCGCGCGTACCCGGGAGCGGTCGAGAGGCCGACGGCGATGGTGGTGGTGACGACGCCGGGGCCCGCGAGTACGATGAGCAGGAGAGCCAGCAGAATGCCGGGGAACGCGAAGAAGACCTCGACGACGCGGGTGGTGCCGAAGTCGAGCCACCTCGGGCCGAGTCCAGCGGCGAGGCCGAAGACGGCGCCGAGCGCGAGCCCGATCGCGGTCGCGACCGCCCCGATGGTGAGCGACGACGCGGCGCCGTGCACCACCCTCGTGTAGACGCCGCGACCGGACTCGTCGGTGCCGAACGGATGCGCGGCGCTGGGCGGCGAGAACGCTTCGGCGGGGCTGACGGCCAGCGGATTGCCCGGCGCGAGGAGCTGGGGGAGCAGCGCCGCGAGCACGTAGAGCGCCGCGACTCCGAGCCACACGACGAGCCACAGGCGACGACCACCGGTCCGTCGACGGCCACCGCGCCCGCTCGGCGCGACGGCGCGCGCATCCCTGACCGCGGCCGCCTCCAGGCTCATGCTCCGGCTCCGGCGCTGATCCCCACGCGGTCACCGGACCCGGCGCGGTCCCGAGCTCGAGGGTCGATGAGCGGCTCAACCAGGTCGGTGAGCACGGTGACGAGCATGTAGGCCGCGGCCACGACGATGAGCACGCCGATGACGTAGGGCACGTCGCGGCTGCCGACGGCGTCGAGCAACGAGCGGCCAAGACCTGGCCGGGCGAAGATGGTCTCGACGACGACCGCGCCGGAGACGAGCGAGCCGAGCGCCCAGCCGCTGAGGCCGACGGCCGGGATGGCGGCGTGGCGGAGCACGTGCCTCCAGAAGATGCCGGACCGGCCCTCGCCCCGGGCGCGAGCGGCCAGCACGAACGGCGATTCCAGCGCGTCAAGCATCTGCTCGCGCATGACCTGGCCGAGGTAGCCGGCGAGGGGCAGCGCGAGAGTCACGCTCGGGAGGATGAGCCCGGAGAGTCCGGGGCCGGAGACAGCAACGGGCAGGCCGAGCGTGCCGGCAAAGATGAGCACGAGCACGGCGGCGAGCCAGAAGTGCGGCACCGCGGCCGCGATGACCTCGAGGGTCGAGGCGATGGCCCACGCGACGCGGCCTCCTCCCGTCGACCACCAGGCGACGACCAGGGCGATGAGCCACGCGAGGGCCAGCGAGAGGCCTGCGAGCGCGAGCGTGCCGGGCAGTTGCTCGCCGATGAGACTGGCCACGCTCTCCCGCTGCGCGTAGCTGACCCCGAGGTCGCCGGTGGCGGTGCGCCAGAGCTGCGACACGTACTGCGTGAACAGGGGCTGGTCGAGGCCGTTGTCCGCCCGGGCCTGCGCGACCGCCTCTGCGCTCGCGTTCGAGCCGGGACCGCCGAGGATGGCGAGCACCGGATCGCCTGGCACGGCGCGCACCGCGAAGAACGTCACGGTGATGACCGCCCACAGCACGAAGACGACCCCGCCGAGGCGGAGGAGGATGCGCGGAACCAGCGGCACCAGGCGTGCCGCGCGACCCCGCGCATCCGTCGTCACTCGTCGATTGTCTCGCGTGCGGCGCTCTCCGGTGTCCGCGCTACTCGATGGTGACGTTCACGAGCGACGGCACGTTGACGTTCGGCTGCAACCGGAAGCCGTGCACGTTGTCGCCGTACGCGAACTGCACGGTCTGGTCGTAGAGCGGGATCACGGTGCCGCTGTCGATGATGAGCTGCTGCGCCGCCCCGTACAGCCGCTCGCGCTCGGCGTTGTCCGTGGTCTTCACCGCGGCATCGAGTGCCTCGTCGAGCGCAGGCAGCGACAAGCCCGTGTTGTTCGCGTGGTAACCGCTTGGGGCAGGCATGATGCTGTCGGTCGAGTAGACGATGCGCAGCACGTCGGCCGAGTTCTTCGAGTACGGCGCGACGATGGCGTCGAACTCCCACGTGCCGCTGCGCTCGTACCAGGTGGAGAGGTCGAGCAGTTCGAGCTGCACGTCGAAGCCGACCTCGGCGCTGGTCGCCTTGATCTGCTCGAGCACCGAGATCTCGGCGGGGATCGACTGGTTGGTCGAGACCGGGAAGGCGACTTCGAGTCGCTCGCCGCCCTTGGTGCGGACGCCGTCGGCATCGCGCTGCGTCCAGCCAGCCTCGTCCAGGAGCTGGGATGCGCGTGCGGCGTCGAACTCGAATGCGTCGGGGTGCGAGGTCGCGAAGGGCGTGGCGCTCGAGAGCACCGATGTCGAACGCTCGAGGGTGCCGAAGTAGAGGGACTCGACGGCGGCGTCGATGTCGGCCGATGCGGCGAAGGCTTCCCGCACCTTGGGGTCGTCGAACGGGGCGCGGGTCGTGTTGAGCTCGATGCGGGCGGTCACCCCCGGGCGGGCGCCGATGAGCGTCTCCTCGGTGCCGTTCGACTGGAACTGGGCCAGCGCATCCGGTTGCACGGAATCGATGATGTCGACCTGCCCCGACTGCAGTGCCGCGAGGCGAGTCGCCGCGTCGGGGATGAACTTCCACTCGATCGTGTCGACGCTCGCGCCGGGCTGTCCTTTGGTGGTGACGCCGTCTTCCGGCGCGGTGGTGTGGTTCTCGTTGCGGGTCAGCACGACCTGCGACTGCTTGTCCCACGACTCGACCTGGAACGCGCCGGTGCCGATGGGGGCGAGGCAGTTCTCGTCGGTGCCTCGTTCGAGCCCGGCGGGTGACTGGATGGCCAGCCAGGTCTGCGCCAGTGACTCGAGGAGGGCACTGTCGGGCTCGCTGAGGTCGAAGCGCACGGTGTGCTCGTCGACGGCGACCGCCTCTGTGACCTTGCCGAGGGCGAGGATGGCGGTCGACGACGCGGTGTCGGGGTTCTTGACGTGCTCGACGTTGGCGACGACCGCGTCGGCGTCGAACGGCGTGCCGTCGGTGAACGTCACGTCCTGCTTGAGGGAGACGGTCCAGCTCAGCTGGTCGTCGGACGCCTCCGCGCCGGTCGCGAGCCACGGCACGATCTCGCCGGAGTCGTCTTTCGAGAATAGGGACTCGAGGAACTGGTTGGCCAGGATCGCCTGCGGCCAGTTGCCGCCGACGTGCGGGTCGAGGCAGGTCGGTTCGGCGTCTCCGGACGCGTACCTGAGGGTTTGCGGCTCGTCTGACGAGGTGGCCTCGCTCGAACACGCGGCAAGTGGCACGATGAGGGCTGCGGAGAGGGCGAGGAGCGCGACGGGCTTCGCCGAGCGGAGTGAGGCAGGAAGTGGCACCCGCAGAGTGTATCCGCATTTATGGACGCCATGCAGAAATGAGTCGAAGATGACAGGTCACGAGGAACGAGGTGCGCGCCGGGGACGGCCGTCGGCTTCGAGTCGGGAGACCCTGGAGGAGGCGGCGCTCGAGCTGTTCCTTGAGCGTGGATACGAGCAGACAAGCGCCAGCGACATCGCCCGTCGCGCCGGCGTCGCCCGCAGCTCCTTCTTCAACTACTTCACGGCCAAGGCTGATGTGCTCTGGGTCGGCCTCGACCCGCTGCTCGCGGGCATCCCCTCGACGTTGGATGCTGCCGCCGAAGCGCTCGCGCAGCAGGGTCGGGTCGAGCCGGGTGGGGGACTCGCGGCGCTGCGCCGCGTGCTGCTCGAGATCGCCGGGACGGTCCGCCCCGAGCACATCCCTTGGGCGGCCTCGCTTCGGGAAATGACCGGCACCGGCGACGACCTCGCGGCCACCGGAACGAAGCGCACGCTGGTGCAGCAGGCCGCGCTAGCCCGCTATCTTGCGCGCACGGAGCCGGGATTGGATGCGCTGCAGCGGGGTGTGTGCGCTGGAGCGATCGTGGCGGCCGTCGTGGTCGCGGGCAGCGCCTGGATCGAAGCCGGCCCTACCCGCGGAAGTTTGGCGGAGTTGGTCGACGAGGCGGCCTCGCCGATCCTGGGTGCGTACGCGCGCTGACCACCTTCGATGGCGCGCGAGCTCCACAGGCACACGGAACATGCTGCTTCGTTGCGCAACGAAGGTGCATTCCCCGTGTGCCTGTCTGCGGGAGTTCGGGTGCGAGAGCTTTAGCTCGTCTGCAGCTCGCAGTACGCGGTGAGCGACGACAGCGCCGTCTCGACCTCGCCGAGCTGCGTGAGGATGCTCGCGGCGTCCGCGAACCCGCCGCCACCGTTCGCGAGCTCGGCGGCCGTGGTCTGAAGCTCGGTCACCTCGGTCACGAGGGCATCGACGTGGGTCTTCAGGTCCGGGTCGGAGATGCTCTCCTGCAGCGTCGTGAGGCTCGTGCCGATGGTCGTGAGCGTCGTGACCGCGCCTGGAATGTCGCCGGGGACCTGGCTCGCGATGCTCTCGATGTCGGACCGGATCGAATCGAGCTCAGCCTGCACATCCGCGCACGTGCCCTCAGCCGCGGTGCTTTCCGCGGAGGCCACCGCCGTGGGCGACGGCGTGGCGGCCTGCCCGCCACCGAGCGCCGAGCATCCTGTGAGCGCGAGCACCGCGAAGGCGGTGACGGCGGCGAGCTTGGGAAGGCGAGTGGTGGGCATGCGGTGTTCCGTTCGTTCTGTGGTGCTCGCCGTGGAGCGAGCATCGGCGAAGCGAGAGTACACAGCCATTCCATGAACGGGGCTGGCCCGCGCCCGGTGTCTGGGTGTTTCGCGCGCGACGGCCGGGCGCGTACCATGGTCTGAGCATGACTGTGATCCGCCCATCAGCGGGGAGTCCCCGGAAGAACGGCGAACGAACCTCTCGAGGTTCGAGCGCCAAGTAGAACCGGGCGGGTGAGCCCGTGACAGCTCGAAACGAGTGGCGTGTGCCAACGGAAGCCCTTCCTCCACCGGAAGGCATCCGGGGGAGCGCGCAATCGGGGTGGTACCGCGCCGCACGGCGTCCCTGAAGCAGACCAAGCACATCCACGTACTGCCAGGAGTTCCACCGCATGAGCTACCCGAAGGCTTCGTTCGGACCAGCCGCCGCCCCCGACGCCTCGACGAAGGACATCGTCGCCGCGTCCCCGTCGTTCCCTCGCCTCGAGGAGAAGGTCCTCGACTTCTGGCGAGAGGACGGCACCTTCCAGGCCTCCATCGACCAGCGCGAGGGCGCCGAGGAGTGGGTGTTCTACGACGGCCCTCCCTTCGCGAACGGCCTGCCGCACTACGGCCACCTCCTGACCGGCTACGCCAAAGACGTCTTCCCGCGCTACTTCACGATGCGCGGCCGGCAGGTGCACCGCCGCTTCGGCTGGGACACGCACGGCCTGCCCGCCGAGCTCGAGGCCATGCGCCAGCTCGGCATCCAGTCGAAGGCCGAGATCGAGGCCATGGGCATCGATACCTTCAACGATGCGGCCCGCGAGTCGGTGCTCAAGTACACCCGCGAATGGCAGGAGTACGTCACCCGCCAGGCGCGCTGGGTCGACTTCGAGAACGACTACAAGACGCTCGACATCTCGTACATGGAGTCGGTGCTGTGGGCGTTCAAGAAGCTCTACGACGACGGCCTCGCCTACGAGGGCTTCCGCGTGCTCCCTTACTGCTGGAACGACGAGACGCCGCTCTCGAACCACGAGCTGCGCATGGACGACGACGTCTACCAGATGCGTCAGGACCAGACCGTCACGGTCACCTTCCCGCTCGAGGGTGAGGCGGCGGATGCGCTCGGCCTCGCCGGCGTGCAGGCGCTCGCCTGGACGACAACCCCGTGGACGCTCCCGACGAACCTCGCGCTCGCGGTCGGCCCCGAGATCGACTACGCCGTGGTGCCAGCTGGCCCGCTTGGCGCGGCCGATGGCACGGCCGAGGGCGAGGGCTCGTTCCTGCTCGCCAGCGCGCGGGTCGCCGCACACGCCAAGGAGCTCGGCTACGAGACCGCCGAGGACGCGACGGCGGCAACCGCACGCACCCTCAAAGGTGCCGAGCTCGCGGGCGTGCGCTACCAGCGCCTCTGGGACTTCTACGCCGACGTCGAGGCGTACGGCACGCAGAACGCGTGGCAGTTCCTGCTCGGCGACTACGTCACCACGAGCGACGGAACCGGGATCGTCCACCAGGCACCCGCCTACGGTGAAGACGACAAGGTACTCAGCGACGCGGCGGGCATCCCGACCATCCTCTCGGTCGACGAGGGCGGCAAGTTCCTCGCGGCCGTCGAGCCGGTCGCGGGCCTGCAGGTGTTCGATGCCAACAAGCCGCTCACCCAGCTGCTCAAGGCCGAAGGCCGCCTCCTCAAGCAGGCCAGCTACGAGCACTCGTACCCGCACTGCTGGCGCTGCCGCAAGCCCCTCATCTACAAGGCCGTCTCGAGCTGGTTCGTGCGCGTCACGCAGTTCCGCGACGAGCTGGTCGAGCTCAACCAGCACATCGACTGGGTGCCGGACAACGTGAAGGACGGCCAGTTCGGCAAATGGCTCGAGGGTGCACGCGACTGGTCCATCAGCCGCAACCGCTATTGGGGCAGCCCCATCCCGGTGTGGAAGAGCGACGACCCGAACTATCCGCGAGTGGATGTGTACGGCTCGCTCGACGAGATCGAGCGCGACTTCGGCGTGCGCCCGACCGACCTGCACCGCCCGTTCATCGACGAGCTGACGCGGCCGAACCCCGACGACCCGACGGGCGCATCCATCATGCGTCGCATCCCGGACGTGCTCGACGTGTGGTTCGACTCCGGTTCCATGCCGTACGCGCAGGTGCACTACCCGTTCGAGAACCGCGAGTGGTTCGACTCGCACTCGCCGGCAGACTTCATTGTCGAGTACATCGGCCAGACGCGCGGCTGGTTCTACGTCATGCACGTGCTCTCGACGGCGCTCTTCCACCGCCCCGCGTTCAAGCGCGTGGTCAGCCACGGCATCGTGCTTGGCAACGACGGACGCAAGATGTCGAAGAGCCTGCGCAACTACCCGGACGTGCAGGAGGTGTTCGACCGCGACGGCTCCGACGCCATGCGCTGGTTCCTCATGGCGAGCCCCGTGCTGCGCGGCGGCAACCTCATCGTGACCGAGGAGACGATCCGCGAGGGCGTGCGCCAGTTCCTCTTGCCGCTCTGGTCCACCTACTACTTCTTCACCACCTACGCCAACACGGCTATCAGCTCACCTGAGGGCGCTGCGGAGTCAGGGGCCTACGAGGCGACGTTCCGCACCGACTCGAGCGACGTGCTCGACCAGTACATCCTGGCGAAGCTCGGCGTGCTGGTCTCTGAGGTGGGGGCGGACCTCGAAGCGCTCGATTCGACCACCGCCGCCTCGCGCTTGCGCGACTTCGGCGACGTGCTCACCAACTGGTACGTGCGGCGCTCGCGCGACCGCTTCTGGCGCGGCGTCACTGACGATGCGACGAGCACCGAGGCCTTCGACACGCTCTACACGGTGCTCGAGACGCTCACCCGCGTCGCCGCTCCGCTCGTGCCGCTCGTCTCGGAGACGGTGTGGCGCGGGCTGACGGGCGGCCGGAGCGTGCACCTCACCGAGTGGCCGGACGCGTCGGCGTTCCCGAGCGACCAGTCGCTCGTCGACTCGATGGATGCGGTGCGCCGCGTCACGAGCGCCGCGCTGTCGCTGCGCAAGCAGGCCGGTCGCCGCGTGCGACTGCCGCTGGCGAGCCTCACGGTCGTCGCGCCGAACACCGCCGCGCTCGAGCCCTTTGCAGGCATCCTGCGCGACGAGCTGAACGTGAAGTCCGTCGAATTCGAGCAGCTCGTCGACGAGTCCGAGGCCAAGTACGGCATCGACCGTGTCCTCCAGGTCAACGCGCGCGCCGCTGGCCCGCGCCTCGGCAAGCAGGTGCAGGTGGCGATCAAGGCGTCGAAGTCCGGCGACTGGAGCGAGGTCGACGGCGTCGTGACGGCGGGCGGCCTGCAGCTTGAACCCGGTGAGTACGAGGTCAAGCTGGTGACGGCCGGAGAGCGCGACGACCGCGCCATCACCCTGTTGCCGAGCGGCGGGATTCTCGTGCTCGACACGACCGTGAGCCCCGAGCTCGCCGCCGAGGGGCTCGCCCGCGACGTGGTCCGTGCCGCGCAGGATGCACGCAAGGAGGCGGGGCTCGAGGTCTCCGACCGCATCCGTCTCACCCTGCGTGCCGACGACGCGTCGGTCGCGGCGATCGAGACGCACCGGGAGCTGATTTCGGGTGAGACGCTCGCCGTCGAGTTCCAGGTGACCGGTGGCCTGACGGTGCCCGCGGACGCCGAGACGAGCACCGACACGTATGGTGCACTGGAGATCGACGTGGAGGTGATGGCGTGAGCGAACGCGAGCAGGACGGTGCCGACGACTGGAACGACCCGGTCGAAGGTGCGGGAGCAGCTGAGGGCGAGTCAAGCGACTTCGAGCTCGAGCCGAAGGACATCGCCGAGACGTTCATGCCGTCGGTCTCCGACGACGAGGACGAGGTGCTGACGGAGCGCGAGGAAGACGAGCGCCTGCTCCTCGAGGGAACCGACTGGGCGAGCGAGGGCGAGCGCGTTTTCGACGAGCTCATGGAGCGCGTGGGAGAGGCGGCCCCGGAGCCGCGCCTGCACGCCACGCGTCGCGCGGTCGAGCTCCTGGGCGACGTGCACACCGCCTACCCGGTCATCCATCTCACGGGTACCAACGGGAAAAGCTCGACGGCCCGCATCATCGAGACCGTGCTGCGCGCCCACGGGCTGCGCACCGGGCTCCTCACGAGCCCGCACCTCGAGCGCATCAACGAGCGCATCGCGGTCGACGGCAGCCCCATCAGCGATGAGCGACTCGTCGCGAACTGGGAGGACATCACGCCGTTCCTCTCGATCGTGGATGCGGAGCTCGAGGCTGCAGGGGAGCCGCGCCTGACGTTCTTCGAGGCGCTCACCGTGCTGGCCTACGCCTGCTTCGCGGATGCGCCCGTCGATGTCGCCGTTGTCGAGGTCGGCATGGGCGGCGAGTGGGACTCCACGAACGTCGCCGACGGCGAGGTCGCGGTCTTCACGCCGATCGCCCTCGACCACACGCAGCGGCTCGGCAGGACGCTTCCGGAGATCGCGCGCACGAAGGCCGGCATCATCAAGCCCGCGGCGCGCGTGGTCACTGCGGAGCAGCATCCCGACGCGCTGGCCGAGATCACGCGGGCGGCCGAGATCTCCGAGGCCCAGGTGTATGCCGAGCCCAAGGACTTTGCGGTCGTCGGCAACCAGCTCGCGGTCGGCGGGCGACTCGTGACCGTGCGCGGCATCGCGGGCAAGTACGAAGACCTCCTGCTGCCGCTGGACGGCGAGTACCAGGCGCACAACGCCGCGGTCGCGCTCGCGGCCGTCGAGGCGTTCTTCGGCGCGAACCGCAGCCTGAATGACGAGCTCGTCGAGGCCGCGTTCGGCGAGGTGAAGTCGCCTGGTCGCCTGGAGCGCATCGGCGTGACGCCACCCATGCTCATCGACGCGGCCCACAATCCACACGGTGCCGAGGCGCTCGCTCGCGCCGTGACGGAGTCGTTCGACTTCTCCCGCGTCGTCGTTGTCCTCGGCGTGCTGGCCGACAAGGATGCGGCGGGCATCGTCCGCGCCCTGCAGCCCATCGCCGAGCGCTTTGTCGTCACGCAGTCCGACTCGGTGCGCGCCATCGACGCCGAAGAGCTCGGCGACATCGTCCGCGAGGTGACGGGCGGCGAGCCCGAGGTGCTCGAGCGGGCTGAAGACGCCATTGAGCGAGCCAGGGAGATCGCGCTCGACCTGCTGGCCGAGGGTGCAGATGAGGGCAAGAACGCTGCGGTGCTCATCACTGGCTCCGTCACGCTCATCGGCACCGCGCTCACGCTGTCCCGCGATGAGGGCTGGGCGCAGGAGTCGTGACGCCGCGAAACCGCACCCGGCTTCCTCGCCAGCGCAGCATCCGCGAGGTGATCGGCTCCATCTTCCTCGGCTTCGAGCTGTTCGTCGTCTTCCTCGGCACGCTGCTCGTGTTCGGGATGCGCGTGCTCGAGCCGGTCCCCGCGTTCGCCCTTGGCGCGTCGTTCGCGGTCCTGATCGTCGTCACCATCCGGCTCCTGCGCTACGAGTGGGGCATCTGGCTCGGCTGGGCGGTGCAGGTACTGCTCGTGGCCGCCGGTTTCCTCCATCCGGGTATGTTCATCGTCGGGGCGCTGTTCCTCGCATCCTGGACGTACTTCATGTGGAAGGGCGGCCAGATCGACCGGCAGCGCGCCCCCATCATCGCCGAGTACAACCGCCGCCTCGCGGCGGGTGAGATCGGCATCGACGGGCAGCCCATCGACCAGACCGACTCGCCGAGCAGCTGAGCAGCGAGCCGCGACACACCAACCGACCGGGCCCTCACGGGCCGAACACCACGACCAACGGAGGAATCATGGCAACGATCGAAGAGACACTGGTACTCGTCAAGCCGGACGGCGTCCAGCGCGGACTCACCGGCGAGGTGCTGCGCCGCATCGAGACGAAGGGCTACTCGCTCGTCGACATCCGGCTCGTGCACGCCGACCGCGCGATTCTGTCCGCGCACTACGCCGAGCACGAAGGCAAGCCGTTCTACGAGGGCCTGCTCGAGTTCATGCAGTCGGGGCCGACCGTCGCGATCCGCGTCGCTGGCCACCGGGTCATCGAGGGCTTCCGCTCCCTCGCCGGCACGACCGACCCGACCACGGCAGCCCCTGGCACAATCCGCGGCGACCTCGGGCGCGACTGGGACGCGGGCGTGCTCCTGAACATCGTGCACGGCTCCGACTCCGTCGAGTCTGCGCAGCGCGAGCTGGGCATCTGGTTCGCCTGACCCTCGCGAACAGGAGGGGAAGCGCGGAGCCGTAGGCTTCGCAGTAGCGGAGCAATTGGTCATAGACGAGTGAGTTCGGGGGCGAGGCACGGGATGAAGGCTGGGAGGGCGTCGGCGGCGACGTCGCACGGTGAGCGGCTCGACGAGCTGGCGACGGCATGGCGCGTCGCGCTGCGGGCAGAGCTGCCGTCCGCGATTCGGCTCCGCCAGCAGCTGCACGCCGATCCCCGGCTCTCCGGTGACGAGAACGACACCGCCGCGCGCCTCGAGGCCGAGCTCGGCGATCGGGTGGCGATGCACCGCATCGCCGACTCCGGTCGCATCGGGCGTCTGGGTCCGAGCGGCGGCGGCGCCGTCGGAGTCCGCGCGGAGCTCGACGCGCTGCCCCTGACCGAGCTCACCGGCGTGCCGTTCGCCTCGTCGAACGGCGCTATGCACGCCTGCGGACACGACGTGCACCAGGCGGCTCTGGTCGCATTCATCCGCGCTGCCGACCACCTTGATCTCCCTGTCGGCCTGGTGCCGATCCTCCAGCCGCGGGAGGAGACCTACCCGTCCGGGGCACACCAGATCGTCCAGGAGGGCGGCCTCGAGCGGTTCCAGGTCGAGCATGTCATCGGGGCCCACGTGCACCCGGGTGTTCCGCGCGGGGCCATCGCAATCGGCGGCGGCTACATCAACGCGGCAGCCGACGAGATCGAGATCTCGCTGCAGGGGCGCGGCGGTCACGGTGCGTACCCGCATCAGGCAGCTGACCCGGTGGCGGCGATCGCGCACATCGCGCTCGGGCTCCCGGAGGTGGTGCGGCGCACGATCTCGCCCATGAACCCCGCAGTGATCAGCGTCGGCACGCTGAGCGCGGGGGAGGGGGCCGCGAACGTGCTCCCGTCAAGCGCGCGGCTCCTGGCCTCGATGCGCACAACGGCGCCGAAGGACCGCGAGCTGCTGTTCGCGGCGGTCCAGCATCTGGCAGTGCGCACGGCGGAGGCGTACAACACCGAGGCCGTGGTCCACATGCACCAGAACATGCCGGTGCTCATCAACGACGCACACCTCGCAGCCGACGCGGACGACTGGCTCGCCCGGCTCGGCGTGGACGGCGCGGAGCCGATGCGCTCGCTTGGCGGCGACGACTTCTCCTACTACTGCGACGAAGTGCCGTCGATCATGTGCTTCGCCGGGGTCGAGACGGCGGGACTCCCTGGCCCCGAGGGAGCGTACGCGCCGACGCTGCACCATCCGCGCTTCCTCCCGACGGAGGACGCCGTGGGTCTCGTCGCCAACGCGTTCCTCGCCGGATACTGCGCTGCGGCCGAGCGCATCCTGGGCATCGCGCACCACCGCCGAGCCCTCGCCTGACGCTCACCTGACGCTCGCCCCAGCGTCGAATCAGGGTCCGGATGCGTCCGCCGTGCGATACTGGGAAGGTCGACCGGGCAGAGTCCCACGGCACCCGAAGTTTTTCAGGCGCGAGCCACGAGCAGAGCAACGCTCCATCGCCCGCGCCGCAGGCAAGATCGCCGCAACCGCGGCACACCACGTACAACCTTTCCGCCGGACGGGCGGAGACCATTTTCGGTGGGGATGCTCGTCATCTTCACCGCCCGGAGGGGTGGGCGCACGCTTTGCGCCACGCCGGAGTAGGAGCACACCAGAAATGGTGACCACAAACGAATCAGACCAGAACACGCACAACGAGAACAGCAACGACGAGAGCGTCACCGGCCAGAGCAGCTATGACCAGAGCCTCAATGACCAGAGCGTCAATGACCAGGTGCAGCCCGACGCAGATCAGAGCCAGGAGTCCGCTGGGGCGGCCGAAGTGAGCGCCGAAACCGAGGCGAAGACCGAGGAGCAGGAGCAGCCGGAGGCGGCCCCCGCTGACGAGCCCGTTTCCCCGATTCCCGCAGTCATCTCGTCGACGACCCTGTTCTTCCTGCAGCCTGATCTTCCCCCCGTGGTGGAGCGCGCGCCGCGCGACGACCGTGGCCGTTCGCGCCGTCAGGACGACGAGCCCTACGAGCGCCAGGAGCGCGGCGAACGAGCGGACCGCTACGACCGCCAGGGCCGGAACGACCGCTCCGACCGGGGAGACCGTTCGCGGGAGTCGTCGCGCGACGAGCGCCGCCAGGCCCCCGCCGAGCGCGAGCAGCCGGCCTCCCGTCGCCGCCAGCCGCGCGAGGAGCAGCCGGCCGAAGAGCCGGTGCTCATCACCGAACCGCAGAAGATCAAGGGCTCCACACGACTCGAGGCCAAGCGCCAGCGTCGTCGCGAGGGTCGCGAGAGCGGCCGTCGTCGCCAGGTCATCACCGAGTCAGAGTTCCTCGCCCGCCGCGAGGCGGTCGATCGCGTGATGCTCGTGCGCGCCAAGGACGACCGCGTGCAGATCGGCGTGCTCGAGGACAAGGTGCTTGTCGAGCACTACGTGGCTCGCTCGCAGGAGTCGTCGCTGATCGGCAACGTCTACTTCGGCCGCGTGCAGAACGTGCTTCCGAGCATGGAGGCCGCCTTCATCGACATCGGCCGTGGGCGCAACGCAGTGTTGTACTCGGGCGAGGTCGACTGGGCCGCCGCGGAGGTTGGCGGCAAGTCGCGCCGGATCGAGAACGCGCTGAAGCCGGGTGATCGTGTGCTCGTCCAGGTCACGAAGGACCCGATCGGGCACAAGGGTGCGCGTCTCACGAGTCAGGTCTCGCTCCCAGGGCGCTACCTGGTCTATGTGCCGGGCAACTCGATGAACGGCATCTCCCGCAAGCTGCCTGACACGGAGCGCGCGCGTCTGAAGAAGATCCTCAAGGAGACCCTGCCCGCAGGCGTCGGCGTCATCGTGCGCACGGCCGCGGAGGGGGCGACGCAGGATCAGCTGGAGCGGGACGTCAACCGACTCACCGCGCAGTGGGCCGACATCTCCTCGCGCATCGAAGCGGGACCCGCGCCTGCGCTCTTGCACTCCGAGCCCGACCTCCTCATCAAGATCATCCGCGACGTCTTCAACGAGGACTTCCACAAGATCGTGATCCAGGGCAGCGAAGAGCTCGAGACGATCACGAACTACCTGCGGCAGGTCGCCCCCGACCTGGTCGACCGGGTCGAGGCGTTCCAGGGCGCGGACGTGTTTGCCGAGTATCGGGCGACCGAGCACATCGAGAAGGCGCTCGACCGCAAGGTCTGGCTGCCGTCGGGTGGCTCGCTCGTCATCGACCGCACCGAAGCCATGACGGTCGTCGACGTCAACACGGGGAAGTTCGTCGGTTCCGGCGGCAACCTCGAAGAGACGGTCACTAAGAACAACCTCGAGGCCGCCGAAGAGGTCGTGCGCCAGCTTCGCCTCCGCGATATCGGCGGCATCATCGTCGTCGACTTCATCGACATGGTGCTCGAGTCGAACCGCGACCTCGTCATGCGGCGCCTCATCGAATGCCTCAGCCGCGACCGCACGAAGCACCAGGTCGCCGAGGTCACGAGCCTCGGCCTCGTGCAGATGACTCGCAAGAAGCTCGGGCTCGGTCTGCTCGAGACGTTCAGCGAGCCGTGTGAGTCCTGTGCCGGCCGAGGCGTCATCGTCTTCCACGACCCGGTGCTCAAGCACCGCGGGGGAGCCCCAGACAGTAACGGCAATGGGAAGAGCGGCCGCAAGGGCCGCGGCGGTCAGCAGCGCGAGCAGCAGGCCCCGCGAGCTGTTGCCTCCCCGGCTGCCGCATCCACCCACGGCATCACCGACGAGGCGCGCGGCGCCCTGTCGAAGATCGCCGCCTCCACGCTCAACGGCCAGAAGTCGGGCGAGCACGTCGACGAGCAGCCGCAGGTCCCGCAGCCGCAGGCCGAGTCGCAGCCGTCGACAAGCGACGAGCGCGGCGGCGAGCAGCCGGGCCAGCAGGGCGAGTCGCGGCGGTCGCGACGTGGTCGCCGGCGTGCCAAGACGGATGCGCAGGCCCCGGCCCAGTCGCAGGCTCTCGAGGTGCCGCAGGCGGATGCAGCCCCTGCTGATCGCAACGAGGTCCAGCAGGCGGACAGCAACGATCGCAAGGCACGCGCGAGCGAGAACCTGTTCGATTTCGACTCGGCCAAGAGCGCCGAACCGGCAGAGACTCAGCGCGAGGCCGACCCGGCAGCGCTCCGTGAGCTCGACTCGCTGCTCGACGCGCTGGTCGCCCCTGAGGGCGAACAGCAGTCTGTGGCGGGCGAAACGACCGAGGCACCAGCCAAGGTCAGGGTGCAGAAGACCGCAGACGCCTCCGAGGCAACTCAGAATGCGCCAGCGGCGGCTACACCCGAGGTGGCCCAGCCGGACCCGGCTGAGCCGCCCAAGGGTGCATCGGGACGTCCGCGTCGCCGTCGCATCACGACGCCTCCGCTCTCGGCCGAGTAGCGTGGCAACGTAGGACGGGCGACGCGAAAGCGTCGACCGGGGTGGGTGCGCTTGCGCGCACCGACCCTGCCGGGTAAAGTGGTTCGCTGTTGCACGTTTGCATTCGTGCTGGCATTCCCTCGCCCGGTTGCAGGGCAGAGTCAGCTCGCCGCAGCGAGCAGGGCTTCCAGAGTTTGAAGACACAGCGTCCGACCTTGTCGGGCTCGGAGAAAAGGTACTGAAGTGGTATTCGCAGTTGTGCGCGCCGGTGGACGGCAGGAGAAGGTAGAGGTGGGCACTGTGCTCACCACGAACCGTGTTGTTGCCGACAAGAAGGGCAACGTCACGCTTCCAGCTGTGCTGCTCGTCGACGGTGAGACCATCACGAGTGACGCAGAGAAGCTCGCTAAGGTCACGGTGACCGCAGAGGTCCTGAACGACCTCCGTGGCCCGAAGATCGTCATCCAGAAGTACAAGAACAAGACCGGTTACAAGAAGCGCCAGGGCCACCGTCAGGAGCTCACGCGCCTCAAGATCACCGACATCAAGTAAGTCGAGGAGCAGACTTCAATGGCACACAAAAAGGGAGCGAGCTCGACTCGCAACGGCCGTGACTCGAACGCTCAGCGCCTCGGCGTGAAGCGCTTCGCTGGCCAGACCGTCAGCGCAGGCGAGATCCTCGTCCGCCAGCGCGGCACGCACTTCCACCCCGGCGCCCTCGTGGGCCGCGGTGGCGACGACACGCTCTTCGCCCTCTCGGCGGGCGTCGTCGAGTTCGGTGCGAAGGGCCGCCGCAAGGTGGTCAACATCGTCGCTGGCGAGTAACAGCATGCACAGGCCCTGATCTCGGGGCGGTGTGAGGATGAGGGGCGGGCCACGGTCCGCCCCTCATTCGTATCTTCACGACTCAACGTTCTACAGGAGCTCTTCATGGCCACCTTCGTCGACCAGGTGACGCTGTATCTGCGCGCGGGAGAGGGCGGCAACGGCTGTGTCTCCGTCAAGCGCGAGAAGTTCAAGCCGCTCGCTGGCCCCGACGGGGGTGACGGCGGCAACGGTGGCAACATCACGTTTGTCGCCGACCCGCAGGAGACGACGCTGCTGTCGTACCACCACAAGCCCCACCGCTCGAGCGACAAGGGCGGCTTCGGCATGGGCGACTGGCGGAACGGGTACACCGGCCAGCCGCTGGATCTGCCGGTTCCCGTCGGTACCGTCGTCCGTGACACGAACGGTGTCGAGCTCGCCGACCTCTCTGAGCCTGGCATGCGCTACGTCGCGGCAGAAGGTGGCCAGGGCGGCCTCGGCAACGCCTCGCTGGCGAACACGAAGCGCAAGGCCCCAGGTTTCGCGCTGCTGGGCACGCCCGGCGAAGAGCTGCAGGTGCAGCTCGAACTCAAGATCGTCGCCGACGTCGCGTTCGTCGGCTACCCCTCGGCTGGCAAGTCGAGCTTGATTGCGGCGATGTCGGCAGCGAAGCCGAAGATCGCCGACTACCCGTTCACGACCCTGCACCCCAACCTCGGAGTCGTCCAGGCCGCGCAATACCGCTACACCGTCGCGGACGTGCCCGGCCTCATCGAGGGGGCGAGCGAGGGCAAGGGGCTCGGGCTCGACTTCCTCAGGCACGTCGAACGCTGCTCGGCGCTGCTGCACGTGCTCGACTGCGGCACCCTCGATCCGGGCAGGGACCCGATCAGCGACCTCGACGTCATCCTCGAGGAGCTGCGCAACTACCCCGTGCCGGAGGGGCAGACACCGCTGCTCGAGCGTCCGCAGCTCATCGCGCTCAACAAGATCGATCTGCCCGACGGGCGCGAGCTCGCTGACTTCGTTCGGCCCGAGCTCGAGGAACGCGGCTACCGCGTGTTCGAGATCTCGACCGTGAGTCACGAAGGGCTCAAGGAGCTGTCGTTCGCGCTGGGTGAGCTCATCGACCGCGACCGCGAGGCGAAGCTCGCCGAGCTCGCCATCAAGCCGCGCATCGTGCTGCGCCCGCGCCCCGTCGACGAGAAGGCGTTCGAGATCCGTGTCGAGGGCGGAACGCACGGCAACACGTATCGGATCCTCGGCGAGAAGCCGCAGCGCTGGGTGGCCCAAACCGACTTCTCCAACGACGAAGCGATTGGCTACCTCGCCGACCGTCTCAACAAGATCGGGGTCGAGGATGCGCTGTTCAAGGCCGGTGCCGTCGCTGGATCCACCGTCATCATCGGTCCGGGGTCGCAGGGCATCGTCTTCGACTGGGAGCCGACGCTCACGAGCGCGGCCGAGTTGACCGTCTCTCCGCGAGGCACCGACAGCCGACTCGAGGAGAACAGTCGCACGACGACTCGCGAGCGGCGCGAGGGCTACTACGAGCGCATGGACGGGAAAGCCGCCGCGCGTGCCGAGCTCGAGCGCGAGCGCGAGGGCGGGGTCTGGAAGGTCGACGAGTGAGCGCTCGAACATGGGTAGGATGGACGGCATGATCGAGCTGATACCCGCCGTGCTTGAAGAGTCAGGCCACCACGTCGTCAACGAACTCGTGATGCCTCCGTTCATGTTCGGGGTCGTGACGCTCGTCGCCTTCGTGGCGCTCATCATCGTCACGTACGCGTTCCGCAACACGTGGCACAGCAACCCCGTCGACTCGAAGGTCGTTCCTTACGAGCCCTTCCACCACGCAGGCGTCATCGAGGCCGGCTCGGAGCACTCGAAGCACTAGCGCGAAGCGCCGCGCACCTCTATGCCTCACACCCTCGACAGTTCTCCCGTTGCCGCGCGCCGCCGTGTCGGCGTCATGGGTGGCACGTTCGATCCCATCCACCATGGGCACCTCGTGGCTGCGAGCGAGGCAGCGGCGCACTTCGAGCTCGATGAGGTGCTCTTCGTGCCGACGGGCAAGCCGTCGCATAAGTCGCACGTCACGCCGGTCGAGCACCGGTATCTCATGACGGTGATCGCGACGGCGTCCAATCCGAGGTTCAAGGTCAGCCGGGTCGACGTGGACCGCGACGGTCCGACCTACACGATCGACACGCTTCGTGACGTGCAGCGGCTGCGACCAGATGCCGACCTGTACTTCATCACGGGTGCCGACGCCATCGCTCAGATCCTGGGCTGGAAGAACTCGCTGGAGCTGTTCGAACTCGCAAGGTTCGTCGCTGTTTCGCGCCCTGGGCACGAGATGCGCCTCGAGGGCATCCCCGCCGACAAGGTTGCCGTGCTACAGATCCCCGCGCTGGCGATCTCGTCCACCGACATTCGAGCGCGGGCCTACGAGGAGAAGCCGGTCTGGTACCTGGTCCCTGACGGCGTTGTCCAGTACATGGCGAAGCACCGGCTCTACACCGCCGAAGAGATTGATGCGATATGAGTGACGCCCCACTGACTCGCCGCGAGCTGCGCGAACTCGAACGGCGCCGCGAGCAGGGCGAGGAGACGCCGCTGCCGACGCGCACGCCGACGGTTTCCGTGAACGACGAGGCCCCTGCGTCCGAAGCGGCGGCGGAAGCCGACGTGGACGAGCCGACACGCGCATCCGTTGCCGCGCCCCCTGCCTCCGGCGTCGCCCTGGAGGCACCGCTCCAGATCGATGGTCTCTCGCCCGAGACCGTCCCCGTGCCGGAGCGTGCTCCGGGAGACGCGCCAGAACTGCCAGGGGATTCGTTCAACCGGAGCCCGGCTGCCGTAGAGCAGGAAGCGCAGGAGGACGGCACGAGCGGCGACTACTTCCGCCGTCTCGTGATGGCGAGCCACTCGACCGACGAGACGCCGACCGGCATGATCGTGATGCCCGAGATGAGCTCGCCAGACATCACGGGCGCGCTCAGCGAAGCCGGCGACCTCATGATCACCGGCAAGATGCAGGTGTCGCGCGAGCTCTCGAACTTCGGCACGCTCACCGGTGGCCTCGACTCGCCGGAGATCGATGTCGACGACGACATCGAGGAGCAACGCGTGAGGATCGTCGAGGAGCACAGCCCGGTCGCCGCGAGTCGGGCGGTGCGGGAGCCAGGGATGCCGCTCGCTCCGCGTCGCGGGCACGGGGTCAGGTTGTCGATCTGGGCTGTGGTTGGCGGGATCGCCGTCGCTGTGGCTGGCGTGGTCGCAGTGATCCTGGGTATTGTTCAGGGTTGGTTCTGATCAGCTGGCGAGCGCATCGCCTCTCGGACACCACGATGGGCTCCTCCGGGCCCGCAACGAAAGGGACCGAATGACCGCGAGCACGCGAGCAATCGAACTGGCCAACGTGGCGGCACAGGCCGCCGACAAGAGACTCGGCTTCGACATCGTCGCTCTCGACGTCTCGAACAACATGCCGCTCACGGACATCTTCCTGCTCGTCTCCGGTCGCAACGAGCGCATGGTGCTGTCGATCGCCGACGAGATCGAAGACGCGATGCGCGACATCGGACAGCGCACGCTTCGTCGTGAGGGTCGTCGTGAGGGACGCTGGGTCCTCCTCGACTTCAACGACATCGTCGTGCACGTCTTCCATGAGGAAGAGCGCATGTTCTACGGCCTCGAGCGGCTGTGGAACGATGCGCCGGTCGTGAAGCTCGACCTCGGCGACGGCGACGCGGACTCCGCGGCGCCGGATCAGGCAGCACAGAACTGACCGAGGTGACACCGCGCAGGTCGACCGGGGGATGGGCGTGGCTCGTCCTCACCGGCCTGCTGGCGGGCTTCCTCTCCGGGCTGTTCGGGGTCGGCGGCGGCATCCTCATCGTGCCAGCGCTGGTGTACCTCGTTCGGCTCGAGACGAGGCTCGCGGCGGGCACCTCGCTGCTCGCGATCCTGCCGTCGGCGATTGTCGGGGTCGTGACCTATGCCATCGGCGGCAACGTCGATCTGCTCCTCGCTGCTCTGCTGGCACTCGGTGCCATCGTCGGAGCGCCGATTGGCTCCTGGTTGCTCGAGAAGATCTCCAAGCGGACCCTGCAGTGGTCGTTCATCGCGTTCATCGGTGTCGTCATCGTCTCGCTTTTCTTGGTGGTTCCGTCCAGGGATGCCGCAGTCCACATCGACGTGCTCGGGGGAGTGCTGCTTGTGTTCCTCGGGCTCTGCACCGGCGTCCTCTCCGGCCTGCTCGGCATCGGCGGGGGCGTGGTTGTCGTCCCGATGCTTGTGGTGCTCTTCGGCTCGAGCGATCTGCTCGCCAAGGGCAGCTCGCTGCTGATGATGATCCCCACCGCGCTCGCCGGCACGATCAGCAACCTGAGGCGCGGGAACGTCGACCTGGGTGCTGGTTTGGTCGTTGGGGGCGCGGCGTGTCTGACGACGAGCCTCGGCGGCTTGAGCGCCGCGGCGATCTCGCCAGCGCTTGCCAACATCCTCTTCACGGCCTTCCTCGTCGTGATTGCCGTGCGCATGGGCGTTGACGCCTGGCCGCGTCGGCGTGCGCGCTAGCGACACGCGCTGACGACACGCGCTGACGACCTCGATTTGGTGCGCCTCGGCTTCTGAGCTACTATTTTCGAGTTCCCGGAAACGGGTGCGGGTCTGTGGCGCAGCTGGTAGCGCACCTGCATGGCATGCAGGGGGTCAGGGGTTCGAGTCCCCTCAGATCCACGAATGAGCCCCGGTCAGCAGTAGCTGACCGGGGCTTTCTGGATTCCACGGCGCAGACGTGGCCGTGCCGGAGACGCCGTTGGCCGCCGCGCCGCGCCGCGCCCGAACGGCGTGTTTGGGGGAGGATAGGCCGCATGGCGAGACGCATCACGAGCGACAACGCACGCGCAAACCTGAGCGCCCTCATCGCGATCCCGTTCGCGGTGGCCTTCTACCTGCTCGTGGCGAGGCGCCTCGGCGTCGAGGTCGGCGACGTCTGGCGCTACCTCGTGAGCATCTTCATCGTGTTCTGGCCCCTGTTCGGCGCCGTCTACCTGGTGTGGACGCACCTCGCCTACCGCAACGCCGACACCACCGCGCTGCGCGTCGCCTCCCGCCGAGAGCATTCGACTCGGCGGCGCTGGTGGCACAAGCTGGTCGGCTACGGGGGAGCCATGGACTGGACCACGGCGGGGGCCATGGTCGCTGTCGCGCTCACGATCGCGATCGCGCAGGACGCAACGTTCCGCGACCAGACGATCTTCGTGGTGCTCGGTCTCGCCACCGTCGCTGCGTCGTGGGCGCTCATGGTCTACTCGTTCGCGCTCGAGTACCTGCGGCTCGACGCCACGCCCGAGGCGCGTGCAGACGCCGCCCCCGACGCAGAGGCTCACCCTGACGGTGCGGCTGACCCCGACTCTGGTGCCCCTGACTCCGGTGACCGCGCCGCCGCTGGCACGCGCTCGTCCCAACGGGCCGAGATAGTGTTCCCGTTTCCGGACGCCCCGCGATTCGGCGACTATCTGACGCTCGCCGCCCTCATGTCCACGATGGCGGCGACCGTCTCCGCCGAGATCACCTCGCGGCGGGGCTGGCGTATCGCGCGCAGCAACGTGGTGCTCGCCTTCGCGTTCAACTCGGTCATCGTCGCAATGATGGTCTCGGTGCTGTTCGGTGGCCTCACGGCGTAGCTCGGTCGATCGTTGTGGGCTTGAGACTTCAGCGGACGACGCGGAATCCCTCGGTCCCCTTGGGGGTGCGCTCTGATACTCGGGACGAGGCGACCTCGGCAAACTGCGGCCCTTCTGCCATCCAGGCGAGCAGCGCATCCACCTCGGTTTCCCTGCCCTCGATCTCGGCCTCGACTCGTCCGTCGTGCAGGTTGCGCACCCATCCGCTGAGCCCCAGGCGCTGCGCCTCCTGCGCGGTGCTGAACCGGTAGCCGACGCCCTGCACGTTCCCGGCGACGATGACGTTGACTCTGCGCATGGCCATATTGTGTGCCCGGCGGCGGGAGCTCGGGCAGAAGCCCGCCCGCGTGGGGCGCAAGGCACAGGGCATTCCCACCTGACGAGCCATCCTGGCTGGCGGAGGCGGTGCCACGTCGACGCAGCGAGCGCAGCGGCGCTCGAGCGCAAGGGCCTAGATGAGGTGTGCGATCTCGCCGGTGTCGGTCGTCCAATCCGGGAGGCAGCCGAGTTCGGCGAGCAGCTGCGGCATGGTCCAGAGCCGCACCTCCTGGGGGCGGTTGGTGGCGACGGCGGCCCGTGCGTTGCTTCCGACCGCGAGCATCCGCACGCTGACCGCGCCGCGAGGGCCTGCGGGTGCGGGTGCCCCATGCACTCGGTGCCAGCTCGCGTCCGTGGCAGCGGGGCGCGCAGCGGCCGGTTGCGTGGCGTCTGGATGCGCGGGCTCCGGATGCGAGAGGTCTGGGCGCGCGTCGATGCGGAGCAGCGAGGGCTCGGTCCGCAGGCCCCGACCCGAGACCTTCAGTGCGGCCTCCTTCGCGGTCCAGACGCCGATGCGGGCGGCGACGCCGCCGGGATCACCCACCGCGATCAGGTCGTCTCGCTCATCGGGGTGCAGGGCGTAGGAGTCGAACTCGCGCCACAGTTGCCGGGGCACAGCCTCGATATCGACACCGATGGCGTCGGCCGGGTCGGCGATCGCTGCCAGCACTCGACCGGAGCTGGTCGACGAGCTGAGCGCGAGGTCCACGCTGGTCGGCCGCCCGTGTGCACGACCGCAATCCGGGCACCGCCGGGAGATCTCGAACTCGCTTGCCTGCTCAAGCGGCTCGCCCCGGCCCCAGGCCGCCAGAAGCCGAAGCGCGGCTCGCCCCGCGAGCGTTCTGCGTCGCAGCTCGGCGGTGCTCCTGGCCTCGGCGGCGGCACGGTCCTCGGCGCTCGCGCACAGGGAGGCGACGTCGAGCACTTCGTCGACGCCTGCGGCGAGCACGGCGATCATCGGCGGCTGATGCGGCGGTACTGCCACACGGCGATCGGGGCGAAGATCGCGATGATGGCGACGCTGCAGAGGAAGGCGTAGAGCACGGCATTCTCGGCGGGCCAGCCCCCGGCCTCGGCGAAGCCACTCGGCGCGGCGTTACCGAAGAGCTCGCGCACGGCGCTCGCGACGGCCGTCACGGGGTTCCACTCGGCGAAGGCGCGGAGCGGGCCTGGCAGCATATCGGCGGAGACGAACGCGCCCGAGATGAAGCAGACGGGGAACAGCCACAGTAGGCCGAGGCTCTGCGCCACTTCGACGCTCTTCGCCGTGAGGGCGATCGTGGCGCCGATCCACGACGTCGCGAAGGCGAACAAGAGCAGCAGCGAGAACGCGACGAGCACCTGCAATGGGCCAGATTCCACGCGCCAGCCGATGGCCAGCCCGCAGGTGAGAATGACGGCGATCGAGATGACGCTCGTGACGAGGTCAGAGCTGGTCCTCCCGAGGATCACCCCGACGCGCGACATGGGCAGCGTGCGCAGCCGGTCGATGAGGCCCGACTGGAGGTCCTTCGCCAGGTACACGGCGGTGAACGAGGAGTTGAACGTGAGCGTCTGGGCGAGAATGCCGCCGATGAGGAACTGGCGATAGTCGGCGCCGCCGAGCGCACCGCCGAAGACGAACGCGAGGATAAGCACAAAGATGATGGGCTGGGCGATGCCCGTGACGAGCGCGCCGGGCGTGCGTTGCACATTGAGCACGTTCCTGCGGGCGACAATGCTGCCGTCGCGGAAGGCCGCGGTGATGGCGCTCATGCGGAGACCTTCTCTCGGTTGTCGGACGCGTTCGTCTCGTCGGTGGGAGCGGCCGAGTCCTCGGGGCGTTGGCAGGTGATCTGGAGGAACACCTCATCGAGCGTCGGTTGGCGCAACGCCGCCTCGCTCGTGCCGATGCCGGCGTCCGCGAGCGCGGTGAGCACAGCCGAAAGGTCGTGACTGCCTCCAGGCGCCTTGGCCGTGATGCGCATCCCTCGGTCGTCGATGGATGCGTCGTGGTTGACGCCTGCAACGATCGCGAGCGCACGGGCACCGTCGGACGCGCGCTCGAGCACGAGGTCGATGGCGGCGCCTCCTGCCCGCGCCTTGAGCTCGGCGGCCGTGCCCTCGGCGACGATCCGGCCCGAGTCGATGACCGAGATGGCGTCGGCGAGCTGGTCGGCTTCCTCGAGGTACTGCGTTGTCAGGAGCACGGTGGTGCCCGCCGTGGCCAGCGTCTGGATGGCGTCCCAGGTGTCGCGGCGACCGCGCGGGTCGAGGCCGGTGGTCGGCTCGTCGAGGATGACGACGGGCGGCCGGGCCACAATCGCGCCAGCGAGGTCGAGCCGCCGGCGCATGCCGCCCGAGTACTCACCGGCCCGCTTCTTGGGGTGCAGGTCGTCGAGCCTGAAGTCGCGCAGCAGCTCGTGCGCCCGAGCACGCGCATCCCGCCGCCGCATGCCGTAGAGCTGGCCCACCATCGTGAGGTTCTCGACGCCGGTGAGCTTCTCGTCGACGGCGGCGTACTGGCCGGAGACGCCGATGCTGCGACGGACCTGCTGCGCCTCATGGCGCACCGAGTGGCCCGCCACATCCACATCGCCGGAATCGGGGTCGAGGAGCGTCGTGACGACGCGTACGGTGGTCGTCTTGCCTGCCCCGTTCGGTCCGAGCAGCGCATGCACGGAACCCGCTGGGATCTCGAGGTCGACGCCGTCGAGCGCGGTGAAGTCGCCGAAGCGCTTGCGCAGGCCGCGGACAGAGATCACGAGACCGCCAGGTCGCGCTCGCGGACGGGCGTGATGTCTCGCCAGTTCTCGGTCACGTAGTCGAGGCACGCCTGCTTCTCGGCCGGGCCGTAGACGACGACCCAGCCTGCGGGAACGTCGGCGAAGTCGGGCCACAGGGAGTGCTGCTGGAGGTCGTTGACAAGAACTCGGAACTCTGCGGATGTGTCGTCGAACGGGTTGGTCATGACGTTCCCTTCTGTCTCTCCACGCGGTGCTGCCGGGGGAGGTTGCGTGGATGGTTCTCCTGGTGCTTCGGAGCGAGGTGCCTATCGGTTGGCAACTCGGGCGTGTGAATCCGACATGAGCCGTTCCAGCGCGGGCGCGATGACCTGCAACGACGCGTCGTCGAGCAGCGCGGAGTGTCGCGCGGGCACCTGACTCGCCGTGACGCTGCCCGTGGTGTGCGCGGCCCAGGCCCCGGGCCCCGGGCGGTCCGCTGGCACGTCGACGCTGGCCTCGAAGACGTGCACGTCGCCGTCGAACGTCGGGACGGGTGTCGAGTCCAGGAGCGCGCCGACCTGCAAGAAGCCGCGCACCATGCGCTCGATGCTTCGCGCAGGGATGTCGGCCAGCGGGTTGCCGGCCGCAGCGAGGAGGGTGCGCACAGCCTCCGCGTCGAGCTCGGCGTCTGGGGCCTCCACCTCGTTGGCGTCGAGAAAAGCACGCCACATGCGGTCGCCGCCATCCACGCCCGCGACGGACGAGTGCTCCGTCGGGTAGGCGTCCAGGATCGCGAGTAGCTGGACCTCGTCGCCGCAGCGCTGGAGGTGGGCCGCGAGGTGCTGGGCGAGGCGGCCACCGAACGACCAGCCGACGATCATGTACGGCCCTTCCGGCTGTACGGATTTCATGGCCCCGACGTAGGCGTCGAGGAGCTCCGCGAGCGCGGTGTGCTCGGTCTCTTCATCGACGTCCGGCGCGATGCCCGGAAGCTGCAGGCCGTAGAGGGGGCGGTCACCGTGGAGGTGCGCGAGAAGGCCCGCGAACTTCCAGGAGATCCCGCTGGCGGGGTGGACTGCGAAGAGCGGCCGAGGTGCCGGGGCCGTCGCCTCGCCGGTCGCCGGCTCTCGCACCGGGCGCAGGGGCAGGAGCGTGCGGAGGCTCTCGGCGATGTCGCCACCGCCGTCGCTCGCGAGGCCTGCGAGGCCCTCGACGGACGGAGCCTGGAAGATGGCCTGCACCGGGAGTTGGGTCGCGAGGGCAACGTTGATGGCGCGAATCGTGGGCTGTGCCACGAACGAGTGGCCTCCGAGCGCGAAGAACGAGTCGGTGGCGCGCACGTCCTCGACGCCGAGCACCTCGGTGAAGGCGGCGGCGACCGCCAGCTCGGCGCGTGTGCTCGGTGCCCGCCCCTCCCCGCCCGTTGCGTGGAACGCGGGGAGGGCATCCCGGTCAAGCTTCCCGTTCGCGGTGAGCGGGATGCGCGGGATGACCTGGATGCCGACCGGATGCATGTAGTCGGGTACTTTGCCGCGCACGGCCGCGAGGATTCGGCGCACGAGCACCTCGTGGGCAGCGTCGGCCGCGCCGTCGCGCCTGACCTCGGGCACAACTCCGTTCGATGGGTCGCTCGGAACGATCCATGCGCCCAGGGCTAGCTGTCCCGCCGACTCGACGGGGAGCACCACTGCGTTCGCGACACCGGGCTGGTCGCCGATCACGCGAGCCAGTTCCTCGGGCTCGACGCGGTGGCCGCGGATCTTGAGCTGCGCGTCGCTGCGGCCGAGGGATGCGACTCGGCTGGGTTCAGCGTCGTGGGGGTCGCGCACGACGACGAGGTCTCCAGTGCGGTACATGCGGTGGCCGTCGCCCGCGAATGGGTCGGCGACGAAGCGTTCCGCGGTGGCCGCGGAGCGTCCCGTGTAGCCGTCGGCGAGCTGGTCGCCAGCCAGCCAGAGCTCGCCGATGCTCCCGATGGGGCTCGGCCGTAGCCGCTCGTCGAGCACGTAGCCGACGACACCGCTCGTCGTGGCGCCGAGCGAGGGCGCAGATGTCGAGGCGATATCGGCGACCATGGAGTCGACGCCGACCTCCGTCGGGCCGTAGAGGTTCCACGCGCGGGTTGTCGTTCGCTCGCGGAGCCAGGCCCACAGCTCGGTGCTGATGGCCTCGCCGCCGAGCAGAATCGTGAAGCCTTCGGACTCTTCACGCTCGTCAAGCCAGGTCTCGAGGCCGGTCTGCTTTGTGAGCGCCTCGACGTAGCTTGGGGTCGTCTCCCATGCGCCGATCTCACGGTCCGCGAAGAGCTGCACGAGTGCCTCGGGGTCGCGCCGCACGTCGTCAGGCACGAGGTGCAGTTCGTGCCCGCTCGCGAGCCACAGGATGGGGTCCATGGCGGCGTCGAAGCCGACGCCCGTCGTGTGGGCGACCCGGATGCGCCGGGTTGTCGCTGCAGGGAGCAGCGTTGAGCGGTGGCTGCGCAGCAGACTGGCGAGGGCCCGGTGCGGAACCTGCACCCCCTTCGGCACTCCGGTGGTTCCCGAGGTGAAGATGAGGTAGGCGGGGTCGTCGATGGAGGAGCGTGCGAACTTGATGGGCTGCACGTCGCCGTCGACGAGCTCGTCGGCGCTGGCTTCGAGGACAATCGCCGGCTCAGCGGCGTCGATCATGGCGCGCACGCGCTCGCTTGGGTATTCGGGGTCGATCGGCATGGCGACGGCACCCACGCGCCAGACGGCGAGGAGGGTGGCGACGGTGTCGAGCGAGCGCGGTAGCCGGTAGGCGACGACGTCGCCTCGCGTCACGCCTCGCCGGTGCAGCCCAGAGGCCAGATCGTCGACGCGCGCCGCGAGCGCGGCGAAGGTGAGTTCGCCGTCTGGGGCGACGACCGCAGTGGCTTCGGGAGTCAGCTCCGTGGACGTGGCGAGGACCTCGAGGACGGACTGGAGGTCTGCTGTTCCGTTACCGTCCTCCAGCGTGGACCACGAGGCCAGACGCTCTGGGGTGCCGGGAATCTGGAGTTCCGCGAGCGGAGTGTCCGGGGCTTCGGTTGCCGCTTCCAGGAAGGCGAGGAGGCGTGTGACGAGCCCCGTGGCCGCCGCCGCGCTGAACAGCGCGGCGTTGTACTCGAGCACGCCGGCGACGTCGGTGCCGTCTGTCGCCGGACGCAGCGTGAACGACAGGTCGAACTTCGCGCCGCCCGTGCTCTCGGGGGCGACGGGTGCGACGTCGACGCCGGGGAGGGCGAGGGGCAGGTCGGTGTGCTCCTCGACGGCGAGCATGGTCTGGAAGAGGGGGTGACGGCCGAGGACGCGGTCGGGCGCGATGGCCTCGACGATGCGCTCGAACGGCACCTCTTCGTGACCGATGCCGAAGAGCGCGGCCTCGCGCGCGGCACCGACGGCGCCCTCGAGGCTCGTTTCGGTGCCGAGCTGCAGGCGGAGCGGCAGCGTGTTCACGAAGAACCCGATGAGCTCGCTGAGGTCGGCGTCCTGGCGACCGGCGGATGGGGCGCCGATGACGAGGTCGTCGCCCGCCCCGGACGCCGAGAGGAAGCCCGCGAGCGCGCCGAGCCAGCCGTGGAAGCCGCTGGCGGCCTTCCCTGCTGCGACGGAGCCGAGGGCTGCGGCGACGTTCGCGGGGACGCTGAAGGTGAGTTGGCCGGCTGGCTGAGCATTCTCGCCGGTCCGTGTGCCGTCGGCGGGGAGCTGGATCTCGGCGGGCGCGCCGTCGAGGTGCGTGGTCCACGCCTGGAGCTCGTCGGCCTCGCGTGCGGGGTCTTGATGTGCGTGCAGCAGGCGGGCGTAGTCGGCGAACTGTGCGGGCAGCGGGCGCTGGAGCGGTGCTGAGCCACTCCGCCGTGCCGTGTAGGCGGTGGCAAGGTCGTGCGCGAGCGGGGCGAGCGAGGCTCCGTCCGTCGCGATGTGGTGGATCACGAGCTGGAGCAGCCACGAGTCGTCGCCGAGGGGGGTGAGCGCTGCGCGCACGGGCAGCTCTCGCGTGAGGTCGAAGCCCGCCGAGGTGGAGATCGGCGTGTGCTCGAGGAGGCCGGGGGTCGGCTCGTGGACGCGCTGCACCGGCGCTCCGTCGATGTCCGGGTACGTCGTGCGGAGGACCTCGTGCCGGGCGACGAGGTCGTCGACCGCGCCGGCCAGGGCCTCGAGGTCGAGCTCGCCGGTGAGGCGAGCGCTGAGGACGACGTTGTAGTCACCCGACGCGGGCGAGAGCTGGTTCAGGAACCACAGCCGCGCCTGGCCGGGGGAGAGGGGGAGCGGCTCGCCGGCGGTCCTGGGGTTCGAGGCGGTCCATTCGCGGAGTGCCGGTTGCGCTGCTGCGCGCGTCGCGGGTGCGGCTCCGTCGGGCGTACCCGTGCGGCCGAGGGCGGCAAGCAGGCCTGCCGGTGTCGGCGCGTCGAAGACGGCCCGCAGGGGCAGCGCGGAGCCGAAGCGCGTGCGCAGTTCTGCGGCGAGGGCGACCGCGAGCAGGGAGTGCCCGCCGAGGCGGAAGAAGCTGTCGTCGAGGCCCACGTCGTCGAGTCCGATGACGGCGGCGAACGCCTCGCACATGCTGCGCTCGTCAGCGGTCTGCGGTTTGCGCGAGCCCGCGGCCGACTCGGGCG
This sequence comes from Pseudoclavibacter helvolus, assembly GCF_049707175.1. Lineage (GTDB taxonomy): Bacteria > Actinomycetota > Actinomycetes > Actinomycetales > Microbacteriaceae > Pseudoclavibacter > Pseudoclavibacter helvolus_A. Next base: position 90,532 of record NZ_JBNAFM010000007.1, on the reverse strand, counting down.
CGGGCAGCGCCGCGAGGTCTACCTTGCCGTTCGGCGTGAGCGGGAGTCGGTCGAGCACCGTGACGGTCGCCGGGACCATGTACTCGGGCAGCTCGGCGCGGGCCCGCGAAAGGACGGTCTCGGCATCGGTCTTCCCGGCAACCCAGGCGACCAGCCGGGCGCTGTCCGCCCCGGCAGGGGCGTGGATGCTCGCGGCGGCGGCGTCGACTCCTGCGGCGAGTTCGAGGGTGCGCTCGACGTCGCCGAGCTCGATGCGGTAGCCGCGCAGCTTCACCTGGGTGTCGTCGCGGTGCAGGAACTCGAGCTCGCCTGACGGGTGTCGGCGGACGATGTCGCCGGTCCGGTAGAGGCGCGTGCCGTCTCCGGCGGGGTCGGCGATGAACGCGCTCGCGGTTTCGGCGGCGCGCCCGCGGTACCCGTGCGCTTCGGAGGCACCGGAGAGGTGGAGCTCGCCGGGCACGCCGTCCGGCACGTCGCGGAGGAAGCCGTCCAGGACACGTGCGGTGACGTTGGCGACGGGGCGCCCGATGCGCACGCCGTCTGCCTCGCGCAGGCGTGTCACCACCGAGTCGACGGCGAACTCGCTCGGGCCGTAGAGGTTCCAGGCGTCGAGCCCGTTCGCGTGGAGGAGGGTGTCCCAGAGCTCCGGTGAGACCGCCTCGCCGCCCAGGGCGATCAGGAGTGGGGTGTCGCGTCGCGCGGCGCGGTCGATCAGGCCGGTCCCGACGAGCTGTCGAACGTAGGACGGGGTGGTTTCGAGCACGTCGATCGAGGCGTCGTCGATGCGTGCGACGAGCTCCTCGGCGTTGCGCCGCGTGTTCGTTCCGGCCATGACGACGGTGGATCCGGCGGTGAGCCACAGGATCGGGTCCCAGGCGGCGTCGAAGCCGAGGCCGGCCACGTGCAGGACGCGGGGCGCGCGACCGTCGAGGCGCGCGCGCAGCGGGGAGATCATGGCGCTCGTGTGCTGCGCGAGCACGTTGGCGAGCGCGGAGTGCGGCACCTGGACGCCTTTGGGCGCGCCCGTGGTTCCGGAGGTGAACACGAGGTAGGCGGATTCCTCCGGCGCGGGCAGGGCGGGAAGCTCTCCGCCGTCGGCGCCGAGCTCGACGAGCGCGGTGGGCGTGAGCGTCTGGGCTCCCGAGCCCGCCGCGAGGGGCGCAAGCCGGGCCTCGTCGTGCGCGACCAGCAGCGTGGGGCTGCTCGCGTCGAGGATCTGCTGGATGCGGGCATCCGGGTAGTCGATGTCGACGGGCACCGCGAGCGCGCCGCAGCGAAGTGCTGCGAGCACCATCGTCACGCCGTCGCCGGAGCGGGGGAGCGCGACCGCGACCCGGTCGCCGTGGCGCACTCCGGACGCGGCGAGGCCTGCCGCCGCCGCGTCGATGCGAGCACCGAGCTGCGCGAACGTCAGGGTCTCGGCGTCGTCCTCAAGGGCGGACTGGTCGGGGGTGCGGCGGATGCTCGCGGCGAGCGCGTCGAGGATCGTTCCGTCGACCGGGAGTCGCTCGCCGCTCGCCTGTGCCTCGATGCGCTGCTGCGTCTCCGTGTCGACGGCGGGGAGGTCGGAGAGCGGGTGCGCCACCTGCTCGACCATGGCGGCGAGCATCCGGTCGACCGTGTCGCGCATACGCTCGATCGTCGGCTCGTCGAAGAGCGCGAGGTCGTAGGCGAGCGCCGCCTCGAGTGGGCCGCCATCGCCCGCAGGCGTCGAGAAGTCGAGCATCAGATCCGTCTTGACGCCGGCGGTCGTGACCTGGCTTGGGACCGTGACGGCCACGTCGCCGAGCTCGAGCCGCGCCTGCTCCGTGTTCTGCAGGGTGAGGAGCACCTGAAAGACGGGGTGGCGGTCGGCGACCCGGGGAGGCTGCAGAGCGTCGACGACGGCGTCGAAGGGCACGTCCTGGTGGGCGTAGGCGTCGGTGTTGCCAGCTCGGACGCGCTCGATGAGCTCGCCGAGCGTCGGGTTGCCCGCGAGCGATGTGCGCAGCGCGACCGTGTTCACGAAGAACCCGACGAGGCGCTCCAGTTTCGGGTCGACGCGCCCCGCGACGGGGGTGCCGACGACGATGTCTGTGCCTGCCCCGTGTTGGCCGAGCGCGGCGGCGACGGCGGCGTGCAGCACGATGAAGAGGCTCGTCCGGTGCTCGGCTGCGACCGCGCGGAGGGCGAGGTGGCGGTCGGCGTCGACCTCGAAGGTGAGGTAGCCGATGGCGCTGGGATGCTCGCCGCGCCCGCGGTCGCGCGGGAGGGCAATCTCGTCCGGCGCGTCCGCGAGCGTGCGCCGCCAGAAGTCGAGCTGCTCGGTCATGGCGCTCGCGGGGTCGTCGGCGGAACCGAGAGACTCGCGCTGCCAGAGCGTGTAGTCGGCGTACGAGACGGGCAGGTCCTGGGGCTCGAGCGCGGCGTCAGCGCCGTCCCCGGACACCGCATGCGTGGTGTACGCGGCCGAGAGGTCGGCGGCGAACGGCGCGAGCGACCATCCGTCAGACGCGATGTGGTGCATGGTCGCGACCAGTACCGAGCTGGTCGGCGAGGTGCGCAGAAGCACCGCGCGAAGCGGCACCTCGCGGGTCACGTCGAACGGGCGCAGCGACTCCTGGCGGACGATGTCCGCCACGCGCTCGGCGGGGACGTCAACCGACGTGAACGCGGCCGCGCCCTCCTCGATCGGGAGGATGCGCTGGATCGGCTCGCCGTCGACGTACGGGAAGACCGTGCGCAACGGCTCGTGGCGCTCGGAGACGTCACGGAACGCGGCGCGGAGGGCGGGCTCGTCGAGCTTTCCTTCCAGGTGCAGCACGATCGGGATGTTGTAGGCGCTCGAGACGGGGTCGAGGCTGTTCAGGAACCAGAGGCGACGCTGGGCCAACGAGACCGGGAGGTCGCTGCCGTGGGGCGTCGGCGCGAGCGGGAGGACGCGCGCGGACTCTCGCTCGTCGCCCTCGAGGGTCGCGAGGCCGGCGACCGTCGGCGTCTGGAAGACGTCGCGCACCGTGACCTGGCGGTCAAGGCGCTCAGAGAGCAGCGCGGCGAGCTTCGTGGCGAGCAGGGAATGACCGCCGGCGCCGAAGAAGTCCTCGTCGACCCCGACCGAGCCGATCCCGAGCACTTCGGCGAACGCCTCGGCGGTGACGCGCTCGGCCCGTGTGCGCGGTTGCTGCACAGGGTCGTTCGAGCGCTGGTCGGGCGCAGGCAGCGCCCGCCGGTCGAGTTTCCCGTTGGGGGTCATGGGGAGCTCGCTCAGCGCCAGCACGCTGCTCGGCACCATGTAGCCGGGCAGGTCTGCCGCGAGCCCGGCCTTGGCCGTCGCGGCGAGGTCGGCGGCATGCGCGTCGCCCGTCACGTAGCCCACGATGCGCGCGGATGCGCCGTCGCCGACCACGATCGCCGCGGCGGCAGAGACGCCGGGCTGCCTGCGCAGCGCCGCCTCGACCTCCGCCAGCTCGACGCGGTAGCCGCGGATCTTGACCTGCTCGTCGATGCGACCGAGGAAGCGGAGCGAGCCGCTGCGACGGCGACGGACGACGTCGCCCGTGCGGTACATGCGGGATCCGTCCCCCGCGAAGGGGTCGGCGAGGAAACGCTCGGCGCTCAGGCCGGGCTGCCCGACGTAGCCGGCCGCGACGTTGGCGCCCGCGAGGTACAGCTCGCCGATGGCCCCGTCGGGCACCGGGGTCAGCGAGGAGTCGAGGAGATAGTGGCGCGTGTTGCGCACGGACGTGCCGATGTGCGGCTCAAAGCCGGCCTCGATGGGTGCGATCAGACTGTCAACCGTGGTCTCCGTTGGTCCGTAGAGGTTGAGCGCAGTGACGCCAGGCTGGGCAGCGAGCGCGTCCCAGAGGGCGGGTCCGACCGCCTCACCGCCGAGGGCGATCTCGGTGGGGTGCCTGTCCTGTTCGAACAGCCCGCCGGAGATGAGGGCCTCAGCGAACGACGGCGTCGTCTCGATGGCGTCGATGCCGCGGTCGGCGAGGTACGCGGCGAGTTGCTGGGGGTCGCGGCGCACGTCGTCGTCGATGAGGTGCAGCTCGTGGCCAGCGAAGAGCCAGAGCAGCGGATCCCAGGCGGCGTCGAACGAGAGACCGGCGGTGTGGGCCACCCTCGCCGGGCGCCCGAGGCGCTCGGCCGCGGGGTCGAAGATCTCGGCGCGGTGGTGCTCGAAGAGGTTGCGCAAGGCGAGGCGGTCGACGCCGACGCCCTTGGGCCGTCCCGTGCTGCCGGACGTGAAGACGACGTAGGCGAGCTCGGACGGGGAGACCGGCGGCAGCCCATTGGGGTCGTCCGACCGCTTCCGCCAGGCGATGGAGGTGTCGGCGTCAACGGGGAGCGTCGCGACCCGCCAGGTCGCGCCGTCCGCGAGGTCGCGCTGTTCCTGCGCCTTGCTCGTGAGCAGGAGCGCTGGCTCCGCGTCCTCGATCATGTTGCCGACGCGGTCGATGGGGTACTCGGGGTCGAGGGGCACGTAGACGCCGCCAGCCTTGAGCACGGCGAGCACGAGCACGGGAAGGAGCTTGCTGCGCTCGATGCGGACGGCGACCGTCCGCCCGGGTCCCACGCCCTCGCCCACGAGGTGGTGCGCAAGACGAGTCGAGAGGCTGTCGAGCTCTGTGAAGCTGAGAGTGCCGTCTGCTGCGACGACCGCGGCATCGGAGTCGCGCACTGCCGCGACCTTCGAAAAGGCCCGGAGCACCGACTCATGCCCGATGGGCACGTCGTCGCCTGAGCCCTGCTCGAGGAGGGCAGCGACCTCGTCGGGCCGCACGACGTTGGCGTCCGTGACCGTGGTGGTGGCCGGCTCGTCGAGCACCTGCGAGAGCAGCTCGAGCATCCGCTCGGCGTGCTCGTTCAGCACGGCAGACGAGTAAAGCTCAGCATCGCCCTCAAGCTGCAGGGTCGGCTCGGCCGCCTCGCTCGTGAGCCCCGAGATGACGACGGAGAGGTCGTGCACTGGGCCGGTCGAGAGGATGTTGACCGTGCCGCGAGCACGGCCGAAGACGAGCTCGTCGATGACGGGCAGGAGGTTGACCGACGGGCCCGCGAGCGAGTGTGTCTGCGCGACCTCCTCGACCCGGAACTGCTGGTGCGCGACCGCACCCCGCACCGCGTCGCCGGCGTTCGAGACCACATCGGCGAGGCTCAGGCCCGGCCCCACGTCGACACGCAGGGGGAGGATGCTGGAGAGCATCGACGGCGTGGTCTTGGCGATCTTGCCGCGTCGCGCAGTGACGGGCAGGCCGAGCGAGACCGTGGTCTGACCGGTCATCTTGGAGAGGTAGAGCGCAACGAGGCCGACTGCCGTCTTGGGCATGTCGCGGCCCAGCGCGCGGAGGCGCTGCGCGTCGGGGTCCGGGATGCGCGTCGTGACTCGGACAACGCTGCGTGCTGCGCGGCCCGTCGTGCCTTCGAGGCCCGTCACGACGGTGTCTTCAGCGAGCTGGCCGCGCCAGTATTCGGCGTCGGAGGCGTGCTGGTCCGAGGTCTGGTACTCGTCGAGGTGAGCCTGCAACTCGGCGAGGCCGGGAAGCGGCGACGCCGTCCGCGCTGCCAGGTGCGCGATCGGGCCCGCGAGCAGCGCGCCGAGCACGCCGCGGGGAGCCGACTTCTCGAGCCGCGTGTACGCCCCCGCGAGGTAGCGGAGCCCGACAACCGCGGAGTAGCCGTCGAGCAGCACGTGGTGCACGCGCTGGAAGAGCAGCCAGCGCGCATCCGCCACCCGGTACAGGGTCGTGCCGAGCAGGTCGCCTCCCGTCATCGACCTCGGCGTCGCGAGCTCCGCATCCATGCGCTCGCGCGCCGTGCGGAGGGCCTGCTCCTCGCCGAGCTCCCGCAGGTCGGCGACGCCGAGCAGATCAGCGGTCGGGGAGGGGCGGCTGATGCGCGCGTACGGCCCGTCGCCGTCCTCCGCGAGCACGAGGCTCATGGCGTCGAGGTCGGCCACCGTCTTCGTGAAGGCGATCCGCAGCAGCCGCTCGTCGAGCTGACCGCGAAGGTCGAGGTACTGGCCGATCTGGTAGCTCGGGTTCTCGGGATCAAGTTGCTGCGCGTACCAGATGCCCAACTGCGCGGGGGTGAGGGCAACTCGACTCGAGCCGGCATCACGGCTCTGCTGTGCGGGTGCGGTTGGCTGGCTGGTCTCGGTCACTGTGCGCTCCTCATAGCGGTGCCGAGGTCTCCCTCGGCACCTGATCTGCTGGTTGACGCGCGGCGCTCGCCGCGACTTCGCTCCCCGGGCGGACGGGCCCAGCTACTGGAACTGCCCGATCTGCAGGGAGTTCAGGAGACCGCCGAGATCAATGAGTGGTCCGTCGATCAAGGGACCGTTGATGAGCGCTCCACTGGCGAGCGTCGAGGTCGATGTCGCGGGGGCGAGATCGGCGGCGCTCGCGGGAGGCGCTGCCAGGGCTACCGCGCCGAGCGAGAGGGCTGCGGCCGTGGAGAGGCTGGCGATCGTGCGGGTCGTCTTCTTCTTCATGTCTTGCTCCTCGTTTCGCTGTGTGCCTGATTGGTCACGAGGAGTCGTTCGGAACCGCCCTGGCGGCGGTTTGACAACAATGCCGAGGCTCCCGGCCCATTCACAGCTAGCCTGAACTCGTGTTCGACTGGCTGATCGCTCTTCCCCCGCTCCTGGTTGTCCTCCTCGTGGCGGGCATTGTCACGCTCGAGAGCCTCGGCCTGCCGCTGCCGGGCGAGAGCGTGCTCATCGCCGCTGTGCTCATGAGCCTCGCGGGTGGCGGCGTCGACCCGTGGCTCCTCGCCGCTGCCGCGGCCGTCGGCGCCATCGTCGGCGACTCGCTCGGCTACTACATCGGGAAGCGCTGGGGTGCGCGACTCCTGCGGCACCTCTCGCAGCGCTACCCGAAGTACTTCGGGGTGGCGCGCATCAACGCGGCAGTCGGGCTCATGCAGAAGTGGGGCGCCTACGCTGTCTTCTTCGGACGCTTCGTGGCGCTGCTCAGAGTTTTCGCGGGCCCCCTCGCGGGCGCCATGGCAATGCCCTACGGGCGCTTCCTGCTCGCGAACGCCCTCGGCGGCATCGTGTGGGCGGGCGGCGTCACCGCAGTGACCGTCGCGCTCGGCAAGGGTGCGCTCGCGCTCATCCACGCGTTCGGCTGGGTCGCCCTCGCGGTCGTCGCGGTGCTGGTGATTGTGATCGTCGCGATCGTCGTCTACCGCGCCCGCCGTCGCCCGGAAGGAGCTGAAGCAACGAGCCAGACCGAGCAGGAGCTCGACCTGCTGATTCCCGCCGCTCAGGATGCGCAGGACTCGACCCCGGGCGGCGCTGCGGTCCGCGACGCGCTCGGCGCCGCGGTCAGGCCGCTCGTCACGTTCGCTCGTCGCGCGCCGTTCACGACGTCCCTCGTGCTGGTGATCATCCTCGTCGGGGTCGCCACCGGAGCGATGTGGCACCTGTCTCGCGCCCAATCCTGGTACGGCGACGTCGCCTTCGGACTCCCGCCGCTCGCGGCCGGCATGTGGTGGACCCCGATCACGGGCTCGCTGCTCGGCAACGGCGCCTGGCACTACGCGCTGCTCATCGTGCAGCTGCTCATCGCCGGCGGCATCTTCGAGTTCCGCTTCGGCTGGAAGCGCATCGCCCTCGTCTTCCTCGGCGGGCAGACGCTGGCTGTGCTCGGCACGCTCGGCATCGTCGCCGCGCTGGCCCCCACCGGATGGGAATGGGCGACACGTCTCGCCGGCGACCTCGACGTGGGCGCATCCGGTGGCATCGCGGCCCTCACCGCGGCGCTGGTCTGGGTGCTCCGACCGCCGTGGCGCCTGCGCCTCGGCCTCGCGCTCGGGGCGCTTGTCACTCTGCGGCTGCTCTACGTTGGCGACCTCGCCGACATCGAGCACTTCCTTCCGGTCGCCGTGATCTTCACGATCTACGCCGTGCAGCGCCATCGAGCGACGGGGCTCGCCACGAGCACCCGCGAAGACCGACTCATCGCCTTCACAGCACTCATCGGTCTCGGGGCAGCGCAGGTCGTCGCCGCACTGTTCTCGCTCGACGGTCCGCTCGGCAAGTCGACGGCCGAGACCGAGACCTGGGTTGGCGTCGCCATCGACGTCGTCGTCATCCTTCTCGTCGCGAACGGCATCAGGCGCGGGCAGCGCTTCGCCTGGATCGTCGCCGTCGCGCTCGGCGTCTTCAACCTCCTCGAACTCGCCCTCATCGTGGTCGGCATCTCCACCGACGGGAACCTCGACGAAAGCCTCACCATGAACTTCACGGGGTCCCTGCTCTGGGTGCTCGTGGTCGTGTTCCTCATCGTGGCGCGTCGGTCGTTCGCGGTGCGGGTGCGCCCGTCGAAGAACTCCATCTCTGGGGAGCGCCGCGGTACCGTCGAAGAAGCCCGCGAGATCCTTCCGAAGGTCGGCGGCAGCACCATCTCCTGGATGACGCTCTGGCCACGCAACCACTACCTGCTGAGCGCCAAGAAGGACGGCTACGTCGCCTACCAGGAGTATTCGGGGGTGGCACTCGCCCTGGGAGACCCAGTTGCGCCGAAGAGCGAGCTCAGCGAGCTCATCCATGACTTCGCCTCGCGCGCCGAGCTGGCCGGCCACACGCCCGCCTTCTTCTCCGTCACCCGGGCGACCGTGGATGCGGCGCCGTCCAGCTGGCAACGCGTGCAGGTCGCAGAAGACACGATCATCGATCTGCCCGGCCTCGAGCTCAAGGGCAAGGCCTGGCAGCCCGTGCGGTCCGCCGTCAACCGCGCCGAGCGTGAGGGCATCCGCTTCAAGATGACCACGCTCGCCGAGGAGCCGTGGGCCGTGCTCGCGCAGGTGCGCGCCATCTCAGAGGACTGGGTCGGCGACAAGGGGCTTCCGGAGATGGGCTTCACGCTCGGCGGCGTCGACGAGGCGCTCGACCCCGCCGTGCGGCTCGGCATCGCGATTGACGACGACGGCAGTGTCCACGGCGTGACCTCGTGGCTCCCGGTCTACGGCGTGGGCGGTGAGGTCCGCGGCTGGACGCTCGACCTCATGCGCAGACGCGACGGTGGGTTCAAGCCAGTCATGGAGTTCCTTATTATCTCGTCGGCTCTGGCGTTCCGGGATGAGGGGGCGGCGTTCGCCTCCCTTTCCGGCGCGCCGCTCGCAGGCTCGGGCGAGGCCGAGGCGACGCCACTCGACCAAGTGCTGAGCCAGGTCTCCGAACTGCTCGAACCCCTGTACGGCTTCTCCTCGCTCCACAACTTCAAGACGAAGTTCAATCCGAGGTACGAGCCGATGTACCTGCTGTATCGAGATGAAGCCGACCTGCCCCGGGTCGGCATCGGCCTGACGCGCGCCTACCTGCCGACCGCCACGACGGGTCAGCTCATCAGGGCCGGGCTGGGCGCGGGCAAGTAGCGCTTCGCGTCTTTCGCACCGAGACTGGCGGCGTCTTCGAGCCACTGCTCACGGCGCTTCATCGTCGAGGTCTTGACGGGGGAGAAGCGCGTCACCGCGACGGGGGCGAGTCCGACGAAGCCGAGCACGTGCGTCTTGAGCTGCCGGATGGCCGTGTTCCCCGTGAGACGCAGGTACAAGCCGGGACTGTCCGCGGTCACGATGATGCGCGCGCCGCGCCCTTTGAGGAGTCCCTTCGGCACGATCCCTGAGGCATCGTAGGCCATGCGGGGGAGCAGGAGCCTGTCGAAGAACCCCTGCAGCAGTGCGGGCACGGAGCCCCACCACACCGGGGTGACGATAACGACACGCGACGCGTCCTGGATGGCAGTCCACGCATCCAGGAGGTCGGGCTCGAGCTCTTGTCTTCTCGTGTAGCCGAAGCGCAGGTTCTGGTCGAACGCGAGGTCGCGCACGGAAAGGACGCGCGCGTCGCCGTGCGCCTCGGCGTACCGAACTGCGAGGGCCGCGCAGAGGGAATCGCGGTTGGGGTGGCCGTCGATGACGAGGGTGTGCATGCGGGCTCCAGGGGCTTGATGTGGACAGTGTCAAGATCTGCCGAGCACCAGCCTAGCTAGGATGTTGCTCATGTCAAGATCGGATGCGTCGTACCACCACGGCAACCTCGGGCCCGTGCTCGAGGCTGCTGGGGTCGAGCTGCTCGCGCAGAAGCCGCACACGTCGATCAGCCTGCGCGAGCTGGCCCGCGAGGCCGACGTGAGTCACAACGCGCCCTACCATCACTTCGGCGATAAGGCCGGTCTTTTCAAGCGCCTCGGCGAGGTCAGCATGCAGCGGCTCGTCGGCCAGTTCACGGCGGCGGACTCGCCAGCCCTCGCGCCCGTCGAACGCGCGGTCGCCCTCGGGGTCGCCTACGTCGAGTTCGCCGTCGACAACCCGCACGCATTCACGCTCATCTATGACCCCGAGGTGTGTATCCCGGGCGCACCGAGCGCGGCGATGGCGCCGCTCATCGGAGAGCTCGAGTCGAGGCTCGGGGATGCGGTGGCTGGGCTCGACCCTGAAGCGGGACAGGCGAGCATCGAGGCGCGTGCGACCGCGCTCTGGGCGACCGTGCAGGGGCTCTCGCACCTCGTGATCGCGGGTCATCTGAGTCGGGCTCAGATCAGGCCCGCGATCACCGAGTCGCTTCGATGCTGAACGGCGCCGGCGGCCCGGAAGTGAGGCTGGAGTCAGGCGAGAGACTCCACGACGGCGACGATGCGACGTTCGCGCGTGGCCTCCGCCTTCGCAGACTCGACCTTCGTGACGTGGGCCTTCCTGGCACTCGGTGAGAGCGTATCGAAACGGGCTCGCGCGCCAGCGGCCTTGAGGGCGGCGGCGAGGTCGGCAGGGACCTCCGTGGTGCGCGGCTCTGTGTCGAGTTCAAGGATCACCGTGATGGGGTCACCGCCCTCGATTCCGGTCTCCTTGCGCTTGTCTGAGCTGAACGGGATGAGGAAGCGCCCGCTCATCACTCCGACGGTGCTCCGGTAGGTGTACCCGTTGACGGTCACGACGACCGGGGGCTTCTTGCCCGCGCCCAGCTGTTCGATGAGCTCCGCTGGGACTTCGATGCCTGTGTTCTTGCCCGACAGGCTCATGTTCGTCGTGAATTCCATGCACAGATTGTTCCACGGGATTCCCCAACTCAATAAGTCGGAATGTCGGTTGTCTGTGCCACGATCAGACCGCGCGACGATGCTCTTCGTCGCCGTGAACGAAAGGCCGGACCATGGCTGCGCTGCTCAACCCCTACATCCACTTCATCGACAACGCGCGCGAGGCGCTCGAGTACTACAAGCAGGTCTTTGGGGGCGAGCTCACGATGAGCACCTTCGGCGGATCCGGCATGCCGATGGACCCTTCCGAGTCGGAGAAGATCATGCACGGCCAGCTCACGACGTCGAGCGGCTTCACGATCATGGCCTCCGACACGCCCTCGTTCATCGAGCCCAACCCGGGTCGCACGATCGAGATCTCGCTCAGCGGAGACTCTGCAGACGAGCTGCGCGGGTACTGGGAGAAGCTCGCCGACGGCGGTGAGGTCGAGCAGCCGCTGGTGCAGGCGCCCTGGGGTGACACGTTCGGCATGCTCGTCGACCGCTTCGGCGTCGCGTGGATGGTCAACATCCTGGGAAGCTGACGCGGGTATTCCGTCCGGGCGCGGGCCGAAATGCGATCGGCGGAACTGCGCCGTACACTTGACGCCGACCTACTGCGAGGTGAGTGACCCTGGTGCCATCGAGTTTCGACGTGACGTCGCTTGCTTCTCTCGACACTTCCGCGTTGCCGCGAATCGGACGAGCCGTCGGGCGCGGGAGCGCGCACGCCAAGCTCATCCTGTTTGGCGAGCACGTGGTCGTCTACGGCAAACCCGCGGTCGCGTTGCCGCTTCGTGCCATGCGCATGCGAGCGACCGCCTGGCGGGAGGGCGTGGAGCCTCGGTTCGAGTCCGACCACTACACGGGTCCTCTCGCTGCGGCTCCCGAGATCGTGGAAGCGCCGAGGAAAGCGATCGAAGAGACGCTGCGGGCCATCGGGGGCGAGCTCGAGGGGCTGACCGTCGCGGTCCGCGGCAACATCCCACTCGGCCGAGGCCTGGGGTCGAGCGCTGCGGCCGCCGGCGCGATCGTCGACGCCGTCTCGCGGTTGCACAACGTCACGCTCTCGGGCGGTGAGCACTTCGCCCTCGTGCAGGCCGCCGAGCAGGTAGCCCACGGCAAGCCGAGCGGGCTCGACGCCCTCGCCACGACCATCCCGTCGCCCATTCGCTTCCAGAACGCAAGCGCAGTCCCGGTGCCTGTGGCGCTCGACGCCTGCTTCGTCATCGCCGACACCGGCGTGCACGGCTCGACACGTCAGGCAGTTGACGACGTGCGAACCTCGCTCGAACGCGACCACGAGGCGACGACTGGAATCATCGATGCCCTCGGTGAACTCTCCGACCTGGCCATCTCCGACCTCGAGACCAACGAGGCCCGCTCGCTCGGGGCGCGCATGTCGGAGGCACACGAGCTGCTCTCGCGGCTCGGCGTGAGCCACCCGGCGCTCGACAGCCTCGTCGAGGCGGCCACTTCCGCCGGTGCCTTCGGCGCCAAGCTCACGGGCGGGGGCCTGGGTGGATGCATCGTGGCCGTCGTCGAACGCGGCCGCGCCTCGGCGGTCGCCGCTGCGCTGCAGGCATCGGGCGCCATCCAGACGTGGAGCGTCACCAGCACTGGCACGCCGCTGTGAGCGCAACGGCCGTCGCCTTCCCAAACATCGCGCTCATCAAATACTGGGGCAAGCGCGACGAAGCGCTCATCATTCCTCAGACCTCAAGCCTCTCACTGACGCTGGACGTCTACCCGACGACGACGACCGTCACCCTGCTCGCGCCAGGGGCGCAGCACCAGGTGCTCCAAGACGGCGAGCCCATGCCCCAGCAGGCTGCCCATAAGGTCTCGCGCTTCCTCGACCATGTGGCCGGGCTGGCAGGCAGCCAGCATCCTGCCCGCGTCGAGACGAGCAACGCCGGGCCGACCGGCGCGGGTCTTGCATCCTCCGCTTCCGGGTTCGCCGCCCTGGCCGCCGCCGCAGCATCCTCCTACGGGCTCGAGCTCTCAGCCCGTGACCTCTCGCGGCTGGCGCGACGTGGCTCCGGGTCGGCCTCGCGGTCGATCTTCGGCGACTTCGCCGTCTGGAACGCCGGAAGCGACGACGTTACCTCCTATGCGGAACCCGTCGACGACGCTCATATCGAAGCCGCAATGGTGCTCGGTATCGTCAACGCCGGGGCCAAGCCCATCTCCAGCCGAGACGCCATGCGGCGCACCGTCGAGACCTCGCCCTACAACGCGCCATGGGTCGAGACCAATCCCACGGAACTCGCACTCATGCGCGGCGCACTGCGGCGAGGTGACTTCACCGAGGTCGGCGAGATCACCGAGCGGAACGCGCTGCGCATGCACGCGGCGATGCTCGGGGCCGTGCCACCGGTCCGCTACCTCACCGCCGGCAGCATGGCGCTGCTGGACGCGGTCGCGGACCTTCGGCAGTCAGGCCTCGAGGCCTACGCGACGATGGATGCGGGGCCGAACGTGAAGACGCTGTGCCGCGCGGCCGAGGCACCGGCGGTCCAGGCGGCGCTCGGAGCCGCAGCGCCCGACATCGAGTTCGTGATCGCGGGCGCAGGGCCCGGGGTGTCGGTCTCGAACCCAACTGTGGGCGACACCGGTCCCGGAGCCACACGGTGATCGTCGCCGAGGCGCCGGGCAAGCTCTTCGTCACGGGGGAGTACGCCGTCGTCGAGCCTGGCAGGCACGCTGTGGTCGTCGGCGTCTCCCGACTCCTCAGGGCGAGACTGCGAGCGGCCAGCACCGGCCGGGGCAGCACCGTCACCTCACCGCACTTCGGCCCGCAGCCCGTGCCCATCGTCATCGAAGACGGACGCGTCTCCGTGCAGGCCCCCGGCGCCGACCTCCTGCAGGAGTGCCTGCAGGTGCTCCTCGACCTCGCGCTCGAGCGCGGCCTTGTCGTGGAGGACTTCGACCTCGAGATCGAGAGCCAGCTCGACGACGTGAGCGGTCGCAAGTTCGGGCTCGGCTCCAGCGGCGCCGTCGCAGTGGTCACTGTGCGCGCGGTCGCCGAGCACCTCGGGGTCGATCTCGACGATGACGCGGTCTTCCGCCTCGCGAGCCTGGCCACGATCGAACTTCGCCCCGCCGCGTCGTGCGCCGACATCGCGACCAGCACGCTCGGCGGGTGGGTCCACTACGCATCCCCAGACCGCGCCGCCGTGAGTGAGCTGCGCCGTGCGCGAGGCATCACCGCGACCCTCGCTGCGCCGTGGCCCGGCCTCGTGCTCGAGTCCCTGCCGGAACCGAGCGCCATCGTCCTGCACGTGGGGTGGACCTCCGCGCCGGCGTCGACGGCGGAGCTCGTCGGCACGCTCCACGCGGGGGACTGGCGAGCGACCGACGAGTACGCGGCGTTCCTGCTGGAAAGCGATCGAATCACGGAGGCGCTCGTCGCCGCCATCCGCGCGGATCACGCGGAACCCGCCCTCGCCGCTATCCGAGATGCCGAAGCCAACCTCGAAGCGCTGGATGAGCTGAGCGCCATCGGCATCCGAACCCCCGCGCTGCGCTCGCTCATCGCTGCGGCGCGCGGGGTGGGCCTGCCAGCGAAGACGTCGGGGGCCGGCGGTGGCGACTGCGGCATCGCGCTCGCCCCGGCGCGCAACCACGAGCTGGACGCCGCGTGGCGCGCGGCCGGCATCGAAGTCCTGGATCTGCACGTAGTACCGCACCGTCGAGTTGGAGTTCGCGATCATGGCTAACCGCAAGGACGAGCACGTCGACCTGGCCCTCGCGCAGCGGGAGGGCATCACACGCAACGACTTCGACGACGTCCGTTTCGTGCACCACGCGCTCGGCGGTGTCGACCGCGCGTCGGTGTCAACCTCAGTCGAGGTCGCCGGTGCCTCCTGGTCGGTGCCCTTCTACCTCAACGGCATGACCGGCGGCAGCGAGCGCACCGGAATCATCAACCGCGACCTCGCCGTCGCAGCTCGTGAGACCGGCATCGCCATGGCCGCTGGGTCGCTCTCCGCCTTCCTCAAAGACGCCTCGACCGCCCCGAGCTTCCGAGTTATTCGCGACGAGAACCCAGGCGGCTTCGTGATGGCGAACGTGAACGCAACGGTGAGCCCCGACGATGCGAGCCGTGCCGTCGAGCTCCTCGAGGCGGACGCACTCCAGATCCACATCAACTCCGTGCAGGAGACGGTCATGCCGGAAGGCGACCGCGATTTCGCTGCGTGGCCCGCGGCGATCGAGGCCATTGTGCGGCGTGTTCCTGTTCCAGTCATCGTCAAAGAGGTCGGCTTTGGGCTCAGCACGAGCACGCTGGCACGCCTCGCGGAGCTCGGCGTCCAGTACGCGGACGTCAGCGGACGCGGTGGCACCGACTTCGCGAAGATCGAGAACTCGAGGCGACGCCTCGGTGACTATGCGTCACTCGTCGGCTGGGGGCAGTCGACTCCGGAAGCGCTCATCGAGGCCGAGACCAGCACGGCGGAGCTCCCCGTGCTGCTCGCCTCCGGAGGCGTGCGCACGCCGCTCGACGTCCTCCGCGCCCTCGCGCTCGGTGCCCGGGCCGTCGGCGTCTCCGGTCACTTTCTCGAAGTCCTCGTCGAAGATGGCGTTGAAGCTCTCATCGAGCACATCCGCTCGTGGCAAGAGCAGCTCGCCGCGCTGCAGACCATGCTCGGAGCCCACACCCCAGGCGACCTGCGCCAGCAGGAGCTCATCCTGCACGGTGCGCTCCTCGACTTCTGCGCATCCCGTGGCATCGACCCGGCCGCCGTCTCGCGTTCGCGCAGACAGGCCTCCCTCCCATCGAAAGGACAACGATGAGCACCGAGCTCCTCGACCACGCGCCAGTTCCGCTGAAATGGGTTGGCCCGCTCCGCGTGACCGGAAACGTCATGGAGGGTGAGCAGCTCGTGCCGCTCGCGACCTACGAACAGCCGCTCTGGCCATCTGTTGGCCGGGGAGCCAAGATGTCGATGCTGGTGCCCGATGGGATCAAGGCGACGCTCGTGGACGAGCGCATGAGTCGTTCCGTGCTCTTCGAAGCCGACGACGCAGGGGCCGCGCTCACGGCGCTGCGTGACATCGAAGCCCACATGCACCTGCTCCAGGAAGTCGTCGCGACGAGCAGCAGGTTCGCCCGCCTCATCGACCTGCACGCGCAGATCGCCGGCAATCTCCTCTTCCTGCGGTTCGAGCTCACCACCGGCGACGCGTCCGGCCACAACATGGTGACGCTCGCCTCCGAGCGGCTCATGGACTTCATCCTGCGCCGCTGGCCAGCCCTTCGCTACGAATCGATCTCGGGTAACTTCTGCTCTGACAAGAAGGCCACGGCGGTCAACGGCATCCTCGGACGCGGCAAGAACGTCGTCACCGAGCTCGTGCTCCCGCGCCGCACCGTCGAACGGTGGCTTCGGTCGACACCCGAGAAGATCACACAGCTCAACGTGCGCAAGAACCTCATCGGAACGATGCTCGCGGGTGGCCTGCGCACCGGTAACGCGCACTACGCGAACATGCTCCTCGGGTTCTTCCTCGCAACCGGCCAAGACGCCGCCAACATCGTCGAGGGCTCGCAGGGCATCACGCACGCCGAGGTACGTGACGGCGACCTCTACTTCTCCTGCACGCTGCCGAACCTCATCGTCGGCAGCGTCGGAAACGGCAAGGGTCTCGACTTCATCGAGGCCAACCTCGAGCGACTCGGGTGCAAGGAGGAGCGCGAGCCCGGGGCCAACGCTCGGCGATTGGCCGTACTCTGTGCGGCAACCGTCCTCTGCGGCGAGCTCTCGCTCATGGCCGCTCAGACGAATCAAGGCGAGCTCATGGCATCGCACCTCAAGCTGGAACGCGCCGCGAACTGAGCGACGCGCGGAAACGAGCGAACACTATGACAACACCAATCGGCATACACGACCTCGCATTCGCGACGGGATCGCGCGTGCTCGACCTCTCCGTGATCGCGGAGCGGCTCGGCACCGAACTCGAGAAGTACACCATCGGGATCGGCCAGGAGCGGATGAGCATCACGGCCGCCGACGAGGACATCGTCACGATGGGGGCGTCGGCTGCCAAGCAGATCATCGACCGGCACGGGATGGACGGCATCAGGACGGTGCTCTTCGCGACGGAAACGGGTATCGACCAGTCGAAGGCCGCCGGCGTCTACGTGCATCAGTTGCTCGACCTTCCTCAGACGTGCCGGGTCGTCGAACTCAAGCAGGCTTGCTACTCGGCGACCGCCGCCCTCCAGTTCGCCACGGCGCTCGTGGCCCGCGATCCTCGACAGCGAGTCCTGGTCATCGCCAGTGACGTCGCTCGATACGAGCTCGGTTCGAGCGGCGAGCCGACCCAGGGAGCCGGTGCGGTCGCCATGCTGGTCGCCGCTGACCCGGATCTGGTCGTCATCGAGCCCGGTTCCGGCGTTTTTACGAGCGACATCATGGACTTCTGGCGCCCGAACGGTCGCGTCACGGCCCTCGTCGATGGGAAATACTCGATCAGGGCCTACCTGCAGGCCGTCGAGAATGCATGGGCCGACTACGCGGCCCAGGGGGGACTGTCGATCTCTGAAATCGACCGCTTCTGTTATCACCAGCCGTTTACGAAGATGGCGGCGAAAGCTCACCGTCATCTGATCAAGACCGCAGGCGGAGACCTCGACCAGGCTGTTCTCGACGCGCAGATTGCGCCGACGCTTCGGTACAACAGAGTCATAGGAAATACCTACACGGCTTCGATCTATCTGGCGCTGCTCAGCCTCCTCGACAGTGAAGAGGAGCTCGAAGGCACGACAGTCGGCTTCCTCAGCTATGGGTCGGGAAGTGTTGCTGAATTCTTCGCAGGAACGGTGCAACCCGGTTATCGATCGCATTTGCGTTCCGAGCAGAACCGAGCAGTGCTCGCTGATCGCGTTCCGATGGACGCCTCGGAATACCTGACTTGGCACGAACGGCGAGACCCGAACGAACTCGGCGAATTTGCCATGCCGAACGAGACGACCGGTCCTTTCCGTTTGGCTGGCTTCACCGATCTCAAGCGGGACTACACGGTCACGCAGTAATTCCTCTGCCGCGCAGGTCTACGATTCGGGTATGAGCGAGAACATCACCGTCGGAGTCGCTGGAAATCTTCCTGGAATCGCCGCGACGCGGTGGGCGGCAGCCCGTGCGTCGCGCGGCCGGAAACGTCTGCGACTCGCGCACATCATCGACCCGAGGATCGCCGGGGCCGGCAATCCGGATCTGCTTATCGACGCCGAGGGTGCTGCCACCCGCATCCTGCAGGACGCCACCGAAGCGGCTCTCGGCGTCGACCCGGCGCTCGACGTCGAGACCGTCGTACTCACCGGGGCTGTCATTGAGACGCTCGCAGATCTCTCGAAGACGTCTGGGCTGCTGGTCGTCGGAAGCAACCGCGGAGACGGCCCAGGACGCGCGAGCGGCACCCACAGCGTCCGCGTCGCCGCTGCCAGCGAGTCACCGGTTGCCGTCGTGCCAGACGTGGATCTGGCCGCACGACGCGGCGTCGTGGTGGGTGTCGACGGATCAGATCTTTCCGAGCACGCGCTGGCGGTGGCCGCCGAGGAGGCCAGCCTCCTCGGCGAGCCTCTCGTTCCCGTGCACGCCTGGCACGCACCCAACGTGTACGGCGGCGGTGTGATCGTCACCGGCGACTTCTTCGACGAGCTGCGCCTGGCCGCAGAGGAGACGCTCTCGCTGGCCCTCGCAGGGCTCAGGGGGCGGTACCCGGACCTTGAGATCACCCCGGTCGTCGTCGAGGGCATTCCCGACATGGCGATTCTCGACGCGGCGCACTCCGCCTCGCTGGTTGTCGTTGGCAGCCGTGGCCGGGGGACGTTCGCGAGGCTCCTTCTCGGCTCCGTGAGCCACGGTGTCCTCGCGCATCTCGAGACCCCGACCATCGTCGCCAAGTAGTCGGCCGCGTCGGCGCGAAGACCAGAAAAAGGGCCAGGCGGCTGTTGCCGTCTGGCCCTCTTCTCTGCGTCGGCCCCACCGGGGAGACCTGCGAGACCTTTCGGTCTTCTGTCTAGGAGTTCGCTGCCTCAAAGTCTTCGATGATCGACCCGGGAATGCGTCCGCGGTCCGAGATCTTGTGGCCTTCTGCACGCGCCCAGGCGCGAATAGCGGCGAGATCGCGCTTCGGTCGGCTGGCGCTCGAGCCCGACGACTTCGTCTTGCGCGACTTGGCTACCGTGCGAGCGGCCGAGACGTATTCGGCAAGTGCGTCGCGGAGCTTCTTTGCGTTGGCGTCAGAGAGATCGATCTCGTAGTCGGTGCCGTCGAGGGCGAATTGCACCGTCTCGCCTTCTCCTTCGGCAAGCGAACTCGAGTCGATGTCGTCGACGAGCTGATAGATGACTTTCCGAGCCATGGGGATCCCCTTCGTTAATTGCAGAGCGAATACATGGTAGATGATTCTCCGGTGATTTGAATCCAGGTTCGATCTGCACAGGTACTTCATGTCTGAATTAACCCGCACACTGGGTCGCGACACGATGGGTTTACGCGGTCGAACGCATTTCGATTGGCTCTGCGAACGCGTTTCGTGGCGTTCGTCTTCGGGAGCGAGCGCTTTACCTCGGCAGTCGGCCGGGCTCGAGCAGGATACGATCGCGGCAGCCATGAATGTTCTCCAGGGATTCGCCGTCATCGCCGTCATCGTCACGGTGGGCGTGCTCCTCGCACGGAGCGGCGTGCTCGGTCAGACGGGGCAGACGGCCCTCTCCAAGCTCGCGTTCAACGTTGCGACGCCGGCGCTGCTGTTCACGCTCATGGCAGAGGCGCACCTTGAGGTGCTCTACTCCAGTCAGTTCATCGTCACCGCGATCGCGATGACGGCGGTGGCACTTCTCTACAGTGGCGTCGGCGCGCTCCGCAGGTGGGGGCTCGGTACGACGACCTCCGGCGCGATGGCAGCGAGCTACGTCAACGCGGGCAATCTCGGCATCCCGATCGCCGTCTACGTGCTCGGCGACGCGACGCTCGTCGCCCCCGTGATGCTCGGGCAGCAGCTCATCATGGGGCCCGTGTTCATGACGCTGCTCGACATCGCGTCCAGAGACGCCGATGCGCCTCGGCTCCGGTGGTGGCAGATCATCCTGCGGCCGTTCCGGAACCCCATCGTCATCGGGGCGCTCGGCGGCATCGCCGTGAGCGCAACGGGGATCAGTATCCCTGCGTTCCTCCTTGACCCGCTCGAGTTGCTCGGCGGTATGAGCGTGCCGGCCATGCTCCTCGCCTTCGGCATGTCGCTGTGGGGCAACGCCATTCCGTTCCGCGAGCCGGGTCGGGCTCCGGCGCTCGTGGCGACGATCCTGAAGGTCTTCGTGCATCCGGCGCTTGCCTGGGCCATCGGGGCCTGGCTCTTCGGGCTCGACGGCGCATCCCTGCTCATCGTGGTCGTGACCGCGGCGCTCCCGTCTGCGCAGAACGTGTTCACCTACGCGAGCAACTACGGCGTGGGCACCCGTGTCGCGCGGGAGACGATCCTTGCCTCCACCTTCCTGTCGGTGCCGGTGATCTTCGCAGTCTCGCTGCTGCTCTCGAAATGACTTGGTGAGATTTCCGCTGGCGCTTCGAAACGCAGGCGGGCTAGCGTTGTCGCATGGAGCTCTGGAGCGGCGATCTGCGATGGCCGATCAAGTCATCGTTCGTGGAGTACGTCCGTCGCTCCGGCGGTGAAGTGCACCTGGAAGGCGGCGCGTTCGTCGACGACGAGGAATTCGGCTACCCCCGCGGTGTCGGGGACGCGACCTGGATCGACGGCGATGCTCCCGTCGGCAGCGCCAGCTTCGTCGGGGCGGTTCGGCTCACGGGGCACGGCGGGATGCTCGACGTCACGTTCCGCAACCCGCAGCTCGTCTTTGACGGCGGGGACGCGAGGCTGCTCGTCCAGGGCGAGGATGGCAGCCGCATCGACTTCGCCAGCTGCGAGATCGGAAC
Organism: Pseudoclavibacter helvolus; assembly: GCF_049707175.1. GTDB lineage: Bacteria > Actinomycetota > Actinomycetes > Actinomycetales > Microbacteriaceae > Pseudoclavibacter > Pseudoclavibacter helvolus_A. The sequence continues at coordinate 69,585 of NZ_JBNAFM010000007.1, read as the reverse complement.
GCCCCTGGTACGCGACGACGTCGCCGAATGGCTCGGTGTGCGCGTGATCCTCACCCCTGCGGGGTCCAGCGTCTTCAACGGCATGTACCGCCCCTACTCGGAGATGGACTCGCTGAACTTCACGCTAGCGCTCGGCCGAGCCGAGTCGCCGCGCGAGGAACCCGCCTAGCAGCGGCGTCAGCGCGTCTCGTCCGGCGCCTTCTCGGGTGCCTGCGTGAGATCGGGCAGGATGCCCGCTTCGGTGAGCTGCTTCGCGAGGCCTGCGCCGTCCGGGGCGTACACCCACGGCACCGGTGCGTTCTTCCGCCAGTGCGCACTGGCGGCCCGGCCACCGGCGAGCACGGCCTCGCTCGTTGACAGTTGGCGGATGGCGATCGCGAGCACCCGGTCGGGGTGACGGCTCGTGAACTCGCCATAGATTTGTTCGTCGTGCTGACCGTCGTCGCCGACGAGAATCCACTTGATGTCTGGGAACTCTCGCGCCAGCCGGTCGAGGTTCGACACCTTGTGCTCGAGCCCGGAGCGGAAGATGCGCTCCGGCGTCGGGCCCCAGTCGGTGAGGAGCAGCGGCCCAGCCGGATATAGGTTCCGACCGAGGAAGCGGGCAAGGGTCGGGGCGACGTTCCATGGCCCCGTCGACAGGTAAACGACGGGGGTCTCGCTCCGTCCGAAGGAGGTCAGGATGCGCTCCGAGAGCACGTTCATACCCGGCGTCGGGGTACGGGCGTGCACGTCGAGCACGAAGGTGTTCCAGGCGGCAAGCATGGGCCGGGGGAGCGCCGTCACCATGACGGTGTCGTCGATGTCGGAGAGCAGGCCGACCCGCTGGTCGTCGGCGACGATGAACACCGGGGCCGTACTGGTCTGCCGGTCGAAGCTCTCGAAGGTGATGGTGTTCCACCCCGGCGGGAGGTTCGCCGGCAGGTTGATGTCGACGATGCCCCCGCGATCGGCTTTGACCGGGTGTCTGACGCCGTCGATGATGACCGTCGCTGGCACATTTCCCGCAGAGACGCGAGCGAAGCTGCGCCACCCGCGCACGACTGACTCTCGGCGCTTGCGCCGCAGCAACCTGGACAGGCTGAAGCGACGACGGTTGCCGGGGGGAGCCATATGCACCCGAGCGAGCGCGCGCACCCACGACGTTGTTCCGTAGCCGGTGTATGGCTCGAGCACCGTGAGGTAGCCGCGCTTTCGGACCAGCTTGACGCGGACGAGGCGGACCCTGTCCTCGATGCGAAAGGCGTTGTCGATGACAGCCCGAACGGGCCGCAGCCCGAGGAGCCAGCGTTCGAGCGGAGACTGGGCGTCGGAGGTCGGCGTCACCCGCTCATCCTCGCACGCCTGCGGCCTCCGCGTCTGAGTTGTCGCATCCGCGTGCAGAGGTGGCGTCGCGCTCAGCCTCGGCGAGCGCCGTCGCCTCGTCGAGGTCTCGGTTCATGACCTTCCCGATCGAGCGCTTCACGAGCCACATCACGAAGAGAAAGACGACGATGACCCCGACGAAGAGGTAGCCGGCCCAGTGCAGCGACGAGGACAGCTCGCGGAAACCCGCGGATGCACCGGCCGCGGCGCTCACGTACGCCGTCGACCAGATGACGCAGGCGGGGATCGTCCAGGCGAGGAATCGCCGGTAGCGCATGCCGCCCATGCCGGCCGCCAGCGGCACCAGCGAGTGCAGCACGGGGAGGAAGCGGGAGATAAGGACCGCCGGGCCGCCGCGTCGCTGGATGAGGAGCTCTGCACGCTGCCATCGCTCATCGCCGAGCCATCGGCCGACGCGAGAGGTGCGTATCCTCGGGCCGAAGGTGCGTCCGAGCCAAAAGCCAAAGGACTCGCCAAGGAGCGCGCCAACGATGGATGCGGCGATGGTGAGCACCCAGGGGAGTGGCGCGTCGATGCCGGTGCTGAGGACCAGGAGGACGGTCTCGCCCGGAACGATGAGTCCGATGAGCACGCTCGTTTCGAGCATGATCGCGACGCCGACCAGGATGATCCGCCAAATGGGAGGCACGGATTCGACGTAGTCGAGCCCCGTCTCGATCAGCTCGTTCATGCTCTGCTTCCCGCATCCATGTCGCAGACTCTAGGGCTCCAACTTTGGCATCCCCAGGGATTCTGCTCCGTTATCGTTTCGTTACATCCACTACATTATGTAGAAATGCCCGGTCGCGCGTCGAAACAGCGCTCACTTAGGGTCTCCTATTCGACACGATGTAGTAGTCGACGGCGTACCATGGACCGCAGGAATCGCGCTGCGATCCCTGGGCCTCGCGCCCGACCTCAGACGCCTCAGGAGGCCTTGTGGACGCCCTGCTGGATCCACTCATTCTCGCGCGGTGGCAGTTCGGTGTCACGACCGTGTACCACTTCCTCTTCGTGCCGGTCACCCTCGGTCTCGTGCTCGCGATCGCCATCTGGCAGACCGCTTGGGTGCGCACCGGCAAGGTCACCTACCTGCGCCTCACCAAGCTCTTCGGCAAGATGTTCCTCATCAACTTCGCCATGGGCGTCGTGACCGGCATCGTGCAGGAGTTCCAGTTCGGTATGAACTGGTCTGACTACTCGAGGTTTGTCGGCGACGTCTTCGGGGCGCCGCTCGCCTTCGAGGGACTCGTCGCGTTCTTCCTCGAAGCGACCTTCATCGGCCTCTGGATCTTCGGCTGGGACAAGCTGCCACCGAAGCTCCACCTCGCGACGATCTGGCTCACCATGATCGGCACGTGGACCTCCGCCTACTTCATCCTCGCTGCGAACGCGTTCATGCAGAACCCGGTCGGCTACGAGATGAACGAGGCGAACGGCCGCGCCGAACTCGTCGACTTCGGCGCGGTGCTCACCAACCCGGTCGCCATGGCCGCCCTGCCGCACACGATCTTCGCGTCCCTCATGGTCGGTGCGGCCATCATCATCGCGACGGCGGCCTGGCACCTCAAGCGCGACCAGAACCACGACGTCATGCAGCCTGCCCTCAAGTTCGGCCTGTGGTTCATGCTTGTCGGCGGCGTCGGCACCATGCTGAGCGGCGACCAGCTCGGCCTCGCCATGGTCGAGGCGCAGCCCATGAAGATGGCGGCCGCAGAGGCGCTGTACACCACCGCGACCGGCGCGAACGCCTCGTTCTCGGTCTTCACCTGGGGGACACCCGACGGTTCGTCTGAGCTGTTCTCCATCCGCATCCCGTACCTCCTCTCCTTCCTGTCGACACACACCTTCGACGGCACCGTCGAGGGAATCAACGACCTGCAGGCGCAGTACACGGCGCTCTACGGCCCAGGCGACTACGCGCCGATCATCTGGGTGACCTATTGGTCGTTCCGCTGGATGATGGGCTTCGGCATGGCGTCCATCGCCGTCGCGGTCGCCGGCCTCTGGGTCACCCGCAAGAAGGCCAAGAACCCGCCGAAGACCTGGATGTGGAACCTCGCGATCCTGACGGTCCTGTTCCCGACACTCGGCATCACGGTCGGCTGGATCTTCACCGAGATGGGCCGCCAGCCGTGGCTCGTCTTCGGACTGCTGAAGACCGAGGCGGGCGTCTCGCCGAACGTGAGCGGACTCAGCGTCCTGATCTCGCTCGTCGCCTTCACCCTGGTCTACGCGATCCTCGCCGTCGTCGAGGTCAAGCTGCTGCTCAAGGCCGCGCAGGAAGACCCACCGAGTTTCGATTCCAATGCCGATGGCACCGTCGACGACGTTGCCGATGTCAAGGTGAAAGCGAGCGTCTACTGATGGATCTGCCAGTCCTCTGGTTCTGGATCGTTGCCTTCTTCTTCGTCGGCTACTTCGTGCTCGACGGCTTCGACTTCGGCGTCGGCATCGCGCTGCCCTTCATCGGCAAGGACGACACCGACCGTCGCGTGCTCATCAACACCATCGGGCCGATCTGGGACCTCAATGAGACGTGGGTCATCGTGGCGGGTGCCGCCCTCTTCGCGTCCTTTCCCGAGTGGTACGCGACGATCTTCTCAGGCTTCTATCTGCCGCTTCTGCTCATCCTGCTGGCGCTGATCGTGCGCGGGGTCTCGTTCGAGTACCGCCACCAGGGCAAGGGGGTCGAGTGGACCAGATGGTTCGACTGGATGATCTTCGTGGGCTCGGCAGTGCCCGCGCTGCTGTGGGGCGTCGCGTTCGCCAACATCACGCAGGGCATGGCGCTCGACGAGAACTTCAACTACGTCGGCTCCTTCTTCGACCTGCTCAACCCGTACGCCCTGCTGGGTGGGCTCACGACGCTCACGCTGTTCTTCTACCATGGGCTGGTGTTCATCACTCGGAAGACCGAAGGTGACATCCGCGACCGCGCCAGGGCGCTCGCGCTCAAGGTCGGCGTTCTCGTGGCTGTGCTCGCGATCGCGTTCCTCGGGTGGACCGTTGCCGCGCACTTCTCACCCGCGGGAATGGTGCTGGCCCTCGTCGCAGTTGTCGCGTTCGTCGGCTCCTACGTCAGCACGCTGCTCCGTCGCGACGGCGTCGCGTTCACCCTCGGGGCGCTCACGGTGGCCACTGCCGTGCTGACCCTGTTCGCGTCGCTGTTCCCCAACCTGCTGCCGAACACCCTCGACCCATCCAACCCGCTGACGATCGCGAACGGCTCGTCGAGTGAGTACACGCTCGGCATCATGAGCTGGGCGGCGCTCATCATCGTGCCGTTTGTGCTCGGCTACCAAGCCTGGACCTTCTGGGTCTTCCGGAAGCGCATCAGCCGGAAGACGATCACCGGCGACGCACACGAGGAGCCGGCGGCAGTCCCCGCCTAGCCCGTGAAACCCCTCGACCCCAGACTCCTGCGCCACGCCGCGTCGGCACGAAGCTTCTTCGTGCTCGGCGCGGTGCTCGGCGCAGTGCAGACCGTCAGCATCATCTGCTTCGCCTGGCTGGTCACCCACCTGATCGTCTCCGCAATCGCCGGCCAGCGCGTCGAAGACCTCCTCCCATGGTTCGGTGCGCTGCTCGTCGTCATCGCGGTCCGCAGCGCGGCGACCTGGGGGATGGAGGCGGTCTCCGCCCGCGCGGCCGCGCAGGTGAAGAGCGAGCTCCGCAAGAAGCTGCTGGCCGCGATCGCGCAGCTCGGTCCGGCGTGGCTCTCGACCACGTCGAGCTCGCGGCTCACGACGCTCGCCGGCCCAGGGCTCGGCGCGCTGGACACCTACTTCGCCAAGTACCTGCCGCAGCTGCTATTAACGGCAATCGCGGCGCCCGTCCTCATCGTCGTCATGGCGATGTGGGACCTCCCGTCAGCGATCACCGTCATCATCACCCTGCCGCTGATCCCGGTCTTCATGATCCTCATCGGGTGGGCGACCCAAAAGGTGCAGGATCGGCAGTGGAACGCGCTCTCGACGCTCGCGACCGGGTTCCTCGAGGTCGTCGAGGGGCTCTCCACGCTGAAGATCTTCGGCAGGGCGCAGCGACAGCCGACGCGCATCCGCACCGTCACCGACGAATACCGGGTCGCGACCATGAAGGTGCTGAGGCTGTCGTTCATGTCCGGGTTCGCGCTCGAGCTGCTCGCCAGTCTGTCGGTGGCGCTCATCGCGGTGACGATCGGCATCCAGCTGATCAACCGCGAGATGACGCTCGAGGTCGGGCTCTTCGTGCTCCTCCTCGCACCTGAGGTGTACCTTCCGTTGCGTCAGGTGGGCGCGCAGTTCCACGCGGCCGCCGACGGGGTTGCCGCATCGAACGACGTCTTCGCGGTCATCGAGGCTGCCGATGCCGTCGGCGACGAAGCCCAGGCGGGGCCGGTGCGCTCGACGCCCCGCGTCGTCCCGACCGGCAAGGCCGACGTGGGTCTCGAGTTCCGCGAGGTGTCCGTTGGCTATGAGGGGCGGCCAGTCCTTCGCGACTACAGCCTGGCTGTCCCTGCGGGGGCAGTGACGGCGATCGTCGGCCCGTCCGGCGCCGGTAAGTCGACCCTGCTCGCGGTTGCGCGTGGCGCGGTGGCGAGCGGCGGCGCGGTGCTGATCGGAGGGCAGCAGCTCACGGGAGACGCACGAAGGTCCGCGATCGCGTGGATGGGCCAAACGGCCTCGCTCATCGAAGGCACGGTCGCCGACAACGTCGCGCTGGGGCAGCCTTCGGCCAGCGAGCACGAGGTGAGGTTAGCGCTGGAGGAGGCCGGTCTCGGGTCCCTCGAGCCCGGGCGGATGCTCGGTGTGGCGGGAGCCGGACTCTCCGGAGGGCAGGCGCAACGCGTCGCGCTCGCGCGCACCCTCCTCAGAGCGCGCCGTCTCGACTGCCCCGTCGTCCTCTTCGACGAGCCGAGCTCCGCGCTCGACGCCGAGACCGAGCGGCGTATCGCCGCTGCGCTCCGATCCCTTGCCGTCGAAGGGAGAGCGGTGTTGGTGGTCAGCCACCGCCGGGCGCTGGTCGCGTCGGCTGACGCTGTGCACACGATCGAGCCGGTGGAAGCGGTGGCCAGCGCATGACGATCGCACGCAACCGACCGTCGGCGGACGAGCGCCGCATCCTTCGCCTCGCGATGCCGTCGGCGCGCAGGCTCTGGCCGGCCATCGCCTTCGGCCTACTCAGTGCGATCTGCGCCGTTGCGCTGCTCGCGACGAGCGCCTATCTCCTCACGCGAGCCTCGGAGATCATCCACATCTTGCTCCTCGGCATCGCGATCGTCGGTGTCCGCGCCTTCGCGATCGGTCGGGCCGTGTTCCGATACGTCGAGCGGCTGCTCGGCCACGATGCTTCCTTCCGGCAGCTTGCGGAACTTCGGGTTGGCGTGCTCGAGCGCCTCATCCCACTCGCGCCCGCGGGGCTCGCCACGCACCGACGGGGCGACCTGCTGACACGTCTCGTGAGCGACGTCGACGAGCTGCAGTTCCTGCCGCTTCGCGTCGCGCAGCCACTGCTCATCGCAGGGCTCACCTCGACCCTCGCGGTCGTCGGCATCTGGCTCGTCAGCGCACCGGCCGCGGTGGTCCTCCTCGTCTGCCTCGTCCTCGCGGGCATCGTGGCGACGACGACGAACCTCGCCATCTCCGGTCGGGCCGACCGAGAGGCGGCGCCGCTCAGGGCAGCGCTCAACGATCGCATCTACGAGACGATCTCCAATTTCGAGACGCTCGAGGCTTATGGTGCCCTCGACGCGAAGCTCGCTGAGGTCGAGGCAGCCGACGTTCGGCTCCGCGATGCGCTCGTGTCCCGGGCGCGGGGCAGCGGCGCAGTGGCCGGGCTCGTGATGCTCTTCTCCGGCCTCGCCACCGCGGGCGCGCTCGCGGTCGGCATCAACCCGACGGTCGACGGCAGCCTGCTGGCGCCGATGCTCACCCTCATCGCTCTGGTTCCCATGGCCCTCTTCGAGATCTTCGCGCAGGTGCCGCAGGCGGTGGCCGCGTGGCGTCAGGTCCGCGCCAGCGCGGTTCGAGTGGCGGATGTGGCGCCAGGGGAAGCGCCCGACGGGCTGCCGGATGCGCAGCCACTGCCGGCGCCGCGCCCAGGCCCGAACCTTCCCGTGACGCTGAGCCTGGAGCGCGTGGCCGCGTCCTGGCCCGGTGCGACAAGGGCTGCGATCCGCGGCGTCTCCTTCGAGCTGGCTCCCGGCGATCGGCTGCTGGTTGAGGGCGAGTCCGGTGCGGGCAAGACGACGCTCGCCAATGTGCTGGTGCGGTTCCTCGACTACGAAGGCTCGTATCGCCTCAACGGGGTCGAAGCCAAGGCGTACGCGCCCGAGCAGGTGCGCGCAGTCGTCGGTCTCATCGAGCAGCGGCCGCACATCTTCGACGAGAGCATCCGACAGAATCTGCTGTTCGCGAAACCAGACGCCGCCGACGCCGAGCTCGAGGCCGTCCTCAACCGGGTGGGGCTCGGGCCCTGGCTCATCGAGCGTGGTGGCCTCGAGGCCAGAGTCGGGGAGCGCGGCGCCCTCGTCTCGGGCGGACAAGCCCAGCGCATCGCGCTCGCACGCGGCATCTTGGCCGAATTCCCGGTGCTGGTGCTCGACGAGCCGACCGCTAACGTCGACCCTGCTCTGGCCGAGCAGCTCGTCGCCGAACTGCTCGACGCATCCGGAGCCGAACGCTCCGTGCTGATCATCTCGCACACCCCCGTCGACGCCGCCCTGGTCACACGCGCGCTTCGCCTCGGCGACGAGTAGTCTTGGGCGTTGGTGTCCAACGCGAAGTGCCCCATGCTTCGCGCCGCAGCTCGTCGCCCGCGACGAGGGCGACCCCCGTGCAGCAAACGGCAACGCGATGAAAGAAGAAATCTGTGACCGAAGCGACAGGCGCTGAGCCCCAGGAATACGACTTCAAGGCTCTCGAAGCGAAGTGGTCGGCCGAGTGGGACCAGCTTCGGCCTTTCGCGACGAACCTCGAGGGCGACGACCGCCCCCGGAAGTACGTCCTCGACATGTTCCCGTACCCCTCCGGTGATCTGCACATGGGGCACGCCGAGCAGTACGCGCTGGGCGACGCCGTCGCTCGCTACTGGCGCCACCAGGGCTTCAACGTCCTACACCCCATCGGCTGGGACTCCTTCGGGCTGCCTGCGGAAAACGCCGCCATCAAGAACGGCGGCGACCCCAAGGACTGGACGTACGAGAACATCGCGCAGCAGCGTGCATCCATGAAGCGCTACGCGGCGTCCTTCGACTGGGATCGCGTCATCCACACGTCCGACCCCGAGTACTACCGCTGGAACCAGTGGCTGTTCCTGCAGATGTACGAGCGCGGCCTCGCCTACCGCAAGTACTCGGACGTCAACTGGTGCCCGAACGACCAGACGGTGCTCGCGAACGAGCAGGTCATCGACGGCCACTGCGAGCGCTGCGACGCGATCGTCGTCAAGAAGAAGCTCAACCAGTGGTACTTCAAGATCACCGACTACGCCGATCGCCTCATCGACGACCTCAACCAGCTCGAGGGACACTGGCCGCAGAAGGTCATCACGATGCAGCGGAACTGGATCGGGCGCTCGCTCGGCGCAGACGTCGACTTCGTCGTCGAAGGGCGGGACGAGCCGGTGACGGTCTTCACCACACGTCCCGACACGCTGTACGGTGCGACGTTTATGGTCGTGGCCCCAGACTCCGACCTGGCCGCCGAGCTGGCTGAGGGTGCGAGTGCTGAGGTGCGCGAGCGCTTCGAGAAGTACCTGGCGGACACCCGCGCGCTCGACTCCATCGACCGGCAGTCCAGCGACCGCCCCAAGACGGGCGTCGACCTGGGCCGCTTCGCGATCAACCCGCTCAGCGGCGAGCGTCTGCCGATCTGGGCAGCCGACTACGTGCTGGCCGACTACGGAACCGGCGCGATCATGGCCGTGCCCGCGCACGACCAGCGTGACCTGGACTTCGCGCGCGCCTTCGACCTGCCGGTCAAGGTCGTCGTGGACGTCACGCAGCCAGTGACGGGGGTCATCCCGGTCATCCCTGAGGACGGCTCTCTGCCCGAGTTCGAAGACCTCCACCCCGCGAAGACCGGCGAGGCGCTGTCCGGCGACGGCCGCCTGACGAACTCTGGGCCGCTGGACGGGCTCTCGAAGCGCTCCGGCATCCAGGCCGCGATCGAACTGCTCGACGAGCGGGGCACCGGCCGCGCTGCCAAGAACTACCGCCTGCGCGACTGGCTGATCTCCCGCCAGCGCTACTGGGGCACGCCCATCCCGATCCTGCACGGCGAGAACGGCAAGGAGGTGCCTGTCCCGATTGACCAGCTGCCCGTGCGACTGCCGGAGGCCGAGGGGCTCGACCTGCGACCGAAGGGGGCGTCACCGCTCGGCGGCGCGTCCGACTGGGTGAACACGGTCGACCCGGAGACCGGCGAGCCGATGCTGCGCGACACCGACACGATGGACACCTTCGTCGACAGCTCCTGGTACTTCCTGCGTTTCCTCTCGCCAAACAACGAACTCGCGGCCTTCGATGAGAAGACCGCCGCGAGCTGGGCGCCCGTCGACCAGTACGTCGGCGGCGTCGAGCACGCCATCCTGCATCTTCTCTACGCGCGCTTCATCACGAAGGTGCTGTACGACCTCGGCCACGTCGACTTCACCGAGCCATTCTCGGCGCTACTCAACCAGGGCATGGTGGTCATGGACGGCAAGAAGATGTCGAAGTCGAAGGGCAACGTCGTGAGCCTCTCGGCGGAGCTCGACCAGTACGGCGTCGACGCCGTGCGTCTGACGATGCTCTTCGCGAGCCCGCCGGAGGACGACGTCGACTGGGCCGACGTCTCGGTCGCCGGGTCTGGCAAGTTCCTCGCGCGGGCTTGGCGCATCTCCGGCGAGGTCACGAGTCCCGTCGGCGTCGACTTCGGGGAGGGCGACCGCGGGCTGCGGCGCGAGACGCACCGCTTCCTCGCCGACATCCCGCAGCTGGCGTCGGGCTTCAAATTCAATGTCGTCATCGCGCGCCTCATGGAGCTCACGAACGCGACGCGTAAGGCCATCGACTCGGGCGTAGGGCCCGCGGACCCAGCGGTGCGCGAGGCAGCGGAAGCCATCGCGGTCGTGCTCGACATGTACGCGCCGCACACGGCGGAGGACATGTGGGAGCGCCTCGGCCACAAGGGCAGCGTCTCGCACGTCAAGTGGCCCGCGGCCGCCCGCTCGCTGCTCACACAGGACCAGATCACGGCCGTCGTGCAGATCAACGGCAAGGTCAAGCACCGTCTCGAGGTGCCGCCGACGATCGACGAGGCGTCGCTCGAGCAGCTGGCAGTCTCGTCGCCGCGGGTGCAGGCTGCTCTCGCCGGGCGCGAGATCGTCAAGATCATCGTCCGCGCGCCGAAGCTCGTGAACATCGCCGTCAAAGGCTGACACTTCGGCCTGACTGACGCGCCCCGCTCCACGAGCGGGGCGCGTCTGCGTTCGGCTGGCGCCTTGCGCCCGGGACTGTCCAGCGACGACCGCAGCCCACTCTGTCTTCAGCGCCCCTGTGCGGACACCGCTCTCCACAGGTTCCAAGGTCGCTCCTGAGCGGATGCGCCTGCGGCCGTAGCGTGCGAGGGTGTCCGAATCCGAGCTGGCAGACCTTTTCGAGCGTCCGCCCCGACCGCGTCTGCGGATCGGGGTCGGTGCCGCCGTGGTGCTGGTGCTGGCGGTGCTCGCTGGTGCGATCGCCATCGCGGCGTTCCGCCCGACGCCGAGCCTTGGCGCCATGGGAGGAGCTTCCCCGACGGTGGGCATCGAGCTCGAGTCGACGCACGCGCCGACTGGGGACGCGGCCCCGAAGAGTGCGACGCTGCTTGTCCACATTGTCGGTGCGGTCGCGAACCCCGGTGTCTACGAGGTTCCCCCTGGGGCGCGCGTGGTTGACGGCATCGCCGCGGCTGGGGGCCTCGCGGGCGACGCAGATCCCTCGCTCCTCAACATGGCCCGCACACTGGTTGACGGCGAGCAGCTGCGCGTGCCGCGCATCGGCGAGCTGCCGGCTGCGCCCGTCGCGACGGGCGGCGTCCCGACAGGCGCCGGGGGAGCATCCGCGGCGGACGGGCTCGTGAACCTCAACACGGCGACGGCCGCCGAGCTCGAGGAGCTGCCGCGCATCGGACCGGCGATGTCCTCGCGCATCATTGACTATCGCGAGCAGAACGGCGGCTTCACGTCCGTCGAAGATCTCAAGCAGGTCGCAGGCGTTGGGGACGCGACGTATGAGGGCCTCGTCGACCTGGTCACGGTATGAGCGTCAACGGCTCGACAGCGCGAGAGGGCGCACGCGGTGCCGAGCTCATGCCGCCGCAGATCGTGGAACGCCTCGGAGCCAGAGACGCACGACTCGTCCCGGCCGCTACCGCGGTCTGGGGCGTGGCCTGGGTCTGTGTGACCTTCCCTGCCACGGCCTGGAGCATGGCGGTCGCCGCGGCGGCTCTGGCCGTCTGCGTCCTCGGAGCGGCGACGGGCATCCGACGGTGGACGCTGCGTCCTGCCGCGGATCTGCTCGCGACCCTGGCGGTGCCGGCAGCCGCGGCCGCACTCGTGGCGGTGAGCGTGGGCACCCAGTCGCCGGTCAGAGTCCCGGAGGGGCTGCGGGCGGCAGCGGCCGAGAGTGCCCCGGCGGAAGCGACTGGGACGCTCACCTCGCTCGTTGGCGAGAACGCGCTCGCCGACGGTGCGGAGCGCGGCGGGTGGGTCGGGTCGCACCTCGAAGAGGTGCCGCACTTTGAGGTGCTCCTCGATTCGTACGAAGTCCAGGGGAAGTCTGGAGGCGGCGGGGCCTCGCTGCTGGTCTTCGGCAAGCTGAGCATGGCGGACGGTGCTGACGGTGGCATCCCGGGGATCGGGTCGCGCGTTGAGCTGCACGGCACGCTCGCTCCAGCGGAAGCGGGGGACGGCGTCGCGGCGATGATCTTCCTCGACGGGCCTGCGGAGGTCGTCGAGACTCCCGCTGGCCTGCTCGCAGGCACAGCCGGAGCGCGCGACGCGTTCGTGGATGCGGCCCGCGCGCTTCCGGGGCCCGGCGCGCAGCTGCTCCCTGGCCTGTCGGTCGGAGACACGCGCCTTGTGACACCCGAGCTCGACGAGCAGATGAAGACCTCCGCGCTCACGCACCTCACGGCGGTTTCCGGCGCGAACTGTGCCATTGTCGTTGCAGCCGTGCTGGTGGTCGGCCGGGTCTTCGGGTTCCGGCGCGGGGTTCGTCTTGCGCTGGCTTCGGTACTGCTGGCCGGCTTCGTCGCGCTCGTCACACCGGAGGGCAGCGTCATCAGAGCGAGCATCATGGCGACGGTTGTGCTGGCGCTCGAGGTCACGTCGCGTCGGGTGAGCGGCCTCGCATTGCTCTCGCTGGCGGCGCTTGCCGTGCTGGTCGCCGATCCCTGGCGCAGTCGCGACTACGGATTCGCCCTCTCGGTGCTGGCCACGCTCGGACTCCTGACCCTCGCGAACCCGCTCGGTGAGCGCCTCGCTCGCGTCATGCCGCGACCGCTCGCCCTCTTCCTCGCGGTGCCTGCCGCGGCGCAGCTCGCCTGCCAGCCGGTACTGCTCCTCCTCGCGCCCCAGCTCCCGCTCTACGGCGTCGTGGCGAACGTGCTCGCCGCACCGGCTGCGCCCGTCGCCACGCTGGTCGGGCTCGTCGGCGGACTGCTCCTCGGAGTTGCTCCCTGGTTCGGACATGCACTTCTCTGGCTGGCGTGGATACCTGCGCAGTGGATCGGGCTGGTGGCTGTATCCGTGAGCGGCTGGCCAGGTGCGCTGCTGCCGTGGCCGGGGGGCCTTCTCGGCGCGATCCTGTGCCTTGGTGGAGTCCTTGCGCTGGTCCTGTTGATGCAACGTTGGCGAGCCTGGCTGGCGGTTCTGCTGTGCGTCGCCCTCGTCGCCTACGCTGGCACGCTCATCGGCCAGGCCGTGCACGTGAAGCGCAGCATTCCGAGCAATTGGCGCTACGCCGCCTGCGACATCGGGCAGGGGGATTCGCTGATCGTCCGCGCGGGCGAGGCCGCTGCTCTCATCGACACCGGGGCCGAACCGGAGGCACTTCTCGCCTGCCTCGACGTGCTCGGCATCGATGAGCTGGCGCTGCTGGTGCTGTCGCATTTCGATCTCGACCACACCGGAGCGGCGATCGCGATGGTTGAGTCCGGTGTCGGCGTCGCGGCGCTCGTTGTGCCGGACACGCGCGAAGCCAGGGAGGAACCGCTCGTCGCGGATCTCCGAGCATTCGGGGCCCAGGTGCACTTCGCCGCGAGCGGCGACTCGTGGGTACTCGGCGACCTCACCTGGACCGCCTTGTGGCCAAAGCGTGGCGCCGACGGCGAGCCGGCGACAGTTGGCGGCAACGACGGGAGCCTCGTGACGGTGCTCGAGCCCGCCGCGACGTGCGTCTCCGTGTGCCTGTCGCTGGTGGCTCTTGGCGACCTCGGGGAGGAGGCCCAGCGCGATCTGTTGCGCGAGCACCCTCATCCGCGCGCCAACATCGTGAAGATGGCGCACCATGGTTCGCGCGATCAGAGCGCTCAGCTCTACCAGGAGGTAGGCGCGTCGATCGGGCTGGTCTCGGTTGGCGCCGACAACGGCTACGGCCACCCGACGGATGCTGCCCTCGGCATGCTCGCGGGCGCGGGTACGCGGGCGCTGCGCACCGACGAACTTGGCACCATCGTCATCGGAGGTGGGGATGGCGGCCAGCCTGACGCCCCGCTCATCGCTAGCATTGCCACATGGCACAGGCGAAACGGGCGAGCACCCCCAAGAGGGCGATCCCCGTCCTCATACACCGGGAAGTGCGGCCGGCCGGCATCGTGCTCGTGAGCGGACCGGAGGATTACTTCGCAGAGGCTGCCATCACACGACTCCGCGACGTGCTGCGCGCCGAGTCGCCGGACCTCGAGATCACGGAGCTCGAGGCCTCCGCCTACTCGAGCGGCTACCTCACCACACTCGTCAGCCCGTCGCTCTTTTTCGAGCCGCGCCTTGTCATCATCCGCGGCGTGCAGCAGTGCACGGACGCGCTCATCGCCGATGTCGTCGACTACACCAAGATGCCCGTCGACGGTGCCACACTGGTGCTCAGGCACGGCGGGGGAGTGCGCGGCAAGAAAATGCTCGACGCGGTGCGCGCGGCCAAGGACGTCGCCATCGAGGTCGAGTGCCAGAAGCCCAAGCCGAGCGAACTCATCGACGTGGTCGTCGCCGAAGTTCGCACGGCGGGCCGGCGCATTGAACCTCAAGCCGCGGCGTTGCTCGTCGCCGCCTTCAACACCGACCTCGCGGAGCTCATCGGCGCCGCACGACAGCTGCTTACGGTCACGAGCGACACCATCACCGACGAGCACGTCGATAAGTACTTCGGGGGTCGCGTCGAGACCACTGGGTTCAAGATCGCGGATGCGGCGCTCGCCGGCCGGGTTCGCGACGCGCTTGCGCTCGTGCGGCACGGTTTCTCGACGGGCCTGCATCCCGTGCCCATCGTCTCGGCCGTCGCCTCGAAGCTTCGCATCATGGCGAAGGTGCAGGGCCTCTCTGGTTCCGACGCGCAGATCGCGAGCCGCGCCGGCGCATCCCCCTGGCAGGTGGGGCAAGCTCGACGCGAGCTGCGGGACTGGGACGATGCGTCGCTCGGCCGCGCCATCACACTGGTCGCCGAGACCGACCATGCGGTGAAGGGTGCGGGCAGGGACCCGCAGTTCGCCGTGGAGCGAATGTTGCGCTGCATCGCCCTTCGCGACGTCTGACCGTGCGACGTGGGCGTGATGCCGCGCCTAGAGCTTCGCCTCGATCCTGAGTACGGTTCCCCAGGTGCGGACCGTCGCAGGCCCGCTCGACGTGTCTGAGCTTTTCGGGCGGCCCAGTCGTTGCAGCACGGGCGACTGGATCTGCCCGTTCGGGCAGAACACGTAGATCTCGCGTCCGCGCACGGCCCACCGATCATCTTCGAGATCGACGCCTTCGAGAGCTGTCGCGACGCGATCCCCGGGCGGCTCCGCGCAGAACACCACGACGTAGCGGCTGAGGTGCGGGTCCAGCTCCCGGAACGGGTCGTGCTCGACGACGGCACG
This sequence comes from Pseudoclavibacter helvolus, assembly GCF_049707175.1. Classification (GTDB taxonomy): domain Bacteria; phylum Actinomycetota; class Actinomycetes; order Actinomycetales; family Microbacteriaceae; genus Pseudoclavibacter; species Pseudoclavibacter helvolus_A. The sequence continues at coordinate 54,139 of NZ_JBNAFM010000007.1, read as the reverse complement.
CCACTCGGCGGCGTCGCGCACGAGTGTCGGCACGTCCATCGAGAAGGCGTCGGAGATCTCAGTGCGGATGCGCGTCTCAAGCGCGTCGTTCGTCACCGCAGCGGGGGCGTCGAAGAGCACGTTCCCGGTCTGGAGCACCGTCGCGATATTCGTGTGCCCTGCAGCGGCAAGGGCGACCTTGAGGTCTGCCATCGGCAGCTTGCGGTGCTGTCCGAGGTTGATGCTCTGCAGCAGGGCGACACGACGAATCGACCCCCGCGCCTCGAACGAAGACGCGGGGGTCGATGACGGCATGACGGGAGGCTTAGAGCGCTGCGACCGACTTCGCGATGGCCGACTTGCGGTTCGCTGCCTGGTTCTTGTGGATGACGCCCTTCGAGACGGCCTTGTCGAGCTTCTTGGCGGCGAAGGTGAGCGCGAGCTCGGCCTGCTCCTTGTTGCCCTCGGAGACCGCGGAACGCACGCGACGGATTGCCGTGCGGAGTTCGCTCTTGTAGGCGCGGTTGCGCTCGGTCGCCTTGCGGTTGGTGCCGATGCGCTTGATCTGCGACTTGATATTTGCCACGTTGCTTCTTTCTTACAGGAAGGTGTACTGGAACGGTGCCACACGGAAGAGGGCCGTGCAGCCAATCCGCGCCGAGTGGGCGACGCGTAAGCCAAACAGAAACTCTACCAGGCTTCAGGCGGCGTCGGAACCCGGCAGCGTTCTACGCCGAGTCGGCGATGGTGATCTCGAGCTCGGCCGGCGCATCGGTGTTCGTGCCGAAGACGACGGTGCCGGTCGCGACCTTGTCGATGAAGAACCGGTCGTGGCTGACGACGATGACGGCGCCCGGGAAGTGCACGAGCGCGCGTTCCATGACCTGCGTGCTCGGGAGGTCGAGGTGGTTGGTCGGCTCGTCGAGCACCAGCACGGATGCGCCGGAGAGCAGGCACTGGGCCATCGCGACTCGCGCTCGCTGCCCGCCGGAGAGCGTGCCGATCCTCGACTTCAGCTCGGCCTCGCTGAAGCGGAACATGCTGAGGAAACGAGCGACTGACTTCTTCGTCGCTCTGAGCGCGATGCTGTCTGGCATCGCGTTGACGGAGTGCGACACGGTGTCCGACTCGTCGAGCTCGGCGAGGACCTGGTTGTAGGAGACCACCTTCACTCCGTTCGGCCAGTCGACGCGGCCGATGTCCGCCGACTCTTCGCCGGTCAGGACCCGCAGGAGCGTCGACTTTCCGCTGCCGTTCGGGCCGATGACGGCGATGCGGTCGCCGCGGTGCACCTCGAAGGTGACGTCGTCGAAGAGCGTGCGCTCGCCGTAGCTCTTGCCGAGCCCGGAGACCCTGGCCAGGACGTCCTTGACGTGAAGCGAGCCGTAGATCTCGGTGACGATCTCATCGACGGGGCGGGGCGCGCGCTTCTTTTTGATGCTGGAGAGGCGCTTGCCGAGGGCCTTGCCTCCTGCTTTCGCTGCCTCTCTCCGATCCGCGATGCCCTCTGCTTCGAAGGCGAGCAGCTCGGCCTCGTGCACGAACTGCGCTTGCAGTGTCTTGAGCCTGAACTGCTTCTGGATGACGTACTCGCCGAAGTCGCCGGGGTACTCGTGCAGGTGGAGGTTCTCGACCTCAAGGATGCGCGTGACGACGGCATCCAGGAACGTGCGGTCGTGCGACACGATGATCGCGGCTCCGCGGAACGTGCGGAACCACGTCTCGAGCCATTCGACGCCGGCGACGTCGAGGAAGTTTGTCGGCTCGTCGAGCAGGAGGACGTCTGGCTGCTCGAGCAGGAGCTTGGCGAGGGCGGCGCGGTTTCGCCAACCGCCGGAGAGCTGCTCGATCGGGCTCGTGCGATGGGCTTCGGTGAAGCCGAGCTTGGTGAGGGCGGTGTCGATGTGGCGCTTGTAGTCCCAGCCGTCCGCCCGGTCCATCTCCTCGAAGAGCTCAGACTGGCGCATGATGAGTCGGTCGAGCGTGTCGGCATCGGGCTCGGCGGCGATCGCAGTGTCGATCTCCGCGAGCTCCGCCTCCATCTCGTGGACGTGCGAGAAGAGGGTCTCGAGGGTCTCGAGGATCGTCGACGAGCCGTCGAGTTCGGAGAACTGCGAGAAGTAGCCGATGCGCACGCCGTCGTCGATGGAGACGGTGCCCCTGTCTGGCGCGACCTGCTCGAGGATGAGCTTCAGCAGCGTCGACTTCCCGGAGCCGTTCTGGCCAATCAGGCCGATGCGGTCGCCCCGGTCGAGCGTGAGGAAGACCTCTTTGAGCACGGGGGAGGGGCCGAAGCCGACCTCGACGTCGTTGAGGCGGATGAGACTCATGCGGTTGTGCCTTCCTGGGCCGATCTCGGGCGGTGCGTGTGCTGGCTGCGCGCTCGAGCGCTGGGCGATGAACGCCGGGCGCGCGGCTCATGGGAGAATAGGCGACACCATGTCACCACGCGCCTCCACTCCGCTCGAGCCGGCTCAGACCGACCCCGCCCGGATCCGCAATTTCTGCATCATCGCTCACATCGACCACGGCAAGTCCACCCTGGCCGACCGGATGCTTCAGCTCACGGGCTCCGTCGACGAGCGCGCCATGCGTGCACAGTACCTCGACCGGATGGACATCGAGCGCGAGCGCGGCATCACGATCAAGAGCCAGGCCGTTCGCATGCCGTGGGAGGTCGAGGGCGACACGTTCGCGCTCAACATGATCGACACGCCGGGCCACGTCGACTTCTCGTACGAGGTGTCTCGTTCGCTCGCCGCCTGCGAGGGTGCCATCCTGCTGGTGGATGCAGCGCAGGGCATCGAGGCTCAGACACTCGCGAACCTGTACCTGGCGATGGAGAACGATCTCGAGATCATCCCGGTACTCAACAAGATCGACTTGCCTGCCGCCGACCCGGAGCGCTTTGCGATGGAGATCGCGAACCTCATCGGCGGCGACCCGGACGACGTGCTCCGCGTGAGTGGCAAGACGGGCATGGGTGTCGAGGCGCTGCTCGACCGCGTCGTCGAGCGCATCCCGGCCCCCGTCGGTGTTGCGGATGCGCCGGCACGCGCGATGATCTTCGACTCGGTCTACGACGCTTACCGGGGTGTCGTCACGTATGTGCGAGTCGTCGACGGCGAGCTCAAGGCTCGCGACAAGATCAAGATGATGTCGACCGGATCGACGCACGAGATGCTCGAGATCGGCGTCTCGTCGCCCGAGCCGACCGTGGCCAAGGGGCTCGGCGTCGGCGAGGTCGGCTACCTCATCACCGGCGTGAAAGATGTGCGTCTCTCGAAGGTGGGCGACACCGTCACCGAGAGCCTGCGCCCGTCCGAGGAGCCGCTGCCGGGGTACACCGAGCCGAAGCCGATGGTCTTCTCCGGCCTGTATCCGATCGACGCCGGCGACTACCCGTTGCTGCGCGAGGCGCTCGACAAGCTCAAGCTCTCGGACGCGGCGCTCAACTACGAGCCGGAGACCTCCGTCGCGCTTGGCTTCGGCTTCCGAGTGGGCTTCCTCGGCCTGCTCCACCTCGAGATCGTCACCGAGCGCCTCATGCGCGAGTTCGACCTCGATCTCATCACGACGGCTCCTTCCGTCGTCTACGAGGTCAAGACCGAGGACAAGCAGATCCACACGGTCACGAACCCGAGCGAGTACCCCGAGGGCAAGATCCTGGAGGTGCGCGAGCCGATGATGCGCGCCGCGATCCTCGCCCCGAAGGACTACGTCGGCAAGATCATGGAGCTGTGCGAGAGCAAGCGCGGCACGCTGATGAACATGGACTACCTCAGCGAGGAGCGCGTCGAGCTGCGCTACTCGATGCCGCTCGGAGAGATCGTTTTCGACTTCTTCGACCAGCTGAAGAGCCGCACGCAGGGGTATGCGTCGCTCGACTACGAGCCGATGGGTGATCAGGTCGCTGACCTCGTCAAGGTCGACATCCTGCTGCAGGGCGAGCGCGTCGACGCGTTCAGCGCCATCGTGCATAAGGACAAGGCGTACGGCTACGGCCTGCTCATGACCGAGCGCCTGCGCAAGCTCATTCCTCGCCAGCAGTTCGAGGTGCCGATCCAGGCTGCGATCGGCGCGCGCATCATCGCGAGGGAGACGATCCGCGCGATCCGCAAGGACGTCCTCGCGAAGTGCTACGGCGGCGACATCTCGCGCAAGCGAAAACTGCTCGAGAAGCAGAAGGCCGGCAAGAAGCGCATGAAGATGGTCGGCCGCGTGGAAGTGCCGCAGGAAGCATTTATCGCTGCCCTCAGCGGCGATGTCGAGAAGAAGAAGTAGCGCAAGTAGCAGCACTCGTTACCTAGTGGAAGTAGCCTGAGAGACGTGATGGAACAGGACAACCCTTTCGGCCAGGTGCTCGTCGCACTCGTGACCCCGATGACGCATGACGGAGAAGTCGATTGGGCGGGAGTCGAGAAGCACATCGACGACGTCATCTCGGCTGGTGCCGACGGCATCGTTGTCACGGGGACGACCGGCGAGACGTCGACGCTCACCGACGCCGAGAAGCTCAAGCTCGTCGTCGTGGGCAAGGAGGTCTCGGCGGGGCGCGCGAAGATCATCACCGGTGGTCCCTCGAACGAGACCGCGCACGCCATCCAGCTCGCCAAGCAGTCGGCGGATGCGGGTGCCGACGGGGTCATGGCCGTCACGCCGTACTACAACAAGCCGACGCAGGCGGGCGTGCTCACCCACTTCCGCATGATCGCGGACGCCACGGACCTGCCGCTGATCCTGTACGACATCCCGGGCCGAACCGGCATCCCCATCACGTACGAGACGATCCTTCGTCTGGCGAAGCACCCCAACATCATCGCGGTGAAGGACGCCAAGGGTGACCTCGCGCAGGTCTCGCGCGTCCTCAACCAGACCGAGCTGCTCTACTTCTCGGGCGATGACGCCAACACCCTTCCGCTGCTCTCGATCGGCGCGACGGGCCTGATCGGCGTGACGGCCAACATCGCGTCGCAGCCGTACCGGACCATGGTCGACGCGGTCAACGCCGGCGACCTCCGAACGGCGACGGATGCGCACCAGCGGCTCGAGCCGCTCGTCCGGGCCACCATGACCCACGTGCCCGGCACCGTGGCGACCAAGTACATCCTGCACGGCCTCGGCCGCATCCAGTCCCCGCGCGTCCGGCTGCCGCTCGTCGGCCCGGAGGAGTGGGAAGCCGCCCTCATCGAGGACGAGCTCGACCTGGTTCGCGACGTCGAAGGCGCGAGCTTCACGAACTTCCGGCCTGACCGCAACGCGGCCGCGGGTGGTGCGCTCCCGCGCATCCCAGGCACAACCCGCTGATTCGACCCTCACCTCACCAGCGGCAACGCTGAATTTCTAAGGCGCATATGACAAAGACCGAACACCTCCCCAAACTCGCTCAGGGCTCGATGCGGATCATCCCGCTCGGCGGCCTCGGCGAGGTCGGCCGCAACATGGCGACCTTCGAGATCGACGGGAAGATCCTCATCGTCGACTGCGGCGTGCTCTTCCCGGAAGAGACGCAGCCAGGCGTCGACCTGATCCTGCCCGACTTCGACTCGATCCGCGCTCGTCTGGACGACGTCGTGGGCATCGTGCTGACCCACGGGCACGAGGACCACATCGGAGCTGTGCCTTACATCCTGCGACTCAAGCCGGACATCCCGCTCATCGGCTCGACGCTGACGCTCGCGCTCGTCGAGGCGAAGCTCAAGGAGCACCGCATCAAGCCGTACACGCTGACCGTGGCAGAGGGGCAGGTCGAAGAACTTGGCCCGTTCACGCTCGAGTTCGTGGCCGTCAACCACTCCATTCCGGATGCGCTCGCCGTGCACATCACGACGGACGCCGGCACCGTGCTCCACACCGGCGATTTCAAGATGGACCAGCTGCCGCTCGATGGCCGGCTCACCGACCTTCGGGCCTTCGCCCGCCTCGGTGAGGAGGGGGTCGACCTCTTCATGGCCGACTCAACCAACGCGGAGGTGCCTGGCTTCACGCCCACCGAGCGCAACATCGGCCCGGTCATCGAAGACGTCATCTCCCGGACCAAGGGCAAGGTCGTCGTCGCCAGCTTCTCGAGCCACGTGCATCGCGTGCAGCAGGTCATCGACGCCGCGGCGGCGAACGGCCGCCGCGTGGCCCTCATGGGCCGATCGATGGTGCGCAACATGGGCATCGCCTCGGAGCTGGGCTACCTCAACGTGCCGCAGGGCGTGCTCATCGATCACAAGAAGGCGCTCAAGCTGCCCGACAACGAGATCGTCTTCATGTCGACCGGTTCGCAGGGCGAGCCGATGGCGGTCCTGAGCCGCATCGCCTCGAAGAGCCACGCCATCGAGGTCGGCGAGGACGACACCGTCATTCTCGCGTCGAGCCTCATCCCCGGCAACGAGAACTCCGTGTTCCGGGTCATCAACGCGCTTATCAAGCTCGGCGCGAACGTGGTGCACAAGGCGAACGCCAACGTGCACGTCTCCGGCCACGCGGCCGCAGGCGAGCTGCTCTACTGCTACAACATTCTGCAGCCCCGCCAGGTCATGCCAGTGCACGGCGAGATCCGTCACCTCGTCGCCAACGCCGAGATCGCGAAGAAGTCGGGCATCGCCGACGAGAACGTTCTGGTCGTCGAGAACGGCGCCGTCATCGACATGCGCGACGGCGTCGCGCGGCAGGTCGCGCAACTCGACATCGGCTTTATCTACGTCGACGGCTCAACCGTCGGCACGATCACCGATGCCGACCTCAAGGACCGTCGCATTCTCGCTGAGGAAGGCTTCATCTCCATCTTCACCGTTGTCGAGGCCGCGACCGGCAACATCCTCGTCGGTCCGGAGATCCACGCGCGTGGCTTCGCACCCGACGAAGCCGTCTTCGACGACATCATCCCCGGCATCCAGAAGGCACTCAAGGAGGCCGTCGAGGCGGGCAACTCCAACTCGTACCAGCTCTCGCAGGTCGTGCGTCGCACGATCGGGCGCTGGGTCAACACGAAGCACCGCCGCCATCCGATGATCATCCCGGTGGTCATCGAGGCCTGACCTTCGGCCCCGAGGGCCGCCCATCTCGGCGGCTCTCGGGGCGTCATCCTCGATCCTGTCGGTGGCCGAAGGTACCTTGGGCACCATGGCCACAACTCCGTCCAACACCAAGCGAACCCCCGCGCCCAAGAAGCGGGCAAGCGCGGCAGCCGCGAAGGCTGCGGCGGAGACCGAGAAGCCGGGCATGGCGACCCGGGCCTGGATGGCCGCAGCGAATGTCGCGGGCCAGACGGCCAGGGCTCTCGGGCCCGAGACGCTCGAGAAAGACCAGCGCCGCGACGGCTTCCCGTTCCTGCTGTTCCTGCTCGCCGTCATTGGCGGTGTCGTGGTGTGGTTCTTCCCCGGCAACGGGGTGGCAACGGCACTCAACGACTACACCTTCGGCGGGCTGTTTGGGCGGGTGTCCTACGCGCTCCCCATCGTACTCGCCTTCTTTGCGCTCTGGCTCTTCCGCCACCCGTCGTCGGTGAGCGACAACGGCCGCATCGGCGTCGGGCTCTTCCTCGGGCTCGTCTCGACCTCCGCGATCTGCCACGTCATCGCGGGCAACCCCGACCCCGCAGATGGCATGCCGGCGCTGGCACAGGGCGGGGGAGTGTTCGGCTGGCTCCTCGGAGGCACGCTTGGCCTCATCATCACGCCAATCGGGGCCGCCATCGTCGCCAGCCTGCTCATCGTGCTCTCCGTCTTCATCATCACCAAGACCCCGCCGCACAGAATCGGTGCGCGGCTGCGTGAGCTGTGGGAGTGGATGTTCGGGATCGACGAGGAGTCCGCAGCGCACGCGCGCGCCGCGAAGCCGGGCAAAGCATCCGGCAACGACGAGAGCCTCCTCGACGACGACCGGGGGCGTGCAGCCGACGCCGAGCGGCTGCCATGGTGGCGTCGAAACGAGTCCGGGCGTGAGGAGGACGTCGACTACGAGGAACAGCCGTACGAAACCGCGGTCAGCGACAGCAAGAAGCACGAGCATCACCGCATCGACCCAGAAGCGACCACGACCGTGCTGCGGGGGCTCACCGCCGAGGATCCTGACAACATCGTGACCGGGCCGCAGCCGACTGCGGTCCTCTCCGGGCTGCAGGTCGACGACGCCACCGACGTCATCGATGTCGAGGAACCGGCCCTGTTCTCCGCCACCGGCATCCAGGACGACTCGACCCCAACTGATCCCGACGAGTTCGCCGATCTCTTCGGAGCACCGGCACCGGCACCGACGGCGGCGGGCGCACCATCCGCACCCGAGACACCAGCGGCGGATGCCGCCAGCGACGGTGCAGCGGACCAGGACCAGCAATGGGACTCGCGCGACGCAGACGCCTCAGGCGAGGGCTACAGCCTTCCAGTGCAGTCGATGCTCTCGCGCGGCGCACCAGCGCTCGCCCGCACAGAAGCGAACGACCTCATCGTCGAAGCACTCAACTCGACGTTCGCCCAGTTCAAGGTCGACGCGAAGGTCACAGGCTTCTCGCGCGGACCGACCGTGACCCGCTACGAGGTCGAGGTCGCCCCCGGCGTGAAGGTGGAGCGAGTCACGCAGCTCTCCAACAACATCGCCTACGCCGTCAAGAGCAACCAGGTGCGCATCCTCTCGCCGATCCCCGGCAAGAGCGCGATCGGCGTCGAGATCCCCAACTCTGACCGTGAGGTGGTCTCACTCGGCGACGTGCTGCAGTCGCCGGAATCGATCGCGGCACGCCACCCGATGACCATCGGCGTCGGGAAGGACGTCGAGGGCGGTTTTGTGCTCGCGAACCTCGCCAAGATGCCGCACCTCCTGGTCGCCGGTGCGACCGGAGCCGGCAAGTCGAGCTTCGTCAACTCGATGATCGTCTCGCTCTTGATGCGCGCGACGCCGGCGGAAGTCCGCATGGTGCTGGTCGACCCCAAGCGTGTCGAGCTGACCCCGTACAGCGGTGTCCCGCACCTCATCACGCCCATCATCACGAACCCGAAGAAGGCAGCCGAGGCGCTCCAGTGGGTCGTGAAGGAGATGGAGATGCGGTACGACGACCTCGAGAGCTTTGGCTATCGCCACATTGACGACTTCAACGCAGCCATTAGGTCGGGTGGCATCATCCTTCCCGAAGGGTCCAAGCGCAAGCTCAAGCCGTACCCGTACCTGCTCGTCGTGGTCGACGAGCTCGCGGAGCTCATGATGGTCGCGCCTCGCGATGTCGAAGACTCCATCGTGCGCATCACCCAGCTGGCTCGCGCGGCGGGCATCCACCTCGTGCTCGCGACGCAGCGTCCGAGCGTCGACGTCGTCACGGGCCTCATCAAGGCCAACGTGCCGAGCCGCCTCGCCTTCGCGGTCACGAGTTCCACCGACTCGCGAGTCATCCTCGACCAGGTCGGTGCTGAATCGCTCATCGGGCAGGGTGATGCGCTGTTCCTCCCCTCCGGTGCGAACAAGGCAGCCCGCGTGCAGGGCGCCTGGGTCAACGACAAGGAGATCACCGAGATCGTGGCCCACGTCAAGCGCCAGGCGCAGCCCGAGTACCGGGCCGACGTCGCGCAGGTCGTGGAGAAGAAGGAGATCGACGCCGACATCGGAGACGACCTCGAACTGCTCCTGGCTGCGGCGGAGCTCGTCGTGAACTCGCAGTTCGGATCGACGTCCATGCTGCAGCGCAAGCTGCGGGTCGGGTTCGCGAAAGCCGGTCGCCTCATGGACCTCATGGAGTCTCGAGAGATCGTCGGACCTTCAGAGGGATCCAAGGCCCGCGACGTGCTGGTCACCGCCGAGGAGCTCCCTGGAGTCCTCGCGCGCATCCGAGGCCAGGAGCCGGCAGCGAGTGCCCAGGCACCAGCTGCGGCTCAGGTCCCCGAGTCTGACGGCATGGCCGCGTCCTTCGACGCCGTCGCAGCCCAATACGATGGGCTGGAAGAGGTCGAAGGCGAGAGCGGCGACGAAGACGCCTGGAGTCTGACAGGGCGCGACTAGCGAGAGGCAGCACGATGACCGGTCGAATACTCCGCGGGGGCGACGGTCCGGTGAGCAATTGGTGCGTGCCGAACCTCATCACGATCGCGCGCATCCTGCTCGTGCCAGTTTTCGTGTGGTTCCTTCTGCTCGACGCCGGCACCAATGGGCCCTGGCGCTGGGCGGCAGCGGTGCTGTTCATCGTCGCGATCGCGACCGACAGCATCGACGGGCACATCGCGCGCAGCCGCAACCTCATCACCGACCTCGGCAAGCTGCTCGACCCGATCGCAGACAAAGCCTTGACGGGCACGGCCCTGGTGATGCTCTCCGTGCTCGGGGAGCTCCCCTGGTGGGTGACGATCATCATCCTCGTTCGGGAGCTCGGCATCACCTTCTGGCGTCTTGCGGTGGCCAAGCGCCGAGTGCTCCCGGCCGGACGCGGCGGCAAGCTCAAGACCCTGGTGCAGGCCTTCGCCATTTCCCTCGCGCTGCTGCCGCTCTGGGTGGTCTTCGGCGACTGGGTGCACTGGCTCAACGTGGTGCTCATGTCTGCGGCGTTCATCCTGACGGTGTGGTCTGGCATCGACTACTTGTGGGAGGCCTACCGGCCTCAGAAGAAGAAGGCGCCCGAACTCCGGGCCGATGACGGGAGCACCCAGCGATGACCGGTGGAATCACGCCAGCACTGCCCCAGACCGAGGAGCTGGGCCGTGTCCTCCTGGAAGCCGGGCTGAGCATCGGCGTGGCGGAATCGCTCACGGGCGGGGCGCTTGTCGCAGAGCTCGTCAAGATCCCCGGCATCTCCGAGTCTCTCGCAGGCGGCATCGTCGCCTATCGCACTGAGCTGAAGCACGCCCTCCTCGGTGTCGATGAGGACCTCTTGGCCGAGCGCGGACCGGTCGACCCGGACGTCGCAGCGGCGATGGCCCGCGGCGCACGAACGGCCCTCGCGGCTGGCCGCGGAGAGCGACTCGACATCGGCCTCTCGACGACCGGCGTCGCAGGGCCGCAGTCGCAGGCGGGTCGCGCGCCCGGCGTGGTGTTCATCGGTATCTCGTCGCTTTTCGGCGACAAGGTGGTCGAACTCGACTTTTCGTCGCTCGTCCGGCTCGACGACCCCGCGGGAAGCAGGCAGCGCGTGCGGGGCGCGACGGTCGAGGCGGCTCTGCACAACGTGCTGGAAATGCTCGTGGAACACTGACCAGGTATCGTGATCGGGGTCGACGCGAAGGTTGAGTCGAATCGCCTCAACATTCGGCTTCCTCTCAGGAATACCATCGATCTTTGCTTGGTTGTTCTCAGCGTGACGAAGTCTCCACGAAGTCTCGTAAGTTACAGTTCTTGGCACACGGCAGTAAGGAGGACCCCGCTATGGTCCTAGCGCGTCAAGAGATCGGTGAAGTCCTGCGCGATGTGCGCCTGCGCAAGGGGCACACGCTCCGGCAGGTCGCGGGTCGCGCCTCGGTTGCACTCGGCTATCTGAGTGAGGTCGAGCGCGGGCAGAAGGAAGCCTCGAGCGAGATTCTCGCTTCGGTTGCCGAAGCCCTCGAGACCCCCCTCTCAACCATCTATCGCGAAGTGGGCGACAGGCTCGCTGTTCACGAGCGGTTCGACACGAGCATCCCGGACACGGTTCCGGACGACCTCCTGCTCGGAATGCGCAAGCCTCTCGTCACTCGATAACGAGACGGCTTCGCGCGGAGGTCCGGCGGCGTCGCAGCTTCAGCTGCGGCGCCGTCGGCGTACGCTGGGTGGATGCGCAAGAGCGAATTCGAGCGGGCAGTGGCGGATGAGTTCGGCGAGGCCTATGGCCGCTCGCTGCTCCGGGACCTCGTGCTCGGCGCGCTCGGCGACCGAACGGGGCAACAGGCCCTCGACGAGGGGCTGCCGCCCCGTGAGATCTGGCTCGCGTTGTGTGCTGACACGGGTGTTCCCGAGTCTCGGCGGCACGGCGTCGGCACGATCGACCCGCGGACGCGCGGCTGAGATCCAGCCTCGCCCCTGACACCTTCGGGCCGACACGCCTGACAGGTGTTCGAAGTCGTGTTCTAAGCGCGTAGGGTGTTCACGTCGGACTCCTCGGAGACTTGTCCACAGATGGAGAAGCCCGATCATCGAATGTCGGTGGTCGCCTCTACCGTGAATGTCGAGTAGCCAAGGAAGCCGAAACGCCTTGTCGTCAGCGCTCTCCATCAGCGCGCGACAGCCGAGAGGCGACCGCCACATTCCGAGAGGATCATCACCATGCCCAACCCAGCAGACCGCGAAAAAGCACTTGACGCCGCACTCGCCCAGATCGATCGCCAGTTCGGCAAGGGCTCGGTCATGCGTCTCGGAAGCGACGAACGCGCACCCGTCGAGACCATCCCGACCGGATCAGTGGCACTTGATGTCGCCCTCGGCATCGGGGGACTGCCTCGTGGCCGCATCGTCGAGATTTACGGCCCGGAGTCCTCGGGAAAGACCACGTTGACGCTCCACGCCATCGCCAACGCACAGCGTGCAGGTGGCATTGCCGCCTTCATTGACGCCGAGCACGCGCTCGACCCCGAGTACGCGAAGAAGCTCGGCGTCGACATCGACGCGCTTCTTGTCGCCCAGCCCGACACGGGCGAGCAGGCGCTTGAGATCACCGACATGCTGATCCGCTCTGGCTCCGTCGACCTCGTGGTCATCGACTCGGTCGCCGCGCTGGTGCCGAAGGCCGAGATTGAGGGTGAGATGGGCGACAGCCACGTCGGCCTCCAGGCTCGCTTGATGTCGCAGGCGCTCCGCAAGTTGACCGGTGGTCTGAGCCAGACGAAGACCACCGCGATCTTCATCAACCAGCTCCGCGAAAAGATCGGCGTCTTCTTCGGCAGTCCAGAGACGACCGCCGGCGGAAAGGCGCTCAAGTTCTACGCCTCGGTGCGACTCGACATCCGACGCATCGAGACGCTCAAGGATGGCACCGACGCAGTCGGCAACCGTACCCGCGTTAAGGTGGTCAAGAACAAGATGGCGCCGCCCTTCAAGCAGGCCGAGTTCGACATCCTCTACGGGGTCGGCATCTCCCGCGAGGGCTCCCTCATCGACTTCGGTGTCGAGCACGGACTCGTCCGCAAGTCCGGTGCCTGGTACACCTACGAGGGCGACCAGCTTGGGCAGGGCAAGGAGAACGCACGCAACTTCCTCATTCAGCACCCGGAGATCGCCGAGGAGATCGAGCGCAAGATCCTCGCGAAGCTCGGTGTGGGCCAGCCGAACGAAGCCACACTTGAGGCGGCTGAGGTGCCAGTCGCGCCCGTCGCCGAGGCGAAGGTCGCTCAGCGGCGCGGCGCATGACCGACGAGCTGGCACCGGTGACGCCGCTTTTCGGGGCGTCACCCGCGGGCCGGCAACGTCCGTCCGCAACAGACGGCCCGCAGGCAAGTGTGCCCGGCGAGTCAGCCGAGTCGACGAACACCCCCGACGGCGCGTCGCGGGAAGTCCGGACTCGTCTCGGCGACGTCGAGAGCGGCGGTCCCAGACTCGTGTCCATCCCCGGCGGGCAAGGCGAAACACAGGCGTTCACGGCCGTCGTGCCCGCCGGGATGGAGGCGGAATCGCGGGAACGCCTCGTCGAGGAGGCGCAGGAGATGCTGGTGCGCGCGCTGGCTCGCAGCGACAGATCGACCGAGGAAGCCCGCCGCCTGCTGCGCGACTGGCGCGGGGAGGACCCGCGCGGTGCGCAGCCGCCGGAGGACGGCACTGACGAGGCCGCCGAGTACGAGCAGTCGTTGCGTCTCGAAGAGCACGAGGTCGAACACATCGTCGATCGCTGCACCGAGCTGGGCTATCTCGACGACTTCCGGCTCGCGGAGCTCCTCGTGCACAAAGCCCGTGACAAGAAGCGCTCCGGCATCCAGGGCGTCGAACGTGCCCTCCGCGAGCGTCACATCGCGGCTGAGGCGATGCGCGAAGTGCTTGACGAGGTTGACCGCGACGACGAGCTTGAGCGGGCCAGGGAGCTCGCCACCGAGCGCGCCAGACGCGTCAAGGGGGTCGAACCGGATGCGGCAATCCGGCGCATCGCGGGCTTCCTCTCCCGACGCGGTTACTCCTCCGGTGTTGCGTTCACTGCAGCACGAGAGGCTGTGCAGGGGAGCTCGAGACCGTCGCGCCCGCCCGGCGGTTCAGCCGGCGTGTTCTTCGGTGCGAGTCCCGTCGAGTAGCGCCAGAGCAACCTGCTGTCCTTCAGCGTCGCGGGCAACCTCGAGGCGGACCAGCGCCTCCTCGAGGGCTCGCCGCGCTGCCTGCGTTGCGCCCGCCCGGTTGTGGGCCTCGGCGAGCACGAAGCCGACACGTCCCGCCGCGCGCAGGTCACGCTCGGCCTCGAGCGCAGAAATCGCAGCCATCGCCTGCGACGCCGCAGACGAGGGGTCTCCGTCACGGAGCGCCGCGCGTGCACGCCGGACCCCGACGATCGCCGCCTCCTGCTCATACTCGGCGACGGGAGCAAGATGCAGGGCAGCGATCTGTAGGTTCGCGTCGAATCCGGCGAAGATCGCGGCACCCGAGGGGAACGCTCCAGCCGAAAGCGCCAGCAGGGCCTCGCTCCGCCCTGCGAAAGGCACCTCCACCGCAGCCCTGGCGCTCGACGCCGCGGCAGGCGCCACCACCTCGTCGACCCATCGGTCCCAGGCGAAGTCGCTCTGTCGGTACTGGTCGCGCAGGCCCGCGTCGCACACGATGAGCAGGCCGTGGCGCGGCTCGACGACGGGCACCTCGCCCTGCAACTCGCTCGGAAGCGAGTGCCAGTAGGCCTCGTCGCGAGGCGCATCGCGCCACCGTTCGGGCTCGTCATTGAAGGAGATCGTCAGTGCCTCAACCGTGGCGCTCGCTGGCGCACCCTCCGCCGACGTGACGGTCGTGACCGTGGTCGCAAGCAGGCCACCTCCGACGCGGAGCACGAGGCCATCCACGCCGTTTTCTCCCGAGGCTGGCCCGACGTAGAGCGCGCCGCTCGGCGCAGCGATCGCCGCCATCCGCTCGCCGCTCGCTTCCACACGGCCAACGTCGGTCTGCAGCAGGCCTCGTTGCAAAGCAAGTGAAGTCGCCGGCGTGACGCCGTCATCCGTGGTCATGGCTCGCATCACGCCAGCGTAGCGGTGGGAGTGCTCAGAGGTGAAGCGAACGTAGAATTGGCGGATCATGAGCGAGACAGCCACACCCATCGCGCCCTCCCCAGCCGCACTCAAGCCCGACGGAACGCCGCGGAGCTACGAAGTCCGCACGCTCGGCTGCCAGATGAACGTGCACGACTCCGAGCGCATGTCGGGTTCGCTCCGCGCAGCAGGGTACGTGGAAGCCGACGGCGTCGACCCGGACATCGTCGTCATCAACACCTGCGCGGTGCGTGAAAACGCCGACAACCGGCTGTACGGCAACCTCGGGCAACTCGCCGCCATCAAGCGCGAGCACGAAGGCATGCAGATCGCCGTCGGGGGATGCCTCGCCCAGAAAGATCGCGGCACCATCCTCGAGAAGGCCCCGTGGGTGGACGTGGTCTTCGGTACCCACAACATGGGTGCACTGCCCAGCCTGCTCGAACGCGCGCGCCACAACGACGAAGCGCAACTCGAGATCCTCGAGTCCCTCGACGTCTTCCCGTCAACGTTGCCGACCAAGCGCGACTCCACCTACTCCGGCTGGGTGTCCATCTCGGTGGGCTGCAACAACACGTGCACGTTCTGCATCGTGCCGTCGCTCCGCGGCAAGGAGAAGGACCGCAGGCCCGGAGACGTGCTCGGCGAGATCCGAGCACTTGTCGACGATGGCGCGATCGAGGTCACGCTGCTCGGCCAGAACGTCAACTCGTACGGCGTCGAGTTCGGAGACCGGCAGGCCTTCAGCAAGCTGCTCCGAGCCGCGGGTTCGATTGAAGGGCTCGAGCGCGTGCGCTTCACGAGCCCGCACCCGGCCGCCTTCACCCAGGACGTCATCGACGCCATGGCCGAGACACCAAATGTCATGCCGCAGCTGCACATGCCGCTGCAATCAGGCTCTGACCGAATCCTGAAGTCCATGCGCCGCTCGTACCGCAGCACGAAGTTCCTCGGCATCCTCGAGCGGGTCAGAGCCCAAATGCCCCACGCCGCGATCACGACCGACATCATCGTCGGGTTCCCCGGAGAGACCGAGGAGGACTTCGCCGAAACGCTCCGCGTCGTCGAGGCCTCGAGGTTCGCGAGCGCCTTCACCTTCCAATACTCCATTCGGCCAGGCACGCCAGCGGCGACCATGCCAGACCAGGTGCCGAAGGCCGTGGTCCAGGAGCGCTACGAGCGGCTCATGCAGCTGCAGGACCGCATCAGCCGTGAGGAGAACGAGAAGCTCGTCGGCACGGTGCAGCGGATCCTCGTGAGCGCCTCCGACGGCAAGAAAGACGACGAGACGCACCGCATGTCCGGGAGGTCCGAGGACAACAGGCTCGTCCACTTCTCCGTCCCGGACGGCGCGCAGCGTCCTCGCCCGGGGGACGTCGTGACCGCTGAAATCACGTCCGCTGCGTCGTTCCACCTCGTCGCGGACGGCCGGTCACCCCACCTCGACGTTCGTCAGACCAGGGCGGGCGACGCCTGGGACCGCTCGCTTGCCGAGAGCTGCGCCGTCCCGACACCTGCCGGTGCTCCTGCCCCGGTGTCACTCGGCCTCCCGACCCTGCGACGAGGCTGAAGTGTTCATCGCCATCGGGGGAGCGACGGGGACTGGGAAGTCGCAACTCTCGCTGGATATAGCCGCGCGATTGCGTGCCTCAGGGCGCGGAGCTCAGATCGTCAATGCGGATGCCATGCAGCTCTACCGGGGCATGGACATCGGCACCGCGAAGCTTCCGGAACACGAGCGTGCGGGCGTGCCGCACCACCTGCTGGACGTGCTCGCGGTGACCGAGGACGCGAGCGTGGCGTGGTACCAAGAGCGAGCACGGGAGCTTGTGGCACAGATCGAGGCCGAGGGCGACGTGCCGATTCTTGTTGGCGGCTCCGGCCTCTACATCGCCGCCGTCTGCTTTGATCTTCGCTTCCCTGGTACTGACCCGGTTGTCCGTGCCCGACTCGAGGGAGAGCTGGCGGACGGCGGCCCAGGACCGCTGTTCGCGCGCCTGCGCGAGCGGGACCCCGTGGCGGCTGCAACGATCGATGCGCGAAACGGTCGGCGCCTCGTGCGCGCCCTGGAAGTGATCGAGGTCACGGGCGAACCTTTCAGCGCCCAGCTGCCGGATCAGGAGTCGACGTGGCGCGAGGTGACGTTCGCGGTGGTTGAGGAGCACCGCGAGGTGCTGGCTCCGCGCCTCGACGCTCGGGTCGAGCGGATGTGGGACGCGGGGCTCCTCGAGGAGACGGAAGCGCTCGCCGAGGTCGGCCTCGAGCGGGGAGCCACGGCCAAGCGAGCCATCGGCTACCAGCAGGCGCTTGCCGAGCTCCGCGGGGAGATGAGTCGCGCGGAGGCGATCGCCGAGGCGCAGCTGCTGACGCGAAAGTATGCCAGGCGCCAGGTCTCTTGGTTCCGCCGCTACGACACCGCCGTGCGCGCGCAGAGCGGCGAAGGGTTCGCGGCCCAGCGCATCCTCGAGGCTGCTGGACTCTGACCGTTCCCGACGTGCAGCCGCAACGTCTCAGAGTTCCGTAGCATTGACGCCATGACACAACTCGCGTTCACCAAGGCGCAGGCAACCGGCAATGACTTCGTCCTCATCTCAGACCCGGACGGTCAGCTCGACCTGGGCCCGCAGCGCGTCGCGCGCCTCTGCGACCGCAACTTCGGCGTCGGTGGCGACGGGCTCATCCGTGCAGTTCGATCCGCTGAGCTGCCTGAGGGGCGTGAGCTGCAGGCTGCCCACCCGCGGGCCGAGTGGTTCATGGACTACCGCAACGGCGACGGGTCGATCGCCGAGATGTGCGGCAACGGCGTGCGCGCGTTCGCGCGCTTCCTCACCGAGACCGGACTCGTGTCTCTCGAAGAGGGTGAGGTTCTCGAGGTCGGAACGCGGGCAGGCCTGCGGGTCGTCGAGCGCCATGGCGATGGCTTCCGGGTGGACATGGGCCCCTGGCGCCTCGACGGCGGAGAACCGCTCGTCACGGTGCCGCACATCGGCGTCTCCCGCCCAGGGCTCGGCATCGATGTCGGGAACCCGCACGTGGTCGTAGCGCTCTCAAGCGAGGAAGAGCTGGATCGTCTGGAGCTGCATCACGCGCCGCTGCTCGAGCCGGCGCCCGAGCTGGGCGCGAATGTCGAGTTCGTGGTTCCGCACGAGCAGCTCGTTCTGGACGGCGTGGGCCACATCCGCATGCGCGTCCATGAGCGCGGTGTCGGGGAGACCCTCTCCTGCGGCACCGGGGCTGTCGCCTCAGCCCTGGCCGTGCGGCACTGGGCCGGCGACGGCGCGCCGGACGTCTGGTCGGTGCGTGTGCCAGGCGGCGAGCTCGAGGTCACGGTTGCGCTTGTCGACGGTGTCGAGCACGCCTTCCTCGCGGGCCCGGCGGAGATCTCCTTTACCGGTTCCGTCGAGGACTCGCTCGCTAGCGAACCCGCCGTACCCGCAGCACTCTGAACCCGGCGTCCGTCGAGTGCCGCTCGACGACGAGGTCAGGACTGAACTCGGCGGCGATCCACGACTGCAGTGAGTCGCTGCCGAGCTTCTTGGCGACCACAAGCCAGGCTTCTCCTGAATCGCTGAGGCGGGGAAGCCATTCGATGAGCAGCTCATGCAGGGCGGCCTTGCCGATCCTGATGGGCGGATTCGACCAGATGAGGTCGAAGCGAACGTCGGCCGGTACGTCCGTCGGCAACGCGGGCCTGACTCTCTTGAGTGCCAGGCGTTCCGCGTTCTCCGACGTCAGGAGCAGGGCTCGTGTGTTCACGTCGACCGCGTGCACATCGAGGTCCGGCGACTCGAGGCCGAGCGCAAGCGCAATGGCCCCCCAGCCGCATCCGAGGTCGAGCGCGTTTCCCGTTGCCGGCGGCTTTGGTGCTGCGCGCAACAGGGCCTGTGTGCCGCGGTCGAGATGCTCGGGGCTGAACATGCCCCCGGCGGTGACGACCGTCACCTCGTGCCCCCGAAGCGTGACGTGAATGCTCCGCCGCTCGAGCGGGCCGTCGGGGGTTGCTGAGAAGTAATGCTGCGCAGTCACCCCTTGACGCTAGCACCGGCGTAGAATAGACCGAATATGCGAGATTCTGAGACTCCTCCAGGCGAGAGCAACGACGCGATCGACCGAATCCTCCGAGCCGCGAAGGAACCCGGCGCGACGATGACGCTGTTCTCGTCAGGTCGCGCACAGGCGCTGCAGGACGCGGCGAGCACGAGCTACGACGGCGAGGCTGACGGCGACCAGCTCGAGCGCGAGGCGCGGCAGTCGCTGCGGCGCGTCGAGAGTCTCCGCACAGAGCTCGAGGACGTTACCGAGGTCGAGTACCGCAAGGTCCGTCTCGAGCGCGTCGTGCTCGTCGGCGTCTACCGCCGGAACTCGCTGGAAGAAGCAGAGAACTCCATGAAGGAGTTGGCCGCTCTGGCGGAGACCGCCGGGGCCGTCGTGCTGGACGGAGTGCTCCAGCGCCGCCCGAACCCCGATCCCGCCACCTACCTGGGACGCGGCAAAGTTGCGGAGCTCAAGGAGATCGTGGCCGCGCTCGAGGCTGACACGGTCGTCGCGGATACCGAGCTGGCGCCCAGCCAGCGTCGTGCGCTTGAAGACGAAGTCAAGGTGAAGGTCATCGACCGCACTGCTGTCATCCTCGACATTTTCTCCCAGCACGCGAAGAGCCGTGAGGGTAAGGCGCAGGTCGAGCTGGCCCAGATGGAGTACATGCTGCCGCGACTCCGAGGCTGGGGCGAGTCGATGTCCCGTCAGGCCGGTGGCCAGGTGGGTGGTGGTGCCGGCATGGGGTCGAGAGGACCTGGCGAGACGAAGATCGAGCTCGACCGTCGACGCATCCGCACCAAGATGGCGAAGCTGCGCCACCAGATTGCGGACATGAAGGACGCGCGAGACGTGAAGCGTGCGACTCGTGAGCGCAACCAGATCCCTGCGGTCGCCATCGTCGGGTACACCAACGCGGGCAAGTCGAGCCTCCTCAACCGCGTCACCCACGCGGGGGTCCTCGTCGAGAACGCGCTGTTCGCAACGCTGGACGCAACGGTGCGCAAGGCTTCCACCGAGGACGGGCGTCCGTACACCATCGCCGACACGGTCGGCTTTGTGCGAAACCTGCCGCACCAACTGGTGGAGGCGTTCCGTTCCACGCTCGAGGAGCTGCAAGCCGCCGATGTCATCGTGCACGCTGTGGACGCGTCGCACCCAGACCCCGCCGCTCAACTTGCCACGGTCCGTGACGTCATCGGTGAGGTCGAGGCGCGCGATGTCCCCGAGATTGTCGTCTTCACGAAGGCAGACCTGGTTGACAGCGACCGAAGGCTCGAACTGCAGGGCCTGGCGAACGACGGCATCTTCGTCTCGGCCCACACGGGCGAGGGCATCGACCTGCTGCTTGCTCGCATCGCCGATCTCCTTCCCACTCCTGAGGTCACGATTGACGTGCTGCTTCCGTTCGAGCGAGGCGACCTCGTCTCGTACTTGCACGAACGTGGTGCGGTGCTCGAGCTCAACCACGAGGAGTCGGGCACACGCCTCAAGGCTCGTGTGCACCCTGATCAACTCGGATTGTTCGAAGCGTTCGCGGTCGAAAGCTGAATCGCGCGCCCCGAGACTCGTCATCGGTCTCCGGGCTGGACCGGGGCTCCGGGCTGAAGGTACGACGAAGAAGAGCGGCAGACCCGTGAGGGCCTGCCGCTCTTCGTTGCGGGTAGTGCGGGAGCCGGGTGCGGCGCGAGCTCAGGTCGGGTGCGGTGACCTCAGATGGAGCGGAGGACCGCAACGACCTTGCCGAGCACCTCGGCTTCATCGCCGAGAATGGGTTCGAAGTCGCTGTTGCGGGGCAAGAGCCAGATGTGGCCGTCGCGCTTGCGGAAGGTCTTGACCGTGGCCTCACCGTCGAGCATCGCAGCGACGATGTCGCCGTTCTCGGCGGTGCGCTGCGAACGGACGACCACCCAGTCGCCGTCGCAGATGGCGGCATCGATCATGGACTCGCCGACAACGCGGAGTAGGAAGAGCTCGCCCTTGCCGACGATCTGCCGGGGCAGCGCGAAGACGTCTTCGACCTGCTGCTCCGCGGTGATGGGGATGCCCGCGGCGATGCGGCCCACCACTGGGACGAATGCGGCCTCGGTGGTCTCGTTGGTATCGCCATCGTCGGCATGGTCGAAATGCACGAGGACCTCGAGTGCGCGGGGCATTCCAGGGTTGCGCTTGATGTAGCCGAATTTCTCGAGCTGGCCGAGCTGGTGGGTCACGCTCGAGAGCGACACGAGCCCGACGGCGTCGCCGATTTCACGCATGCTCGGCGGGTAGCCACGAGTGCGGACCGACTCCATGATGCAGGTGAGGATGCGCTCCTGCTTCTCCGTCAGCTTTCTGTAGATATCGCTCGCTGGCTTCTTGGCCATGTCGTCTCCCTCCGCTCTCCGACACGGAATGTCGGTGGCAGGTGATGCACTGCCTGTTAGCGCCAACCCTACCGAGGGTGCACGCAGCTACGAAACATTTCTTCGAGTGTTGTGGATGAAAGTTCGTCAGATTCGAACCAGACGCCTTGACGTGACACATTGTTCGTAGGTATCTTCAGTACATACATTCGACCACTCGAAGATGTGGACGAATCAGGAGGAATCATGAACACCACTGCCGCTGCACCACTTCGCCTCACCGTCCGAGGCCGCCGTGTCCTGCTCGCACTCGCCGCGCTCCCCGTCGCGGCGGCCATCGCGCTCGGCGCGACGCACATGACCTCCGCCACCGCCGCAAGCGAGGCGGCTGACGTCGAGTTCGAGTACGTCACGGTTCGCGCGGGCGACACGCTCTGGGGCATCGCCGAAGAGGTTGCCGGCGACGCCGACGTCCGAGATGTCATCGTCGAGATCTCCAAGCTCAATGCTCTGGAGAACGGCTCGGTGCAGGCCGGGCAGCGCTTGGCGCTGCCCAACGACTGAGCCGAGTCTGTCGCGCAGGCACAGTCGGGAGGCGAACAGGCTGCCCGGGGGAGTCCTCCCTCAGGTGCCGTGCGAGGAAACGCGCCGGGCGCCGCGGCGTAGGCTTGTGCGGTGACCTCGTTCGAAGACCTGCCCATTCGCGATGACCTTCGCGGACTCACCCCGTACGGAGCCCCGCAGCAGCCAGTGCGCGTGGCAATCAACGTCAACGAGAACCCGCATCAGGTTCCAGAAGTGGTCGCTCGGCGCATTATCGAAGCCATCGCCCGTGAGCTACCCGGCCTCAACCGCTACCCCGATCGCGAGTTCACGGCGCTGCGTGAGCAGCTGAGTGTGTACCTGGGCCACGGCATCGCGCCCGCGCAGGTGTGGGCGGCAAACGGATCGAACGAGATCATGCAACAGCTGCTGCAGGTCTTCGGTGGACCAGGCCGGAGCGTGCTCAGCTTCACGCCGAGCTACTCCATGTACCCCTTGCTGACACGGGGCGTGGGGTCCGCTTGGATTCCGGTTCCGCGTGCCGAAGACTTCACGCTCACGCCGGCGCTCGTTGTCGAAGCGATTGAGCGAGAGCGTCCGGACATCACCATCATCTGCAGTCCCAACAATCCGACCGGCACGGTGACCGACCTCGACGTCATCGCCGCGGCCTACGACGCGACGGACGGCATCCTCATCGTTGATGAGGCCTATGCGGAGTTCTTGCCTTCTGGCGAGGAGACGGCGCTCTCGCTCCTACCGGGCCGGGAGCGGCTCGTCGTGTCGAGAACCATGAGCAAGGCATTCGCCTTCGCGGGTGCGCGGGTCGGCTACTTCGCCGCGGATGCGGCGGTCGTCGACGCGGTGCGTCTCGTGCGGCTTCCGTACCACTTGTCTGCCATCACGCAGGCAGCTGCGACGGCGGCCCTCGAGTGCTCCGAGGTCATGTTGCAGCAGGTCGACGCCATTCGCGAGCAGCGGGATCGCCTCCTCGATGAGCTGCCCGGACTCGGCTACGAGACGTGGCCTTCAGGGGCCAACTTTGTGCTCTTCGGTGGCGTGCCGGATCCGGACGACACCTTCCGTCAGCTTCTCGAGCGCGACATCCTGGTGAGGGACGTCGGCATCCCGCACACGCTCCGGGTCACGGCGGGAACCGTCGCCGAGACGACGGCGTTCCTGAGGGCGCTCGCCGAGATCACGGACGCCGGGAAGGCCTAGGCTGGACTGATGACCACGACGCCACGCACTGCGACCGTCTCGCGTGCCACCAGCGAGTCCTCGATTGAGCTGAGCCTGAACCTCGACGGCACCGGTGTCGCCGACATCCAGACGACGGTTCCGTTCTACGACCACATGCTCACCGCGTTTGCGAAGCACTCGCTGACCGACCTCACCGTCCGAGCGTCCGGCGACACTGACATCGACGTCCATCACACGGTCGAGGACACGGCTATCGTGCTCGGTCAGGCGATCCGCCAGGCCCTCGGCGACAAGTCCGGCATCGCTCGGTATGGCGACGCTCGAGTGCCACTCGACGAGTCGCTGGCCGAGGCGGTCGTCGACATCTCGGGTCGCCCGTTCCTGGTGCACACTGGAGAGCCGGAGGCCTTCGTCTACCACCTGATCGGCGGTCATTTCACCGGGGCGATGGTCCGCCACGTCTTCGAGGCGATCACCTTCCACGCTGGCCTGACCGTGCACGTCGAGGTCGTCCGCGGACGCGACCCACATCACATCGCCGAGGCAGAGTTCAAGGCCTTCGCGCGTGCGTTCCGGGCCGCGAAGCGGCTCGACCCTGAGGTCGATGGCATCCCGTCGACCAAGGGTGCACTGTGACGGGGGGCGCCTCTCCTCGACCGCGCGTTGTGGTCGCCGACTATGGCTCCGGCAACGTGCACTCGGCCGTCAAGGCGCTTGAGGCCGCAGGGGCCGAGGTTGAGCTCACGGCTGACCGTGCCGCGGCGTTCGAGGCTGACGGATACGTCGTGCCTGGGGTCGGAAGCTTTGCGAACGTCATGGAGTCGATCACACGGCAGCGAATCGGCGAGATCGTCGGGCGACGTCTCGCCGGTGGTCGGCCAGTCCTCGGTATCTGCGTTGGCATGCAGATCTTTTTCGACGGCGGCATCGAGGGGGGTCAGCGCACGGAGGGACTCGGCGAGTGGCCGGGCGAGGTGACCGAGCTCCGAGCTGACGTGCTCCCGCACATGGGGTGGAACCTCGTCGACGCACCTGCGGGCTCGACGCTCTTCGACGGCATCTCGGGCGAGCGCTTCTACTTCGTGCACTCCTACGCCGCACACGAGCTGCCGCTCGAGCCGCATCCGAAGGCCCGCCCCGTTCTGGTCACCTACGCTGAGCACGGTGAGCGATTCATCGCAGCCGTCGAGAACGGGCCGCTCTCGGCGACCCAGTTTCATCCTGAGAAGTCCGGTGAGGCTGGCGTGCGTCTGCTCCGTAACTGGATTGGGTCGCTGCCGACGCGCGCGTGATGACCGAGCTGTGGCTCGTGGTGCTCCCGCCTGGCGATACGCTAGTGCCCGGACTGCCGGGCCCCCTTCCCGCGTCGCCGCCCAGGCGCCTCAGAACCAGGACAAGGAACCAACGCTCGTGAGCGAATTCAACACGTCACCGGAGCTCGTGCTCTTCCCCGCAATCGACCTCGCCGGCGGCAAGGCCGTCCGTCTGGTCCAGGGCGAGGCCGACTCTGCCACGAACTACGGCGATCCCGTCGACGCGGCGGAGGATTGGATCGAACAGGGTGCCGAGTGGATCCACCTCGTGGACCTCGATGCGGCCTTCGGTCGAGGTGAGAATCGCGGCGTCATCAAGCGCGTCATCCGCGCGGCCAAGCACGTGAACGTCGAGCTGTCCGGTGGCATCCGGGATGACGAATCGCTTGAGCGTGCGGTCGAGGCAGGCGCGAGCCGCATTAACCTCGGTACCGCTGCGCTGGAGAACCCGGAGTGGGCTGCCAGTGTCATCGCGCGGTACGGCGAGCTCATTGCGGTGGGCCTCGATGTTCGTGGCACGACGCTCGCGGCCCGCGGGTGGACTCGTGATGCCGGGGACCTGTGGACGGTGCTCGAGCGCCTCGAGGAAGCTGGCTGCGCGCGCTACGTCGTCACCGACGTGACCAAGGACGGCACGCTCCAGGGGCCGAACCTGCAGCTGCTGAGCGACATCCTCGATCGCACCGATCGCCCGGTCGTCGCCTCGGGAGGCGTGTCGAGCCTCGATGACATCGCTGCGCTGAGAGGGCTCGTCCCACTCGGCCTCGAAGGCGCGATCATCGGCAAGGCGCTCTACTCCGGTGCGTTCACCCTCGTCGAAGCGCTCGACGTCGCGTCCTGAGCCGAAAGCCGTCGACCGATGCCGTCCCTGCCAGAGCACTTCCAACCGAGCACGGCCGACTCGGCCGGTCAGAGCTGGTCGGGTCGAAGCTTCAGCGACAATCCATTCCGAGACGATGACGGCACAGCGCCAGCCGCGTTCACCGCGGCGATCGAGCAGTTCCGTGCACGAGAAGCAGGGCCTGACGCCGTCGTCGACGCACTCCGGCAAGCAAGGGTCCTGATCCCGCTCGTGGCGAAGCTCGGCGAGGCCGAGGTCGGCCCGCACGGGCTGACGGTCGACAAGAGCGCAGATCTTTCCATCGTCACGGTGGCTGGGCCGGACGGCCGCACGGTGCTGCCGGTGTTCACCTCAGCGGCGGCGATGAAGCACTGGAACCCCGCGGCTCGTCCGGTTCCCGCGCTGATGCAACGAGCAGCGCTCTCGGCTGCGGCAGAGGGCAGCGACCTGATCGTCGTCGACCCGACGAGCGACTCGGAGTTTGTCGTGCGGCGCCCGGCGGTCTGGGCTGTCGCGCAAGAGGAGCCTTGGCTCGCTCCTTGGGTGAGCCCCGTTGTCGCCGAAGAACTCTCACGAGTGATGGCTGAGTTCGACGAGGTGCTCGGAATCGATCTCGTTCCTGGTGATCCGGAGGCCCGCCTCGCAGGCCCCGAGCTGCGGATGGTGCTGCACGTCGCCGCCAGTACAGGGCGTGAGGAGCTCGCCGAGCTCTCGCGGCGGTCGAGCGAACTGCTGCAGGGGAGCGAGGTCTTCCGGTCGAACGTGGATTCTCTCGGCATCTCCTTCGCGCGCGTGGCGCCCACCCCGCCGAACGGTGCAGGTGGCGAGAAGACCGCGGATTCTAAGCGCTCCTGGTGGCGGCGCAGAGGGGATTGACCCCGTTCAGGATCTCGGGCAAGGCTAGCCTGTAGGCTCGCGCCGAAGTAATTAGATAGTCTTATTGCTAGCCGACCGAGCTATAGGGAGTGATGCCGAGTGATCCGTGAGCCTCTGGCGAGCCCCCGTGGCCAGGGTTCGGACTTTGACCTCGCAGCGCAGCAGCTGCTCGAGGTCCGAAG
This sequence comes from Pseudoclavibacter helvolus, assembly GCF_049707175.1. Lineage (GTDB taxonomy): Bacteria > Actinomycetota > Actinomycetes > Actinomycetales > Microbacteriaceae > Pseudoclavibacter > Pseudoclavibacter helvolus_A. The sequence goes on along the minus strand of NZ_JBNAFM010000007.1, from coordinate 27,739 downwards.
GCGAATCGAAGCGTTCCTCGATGGCCGCATCCGCGCGGCCGCTGAGATCGACGAGGGGCTCGCGACACTGTGGCGCATCACGGCGCGCAGCACAGAGGGCGGCAAGCTCTTCCGCCCCGCCCTCGTGATGCAGAGCTACGCCGCCTACACGGGGACCGCCGAGGTTCCTGAGGCCGTCATCGAGCTCGCAACGGCCACGGAGTTGCTCCACCTGGCGTTCCTGACGCACGACGACGTCATTGACAACGACACGATGCGTAGGGGCGTGAGGAACTTGCTCGGCAGCGTCGAGGAGATCGTGGGCGCCTCCGAGTTTGACGACGAGCGCGGCACGCGTCTGGGGCAGGCAGCCGCCATTCTGGTCGGTGACCTGCTGCTGTCTGAGGCCCACCTCCGCGTGGCCCGCATCGATCTTCCGCATCCGCTGCGCCTGCGGGTGCTCGACGCGATGGAACGCGCGCTGTCAGTGTCGGTGGCCGGTGAGTTCAGCGACGTCAGCCTCTCGGTTCGGCCAGAGCGGCCCGCCCTCTCCGAGGTGCTGTCGATGAGCTCGAACAAGACGTCTGCCTACACGGTGCTGCTCCCACTCGAGCTCGGCCTGATCGCGGCGGGCGCCGAAGGAGTGGTGGATGCGCGCCTGATCGCCCAGTTCTCCGATGCCGCCGGCCTCGCCTTCCAGCTCCAGGATGATCTGTTCGGCGTCTTCGGCGACCAGCACAAGCTCGGCAAGGCGCCGTACTCGGACATCCGGGAGGGCAAGTTCACGGCGCTCATCGCCCTGGCGTGCGGAACGTCTGTCTGGGCGGAACTCGAGTCGTTGCTCGGCGATCCCCTCCTGAGTGAGACAGACGGGGCGAAGGCTCGCGATCTCATCGAGGCCTCGGGTTCGCGAGCAGCGGTCGAGCAAGAGCTTGCTGCGCAGTTTGCGCGCGCCAGATCAGCGGCGGTGGCGGTCGGCGCATCCGGGGCGGACGGCGACCGAAAGCTCGCCGAGATGCTGGAGCGGCTGCTCATGCTCCTCGAGAGGCGGACGTCGTGACGACACCGCTCGAGCTGTACACGCGCACCGCGGAGAAGTCCGCAGCAGAGGTGATCTTCGCCTACTCGAGCTCCTTCGGCGCGGCCACCCGTCTCCTTGGTCGCCGCACCATGAAGCCGGTGCGGAGCATCTACGCACTTGTTCGCGTTGCCGACGAGATCGTCGACGGGGTCGGCGCGCTCGCGGGGTTGTCGCTCGAGCAGCAGCATGCCGCGCTCGACGGGCTCGAGGCGCAGACCCTCGACGCGATCGCCTCGGGCTTCAGCACCAATTTGGTGGTGCACGCCTTCGCCGCGACGGCGCGCCGATGCGGCTTCGGTGCCGAGCTCGTCGTGCCGTTCTTCGCGTCGATGCGCATGGACCTCGAGCCGCGCTCGCTCGATGTAGCGGAGCAGCGGAGGTACGTGTACGGCTCGGCGGAAGTGGTCGGCCTCATGTGCGTCCGTGTGTTCCTTACGGGCGTCTCGCGTACTTCCGAGGAGCGTGAACGCATCGACGCGGCGGCGTGCGCGTTGGGCGCGGCGTTCCAGAACGTCAACTTCCTGCGCGACGTCGGCGACGACGCGGACCGGCTCGGCCGGGACTACCTCCCGGTCGAGGGGTTGCCGTCGGCACCGCTCGACGAGCGCAGGAAGCACATCTGGCTCGACCGCATTCGCGCAGACATTGCGACGGCCGACGCGGGCATCCCGTTGCTGCCCCGAGACTGCAGAAGGGGCGTCGCGCTCGCGAGCGCCCTCTTTGCCGCGCTGGCCGACCGCATTGCGGCGACGCCGGCTGAGCGTCTGCGCACGACGCGAGTGAGGGTTCCCGGCGCAGAGAAGGCGCGCATCGCAGCACGAGTCCTTTTGGAGACACGATCATGAGCACGCGAGCGATTGTCATCGGAGCCGGAATGGCAGGGCTCGCCACGGCGGTTCTCCTCGCCCGAGACGGCTTCAGCGTTACGGTGCTGGAGAAGAACGACAGGGTCGGCGGGCGCGCTGGTCTGCTCGAGGTCGACGGCTTCCGCTTCGACACGGGTCCGAGCTGGTATCTGATGCCGAGCGTCTTCGACCACTACTTCGCGCTGGCCGGCACCAGCACCCAGGAGCAGCTCGATCTCCGGATGCTTGACCCGGGGTACCGAGTGTTCCCGGAACCGTCGGGCGGTGAGACGCTGAGCCAGCCGATCTCGATCCCATACGGCCAGGACGCCGTGCGCGCGCTGGTCGCCGAACTCGAGCCTGATGCGCTTGGCGCGTTCGATGACTACCTCGAGACCGCCAGACGAGCGATGGACATGGCCGAGGACGTCTTTCTTTACAACACGTTCGCGAACCCCGCCTCCCTGGTTGGTGAGCGCGTTCGGCGGGAGCTGCCTGACCTGCTGACGTGGCTCACCACGCCGCTCGAGAAGTTCGTGGAGGCCTCGTTCACGCATCCGCTGCTTCGACAGATCCTCGCGTACCAGGCCGTCTTCCTGGGCACGGATCCGCGTCGGGCTCCGGCCATCTACCACCTCATGAGCCGGATGGACCTCGTGGAGGGAGTGCAGTACCCCATGGGTGGGTTCACGGCGGTCGTGGATGCGCTGCACGGTCTGGCGGTCGAGGCGGGCGTGGAGTTCCGCCTGGAGGCCGAGGTGACGGGCATCGCCGTCTCGCACGGGTGGAGCCGAGGGGTGCATTGGCGAGACGCGGATGGTGGGCAGCACTTCGAGGACGTCGAAGTTGTCGTCTCGGCCGCTGATCTGCACCACACGGAGACCAAGCTTCTCCCGGAGCGGTATCGCAGCTACCCGGAACGGGTGTGGCAGCGGACGTCGTCCGGCCCTGGAGCCGTGCTGGTCATGCTCGGCGTTGAGGGCGAGCTGCCAGCGCTCCCTCACCACTCGCTGTTGCTCACCAAGGACTGGGGTGAGAACTTCGACGCAATCTTCGGAACCGGGGTGGCCCTGCCTGACCCGGTTTCGATCTACGTGTGCAAGCCGAGCGAGACCGATCCATCGGTGGCGCCTGAGGGGCACGAGAACCTGTTCCTGCTTGTGCCGGTCAAGGGCGATCCTGAGCTTGGCCGCGGTGGAGCCGATGGTGCAGGTGACGCCGAGGTGGAACGCATCGCGGATCTCGCGATCGCTCAGCTTGCCGAGTGGACGGGTGCGCACGATCTCGAGAGCCGGATCGTGGTGCGTTCGACCCTCGGACCTGCCGATTTCGTGGCCGACTACAACTCGTGGCGGGGCGGCATCCTCGGGCCCTCGCACGAGCTCGCGCAATCGGCCATGCTGCGCGCGGGCAACGCTTCGCCCAAGGTCAAGGGGCTGTACTACGCGGGGGCGACGGTCAACCCTGGTGTCGGTGTGCCGATGTGCCTGATCAGCGCCGAGCTCGTGCTCAAGCATGTGCGCGGCGACCGCAGTCCGGGTCCCCTTGAGGTCGAGCGCCAGTGACGGTCGCGACCGTCCACCTCTGGGGCACCAGCAGCGCACGCGTTGGGCTCGGGCTGACGGCAGCGACGACGTTGCAGCTGCTGGGCGCGCGACGTCCGCGCGGGTTGCGGTTCGCTCGCGTTCTCGGCACGGCGAAGGCGACGAGCTTCTCGTCGCGCGACGCTGACCTCGGGCACTGGGCGCTCGTGTCCTCGTGGGACTCGCGAGCGGACGCGGACGCCTTCGATCGAGGGGCGCTCGTCGGGGCATGGGATGCGCGCTCCCGCGAGCGGGTTCGGGTACGGATGCGCGTCATCCGGTCCGTCGGGCTGTGGGGCGGTAAGACGCCGTTCGGGCCGACCGATGCTGTGGCGTCGGAGGGGCAGCGGGTGGCCGTCATCACGCGCGCCCGCATCCGATCGTCCAAGGTCGCCCGGTTCACCGGCGCTGTGCCGCCGATCGCCGCGGAACTGCTGTCGGCGCGGTCTCGCGGCCTGCAGCTTTCGTTCGGCATGGGGGAGCTGCCGATCGGACTGCTCGGCACCTTCTCGCTGTGGGAATCGGAGCCAGCCCTGCGCGAGTTTCTGCAGGGCGCGCAGGCGCACCGCGCCGCGATGCGCGATAGTCGGGCCGGCGAGTGGTTCGCGGAGGAGCTGTTCGCCCGCTTCGCTGTCGATGCCGTCGAAGGATGGGCTGGCCCTCGCGGCTGACCCGCTCGTGATGCGGCTCGTCCTGTATCGAACTGCCGCGTGGCCCACCACCCGGAATGTAAGCGCCAGAACCTCAGACGACGAAGATCCAGAGCCACGACCGAGAGGAACGGACTCAAGATGAACGCCATCACACGACGACTCATGTGGGTGACCCTTGCCGCGGGCATGTTCGTGCAGAGTCTCTTCGCCTTCACCGGCGGTGGGACGGTGCCGCTGACGATCGCGAGCGTCTCCTTGCTGGCCGCGACGGCAGCGCTGCACGCCTGGGCGACTCGGGGCCCGAAGTTCGCCTCCGTGCTCCTCGGCGCGGCAGCGATCGGGTTTTTCGCCGAGGTCATTGGGGTCGCGACGAGCTTCCCGTTCGGCCAGTACATCTACACGCCGTCGCTCGGCTTCTCCCTCTTCGAGGTTCCGCTGATCGTTCCGCTCGCGTGGGTCACGATCGCCTATCCTGCGGTCATCATCGCGCGTCGTCTGGTCGGCACGGCACCGGGCATGCTTCGCCGTGCGGTGCGTGTCGCGGTGGCGGCCTGGGCGCTCACTGCCTGGGACGTCTTCCTCGATCCGCAGATGGTCGACTCGGGGCACTGGGGCTGGAAGCACCCTGACCCGGGTATTCCTGGTGTCGACGGCATCCCCCTCACGAACTTCCTGGGCTGGTATCTCGTGTCGCTCGTCATCTGCGGGCTGATCGACGCGGTGGCCGCGCGCTCGCGGAAGGTGGAGGGCGCACCGAGCGACGCGGTGCCGTTCACCGTCTACCTCTGGACGTATGCCACGTGCGTCGTCGGGAACCTCACCTTCTTCGAGCGGCCGAGCGTCGCGCTCGTGGGCGGCCTCATCATGGGTGCGATTGCAGTGCCCCTGGCCGTGGTGCTCCTGCGGGATCGGCGTGCACGGCGAGCATCTGGTGCGTCGCTCGACTCGGAGGCGAGTCGCGGGGGCGCGACGCGATGACCAGGGTCATTGTTATCGGCGCAGGGGTGGGCGGGCTCGCCTCCGCGGCGCGCCTGTCGGCACTCGGGCACGAGGTCACGGTGCTCGAGCAGGCCGCCTCGATCGGCGGCAAGCTCGGCACGCTCGAACTCGACGGGTTCCTCTTCGACACCGGACCCTCGCTGGTGACCATGCCCTACGTCTTCGAGGAGCTGTTCGAGCAGACTGGGGCCCCGCTCGAGACGGTCCTCGAGCTCCGCAGGCTCGATGTCGCCTGCAGGTACCGCTTCGCAGATGGCACGCAACTCGACATGCCCGGCCGCATCGAGGAGATCCCGGCGGCGCTGGATGCGGCGCTTGGCCAGGGTGCCGGGGAGCAGTGGTCGAAGTTCCTGGGACGTTCCGAGCGGGTCTGGGACATCGCGCGGGGTCCTTTCCTGGAGTCTCCCATCGACGCGGCGGGCGTCGCGGCGCTCGCGGCGAATCCGCTGTCGCTCCTGCGCGTCGCCCCGTGGCGAAGCCTGCGCGGCTTCGGAGCGCAGGACCTCACAGACCCGCGCCTGCGTGCCCTGCTCGACCGATACGCGACGTACACCGGCTCCGACCCGAGGCGGGCCCCGTCGGCCCTGGCGACGGTCCCGTACGCCGAGCAGGCGTACGGGTCCTGGTACGTGCCGGGAGGCCTGTGGCGTCTCGGGGCTGCCATTGCCGACCGGGCGACCGAACGGGGTGCCCGCATCCGCACCGGGGTGGAGGTGACGCGCATCCTGCAGGAGGGAACGCGGGTGTCGGGCGTCGAGACCTCAGACGGGGAGCGGATCCTCGCCGACATCGTTGTCGCGAACGCCGACGCGGAGACCGTGTACGGGGAGTTGCTGCAGAGCGAGGGGGCCCGGCGCGCGGCCCACCAGCACGCGAAGCTGGACCCGTCGCTCTCCGGGTTCGTGCTGCTGCTCGCGCTCGACGGGCTCGACGCCGCGCCGTTCGAGCACGGCGAGGCGACGCACCACCGGGTGCTCTTCGCGGAAGACTACGACGCCGAGTTCGACGCCGTCTTTGGCGTCGGGTCGCGGGCGGGGGCAGGGCCGCAGCCGGTCGAGCGGCCGACGATCTACATTGCAGCCCCGGACGACCCGGAGACGGTTCCCGGCGAGGGGAGCGGGGCGTGGTTTGTGCTGGTCAATGCGCCGCGCCACGACCCGGAGCGCGGGGTCGACTGGGACGCTCCTGGACTCGCGGAGCGCTACGCCGCATCGCTGCTCGACCTCATGGCCGAGCGTGGCGTGGACGTGCGTGAGCACGTGCGATGGATGCGCATCCGCACGCCGGCGGACATCGAGCGCGACACGCGGTCGCCAGGTGGTTCGATCTACGGCACCGCATCCAACGGCGCGAGGGCCTCATTCCTGAGGCCAGCGAATCGTCAGCCGGTCGAGGGGCTCTATCTCGTCGGGGGATCCGCGCACCCCGGTGGGGGACTCCCGCTGGTGACCCTGTCTGCCGCGATCGTGGCAGAGCTGATCGGACCAGCTGGCGCGTGACCGGCGGTGCGGAGCTCGCTCCCCGAGCGGCGACGGCCGCGCCTCGGGGAGCGAGGTCGCTCAGCCGTAGACGGGGCCGGTGAGGTCCTCGCCCGGTCCCTTGCCGACGGCGTCGGGGTGGTCGGAGGCTTCGCGGAACGCGAGCTGCAGCGAGCGGAGCCCGTCGCGCAGGGGGCGTGCGTGATGGTCGCCGAGGTACGGAAGGCTGGCGGTGAGCAACCCGGCGAGGGCCGAGATGAGCTTGCGTGCCTCATCGAGGTCGAGCTCGTCCTCGCCGCTCTCCTCGTCGAGGCCGCATGCCACGGCGGCGGCGCTCATGAGGTGGACGGCGGTCGTCGTGATCAGCTCCACCGCGGGCACTTCGCCGATGTCGCGACGCAGATCACCGTATTCGGGATCGGAAGCGGAGGGGGTTTCGAGAGAGGCGTCGGTCACGCTGGTCCTTTGTGCGGAGTTCTGGTAATGTGGCGAGCGGTTTCTGCTGTGCAGAGGCCACGAAAGAGGATTCGTCCCACCCGCGCAAACCGCTCTACGTAGGTTACCGGGTTGCTCCACTCCCTTCCCGAACGGCCCTTGGGCTACACGGGGAGCGGCCACAGGATCCGCAGGAGTCGCACGCAGTGCGGCGCAGGCGGGCCAGGTGGTGTTGGGTGGAAACACGCTGCGAGCGCAGTGCTGTTGGTGTGACGCCTCCTTTCCACATTCAGTGAAGTCAGGAGCCTTCCATCAGCGAACCACGTACCAATGACCGCATCCGTGCCAGTGAAGTCCGCCTTGTCGGCCCGGGCGGTGAGCAGGTCGGAGTAGTCAAGCTCGAGATGGCCCTGCGCCTCGCGCAGGAGTCTGAGCTCGACCTCGTCGAGGTCGCCCCCAACTCGAAGCCTCCCGTCGCCAAGATCATGGATTACGGGAAGTTCAAGTACGAGGCCGCCCAAAAGGCGAAGGAAGCGCGCCGCAACCAGGCGAACACGGTCCTCAAGGAGGTCCGCTTCCGTCTGAAGATTGACGCCCACGACTACGAGACCAAGCGCAAGCGCGCCATCGGCTTCCTCGAAGACGGCGACAAGGTGAAGGCCATGATCCAGTTCCGTGGTCGCGAGCAGTCGCGCCCCGAGATGGGTGTGCGCCTGCTCCAGCGCTTCGCTGAAGAGGTTTCGGAGTACGGCACCGTCGAGTCCAATCCAACGATCGATGGCCGCAACATGGTCATGATCATCGGCCCGTTCCGCAACAAGTCCGACGTGAAGGCCGACGCTTCCGCAAAGCGGAACGCCGCCAGAGAAGCGTCGCGGGCGGCCAAGCACGGGCAGCCGTCACAAGGCGAAGCTGCACAACCAGCTGCACACGAAGCTGCGACAGAGTCTGCAGCACAGGCTGCAACAACAGAGGAGAAGTAATGCCGAAGCAGAAGACCCACTCGGGCGCCAAGAAGCGCTTCAAGGTCACCGGAAGCGGCAAGATCATGAAGCAGCAGGCTGGCATGCGCCACAACCTCGAGGTGAAGGCACCTGGCCGCAAGGCTCGCCTCAACCAGGACCAGGTCCTGTCCCCGGCTGACGCCAAGGTCGCCAAGAAGCTGCTCGGCCACTAAGCCGCACCGCACACACACTTACTGAGGAGAATCAACACACATGGCACGTGTAAAGCGGGCGGTCAACGCCCAGAAGAAGCGTCGCGTCATTCTTGAACGCGCATCCGGCTACCGTGGACAGCGCTCGCGCCTGTACCGCAAGGCCAAGGAGCAGGTCATCCACTCGATGGTCTACTCGTACCGTGACCGTCGTGCCAAGAAGGGCGAGTTCCGTCGCCTCTGGATCCAGCGCATCAACGCTGGGGCGCGCGCCAACGGCCTCACGTACAACCGCTTCATCCAGGGCCTCGGCCTTGCCGGCATCGAGGTCGACCGCCGCATCCTGGCCGAGCTCGCCGTGAACGAGCCCGCCACGTTCGCGGGTCTCGTCGAGGCAGCCAAGCAGGCGCTCCCGGCCGACACGTCGGCCCCGCGCGCAGCGGCGTAGTCGTCTCCACGGTCATACTGGCCGTATGAACATGCGGCCGAGAGTCCAGCTCTCGGCCGCATTTTCTTTTGCCCTGGGAGCTGCCCGCCGTCCGCCGAACCGGACGCGGAGCCCCGGGGGCCCGAACCGCCTCCCCTCAAGCCATGCAGCGCGCCTCGTGCGCAGGAAGAAGTCGACACCATGATCGAGAGCCCGCGCAACGCGCGTGTCAAGGAAGTCAGGAAGCTCGCGCAGAAGTCGGAGCGCCAGGAGACCGGCCTCTTCGTCATCGAGGGGCCGCAGGCGGTGCGCGAGGCGCTCGTCTCGCGTCCCGAGCTCATTGAGGAACTGTTCGTCACGCCAACGGCGCTCGAGCGCCACTCGGAGCTGCGTGGCCTCGCCGAGGAGGCGCAGCTCGAGGTCGACTTCGCGAGTGAGGAAGCCATCGACGCGATGGCTGACACTCGCACGCCGCAGGGGGTCATCGCCGTCTGCCGCCAGTTCCCCGCCTCGATCCGGGATGCGCTGAGCGGCTCCCCGAAGCTCGTCGCGATTCTTGAAGAGGTGCGCGACCCGGGCAACCTGGGCACGATCATCCGTGCCGCTGACGCCGCCGGAGCGGACGCCGTGATCCTGACCGGCCGCACGGTTGACCTCTACAACTCGAAGGTCGTGCGCTCGAGCACCGGGTCGATCTTCCACCTGCCGATCGCCGTGGAGGTCACCCTCGACGTCGCGGCGTCACGTGCCCGCGACGCGGGACTTCGCGTGGTGGCGGCGGACATCGATGGGGGAGACCTGCTCGCGGCCCGCGAGTCGGGCGAGCTTGCGCAGCCGACGGCCTGGCTGTTCGGCAATGAGGCCCGCGGCCTCGACGATGAGCAGCTTGCGTACGCGGATGCGACGCTGAGCGTGCCGATCTACGGGCAGGCCGAGTCGATGAACCTCGCGACGGCGGCGTCCGTGTGCCTTTACGAGAGTGCCTTCGCGCAGCGTTCGTAGTCGACCTCGAACGGGCGCACCGAAGACGACTGGGCCCGGGCGCCGACACAGCAAAGAGCTCCCCGCGAGCCGCACTGAGCAAGTCAGTGCCGCCCGCGGGGAGCTCTTCTGCGTGGGGCGCGCCTAGAGGCGGTCGCCGTCGCTCTTCTTGCGAAGCTCGCTCTGGCGCTGCGCCTCGGCCGTTTCGTGCTTGGCCCTCTGCCGCTCTTCTTCCTCGAGCTCCAGAACATCGGACTGCTGGACGAGGATGAGCTCGGTGTCGGTCACGTTGCCGGCGTTCCCCACGGGCTTCGCCTCGACGTCCGTCGTTCCCTGCACCTTGGGGTTCGCGGAGATGCGCTTCTGCGCGACGGTCGCGAGCCACGACAGCAGGACGCAGGTGAGGATGTACACCGTCCCGATGACGATGGTGACCGGGATGTACGGCGTGCCGTAGTTGAGCTGGCTGCCGATCAGCTTCGCCAGGTAGAGCAGCTCGTTGTACGTGATGATCGACCCGAGTGCGGTGTCCTTCAGCGTCACGACGAGCTGCGCGATGATGACCGGCAGCATCGAGCGGATCGCCTGCGGCAGCAGGATGAGCTGCATGACGCCGGTCTTGCGCAGGCCGATGGCGTAACCGGCCTCGGACTGGCCGCGAGGCAGGGCCTCGACGCCGCTTCGGATGACCTCCGAGAGCACCGACCCGTTGTAGGCGATCAGCGCGATGACGACGGCCCAGTAAGGGTCCATCCGTACGCCGAGGCCCGGGAGGGCGTAGTAGAGGAGCATCATCAGGATCAGCACGGGGATCGCGCGCAGGACCTCGACGACGACGGTCACCGGGATGCGCACCCAGGCGTGGTCGGAGAGGCGTCCGATAGCGAGGATGAAGCCGAGCGCGAGCGCGCCCACCGCCGCGACGAGGAAGGCGCTCAGCGTGGCCCACAACGCCTGCGCGATCTGAGTCCAGATCGCCGCGTAGCCGAAGATCTGCCATTTGTTGGCGCTGAGGTTGCCGGTGACGCCGAGGCGGTAGACGATCAGCGCAGCGAGGGCCACCACCACTGCCACGGTGACGACACTGAGGATTCGGTTCCGTACGAGTGCCCTGGGGCCTGGTACGTCGTAGAGCACCGATGTCTGGCTCATCGTGCAACCTTCCAGTGTCGTTCGAGCGCGTTCTGCACCCAGGAGAGCAGGAGAACCAAGGCGACGAACACCGCGGCGACGACGAGCAGGACCCCAAGGGCATCTTCGCCCCGTTCGCTCATGTTGGCGCGGATGCTGCCGAGGTTGACGACCGAGAACCCTGCGGCGACAGTCGTGTTCTTGAGCAGTGCGATCAGCACGCTCATCATCGGCGGAACGACCGCGCGTGCGGCCTGCGGCAGCACGATGAGCGACATGACCTGTCCGAAGGGGAGCCCGATGGCTCGGGCAGCTTCAGCCTGGCCGACCGGAACGGTGTTGATGCCGCTTCGCAGCACTTCGGCGACGTAGGTGGCGGTGTAGATGCCCAGGGCGAGGATGCCGAGCGTGAGGTAGTCCGCCTGTCCGATCGGGAAGAGGACGGGCACCGCGAACGCGAAGATGAAGAAGACGAGCGTGAGCGGTGTGTTGCGGATGATGTTGACGTATGCGGCCCCGACCATCTGCGCGATAGGGACCGGCGAGACTCGCATGGCGCCGACGACAAAGCCGAGGACCAACGCGAGCAAGGCGCCGCCGAAGAAGAGGATCAGTGTCCCCACGAGGGAGGCTCCCCAGAGGTCGAGGTGGTTCGTGATGAGGTCGAACACGCTCGCCTTCCTTTCTGAGACCGGGCGCGGAGCGCCCTAGGTGCGAACGAGCGGCGGCGAGATGTCGTGTCTCGCCGCCGCTCGCCTGTGGGATTAGTAGCGGTCGGGCGCTGGCTGCGTGACCGTGGTGCCGGACGAGCCGAGGTTGTAGTCGAAGATCGACTGCCAGACGTCGCCGCCCTCTTCGAGGGTGGTGTTGAAGTGGTCGCGCAGAGCGTCGTCGCCCTTCGCGAGGCCGATGCCGTAGAGCTCGGTGCTGAACGGCTCACCGACGACCTTGAGCTGCTCAGGGTTCTGAGCTGCGTAGCCGATGAGGATGGCCTCGTCGGTCGTGACCGCGTCGACCTGGCCGTTCACGAGCGCCTCGACGCACTCCGAGTACTTCTCGAACTCGGTGGTCTTGACCTCTGGGTACTTCTCGCGGATGTTCTGGATGGGCGTAGAGCCGGTTGCCGAGCAGACGTTGGTCTCGGCGCTCAGGTCGTCGACGCCCGTGATCTCCGAGTCCGCGCCGACGAGGAGGCCCTGGCCCGTCTCGAAGTACGGTCCGGCGAAGTCGATCTGGTCCTTGCGCTTGTCGGTGATCGAGTACGTGCCGACGTAGTAGTCGATGTCGCCGTTGATGATCGCCTGCTCGCGGTTCGCGGACGGGATCGCCTTGAACTCGATGTTCTCTTCCGAGACGCCAAGCGATGCTGCCATCCAGCGCGCGACGTCGACGTCGAAGCCGGTGCGCTCACCGGTCACTGCGTCGAGGTAGCCGAGGTTCGGCTGGTCTTCCTTGACGCCGACGACGACCTTGCCACCGGCTGCGGTGATCTTGTCGAACGTGGGCGATCCCTCGAGCGCGACGTCGGTCGCGACGTCGAAGACGGGTGCGTCACCGGTTGTGGTGCCTTCGGTGCCACCACCAGCCGACGGCGGAGCGCCTTCGGCGCAGCCGGTCAGCACGAGCGAGGCCAGGATGCCTGCGCCGAGAATGGCGCCGAGCTTGGTCTTTCGCATTTCTTCTCCTTCTGTTGGAAGTCTGTTGTGTCCTGCGGGACGGTCGAGGCGCGACAGCGCCGACGGTCAGTGGGTGATGAGCTTGGAGAGGAAGTCCTTCGCGCGGTCCGTCTTCGGGTGCGTGAAGAAGTCTTCTGGGGCCTGGTCCTCGAGCACCTGGCCGTCGGCCATGAAGACGACGCGGTCGGCCGCCTTGCGGGCGAAGCCCATCTCGTGGGTCACAACGATCATCGTCATGCCCTCCTTTGCAAGGTCAACCATGACGTCGAGGACCTCGTTGATCATCTCGGGGTCGAGGGCGCTGGTGGGCTCATCGAAGAGCATCACCTTCGGCTTCATTGCCAGGGCGCGTGCGATAGCGACGCGCTGCTGCTGACCGCCGGACAGCTGGGCCGGGTACTTGGCAGCCTGATGGCCGATGCCGACGCGGTCGAGAAGCACCTTTGCTTCCTTCTCGGCGTCTGCCCTCGACAGCTTGCGGACCTTGATCGGTCCGAGCGCCACGTTCTCGAGGATGGTCTTGTGGGCGAAGAGGTTGAAGGACTGGAACACCATTCCGACGTCAGCCCGCAGCGCGGCGAGTGCCTTCCCTTCCTTGGGTAGCACCTTCCCGTCGATGCGGATTTCCCCCGAGGTGATCGTCTCGAGTCGATTGATCGTTCGGCAGAGCGTCGATTTGCCCGAACCGGAGGGTCCGATGACGACGACGACCTGACCGCGCTCGACGCTGAGGTTGATGTCCTTCAGGGCGTGGAATTCACCGTAGTGCTTCTCGACGTGGTCAACGACGACGAGGGGCTCGCTCTGATTTTGCATGGTGTGATTCCACCACAGCGGCAGAGCCGGTCGGCGCTCATTTCTCGTTTTCGAAACGAGATGGTTACCTGATCGGCGCCAGACGGGCGCAGTTTCGGTGCTCATGCGTACACCTCGACCCTGGAAGATCACCGGATTTTCGCGGATCTTGACCGCGTGAGAGCGCGAAGCAGGATTCTCACCGATACGACGACACGGTGCCTCCCGCGGAGTGAGAATGCATGATTCTGGGGGCTGGAGCCGTTGTCTCCGCGGTTCGCTAAACTCGACCCTTGTGTCTGACGCCTCATCGAACCCCATCACGCCGGAAGCCGTCGGCTCCGCGGTCGACGCGGCGCTCGCCGCCATCGCCGCGGCGCCCGACCTCACAGCGCTCAAGCGCGTCCGCGCGGACCACCTGGCGGAAGGCTCGGCGCTCGCATCGCTGAACGCCGCCATGCGCTCCGTGCCGAAAGAGAGCAAGAAGGAGGCCGGCCAGCTCATCGGGCAGGCCCGCGCCCGGGTCAATGACGCCTTTGCAGCGCGTGAAGGCGAGCTCGCGCAGGCCGAGGCCGCCGCTCGCCTCGCGGCCGAGACGGTCGATGTGACCCTCGCGCGCCCGGCTCGCGCCACTGGTGCGCGGCATCCGCTCACCGTGCTGCAGGACCGCGTGAGCGACATCTTCGTCGGCATGGGGTGGGAGATCGCGGAAGGGCCTGAGCTGGAAAGCGAGTGGTTCAACTTCGACTCGCTCAACTTCGACGCCGACCACCCGGCTCGTGCCATGCAGGACACCTTCTTCGTGGAGCCCGCCGATCGCCACCTGGTACTGCGCACGCACACCTCGCCGGTCCAGATGCGCTCGCTCATCCAGCGGGGCGTTCCCCTGTACGTGCTCGCTCCCGGTCGGACGTACCGCACCGACGAACTCGACGCGACGCACACCCCCGTCTTCACCCAGTTCGAGGGCATTGCCATCGACAAGGGGCTCACCATGGCGCACCTGCGAGGCACGCTCGAGCACTTCGCGACGTCGATGTTCGGCGACGAGGCGCGCATCCGCCTCCGCAACAACTACTTCCCGTTCACGGAGCCCAGCGCTGAGATGGACATCTGGCACCCGGGTGCGAAGGGTGGCCCGCGCTGGATCGAGTGGGGCGGATGCGGCATGGTCCACCCCAACGTGCTGCTCGCGGCCGGCGTCGACCCAGAGGAGTACCAGGGATTCGCGTTCGGCATGGGCGTCGAGCGCACCCTGATGTTCCGCAATGCGCTCACCGACATGCGAGACATGGTCGAGGGCGACGTCCGCTTCAGCACCCAGTTCGGAACGGTGATCTAGTCATGCGTGCCGCTGCAAACTCCCAGAACGAAGGTCTCATCTGATGCGCGCCCCGCTCTCCTGGCTCCGCGAGTACGCGGAGATCCCGGTCTCTGTCTCGCCGGCTTCGGTGCTCGACGCGTTCGTTCGCGTCGGGCTCGAGGATGAAGCCGTCCACGGCACCCAGCTGCAGGGGCCGATCGTTGTCGGCGAGGTGCTCTCGGCGGAGCCGGAGCCGCAGTCGAACGGCAAGACCATCAACTGGTGCCAGGTGCGTGTCGCGCCGGAAGGTCAGCTCGCCGCAGACGGCGGAGCTGACGTTCGCGGCATCGTCTGCGGCGCGCACAACTTCGGCGTCGGTGACTCGGTTGTCGTCACGCTCCCAGGAGCTGTGCTTCCCGGTGACTTCGCCATCGCGGCTCGCAAGACCTACGGGCACGTTTCCGACGGGATGATCGCGTCGCAGCGTGAGCTCGGCATGGGCGATGACCACGAGGGCATCATCGTGCTCTCGCGCCTCGGCGTCAGCGCGGCTCCGGGAACAGATGCGATCGAGCTGCTTGGTCTCACCGAGCAGGCGGTCGAAGTCAACGTCACGCCCGACCGCGGCTACGCCATGTCGATCCGGGGTCTCGTCCGCGAGTACTCGAACGCGACCGGTGCGGCCTTCAGCGACCCGGCGCTGCGTCCGCAGCTCGAGTCGATCCTGGCCGACGCCATCGCTTCGGATGCTCGAGATGTGCGCGTGCCCGTGTCGATCGATGACGACGCATCAGTTCGTGACCAGCCCATGGCTCCGGTCTTCGTGGGACTCGTGGTCGAGGGCATCGACGCGACGCGTCCGACGCCAACATGGATGGCGCAGCGCCTGCGCCTCGCGGGCATCCGTCCGCTTGGGGTCGCGATCGACATCACCAACTACGTCATGCTCGAGCTTGGACAGCCCATCCACGGCTACGACCTCGACAAGCTCCGCGGCGGCATCCGCGTGCGGCGTGCGACCGAGGGCGAGCAGCTGACGACGCTCGATGGCAAGGAGCGCACGCTCAGCGCCGAGGATATTCTCATCACCGACGACCGTGGACCGATCGGTCTCGCAGGTGTCATGGGTGGCGAGGAGACCGAGCTCAGCGCCGAGACGCGCAACGTCTTCATCGAGGCGGCCTCGTTCTCGCCCATCTCGATCGCGCGCACCGCACGCAGGCATAAGCTGCCGAGTGAGGCGTCGCGCCGCTTCGAGCGTCGCGTCGATCCGCGCGTCGCGCAGCCGGCAGCGGCCCGCGTCGCGGAGTTGCTCGTCGAGCACGCAGGCGGCCGCGTTGTGCGCGCCGGAAGCGTGCACGAGCAGATCCCTGCCCCGGAGTCTCTGACCCTGCCCGTTGATGCGGCATCACGCATCATGGGGGTCGACTACACGCTCGACGAGACGATCGGCGCCCTGCGTGCGGTCGGGTGCGAGGTCTGGGAAGAGGCGGAGGGCCTGCTGGGGGTGACGGTGCCAAGTTGGCGAGGCGACCTCACCGAGCCGGTCACGCTCGTCGAGGAGATCGGGCGTCTGTGCGACTTCGAGCGCATCCCGTCGCGCCTCCCGGTCGCGCCTCCGGGACGCGGCCTCACTCGCGAGCAGCGCCTGCGTCGAGCCGCGGCCGACGTGCTTGCCGCATCCGGTGCCGTCGAGGTGCAGAGCTACCCGTTTGTGGCCGAGGCGGACACGGTGACCTTCGGTCGACCCGACGAGGGCGAGGTCGCCGCCGTCAAGCTCGCGAACCCGCTCGACCCGCGCGCCGCCTGGCTCCGCACGAGCCTGCTGCCTGGGCTCCTGACGATCGCGCACCGCAATGTGTCACGAGGCCTCACCGACCTTGCGATCTTCGAGACGGGCACCGTCTTCAAGCCGGAGTCTGGCGTCGTCTACGGCGTCGACGAGGTCCCCGCTGTGGCCCAGCGCCCCACTCCGGAGCGCCTCGCGGAGCTCGAAGCCGGTCTCCCGCCGCAACCCCGGCATGCCGCCGGTGTCGTGCTCGGTCAGCGTGAGCCGAAGCGGCCAGGTCATGTACCGGTCGCGGCCTCTTGGGAGGATGCGCTCGAGCTTGTCGCGCAGCTGGGACTCGCGACCGGCGCCGAGATCCTGGTTCGACAGGGCACGCATCGTGCCTTCCACCCCGGACGGTGCGCGGAGCTCTTCGTCAGCCAGGGCCTCGACGAGGTTGTGGTCGGCTTCGCGGGTGAGGTGCACCCCGAGATCGCCGAGGCCTCCGACCTCCCGCGCGTCGTCGCGGCCTTCGAGGTCAACCTGGACGCGGTCATTGAGCTCGCCCGCCGAGAGGTGCTTCCGGAGCCGATCTCGACGTTCCCTGCCGCCACGCAGGACTTGAGCCTTGTGGTGGATGCGGCTGTGCCGGCCGTCGAGGTGTCGAACGCCGTGAGCGAGGGCGCTGGCCCGCTGCTCGAGCAGCTCACGATCGTCGACGACTACCGAGGGTCGGGACTCGAGGACGGACAGAAGAGTCTCACGTTCGCGCTGCGGTTCCGTGCGACCGATCGCACGCTGACGGCGGCGGAGGCGAGCGAGGCGAAGGAAGCGGGCGCGGCCCTGGCCGCGGAGCGCTTCGGCGCGACCATGCGAGCCTGACGGACGAGCGTCTGAACGCCATCGCCCGGTCCCCTTGAGGGGCCGGGCGATGGTGCGTGGTAGGGGCGCGCTGCACCTGCGTCGACGTGGGCCTCAGCGTTCGCGCGAGACCGCTGCCTCCTTGAGGCTCGCTTCGAGGGCCACCCACGAGAGCATGGCGCACTTGACCCGCATGACGAACTTGGCGACGCCTTGGAACGCGACCGCGTCCTCGAGCAGGTCCTCGTCGGGTTCCGAACCGTCACGAGTCCGCAGCATGAGTCGGAAGGCGGCGACGAGTTCCTCGATCTCGGCCGTCGACTTCCCGACGGCGAGCTCGCTCAGCACGGAGGCCGATGCCATGGAGATGCTGCAGCCGTCGCCTTGCCACGCGAGCTGTGCAAGGCCGGTGCCGTCCTCGTCGAGCTTCACGCGCACGGTGATCTCGTCGCCGCAGCTGGGGTTGCGTTCGAAGTGCTCCGCGTCGGCGTCTGGGAGGGGGCCGTCGCCGGCCCGCTTCTTCGAGTGCTCCAGGATGAGCTGCTGGTACAGGCCGTCGAGGGCGCTCACGCGTCGACTCCGAACCAGGCGCGGATCTGCCCGACCGCGAAGAGAAGCCGGTCGATGTCGTCTTTGGTGGTGTAGAGGTAGCTGCTCGCGCGGGTGGACGCGGTGAGCCCGAGTCGTCGGTGCAGCGGCTGTGCGCAGTGGTGTCCACCGCGAACCGCGATCCCCTTGGAGTCCAGGAACTGCGTGACGTCATGGGAATGGACGCCCTCGACCTCGAAGCTCACAAGGCCTGCGCGAGGGACGCCGGCGGGCTCACCGATGACGCGCACGCCCGGGATCGCAGACAAACCGTCGAGCAGCACCTGACCCATTTCGGCCTCGTGTGCCGCTACGGCATCCATGCCGACTGCCTCGAGGTAGCGCACGGCCTCGGCGAGCGCGACGACCTGCGAGACCGGCTGCGTTCCCGCCTCGAAGCGCGTCGGGGGAGCCATGAAGTCGCTCTCCTCCATGGTGACGGTCGTGATCATCGAGCCACCGGTGCGCGCTGGCGGGAGCGCATCCAGCATTTCGGCCCGACCATAGAGCACGCCGACGCCGTTGGGCGCGAGCATCTTGTGGCCGGAGAACGCCGCGAAGTCAACACCGATCGCTGGGAAGTCGACCGAGAGGTGCGGCACCGACTGACAGGCGTCGAGGACGACGATCGCGCCAGCCTCATGGGCGAGCTCGGTGAGGCGCGCGGCGTCCGCGATCAGCCCCGTCACGTTCGAGACGTGTGCAAAGGCGAAGATCTTGGTGCGCGTGGAGATGCGAGCCGCCGCGTCCTCGACGGTCCAGGTGCCGCGGTCGTTGACGGGCACGTACACGAGCGTCGCCCCCGTGTCGAGGGCAAGCTGCTGCCACGGGACGAGGTTCGCGTGGTGCTCGGCCTCCGTGATGAGAATCTCGTCGCCTTCGCCGATCGCAAGGCGGGATGCGCGCGGGCCGCCGCGCCCGGCGCTCGCGATGCGGATACCTCCGGTGACGAGGTTGATGGCGTCGGTTGCGTTGAGCGTCCACGAGACCTGCTCTGCTGCGGCACCCACGAAGCGGGCGACGGTCTCGCGCGCATCCTCGAACGCCACCGTCGACAGCGCAGCAAGCGTGTGGGCGCCGCGATGGACCGCAGCGTTCTCCCGCTCCAGGAAACGACGTTCCACGTCAAGAACCTGCCTGGGTCGCTGTGACGTCGCGCCGGAGTCGAGATATACGAGAGGCTCCCCGTTCACCTCCTGGTCGAGGATCGGGAAGTCCTTCCGCAGCTCAAGCACTCGGCTGTCACTCAGCGGGCTCGGCATCGACCGGGACCCGGTCTCGCGCGCGGGGGATGCTGCGTCTTCGGTGTTCAGTGTCACGTCGTCCTCTCGTTGGCCGAGCGCCGTGCACGCGTCAGCGTCGCGGCCTCAACCCGTCAAGCCTACGAGTGCAACGACGAGAGTGTCTCCGACATTCCCTGTGCGGACCTCATGGCGCCTCGCGAGCACCGCCGAACGAGCGTGGGGGTGGCACCGCCTAGGATGAACGGCATGGCTTTCTCCGTTGCAGTAGCAGGGGCGAGCGGGTACGCAGGCGGCGAGCTCCTGCGCATTCTCGCCTCGCACCCCGAGCTCGAGGTCCGCACCGTCACCGCGCACGCCAACGCGGGTGAGCGGCTGCTCCGCGTGCATCCTCATCTCGCGAGCTATGCCGACCTGGTGCTGCAACCGACCACCGCCGAGGTGCTGCGCGGACACGACGTCGTCTTTCTGGCCCTGCCGCACGGTGCATCCGGAGCGATTTCGGCCGAGCTCGGCGACGACACGCTGGTCATCGACTGCGGAGCTGACCACCGCCTCGAGCGCGAAGAGGACTGGGCCGAGTACTACGGAGGCGACTTCTTCGGCACCTGGGCCTACGGTCTCCCAGAGCTCGAGCTGGCGGGCGGTGACGACAAGCAGCGCGCGAAGCTCGCGGACGCGAAGCGCGTCGCCGTGCCTGGTTGCAACGTGACGGCCATCACCCTGGCACTCGCGCCGGCGATCCACCGCGGACTGGTGCATGCGACGGACCTCACCGCGGTGCTCGCCGTCGGCCCATCTGGCGCGGGGAAGAAAGCGGCCGTCTCGCTCCTCGGGTCTGAGCTCATCGGCTCGGCGAACCCCTACGCGGTCACCGGAGGCCACCGACACAACCCAGAAGTTCGGCAGAACCTGAGGCGCGCGGGTGGAACCGAGGTCTCGCTGGCGTTTACCCCGGTGCTCGTTCCCATGGCACGCGGCATCCTCGCAACCGCGACCGCCCGCCTCGCGGACGGCGTTGACTCTGCTGCGCTGCGTGCCGCGTACGAGGAGTCCTACGGCGGTGAGCGCTTCGTGCAGCTCCTCCCAGAAGACGAGTGGCCGCGCACGGGCGATGTGACCGGGTCGAACCGCGCCTCCATCGGTATCGGCGTCGACGAGCGCGCCGGCCGCCTCGTCGCGGTCGCGGCGATCGACAATCTCGGTAAGGGCACCGCGGGAGCGGCGGTGCAGTCAGCGAACATCGCCCTGGGACTCGAGGAGTCCCTCGGCCTTCCCCTGGACGGAGTGGCACCGTGAGCGTGACCGCAGCAGCAGGCTTCCGAGCGTCCGGCGTCGCAGCCGGCATCAAGTCCGAAGGGCGTCGCGACGTCGCGCTGGTGGTGAACGACGGACCCAGCGCTGCCTGCGCGGCCGTGTTCACGAGCAACCGCTGCAAGGCGAATCCGATCCTCTGGTCGCAGGAGGCGATCAAGGGCGGATCGATCTCGGCGATCGTGCTGAACTCCGGTGGAGCGAACTGCTACACGGGCTCATTCGGCTTCCAGACGACGCACCAGACGGCGGAGGCCGTCGCGGCGAGGCTGGGCATCGGTGCAGGGGACGTGCTCGTGTGCTCGACCGGACTCATCGGGGTCGGCGACCAGACCTTCCGTGACGGCGTGCTGCGCGGGGTCGAACTCACATCGGACTCGCTCGCAGACACCCCCGAGGCGGGCGACGAGGCCTCGCTCGCCATTATGACCACCGATTCGAAGCCGAAGCGCTCCGTGCGCGAAGGCGAAGGCTACGTGGTCGGCGCCATGGCGAAGGGCGCCGGCATGCTCGCGCCAGGTCTCGCGACGATGCTCGTCGTGATCACGACCGACGCGGACCTCGAGTCCGCTGCACTCGATCGTGCGCTCCGCGCTGCGACACGGGTGACGTTCGACCGCGTCGACTCGGACGGCTGCATGTCGACCAACGACCAGGTCACGCTCATGGCCTCGGGCGCCAGCGGCGTGACGCCCGACGAGGCTGCGTTCACGACGGTGCTCACCGAGGTGTGCGCGGATCTGGCCCGCCAGCTGCAACAGGATGCTGAGGGCGCCAGCCACGACGTGACCATCACGACGATCGGGGCGGCGACCGAACAGGATGCGCTGGACGCCTCACGCGCCGTCGCTCGCTCGAACCTCTTCAAAGCGGCTATTTTCGGAAACGACCCCAACTGGGGGCGAGTGCTCGCGGCAGTCGGCACGACCGACGCGGAGTTCGACCCGCAGGCGCTCGACGTCACGATCAACGGCGTCATGGTGTGCCGTGCAGGCACACCACACGAGCCGGTCGACCTCGTCGACCTCACCCCGCGCGACACGACCGTCCTCATCGACCTGCACGCGGGCGTGAGCGAGGCCACCATCCTCACCAACGACCTGACGCACGACTACGTGCACGAGAACAGCGCGTACTCGTCCTGACGAGCGGTGCACGTGCCGACGAGCAGCGCGTCTGCGACGCGGATGCCTGAAGAGCCAGACGGTTTCTGACCGGCCCGAAAGGGGCAGCATGACCACTCCCGACCTGTACGAGAAGGCGACCTCCAAGGTCGAGACGCTCATCGAGGCACTGCCGTGGATGCAGGAGTTCGCGGGCAGAGTCCTCGTCATCAAATTCGGCGGCAACGCCATGGTCGACGCTGAGCTGTTCGAGGCGTTTGCGTCTGACATCGCTTTCCTCCGCTACGCCGGGATCAAGCCGGTCATTGTGCATGGAGGCGGACCGCACATCTCGCGGATGCTCGGAAAGCTGCGTATCGAGAGCGAGTTCAAGGACGGCTACCGGGTGACCAGCGAGGAGGCCATGGAGGTCGTCCGCATGGTTCTCGGCGGTCAGGTCGCGCGGGAGCTGGTGGCGGCCATCAACGAACGGGCGCCGATCGCGGTGGCAACGAGCGGCGAAGACGCCGGTCTGTTTCAGGCCAGGCGCAAGAAGCTCACCATCGACGGCGAGAGCGTCGACCTCGGTCTGGTCGGCGAGATCGAGACGGTCGACCCGACCGTCGTCAAGGCCGACATCGCGGCCGGACGCATCCCGGTCGTCTCGTCGATCGCGAGTGACATCGACTCGCCTCGCAAGGCGCTCAACATCAACGCGGACCGAGCCGCGTCAGCGCTCGCGCAGGCGCTCGGCGCGGCGAAGCTGATCATGCTGACCGATGTCGCGGGCCTCTATCGTGACTGGCCCGACATCGACTCGCTCATCTCGGAGATCCGTCTCGACGAGCTCAAGACCCTGCTCCCGACGCTCTCTGCCGGCATGATCCCCAAGGTGCAGGCGTGCATCGAAGCCGTCGAAGGCGGCGTCGACCAGGCCGCGATCATCGACGGCCGAGTGCCGCACTCGATGCTCCTCGAGATCTTCACGACCGAGGGCTTCGGCACCAAGGTCTCCGTGTGATGTGCGGCCAGGAGCGGCGACGCCGCCTCAACCTCCGCCCTCGTTCCACCACCCACCGAAAGGCCACCCTGTGATCCGCCATTTCCTCCGCGACGACGACCTCACTCCAGCAGAGCAGCGCGAAGTCCTTGAGCTCGCTGCGAGGCTCAAGCGCGATCGCTTCTCGGCACGGCCGCTCGAGGGACCGCGCAGTGTGGCCGTGATCTTCGACAAGACTTCGACCCGTACCCGGGTCTCGTTCCACGTGGGAATCTCTGAACTCGGGGGCTCGCCGCTCATCATCTCGACGGCGTCCAGCCAGCTCGGCGGGAAGGAGACCGCCTCCGACACCGCTCGAGTGCTCGAGCGCCAGGTCGCCGCGATTGTGTGGCGCACCTACGCGCAGAGCGGGCTCGAGGAGATGGCGAACGGCGCACTGGTCCCGGTCGTGAACGCGTTGAGCGACGACTTCCACCCGTGCCAGCTCCTGGCCGACCTGCTGACCGTCACGGAGCACCTCGGGGATCCTGCTGGTCGCACGCTGGTGTTCCTGGGCGACGGCGAGAGCAACATGGGCCACTCCTACCTGCTCGCCTGCGCGACGGCGGGGATGCATGTCCGCATCGCGGCCCCCGAGGGGTACCAGCCGCGAGCTGACGTCGTCGCAGACGCCGAGCGCATCGCCGCCCAGACCGGTGGCTCCGTGCTCGTGGGCTCCGACATCGATGCGCTGGTCGCGGGAGCGGACGTCGTGGTCACCGACACCTGGGTCTCCATGGGGCGCGAAGACGAGAAGCAGCGTCGCATCGACGCGCTCAGCGCCTACCGGGTCACGGAGGCGACGATGGCGAAGGCTGCAGACGGAGCCATTTTCCTGCACTGCCTCCCCGCAGACCGAGGCTACGAGGTCGATGCAGCCGTCATCGACGGTCCGCAGTCGGTCATCTGGGACGAAGCCGAAAACCGCCTGCACGCGCAGAAGGCGTTGCTCGTCTGGCTGCTCGCCAAAGCCGCGGCCTGATCCGCGCATCCACCGCACATAGACTGAACCCAAGACTCAAACGCTAGGAGCATTGATGACGGAACGCGTCGTTCTCGCATACTCCGGAGGTCTCGACACCTCCGTCGGCATCGGTTGGCTGAAGGACGCCACCGGCAAGGACGTGGTCGCACTCGCGATCGACGTCGGCCAGGCCGGTGAGGACATGGAGAAGGTGCGACAGCGAGCCCTCGACTGCGGCGCAGTCGAGTCGGTGGTCGTGGATGCGCGCGAGGAGTTCGCGAGTGACTACATCGTGCCCGCGCTCAAGGCGAACGCGCTCTACCAGAAGCGCTACCCGCTCGTGTCCGCGCTCTCCCGTCCGCTGATTGCGAAGCACCTTGCGAAGACCGCTCGCGAGCTCGGAGCGGACTCGATCGCGCACGGCTGCACCGGGAAGGGCAACGACCAGGTCCGCTTCGAGGCGGCTGTCGCCGCGGTGGCGCCTGAGCTGACCTCGATCGCACCGGTGCGCGACCTCGCGCTCACGCGCGACAAGGCCATCGTCTACGCGCAGGAGCACAACCTCCCGATCGAGCAGTCGAAGAAGAGCCCCTACTCGATTGACCAGAACGTCTGGGGCCGCGCTGTGGAGACCGGGTTTCTCGAGGACCCGTGGAACCCGCCGATCGAGGACCTCTACACGTACACACAGGACCCCGATGTGACCCGCGAGCCCACCGAGGTCACGGTCACCTTCGATCAGGGAGTTCCCGTCAAGGTCAACGGCGAGGCGCTGTCGCCCATCCAGGTCGTCGAGCTCATGAACAAGCTCGCCGGCGACCAGGGTGTGGGCCGTATCGACGTCGTCGAGGACCGCCTGGTCGGTATCAAGAGCCGTGAGATCTACGAGTCCCCGGCAGGTCTCGCGCTCATCGAGGCACACGAGCACCTGGAAGATCTGACGCTTGAGCGCGATGTGGCTCGGTACAAGCGCGGCATCGAGGCCGAGTGGTCGAACCTGGTCTACGACGGCCTCTGGTTCTCCGGCCTCAAGCGCTCGCTCGACGCGTTCATCAACCACACGCAGGAGCACGTTTCCGGAGAGGTGCGCATGACGCTGCACGGCGGGCGTGCAGTCGTGACGGGTCGTCGCTCGGAAGAGTCGCTCTACGACTACAGCCTTGCGACCTACGACACCGGCGACACCTTCGACCAGTCGCACGCGAAGGGCTTCATCGAGCTGTGGAGTCTGCCGTCGAAGATCTCGGCCCGCCGCGACAAGCCGGAGCTCTGAGCATGGTCGCAGCCGAGGGCGACGCGAAGTCCGGGGGAGTGACCACACCCGGCGCGCTCTGGGGTGGTCGCTTCAGCGACGGGCCGTCACCGGAGCTTGCGCGCCTGTCGAAGTCGACGCACTTCGACTGGCAGCTCGCGACGTACGACATCGCCGGCTCGCGGGCGCACGCTGATGCGCTCGCGGCCGCGGGCTATCTTGACGAGGCTGAGCTCGCCGGCATGCTGGATGCGCTCGGCGAGCTCGAGCGGCGAGTGGGCGCGGCGGAGTTCGTGGCTGCCGAGGACGACGAAGACGTGCACGGAGCGCTCGAGCGTGGGCTGATCGAGATCGCCGGCCCAGAGCTCGGCGGCAAGCTGCGCGCCGGGCGAAGCCGCAACGACCAGATCGCGACCTTCGTGCGCATGTACCTGCGCGACCACAGTGCGACAATCGCAGAGCAGGTGCGCACGCTCGTGGAGGTACTCGCGCAGCAAGCGGAACAGAACCTCCAGGTCATCATGCCTGGCCGCACGCACCTGCAGCACGCGCAGCCGGTGCTGCTCTCGCATCACCTGCTGGCGCATGCGTGGCCGCTGGTGCGTGACCTGGATCGGCTGCGCGACTTCGATCGCCGACTCGACGAGTCGCCGTATGGTGCCGGCGCACTCGCGGGCTCGACGCTCGGCCTCGATGCGGTCCGCGTCGCGCGCGAGCTGGGCTTCGCATCCTCGTCACCGAACTCGATCGACGCGACGGCCAGTCGCGACCTCGTGGCGGAGTTCGCCTTCATCGCGGCACAGATCGGCATCGACCTCTCGCGGCTGTCTGAGGAGATCATCCTCTGGAACACGAAGGAGTTCGGGTTCGTCACGCTGCACGATGCCTACTCGACCGGGTCGAGCATCATGCCGCAGAAGAAGAACCCTGACATCGCCGAGCTCGCTCGCGGCAAGGCAGGGCGCCTCATTGGCAACCTGACGGGACTCCTGGCGACGCTCAAGGCGCTCCCGCTTGCGTACAACCGCGATCTGCAGGAAGACAAAGAGCCGATCTTCGACTCCGTGGAGACGCTCGAGCTGGTCCTCCCCGCGTTCACGGGCATGGTGGCGACGCTCACCTTCCATGGTGAGCGGATGCGCGAGCTCGCGCCGCAGGGCTTCTCGCTGGCGACCGACGTGGCGGAGTGGCTCGTGAAGCGTCAGGTGCCGTTCCGGATCGCTCACGAGGTGTCCGGTTCCATGGTGCAGGCCGCGGAATCCAAGGGCGTCGACCTCGACGGGCTCACGGACGAGGAGATCTCGGCGGTGTCCGAGCACCTCTCACCTGAGGTTCGCGAGGTGCTCGTGGTCGATGGCTCGGTCGCAACACGCGATGGTCGTGGCGGCACAGCTCCGATTCGTGTCGCTGAGCAGATCGTCGAGCTCCGCGAGCGGCTGGCGTCGCTGACGTCCTAGGCGCTACGCGCGAGGGGCTCTTCGAAGTTCCCCGAGAGGGACCGCCCCCGGCAGCTCATGTGCTGCTGGGGGCGGTCCTTGCTCGTTCTTCGCCGGAAGGCGTCGTGTCGGTTCGCCTCGCCGACGTGGAGGCCAACGCGGACGCGTGAACTGCTTGATACGGTTGGCCGGTGACTACGCGTGATCTGACGACCCAGCACAACGACGCGACGTTCGAGCACGTCATCGACGAGCTCGAGTGGCGCGGGTTCATCCACGTCTCGACCGATCTGGCCGAGCTCAAGGAGCGGATGAACGAAGGGCCGATCACGTACTACTGCGGGTTCGACCCGACCGCACCGAGCCTGCACCTCGGGCATCTCGTGCAGCTGATTCTGCTTCGTCGGCTGCAGCTCGCGGGTCACAAGCCCCTGGGGCTTGTCGGCGGTTCGACGGGGCTCATCGGTGACCCGCGGCCGACCGCCGAGCGCACGCTCAATTCCCGAGAGACCGTGGCCGAGTGGGTCGAAGGGCTGCGCGGGCAAATCGACGGCTACCTCTCGTTCGAGGGGGACAACGCGGCCCGCATGGTGAACAACCTCGACTGGACGGCGCCACTCTCGGCCATCGACTTCCTTCGTGAGATCGGCAAGCACTTCCGGGTGGGCTCGATGCTCAAGAAGGACGCCGTCTCGGCGCGGCTCAACTCCGAGGCGGGCATCTCGTACACGGAGTTCAGCTACCAGATCCTGCAGGCGATCGACTTCCTCGAGCTGCATCGCAACTACGGCTGTGTACTCCAGACCGGCGGCAGCGACCAGTGGGGCAACCTGACCTCGGGGGTCGACCTGATTCGTCGCACCGAGGGGACCAGCGTGCATGCGCTCGGCACGCCGCTCATCACGAACTCGGATGGCACGAAGTTCGGCAAAAGCGAAGGCAACGCGATCTGGATCGACGCTGCGCTGACGAGTCCGTACGCGTTCTACCAGTTCTGGCTCAACACCGATGACGCCGATGTCATTGCGCGGCTCAAGATCTTCACGTTCCTGACCCGTGCAGAGATCGCGGATCTCGAGGAGCTGGTCGAGGCTGAGCCGTTCAAGCGCGTCGCGCAGAAAACACTCGCCTCGAAGGTGACATCTCTGGTCCACGGTGAAGCCGCTACAGAAGCCGTGATCGCCGCTTCGGCCGCGCTCTTCGGCCAGGGCGAGCTCACCGCACTCGACGGGGAGACCCTGCGCTCGGCGATCATCGAGCTCCCGAACGCGGAAGTCGCAGAGGGAACCTCGGTTGCGCAGGCACTGGTTGACACCGGGCTCGCCAAGAGCCTTGGCGATGCACGTCGCGGAATCTCGCAGGGCGGCGTCTCGCTCAACAACGAGCGAGTTGCCGATGAGGCCGCGGTCTTGTCCGAGTCGGCGTCGCTCGCCGGCGGCGTGGCGGTGCTCCGCCGAGGCAAAAAGACCCTCGCAGGGCTGATTTTCCGGGCCTAACGGGGGAGCGGGCGTGTGTTGACACGCCCGGGATGCGCTACGAGTTGTGCGCCGACCCGGCCGTGCGTAAAGTAATCACTCGTCAGGCCGACGGAGCGAAACGCGAGAGCGGGTCGCACGGGCCAGGCATCCGAACGAAAGATCAGCATCTGCCA
>NZ_JBNAFM010000006.1:0-204777 GCF_049707175.1 Pseudoclavibacter helvolus | reverse complement strand
GACTGCTAGGGTTTCAGCGCGACGGGGGCGTGGGGGCTGCCGCCGCCCGAGCTGGGGGCGACGCTCGCGGGGAGCGAGCAGGCGCACGCCCCGGCCTCGCCCCTCAACCTCTCCGGGGCGCGGCGCGCGCGGCGCCGCGCCCACGACTTGGGGCTGGGGGATGCCCGCTTCGAGTGGGTCGACGGCTTCGGCGACGAGGTGCTCGCGTACCGCAACGGCGACGTCACCGTGATCACGAACTTCGGGGCCGAGCCGGTGGCGCTGCCGGCTGGGCTTCGGGTGCTCGCTCGAAGCGAGGTCGCCCATGACGGAGACTCCGGTCTGCTGCCGACCGATGTGACGGTCTGGCTGGGTGCCGCAGAGTAGCTCCGTCGCGATGGACGTGACGGAGACCGGCGGGTCGCGGGTCGCGAGGCTCATCACCGAGCTCTCGACCCCGGCGCTGCCGGTCGTCGTCATCTCGTTGCTCTGCGGTACCGCGAGCGCGCCCGCCTGGGCTGGCCTTGGGTGGGGCACGATTCCCGCCGTGCTGTGCGGCGTTGTGCCGTACGCGGTGCTCGAGGTGGCGTCGCGGCGCGGGATGCTCACCGACCGGCACGTGACCCAGAAGCGTCAGCGTCCGTGGGCGTACGGCATCTGTCTTGTCTCGGTCGCCGTGAGCGTCGTGCTGCTGGCGCTGCTCGGTGCTCCGCCGCTGATGTTCTGGGCGCTTGGGACGATGCTGGTCGGGCTGATCGCTGCGGGCGGCATCACGGTCGTCGGCCCGAAGGTCTCGGTGCACGCCTTCTGCTGGAGCGCGCTGTGCGTGTTCCTCGCGCTGCTCTTCTCGCCCTGGTGGCTGCTGCTGGGCCTCGCTCTGCCGGTGATCGCATGGAGCCGGCTGCGGCTTGGGCATCATTCACCGGTCGAGGTCGTGCTCGGCACGCTGCTCGGTGGCGCCGTGACGGCGGTCGCCTGGTTCTTTCAGCCGATGTGATCGGTGGGCTGCCGTCGTTTCGGCCTGTCTGCCCCCGCGAAGGTACAGCTCACTCGGATCGTACGCCCCTTCGCTGACTCGCGACACAGCCATATTCGGATGCGCAGGAGCACACTCGAAGCGGTGGCCGGACGTTGCCGGTCCAGTTTCGGAAGGATTCAGCAGATGGCATTTCAGGGCAAGGTCGCGATCGTGACCGGTGGCGGTTCGGGCATCGGCGAGGCGATCGCGAAAGATCTCGCAGCGAACGGCGTCAAGGTCGTCGTCTCCGACATCAATCTGGAGGGCGCGAAGCGCGTCGTGGGCGAGATCGAGGCAGCTGGCGGTACCGCTTCGCCGTTCGAGGCGAACACGGCTGTCGCCGAGGACAGCGTCCGCACCGTGGAGCACGCCGTCGCGACGTACGGGAAGCTCAACTACGCCGTAAACAACGCCGGCATTGGTGGCAAGGCCGCCCCAGCGGCTGAGGTCGAGGTCGACGATTGGGACCGCGTCATCAACGTCAACCTCAACGGCGTGCTCTACGGGCTACGCGCGCAGATTCCGGCGATCCTCGAAGCCGGCGCCGACGAGGGGGCCATCGTGAACATGGCTTCGATCCACGGCACCGTCGCCGCGATCGGCAGCGGTGCGTACACGGCCGCCAAGCACGGCGTCGTCGGCCTCACCAAGAACGCGGCAGCAGAATACGGGCCGCAGGGACTTCGCATCAACGCGGTCGGCCCCGCCTACATCCGCACCCCGCTGCTCGAGCAGCACCTCGACGCGGCCGGGTTCGCGGCGCTCGAGGCAAAGCATCCGCTCGGCCGCCTCGGTACACCGGAGGAAGTGGCGAACCTCGCGACGTTCCTGCTCTCTGATAAGGCCAGCTTCATGACCGGGTCCTATGTGCTGGTCGACGGCGGCTACACGGCGGTCTAGCGCTCGCAGGCTCATCGCTGCCTGAGCAGACTCCCTCTCGTGTACCTCGAGGGGTGGGCGCTCAGGCAGCGATGTGCGTCGCCACGGCTACTTCTCGGCGAGGGCCTGGCGAATGCGCTTGAGCGAGACCGTCTCGGCGGTGCCGAGCTGCTGGGCGAAGAGGCTCACACGGAACTCCTCGAGCATCCACCTGGCCTGCACGATGGAAGCGGGCGCCGCTCGGCCGACGGGGAACGTGCCGCCAGCCTCCGTGTAGAGCGCCGTTGCCTGCTCGACCTGCATGAGGCCGGCCCGCTCGATGCTCGAGTGGCTCAGGACCCGCTCGAGTCGGTACGTGAGCGCGCGCAGGTATCGGGGCAGGTGAGCGAGGCGCGCGACGCCCGTCTTGGAGACGAAGCCGGGGTAGACCAGCGCCTGCAGCTGCGAGCGCGCATCGGCCAGCGACGGCAGCACGGAGATGTGGTTCGCCGACTTGAGGGCCTTGTTCGCCTCGCGGAATCGGTCGAGTATCTCCGAGACGAGCTTTGTCTGCGCAAACATGCGGTCAACGAGTGTCGCGTTGAAAGTCTCTCGCAGTTCGTCGAATGCGGCCCTGGTGCGGACGGGGCCACCGTGCTCGATGCTGTACGCGGCGACGGCGTCCTGGGCCAGGGCGGCGACGATGTCGCTGAACAGTGCCGGCGTCGAGTGGTACGGACTGGTCGCGAGGGCGAGCTTCTCTTTCGCGGTCAGGTGCTCCTGCACGTAGCTCGCGGGCGAGGGCACGGATGCGGCGAGCAGCGCGGCGACGCCGACCGGATGCTCGCGGGCCTGGTCTTCGGTGGTCGTCACCAGCCGCAGGTCGATGCTGCCCTTCACGACGGCGAGCGACGGGTAGGCGCGGATCACGCCGTGCTTGCGCTTGATGTCGATGAGCTCGGGGATCTCGTCGAGCGGCCACTCGGTGAGCCCGTGCTGGTCGTAGCGAAGCTCGGCGGTTTCGGCGCTCTGCGACGGAACGGTACCCGCTTCACGAAGGCCCTTGCCGGGTCGCGCGGGCCGCGCAACCTGCCGCGTGGCACGCAACACGGAGGCCTCCGACGCCTTCTTGAGCTTCTCCTGGAGGGTCTTGAGGTCTTCACCGGTGCCGAGCTCGCGGCCGCGGTCGTCGAGCACCCGGAACCGAACCCGCAGGTGCGCGGGCACTCGGCTCCAGTCGAACTCGCTGACGTCGAAGCGGATGCCCGCCTGCCGCTGCATGATCTGCCGCAGCGCGTCGTCGAAGTCGCCGGGCACGTCCTGCCCGAGGTCTGGCCGCGCCTCGCCGAGCTCGCCGAGCAGCTTGTCGGCCCAGTCTGCCGAGGGCACGAAGTTGCGCCGCGTCGCCTTCGGGAGCGACTTGAGGAGGGCGATCACCAGTTCGCGACGCATGCCGGGGACCTGCCAGTCGAAGCCGCGGTCGTCGAGGCGCGAGAGCAAGGGGAGGGGGATGTTGACGGTCACGCCGTCGTCGGCGGCACCGGGATCGAAGCGGTACCTGAGGCGCAGGCGCTGGTCGCCCTGCTTCCACTCGGTCGGGAAGCCGGCACCCTGTTCGTCGGGGTCGGCGTGCTCCTCGCCGAGCACATCCGCCCGCGTCATCGTGAGCAGGCCGGGGGTCGCCTTCTGCGCGCCCTGCCACCATTTCTCGAAGGTCGACTGCGACACGACGTCGCGGGGGAGCCGCTCGTCGTAGAACTCGAAGACGGCGTCTTCGTCGTCGGTGTACGCGCCCCGAGATCTGGTGCGCTCCTCGAGGTCCGCGAGGCTCTTGCGTAGGGCACGGTTCTTCGAGTCGAAGCTGTGGCGGCCGTTCCAGTCGCCTTCAACGAGGGCGTGGCGGATGAACAGGTCGCGCGACCAGGCGGGGTCGATCTTCGAGAACTGCACGGTGCGTCCGCGGACGATCGGCACGCCGTACAGCGTGACGCGTTCGATGGCGACGGCGGAGCCCTGCTTCTTCTCCCAGTGCGGGTCTGAGTGGTTGCGCTTGGCGAGGGAACCGGCGAGCACCTCGGCCCATGCCGGATCGATTTTCGCGACGGTGCGTGCGAAGAGGCGGCTCGTCTCGACGAGCTCCGCGGCCATGACGACGTCGGGCTGCTTCTTCGCCTTCGCGAGACCCGAGCCTGGGAAGATCTGGAAGCGGGTGCCGCGCGCGCCGGCGTAGTCACGCTTCAGCTCGTCGCGGATGCCGATGTGGCTGAGGAGCCCGGCGAGCATGGAGCGGTGGATGGCATCGGCGAGCGCGCCCGGCTCCTGCACCTGCCCTGCGGCCGGCCGCTGCACTTTGAGTCCGATGGGGCCGGCGAGCTGGCGCAGCTGCCGGAACACGTCCTGCCATTCGCGGAAGCGGACGAAGTTGATGAACTCGTCGCGGCACTTGCGACGGAAGGCGCTCGAGCCGAGCTCGTGGCTCTGCTGCTCGAGGTAGTTCCAGAGGTTCACGAGCGTGAGGAAGTCACTGGTGGGGTCTCGGAAGCGTGCGTGCAGCTCGTCGGCCTTCTGCCGGTGCTCCAGTGGACGCTCGCGGATGTCCTGCACGGTCATGCCGGCCACGATGATGAGGATCTCTCGGCTCACGTCGTGTTGCTTCGACTCGATCACCATGCGCCCGAAGCGCGGGTCGATCGGGAGGCGCGCGAGGCTGCGCCCGATCTTCGTGAGGCGGAGCTGCCCGGGCTTCCCGGAGCCGGCCTTGCCAGGCTCGACGGCACCGAGCTCGCTGAGCAGGTCGGTGCCGTCCTTGATGCCGCGCGCATCGGGTGGCTGCAGGAACGGGAACTCGGAGAGGGCACCGAGCCCGAGCTCGAGCATCTGCAAGAGCACGCTCGCGAGGTTGGTGCGGAGGATCTCGGGCTCGGTGAACTCGGGGCGACGCTCGAAGTCGGCTTCCGAGTACAGGCGGATCGCGACGCCAGCCGAGGTGCGGCCGGCGCGGCCCGAGCGCTGCTTGGCGGACGCCTGCGAGATGGCCTCAATGGGGAGGCGCTGCACCTTCGCTCGCGTCGAGTATCGGGAGATTCGGGCCGTGCCCGTGTCGATCACGGCCACGATGCCCGGCACGGTGAGGCTCGTCTCGGCCACGTTCGTGGCGAGCACCACACGTCGTCGAACCCCCGGGGCGCGCTTCGACTCGAACACGCGGTGCTGCTCGGCGGAAGAGAGGCGGCCGAAGAGCGGAAGCACCTCCGTGGCTTCGGGGCGGCGGCTTCGCGACAGGTGCGCGCGAATCGCATCCTGCGCATCCCGGATCTCCTGCTCGCCCGACAGGAACACGAGCACATCGCCAGGCAGGTCGCGCTCGAGCTCATCGAGCGCATCCACGATGCCCTCGAACATGTCCCGCTCCGGGGTCTGCGGGGCCGCGTCCTCGTCCTCCTCCTCGCCCGGCAGCGCGGCGTCGGCGACAAGAGGCCGGTACCTTACGTCGACGGGGAAGGTGCGGCCCGAGACCTCGATCATCGGGGCATCGTTGAAGTGCTTCGAGAACGACTCCGGGTCGATCGTCGCCGACGTGATGATGACCTTCAGATCGGGGCGCTTCGGCAACAGAGTCTTGAGGTAGCCGAGGAGGAAGTCGATGTTGAGGCTGCGCTCGTGGGCCTCATCGATGATGATCGTGTCGTACTTGCGCAGGAGCCGGTCGCGGTGAATCTCGTTGAGGAGGATGCCGTCGGTCATCAGCTTGACGCGGGTCTCGGCCGACACTTCGTCGGTGAAGCGCACCTGGTAGCCGACGAGCCCGCCGATGTCGCCGCCGAGCTCATCGGCGATGCGCTCGGCGATCGTGCGGGCAGCAATGCGCCGGGGCTGCGTGTGGCCGATCATCGTGCGGCCCAGCTCGAGGCAGATCTTCGGCAGCTGCGTGGTCTTGCCAGAACCGGTCTCGCCCGCGACGATGACCACCTGGTTGGCGGCGATGGCGTCGCGGATCTCGTCCCGCATCTGGCTGACGGGCAGCTCCGGCGGGTAGGAGATCTCGAGGGGAGTCGTAGTCATGAGCATTACAGTCTATTGCTCAGCGCGACCCCGCCGAAGCACCCGAGTCAGGCGAGCACCAGTTGCGCTTGCTAGAACAGGGTGATGACCGCATTGCAGATTCCCAACGTTTCCCTCAACGACGGCACCAGCATCCCCCAGCTCGGCTTCGGCGTCTTCAAGGTCGACCCGGCAGAGACCGAGCGCATCGTCTCCGACGCCCTCGAGGTCGGCTACCGCCACATCGACACGGCCAAGATCTACGGCAACGAGGAGGGCGTGGGACGCGCCATCGCGAAGTCGGGCATCCCGCGCGAGGAGCTCTACGTCACCACGAAGCTCTGGAACGACGAGCAGGGTCGCGAAACGCCACGCGCCGCCATCGACGCGAGCCTCGAGCGACTCGGCCTCGAGAAGGCCGACCTCTATCTCATCCACTGGCCCACGCCAAAGCAGAACAAGTACGTCGAGAGCTGGGAAGCCCTCGTCGAGCTGCAGCAGGCCGGCCTCACGACGTCGATCGGCGTGTGCAACTTCTTCGAGTCGCACCTGCGCGACATCATCTCGGCCACGGGCGTGAAGCCGGTCGTCAACCAGATCGAGCAGCACCCGGCGCTGCAGCAGCCCGAACTCGACGCCTACCTGCGCGCCGAGGACATCAAGACGGAGGCGTGGGGCCCGCTCGGTCAGGCCAAGTACCCGCTCTTCGAGCTCGAGCCCGTCGCGGCGGCGGCAGAAGCGCACGGCAAGACGCCCGCGCAGGTCGTCATCCGCTGGCACCTCCAGAAGGGCAACATCGTCTTCCCCAAGACGACGTCGCGTGAGCGCATGCTCGAGAACGCTCAGGTCTTCGACTTCGAGCTCAGCTCGACCGAGTTCGACGCGATCACCGCGCTCGAGCGGGGCGAAGAGGGTCGAGTCTCGGCGCACCCGAACGAAGTGAACTAGCCTCACGCAGGCAACCAGACGGCCGGCGCCCCACAGCGGACGCCGGCCGTCTCGCGTGCGCCGCCGGCACGCGCCTCAGGTGGCGCATCCACACGAGCAACGCATGCTCGCGTTGCGTGGAAGCGGCATCTCTCGTGTGCTTTCGCCGAGGCAGTCGCGGGCGCGCGGGCAGGCAGGCGGGCGCGCGTGGACTCAGCCCTGCAGAGCGATGTCAAACACGTCTGCAGGCTCGGCCCCGAAGAGCGAGCGCGACGCGACGCGACGGCGGGGGAGCGCATGCAATGGGGTGACGCCCCGTGCCGTGGTGAGCTCGGCGAAGGCGACCACCTTGAGATAGGCGTCGCCGGTCTCCGCGACGGGGTCGTCGGCGTCGGCCGATCCCGCGAAGGTCAGCTCCTGGCGTGCTGGCAGCGTACCGGCAACCAGTTGCCCGCTCCTGATGCCGCGTTCCGCGAGCGCGTCTCGACAGCTCCGCAGCTGCTGCTCCGAGAGCGGAGCTGCGACCCGGTGAGCGAGGAGCATCCTCGCGTCGTTCTCGCCTCCCGCCGCCATGGTCCACGACTCGTCGTCGAGCACGACGCCGGCCTCCTCGAGCACCTCGACGAGTGCGCCGTCGAGCTCCGGCGTGGCGACTGCGAGGTCGCTGAAGGTCTCGACGGTGTCTTCGGGATCCGCGGGCAGGCTGAGCTCGACGCTGATCGCCGCCCAGTGGGTCTCCGGAACCTCAAGGGTCTCCGCGACGAACGCGGCGATGTCGCGCTGGCCGACATGCTCCGCGAGGTCGAGGTAGAAGTCCTCCATGCTGCGGCGGAGGGCGAGTTTGAGGCGCCACTCGGTGACCGAGAACGAGGCGGCGTCCTCGATCTCGCCGAGCGGCACGTGAGCGCGACGGAGGAAGTCGAGGCGCAAGCCGTCGCGCAGTTGCTCGTGCGTGAACGTACGGTAGCCGGACGCCGGGTCGACGTCCGCGGGTGTAAGCAGGCCCCGCTGCGCGTAGAGACGCAGGGCCTTAGGGGAGAGGCCGGTCAGTGCGCGGAACTCCCCAGCGGTCAGTCCTGAGTGTGCTGAAGTGGTCATGAATCCAGCCTGAGCCCTGCCCCAGGGGCCAGGTCAACCTCGGGGAGGGATGCGAGGCGCATCCACACGAGGAACGCATGCTCCCGCCGCCGGGAACCTGCCTATCTCGTGTGGGTGTGGCGGAAGTTTCGGCTCAGCGGCGTCGTGGCCTCCGCGAGCGAGGGAGCGACCCGGCCGCCAGCGCGACGGGATGGGCTCTTCACCGAGCCCTCGCGCTGTCAAGAGGAGGAAGCTGTCAGTCGCGCGCAGGTAGCTTCGACCGCATGAGTTCCCCCGAGCCCACCGGTCCGACGATCGAGCGCATCGCGCGTGACCGCTTCGGGTGGGAGACGCTGCTTCCCGGACAGCGCGAGGCCATCGACTCCGCCGTGTCGGGGCATGACACACTCCTCGTGCTGGCCACGGGTGGCGGCAAGTCGGCCGTCTATCAGGTCGCCGGCGCGGCTCGTGGGGGCCTCGTGCTGGTGGTTTCGCCGCTGATTGCGCTGCAGGCCGACCAGCTCGCGTCGATCAGAGATGCACCGGATGCGCCCGACGTCGTCGCGGTCAACTCGGCCCGGGGAGCCGCGGCGTCATCGAGGGCGTGGGAGCGCATCGACGAGGGCGGTTCGCTGTACGTGCTGCTCGCTCCGGAGCAACTCGCCGACGAGGCGAACGTCGAGCGTTTGGCTGCGGCTGGCGTCTCACTGCTGGTCGTGGACGAAGCCCACTGCGTTTCCTCCTGGGGCCACGACTTCCGGCCCGATTATCTGCGGCTCGGCGACGTCCGCTCGGCGCTTGGCGATCCTCCCGTGCTCGCCATGACGGCGACCGCGTCGAGGCCCGTTCGGGACGAGATCATCGAGCGGCTCCGGATGAGCGACCCGGCGGTGCACGTCCACGGGGTGGACCGTCCCGAGATCAGGCTGGTGGTCGAGCGCCACGAGAGTGAGGACGACAAGCGGGCGGCGGTCGCCGAGGAAGCACGCAGCTGGACCGCGCCGGGCCTCATCTACGTCGCATCGCGCAGGGAGACGGAGACGTACGCGGAGGAGATTGCCTCGGAGGGGCGGCAGGTGGCCGCCTATCACGCCGGCCTCAGGGCGGCGGAGCGGCGGGCGATTCAGGACCGGTGGCGGGACGGTGAGCTGGATGTGGTCGTGGCGACGTCGGCGTTCGGCATGGGAATCGACCGGGCCGACGTGCGCTTCGTGCTTCACGCCACGACGACCGAGTCGCTGGACGCCTACTACCAGGAGGTCGGGAGGGCGGGGCGCGATGGGGAGCCTGCGACGGCGGTGCTCCACTACCGTGTCGAGGACCTGGCGCTGCGGCGCTTTTTCGCGCAGCGATCCGTCGACAAGGCCGGACTCCGCGACGTCTGGTCCGCCATCAAGCGAGCCCCCGGGTCGACGATCAAGGACCTCGCTCAGGCCACCGACCGCCCCAGCAGGAGCGTCTCGCGTCTCGTCGGCCAGCTCGCGGACGTGGGCGTCGTCGACACGGCCGACGGCGTGCATCCGCGTCGCCGCACACGGATCGACGCCATCGTGCGTAGCGTGAAGGAGGCGAATGCGGCGAGGGGGCGCATCGCTGAGTCTCGCCTGTCGATGATGCGCGCGTACGCCGAGGAATCGCCGTGCCGTCGCCGCGTACTGCTCGACTACTTCGGGGTCGACGGGCCCGCGTGGTGCGGCAACTGCGATGGGTGTGACCGCCGCGACGAGGCCGCGGGGGAGCAAGCCGAGAGCGTGCCGGCGGATGCGCCGCTCGCGGTGGACGCGGGCGTCGAGCACCGGGAGTGGGGCGCGGGGAGGGTGGTCAGCTCGGAAGCCGATCGGGTGACGATCTTCTTCGAGACTGAGGGCTACAAGGTGGTCGCGCTCGCGGCGCTCGACACCGGGGTGCTGCGCGAGACATCGGGCGTGCGGATCGTCTCGCCTGTCGCGGGGTAGGCGCGGCCGCTGACCCGCCCGCGCCTACCGCCAGCTCGGCAGCCAGTGCGTGAGCGACCAGTACGAGGTCGAGATCATCTGCCCCGTCCAGACCGGCCAGAACAGCACCGACACGAGCGCCATGACCACGAGCAGCGCACCGACCGCGGAGACGCCGATGGTCCTCGACGATCGCGGCGACTCCCGGTCGCCCGCGATGGTCTGGATGACCACCAGCGACGCGAGGATCATGAACGGCAGGAAGGCGATCGCGTAGAAGTGGAAGACTGCCTGCCGCTCAAGGTACGCGAGCCACGGGAAGTAGCCGGCCCCGTAGCCCACGAGGATCGCGAAGTACTGCCACTTCGGGCGAAGGAAGCACATGAGGATCAGGAAGAGGATCGACACCGTCCCGAACCAGAAGATGATCGGGTTCGAGATCGAGGTGATGGCCTCGACGCACTGGCCGACGTCGCAGGCGGAGCCGTCTCCCTGCTCGGAGTAGACGTAGCTGAAGGCGGTCGGCCGAATCAGGAACGGCCACTCCTGCGGTCCCGACTGGTACGGGTGCTCTGCGCTCAGCCCGCGGTGGAAGTTGAACGCCTCGACCTGGTAATGCCAGAGGCTCTGCAGCGGCAGAGGAACCCAGGAGAGGGCGCCCGTCCAGGCGTTCCCAGCCTGCTCCGCCCAGTCGCGGTAGAAGCCGCCCGTCGTCGTCAGCCAGCGTGTCCAGGTCGCGAGGTAGGTGAGCGCGGCGAGGGGCACGGTGAGGAGGAACGAGACGGGCCCCTGCATGAGGATCGCGGCCGAGCCCCAGAAGGTCACGCCGAGGCGCTTGCGCTCGATCATGTCGACGACGAGCGTGTAGACGCAGAACGCGGCGAGGAAGTACAAGCCTGACCACTTGACGGCGGATGCGGCGCCGAGGGTCACGGCGGCAGCCATGAGCCACGGCCGCCACCAGAGGCGCGGCCCCCAGTCGGGTCCGACCGGCTTCACGTCGGGTGTGCGGGACGTCGTGGTCGCCTTCGTCGGCGTCGG
The DNA here is from genome assembly GCF_049707175.1 of Pseudoclavibacter helvolus. Taxonomy (GTDB): domain Bacteria; phylum Actinomycetota; class Actinomycetes; order Actinomycetales; family Microbacteriaceae; genus Pseudoclavibacter; species Pseudoclavibacter helvolus_A. The sequence continues at coordinate 193,902 of NZ_JBNAFM010000006.1, read as the reverse complement.
CTCGCCCTCGAGCCCCTCCTCCGTCCGCCACGCCATGATCTTCGCGCGCAGCTTCCGTTGCTGGTCTTCGCGGTCGAGCAGGATGAACAGGAACGCCAGCAGCACGAAGAACATGAGGATGCCGTCGAGGATCCCGACCCTCGACATCACGATCGCGTGCCCGTCGATGGCGAGCATCCCGGCCCCGATGGTCGCGAGCACCGGCGAGCGGAACAGCTTCTTCGCGACAACCCATAGGAGCGGCACGGCGAGGGTGCCGAGGAGGGCAACGCTGAAGCGCCAGCCGAACGGGTTGTCGGCACCGAAGACCAGCATCCCAAGGCCGATGATGTACTTGCCGAGCGGCGGATGCACGACGTACGACGGGTCGGTGGTGTACCCGTTCGGGTCCCCGGCATTGAAGGCGTCGTTCGGGTTCTCCGGCCATTCGGCTTCGTAACCGAGGTTGAGGAGTGTCCACCCGTCCTTCACGTAGAAGGTCTCGTCGAAGATGAGGAAGTGAGCCCCGCCGAGGTTCCAGAACCGGAGCACGGCGGCGAGAAGCGTCACGACGCCGAGGAGGATCCACTCGGTGCGCAGCCGCAGCCGAGGGGTGCTCGTGACGCGAGCCCAGAGGTCGTCGAAGACCGAGCCGCGCGCGACCGCCGGAGCGCCGGCGCTGCTCGGCGCGTCCACCTGAGCTGTCGCAGCTGCCGTCTTGGCGGGCGACGTCGTCGCCTCGTCTGGTGTTCCGGTCTCTGCTTGCTCGCTCACGGAAGCAATCGTAGGGGGCCGGGGGCCGAGCGCGTGGGAGGATCGCAGCCATGATCATCCTCGCGGGCACCCCCATCGGGAACCTCGGCGACGCGTCCGCGCGTCTCGTCGAGACGTTCGAGAACGCATCCACCGTGGCGTGCGAGGACACGCGCTCGACCGCCAAGCTGCTCGGGATGCTCGGTGTCCGGAACCGGCCGCGGCTCGTGGCCCTGCACGAGCACAACGAGGACGAGCTGGCGAAGAGCATCGTCGAGCAGGCAAGGGACGCGGATGTTGTGCTGGTCAGCGACGCCGGCATGCCTGGCATCTCCGACCCCGGGTATCCGATCGTCGCGCGCGCGGCGGCCGAGGGGGTGACCGTCACGAGCGTGCCGGGGCCGAGCGCGGTGATCACTGCGCTCGCGATCTCGGGGCTGCCTACCGACCGCTTCACGTTCGACGGCTTCTTGCCGCGCAAGGCGGGGGAACGCGAGACGTTCCTGCGCTCGCTCGCGACCGAGCCGCGCACCGTCGTGCTCTTCGAGTCGCCGCACCGCCTCGCGCGCACCCTCGCCGACATGGCCGCGATCTGGGACGAGGGGCGCCAGATCGCCGTCTGCCGCGAGCTGACGAAGCTCTACGAAGAGGTCAAGCGCGGCACCGCGGCGGAGCTCGTGCCGTGGGCAGAGGAGGGCGTGCGCGGGGAGATCGTGATCGTCGTCGAGGGCGCGGCCCCCGCGGTCGTCGACGAGGCTGGCGCGCAGGCGATGGTCGCCGAGCTCGTGGCCTCGGGGATGCGCCTCAAGGAGGCGGCCGCGCAGGTCGCGGCCGAGACGGGGCTGAGCAAGCGGGACCTCTACCAGGGGCACCTGGCGTCGTAACAGTGCTCAGCCGACAATAGGATGATCCCCATGGCTTCCGGCGAATCGTTCTACATCACGACACCGATCTTCTACGTCAACGACGTCCCGCACATCGGTCACGCGTACACGGAGGTCGCTGTCGACGCGCTCGCCAGGTGGCACCGCCAGCGTGGCGACACGACGTGGCTGCTCACGGGCACCGACGAGCACGGCCAGAAGATCATGCGCTCCGCCGTCGCGAACAACGTGACGCCGCAGGCCTGGGCAGACAAGCTGGTCAGCGAGGCCTGGAAGCCGATGCTCGAGACCCTCAACATCTCGAACGACGACTTCATCCGCACCACCGACGAGCGCCACGAGACGCGCGTGCAGCGCTTCCTGCAGAAGCTCAACGACGCCGGCTTCATCTACGACGCCGAGTTCGAGGCGCTCTACTGCGTCGGCTGCGAGGAGTTCAAGCCGGAGTCGGAGATCGTCGCGGGCACCGGGCAGTACGAGGGCGAGAAGGTCTGCGCCATCCACTCGAAGCCACTCGAACTGCTGCAGGAGCAGAACTACTTCTTCAAACTCAGCGAGTTCCAGGACCGACTGCTGGCGCTCTACGAAGAAAACCCTGAGTTCATCCAGCCCTCGTCGGCCCGCAACGAGGTCATCTCGTTCGTGCGCTCCGGCCTGCGGGATCTCTCCATCTCGCGCACCACGTTCGACTGGGGCGTGAAAGTGCCGTGGGACGAGTCGCATGTCGTCTACGTGTGGTTCGACGCGCTCCTCAACTACATCACCGCGATCGGCTACGGCGACGACGAGTCGGAGCTCGAGAAGCTCTGGCCCGCACACCACGTGGTCGGCAAGGACATCCTCCGCTTCCACGCCGTCATCTGGCCCGCCATGCTCATGGCGGCGGGCCTCCAGGTGCCCGCGGGCATCTTCGCGCACGGCTGGCTGCTCGTCGGCGGCGAGAAGATGTCGAAGTCGAAGCTCACGGGCATCGCCCCGACCGAGATCACCGACGTCTTCGGCTCCGACGCGTTCCGCTACTACTTCCTGCGCGCCATCCACTTCGGCCAGGACGGCTCCTTCTCGTGGGAGGACCTGTCGGCCCGCTACCAGGCCGAGCTCGCGAACGGCTTCGGCAACCTCGCCTCTCGCGTCATCGCCATGGTCAACAAGTACTTCGACGGCGTCGTACCCGAGCAGTCGACGCTGCTCGACTCCGAGCACGCCATCATCGACCTCGCGACCGACGTCGCGGCGAAGGCCGACGAGGCCATGCTCGCGTTCGACATCGACGGCGCGCTGGCCAACATCTGGCGGCTCGTGGATGCGCTCAACGGCTACATCACCGAGCAGGAGCCCTGGGCGCTCGCCAAGCAGGGCGAGGAGGGCCGCGCGCGCCTCGCGGCCGTGCTCGAGGTGACCACGCGCTGCCTGGGACACCTCGCCGTGCTGCTCAACCCGTTCATCCCGATCGCCGCCGAGAGGCTCTGGCTCGCGATCGGCGGGGAAGGCGAATTGGCCGCCACGCGCATCGACAACGCCTACGCACTCGTCGGCTCGCGGCCGCTCAGCGAACTCCCGCCGCTCTTCCCGCGCATCGAGCAGGAAGTCCAGCGCTAGCGGTGTCTGACGCCGACCAGCATTCCGAGGCGCCCGTCGACGGCGAGAAGTTGCGTCGCCGATCGGCGACGAGCGAGTCGGGCCACACGCGCATCCTGGCCTACCCGCCGTATCCGGAGTCGCTGGCCGTGCCCTGCTACGACAACCACACGCATCTCGAGATCGAGGACGGCGAGGAAGACGAGCGTCTTTCGCTCGACGAGCATCTCGACGCGGCGGTGGCCGCCGGGGTGCAGGGGGTCGTGCAGGTCGGCAATGATGTGCCGTCAAGCCAGTGGTCCGCGCGCGTCGCCGCGACGCACGAGCGCGTGCTCGCCGCGGTTGCGCTCCACCCGAACGTGGTCCCGGAGCTGGCGGCCGCCGGGCAGCTCGAGTCGGCGATCGCCGAAATCGACCGACTCGCGGCTGAACCCCGCGTGCGGGCCATCGGCGAGACGGGGCTCGACTACTTCCGCACGCCCGAGAAGGCCGACCAGCTGCTGCAGGTCGGCGCCTTCGAACGCCACATCGAGCTCGCGAAGCGACACGGCATCGCCATGCAGATCCACGATCGGGATGCGCACGACGACGTCATCGCGACCCTCAAGCGGGTCGGCGCCCCGGAGCGGACCGTCTTCCACTGCTTCTCCGGCGACGCGGATATGGCCCGCATCGCGGCGGCCGAAGGCTGGTACCTCTCGTTCGCGGGAACCGTCACCTTCAAGAACGCCGCGTCACTGCGCGAGGCGCTTGCGGTGACGCCGCTCGAGCGCATCCTCGTCGAGACGGACGCTCCGTTCCTCACCCCGGTGCCGTTCCGCGGCCGACCCAACGCGCCCTACCTCATCCCGGTCACCCTGCGCGCCATGGCAGCGCACCTCGACCTGCCCGTCGACGAGCTGAGCGCACAGGTCGGGGCCAACACTGAGGCCGTGTACGGCAGCTGGAACCTGGCCCCGGCATCCGCCGCGGGACCATCCGTCGCGGCACCCTCCAACGCAGGACAAGGAGCATCCGCATGAGCGCGAACCTGCTCGGAGCGCACGAGATCCGCGAGCTCGCGGCTGAACTCGACGTGACGCCGACGAAGAAGCTCGGCCAGAACTTCGTGCACGACCCCGGCACGGTGCGGCGCATCGTGCAGACGGCGAAGGTCGCCTCGGGCGAGCACATCCTCGAGGTGGGCCCTGGTCTCGGCTCGCTGACGCTCGGCCTGCTCGAGACGGGTGCACGCGTCACCGCCATCGAGATCGATGAGCGGCTGGCGGCACGCCTGCCTCGCACGGTCGAAGAGCACGCGCCCGGCGCGCAGCTCGACGTGATCGTCTCCGATGCACTCCTCGTGCAGGATGTTCCCGGCGACCCAGTCGCGCTCGTCGCGAACCTGCCGTACAACGTGTCGGTGCCCGTGCTGCTGCACCTCCTTGAGCGGCTGCCGTCGCTGCAGCGCGGCGTTGTCATGGTGCAGGCCGAGGTGGGGGAGCGCATCGTCGCGGGCCCCGGCTCGAAGGTGTACGGCTCTCCGAGCGTGAAGGCCGCCTGGTACGGCACCTGGTCGAGCGCGGGCCTCGTGGGCCGCAAGGTGTTCTGGCCGGTGCCGAACGTCGACTCGATCCTCATCTCGTACACGGAACGGGAGACGCCCCGGGGTTCGGAGGAGCTGCGACGCAAGGTGTTCCGAATCGTCGACGCGGCCTTCGGGCAGCGCCGCAAGATGCTGCGCCAGGCCCTCTCGCCGCTGCTCGGCGCGAACGCCGCCGAGACATCGCTGGTGCTGGAGGCGTCGGGCATCGATCCCACATCGAGAGGTGAGACCATCGGCATCGACGAGTACGTCCGCCTTGCGGAAGCCTGGAACCCCGAGGACTGACGCCGTCCAGGACATCCGGGCGTGACGGGCGAGCAGATATGGACACGCAGTCGACGACGACGCAGGCTGAACGGCCAGGACCCTCGCGTCGGGCGCGCACCATCACGATCGCCGCGATCGTCGTCGTGCTCGCCATGGTCGCCGGATGGATCGTGCTCGGGTTCACGGGCGAGCCGGACTCGAACGAGGTGGACGTCGTCGGCGAATCCACGCTGCCCGGCTACCCGACTCGGGGGCCCGGCGCGGACCTCGACGATCAGCGTTCCCTGATCGCGGCCGCCGAGTACTGGCGGGCAACGGTCGAGGGCGGCGAGCTGGCGCTGCCGGAGGGCCAAGCGATGGAGCTGCTGCGGGCCGGCGACGTCGACGCGACCAAGCTCGAGTCTTCCGCCGTTCGGTCCGCGTTCTCGGCGGAACTTCTGATCCTCCGCTCCGACAACGCGGTCGCGGTGCTTGTGCGGCCGCTCGACGGGGCTGGCAGCGGCGACGACACCGCCTTCACGATGCTCGGTACCGCATCCATCGCGAGAAGCAGGTACGAGCGCGGCTTCACGGTCGCAAAGGGAGTGCAGCTCTTCAACGAGCGGATGCAGCGGGGAGCGGTGCTCGAGACGGCAACGTTCTCGGCGTCGTCGCCGCCGGTGCTGAGCGAGACCAGCACCTCCGACGGGCTGCTGCTGCTCGCGACGCGTTCGCTGCTGCGGATTCCCGACGCGGGAGGTCCTGCCGGCGACGTTCGGGAGGGATTCGCGTACGTGCATCCCAGTTCTGGGCTCACGCTGCTGCAGACGGAGGACGCGAGCCGCGACTGGACGGCGGTCACCGACCAGTCACGGGGGAGCGCGAGGTTCGCCGCGCTGTCGCGGGGCATCATCACCGCCCGCGACCAGAGCCGCGGCTACCGTCTGCGCGCGTCCATCCTCGACGACGTCGAACTGCCGAGCGGCGCGTCGCTGTCGCTCGTCGAGGTGGCGCATCTCGAGAGCCAGGGCCGCGGGTCAGGAGTCCAGTGGGCGACCGTCGTCGCCACCCGCGGCGACGACAACCCGATCCTGCTCGGCGCGGGGCCGGTCGCCAGCCCGGTGAACGGGGCACCGCAGCTGCCCGTGATCGCGGCACGCTGGCTGCGCGACGGCTCGGTCGACGTGCTCGTGGTCGCCGGCTCTCGCGCCATCACCGGGTTCGAGGTGGTGGCGTCCGCCGGCTCGACGCCGCGAGACGGTTCGAGCGACGTCCTCGAGCGAGGGGAGCTCGCGCTGGCCTGGGAGAACGCCGACGGCAACAACGTCACCCGGCCCGCGCTCGTGGTCGTCGGTCGGTCGGAGGCAGGTCCGGTGCAGCCGCTCGAACCCGTGAGCTGAGTGCCTCGCGTTCGGCGTTCAGCTGAGAGGATGGCGACATGACGACGACGCAGAACGCCACCGACGTGCCTTGGGATGACGGGGTGTGGACCAACGCGCCCACCTCGACGGAACTCGTCGGCGACGAGCTGCTGGTCACCGCGACCGAGGGCAGCGATGCGTGGCGCACGACGTCCTACGGCTTCATGCACGATACGGAGCACGCGCTGCTCGGCCCGCTCGCGCAGGACACGGCCGTCGAGGTCGCATTCCTCGCCGAGTTCTCCGAACAGTTCGACCAGGCTGGGCTCTTCGTCCGGGTCGACGCGCAGACCTGGATCAAAGCAGGCGTCGAGTTCAGCGACGGCTTGGAGCAGCTCGGCGCGGTCGTGACGAGGGGCGAGTCCGACTGGTCGCTCGCCCCGGTGCCGAGCTGGCATGGACGCCGGGTCACCGTGCGCGCGAGCCGCTCGGGCAACGCGGTCACCATCCGTGCTCGAGTCGACGAGGAACCGTGGCAGCTGGTGCGCGTCGCACCGATGGCGGCGGATGCGCGCGTGCAGGCGGGCCCGTTCTGCTGCGCGCCGACTCGCAGCGGCCTTATCGTGCGCTTCCTCAGCTGGTGCACGACGCCAGCGGACGGCTCCCTGCACCCGTGAGCACGCGGCTCGAGCTTGAGACCCTCGAGCGCGAGACCTTCGAGCTTGCGACCTTCTAACTGGCGAGCTCGAGTGAGAGCGCGAAGATCTGCCTCCAGGTCTCCTCGCCGTGCTCCAACTCGGGGCGACGCTCGAAGCCGAGCTGCTCGAGCAGCCGCTGCATGGCGACGTTCTCCTCGGCGACGTACGTGTCGATGCCTGCTGCGAGGTGCAGGTCGGCCCAGGTGATCGCCGCTCTCGTGACGCGCGTGCCGATGCCGTTGCCGCGCAGCTCGGGCGCCACCCAGAGGTCATTGCAAACCAGCTCCGCGCCGACGCCGTCGAGATCACCAGACAGCACCGCCGTGGCGACGACACGGGTGCCGTCGAAGGGGATGGCGTGGAACTCCACGCGGTCGGCGCCTGCTCGGGTAGTGGTCACACGGACGGCGTTGCCGATCGACGTGTGCAGCCCGAGGCTCATTGCGGCGCCAGCCTGCCCGTCTCGACGCGCAGCTGGCACATGAAGTTCAGGCCTGTTGTCGTGTATGTCATCTTCATGCTCCTTCCACGGTCGGGGTTGTGCGGGCGACTGCTCGTGGTGGGTACCGTACGCCTCGCTTCACGAGGTGCGCATCCAGTGTTTCGCCAGAAGTCCTTCGGGTACCGCAGGTGAAGCGCGCCGCAACTCGCCGCCGCTGGGCTTCCTATCCTCCAGTGCATGACTCACGAGAACCCGCCGTTTGCCATCGCCGTCGAAGCGGGCAGCGAAGGCGTCAGCCCGTCGCGCATCCGCGCCGCCATCTCCTCGCTCGAGCGCTTCGGCGTGACGATCGCGACCTTCGACGATGGCGGCTTCGCCGACTTCGACACGGATGCGCCGCGACTGGATGCGGTCGAGCAGGCCGCGTTCGCCGCCCCGCTCTCCGGCGCCACGGGCCTCGTCCCGCTCGTCACGGTCTCCGCCGTCGAGCCCTTTCACCTCGCCACGCAGCTTGCGACCCTCGACTACGCCTCGCACGGCCGGGCCGGCTGGATCGGCGAGGTCGACGGCAGCGAGCTCGAGGCAGACGCCTTCGACCGCGCCCCGCTTGACGGGCCTGAAACCCGCCGCACCGAGCTCGACGACACCATCGAGGTGCTCGGCCGCCTCTGGGACTCGTGGGAGGACGACGCCGTCATCCGCGACACGACGACGGGCCGCTACCTCGACCGTGACAAGCTGCACTACGCCGACTTCGAGGGCACGCGGTTCAGCGTGAAGGGGCCGTCGATCATCCCGCGCCCACACCAGGGACTGGTGCCGACGTTCGCCGCCTACGGCTCGGCCGCGCCGGAGCTCATCGACGTCGCGCTGATCCGCGAAAGCACGGTCCTCGAGGCGAGTGCGGCTGCCGGGCAGGCTGACGATCAGGGCATCCCCCGAACGATCGTTGGAGTCGAGTTCGCGCTCGACGCTCGCGGGCGGGCGGCGGCCGACCGTCTCGGGAAGCGAGCAGCCGACGCCGAAGGCGCAGGGCGCATCCGCTACTCGGGCGATGCCGCAGGGCTGGTCGAGCTGATCACCGAGGTGGCGTCGTTCTCGAACGGCGTGCGCCTGTTGCCCGCCGACTTCGACGTCGACGTGCAGGAGCTCGGCCGCGCCGTGCTGCCTGCACTGCGCCGCTCAGGCGTCTTCGCCTCGCCGCGCGCCGGCGAGCACCTGCGGGACGCCCTCGGGCTCGCGCACCCCGTCAACCGCTACGCCGCCCAGGCGCTCTGACCCGCGAAGGACCAGCACGATGACACAGCACAGCACCGGTGAGACTCAGGCGCCAGGCGCCGAGGGCTCGGGCCAGATCCAGTTCGGGGTCTTCTTCCAGGGCGTCAACTCGACGACCATCTGGTCGAGCGAGCAGAGCGGGTCGCAGACGGAGTTCGAGTCGTTCCGCCGCATTGCGCAGACCGCTGAGCGCGGCCTGTTCTCGGCCTTCTTCCTCGGCGAGGGGCTGCGCCTGCGCGAGCATCTCGGCAAGATCCACGACAACGACGTGGCCGGGCGCCCCGACGGCATCACGCAGCTCGCCGCGCTCGCCCCCATCACCGAGAAGATCGGCCTCGTCGCGACGCAAAACACGACCTACAACGAGCCTGCCGACCTCGCGTACCGCCTCGCCAGCCTCGACCTCCTCAGCGAGGGCCGGGCCGCGTGGAACATCGTCACGACCGACAACGCGTGGACCGGCGCGAACTTCCGCCGCGGCGGACACCTCGCCCACGAGCACCGCTACGACCGCGCCGCCGAGTTTGTCCGCGCCTCGAAAGAACTGTGGGCGAATCGGGGCCGCGTGGACTTCGACGGCGAGTTCATCCGCTTCGTCTCCGAGCGAGTGCTCCCGCAGAGCCCGCAGTCGCGGCCGGTGCTGTTCCAGGCGGGTGACTCCAGCCAGGGGCGCGACTTCGGCGCCGAGCACGCCGACGTCATCTTCTCCGCGCATCCTGAGCTCGACGGCGCAACGGCCTTCGCGGCCGACCTGCGCGAACGCCTCACGAAGTTCGGGCGTGCCCGCAACGAGCTCGCGTTCTTCCCCGGCGCATCCATCATCATCGCGGCGACGCCCAAGGAGGCCGAGGAGAAGGCTCACTGGGTGCGCCAGCACCAGATCTCGCCAGCCACCTCGCTGCGCTACCTCGAGCAGTTCTGGGGCAAGGATCTCTCGCACCTCGACCCCGACGGCCCCCTGCCGGTCGAGGACCCGGTGGTCGCCGTCACCGACGGCACCCGCGGCAGCGCGTTCCACAACGCGAAGGCCCTCGAGCTCGCGCAGCAGTGGCGCGCGAAATCAGAAGAACTCGGCCTGTCGATCCGGGAGTTCGTCATTCACCTCTCCTCGCAGCGCGGCTTCGTGGGCAGCGTCGACGAGGTCGCCGACACACTCACCGAGCTCGCCCGCAGCGGCGCAGTCACGGGCATCAACGTGACGCCGTACCTCGTGCCCTCCGGCCTCGACGACATCGTCGACGAGCTCATCCCCGCCCTCCAGGAACGCGGCTCGTACCGCACCGAGTACCCCGGCACGACGCTGCGCGAGAACCTCGGGCTGCCCGCGGTTACCGAGCAGCTGGTGCCCGCGAGCGCGTGAGGTCATCAGTTGGCTGGGGCTCTCGAGCGCAGCTCGGCGGGCGTTGCGAGCGACGCGCGGATGCGGTCGCTGGGCGTCGTGCGGATGCGGTTGCCGGGCGTTGTACGGCCGGCATCGTGACGCCCCGCAACGTCCCGAGCGGCGCTCGTGGGCACCTTCGCCCAGGATGGTGAGATGATTTCGCTTCGCGACGAGACCGTGGCCCTCCTGCAGCAGCTCATCCGCGCCGAAACCGTCAACGACGGCGCGCTCGACTCCGGCAACGAGTGGCGGGCGGCCGCGGTGCTCGATGAGTTCTTCGCGGGCAGCGGGGCCGAGCTGACGCGGGTCGAGCCGTTCCCAGGCCGAGTCTCGGTGGTCGCGCGGCTGCGGGGCACGGACCCGGACGCCGAGTCGTTGGCGCTCGTGGGGCATACCGACGTCGTGCCCGTGAAGGCGACCGACTGGGTGCATCCGCCACACTCCGGCGAGCTCATCGACGGGGAGGTGTGGGGCCGCGGCGCCGTCGACATGCTCTTCCTCACGGCGTCCTACGCCGTCATCTTCAGACGACTCGCGACGAGTGACTTCGCGCCGACGGGCGACCTCGTCTTCGCGGCCGTCGCCGACGAGGAGCAGGGCAGCAGGGCCGGGGTCGGCTGGTTCTCCGAGCACGACTGGGCGACGATCGCGGCCGACAACGTGCTCACCGAGTGGGGCGGGGCGCGCCTCGGGGGAGTCGGCAGCACCGCCATCACGGTCGGGGTCGGCGAGAAAGGCGCCGCGCCGCGCCGCATTGTCGTGCGCGGTGATGCCGCCCACGCGTCGGCCCCGTGGGGCCGCTCGAACGCGGCCGTGACACTCGCCAAAGTCATTGACCGGCTCCAGGCGGGAGCTCCGAAGCCGCGCATCAGCGAGCAATGGCTCGAGACGCTCGCCGCCCTCGACCTGCCCAACGAGCTGAGCGCCCGCCTCGCCGACCCGGCGACCATCGACGACGCCATCGACGAGCTGAGCGCGCATCCCGAACTCGGCGAGCTCGCCCCGTTTGTGCACGCCTGGACCCACACAACGGTCGCCGTCACCGTCGTCGACGCCGGCTCAAAGGTCAACGTCATCCCCGACAGCGGGTCGATCTCGCTCGACATCCGTGTGCTGCCCGGTGTCACCGAGGAGGACGTGGAAGGGCACCTCGCGGCGGTCGCCGCAGAGTTCCCCGGCCTCGTGAGCATTGAGGGCGCCTGGTTCTCGCCCGCCTACGAGTCAGCGACAACGACGCGCCTCTACGCGCAGATCGAAGCGACGCTCGCGGAGCTCGTGCCTGGCGCGAAACCAGCGCCGATCCTCGGGGTCGGCGGCTCCGACGCGCGCTTCTACCGACTGCACGGCGCCAACGCGTTCGGCTTCGGCATCCTCAGCCCAGAGCTAACCTTCTCGGTCGCCCGCAACCGCTTCCACTCCGCAAACGAGCGGCTCGATCTTGACTCCATCGACCTCACTGTGCGCGGCCTCGACCATGTGGTCAAGAACTTCCTCTCGGCGTGACGCGAGACGCGTGATGCAAGACGAGTGGCGAGGGACCTTGCTGCCTGACGCGTAACTCCGGCCCTTGATCTTGATGCTTGACCTTGACCTTGACGTTGCGTCAACTTCTACAGTCGTACTCGAGCGGTTCGCTTCCCCCGAACAACGGGGGAACCGCTCGCACGATCTGAGAGGGCGCGACGCATGGAGTGGTCCATCGGCGAGGTGGCGAAGCGGTCGGGGGTGACCTCGCGCACGCTGCGGCACTACGAGAGCATTGGTCTCCTGCTGCCGAGCAGCACCCGCAGCAACGGCTACCGCTACTACGACGAGGCCGCGCTGCTGCGGCTGCAGCGCATCCTGCTGCTCCGCGAGCTCGGCGTTGGACTGGCCGCAATCGCGGATGCGCTTGCCGGGCGAAGCGACGACGTCGCGGCGCTCGAGACGCACCTCCGCTGGTTGCGCGACGAGCGCATCCGCCTCACGACACAGATCGGCTCGGTGCAGGCGACGCTCGCCGCGCTGAAACGAAAGGAGCAGCTCATGCCTGAGCAGATGTTCGACGGATTCGATCACACGCAGTACAAGGATGAAGTGGAGCAACGTTGGGGTGCCAAGGCGTACGCCGACGGCGACACCTGGTGGCGCGGTCTGGGAGAAGACGGCAAGCGGGCGTTCCTGGAGGAGCAGACGGAGATCCAGGACGCGTTCAGCGCGGCCCAGACGGCAGGCCTCGGCCCGGACAGCGACGAAGCGCAGGCCGCGGCGGCCCGCCAGTACGGGTGGCTCGGAGACAGCTGGCAGGGCAAGGCCCCGACGGCAGAGATGTTCATCAACCTGGGCGAGATGTACGTCGCCGACGAGCGGTTCGGCAAGAACTACACGCGCGTGCACGCGACGGGCGCCGAGTACGTGCGCGACGCGATGCGCGTCTACGCCGAGCGCAACCTTTCGTAGCGCGGCACGCGGGTGCTGGGTTCGCGAGATGCCGCAGAGGGTCGTTTCGGCTTCGCGAGATGCCGCAGAGGGTTGTTTTGGCTTCGCGAGATGCCGCAAACGGTTGTTTTGGGAGCGCGAGTGCAACCTTTTGGGGCATCTCGCGAGGAGTTCGTGGCGCGCCCAAGGGGCACTTCGAAGTTTGCGCACATCCCGCGCTCGTGTCGGCTCGTGTCGGTGCTGGGTTCGCGAGATGCCGCAGAGGGTCGTTTTGGGTTCGCGAGATGCCGCAAAGGGTTGTTCTGGCGGCGCGAGTGCGACCTTTTGGGGCATCTCGCGAGGAGTTCGTGGCGCGCCGAAGACGCGCGTCGAAGTCCGCGCCAACCCAGTGCTCGACTGTCTAACCCAGTGCTCGACTGTCTGACCTAGTGCTCGGGTGGTTCGCCCCGTGCTCGAGTGCTTGGGCCTGAGCACACGCTCGATCGAGTCAGCGCGAGGGCGCGGTCGCTCCGACTACGCCTCGAGGGTTTCCGAAAGCTCGAGCCAGCGCTCTTCGAGCTCGTCGACTTCAGCGGCGAGCGCCTGGCGCTTCGCGGTGATCACGCCGAGCCCCTCGTAGTCGCCCTGGTCGTGGGCGGCGAGCTCGGCGTCGACCTTGTGCATCGACTGTTCGAGTTTCTGGATCTTCCGCGTGATGCCCTGCACTTCCTTCTCGGCGTTGCGGCGCTCAGCGCCGCCGAGGGAGAGCGTGGATGCGCTGGTCGCCGCCGAGGGTCCGATGGCGTCGGCAGCCGCATCCGTTGTGCTCGAGAGGGTCGCGGGTGCTGAGCCCTTGAGGCTGTTCGAGCGCAGTTCGAGGTACTGGTCGACGCCGCCGGGGAGGTGGCGGAAGCCGCCGTCCCAGACCGCGTACTGCTGGTCGGTGACGCGCTCGAGCAGGTACCGGTCGTGCGAGACGACAAGGAGAGTGCCTGGCCAGGTGTCGAGGAGGTCTTCCATGGCGGCGAGCATGTCGGTGTCGAGGTCGTTGGTGGGCTCGTCGAGGATGAGCACGTTCGGCTCGTCGAGCAGGATGAGGAGCAGCTGGAGGCGGCGGCGCTGGCCGCCGGAGAGGTCCTTCACCGGCGTCTGCAGCTGGGTGGTGCTGAAGCCGAGGCGCTCGAGGAGCTGCGACGGCGTCATCTCTTTGCCGCCCGACACGTAGCTCGACTTCTGGCGCGCGACGACCTCGCGCACCCGGTCGTTCTGGTGCTCGTCGAGTTCGGCAAGCCGCTGGGACAGGGTCGCGATCTTGACGGTTTTGCCGCGCTTCACCTTGCCGCTTGTTGGCTCGAGGCTGCCCGCGACGAGGTTCAGCAGGGTCGACTTCCCGGCGCCGTTGACCCCGAGGATGCCGGTGCGCTCTCCGGGGGCGATGCGCCACTCGATGTCGCGCAGCACTTCCTTGTCGCCGAACGTCACGCCGACGTCGAGGAGGTCGACGACGTCCTTGCCAAGACGCGCGGTCGCGAGCTGCGACAGCTCGACCGGGTTGCGCACCGGCGGCTCGTCCTCGATGAGCTGCGTAGCCGCTTCGATGCGGAACTTCGGCTTCGCGGTGCGGGCCGGGGCGCCGCGGCGCAGCCAGGCGAGCTCCTTGCGCATCAAGTTCTGTCGCTTCGACTCGATGGCGGCCGACTGCCGGTCGCGTTCAACGCGCTGCAGGATGTACGCCGCGTAGCCGCCCTCAAACGGGTCGAGCACACGGTCGTGCACCTCCCAGGTCGTCTGGCACACCGCATCCAGGAACCACCGGTCGTGCGTGACGACCACGAGCCCGCCCTGGTTCTTCGACCAGCGCCCGTTGAGGTGCTTCGCGAGCCAGGCGATGCCTTCGACGTCGAGGTGGTTCGTGGGCTCGTCGAGCATGATGATGTCGTCGTCGCCGATGAGGAGAGCCGCGAGGGCGACGCGGCGCTGCTGGCCGCCGGAGAGGTCGCCGATCTTGTCGGTCCACTCGAGGTCTCCGGCGAGGCCGTTGACGACGTCGCGGATCTTTGCGTCCGACGCCCAGTCGTGGTCGTCCATGTCTCCGACGATGGCCTGCTTGACCGTCAGCGCTGGGTCGAGGGTATCGGCCTGATCGAGCATGCCGACGCGCACGCCGCGCCGCCTCGTGACCTTGCCGCCGTCGGGTTCGATGCGTCCGGCGAGCAGCTTGAGGAGCGTCGACTTGCCGTCGCCGTTGCGGCCGACGATGCCGATGCGGTCGCCCTCTTGGATGCCGACCGAGACGCTGTCGAAGACGACTCGGGTCGGGAACTCGAGGTGAAGCGCTTCTGCGCCGAGGAGGTGGGCCATCAGACCAGCTTAAGGCCGCGGTGTGCTGGGACTTTCCAGCGTCTGCGGGGCTCGGCTCAGTGGGCCGGGTCGTCCATGCGCAGCGACAGCGTGCGCAGGGCGGTGGCCAGGTCGTCTCTGGTCTCAAGGTCGAGCTCGGCGAGCAGCTCGCGTTCGGCGGCGACGAGACGGGTGAGGGCCTCATCGACGAGGTCGCGCCCGTTGTCGGTCATGGTGACGAGGATGCCGCGCCCGTCGTTCGGGTCGACCTCGCGGGTGACGAGGCCGCGACTGACGAGTCGGTCGATGCGGTTGGTCATCGTGCCGCTGGAGACGAGGTTCGAGGCGAGGAGATGCTTCGGGCTGAGCCGGTGCGGGGAGCCCGCTCGGCGCAGGGCGGAGAGCACGTCGAACTCCCACAGCTCGAGGCCGGTTTCGGCGAAGGCGGCTTTGCGGAGTGCATCGAGCTGCTTCGCGATGCGCTTCACGCGCGAGAAGATGCGGAGCGGGTCGACGTCGAGGTCGGGGCGTTCCCGCGACCAGTCGCGCACGATTGTGTCGACGGTGTCGACCGGATGCGCGTCGCGCGAGGACTGCGCGCGATCGTTCAGCTCGACCGCTGCGCGCACGGAGTCGCGCGGGTGAACTGCACGTCGGGGGGCATCCATACGTCCCATTATGGCGAGTCGCTCGCGCGCGGGGCGACGCGCCGGCGCCGGCGGGGCAGGGGCCGCTGCGGAGCGCGGGGGACGTTCGGCTAGGAGTTCGGGTGGTGCGCGTTCACTTCCCGCTTGGTCACCACGAGTCCGCTTTCGGGGTCGACGGGCGCTGATGTGTGTTCGTGGGCGATCACCCAGGCTCCCTTGTGCTGCACGAGTGCCCAGGTGAGGCGGTTGTCCATCCACTCCTGAACCCCGTTCTGGTCGTGCCACGAGTACCGGACGAAGCTCTCGACCACCACGACATCTTGATCGCCGTAGGCCCGGAGATCGGTGAAGGTGGCGGAGTGGGTTCCTGACTCGATGGAGTCGAACCACGCGTCGATCGACGTGCCCCACGCATCCGCACCCTCATGGGACCAGGTGCTCCACAGATCGAAGACGCGCAGGTCTGGCGCGTAGAGCGCCATGATGCCAGTCTTGTCGCGGCCGGTGACGGCCGCCGCGTAGGCATCGGTGAATCGCTTCGCAACGGACAGGGCTTCGGACATGATGCCTCCTTGCATCTTGCGGAACACGATCTTCCTCGTGCCTCAGTCTGGCTCACTCGGCTTCGCGACACCACCGAGGCTGGCCCGTGGGGCCTCCGCTTCTGGCACAATTGGCGAGTGCACGCGTGAGCGGGCACGTTCCTCCTTGGTGTAACGGCAGCACGACAGCCTTTGGAGCTGTTAGGTCCAGGTTCGAATCCTGGGGGAGGAGCGGCGCGGGGGTGCTGCATGCCACCGTGGACCGTGATGGCGTTCGAATCACGGCGCCCACAACGAGGAGGATCTGTGACCGATCGTGAACTCGCAATCGTCATCCTGGCCGCCGGCCAGGGGACGCGGATGCGCTCAAGCACCCCGAAGGTGCTTCACCGACTCGGAGGAATCCCGCTGGTCGGGCACGTGCTGCACACGGCGGCCGAGCTGGGGCCGGCGCACACTGTCACCGTTGTGCGCCATGACCGAGACCGCGTCGTCTCGGCGATCCAGGACCTCGCGCCCGAGACGCGCTTCGCAGACCAGGATGAGGTTCCGGGCACGGGCCGTGCGCTCGAGGTTGGCCTCGAGTCGCTTCCCGAGGACTTCGACGGCGTCGTCGTGGTGCTGTCGGGTGACGTGCCGCTCCTCGACTCAGGCACGATCGCTCGCATGATCGATCAGCATCGCCGCGCGCAGAACCAGCTGACCCTGCTGAGTGCCTTCGTGCAGGAGCCCGCAGGGTTCGGTCGCATCGTGCGTTCGACCTCGGGCGATTTCGACGAGATCGTCGAGCATAAGGACGCGAGCGAGGAGCTGCTGCGCATCACCGAGATCAACGCTGGCGTGTACGCGTTTGACGCGCGCACGGTGCGTCAGGTGCTCGGCCGCATCGACGACTCAAACTCGCAACACGAGAAGTACCTGACCGATGCGGCGAAGCTCATCAAGGCGGATGCGGGGCGCATCGAGGCGATCGCCGTCACCGACCCCGAGATCGTGCAGGGCATCAACGACCGGGTGCAGCTCGCGGAGGCGCAGCGCTACTACAACGCACGTCAGATCCGGCACTGGCAGCTGGAGGGCGTCACGGTGCATGATCCCGCGACGACGGTCATCGAGGGGAACGTCTCGCTTGGGCGCGACGTCGAGCTCCTCCCCGGCACCCAGTTGCGCGGGGCCACGTCGGTCGCCGACGGCGCCATCATCGGTCCCGACACGACCCTCGTCGACTGCGAGGTCGGGGAGGGTGCCGTCGTGAAGCGCACCGACGCGACGCTCAGCGTCATCGGCGCGGGCGCATCCGTTGGCCCCTGGGCATTCCTGAGGCCGAACACCATCCTGGGTGCGGGCGGCAAGATCGGCACGTTCGTGGAGACGAAGAACACGCAGATCGGCGACGGCTCGAAGGTGCCGCATCTCTCGTACATCGGCGACACCGAGGTCGGGCGGAACTCGAACATCGGCGCGGGCACAATCACGGCCAACTACGACGGAGTGAACAAGCACCGCACCACCGTGGGCAATGATGTCCGCTCCGGGTCGCACAACGTCTTCGTCGCCCCGGTTAGGATTGGCGACGGAGCGTACACGGGGGCCGGAACGGTGGTCCGCAAGGACGTCCCGGCTGGTGCGCTCGCCATCAACGTCGCACCTCAGCGCAATGCTGAGGGATGGGTGCTGAAGAACCGTGCAGGCACCGCGGCGGCCGAGGCTGCCGAGGCAGCGTCGGCGGGCGATTCAGAACCGAACGCGTAACAGCAGAACAAGCACAGGAAACGGGCGGTACAGCGTGTCTGGCATCATCACCTCCACTGAGAAACGACTTGTTCTCGTCTCCGGCAGAGCTCATCCAGAGCTGGCGCAGGCGGTCGCAGCGGAGCTCGGCATCGACCTCGGGGAGACCGAGTCGAGAACCTTCGCCAACGGAGAGATCTACGCCCGTTACGGCGAGAGCATGCGTGGGGCCGACGTGTTCGTGCTCCAGTCGCACTGCCCGCCGATCAACGAGTGGCTCATGGAGCAGCTCATCATGATCGACGCGCTCAAGCGCGCTTCGGCGAAGCGCATCACCGTGGTGGCGCCCTTCTACCCGTATGCGCGGCAAGATAAGAAGGGCCGCGGCCGCGAGCCGATCTCGGCTCGTCTGGTTGCCGACCTCTTCAAGGCCGCGGGGGCCGACCGCATCATGTCGGTCGACCTGCACGCGCCGCAGGTGCAGGGCTTCTTCGACGGGCCCGTCGACCACCTGTTCGCGATGCCGGTGCTCCTCGAGCACTTCCGTCAGAAGCTCGACCCGGCGACGCTCACGGTCGTGTCGCCGGACATGGGGCGCGTGCGCGTCGCCGACGTGTGGAGCGACCAGCTGGATGCGCCGCTCGCGATCATCCACAAGCGTCGTGACCCTGCGGTCGCGAATCAGGTGACGGTGCACGAGATCGTCGGTGAGGTCGAGGGGCGTGTCTGCCTGCTCGTTGATGACCTCATCGACACGGGCGGCACGATCGTGAAGGCGGCCGAGGCGCTCAAGGCGGCGGGCGCGATTGGTGTTGTGGTCGCCGCGACGCACGCGGTGTTCTCGCACCCGGCGGTCGAGCGACTGAGCTCTGAAGCCATTGACGAGGTCGTCGTCACTGACACGCTGCCGTTGCCGCCGGAGAAGCGCTTCGAGAAGCTCACGATCCTTCCCATCGCCCCGACGCTGGCTCGCGCCATCACTGAGGTCTTCACCGATGGCTCGGTGACCTCGATGTTCGAGGGCGCGGCGTAGCCTCCGCGGCTCCCGAGGTGTGCAGACGCCCCGGCGGAACCTTCGGGTTCCGCCGGGGCGTCTGCGTGTCTGGCTTCGCCCTCCGGCGAGCGGGGTGCGCGTCGCGCACGGACCTTTTGTCGTGCGCGACCTCGCTTCCTTCGTCGCCTACGCCGAGAGGCGGGGGTAGTCGGTGTACCCGACTGCGCCTTCACCGTAGAAGGTCGCCGGGTTCGGCTCGTTCTCGGGGTGTCCGCCGATCCAGCGCTCGACGAGGTCGGGGTTGGCGATCGCGAGGCGCCCGACGGCGACCGCATCTGCGTTGCCCTGCTTCACGAGGCCCTCGGCTTCCTCGCGGGTCGTCACCCGGCTGAACCCGCTGTTCGCGATGAACGCGCCGCCAAAGCGCGCGCGGAGGTCCTGTACGAGCGCACCCACCGGGTCGCTGTGCAGCACGCTCAGGTACGCGAGCCCGAGCGGGGCGAGGCCATCGGCCACTGCCTCGTAGGTCGCCCGCACGTCGGCCTCGTCGGTCTCGACGACATCCTGAATGTTGTGGGCGGGGGAGAGGCGCACCCCGACGCGGCCAGCGCCGATGGCTTCGGCGACTGCGGTCGTGACCTCGACGAGGAACCGAGCGCGGGCCGCGGGCGAGCCGCCGTACTCCTCGGTGCGCACGTTCGAGACCGGCGACAGGAACTCGTGGAGCAGGTAGCCGTTGGCGCCGTGGATCTCAACACCGTCGAGGCCCGCCTCGACGGCGCGGCGGGCCGCATCCACGAACTCCTCACGGACGACGGCGAGCTCGGCCGTCGTGAGCGAGTGCGGAACCGGGTACGGCTGCTTGCCGTTCGGCGTCCGCACTTCGCCGTCGATCGCAATGGCGCTCGGTGCGACGATCCGCTCCGTGCCGGTGATGTCGGGATGCGAGACGCGTCCGCCATTCATGATCTGCATGACGATGCGGCCGCCGCGCGCGTGGACGGCGTCAGCGACGCGGCGCCAGCCCTCGACCTGCTCTGGGGTGACAATGCCCGGCTGGCCCGGGTACGAACGCGACTCGGCGCTCGGGTACGTGCCCTCCGTGATGATGAGACCCAAGCTCGCGCGCTGCGCGTAGTGCTCCGCGACGAGCTCGCCCGGCACACCCTCGGCGCTTGCGCGCGTTCGGGTCAGGGGTGCCATGACGACGCGGTTGGCGAGCTCGATGTCGCCGAGAGTCAAGGGGGAGAAAAGATCCACGGATGCTGCCTTTCGGTCGAAGGGCGAACGCGAGTGCGAGGGCCCACTGATCGAACAGCGCGGCGGCTCAGGCCATTCCGTGCCGCGTGTTGCCCGCTCGCGCGGCTTGGCCGCGTTCGGCTGGATCACCGTGACGCGCTACAGGTCGAGGATTCCATCCCGCACGGAGCGGAGCGCGTGTTGCACGGCGCCCACCGAGACGACGCCCGCACCGAGTTCGGAGCGCACCAGCTGTGGCACCGGGAGGTGCAGGAGTGCGGGGAGCTCGGCGCGCGCGGCTTCGAGGAGTCCCTCGGCGCCGGGCGCGACGCCGCCGGCGACGATGACGCGTTCTGGGTCGAAGAGGCTCGCGACCAGGCCTGCGATGCGCGCGAGGACGGCGCCGACCTCGGCGACGACTCGGCGGGCATCTGCGTCGCCATCCCTCGCCGCTTCGAGCACGAGCTTGCCGTCGATGGCCTCGACGGGCACGCTCAGCAGGGGACTGCCCGCGGATACCGCTCCGCCCTCGACGGCTGCGCGGGCGAGGCGGGCCGCGCGCAGCCCTAGGCCGTCGACGCCCTCGGCTCCGGCGACGAGGTCGAGCCCGAGCATCTCGCCGACGCCGCCGTGGGCGCCCCGCAGGAGTCGCCCGTCGACGACGATGCCGGCGCCGAAGCGCTCGCCGCTGAGGAACGTGACGAAGTCGCTGCACCCCACGCCGCCGCCGACGCTGCCTTCCGCGACGGCCGCGAGCAGCGCGTCGTTCTCGACCCTGATGATGGGCACCTCGGCGTCGAACACGGTCACGAAGTCAGGGTTCGTGCGCTGCCAGAAGCCCTCGACGTGCACGGGCGAGATGCCGCGTGCATCCACGGGTGCGGGGACGCCGATGCAGATTCCGGCGACGGCCTCGAGGCGGTGGCCCGTCGTCGCCAGCTGGTTGGTCACGACGCGGCGCAGGAGCTCGCGCCTGGTCCCAGGGGAGTCGGCTTCCGGGTCCACTTCCACCTGCCCGGAGCTGACTGTCTCACCTCTGAGGTTCGCGACGGTCGTGGTGAGGTGCTCCCGACCGGCGTCGACGCCCACGACGAGGGCGGTGTCGGCGGCGAACTCGAAGCGACGCGCTGGTCTGCCCTTCTGGTAGGTGCCGTCCTCGCGCGAGTTGGGGAGCTCGGTCACGAGGCCGCAGGAGGCGAGCTCGTCAAGCAGGTCGATGGTCGTCGAGCGTGTGAGGCCGATGCTCATCGCATCCGTCGCGGTGAAGGCGCCGGAGCCCCAGGCGTACTCGAGGAGCAGCTGCAGGTTGAGACGCTTCAGCGGGGAGGGGCTGCTTGGGAGCGAGAACACAGTGTTGACCTTTCCGTGGCCGTTGGCTTACATTACCTCCAGCAGTAAATTTAGACACAAAATTTAGTGTTCGTTTCAATGTCTGGTGATGTGACGCCGCCAGCTCAGCCCAAGGGACAATGACGTGCCATCACCGACGAAACGCCTCAGGCCCACAGCACTCCTCCGCGCGATCGTGGCGGCGCTCGTGCTCGTGCTCACCGGGTCCGGCCTCGCGGCCTGCAGTGGAACGGGGCCCACCGAGGTCCGCTTCTTCCTCAGTAAGCCAGAGGCCATCCCGTACTTCCGCGAGCTCATCCAGGAGTACAACGCATCCCAAAGCGACGTGCGAGTTGTCCTCGACACCTCCTCGAACCTGCAGGCCGGCTTCCTTCGCGGCAACCCGCCGGACCTCGGACTCCTCAACTACAACATGGAGATGGCGCGGTTTATGGAGCGCGGTGCACTCTCCGACCTGTCGGACCTGCCCGAAGCGGACCGCATCCTGCCCGAGATCCAGGACCTCGTCGACCAGTACGCGAGCTACCCGGGCCGCACAAGCGTGCTCCCGTACTCGGTGATGGCCGCATCCGTCATCTACAACAAAGACATCTTCGAAGAACAGGGGCTCGAGGTCCCGACCACCTACAGCGAGCTCATCGAGGTCTGCGAACAGCTCAAGGCGGCCGGCATCGACCCGTTCTATGCGACCTTCAAAGACCCGTGGACCGTGAGCCAGGGCTGGTTCGACTACACCGTCGGCGGCTCCATCGACGTGGCCGGGTTCTACGACGAACTGAACGAGCTCGGTACTGAGGTCGGGTCGGACTCGCCCGTGTCGTTCGAGTCGACCATGACCGACTCAGTGACCAAGATGACCGAGCTCGCCAGTGAATACACGAATGCGGATGCAGGAAGCCGCGGATACGGGGACGGGAACGTGGCGTTCGCCGAAGGCAAGGGCGCCATGTACCTGCAGGGCCCGTGGGCGCTCGGCGAGATCGCCAAGACGAACCCCGACGCCGAACTCGGCATGTTCCCGCTCCCCATGACCGAGAACCCCGATGACCGGGAGGTGCGCGTCAACATCGACCTCGCCGCCTGGATCCCCGAGGCATCGAAGCATAGAGAGGAGGCACGCGACTTCCTGCAGTACCTCTTCCAGCCTGAGGTCATCAACGACTACAACGCCGCCCAGCTCGGGTTTGGCACGACCGTCGACGCAGACCCAGTCACCGACCCTCGACTCGTCGAGCTGCAGCCGTACTACGAGGACGCCGCCTTCTATCAGGGCCCTTCGAAGGCCATCCCACTCACCATCCCCACCGACAACTACATGCAGGGACTCGTCACCGGGGGAGCCAGCGTCGAAGGAACGCTCAGCACCCTCGACGCCGACTGGGCCCGCCTCGCGCTGCGCCAGTAACCGCTCATGGCAACGGCAAGCACCACCCGATCACGAACCGGAATGGAGACACTGATGTCGACCACCACCGAGGCGATCCGAACCGACGAAGCGAAGCGCGACGGCAAGAAGCTCAGGCCACGCAGCACACGTCGCGTCGATCGCATCCACTACCTCTTCCTTGTCCCAACGCTCGTGCTCTTCACGATCGCCATCACCATCCCGGCCATCATCGGCATCTTCTTCAGCTTCACCAACTCGATCGGCTTCGGGGAGTGGAACTTCGTTGGCATCACGAACTACATCGCGATGTTCGGCGACCCCGCGATCTGGCAGAGCTACGGCTTCACCATGGGCTTCGCCGCAGTTACCGTGATCGTCGTCAACGTGCTCGCGTTCCTCCTCGCGGTCGGGCTCGTCGCGAAGATCCGCCTCAAGGCGCCGCTGCGGACCGTGTTCGTGATCCCCATGGTCATCTCGGGCATCGTCATCGCGTTCGTGTTCAACTTCCTCTTCTCGAACGCCGTACCGGCACTCGGCCAGAGCCTCAACATCCCGTGGCTCTCGGAGAGCATCCTCGCGAACCCGAGCCTCGCCTGGATCGGCATCGTCATCGTCACCGCGTGGCAGGCGATACCCGGCACGCTCCTCATCTACATTGCGGGACTCCTGGCGGTGCCCGGCGACGTCTACGAGGCCGCCGAGCTGGACGGGGCGACCAAGCTGCAGCAGATGCTGCAGATCACGCTGCCCCTCGTCGCAGGCTACGTCGTCATCAACGTCATCCTCGGTTTCAAGAACTTCCTCAACGCCTACGACATCATCGTCGGCCTCACGGACGGCGGTCCTGGCACGTCGACGAGAAGCATCGCGATGACGATCTTCACCGGCTTCAGCGGGGGCGACTACGCCTACCAAATGGCGAACGCGACCTTCTTCTTCGTGATCGTCGTCGCCATCTCCCTTCTCCAGCTCCGCCTCACCCAGGGAAAGAACCAACTCTGATGGCACTTCAGCAGCCCATCGTCGGCCGCACGCGCGCGGCATCCGCCAACACGACCTTCGGAGGGCGCAAGCGGTGGTCGACGACGATCATCCTGTTCCTCTGCGCCGTGACCGTGCTCATCCCGCTGTACGTGACGGTCGTGACCGCCTTCAAAACGACCTCGCAGGCGGTGAGCGGCAACGTCTTTGCGCTGCCCGCGCCGTTCAGCATCGACGGCTTCGTCGAGGCCTGGAACCTCACCAACTTCCCGCAGGCGTTCGGCGTCTCCGTCTTCATCACGGCGGGAACAGTCGCCGGCGTGATCCTGCTCGCGGCGCTCGCCTCGTACGCGATCACGCGGAACTGGAACAACCGCTTCTTCCGCGGCTCCTTCTACTACCTGCTGGCCGCGATGTTCCTCCCGTTTCCGGCGGTCGCGCTTCCGCAGATCCAGATGAGCGGCCTCTTCGGCCTCGACAACCCGGTCGGCGTGATCATCCTGCACGTCATGTTCCAGCTGAGCTTCTCGATCCTGCTCTTCACGGCGTTCCTGCGCTCGATCCCCGGGGAGCTGGAGGAGAGCGCGCGCATCGACGGAGCGAGCACCTGGCAGACCTTCTGGCGCGTCATCTTCCCGCTGCTCGCCCCCATGAGCGCGACGGTCGGCATCTTCGCCTTCCTCGCTTCCTGGAACGACTTCATGATGCCGTCGCTCATCATCTCCGACCCGGCCATGCAGACCCTCCCGGTCGTGCAGAAGATCTTCCAAACGCAGTTCAGCAACAACTACAACGTGTCGTTCGCCTCGTACCTGATGGCGATGGCGCCAGCCCTGATCGCCTACCTGTTCACGCAGAGGTGGGTCATGGAAGGTGTCACGCAAGGGGCAGTGAAGGGCTGACCTTCGGCGCCCGTGCGCAAACCGTTCTCGCCTCGCAGACCACCATCGACCGCAGACCGCCCACAACCCAAGGAATACCCCCAACTATGAGCTCGACCTTCTCCGCAGAGACCGACCTCCTCACTCGCGCCCTGCCACACGACGCCGACTGGTGGCGTCAGGCAGCCGTCTACCAGATCTACCCGCGCAGCTTCGCCGACGCCAACGGCGACGGGCTCGGTGATCTGCCCGGCATCACCGCCAAAGTGCCCTACCTGCAGGGCCTCGGCGTCGACGCCGTCTGGCTCAGCCCCTTCTATCCTTCAGAGCTCGCCGACGGCGGCTACGACGTTGCCGACTACCGAAACGTGGACCCACGCCTCGGTACCCTCGCGGACTTCGACGACATGGTCGCTGCGCTGCACGGCGTTGGGATCAAGGTGATCGTCGACATCGTGCCGAACCACTCCTCAGACCAGCACGAGTGGTTCCAAGCGGCGCTCGCGGCGGGGCCAGGATCCCCCGAACGAGACCGCTACATCTTCCGGGATGGGAAGGGTCCGGACGGGGCAGAGGCTCCGACCGACTGGGAGTCGGTCTTCGGCGGCCCGGCCTGGCACCGGGTAGAGGACGGCCAGTGGTACTTCCACAACTTCGCCGTCGAGCAGCCCGACTTCAACTGGTCGAACCCTGAGGTGCGCGCCGACTTCCTGAAGACGCTGCGCTTCTGGTCGGACCGCGGAGTCGATGGGTTCCGCATCGACGTCGCCCACATGCTCACCAAGGACCTCAGCGGGGATCTGCCCTCGAAGGCTGAGCTCGACGCGATGCCGTTCGACGGCCTGCACCCGATCATCGACCGAGACGACGTGCACGAGGTGTACGCCGAATGGCGTGAGGTCTTCAACTCGTACGACCCTCCACGCACCGCCGTCGCCGAGGCGTGGGTCGAGCGCGATCGTCGCCCGCGCTACGCGAGCCCGGAGGGGCTCGGTCAGGCGTTCAACTTCGACCTGCTCGAGGCAGACTTCGACGCCGCCCAGTTTTCGAGCATCGTCGCCGACAACCTCGAGCTCGCCGAGCGGTCCGGTTCGTCGACCACGTGGGTGCTGTCGAACCACGACGTGGTGCGTCACGCGACCCGATACGGGCTTCCGCATCCGGAGCGCGACGAGAAGGGGCACCCGCTGGCGAAGCACGGCTCGGAGTGGCTGCTCTCTGCCGGCGAGCGTCCGGCGCTGGATGCCGAGGGCGGCCTCCGGCGTGCCCGCGCGGCGACGCTGTTCACGCTTGGTCTTCCGGGTTCCGCCTACCTGTACCAGGGTGAGGAGTTGGGCCTGCACGAGGTTGCTGAGATCCCGGACGCGGACCGCCAGGACCCTACCTTCTTCCGCAACCCCGGCGTGGACATCGGCCGCGATGGCTGCCGCGTTCCGCTGCCGTGGGCGTCGGAGGGCCGCTCATTCGGGTTCGGGGTAGCGGATGCGCACCTGCCCCAGCCCGAGTGGTTCGGCGCATCAGCGGTCGGGGTGCAGTACGTCGACCCGGAATCGGTGCTGACGATGTACCGGCGGGCGCTTGCGCTCCGCCACGAACTGCAGAGCGGTGAGCAGCTCGAATGGCTGCCGACCGGGCGTGAAGACGTGCTCCGGTTCGCTCGGCCGAACGGGTGGGAGATCGTGACGAACTTCGGTTCGGAGCCCTTCGAGCTCGGCGCAGACGCTGAGGTGCTGCTGCGCAGCGACCTGGAGGCTGGCCCGACCCTCGCCGCTGAGACGACCGCCTGGGTGCGCCGCCGCGCGTAGTCAGCTCAGCACACCGCTGAGGTGCGCCCGCCCTCGATACGAGCATCGGGCGCACCTCGTGGCGCGGCATCGTTCCCGTGCCGCTGGGGCAGGCAACGACTCTGGTTCACTTCGGCGTCGGTTCGCCGAGCAGTCCCCGCAGCGCGGTCAGCATCCGCTGCGCCGCAAGACGCCCGTTGGTGGGGTCGATCGCGTGGTGGGCGGCCATGCACTCCCTATGTAGCCGGCGTTCGTCGACGCCATGGGGCAGGCGAATCTCCCAGTCAACGCCGAACGGTTGTTCGGGCACGCCCGCGTGCGCAAGGTACTCGGCGGTCGTCTCGTGGATGATCGCGCGGACCTCGTCCGTAGCGGTTGCCAGCCTGCCTCCGTCGCTACTGTGCGTCGGATACGAAGCGGTGCGTTGGCACACGTACTCAGGACCAGCCAAGTAGGCGATCAACGCCGTCCAACCGTTGAGATCGAGGTGCACGCGGTGCCCGGCACGTGTGCTGTGCGTCGGAAAGTCATTCCAGCTCCAGGTCGGAAGCTCGGGCTCGGCGGGGCGGGCGGCCTCGTCGCCGAGGAGTTGCTCGGAGAGCTCCCAGAGCTTTCTTGCCGAGGCGGGGTCCAGAGCGTGCGGGACCACCCCGTGCAGACCATCGACGATCTCTGCCACGACTTCTGCGGGGCGGCAGTCTTCGTAGTAGGTGGGAGTGCCCGGTCCAAGGAGAGCCCGGGTGGCGACGTAGACCGTGGTCGCCGCTCCCTGCTGCGGGGTCTTCGTCGGGAAGCGTCGCTGCATGTCGGCGAGCACTTCCGGGTCCCAATGGCGCTGCAGGTTCGTCCAGATTCCACCCGGCATAAGCGCTGCGGCGGCAATGCCTCGTTCGGTCCAGCGTCGTGTGGCCTCCAGACTGAAGAGCACGTTCGCAGTCTTGGACTGGCCATACGCGAGATGCCGGTCGTAGTCGTCTCGCTCGAAGAATGGGTCGTCGAACCGAATGCCGCTCGAGCCGTGACCGCTCGAGCTCACAGCCACGATGCGAGCGTTCTGGGCCTCGGTGAGTGCGGGAAGCAGAACTTGCGCAAGCGCGAAGTGCCCGAGGTGGTTGACGGCGAACTGCAGCTCCCACCCCGCTGGTGTGCGCGACTCCGGGGTATGCATGATCCCGGCGTTGTTGATGAGCAGGTGCAGTGGCCCCGACCAGGCGTCGCCGAGCGCGCGAACCGTCGAAAGGTCCGCCAGATCTAGGTGCGCCACACGGACGTCGGCGTCGTTGACGGATGCGCGGATGTAGCTGGCGGTCCGCTCCCCGGCTTCTAGGTCGCGCACCGCGAGCGTCACGGTAGCGCCCGCCGCCGCGAGCGCGCGTGCCGTCTCGGCGCCGATTCCAGAGCTTGCACCAGTCACAAGCGCTGTCTGGCCGAAGAGGTCAATACCGGCGACCACCTCGAGAGCTGTCGAGTCGGGGCCGAACGTGGGAGAGCCTGGACGGTTCATGGTCCTGTTCCTACCACCGCGAGCACCGCCACGGGAACTCATTCGCCTCAGCCGCCGCTCCTGGCGACCCTGACGACGCGCACCCCGCCCGCCGGTACCGGGTCGCTGGCGGCGATCGCCTGGTCGGTGAGGAGGTCCTGACCCGCCACCCCGGCGCCCGCATCCTGCGCACCGTGGTTGATCTGGAACACGTAGTCGACGCCTGGTCCTCGCCGGACTACCGTCTCGACGTCGCTGACGGGGGAGGTGTCCACTCCCGCATCCTCGAGCACTCGCAGCACGAAGCTGTCGAGGTCGGTGCCGTCGAGTGCTGTTGCGACGTACCAGGCGGTGCCGCGACCGAAGTCGTTGCGAGTGACTGCGGGCCCGTCGACCCCTGGCCCGTCGGCGAAGGTGGTGATGGCCGCGGCGCCCTGGAGCTGGATGTCGTCGCTCCAGACGCGCCCCGTGGAGCCGTCGCTGAGCTGGACTCGCTCGCCAGCTCGCAGTGGGAGGAACTCTTCCACGACCAACCCCAGCACGTCGCGCAACTGCCCCGGGTACGGACCTGACGGCACGTTGTCGTTGGTCGAGACGATGCCGGAGAAGTACGAGAACGCGAGTGTGCCGCCCTGCGCCGCGTACTCGCGGAGGTTCTCAGCTGCCTGGTCCTCGATGAGGTACAGGGATGGTGCGAACACGGCGTCGTAGGCGCTGAGGTCGGCTGAGGGGTGCACGAAGTCGACCGTCACGCCGCGGCGCCAGAGGGCCGCGTAGAAGGCTTCGACGCGCTCCCGATGGTCGAGGTCGACGGATGGCCGCCAGTCGAGGTCCTGTGCCCAGAACGACTCCCAGTCCCAGGCGATCGCGACGCGTGCATCCACGGTCGAACCGAGCGCGGGGGTGAGTGCCGCGACGTCGGCCCCCAGGGCGACCGATTCTCGCCACTTCCGGGACGCTTCGCCGGCCTGCGGGATGAGGGCGGAGTGGAATTTCTCGGCGCCCCGCTGGCCCGCCCGGATCTGGAAGAACAGCACCCCGTCGGCGCCACGGGCGGCGTGCGCGAGGCTGTTGCGGCGCATCTCGCCGGGTCGCTTCGCGATGTTGCGGGGCTGCCAGTTGACGGCTGACGTGGAGTGTTCCATGAGGATCCAGGGCTTGCCGCGTGCGAGCGATCTGGTGAGGTCTGCGGCGAGAGAGAGCTGGATGTGGTTGTCGTCCTGCTCAGCGCTGAGGTAGTGGTCGTTGGCGACGATGTCGACCTCGTCGGCCCACTTCCACAGGTCGACGCTCGGGCACATGCCGGCCATGAAGTTCGTCGTGATCGGCTGCGGCGCGTGCGCTCGGATGGCGTCGCGTTCTGCGGTGAAGCACTCGAGGAGCGCCGCCGAGCTGAATCGGTGGAAGTCGAGACGGTGCGCGGGGTTGCTGGCGGTGCCGGAGCGGTGCGGGGCGTCGATCTCGTCCCAGGCACCGTAGCGTTGGCCCCAAAAATTTGTTCCCCACGCCGCGTTGAGCTCGTCGAGCGAGGAGTAGCGGCGCTGCAGCCAGAGCCTGAACGCTGCGACGGAGTACTCGTCATAGCTCTCCGTGATGGGCGCGCCGTACTCGTTGTGCACGTGCCAGAGCACAACGGCGGGATGCTGGGCGTATCGTTCCGCGAGCTTCGCGGCGATCGCGGTCGAGGCGCGGCGGTACTCGGGGGAGCTGGGGCTCACAATGCCCCGCGAGCCGAACGCGAGGGGGGTCCCGTCGCGGGTGACCGCGCGTGCGTGTGGGTACGCCCGACAGAACCAGGCGGGCGGGGATGCGGTCGGGGTGGCGAGATCAACGTCGATGTCGGCGGCATGGAGCCGATCGATGATCTCGTCGAGCAGGGAGAAGTCGTAGGTGCCTTCCTGCGGTTCGAGCAGGGCCCACGAGAAGATGCCGATGCTCACGAGGTTGACGCCGGCCTCCCGCATGAGGCGAATGTCGTCGTCCCAGACCTCGCGGGGCCACTGTTCGGGGTTGTAGTCGCCGCCGAAGCGGATGGTCTGGCGGCCGGGTATCCACGTCACTGTGCTCACCCGGTCGAGCTTACGTCATCGTAAGTCGAGCGGGTCATTGACTTACGAAAGCGAAAATGCGTGAATCGGTGCATGACTGACGCAGTTCGCGATCCCCATGCAGCCTCAGACGACCGATACGAGCGGATGCGCTACGCCCGGTCGGGGAGGAGCGGGCTCAAGCTCCCGGAGCTCTCGCTCGGCCTCTGGCACAACTTCGGGCGCGAGCGCCCGCTCCAAACGCAGCGGGCGATCGTCCGCCGCGCCTTCGATCTTGGCATCACGCACTTCGATCTGGCGAACAACTACGGCCCGCCTCCCGGCTCGGCGGAAGTGAACTTCGGGCGCATCCTCGCCGAGGATCTCGCCGACTACCGAGACGAGATCATCGTCTCGACGAAGGCCGGCTACCTGATGTGGCCGGGCCCATACGGCGAGTGGGGGTCGCGCAAGAGCGTGCTCTCCTCGCTCGATCAGTCCCTCGCGAGGCTAGGGCTCGACTACGTCGACATCTTCTACTCGCACCGCTTCGACCCGGAGACGCCGCTCGAGGAGACGATGGGGGCCCTCGCCACCGCGGTCACCTCGGGGCGGGCACTCTACGTCGGGGTCTCGAACTACGATCCGGCGCAGACGCGCGAAGCCGCACGCATCCTGGCCGGCCACGGTATCCCGCTCACCATCCACCAGCCGCGCTACTCCATGTTCGATCGCCACATCGAGGGAGGGTTGCTGCCTGTGCTGGACGAGATCGGCGCAGGCGGAATCGTCTTCTCGCCGCTCGCGCAGGGTCTGCTCACTGACCGCTACCTCGACGGCGAGGTGCCGGCGTCGTCACGCGCCGCGACCTCGACATTCCTGTCTGCAGCGGGCATCGACGAGGAGTACCTGGGGCGCGCTCGGGCACTGAATGCGATCGCCGGCGAGCGAGGGCAGACGCTCGCGCAGCTCGCGCTGAGCTGGGTGCTGCGCCATCCGCAGGTCACCAGCGCGCTCGTCGGCGCCTCGAGTGTCGCGCAGCTCGAGCAGAACGTCGCTGCCCTGGATGCGCCCGGGCTCACCGCCGAGGAGCTTGCCGCGATCGAGCCGCTGGCGGTAAGCGGTACCGGGCAGGTCTCGCGCTAGCCGACAAGCGGGCGGCGTGACGGGCTTCGGCCCCTCGCGATCTCGTGTGTCCGCTCTTCTCGGGACGCGCGCAGGTGGACGCCTGCCCAGGCGCGAAACGGACGCCACGCGTTCGTGATCTGCTCGAGGGTTCGGTCCGAGCCATACCGGTCGATGATCTCGGCTT
This sequence comes from Pseudoclavibacter helvolus, assembly GCF_049707175.1. Taxonomy (GTDB): domain Bacteria; phylum Actinomycetota; class Actinomycetes; order Actinomycetales; family Microbacteriaceae; genus Pseudoclavibacter; species Pseudoclavibacter helvolus_A. The sequence goes on along the minus strand of NZ_JBNAFM010000006.1, from coordinate 162,622 downwards.
CGAGGCGATGCTCGTGCTGCGGCAAGACGTCGGGAAAGTTGGCTCCTCGGATGACGATGAGCTCCGCTGCGAACGGGCCTATGCCGAGGATCCCACGCAGTTCGCGGAGAACCTCGACGGCTCCGAGGGAGCGAAGCCGTTCGCCTTGGAGTGCTCCGTCGAGGGCTGCCGTCGCGACGGCGCGCAGGTACTCCGGCTTCCGTCCAGGGAGGTGCAGGTCGAGCTTGCGCAGAGTTGCTGGTGCCGGGAAGGCGCCTCGATCACCGTGCTGTTCGGCGAGGCGTTTGGCGAGTGTTGCGGCCTGACGCATGGGCACGCGTTGCGACAGCACGGACCACACGGCGGCTTCGTAGGGGGAGTAGAAACCGCACGGTCGAAAGCCGGGGAGTTCCCGCTGCAGCTGGCCGATGATCGAGTCGCGTTCGCCGACCGCAGGCCATCCGCTCGCGTCGATATCCAACGACATGAAGCGCAGCACCTGTCGGACGGCGGCCTCGAGGTCGCCGTGGCCCTGCACGGTGATGTGAGCAGCTCCCGCTCGCTGGCTGATGGTGAAGGCGACGGGTTCCCAGTCGGTATCGCTGAGGAAGGTCGCGGTGATCTCGTCGCGGTCGCTCTGTGTGGCGAGTTCTGACGGGGCGAAGCCCTCCCAGAACCGACGACTCGTCGCCAGCGACCAGGGTCCCGCGACTTCCTCGAGGTGCTCGAGTCGCTGTGCCGGATGCTCAGGCACGGTCGTGGAGGGTGATCTGGTACCCGTCGGGGTCGGCGAACGTGAATGTGCGGCCGAACGGCCCATCAGTCGGGGTGGCAGTGATTTCGATGCCGTCCGCGACCATCGCGTCGTGGACAGCTTGTGCGTTCGGGGCGTGCATCCACACGCCCACCCCGCGGCCGAGCGGCGCGGCCTCGAGGTCGACGCCGGGAGCCGCATCCCGGACCGCGAAGGCGGCGGGCGCGGTGTCGAAGACGACCGCGTGCGGTGGTCCGGGTTGGCGTGCGAAGCCGAGGTACGTCTCGTAGAACCGAGCGGATGCCTCGATGTCGCGAACCTGCAGGGAGATGAAGCCGGGGCCGGATGCGTGTGCCATGATGTCTCGCTCTCGTTGTGTGTGTCAGTTAGCTGACATTGAGGAGTGTATGTCAGAATACTGACATGAGTCAACCGGGTCAGCAGATCGAACTGAACACTTCGCTCGGCTACCTGCTGAAGGAAACGGCAACCGCGCTTCGCCTCGCCATGGAAGCCGTCCTGCGTCCCCTCGGCATGACCATCACCCACTACTCGTGCCTCGAGCTGCTGGCGCAGCGGCCCGGCCTCTCGAACTCGGACCTGGCGCGCGGTGCGTTCGTCACGCGGCAGTCTATGAACGTGCTGTTGCAGGCCCTCGAGCGCGATGGCCTCGTCCGACGACCAGAGGAGGCCACCGCTGGACGCGTGCTCCCCGCAGAGCTCACCGACGCGGGTCGACGTCAGCTGCGCGAGGCGAGCGCCGCCGTGCGTGGCGTCGAGGACCGGATGAAGTCGGATCTGAGCGCGGAGGAGCGAGCGGCGCTCCAAGACCTCCTCACGAGGTGCGTGACGTCGCTCCGCTGACAACGAAGGAGTCTGCTCGCCGGATCACGTACCTGAGCGTCGTCTGGGAGACCAGCCCACTTTGTGACGCATCGCCCTTGGCGCGCGTCTCCTCTGTAACGCCCCAGTCAGGTGCACAGGCACCAGGGCTCGAACGTGAGGAGACCAGCACATGACGAACGCCACCCCCAACACCACCGCCGCTTCCAGCTCCGCCCCTGAGCCCAAGGCAGGCGTCACCCCGAAGACCGTCGCACCGTCCAGCCGCAACGGCTCCGATCTGGCCTCCGGCCCCGGCACGACCACGGTCGTCGACAGCGTCGTCGCTCGTGTTGCCGGCATCGCGGCACGCGAAGCCTACGGCGTCTACGACCTCGGTGGCGGCGCGGCCCGCGCGATCGGCGCCATCCGCAACGCCATCAACGCGACCGACCAGGGTCAGGGCGTGAGCGTCGAAGTCGGCGAGAAGCAGGTCGCCGTCGACGTCACCATCGTCGCCGAATACCCGGTCTCGCTGCAGGACGTCGCGAACGGCGTTCGCGCCGACGTGATCCGCGCGATCGAGTCCATCGTCGGCCTCGAGGTCACCGAGGTGAACGTCACGGTCAACGACGTGCACCTGCCGAGCGACGACAAGGCCGACGAGGAGCCCGCGGAGCCGCGCGTCCAGTAGTCGTGGTCGCGGTTCGGAGCATCCCCCGGTGCCCCGAGCCTCGCACCACCCCAGTCGGCCTGGCCGTCCAGAGACGGCCAGGCCGCCGCACTTAACGAGAAAGCAGGTCAACCATGTTCCTCCGCATCGTCACATTCGTGCTCGGAATTGTCGTCAAGAAGCAGAGCGCCAAGAAGAAGCGCCAGAAGCAGGCCGGGTCTCGGTCGAAGCACCACGGCCGGACCACGAAGCGCGGGGGTCGTGCGAGCCGCGGCCGCCGACGCTGACTCCTCCCACGCAGTCCCGCCGCGTTGTCCACGCCCCGTTGACCTCAGGCCGATCACCGCCCGCCGACCGTCGTGTCGGCGGGCGGTGCTGTGTGTCTGGGGCCCAACCCTGCCAGGCCCGAACGGCGGGGTCGTGATGTCCGATTTCTCACTTCTCACACCCTCGAGCGGTGGGTGTGCCGAGGAAGTTGCTTCTGGGAAACAGCAGCACGCGCCGCGTGAAACATGCGGTTTCTACGCTCTGTGCATGCCAGCGACCCCGCGTCGCCGTTCATTCACGGAGGAGCCACCATGCGCGCACCAAGTCGAGCTCGACGAGACGAGCTGTGATGACCCCGAAACAATTGCCGCACAACGACGAAACATCCGAGACCTACGCTCGCGACATGCTTCCCCCAGCGCCCCGCTCCCGCCACGTCGTGGTGATCGGTGCGGGCATGGTGGCGCACCGCTTCATCGAATCGCTGCGTGCACAGGACTCCGATGGCGTCTGGGCGATCACCGTCATCGGCGACGAGCCGTGGCGGCCCTACGACCGCGTGCAGCTCACCAGCACCTTCTCTGGGGTCGACCCCGCCGCGCTTGAGCTGGGCAGGCCACTCATGTGGTCGCACCCGAACGTCACGCTGCGGACCTCCGAGACGGTCACCAGCATCCACCCAGAGCACCGCACGGTCGTGACCTCGACGGGCGCGACCGAGCACTACGACGAGCTGGTCATCGCCACCGGCTCGTCGGCCGCGAAGCCGCCGATCTCGGGGGTGGATGCGCCCGGCGTGCACGTGTACCGCACCGTCCACGACGTGGTCGCGCTCAAGGCGGAAGTTGCCGAGTTGTCACAGCGGCTCGGCCGAACGGTACGCGGCGCGGTCGTCGGCGGTGGGCTCCTCGGCCTCGAGGCGGCCGGCGCCATGGTGGCCCTGGGTGCCGAGTGCACCGTCGTGCAGTCCTCCGGGCACCTCATGTCCGCGCAGCTCGACGCCGGCGGCGGTGAGGCGCTCCGGCTCCTCATCGAGCACCTGGGCGTCGACGTGCGCACCGGCTCGCGTGCGAGTGCCGTCGTGCTCGACGCCGACGGTCGCGCCGCCGGCCTCGAGTTCCCGAACGGCGAACCGGAGATGGCAGACCTCGTCGTCTTCGCCGTCGGCATCAAGCCCCGAGACGAGCTCGCCCGAGGCTCAGGGCTCATCCTCGGCGCTCGCGGTGGGATCGAGGTCGACGAAGCGTGCCGCGCATCCGCCGCCAACATCTCGGCGATCGGCGAAGTCGCCTCGATCGACGGAGAGTGCTTCGGGCTGGTCGCTCCCGGCTACTCGATGGCCGAGGTCGTCGCGAACCGACTCACCGGGGGAGCGGCCACCTTTCCCGGCGTAGACCTCTCGACGAAGCTCAAACTCACCGGCGTCGACGTGGCGAGCTTCGGCGACGCCTTCGCGGAGTCACCGGGTGCGCTCGAGGTCACCTACGCCGACCCAGTCGGCGGGGTGTACAAGAAGCTGGTCATGTCCGACGACGGCAAGGTGCTGCTCGGCGGCATGCTCGTGGGAGACGCATCGGCCTACACGTCGCTGCGGCCCATGGTGGGCCGTGAGCTCGGCACCGACCCCGCCGCCTACCTGCTGCCCGCGGACGGCATGCCGGAGGTCGGCGGCGATCTGCCGGACGACGCCACGGTCTGCTCGTGCAACAACGTCTCCGTCGGGGCGGTCCGCGGCGCGGTCACCGAGCACGCCTGCACCGACCTCGCCGGCGTCAAGGCCTGCACCAACGCGGGCACCGCCTGCGGCTCGTGCGTGCCGCTCGTCAAGAAGATCTTCTCGACCGAGCTCGCCAAGACAGGCGTCGAAGTCAGCAACGCGCTCTGCGAGCACTTCGCGCTCTCGCGGGCCGGGCTCTTCGACGCCGTGCGCGTGACCGGCCTCTCCACCTTCACCGCCATCATCGAACGGCATGGCAACGGCGGCCGAGGCTGCGACATCTGCCGACCGGTCGTGGCCTCCATCCTCGCCTCGCTCGGCAACGGGCACATCCTCAAGGGCGAGCAGGCGGCGCTGCAGGACACCAACGACCACGTCATGGCCAACATGCAGAAGGACGGCACCTACTCGGTGGTCCCACGCATCCCTGGCGGCGAGGTCACGCCGGACGGGCTCATCGCCATCGGCGCCGTCGCCAAAGAGTACGGCCTCTACACGAAGATCACCGGTGGCCAGCGCATCGACCTCTTCGGCGCCCGCATCGAGCAGCTCCCCGAGATCTGGAAGAAGCTCATCGACGCCGGCTTCGAGTCGGGTCAGGCCTACGGAAAGGCGCTGCGCAACGTGAAGTCGTGCGTCGGTTCCACCTGGTGCCGGTACGGGGTGCAGGACTCGGTCGCCATGGCCATCTTCCTCGAGCTCCGCTTCCGGGGGCTCCGCTCGCCCCACAAGCTCAAATTCGGGGTCTCGGGATGCGCGCGCGAGTGTGCGGAGGCACGAGCCAAGGACGTCGGCGTCATCGCGACCGAGAAGGGCTGGAACCTCTACGTGGGCGGCAACGGCGGCTTCACGCCCCGTCACGCCGAGCTCCTCGTCGAGGACCTGAACGACGAGCAGCTCATCACCGCCATCGACCGCTTCATCGGCTACTACATCCGCACCGCCGACCGCATGCAGCGCACCGCGCGCTGGATCGAGGACCTCGAGGGAGGCATCGACACGCTTCGCGCGGTCGTGCTCGAGGACAGCCTCGGCATCGCCGCCGACCTCGACGCGATGGTCGCCAACCACGTCGACAACTACAAGGACGAATGGCAGGAGGCGCTCAACGACCCGGAGGTCATGCAGCGGTTCGTCTCGTTCGTCAACGCCCCCACCACCCCAGACCCCTCGCTCGGCTACGTGCCAGAGCGCGGCCAGCTTCGCCCCGCGAACGCCACAGACCGCAGCGCCGGCACCGTGATCGCAGGAACGACCTTGGAGGTCCGACGATGACCATCGCATTCGATACCAGAGGCGAGCAGCTCGAGCAGCCGGTCGCAGGCACCAGCGGCCGGTGGATCGCGGTCTGCCCGCTCGAGGCGCTCCACCCGGAACGCGGGGTGGCCGCCATCCTCGACGGCACCCAGATCGCGCTGTTCCGCCTCGGCGGCGACCGGGTCTTCGCGGTGCAGCAGGCCGATCCCTACTCGGGATCGCAGGTCATGAGCCGCGGACTCGTCGGCACGCGAGGCGGCCGAGTCACCGTCGCCTCCCCGATGTTCAAGCAGGTCTTCGACCTCGAGACCGGCGAGTGCCTCGACACCGTCGGCAAGGAGGAACGGGCCCTCATCACCTACCCCGTGCGACTCGAAGCCGGCACCGTGCACGTCGACATGAGCTCGGCGATCGACGGCGGGCAGCAGCGATGAGCACGCTCATGGCGCTCGACTTCGCCGGCCGCGATGTGCTCATCGTCGGCGCCGGCGCCGTCTCAGCCCGACGCGCCCAGAAGTTCGTCACGGCCGGCGCATCCGTCACCGTCGTCGCCCCGGAGCTCGGCGGCACCCTCGGCGGACTTGTCGCCGACGGGCTCGTCACCTGGCTCCAAGAGCCCGTGCGCGCCGACCACCTTGACGGCGTCTGGTTCGTGCACACCGCGACGGGGGACCGGGCGGCCGACCTGCTTGTCGCTGACTGGGCCAACGAGCGCCGCGTGTGGTGCGTGAATGCCAGCGACGCATCCGCTGGCAGCGCCAAGACGCCGGCCACCTCCGACGCCGGGGCCGTCGAGATCGGCGTCGTCTCCAAAGAAGGCGCCGACCCGCGCCGAAGCCGCCACATCTGCGACCAGCTCGCCGAGGGACTTCGCTCCGGAGCCGTGGACCTGCGCCGCCACCGCAAGGGCACCGGCCGCGTCGTGCTCGTCGGCGGCGGGCCGGGCGACGCCGACCTCATGACGCTCCGCGGCCGCCGCGCGCTCGCGGAAGCCGATGTCGTCGTGACCGACCGACTCGGGCCCCGATCGGTGCTCGCCGAGCTGCCTGCCGATGTCGAGATCGTCGACGTCGGCAAGCAGCCCAAGCATCACCCGGTGCCGCAAGAGGAGATCAACCGCATCCTCGTCGAGAAGGCCAAGCAGGGGCTCGTGGCTGTTCGGCTCAAGGGCGGCGACCCCTTCGTGTACGGGCGAGGCGGCGAGGAGGTGCTCGCCTGCAACGCCGAGGGCATCGGCGTCGAGGTCGTCCCCGGCATCAGCAGCTCCATCTCGGTCCCCGCCGCGGCGGGTATCCCCGTCACCCACCGAGGGGTCGCGAACTCGTTCCAGGTGGTGACGGGCCACCAGCGGCTCGGCGCGGAGCTGCTCCGCTCGGTGAAGGGCGAGAACTGCACGCTCGTGGTCCTGATGGGCGTGTCAGCCCTCGGTCGCATCTGCGGTGAGCTGGTGGATGCGGGAGTCCGCGACGACATGCCGGTCGCCATCATCGAGAACGGGCACACGCCCAGACAGCGCGTCACACGGGGGAGCCTTCGCACCATCGATGCGACGGCGCGCTCCGTCGGCGTCGAGAACCCCGCGATCATCGTCATCGGCGAGGTCGCCCAGTTCGGTCTCCTGCAGGCAACCCGTCAGCTCCAAGAACAGGACGCATTGTCAGCATGAGCCTCCCAACAGCGAGCGGAGTGCGCGGCCGCGCACCTCAGGAACAGCACCTGGCCGGCGTCGTGGTTGTCGTGACCAGCGACCGCCGGTCTGGTGAGCTCGCGACGGCGCTCGAGCGTCGCGGGGCCATCATCCGCCACTCGCCGTCGCTCAGCATGACCGCCGTCGAAGACGACGCCGAGCTCCTGGACGCGACCAAGCGGGTCATCGCCACTCCGCCCGACATCGTGGTGGCCACCACGGGCGTTGGGTTCCGCGGCTGGATCGATGCGGCGGATGCGCACGGCCTGGCCGAAGAGCTGCTCGCCGTACTCGCCCGCGCACGCATCGTCGCCCGAGGGCCGAAGGCGCGAGGTGCGATCCAGGCGGCCGGCCTCAACGCCGACTGGGTCGCCGAGTCGGAGACGTCCGCCGAGCTCGCGCAGTTCCTCCTCGCCGAAGGCGTCGAGGGGGCCCGAATCGCCCTCCAGCACCACGGATCGGGCGCCGACGGCCTCGACGAGGAGTTTGCGGCCGCCGGAGCCGATGTCGAGAGCCTTATCGTCTACAAGTGGGGGCCGCCAGCGGACCCCGCGCTGCTCGCCCGCTGGGCGCACAAAGCTGCCGACGGCGAGGCCGACGCGATCGTGTTCACCTCCGCCCCCGGCGTATCTGCCTGGCTCGACTCCTTCGCACCGCAGGGTGCGGCAGCAGCCCGGCCCGGGCAGGACGCGGACGGTGAGGAAGCGCAGGACGACGCCTTCGAGCGGCTCAAGGCGCGCAGCCGAGACGGATCACTCGTGACGGTCGCCGTCGGCCCCATCACCGCGGCGCCGCTTCGAGCCGTCGGCATCGAACCCGTCGTGCCCAAACGTGGCCGCCTCGGCGCGCTCATCCGCGAACTCATCGAGTACTACGCGCAGCGGTCGGGCGAGGGCATCGAGACCGAAGCAGGCAGGCTCTTCCTCCGCTCCAGCTGCGCCGTGATCGGCGACGACGTCGTCGAGCTCTCACCCGGTGCGCTGCGAGTCCTGCGGCTCCTGGCCGCCAACCCGGGCGGCGTCGTCAGTCGCGAGCAGATCCTCTCCCGGCTCCCCGGCAACCCGACGACGAACCACGCCGCCGACGTCGCCGTCGCACGCCTCCGCGAGTCGTTCGGCGACCGAGCCATCGTGCAGACCGTCGTGAAGCGCGGCTACCGGCTGCGCATCCGCACGTCGTGAACGACTGACCCACCCCCACCGACGCCAACACTGCCGACGCGAGCACCCCCCTCAGAGACCACCGAGAGCGAGCCGGAATGAACGAGCAGCCCCCACGCCCGACGATTCTCGTCGGCGCCTCCCACGGCACCGACAACACCGACGGCCAGGCCGTCGTCCGCGAGCTGCTGCGCCGCGTGCAAGCCATGCGGCCAAGCGTGCAGGTCGTTGAAGCGTTCGTCGACGTCCAGCAGCCGAGCCTTGTCGACGTGCTCGCCGGGCTCCCCGCCGACGCAGACGTCGTGGTCGTCCCCGTCCTGCTCACCGTCGGCTTCCACACCCAGGTCGACATCGCGGAAGCCGCAGCGGCGCGACCGCACACGACGGTCGCGGGTCCCCTCGGGCCCGACACCAGGCTCTCGCAGCTGCTCTGGGAGCGGTTTACCCAAGCTGGCGGCAGTGCCGACGACGGAGTCGTCATTGCCGTCGCAGGCTCGACCGCGGCCGCCGCCGTGCCCCGCTTCCACGAGCTGCGCGAACAGTTCAACGCGATCGGAGGAGCGGAGGCGCTGCTCGGCTACGGTGCAGCGCTCGCTCCGCGAGTGCCGGCCGCCGTCGAGCTCGCCAGGGACGGGGACGGCGAGGGGCCACGCCGAGTGAGCATCGCGAGCTACCTCCTCACCCCGGGGTTCTTCCACGACCGAGTCGCGGAAGCCGGGGCAGACATCGTCGCGGCGCCCCTCGGCGTCGACGACCGCGTCGCACAGATCATCCTCGAGCGTTTCGACGCTGCCGTCCCCACACCCGCATCCGTCTGAGCCCGCTTCTCACAGCCCTCCGTCGAGTCCGAGAGGGAACAGAAACCAGAACGCACCGCACGAGCCACGGGGCCGAAACCGCGCCCGAATAGCTTGTCGACAGAGGCCGAAAGGCCGCAGCGCATCGCCACAGCGAAAGGGAACCCGTGTCCTACGTCAAGCCGAACGACCTCGTCACCACCATGATCGACGCCGGAGAGACCAAGATCTTCCTGTCGAGCCGCGACACCATCATCCGCTCCGCCATGGGCGGCGCCTTCCTCACCATCGCGGCCGCCTTCGCCGTCACGGTCAGCGTCACGACCGGCTCCCCGCTGCTCGGCGCGCTGCTCTTCCCGGTCGGCTTCATCATGCTGTACCTGCTCGGCTACGACCTCCTCACCGGGGTGTTTGTGCTCGGCCCGCTCGCCTGGCTCGACAAGCGCCCCGGCGTCACGCTGCGCGGGGTGCTGCGCAACTGGGGGCTCGTGTTCGTCGGCAACTTCATCGGAGCTTTCGTCATCGCGGTCCTCATGGCCATCGTGGTCACCTACGGCTTCTCCACGCCGCCCAACGAGGTCGGCGAGGCCATCGGACACATTGGCGAAGGGCGAACCGTCGGCTACGCAGAGCACGGCGCATCCGGCATGCTCACGCTCTTCGTCCGAGCCGTGCTCTGCAACGCCATGGTCGCGACCGGGGTGGCCCTGGCCATGATCTCGAAGAGCGTCGCCGGCAAAGTCATCGCCATGTGGATGCCCATCATGCTGTTCTTCTTCATGGGCTTCGAGCACTCCATCGTGAACATGTTCCTGTTCCCCTCGGGGCTGCTGCTCGGCGCGGACTTCACGATCATGGACTACCTCATCTGGAACGAGATCCCCACGGTGGTCGGCAACCTCGTCGGCGGCCTGCTCTTCGTCGGCCTCCCGCTCTACTACACGCACGGCCGCACCGGATCCACGCGTGCGCTCGCCCCGAAGAGTGCGGACACCGAGGCGAAGACCCCGGCCTCCGTGTAGCGCCGCGGAGGCGCGGCGCGCGGGATCCGCTCTGCGCATCCGCGGACCCGCGACCGGGCTCAGCCGAAGAGCTCGTAGTCGTCGCGGCTCACCTCGAACCCCTTGCCGGTGACGAGGTTTGCGCAGGTCATGCCGTCGTACGCCGACTTGCACCGGTAGTCGCCGTACTGCACCGACGTGTCGTAGGGGAGCACGGAGACCGCGGGGAGCGGTGAGATGCCGAGCTCAACCGTCTCCATGTACGACGGCTCGCCGCGGCAGTCGCCGTAGGCCATCTCCGAACCGGCGATGACTGCCGACCCGCCCTTCTGCCCAAGGTGCAGGCAATTGTCGTCGGCACGGAGCTCGGAGGGTCGCGTGTCGGGGTGCACAGCGAGCTCGCAGGCGGCGACCTCGGCGCCTGGGCGCCACGACTCTAAGCGAGTCTTCGGCTGGTCGCTGCGCGGGTTCGCCGGTGAGACGCCGATCATGCAGTAGATGTTCCCGGTCGGCGAGAGGAACCTGAGGGTTCCGCTCTCCACCATCAGGTCGCCTGGGCGTGCCTGGACTGGCGCCGAAGTGCGCTGCTCGGCCGACGTGCCGGTGGAGACGCCGCCCCCTTCGCCGGCGGGCGCCTGACCGCCGTCGGGCCCTGGGACGGGCGGCGCGGTGAGCAGCTCGTCGGTCGCGTTGCCGCTCGTGTTCGCCGTCTGCTGGGCGGGGTCGTCCGCGTGCACGGAGGCGGTCGGGGCTGCGCCGGGCTGCTCGTCGACGGATGCGCATCCGCTGAGCAGCAGCAAGGCTGCGGTGGCGAGGGTGGCCGTGAGGGGCCTGCGGTGGTGCCGGGGTGAGGTCTGCACGTCGCGAGTCTAGGGAGACGCCACGCAACGCGGCAGGCCCCGGATATCCGGCGCAAATACGGGCCTCGGCAGCAGTCCGCCGCGCGCGGGCCAACGCAAACGGCCCCGCGTCCCAGCGGTTGCCGGGAGCGAGGCCGTCTGCGCGGTGCGCTGCTACGCGTTGGATTCGGTGCGGTCGCCGGACCAGTCGGTGTGGAAGACGCCGTCGCGGTCGATGCGCTTGTAGGTGTGGGCGCCGAAGAAGTCGCGCTGTCCCTGGATGAGGGCGGCGGGGAGGCGCTCGGCGCGCAGCCCGTCGTAGTACGACAGGCTGGAGGAGAAGGCGGGGGCGGGGATGCCAGCCTGCGCTGCCTGGACGACAACGCGGCGCCACGCGGCCTGCGCGGTGTCGACGGCGTCGCGGAAGAACGGCGCGGTCACGAGAGCCACGAGTTCGGGGTTCTCGGCGTAGGCCTCGGTGATGCGGTTCAGGAAGCGGGCGCGGATGATGCAGCCGGCGCGCCAGATCGCGGCGATGTCGCCCTTCTTGATGTCCCACCCGTACTGCTCGGCGCCCGCGATGATGGCGTCGAAGCCCTGCGAGTAGGCGATGATCTTGGACGCGTAGAGCGCGAGGCGCACGTCTTCGACGAACCCGTCGGCGTCCTCGACCTGGAAGCCGTCGGGGCCGGGGAGGGTGCGGGATGCGGCGCGCTGCTCGAGCTTGGAGGACACGGAGCGGGCGAACACGGCTTCGGCGATGCCGGAGACGGGCACGCCGAGGTCGAGGGCGGTCTGGACCGTCCAGGCGCCGGTGCCCTTGGCGCCGGCGGCGTCGAGGATGACGTCCACGAGCGGGAGCTGCGTGTCGGCGTCGACCTGGCGGAGCACCTCGGCGGTGATCTCGATGAGGTACGACTCGAGCTCGCCCTTGTTCCATTCGGCGAAGATCTCGGCGATCTCGGCGGGGGTCTTGCCGGTGCCGCGGCGGATGAGGTCGTAGGCCTCGGCGATGAGCTGCATGTCGGCGTACTCGATGCCGTTGTGGATCATCTTCACGAAGTGGCCCGCGCCGTCGGTGCCGACGTGGGTGACGCAGGGCTCGCCCTCGGCGACCGCGGCGATGGTGCGCAGGATCGGGCCGAGGGTCTCGTACGACTCGGCGGTGCCGCCCGGCATGAGAGAGGGCCCGTTGAGGGCGCCCTCTTCGCCGCCGGAGATGCCGCAGCCCACGAAGTGGATGCCCGTCTCGCGCACGGCCTGCTCGCGGCGGCGGGTGTCGGTGAAGAGCGCGTTGCCGCCATCCACGATGATGTCGCCGGGCTCGAAGACCGAGGTGAGCTGGTCGATGACCGCGTCGGTGCCAGCGCCGGCCTGCACCATGATGATCGCGGTGCGCGGCTTCTGGAGTGACGCTGCGAAGTCCGCGATCGTCTCGGAAGGCACGAACCCGGCCTCGGGGTGTTCCGCGACGAGCGTGCGGGTGCGCTCGGGGGAGCGGTTGTAGACGGCGACGGTGTTGCCCTCGCGGCTCGCCAGGTTCCTGGCGAGGTTGGAGCCCATGACGGCCATGCCGACAACACCGATGTTCGCGCTTGGGGACGAGCCGGCTTCCGAGGAGATCGAGGGGGCAGCGTCAGTGGTCATAGATGCGTCTCTTTCAATGTGGATGCGTGTCTCCCGTCAGGGCGATGCACGGGACACTCCACGGTATTGCACGACGGGCAGTCGTACCCTGACTTGTGGCACGAGCGGGGCAACCATTTCCGAACATGACGAAACGGCGCCGAGCTCGGCACGCGATCAGAACGACAACTGGCGGCGTGCGCGACCGCGACCACCTAGACAGGGAGACACTCAGTGGCTGATCACGACGCCCGCACGAGAGCCTACGATTTCGGGCGCCCAGACGATGACGGTGATGCCATCACCGACGAGCAGCCGACGACGGCGCTGCCGCGCACACGGGCGACGCCCAGCGCGCCCGCATCCGCTCGCAGCTCCTCCAGCCTCTACGCGGGCAGCGACGAGTCGACGCGGGTGATCCCGCAGCAGGCACCGCCGCCCCCGCCCGCTGACGCCGCGCCCGTCCGGTCGCAGAAGCCTCCGCGTCGGCAGGCCAGCACGCCACAGCAGGCTGGAGTGGCGGATGCGCGCACCGGCCACGAGCGGAACGGTCGCGCTCGGGAGTCGGCGAGCCCGAGCGTGTGGGCGCGCATCGGCTCCGTGTTCCTCGCGGTGCCGCTCTACGTCGTCTGCGTCGCGGCGTTCAGCGCGATTCCCGTGCTCATCATCGTCTCCGGAGTCTCGTCGTCGGCGGGCAGCTTCCTCGGGGACGGCGGGGGCGTCTCGCCCGTGTGGACGATGCTCGTCACCATGCTGGCGGCCGTCGGGTTCTTCCTCATGGCGCTCACGATGCGACTCTCGGGCACCGGCTCGGTCGTGGCGGGCGCACTGTCGGTGTTGGCGGGCCTCGGCTGCTTCCTGCTGCACGCCCAGCTCACCACCTGGATCGCCTCGGCCCCGCTGTGGCAGGACGAGCTCGCCGCCTTCGCCCTCTTCGCAGGTCCCGCATCCGGCATGGGCGTCTCGCTGCTCGCCGCTGAGCTTGTCGTCTTCGGCTTCGCGATGCTCGGGGCTGGCGCCGCAGTCAGCAGCGCGCGTCGCCACGGTTGGCGGAAGGCCGTCGGCTTCTGACCGTCTGCACCGCACCAGGCTCAGAACGTTCCCGCCTGGCGTCGGAGATGACGTAGAGTAGGGGGCTGAACTTCGGCGAGGGGCCGTCTGGCCCGTGATCGACGCGGTGATGTGTCCTTGAATGGGCCTCCACACGCTTCCTCAGTCTGTCGAGAACCACCATCAAGGAGACAACATGGCAGAGACCAACAAGCTCAGCGTTGAACTGCGCGACCAGTTCGGCAAGGGCGCAGCCCGCAAGATCCGTGCAGCGGGCAAGATCCCCGCAGTGCTCTACGGCCACGGCACCGACCCGCGCCACCTGACCCTCCCGGGCCACGACACGATGCTGCTCATCCGCAAGGCGAACGCCCTCATCGAGCTCGACATCGAGGGCGAGAAGCAGCTCGCGCTTGTCCGCGACGTGCAGCGCGACCCGGTGCGCCAGATCATCGAGCACCTTGACCTGGCGGTCATCCGCAAGGGCGAGCGCGTCGAGGTCGACGTTCCGCTGCACCTCGTGGGCGACCCGTTCCCCGGCACCATCGCCGTGCAGGACGCGACCACGATCCTCGTGTCGGCCGACGCGACGTCGATCCCGAGCTTCATCGAGGTCTCCGTCGAGGGCCTCGAGGACGGCACGCTCATCCACCGCGACGACCTCAAGCTGCCCGAGGGCACCGAGCTCGTCGAGCTCGCTGAGGACGCCGAGGAAGTCGCGCTCGTCTCCATCCAGACCCCTCGTGGCGAGGACGAGGACGAGGACGCAGACTCCGAGGAAGCGTCCGCAGAGTAGCTTCGGCTCCGGCGTCGCGACCGCGACGTCTCTTCGTCGGAAGGCGGGTGGCTTCGGCCGCCCGCCTTTCGCGTTTGTCCCCTGACGACACGCCGGGGCCGCAGGCGGCCCCTCGCATGAAAGGCTTTGCAGCATGGCAGCAGATACCTGGCTGGTGGTCGGCCTCGGCAACCCCGGTGAGAAGTACGCGAGGAACCGGCACAACGTCGGGCAGTTCGTCGTGGATGAGCTCGCGAGACGACTCGGGGCCAGCTTCTCACGGCACACGAAGGCCAATGCGCGTACCGCTGAGGGCCGGACAGTCCCTGGTGGGCCGAAGTTGATCCTCGCGAAGTCCAACGGCTACATGAACACCTCCGGCGGACCGGTGTCGCAGCTGGTCGACTACTACGGGGTCGAGGTCGACCACGTCGTAGTCGTGCACGACGAACTGGACCTGCCGTTCGACACGTTGAAGCTGAAGGTCGGCGGTGGACACGGCGGCCACAACGGTCTCCGTGACATCAGCGCCGCCCTTGGCGAGCCTGGCTACCTCCGCGTGCGGGTCGGTATCGGCCGGCCACCTGGCAGGCAGGATGCTGCCGACTTCGTACTGAAGGACTTCGCGGGCAGTGAGCGCGACGTGCTTCCCGTGCTGGTCGGGGATGCGGCGGATGCCATTGAGCTCATCGCCACCGAAGGGATGCAGGCTGCGCAGCTTCGCGTACACACGGCGGCCGGCGCGTGAAGCTGGTTGTCCAGCGCGTCACCGAGGCGAGCGTCGCCGTCGACGACCGCGTCGTCGGCAGCATCGCCGAGCCTGGGCTGCTGATCCTCGTCGGGGTGACGCACGCCGACACCGAGGCTGACGCGGCGAAGCTGGCTCGCAAGGTGCTCGGCCTGCGCATCCTGAACGACGAAAAGTCCGTACTCGACACCTCCGCGCCGGTACTGGTCGTGAGTCAGTTCACGCTGTACGGGGATGCGCGCAAGGGGCGGCGACCGTCCTGGTCGCTGGTCAGCGGTCGCGCACATTCGGAGCCGCTCGTCGGGGCGTTCGTGGCGGCGCTTCGCGCGGGCGGGGCCCACGTCGAGACCGGCGAATTCGGCGCCATGATGAAGGTCTCGAGCGTCAACGACGGACCCTTCACGGTGCTCCTCGAATCAGCCGACCTCGCCTAGACGCCTCGCAGAACGCGCCAGCTTCGCTGGCAGCGCAGTCCACCGAGCGGATCTGTAGGAAGTATCTTCGCCTCGGCGCGTACAATTCCCCGAGTGACTCTGCACGGCTTCGTACGCTCCATCCAGTCCGCCCCTTCCTTCGAGCGCGCCATGGGGCGCGCCGCTCGTGACACCGACTTCTCGCTCGTCGACGGTGCCAGGGCGCCGCTCATCGCGAACCTCCTGGCGGCCCGGCAGGCTGAGCTGGGTGCGGCGCCGATGCTGTTTGTGCTCACCGCGACGAGCCGCGAGACGGAGCAGTTCGGCGCAGATCTGCAGACGTTCGTACCAGACGCCCACGTCGCCGAGTTCCCGGCCTGGGAGACATTGCCGCACGAACGGCTGAGCCCCTCGGTGGAGACAACGGGCAAGCGACTTCGCGCGATGCGCGAGCTCACGGAGTGGAAGGCGGGGCCCAGGCAGGCGCCATTCGTGCTCCTCGCCTCCGTGCGGGCGGCGCTGCAGCCCCTGCTCCCGGGCCTCGACGCGGCCACGACCATCCGCCTCGAGCGCGGTTCCCGCGGCAACGACCTCACAAGCCTCGCACTGCAGCTCGTCGACCTCGCCTACTCGCGTGTCGACATGGTGACTCGCCGCGGTGAGTTCGCGGTTCGCGGTGGCATCCTCGACGTGTTCCCACCCGACGCCGCGCACGCGCTGCGCATTGATTTCTTCGGCGACGAGGTCGATGAGATCCGCGTGTTCTCGGTGGCCGACCAGCGCTCGCTCGAGTCCGAGGTCACCGAGGCGCTCATCACCCCTGCCCGCGAACTGCTCCTCACCGAGAGCGTGCGACAGCGAGCCCGGGAGATGCAGCACGAGTTCCCGAACCTGCAGCAGATGCTCGCGAAGATCGCGGAGGGCATCCCCTCCGAGGGCATGGAGTCGCTGGCCCCGGCCCTCGTGAGCGAGCTCGTTCCGATCACGAGCTATCTGCCCGAGGACGCCGCCATGGCCGTGCTCTCGCCCGAGCGCGTCGCGACGCGCGCCGTGCACCTTTCCGAGACGAACCACGAGTTCCTCGAGGCCGCCTGGAGTGCGGCAACGGCCGGGGCCGATGCCCCCATCGACCTCAGCTCCGGCGACTTCCTCACGGTCTCAGGGCTGCGGGATGCGCGGGGCGCAAGGCCCTGGTGGTCGTTCTCTCCGTTCCAGACGCTGGAGATCCCGGAGGAACAGCTCGACGCGAGCGAGATCCTCGCGGTCAAGATCGAGGGCGACGCAGTGCCGAGCTTCGCCGGCAACGCAGACGGCGCCATCGAGCACGTCTCGGCGCTCCTCAAGGATGGCTGGCGGGTCGTGGTCACGAGTCAGGGGCCCGGCCTTGTCGAGCGCGCGAGCCAGCTCCTGTCCGAGCACGGCGACGGCGCCAGGCTCGTCGACGAGCTCCCCGCCGACCTCGATACCGGCGTCGCCTACCTCACGCAGTCGCCGGTTTCGACCGGCGTGCAGCTGCCAGGGCAGAAGCTCGCGCTCG
The DNA here is from genome assembly GCF_049707175.1 of Pseudoclavibacter helvolus. GTDB lineage: Bacteria > Actinomycetota > Actinomycetes > Actinomycetales > Microbacteriaceae > Pseudoclavibacter > Pseudoclavibacter helvolus_A. The sequence continues at coordinate 145,520 of NZ_JBNAFM010000006.1, read as the reverse complement.
TCACCGAGACCGACTTCTTCGGCCGCTCCGTCGGGTACGACTCCCGGCAGCCAAAGAAACTCGCGAGGCGCCGCACCAACTCGGTGGTCGACCCGCTGCAGCTCAAGGCGGGCGACTTCGTGGTGCACGAGACCCACGGCATCGGCAAGTTCATTGAGCTCCGGCAGCGCGAGGTCCAGGCCGGCGGCCGCAACGCCGCGAAGACGGTGCGCGAGTACCTCCTCATCGAGTACGCGCCATCCAAGCGCGGACAGCCGGGCGACAAGCTCTTCATCCCGACCGAGCAGCTCGACCAGCTGACGAAGTACGTCGGCGGCGAAGCCCCCGCGCTGTCGAAGATGGGCGGCTCCGACTGGTCGGCCGCGAAGGGCAAGGCTCGCAAGGCGGTCCGCGACATCGCGGTCGAGCTCGTGAAGCTCTACAGCACGCGCATGGCGTCGAAGGGGCACGCCTTCGGCCCCGACACACCGTGGCAGCACGAGCTCGAGGAGGCGTTCCCGTTCGTGGAGACGCCCGACCAGCTGCAGACCGTCGACGAGATCAAGCGGGATATGGAGCGGCCCATCCCCATGGATCGCCTCGTCTCCGGCGACGTCGGTTTCGGCAAGACCGAGGTCGCGGTGCGCGCCGCGTTCAAGGCCGTGCAGGACGGGAAGCAGGTCGTCGTCCTCGTACCGACCACGCTGCTCGTGCGCCAGCACCACGAGACGTTCTCTGAGCGCATGGCGGGCTTCCCCGTCACCATCAAACCGCTCAGCCGCTTCCAATCGAAGAAGGAATCCGAGGAGACGATCCGCGGCCTCGCCGACGGCTCCGTCGACATCGTCATCGGCACCCACCGCCTCCTCACCGACGCCATCGCCTATAAGGACGTCGGGCTCATCGTCATCGACGAGGAGCAGCGCTTCGGTGTCGAGCACAAGGACGCGCTGAAGAAGCTCAAGGCCAACGTCGACATCCTCGCCATGAGCGCGACCCCCATCCCGCGAACCCTCGAGATGGCGGTCACGGGCATCCGCGAGATGTCAACCCTCGCGACCCCACCGGAGGATCGACACCCGATCCTCACCTTCGTCGGAGCCAAGTCCGACCGCCAGGTCGCCGCGGCCATCCGCCGAGAGCTGCTGCGCGAGGGGCAGGTGTTCTACGTCCACAACCGCACCGCATCCATCAACCGGGTCGCCGCCGAGATCGCCGAGCTCGTGCCGGAGGCGCGCGTGGCCGTCGCGCACGGCAAGCTCAGCGAGGCGCGCCTCGAGCAGATCATCGTTGACTTCTGGGAGCGCAAGTTCGACGTGCTCGTGTCGACGACGATCGTCGAGACCGGGCTCGACATCGCCAACGCGAACACGCTCATCATCGACGACGCCGAACGCTACGGCCTCAGCCAGCTGCACCAGCTCCGCGGGCGAGTCGGCCGGGGTCGCGAGCGCGCCTACGCGTACCTGCTCTACGACGGAACGCGTCCGCTCACCGAGACGGCCACCGACCGCCTCGAGACCATCGCCGCCAACAACGAGCTCGGCTCCGGCATGCAGGTCGCGCTCAAAGACCTCGAGATCCGTGGCGCGGGCAACCTGCTCGGCGGCGAGCAATCCGGCCACATCGCGGGCGTCGGCTTCGACCTCTACCTGCGCATGATCGGCGAGGCCGTGAACACGTTCCGCGGCGAGGTCGCGGAGGGGCAGACCGAGCTTCGTCTCGAGATTCCAGTGGATGCGCGCGTGCCAGAGGACTACGTGTCGAGCGAGCGACTCCGCCTCGAGGCGTACCAGAAGCTCTCGAGTGCCTCCAGCCCCAACGCCAAGCCTGGTCAGATCGGGCTCGTGCTCGAGGAGCTGCAGGACCGCTACGGCGAGCCGCCCATCGAGGTCCAGCGGCTCATCGAGGTCTCGAAGCTGCGCCGCCTCGCCGTAAAGGCAGGTCTGGGCGAGCTCGTCGTGTTCGGCAAGACGTTGCGCATCGGGCCCGCGGAGCTCAGCGACTCCAAGCAGATGCGTCTGCGCCGCATGTACCCGGGCTCGAAGATCGTCGAGGCGACCCATTCGCTCGCGATCCCCGTGCTCGAGGGGCGTGCGGGCAGCCCGCCGAGCGACGAGGAGATGATCGTCTGGGTGCGAGGCATCCTGAAGGCAATCTTCGAGGTGGAAGACGAGGCAGTCGAGGTGCCGAGCGACGCGGAGGCGAATTAGCCGTGGCCGACTCGAGCGAGCGCGCGCAGCATCCCATGCATCCCGGGCGCCCTGCGCGATACGAGGATCCTGCTCCTGTTGGGCGCCCTGGGCTGTCCGCCCATCCGGAGCTGAACCGGCTGCTCGCCGTCGTGGCTGCGTTCCGTGGCGAGGGCGGATGCGCCTGGTACGAGGAGCAGACCCACGCGACGCTTGTGAAGTACCTCACGGAAGAGACGGCGGAGCTCGTCGAGGCACTCGAGGATGACAACGCGGCCGACATCAAGGAGGAGCTGGGAGACGTGCTCTTCCAGGTGCTCTTCCACTCGGACATCGCCGCCCAGCGCGGGAGCGACGCCTTCACTCTCGAGGATGTGGCCCGCGAGCAGGCCGACAAGCTCCTGCGTCGCAACCCCCACGTGTTCGGACCTACGCCCACCAGGGACATCGACGAGATCATCCGTCTCTGGCAGGAAGCGAAGGCCATCGAGAAGCGCGACCGCACGAGCGTCCTCGACGGGGTGCCCCGCGGCATGTCGGCGCTCGCCCTGGCACAGAAGCTGCTCGGCAAGGAACGCCAGGTCGGCGGCGCCGAACCCGAACCCCGAGCCGCAGCGCCCGCGCCCGCCGCGGCCACTGGCGTCGGCGCTGACACCGGCGTCGGCGCTGACACCGCATCCGCCGACACCACCCGCGACTCGGGATGGGTTCCTCATCTCGGGATGGCTAGCAACTCATCCCGAGATGAGGAAGCCATCCCGAAACCTGGAGCAGGGGAGGCGGCCGATGAGGAGCTGGCGCTTGGTCGAACGCTGCTGGCGCTCGTGCGCGACGCGGATGCACGCGGCCTCGACGCCGAGCGCGCGATGCGGCTCGCAAACCGCGAGCTCGAGCAACGCATCCGCTCGGCCGAAACGCGACACGGCTGAGTTCCGCCAACGAAGCCGCCTCCCGAGGCCCCGTCGGGCGGCCGCGTATTGCGGCACTCACTCCTGCGCTGCGGCCACGCATCGCTGCCAGTCAAATGGCCGCTTCTGCCGACTCCCCACGACGCGCTGCCAGTGAAACGGCCGCTTTGGCGTGGCCTAACCGGCTCATGTACTGGCAGGGTTGGCTCGCGGAACGGTCTTACTTGCGCACTGCCTTCTCGCGTCGCAAGCGCCCGAGCGTCGCAAGCGCGCCAAAGTCGCAGGCGCGTCAACGCGTCAACGCGTCAGTGCGTCAGCGCGCCCGCGAGGTCGCGGGCGAGGTTGCCGCGATCGGCGACCACGATGTCATCGAGGCTCTGCCAGGTGGCCGCGTCGCGCAGCAGCAGCGCCGTGCGTTCCGCGATGTCGGCGGGCGCATCCGCTTCGCTCCACGCAGACTGCACGCGAAGGATGCGCGACTGGCGGTCGTTTTTGAGGTCGATGCGGCCGACAACTGCGTCGCCGAGGAGGATGGGCAGCGAGTAGTAGCCGTACACCCGCTTGTGCGCTGGCGTGTAGATCTCGATGCGGTAGTGGAAGTTGTGCATGCGCTCGGCCCGCGGCCGGAACCAGACGACGGGGTCGAACGGTGAGAGGAGCGCGGCGGCGTCCATGGTCCTTGGGCGTCGCGCGTCGCGGTGCAGCCAGGCGAGGCCGGGCCTACCGTCTTTGCCCCACTCGGCGACGCGCACCGGGACGACGTCGCCGGCCTCGGCGAGCTCGTCGAGCGCCGTCTTCGTGAGCGCCATCGGCACGCGGAAGTAGTCAGCGAGGTCAGCCGTGGTGCCGATGCCGTGGGCGGATGCGGCCATGGCCGTGAGCTGCCGGACGGCGTCGCCCGTGCTCACGTTGGCGCCGAGGACCTCCGAGGGGAGCACCTGCTCGGGCAACGCGTAGCGCCGCTCGAACCCCTTGCGGGGAGCGGATGCGAGCTCGCCCCAGCGAAAGAGGTACTCGAGCACGATCTTGACGTCGGACCACTCCCACCAGGAGCCGCGCCTCTTGTTGGCATCGTGTTCGAACTCGCTCGCGGCGAGCGGACCCCGCTCGAGGAGCTCGGATCGCAGCCACGCGATCGTGTCCGCGTGTCCCGCGAGGAACTCCGCGCTCTTGCGGCGGTCCCGTTCGGCCTTCTCGCGCATCCGCCACCCAAACAGGGGGAGTGACGAGACGGGGAGGAGCGCTGCTTCGTGCGCCCAGTACTCGGTCAGCCGTGGGATGCGGCCGGACGCGAGTCGGTCGAGCGTCGTCTTGTCGTAGCCGCCGAGCCGGGAGAACACCGGCATGTAGTGGCTGCGCTCCCACACGTTGACGGAGTCGATCTGCAGCAGGTGGATGCGCGACAGCAGCGACGTGAGCTGCCTGGTTCCGACCTCGGCCGCGCTGGTGCGCGAGCCGAAGCCCTGGGCTGCGAGTGCGATTCGACGTGCTTGGGCTGCGCTGACGAGCGGGAGCTGACCGGTCATGCCGCGTTGTGCGCTTCGACCGTGATCTCTCTCCGGCCGCCCCCGAGTCCGTCGCGTGCGATCATCCTGCGAGAATAGTGCAATGGCTTCTCAGATCACTCCGCCTCGTGGCATGCGCGATTTCCTCCCGGCAGACAAGCGCAGGCGCGAGCGCATCCTCGGGACGATCCGCGAGGTGTACACGAGGCACGGCTTCGACGAGATCGAGACGCCCGTCGTCGAGGACTCCGCTCGCCTGCACTCGGGGCTTGGCGGCGACAACGAGAAGCTGTCGTTCGCCGTGATGAAGCGCGCGCTCGACACCGACGCGCTCGCTGCTGCGGCCGAGTCGGGCGACCCGCTGACCCTGAGCGACCTGGGCTTGCGCTTCGACCTCACGGTGCCGCTCGCGCGTTTCGTGGCGACGCACCGCGGCACGCTGCCCGGCGTGTTCCGCAGTCTGCAGATGGCCCCTGTCTGGCGCGCCGAGCGCCCGCAGAAGGGTCGCTACCGCCAGTTCGTGCAGTGCGACATCGACATCATCGGCGAGCCGGGTGCGCTTGCCGAGGTTGAACTGCTCGTCGCCTCTTCGGCCGCGTTCGTTGAGCTCGGCCTCGAAAACTGCACGATCCGCGTCAACGACCGACGCCTGCTCACGGCCCTGCTGGTGCACTGCGGCTTCGCCGACGCAGAGCACGGTGCCGCGCTGATCACGATCGACAAGCTCGACAAGATCGGACCGGAGGGCGTTGCTGCTGAGCTCGCGACGATCAACGCCACGGCGGCTCTGCAGCTCGCCGCGGCCCTGGCGACGTGGGCCCCTCTGCTTGAGACCGGTATCCGCCTGGACCGCGAGACGGTGCTGACGAGCCTCCCCGGCGCCCTGCGCGAAGACCCGGCCGTCGTGGAGGTCGTCGAGGGAATGGCCGAGATCGCGGATGCGGCTACCGCTGCAGGCGCGGCGGTTCGGCTCGTGTTCGACCCGAGCCTCGTGCGCGGCATGGGGTATTACACGGGCACGATCTTTGAGGCCGCTCACCCGGAGTCTGGGTCGTCGGTCGGCGGCGGCGGGCGTTACGACGGCATGATCGGCCGCTTCTTGGGGCAGGATGTGCCCGCCTGCGGGTTCTCGATCGGCTTCGAGCGCATCGTCGACCTCGCCCAGCTGCCGGAGTCGGGGGAGGCCCGAGCGGTCGCCCTGCTCTTCGACAAGCGCGCATCCGTCGCCGACATTGCCAAGGTCAAGGGCGCGGTCGTGCGCTCCGGGGCGTCCCGCGTGCGCGTCGCGAAGAAGCCCAAGAACGTGCGCGGCCTGCTCGCGTCGCTCGCCGAGCAGGGATTCACGCACGTCGCCCACGTGCGTGACGAGCACGTTGCGGCTCCGGAGACCCTCAGCTTCGAAGCGCTCCAGACCTCGTAATCTGGCACCTCCGAGCAAGGGGGAGCTATGGCGTCGGTGACCGGACAGGCAGAGTTCGCAACGAGAGCGGGGATGCGCTGGCTCGCGGCAGCCACCATCGCGGCGGCCGCGGGGGCGTCGCTCAGCGGCTGCTCGTTCTTCGGCGAGTGGGACGAGCCGTTCGCGTATCAGGACGTCTCGATTCCCGCTGCGGTCACCGCGCCGGGTACGGAGCTGGAGTACTCGGAGACCGCGCTCCTCCCGCTCGAGGACGGTCGTGAGGTGGCGCTGACCTTCACGCAGCTCGCCGTCGGGGGACCAGAGAACGCGGGGCTCGCGGAGATCGGTCCGGAGTGGACGCAACCGGAGTCGTTGAACATGACCGTCGGCGTGCAGGGCGACGCCGACGAGGGCACCTCGGCGCTCCCACCGGATCTCGTCGGCGTACTCGATGACGGCTCGGTCGCGCTTCGGGCGACCGAGGACGAGGCGCCTGACGCGACCGCCTGCGGCATGCTCCTCGGCCTCCCGCCGCAGGACCGGGCACACTCGCGGCAGGTGCGCTGCGTGATCTACCTCGTCCCGGCCGGTCGAGCGCTGGTCGAGCTCCAGTGGGGGCCGGCGGATGGTCCCCCCGAGTACGCGGAGAACCCCGTGGTGTGGCGGGTTCCGAGCATGGATGAGCTGATGGCGGGGGAGATGTCCGCCTCGCCGCCGCCGAGCTCGTGACGCCCGTGCGGCCACGCCTTCCTCACGTTCCACCGACCCCGATACACTGACGAAGGACCGCGTCTCTGGCGGTCCGTACGCTACTGATTCGCAAGGAGCATCCTGTGGCCCTTATTGACGTCGTCCACGCCCGCGAGATCCTCGACTCCCGAGGCAACCCAACCGTCGAGGTCGAGGTGCTGCTCGATGACGGATCGACCGGCCGCGCGGCCGTGCCGTCCGGCGCATCCACCGGTGCCTTCGAGGCCTTCGAGCTGCGCGACGGCGACGCCGACCGCTACCTCGGCAAGGGCGTCGAGAAGGCCGTCGAGGCTGTCATCGACGAGATCGACCCGGCCATCGAGTTCTTCGACGCCAGCGACCAGCGCCTCGTCGACGAAGAGCTCAAGGAGCTCGACGGCACTCCCAACAAGAAGCGCCTGGGCGCAAACGCCATCCTCGGTGTGAGCCTCGCCGTCGCCAAAGCGGCCGCTGACTCGGCTGGCCTTCCCCTCTTCCGCTACGTCGGCGGCCCGAACGCGCACGTGCTTCCCGTCCCGATGATGAACATCATCAACGGCGGCGCGCACGCCGACAACGGCATCGACGTGCAGGAGTTCATGATCCTCCCCATCGGTGCAGAGACCTTCAGCGAAGCGCTTCGCTGGGGCACCGAGGTGTACCACCAGCTCAAGAAGACCCTGCACTCGAAGGGCTACGCAACCGGCCTGGGCGACGAGGGTGGCTTCGCCCCCGACCTGCCCAACACGCGCGCAGCGCTCGACCTCATCGTCGAAGCCATCGGTGCGACGAAGTACGAGCTCGGCACCGACATCGTGCTCGGCATGGACGTCGCCTCGAGCGAGTTCTTCAAGGACGGCAAGTACCACTTCGAAGGTGCTGAGGTCACGGCTGAGGAGATGACGGCTTTCTACGAGAAGCTCGTCGCCGACTACCCCATCGTCACGATCGAAGACCCGCTCGACGAGGACGACTGGTCGGGCTACCAGGCGCTGACCGCGGCCATCGGCGGCAAGGTGCAGATCGTCGGCGACGACCTCTTCGTCACCAACCCCGAGCGCCTCCAGCGCGGCATCGACGAGGGCGCGGCGAACTCGCTCCTCGTGAAGGTCAACCAGATTGGCACGCTCACGGAGACGCTCGACGCGGTCTCCCTCGCGCAGCGCGCTGGCTACACGGCGATTCTCTCGCACCGCTCGGGCGAGACCGAGGACGCGACGATCGCGCACCTCGCCGTCGCCACGAACTCGGGCCAGATCAAGACCGGTGCCCCTGCACGCACCGACCGCGTCGCGAAGTACAACGAGCTCCTCCGCATCGAGGAAGAGCTGGGCGACGCAGCCGTCTACGCGGGACGCAGCGCCTTCCCTCGCCACAAGGCGTAGGGTCCTCGCCACAAGGCGTAGGGTTCTCGCCACAAGGCGTAGCTCCGTGTCGCGGTGATCGGCGCGACACACGAACGGGTCGGGGCAAGTCCCCGGCCCGTTCGGCATGATGGGAACGCGAGAGCGAGAGGGGGTGGATGCGCATGGCCAGCACAAAGCGACCGTCAGCAGCACGCGGGACGTCTGGTTCCGGCTCGAACGCAGGGGCCAAGGCGACGGCCAAGGCCAAGTCCACATCCAAACCCAAGGCCAAGGCGACGTCGAAGTCGGAGACCTCGGCCAAGCGCCGGATACCGACCGTGCGTCCGAACGGCGCGACGGTGCTCATCACGCTCGTCGTGATCCTCGGCATTGCCGTGCTCGCTCCGAACGCGCAGCGCTACATCGCTCAGCGTCAGTATGTGGCCCAACTGCAAGCCGAGCTCGAGGAGACGCAGCAGAGCGTTGACGAAATCGCCACCGAGCGCGACCGGTGGAGCGATCCCGCCTACATCCAGTCGCAAGCGCGTGGACGCCTCCTCTTCGTAATGCCCGGCGACACGAGCTACCTCGTGCTCGACCCGCCGGTGTCGACGAAACAGCAACAGAGCAACGTCAGCACCGAGCTCCACGAAACGAACTCGAGCTGGCTCGACAGCTTCGTCGAGTCGCTGGTCACGTCCGGGACCGCCCCCGCCCCAACACCCAGCGAATAACCACCCAAGACCAGCGGATGCACCCGTCACCGTGCATCCGCCCGCAGAGCCGAAAGCGACCAATGCTCGAGTACTCAGAAGCCACCGAACGCGACCTTCAGGTCATGCGCGAGCAGCTCGGCCGTCCCATGCGCGGCGTCGTGGGCATCGGAGCCCGCTGCGCCTGCGGCAACCCGACGGTCGTCGTCACTCGGCCACGGCTGCCCGACGGAACTCCGTTCCCCACGCTCTACTACCTCTCGCACCCGGCCGCGACCATCGCCATGTCGCAGCTCGAGGCCGATCAGATCATGCCGGAGATGCAGCAGCGCCTCAGCGACGACGAGGACTTCCGAGCCGCCTACCTCGCCGCGCACGAACGCTACCTCGCGGAGCGGGAGTCGCTCGACGTCGTTGAGGAGATCGCCGGCGTCACTGCTGGCGGGATGCCCACGCGCGTGAAGTGCCTCCACGCGCTCGCCGCACATTCGCTCGTCGCCGGCCCCGGTGTGAACCCGGTTGGAGACTGGGCGCTCGAGCTGTCGAGCTGGTCGCCGGAGCGCTGTGTCTGCGCGAACCCCGGCGATGCACTCGCCGGTGACGCGCAGGAGTAGACTTGACGAGGTTTTCCTCGCCCAACCATCGCATGCAGGGAGTACAAGTACGTGACTAAGATTCTCATCGTTGGCGGAGGCTACGCCGGCTTCTACACGGCGTGGCAGCTCGAGAAGCAGCTGAACCCTGGCGAAGCCCAGGTCACAGTCGTCGACCCGCTGCCGTACATGACGTACCAGCCATTCCTCCCAGAGGTCATCAGCGGAAACATCGAGCCGCGTCACGCAGTCGTCTCGCTGCGACGCCACCTCAAGCGCTCGCGTGTCATCACCGCCGAGGTCACCAAGATCGACCACGCTGCGAAGACGGCGACCATCACGCCCGAGATCGGCGACCCCTACACGGTCAACTACGACATCATCGTGGTCACCGCAGGTGCCGTCTCGCGCACGTTCCCGATTCCGGGCATCGCCGACAACGCCATCGGCGTGAAGACCGTCGAAGAAGCCACGTGGATCCGCGACACGATGATCGACAACTTCAACAAGGCGTCGACCATGGCCCCCGGCCCAGAGCGCACGCGCCTGCTCACCTTCGTCGTCGTCGGTGGCGGCTTCGCGGGCATCGAGTCGTTCGCTGAGATGCGCTCGCTCGCGACCGCACTGCTTGAGGACTACCCGTCGCTGCAGTTCGACGACGTGCACTTCCACCTCATCGAAGCTGCCGGGCGCATCATGCCCGAGGTGTCCGAAGACACGGCGCTGTGGGTCATCAAGAACCTCGCGGAGCGCGGTGCGACCGTGCACCTGAACACGCAGGTCTCCTCCGCCGTCGACGGCGTCGTCGAGACCTCTGCCGGCGACAAGTTCCCCACCGATGTCATCGTGTGGACTGCCGGCGTCATGGCCGCTCCGGTTGTCAAGAGCAACAGCGACCTCCCCGTCGACGAGCGCGGACGCATCCGTGCGCGCGCCGACCTTCGCGTTGAGGGCGACAACGGCATCGTGCAGGACGCCTGGGCAGCCGGTGACGTCTCGGCTGTGCCCGACCTCTCGGGCGGCGGCGTCGGCGGCTTCTGCGTGCCGAACGCGCAGCACGCAGTTCGCCAGGGCAAGCTCATGGCCTCGAACCTCGTTGCAACGCTCCGTGGCGGAACGCCGAAGGACTACTACCACGAGAACATGGGTGCGGTCGCTGGTCTCGGCATCGGCGTCGGGGCCTTCCAGTCGGGCAGCTTCGCCCTGACCGGTGTGCTCGCCTGGCTCGCGCACCGCGGCTACCACGACCTCGCGATCCCCACCGTCGAGCGCAAGATTCGTGTGCTCACCGGCTGGATCAACAACTTCGTGCTCGGCCGCGACTTCGTGTCGATCAGCGCCCGGGAGACGCCTCGCGCCGCGTTCGAGCGCTTCGCATCGCGCCCCCGCCCGACGGCACCCGCCGCAGAGGCCGCACCGGCCAAGCTCCCCGCTTCGAGCGAGCACAGCGACAAGTCGGAGAAGCCCGCAACCGAGTCGAGCGAGAAGGCGACCACTGAGAAGGTTGCCGAAGCCGCAAAGCCGAGCTCGGCCAAGCCTGCACCGGCACGGGCCGCAAAGGCTCCAGCTAGCGACAGCAAGTAGCTGACCTCGTCGGGGCCGCCTCATCTCCGGATGCGGCGGCCCCGACCTGTACGCCCCTATAGCCCAACTGGCAGAGGCAGAGGACTTAAAATCCTTGTGTTCTGGGTTCGAATCCCAGTGGGGGCACGCTTTCCCTGGACGTCGGTTGCGGTCAGCGTGGCACGATGTTGTCATGGTGATCGACGTACGCGCGGCGACCCGCTTCGCCGACGTGAAGACGATGGTCGGCCCCAAGCGGCCGGACGCCAACGTGTGCTGGTGCCTCAGCTACCGCATCCCGTCCAAGGAAAACCAGTCGCTCGCGGGGCCAGAACGCGGCGAGCGGGTCAAGCGCCTCTTGCGGCAGAAGATCCCGCCTGGCGTGCTTGCCTACGAGGGCGACGAGGTCGTCGGTTGGGCGGCCGTGCACCCGAGAAGCGACACGAGCTTCGCGCGCAACCGCCGCATCCCGCACCTCGACGACCTGCCGGTCTGGTCGCTGTGGTGCGTCCGGGTGCGCCCCGGGTTTCGTGGGCGGGGCATCTCCTACCGCCTGGTCGAAGGCGCCACGCAGTTCGCTCAGGACCACAACGCGCCCGCCGTCGAGGCGTATCCCGTCGACAACGGGGGAGCGAAGGTCGACCTGACGATGGCGTACGTCGGCACCCGCTCGCTGTTCGAGAAGGCGGGCTTCACGAAGGCTTCGGACACCGACTCGGTGCTGAACGGCTTCCCCCGAGTCCTCATGCGTCTCGACCTGCGCTGAGGCGCTCTCCGTGTCGACGGGCCATACTTGCGGCATGCCGATTCTCAACAAGGACATGACCCTCTGCATCTCGCTCGCGGCCCGGCCGTCGAATCTTGGGACGCGGTTCCACAACTTCCTCTACGAGGAACTCGGCCTGAACTTCATCTACAAGGCCTTCACCACGGAGGACATCGAGGGAGCCGTCCGCGGCGTGCGGGCTCTCGGGATTCGCGGATGCTCGGTGTCGATGCCGTTCAAGGAAGCGGTCATCCCGCTTGTCGACGAGCTCGATCCCTCTGCCTTGGCGATCGAGTCTGTCAACACGATTGTGAACGACGGCGGCAGGCTCATCGCATCGAACACCGACTACGAGGCCATCGCGGAACTCATCTTTGAGCATCAGGTCAGCCCATCGCTGCCGGTCGTCGTCCGAGGCGCCGGCGGTATGGCAAAAGCCGTCGTGGCAGCCTTCCGAGACGCGGGCTTCGCAGACCTCACCGTCGTCGCCCGCAACGGCGTCACCGGCTCGGCACTCGCCGAGAAGTACGGCTACCGCTGGCAGGCGAAGGACCCCGCCCCTGGACCGTACGCGCTGGTCAACGTGACGCCGCTCGGCATGACGGGCGCCGACGAGGACGCCCTGTCGTTCGGCGGGGAGCACGTCACCGCGGCAGAGCTTGTCTTCGATGTCGTGGCGTTCCCGGCGGAGACACCGCTCATCCGCCTCGCGCGGGCCCAGGGTGTGCCCGTGATCACGGGCGCTGCGGTTGCCGCGCTCCAGGCGGCGCGCCAGTTCGAGAAGTACACGGGGCGCAGCATCACGGCCGAGCAGGTCAACAGGGCGGCGGCATTCTCGCGCCAGAGCTGACGGCCTGAGCTCACGAGGTCAGAGTTGCCTGGGTACGAGCTGTTTCGCGCGGGGTGTGTCCCGCTACGCCGACATCACCGAGCGGCCATCCATTCTCGGGTCATGACAGTTGTTGTACTGCGTACAAAATATGCAAGACTGGGTGCATGATGGATGTGCTGACACCGGGATTCGGTCACGAGGCCGTCGACTACGCGCAGGCGCTCGCGCTGCAACGAAAGCTGCACGCCGAGCTCGTGGCTGGGGCGAGGCGTGACACGCTCGTGCTGCTCGAGCATCCGAGCGTCTACACGGCCGGGCGGCTCACCCGAGCGCATGAGCGTCCGACGGATGGGACCCCCGTGGTGGATGCGGACCGGGGCGGCCGCCTGACCTGGCACGGCCCCGGTCAGCTTGTCGGATACCCCATCGTGAGACTTCCCGCGCCGGTCGATGTCGTTGCCCACGTGCGAATGCTCGAGATCGCGCTCATCGAGCTGATCGGGGAGCTGGGCGTCGCGGGCAGGCAGGTGGCGGGTCGCTCCGGGGTGTGGGTGGGGAACGAGGGCGCACCGCGGAAAGTCGCCGCGATCGGCGTCCGAGTCGTGGAGGCGTGCACGATGCACGGCTTCGCGCTGAACTGCTCCAACGAGCTCGAGCCCTTCGAACGCATCGTGCCCTGCGGGATCAGCGACGCCGGGGTCACCACACTCAGCCGTGAACTGCAGCGCCCCGTGATACCCGCCGAGGTCGCACCGAGGGTCGCGGAACTGCTCGCCGCGCACCTGCCCCTCGGCCAGGAGGTCGCGGCGTGACGATCAAGCCCGAGGGGCGCCGAATGCTCCGCCTCGAAGCCCGGAACTCGCAGACGCCCATCGAGCGCAAGCCCGAATGGATTAAGACCAGGGCCAAGATGGGTCCAGAATTCACACGGGTCGCCGAGCTCGTGAAGGCGGGAGCACTGCACACCGTCTGCCAGGAGGCAGGATGCCCGAACATCTATGAGTGCTGGGAAGATCGGGAGGCGACCTTCCTCATCGGCGGGTCGCAGTGCACGCGCCGCTGCGACTTCTGTCAGATCGATACTGGGAAGCCCGCTGCCTACGACACTGACGAGCCGAGGAGAGTCGCCGAGTCTGTCCGCACCATGGGCCTGCGCTACGCCACGGTGACGGGAGTGGCGCGTGACGATCTGTCGGACGAGGGGGCGTGGCTGCACGCGGAGACCGTCCGCCGCATCCACGCCGAGAACCCCTCGACGGGCGTCGAGATCCTCGCCACGGACTTCTCGGGCAAGCCGGACCTTCTCGCCGAAGTGTTCTCATCGAGGCCGGAGGTGTTCGCGCACAACGTCGAGACCGTCCCGCGCATCTTCAAGCGAATCCGTCCGGCGTTTCGGTACGAGCGGTCGCTCGGTGTCATCGCGCAGGCGAGAGCGGCCGGGTTGGTCACGAAGTCGAACCTGATCCTCGGCATGGGGGAGGAGCGGGTCGAGATCGAGCAGGCACTCAGCGACCTGCACGAGTCGGGCTGCGACATCATCACGCTGACCCAGTACCTGCGCCCGAGCCCGAGGCATTTGCCCGTCGCCCGGTGGGTGAAGCCGCAGGAGTTCCTTGAGCTCAAGGCCGTCGCCGAGGAGATCGGGTTCCTCGGCGTGCTTGCCGGACCGCTGGTCCGATCTTCCTACCGAGCTGGCCGGCTCTGGGCGCAGGCGATTCGGCGACGGGGGATGCCCATCCCGGCGCACCTGAGGCACCTGGCCGAGTCTGCATCGATGGGTTTCGCGCAGGCTGTGCGCTGATCCCGCCGACACGCAGTCGAGGCGAGATAGCATTCCGGCATGCTGGAAGTCTGGATCGCCATCGGAGCCGTGCTCCTCATCGTCATCGCCGTTGCCGTCTTTGTGATCGCCACGAGTCGCTCGTTGAAGCGATTGAGCTCCCGGGTCGACACGGCATGGAACGACATCACCGTGCAGCTCGCCGCCCGCGAGGAGCTGCTGCCCCAGCTGGAGCGTCGCGTCCGAGCGTTCGCGTCCCACGAGGAAAAGACGTTCGCGGCCTTCGCCGAGGCGCGGCAGGCAAGCTCGCAGGCGGAGACCCCAGAAGAGGTGAGTGCCGCAGAAAACCGCGTCCAGGGCGCCCTTCGTGGCCTGTTCGCCGCCTCGGAAGGCTACCCGCAGCTGCAGTCGAGCCGTGAGTTCCTGCAGCTGCAGTCTGACCTGGTCGAGGTCGAGAACCGCATCCAGGCCTCTCGTCGCTTCTACAACGGTGGGGTCCGCGAATACAACACCAAGGTGAAGGTGTTCCCCAACAACCTTGTGGCCGGGCCGTTGCACTACGAGCAGCGCACCTTCTTCGAGGTCGCCGATCGCGCCGCCATCTCGCAGCCCCCGCGGGTGCAGTTCTGATGGCACCCGTGCGCCCGTGGGCGCTTCTAGTATTGAGCGCATGATCGAACGCGACCTCGACGAGAACGCCGCCCCAGCGGCGTCGGCGAGAACAGGCTCCACCCTGGCGCAGAACCCCGCGCCAGCCCTGCGGAACGAGAGCGAAGACGAGCTCGTCCCGCGCGGCCTCCGCATCGGCGCGGCCTGGGCCTGGCGCAGCGTGGCCATCCTGCTGGCGTTAATCCCGCTGGGCTGGCTGGTCGCGCAGGCGTCCATCTTGGTCATTCCGCTGCTCGTCGCTGCGCTGCTCGCCTCCCTGCTCGCGCCACTCATGAAGTGGCTGGTTGGCACTGGCATGCCCAGGTGGGCAGCGCTCATCCTGTCGCTGATCGTGCTGTTGGCGGCCATCGGCACCCTCATCACCCTCGTCATAAGTCAGTTCGCACAGGGGTTCAATCTCGACCTCGGGAAGCTGGCGGCGCAGTATCAGCTGCTGTTGCAGTTCCTCGCAGACTCACCGTTGCACGTCACGGAGCAGCAGGTCGACGACGGCCTGCAGCAGATCGTCGGCTGGGTGCAGTCGAACGTCAACGCCATCTTCTCGCAGGCCCTCTCCGTCGGCTCGAACGTGGCGGCGTTCCTCGCAGGCACGCTGGTCACCGCGTTCGCCCTGGTCTTCTACCTGCTCGACGGGCGTCGCATCTGGCTCTTCATCGTCTCGATCTTCCCGAAGAAGGCGCGAGCCGCGATCGACGGCGCCGGCCAGCGCGGCTGGATCTCCGTTGGACACTACGTGCGGGTCCAGGTGCTGGTCGCCCTTATCGACGCTGTCGGTATCTACCTCGGTGCCGTCATCCTGCAGGTGCCATTCGCCCTGCCCATCGGCGTCATCGTGTTCCTCGCCTCGTTCGTCCCGTACATCGGTGCGATTTCGGCGGGCACGATCGCTGTCGCTGTCGCACTCGCCTACAACGGGTTCCTCAACGCGCTCATCATGCTCATCGTGGTGGTCGCCGTCATGCAGATCGAGTCGCACATCCTGCAGCCGCTCATCATGGGAAGCGCCGTCAAACTGCATCCGCTCGCCGTGCTGCTCGCCGTGAGCGCCGGAACCATCTTCGGAGGCATTGCAGGAGCCGTCTTCGCCGTACCCCTGGTCGCTGCAGGCAAGGTTATGGTGCAGTTCATCTCACGCGGCACCTGGCGCGACGACCCTGATCCGACGAAGATCACAGAGACCCAACCCCCGAAGCGCGAGCGTCAGCCGCGCGAGAAGAAGGCAAGCACGGTATGACCGCTCCCACCATCACGCTCGATCAGATCGTCGCCGCCCGCGAAATCGTGCGACAGGTCATCTCGCAGACGCCCATCGACTCGGCCCGCTTTCTCTCGGAGAAGCTCGGCTCGCCGGTGCTGCTCAAATGCGAGAACATGCAGCGCACGGGGTCGTACAAGATCCGCGGCGCCACCTATCGCCTCTCGCAGCTGAGCGAAGAGCAGCGCTCCCGTGGCGTCGTCGCCGCATCGGCCGGCAACCACGCCCAGGGCGTCGCGTTCGCGGCCCGTGAGCTCGGCATCAAGGCGACCATCTTCATGCCGGTCGGTGTGCCGCTGCCGAAGCTGCAGGCCACCCGGGGCTATGGCGCAGACGTCGTGCTCACCGGGACGAACGTGGCGGATGCGCTGGTCGCGGCCAAGCAGTTCGCCGCGGACACGGGCGCGGAGTTCATCCACCCCTACGACCACGCCGACATCATCACCGGCCAGGCCACGCTGGCGCTCGACATCCTCGAGCAGGCCCCTGAGGTCGACACGATCATCGTTCCGATCGGGGGCGGCGGGCTCATCTCCGGCGTCAGTGTTGCAGCCAGGCTCCTCGGCGAGCAACGGGGCCGCCCGATCCGAATCATTGGCGTGCAGGCGGCGAACTCCGCACCGTTCCCCGTCTCGCTCGAAGCCGGTCACCCCGTGAAGATCCAGGCTCGACCGACCATCGCAGACGGCATCGCCGTCGACATCCCGGGTGACATCACCTTCGAGGTGGTTCGCGACCTCGTCGACGACGTCGTGACGGTTTCCGAGGACGACATCTCGCGCGCCATCCTCCTGCTCGTGGAGCGTGCGAAGCTCGTGGCGGAACCGGCGGGCGCGACTGCGGTCGCCGCCATCCTCGCGGGCAAGATCAAGGACGCGGGTACCACCGTCGCGATCCTCTCGGGTGGCAACATCGACCCGCTGATGCTCGAGAAGGTGCTCAGCCGTGGCCTCGCGGCGTCTGACCGCTACCTCAAGCTCGTCATCGAGCTGCAGGACGTGCCCGGCCAGCTCGCGCTCATCGCCAAGACCATCAGTGAGGTCAACGCCAACGTCGTGGAGGTGCTGCACACCCGGCACAACAAGGGGCTGCAGGTGAGCCACGTGGAGCTCGAGGTGTCGGTCGAGACCAGAGGCACCGAGCATTCCCGACAGGTGATGGATGCGTTGCGCGCCCTGGGCTACCAGCCGCGCACGAGCCGCGACGCGACCCCGATTCCCTGACGTCAACATCCGTCGCCCAAACACCGGTCCCAAGACGAAGAGGACCTCCCGCGGGAGGTCCTCTTCGCGTTGCCGCGCGTGCCGGTGTTGGCTACGGGTGGAACGTCTCGACTTCGACGATCTCGACGTCGATGGAGTTGCCGTTTGGGGCTTCGTAGCTCGTGGCAGCGCCGACGGCCAGGCCGAGGATGGACGCGCCGAGCGGGCTCTCACCCGAGTACACGCGCAACTGCGTCTGGGAAGCCATCTCACGGCTGCCGAGCAGGAACTTCTGCTCCTTCCCGCCGATCTTGGCGGTCACGACGGTGCCGGTCTCGACGATGCCGGAGGCTTCCGGGGCCTCGCGGACCTCTGAGTTCTTGAGCATGGTCTCGAGCTGGTTGATTCTGGCTTCAATTTTGCCCTGCTCGTCCTTGGCTGCGTGGTAGCCGGCGTTCTCCTTGAGGTCGCCGTCTTCGCGCGCCTCTTCGATGCGCTTCGCGATCTCCTCGCGACCGTTCACGGCGAGCTCGTCGAGCTCCGCCTTCAGGCGGTCATATGTCTCCTGGGTGAGCCAGGTCACCGATGGGTTAGCCATGCTGGAACTCCTTGTGCAGCCGGATACGACCAAAGCCCTGACACGAGTCAGGGCCTCGACCACCATGTTACGGCAACCAGCATTCCTTCACCAAAGCCGTGGTGCCTTCCTTCGTCGTGCGGACCTGCACGTTGAGCACTTGCGAGGGTTCGTCGGTGGGCGGCACGTCGACGACGTCCCAACCCACGACGGCTTGCTGTTCGTCGCGGATCTCGATCGCGCAGGTGACGGCGGTGCCTGCAGGAGCGGTGATGCGGTAGTCGAAGCTGACGTTGGCGTCGTCGACGATCGAGAAGCGGACCGTGTCGGCGCGAATCGCCGAGGACGACACGGGGCCGACCGTCGTTGTCGCCCAGAACGCGACGACGGCGATGACAAAGATGCCGACGACCATCCAGATCCAACGCTCCGGTTTCTTCTCGGATCGGGGCGCGCGCTTGCCGTACCGGTCGACGAGGTCAGCTGAGGGGGCTGCGTCGACGACGGTCTCGCGGTCAGCTGGCACTGGGGGTTCCTCTCGGCGGGAGGGTGGGCGCGGCCAGAAACTGGCGGCCGCGCGAGATAGGCTCTGTACCTAGGTTAACGTTCCACGAGGAGACCAGTGACACTTCGACTGTTGGCGGTCCACGCCCATCCCGACGACGAGTCAAGCAAGGGCGCCGCGACCTACGCCGCATACCGCGCCAAGGGTGCCGAGGTGATGGTAGTCAGCTGCACCGGTGGCGAGGCGGGAGACATCCTCAACCCCGGGCTCGAGTCCGTCTACCACGCACAGCGGGACCTGGCGGGGCTACGCCGCGTCGAGATGGCTGCAGCGCAGGAGATCCTGGGCGTCGAGCATCGGTGGCTCGGATATGTCGACTCCGGCATGGCCTCAGAAGACGGCTCGCTGCCTGCGAACTCCTTCGCGAGCATCCCTCTCGATATCTCCGCGCGTCCCCTCCTGCGCATCGTTCGGGAGTTCCGGCCCCACGTTCTCGTCACGTACGACGAGAACGGCGGATACCCGCATCCCGACCACATCCGGACGCACGACGTGTCGATGCGCGTGTGGCGCGAGTCAGGCCTCGCGACGCACCCTGAGCTCGGCGCTCCGTGGCGCATCTCGAAGCTTTACTACGACCGCACCATGAACGGCAAGCGTGCCGACAGCCTGCTGCAGCACATCAAGTCGCTCGACCCGGAGTCGCCCCTGCTCGAGCGCCTCGAGCAGATGCTGGCGTGGATGCGCGACAAGCCGAGCAACGTGACGACCCAGATCCAGATCGACGACTTCTTCGACGCACGGGACTCGGCACTGCGCTCGCACGCGAGCCAGGTCGCACCCGATAGCGGGTTCTTCGCGATCCCGCGCGACATTGAGGCGGCCGCCTACCCCTACGACGACTTCGAGCTGATCGACTCCCGAGTCGATGCGCCGACGCCGGAGACCGATCTCTTCGCTGGCGTCGACGAACGCAACGACGACCGGCAGGGCGCCTCGGAGACCACCGCGTGATGCTCTTCGCGCAGGCGCACGCCTGGACCCTCGCACTGGCCACCGCGGTGCCGTCGCCTGGCGAGGAACTGCCCTTCAACCCCGACGACGTCACGCCCGGCCCGCTCGGCTTCTTCGTTTTCATCTTCGTCGCCGTTGCGACCGGGCTCCTGGTTATGGACCTCATCCGCCGCACCAGCCGTGTGCAAGCGAGGGCGCGCATCCGCGAGCAGCTGCGGGCCGAGGCTGCGGCCAACCAGGCTGCGGCCGATGGGGCGTCGGGCGGCGAACCCCGGCAGCCAGCTTCTGAAGCCGAAGCCAGCCCGGAGTCTGACCGCAGGAACGCGAGCGACTAGGAGAACACGGGCGGGTCGATGCAGAGCAGGAGGATGCCCGTCCACTGGCTCAGGAACGCCAGCACCGTGAAGACGTGGAACAGCTCGTGGAAGCCGAAGTGGCCCGGCCAGAAGTTGGGTCGCTTCACGGCGTAAAAGACCGCTCCTACGGTGTAGAACAGCCCGCCGACCACGATGAGGACCACCGTGGCCACGTTGACGGCCGCGATGTCGCCAAGGTAGGCCACGGCGGCCCACCCCAGAGCGATGTAGAGCGCCACGTAGAGCCAGCGTGGTGCGCCGATCCAGAACACTCGGAAGCATATGCCGAGCAGGGCCGCGCCCCAGACGATCCCGAACAGCGGCCAGCCCTTGTCCGGCGGCAGCGCCACCAGGGCGATGGGTGCGTAGGTGCCGGAGATGAGCAGGAAGATGTTGGCGTGATCGAAGCGCTTGAGCGCGACGCGCGTCTTCTCGCTCCAGTTGAAGCGGTGGTAGAGCGCGGAGATACCGAACAGCAGCCAGGAACAGATGGCGTAGAGCGTGCAGGCAAGCTTCGCCGTCGTGCCCTCGGCAAGCAGGATGAGCACGATCCCCGCCGCGATCGACACCGGCAGCGTGCCGGCATGCACCCAGCCACGCCACGACGGCTTCGCGTCGGTGGGGCGAGCACCGGAGTCTGCTTCGAGCAGGGGGAGGTGGACCGCGGGCTCTGGACCCGGGTCGAGTTCTGCGTCAGCGTGATGTTCTGAAGCCACCCTCGCACTCTACGCGGCCCCGTGCACGCGTATCTGACCCACGGTCCGGTACGTTGTTTGCACCATGTCGATGATTCCCACCAGCTTGCGGAGCTTCCTTTACGGGCTGTACACGAGACGGCTGCGTCGATCTCTGCACGGGCGCCCTAAGCCGAAGCACGTCGCGATGATCATCGACGGCAACAGACGCTGGGCCAGGCAGCTGGGACTGCGCGACGCCGCGCAGGGACACGCCGCCGGCGCGGCCAAGATGATGGAGTTCCTGGCCTGGTGCGACCGAGAGGGCGTGCAGGTCGTCACCCTCTACCTCCTGTCGAACGACAACCTCAAGAACCGCAGCAGCGAAGAGCTGGACGCGCTGATCGACATCATCGAGAAGTTGGCGATGCAGATCGCCGAGAACGCGCGCTGGCGGGTCCACCACGCCGGCTCGTCCGAGCACCTTCCCGAAGGGCTCGGCACCACGCTCGAACGTCTCCAGCGCGACACCGCGGAACGGCGCGGGATGCACGTCAACCTGGCTGTCGGCTACGGAGGGCGGAGTGAGATCGTCGACGCGATGCGCCGGATCGTGCGGGCACACGCCGCCGACGGGGGCGACGTCGCGGCCCTCGCGGACATCCTGACCCCGGATCTCATCGCGGAGCACCTGTACACCGGTGGCCAACCGGATCCAGACCTCGTCATCAGGACGTCGGGGGAGCAGCGCCTCAGCGACTTCATGCTGTGGCAGTCAGCGCACTCGGAGTTCTACTTCGTGGAGGCCCTCGGCCCAGACCTGCGTGAGGTCGATTTCCTTCGAGCTCTGCGCGATTTCGCGTTCCGGCAGCGTCGCTACGGGCAGTAGTCGTCGGCACCCAGACACGCACCAAGATTTAACGTTCGCCTGCGCGTGGCGAAGCCGTGATCGTCGTACGTTAATGCCATCAGGTACGGTGCCTGATCGAAACGGCCACAGGTTCCCGAAGTTCGTTTCACCCTACCGATTCCCCCTGTGGTCGTGGCATAACCCAACGACGAGCGAGAGCTTGGCGAAGGAGCGGAACTGCCGTGACACCCGCACAGCGCAACACCGACCACCTCGAGAACGAGGAAGGGGGCGCCGTGCACAGCACGGCTCCCGAATCTTCCATCTCGACCCGGACCTACGTGCTCGACACGTCGGTCCTGCTCAGCGATCCGAGGGCGCTGTTCCGCTTCGCGGAGCACGCCGTTGTCATTCCTGTCGTCGTCATCACGGAGCTCGAGAAGAAGCGTCACGATCCCGAGCTCGGGTACTTCGCACGCCAGGCGCTGCGGTTCCTCGACGAGCTGCGCATCAAGCACGAGCGGCTCGACTTCCCGATCGCGATCGGTGAGGCCGGCGGAACGCTCCGCGTCGAGCTCAACCACTCGAACATGAGCGTGCTCCCGAGCGGGATGCAGCTCGGCGACAACGACACGCGCATCCTCGCCGTCGCACAGAACCTCGCCGGCGAGGGGCTTGCGGTCACGGTGGTCTCGAAGGACCTGCCGATGCGCGTGAAGGCGTCGGCCATCGGCCTCGCGGCTGAGGAGTACCGGGCAGAACTGGCCCGTGACACCGGCTACACGGGCGTCGCCGAGATCTCGCTCGGCGCTGACGAGCTGGACACGCTCTACGCGGACGAGCACGTGACGACCGAGGTCGTCGACGGTCTTCCGGTGAACACGAGCCTCGTGATTCACTCGGACCGAGGGTCAGCACTTGGACGCGTGTCGGGGAAGGGCGCGGTCCGTCTCGTACGTGGCGATCTGGACGTCTTCGGCGTGCACGGACGATCGGCGGAGCAGCGGCTCGCCATCGACCTGCTGCTGGATCAGTCGATCGGCATTGTCTCGCTCGGCGGCAGAGCGGGGACGGGGAAGAGCGCCCTCGCACTCGCCGCGGGGCTCGAGTCGGTGCTCGAGCGCGGGTTGCACCGCAAAATCATGGTGTTCCGTCCCCTGTTCGCGGTTGGTGGTCAGGAGCTGGGGTTCCTCCCCGGCGACCAGGGCGAGAAGATGAATCCGTGGGGCCAAGCCGTCTACGACGCGCTCTCGGCGATCGTCTCGGAGAACGTCATCGACGAGGTCATGGACCGAGGGATGCTCGAGATCCTGCCGCTCACGCACATTCGTGGACGATCGCTGCACGACGCGTTCGTGATCGTGGATGAGGCTCAGTCGCTCGAGCGGAACGTGCTGCTCACGATGCTGTCTCGGATCGGCAAGAATTCTCGCGTAGTGCTCACCCACGATGTCGCGCAGCGCGACAACCTGCGGGTCGGGCGACACGATGGGGTCGCGTCGGTCATCGAGACGCTCAAGGGGCACAAGCTCTTCGCGCACATGACGCTCACCCGATCGGAGCGCAGCGACATCGCGGCACTCGTCACCGAGCTGCTCGGCGACTACGAGGTCTGAGCTGCGGCGGCACGGCACGGCACGGCCTGGGCGCAGCGCTTCGGCGCTCAGGTCGGCTGTGGATAACCTCCGCGAGGTGCGAGAGAACTGACTAGCGTTCTGCCATGGCAGAGCGAGTTGGGGGAAGCTCCTCTGCTGTGACGAGGCTGGGCTCCGCGCAGAAGTCTGGGGGAGCGCGGGGTCCAGCCTCATGGTCGCAGCAGCCGGGGCCCCGGGAGATCGTCGGCATTGGTGCCCTGATTGGGGTGAGTTGCGCCGCCGCGATCCCGGAACGCCCCGAGATGCTGCCTGCACTGCTTTCGCTGGCGATCGTCAGTCCGCGACTGATCGCCACCGATCTCCGCGAGCATCGCCTGCCGAATCCGCTGGTGGGGCTTGCAGGTCTTGGTGCGCTACTCGCCTGGACAGCCGCGTGGGTCCTGCGAGGCACCCCGGATCTGTCGGCCGCGCTGACGGGGGTCGTCACCCTCCTGCTGCTGCTGGCGTTGTCGTTGCTCGGCGGCCTGGGCATGGGCGACGTGAAGTTGGGCGCGGTGCTCGCCTGGTCGGCGGCCCTGGTCGACCCCGCGAATGCGTTGCTGTCGGGCCTGCTCGCGGTGGTGTGCGGGGGTGTGCAGAGCGCGGTCGTGCTGGTGCGTACGCGGGACCGTCATCGCAGCATCGCGTTCGGGCCTGCTCTGCTCGCGGGCTATTGGTTGCCGGTCGTGTGGTTGGCCGCCGTACCGGGGTGATGACGGGCCGGGGACTGCAGGGGCTTTCGAGGACTGGCCGGGTCGGGAGCAGGAAGAGGCGGAATTGGCGCCGCCATCTTCGCGTTTGGGCCGTCCGCGCACAAGAGACCCGCCGTGACGGTGCACGACGGGTCTCTTCTCGGTGAGCGGCTGCGAGAGCTGCGGGGCCGCTAGAGGTTCGGCGAGGTCATGCTCAGCACGTCGAGCTTCTCGTCGAGCTGAGCCTCGGTGATCTCGCCGCGCTCGACGTAGCCCAGGTCGATGACGGCCTGGCGCACCGTGACCTTGTTGGCGACGGAATGCTTGGCGATCTTGGCGGCCGCCTCGTAGCCGATGACGCGGTTGAGCGGCGTGACGATCGACGGCGAGGACTCGGCGAGGGCGCGGGCGCGCTCCTCGTTGGCGACGAGCCCGTCGACCGTCTTGTCGGCGAGCACGCGGACGCTGTTCGCGAGAAGGCGGATCGACTCGAGCAGGGCGGTTCCCATGACCGGGATCTGCACGTTGAGCTCGAAGGAGCCCGATGCGCCGCCGAACACGATCGCCGCGTCGTTGCCGATGACTCGGGAGGCGACCATGAGCACGGCCTCGGGCACGACAGGGTTGACCTTGCCGGGCATGATCGAGGACCCAGGCTGCAGGTCGGGGATCTGGAGCTCGCCGAGGCCGGTGTTCGGGCCCGAGCCCATCCAGCGGAGGTCGTTGTTGATCTTGATCAGGCTCACGGCGATCGTGCGGAGTGCGCCGGAGGCCTCGACGAGGCCGTCGCGCGCACCCTGCGCCTCGAAGTGGTCAAGCGCCTCCGTGAGCGGGAGCTGGGCGTTGTCGGCCAGCTCTGCGATGACCTGCTGCGAGAATCCGGCCGGGGTGTTGATGCCGGTGCCGGTCGCGGTGCCACCGAGCGGCACCTCGGCAACGCGGGAGATGGTCGACTGGACTCGCTCGATGCCGAGTCGGATCTGTCGGGCGTACCCGGCGAATTCCTGTCCGAGCGTCACGGGCGTCGCATCCATCAGGTGCGTTCGGCCGGCCTTAACCGTCGTCGCCCACTGCTCGGCCTTGCGCTCGAGCGCTTCCGCGAGGTGCTCGAGACCTGGCACCAGGTCGTTGAGGAGCGCGTCGGTGACGGCGACGTGGACCGACGTCGGGAAGACGTCGTTCGACGACTGCGAGGCGTTGACGTGGTCGTTCGGATGCACCGTGTCGCCGAGCCCGCGAGTCGCGAGGGTCGCCAGGACTTCGTTGATGTTCATGTTGGACGAGGTGCCAGAGCCGGTCTGGTACACGTCGATCGGGAACTGGTCGAGGTGCTGCCCATCGATGACCTGCTGCGCGGCCGCCACGATGGCGTCGGCCACGGGCTGCTCGATGATGCCGAGCTTGGCGTTGACGATCGCTGCGGCGCGCTTGATGCGTGCGAGGGCGATGATCTGACCGGGCTCGAGACCTGCACCGGAGATGGGGAAGTTCTCGACGGCGCGCTGTGTCTGCGCGGCGTAGAGGGCGTTCTTCGGAACGCGCACTTCACCCATCGTGTCGTGCTCGATGCGGTACTCGTCTTGATTTTCCACCACGTTGTGTGACCTTTCCAGGTAGCCGATCTCTGTTGTAGCCAGCCTACCGAGTGCTGGCCTCAGTCGAGTTCGGCGGCGACGAGCTCTGCGAGCTCGGTGACGGTCTCAGGGTCGTTGTTGCCGTACACGAGGTACGCCTGGTCGCCCTGCTCGAGCACGAGCATGTACGCGCGGTTGCCGGCGTCTTCCGGGCTCAGGTCTGTGGCGTCGTATTCAACCCAGTCGAGCCCGCCGACCTGGACCGTACCCGTGGGGGTCCGTTCCCGAGTGGCGTCAAGCAACCAGGTCGGGTTGACGCCGATACCCTGGCTCAGGCCGACGTACTCGGTCGGGGCTTCCTTCGGGCCGACGAGGAAGCCGACGTACCACGCGCTCACGCCGTCGGCGCTCGTGCGGATCTCGGCCTCGTTGGCGGTCCAGTCTTCCGGCACCTTTGGCACGACGAGGGGCACATCGAAGTCGCCTTGCGCGCTCTGCGCCTCAGCTGCGAAATCGACGTCGAAGGTGACGGGCGTCTCGTTGCGGGGAACGATCGCGACGATGAAGATCACAAGGCCGAGCGAGACGAGCAGCGAGTAGACGAGGTTGTTGATCGTCTTCCGTTTGCGGTAGAGGCGTGACGACTCCGCTTTGCGGGCGAAGGTCTCCTCTGGAGTCTCAGGACGACCGAGCTCCGCGACGATCGGCGGCTGCTTCTGCTTGGCCATCAGGCCTCGTCCGCGCTGTCATCGCGTCGCCGCGCGGCCTCGAGCCGCTTGCGAGCTCCGAGAAGCCACGATTCGCAGTGGGCTGCGAGCTGCTCGCCTCGCTCCCACAGCTTGAGCGACGCCTCAAGCGAGGCGCTGCCCTGCTCGAGCTGGCTCACGACCGAGATGAGCTCGTCGCGCGCCTGCTCGTAGCTGAGCTCTGCGATGTCGGACTGTTCCTGCATGGTGGTCATTCTACGTTCGCCTCCGTCGCGCCGCTCGGGGCGCCGGTCGTGGTGATGGCCTCGCCGCCGAACGACGTGGCTGAGATGCGTCCGTCCGCGGTGCGGATGCGGAGCTCGCTGGAGGCAGGCGCCTCCTGCCAGGCGGTGACAAGCCGCCGCGAGTCCCCGTCGACGCGCTCGACGATCGAGTAGCCGCGCTCCAGCGTGCCCTGCGGGGAGAGTCCGCGCAGGTGACGCGAGAGTGATTCGAGGCGATCCTGCTCACGGTCGATGCGCCGGGTGATGAGCTCTTCGCCGCGCTGCGAGGCCCGCATGAGCTCTTCGCCTCGCTGGTCGATGATCCAGGAAGGATTGGCAAGGGCCGGACGCGACACGAGGGCGTCGAGTGCACTGGACTCGCTACGGACGCGGTCGACGATGCGCTGAAGGATGCGTGATCTCGCCTGCTGCACGCCCGCGAGCTCTTCGGCGACGTCGGGGACGACGCGCTTTGCCGCGTCGGTCGGGGTGGAGGCTCGGAGATCGGCGACGTCGTCGAGCAGCGGGCGGTCCGCTTCGTGGCCGATGGCGCTCACGATGGGGGTGGAGAGCGTCGCGACGAGCCGCACCAGGCTCTCGTCGCTGAACGGGAGGAGATGCTGGAAGTCGCCGCCGCCTCGGGCGACGATGATGACGTCGATCTCCGGGTCAGCGTCGAGCTCACGGAGGGCCGCCGAGACCTCAGCGACGGTTCGCTCGCCTTGCACCGAGGTGTGGATCGTCCGGAACTGCACCGCTGGCCAGCGCAGCTCGGAGTTGCGGCGCACATCCTTCTCGGCGTCGGACTCTCGGCCGGTGATGAGCCCGATCGTGCCGGGAAGGAAGGGGAGCGGCCTCTTGCGGTCCTCACTGAAGAGCCCTTCGGATGCGAGCTGCTTCCGCAGTCGCTCGAGGCGCTCGAGCAGGTCGCCGAGACCGACGTGGCGCAGGTCGGAGACCTGCATCGACAGGGTTCCCCCCTTGACCCAGAAGTCCGGCTTAACGCTCGCGATGACGCGGTCGCCCTGCTTGAACTCACCGTCGAGGCGTTGCACGACGCTGCGCCAGGCCGTGACGGAGAGCGTCGCGTCGGCCTCGAGGTCCTTGATCTTCCCGTAGGCGTGGCCGCCGCGGATGCTCCATCCGGTCAGCTCACCCTCGATCCACACGGAGCCGAGTCTCGCTATCCAGTCGCGGACGAGTTCGGAGACGACGCTGACCGGCCACGGGGCATCCGGCGTCGACTTCGGGGGCTGGATGACGACCACGTGCCTCTTCTCGGAGCTGGAACTGCCCGACGCGTGTGCAACCGGGAGCGACGCGGGCGGAACACGAACATCGGCCGCCGCATGCGAATTCGAGGATATCGCGTGCGGCGGCCGACCTTCCCCGGCTGTGGAGAACAGGGAGGCTGCCCTGGATGAGCGCGGAAGTGTCTCCTAGGTCGAGGTGGGTGTCGCCGTTGGCAGCGCCCCGCTCGAGATCGCCTGGAGGAGCTCGCCGTGCATGAGCAGCGCCGTCAACGTGAGTCCGAAGATCGCGATGAGCGTGACGACGGCACCGATGATCGGGATCCACATCGCCCGTTTCCCGGCACGCCACCGGATGAGGGTGAGGTACAGCGTCAGCGCGTAGATCGCTGGGAGGACGAGGATCGCCGTCAGCGACAGCATGGCGAGCCCCTCAGGCCGCACGTAGTCGCTGATCCCGAAGTCCTCGTAGAGCAGGGCCATCTGGCCCGCCAACGAGTTCTCCGTGAACGCCGTCATGTTCAGGATCGTGGCGACGAGGCCGAGCACCAGGAACCCGATGCCGAGGAAGCGGTCGTTCTTGCGCTTCGCCTCCTGCGTCGAGTCCTGCTGCTCGGCTCCCGGCGTCACGCTCACGCGGCTGAGTGACCGAACGAGCCGAGCTGCTTGGTGGCTTCGACGACGCGAGCAGCCATGGCGGTCTCGGCCTTCTTGCCCCACGCGCGGGGGTCGTAGATCTTCTTGTTGCCGACTTCGCCGTCGATCTTGAGGAAGCCGTCGTAGTTCTTCAGCACCGAGTCGGCGACCGAGCGGCTGAAGGCGTACTGCGTGTCGGTGTCGATGTTCATCTTCACGACGCCGTTGCGGACCGCCTCGGCGATTTCCTCATCGGTCGAGCCGGAGCCACCGTGGAAAACGAGGTCGAGCGGCTTGGCACCCGTGCCGTACTTCTCGGCGAGGCCAGCCTGGATCTCGGCGAGCAGTTCCGGACGCAGCTTGACGTTGCCGGGCTTGTAGACGCCGTGCACGTTTCCGAAGGTCAGAGCGGCCATGTAGCGCCCGCGGTCGCCGAGGCCGAGTGCCTCGACGGTTGCGATCGCGTCGTCGAGGGTCGTGTAGAGGTGCTCGTTGATCTCGTGCGCGACGCCGTCTTCTTCGCCGCCGACGACGCCAATCTCGACCTCGAGGATCTGGTTGTTGGCCTGCGTGAGCTTGAGGATCTTGGATGCGATCTCGAGGTTCTCGGTGAGCGGCACGGCCGACCCGTCCCACATGTGCGACTGGAAGATCGGCTCGCCACCGCGCTTGATCTGCTCAGCGGATGCTTCGAGCAGCGGGTAGACGAAGCCGTCGAGGGCGTCCTTCGGGCAGTGGTCGGTGTGCAGCGCTACCGTGATCGGGTAGTTCTTCGCGACTTCGTGGGCGAAGGCAGCCATGGCGAGTGCGCCTGATGCGCGAGCCTTAACGCTCTGGCCGGCGAAGTAGTCGGCGCCGCCGGTGGTGACCTGGAGGATGCCGTCTGAACCGGCCTCGGTGAGACCCTGCAGCACGGAGTTGATGGTCGACGAGCTGGAGACGTTGATCGCGGGGTACGCGAAACCGCCTTCCTTGGCTCGGTTCAGCATCTCGGCGTACTGGTCCGGTGTTGCGATGGGCATGTGTGCTCCTTCAGCGCTTGGATCTTCTCCAGGGAGTCTATCCAGGGCGACCGAATTTCTCCGAGCGCGCGTACTAGGCTTGGGAACCGGATAGCGCGGAGCAATGGTGTCGTGTGATTGCTCGGCGAGAACGTCCACAACGCCAGCGAAAGGGACCCCTGTGACCTCAACCTCCGCCACTCCGACTCCTGAGCACGGGCAGCTCTTCGCGAATCCCGACCGCAACCTCGCCATGGAGTTGGTGCGTGCGACTGAGGCGGCGGCCATCAGGGCGACGCCTTTCATCGGTCGTGGCGACAAGAACGCGGCCGACGGTGCGGCCGTCGACGCGATGCGCAAGTTCCTCTCCACGGTCGACTTCGCTGGCGTCGTCGTCATCGGCGAGGGCGAGAAGGACGAGGCCCCGATGCTCTTCAACGGCGAGCAGGTCGGGAACGGCCAGGGTCCAGACTGCGATATCGCGGTTGACCCGATTGATGGCACGAGCCTGACCGCGGCGGGTCGGCAGAACGCGCTCAGCGTCATCGCGGTGGCAGACCGTGGGTCGATGTACAACCCGAAGGATCTCTTCTACATGGAGAAGATCGTCACCGGCCCGGAGGGCGTCGGCGTGATCGACCTTGCTCGTCCGATCGGTGAGAACATCCGAGCGCTGTCCAAGGCGAAGAACAAGCCCGTCGAAGACATGGTCATCGCGGTCCTCGACCGTCCGAGGCATGAAGAACTGATCAACGAGATTCGCGCGGCGGGTGCAGGGACCCAGCTCATGCTCGACGGCGACGTCGCGGGTGGCATCAACGCTGCTCGCGGCACGGGCCGGATCGACATGTGCGTCGGCATCGGCGGCACGCCGGAGGGCATCATCACGGCCTGTGCGATCAAGGCGCTCGGTGGTGTCCTGCAGGGCCGCTGGTACCCCCGCAATGCGGAGGAACGCGAGCGCGCGATCGGCGCGGGGCATGACCTCGACGCGGTGCTCACCCAAGACGACCTGGTGCGCACCGAGAACACGTACTTCGTGGCTACTGGCGTAACCGATGGCGGACTTTGCGCTGGGGTTCGTCGTGCTGGCGACCGCATCCTCACCGACTCCGTCGTGTTGCGCTCGCGCTCCGGCACCGTGCGACGCGTGACTGCTGAGCACCTCGCCGACAAGTGGCTCTGAGCTCCAGAGTGCACTGACGAGACCACCCCGCCGCTCGTCGCCGCTCCGCTGGTTCCACCAGCGACGCGAGCGACGGGCGGCGTTTCACACTCGGTGCGGTGTCAGCGCCTCGGCGTCTCGTGCTCGGGCACCTCGAGTGGTGTCGGTTCCGTGAGCTCGGGGGCGGTGAGCCCGCGCAGCTGTTCCTCGACGGGTCGGGGCGTGCTGATGGGGGAGCCGATGTTGAGCGCGTCGAGCTTGCGCGCCGTGGGCAGGACTCGGGTCTCGAGTGAGCCGAGGAAGGCGTTGTAGCTCGTTGTGGCGCCCGCGAGCGATCGACCGAGCCTGTCGATGTGCGAGGCGAGCGTGCCGAGGCGAGTGTGGAGTTGCGTGCTGAGCTCGAAGATCTCGTGAGCCTGGTCTTCGAGGACGTCTTGCTGCCAGGCGTAGGCGATCGCGCGGAGGGTGGCCCACAGGGAGACCGGCGAGGTCACGGCGACCCCGCGATGTATCGCGTCCTCGAGGAGTGCTGGGTCTGCGGCAACCGCGGCTGAGAGCGCCGACTCGCTGGGGACGAAGGCGATGACGAGCTCGGGCGATCCCGGAACCGCGCTCGGGTAGCCGCGGGAGGCGAGGGTCGTGACGTGCGCGCGGAGCGCCTTGGCGTGCTCGCCCAAGAGCGCCCGCCGCCTGGTCGTCTCTTCGTCGTCGCCGAGCTCGCTGAGCTGACTCGCTGCGAGGTACTTGGACATCGGCGCCTTAGCGTCGATAACAAGGTGCTTCTCGCCGGGGAGGTGGACGATCATGTCGGGGCGGCCGGCACCGTGCTCACCGCTTACGCTCACCTGCGTGTCGAAGTCGACGCGCTCGATCATCCCGGACGCCTCGACGATGTTGCGCAGCTGCGCCTCTCCCCACACGCCGCGCGCCTGGTTGGACTGGAGCGCTGAGGCGAGGGAGTCTGTGGTCGCGCGCAGGCGCTCGTCGGCCTCGTGCTGGTTCCGAAGCTGCTCGCTGAGCTCGCCGTGCTGCTGCAGTCGCTGCTCCTCGATCGAGGCGACCGCCCGGCGCATCAACTCGAGCTGTTTGTTGACCGGGGCAAGCGCGGTGAGCACCTGCTGCTCGCCGACCTCCTTCGTTCGGCGGGCCTCGAGCTGCGCGCGCTCGCGAGCGAGGACTTCTTCAAGGTGCTGCTCGGCGGTCGTCCTGGCTTCGGCGGCCGCCGCAGCGCGCGCCGTCGTCCCAGCGAGGTCGGCGGCGAGTTGCTGGCGCTGGCTGGCGCCGCGCAGGACTGCCAGGGCGAAGCCAATGACGAGGCCGAGGAGCAGGCCGATGGCGAGTGCGAAAAGGTCCATGCATCCACCCTCGCAGGTGCCTCCGACATTTCAGGCGAAGGTGGCCGCCGCCGTCAGCGTGGCGGCGAGCTCGCGTTCGCGTGCCAGCTCGATCCGCTCGATGGTGACGTCGGTGAGCGACGCGAGCGCGGTGAGATCCGCCGCTCCGAGGCGGCGAGCCGTGTCGACGACGATCGCCGCGCTGGCCTCCGCATCCGAGACCGGTTCGTGGTGCGTGAGCGTCGTGAACCCGGCTGCTTCCGCTGCGACGGGCAGTCGATACGAGTGCAGCTCGTAGCTGCGTCTGGCAAGGCGCAGCGAGCAGAAGTAGCGCAGCGGCGGCAGCGCGGTGTGGGTGGCGAGCGTGGCAGCCAGCAGGACACCCACGTCGAACTTGGCGTTGTGGGCGACGAGCACATCGTCACCGAGAAACGCGAGCAAGGGCGACAGTTGCGTCTCCCAGGGGTCGGCGCCACGCGTCATCTCGCGACTGATGCCGTGGAGTTGCACGTTGAATGGCAGGAAGACGTCGTGTCCACGCGGTGGCCGGATGAGCCAGGTCGCCCGGTCGACCACTGCGCCGTCTCGGACGCGCACGAGACCGACAGCGCAGGCCGAGGCGGGGGAGCCGTTGGCTGTCTCGAAGTCGATCGCCGTGAAGTCGATGGTCACGCCACTCATGGTGGCACGGCCCGCAATGTGCGGAGGGCAAGTACGATAGACCCTCGTGGCTCTTACTCTTGGCATCGTCGGCCTGCCCAACGTCGGCAAATCGACCCTTTTCAACGCACTCACGAAGAACCAGGTTCTCGCGGCGAACTACCCGTTCGCCACGATCGAGCCGAACGTGGGGGTCGTCGAATTGCCCGATGCTCGGTTGAAGGTGCTTGCCGAGATCTTCGGCTCCGAGCGCATCCTGCCCGCTGCGGTGTCGTTCGTCGACATTGCGGGCATCGTGCGCGGAGCGAGCGAAGGTGAGGGGCTCGGCAACCAGTTCCTCGCGAACATCCGTGAAGCGGATGCGATCGTGCAGGTCGTGCGCGGCTTCGAGGATGGCGACGTGGTGCACGTCGACGGCAAGGTTGAGCCGGCGAGCGACATGGAGACGATCAACACCGAGCTGATCCTTGCCGACCTGCAGACACTCGAGAAGGCGCTTCCGCGCTTCGAGAAGGAGGTCAAGCAGAAGCGGCTCGACTCGTCCGTGCTTGAGGCGGCGAGCGAGGCCAAGGCTGCGCTCGACGAGGGCACGCTGCTCTCTGCGACCAAGGTCGACCTCGAGCCCATCAAGGAGCTTGGGCTGCTGACGGCCAAGCCGATGATCTTCGTCTTCAACATCGACGAGGCAGCGCTGGGCAGCGAGGAGAAGCTCGCAGAGTTGGCTGCGCTCGTGGCACCCGCGAAGGCGATCTTCCTCGACGCCCAGACCGAGTCGGAGCTCATCGACCTCGATCCCGAGGAAGCGGCAGAGCTGCTCGCTTCGCTTGGGCAGGAGGAGTCCGGACTGAGCCAGCTTGCCCGCATCGGCTTCGACACGCTCGGCCTCCAGACGTACCTCACGGCCGGTCCCAAGGAGTCGCGCGCCTGGACGATCCGCAAGGGCTGGAAGGCTCCGGCTGCGGCCGGGGTCATCCACACCGACTTCGAGCGCGGTTTCATCAAGGCCGAGGTCATCTCGTTCGACGACCTCGTCGAGACCGGTTCGACCGCTGAGGCTCGCGCCAAGGGCAAGGCCCGCATGGAGGGCAAGGACTACGTCATGCAGGACGGCGACGTCGTGGAGTTCCGCTTCAACGTCTAGCGAGTCTGGTCTCGGTTATCGAGTCTGGTCTCGGTTAACGAGGGGTTCTGAGGCAGGGAGGAGCTGCGCGTGCACGAGTCAGGCGGGCTACCGAACGTCCCAGCGAGGGCGCGTCGGCCCTCACCGCTCAGAGGTCGGAAGCCGGTGACCTCCGAGCTTGCCGAATTCAGCGGCATCGCCGACGACGCCATGGACGACATTCTGCCGGTTGACCTTCATGACGTGCGACTGCTCATCGTCGGCGTCAACCCCGGCCTCTGGACGGCTGCGGTCAACGCCCCGTTCGCTCGACCGGGCAACCGCTTCTGGCCGTCCCTGCATCGGGCTGGGCTGACCGACGAGCTCGTGGACGCATCACGTGGACTCTCGCCGGCCGATGAGCAGCAGCTGCTTGGCCGTGGCATCGCGCTCACGAACCTCGTCGGGCGAGCAACGGCACGCGCTGACGAGCTCTCCGCGTCGGAGCTTCTGGCAGGTGGTCAGCGCATCATCGAACGAGTGCGCGCCATGCGACCGGACGCGGTCGCCGTCGCCGGGATCACGGCCTTCCGGACTGCGTTCGAGCGGCCAAAGGCGGTGCTCGGGCTGCAAGATACCCACGCCATCGACGGTTGGCCCGCAAGCGTCGCGCTGTGGGTGGTCCCGCAGCCGAGCGGGCTCAACGCGCACGAGACGATCGACACGCTCGCGGCCAAGTGGCGAGAGGTCTGGGTCACGCTCGGAGCCGGGTGACGGTCCGCTGCTAGCGGATTGAGTAGAAGAAGCCGGCACCGTCGTCGGCGAACCGCTGGACCGCTTCCCGGAACGGCCCGAAGAGACTGCTGCAGTACGATCCGTCCGCCTCACCACAGGTTTCCTCAAGTTCGGCGAGGTCAACTCGCGCGTAGTCGTCGGCGGCGAGCCGAACGTACTCCGCGGGCACGATCCCGTAGTACGGCTTCCAAGTCGCGTACCCGTCTGAGTAGAGAACGTCTCCGAGCAGGAGCAACGCCCCGGCGCGCGGCAGGACATTGATCTGCCGGTCGTCGATGCAGTGACAGCGGTCGGCGGCGGTCACTGTGGCGAGCTCGGTCGTATTGGGCGGGCCGTCACCTTCGAGCAAACTTTCGGCGGACGGTTCCGGCATCCAGTCCTGCAGGAAGTAGGCCAGCAGAACCCTGAACCCCTTGTCGAGGCTGACGCAGTTTTCCTCGTTGATAGTCGCTTCGCGTCGGTCGAGCGCGTAGCTCGTTGCACACGGGTCATCGACTGCCCGCTCGAAATCAGCCTGTGTGCGGAGCGGCCAGCCGTAGTAGCGAATTCCCATGCGGAGCAGTATTGCGGCCGTTCTCGTGGTCTGTACGAGTTATCCACAGTGGCCCAACCACGTGCGCCTTGGAGGACTTGCCTTTGAGCTGGACCGACCCAGTTTCGCGATGACCGAGCAACCGCGCACGGTCACGAGGACGCGACCCGTCGCTTCGTAGGGATCCGTGGACGCTCAGACGATGGAAGAGGTCGACCTCTGGCGGCGAGACTTCCTCGGTTTGCCCTAATACTCGTGGCAGGGGAGTTCGCTAGGGTTGCGCGCACCGCCGCCTCATGCCTCCGCAAGGAGAGGCGAGAGACGCGAGCAACCTCACCATGGAGGCCCCACATGATTGCCTACTCTGACCTCGGCACGCTCGACGACGAGCAGCAGGAGCGCATCCAGACTCTCTTCGAACGCAGCGAGACGATCTGGGATCTGCCGGAAGACGAAGGCAAGATCGATGTCTGGGACGAGTTCGTCGAGGACTGTGAGCGGGTCGGGTTCCCGCACCTCATCGCGAGCGCGCGTTTCGGTCAGTACACGACGCTGATGAAAGCTGGTCTCGCCGTCAGGGCACTCGACGCCTATGCGAAGCTCATGCAGGTCATCCACCGTCATGGCGATCTCATCGCGCCAGACAATGTCAATCGGATGCTCGGGTCCGTCGCGACCGCGACCATGACGCTCCTCGACGACCCCACCGTGCCGCTCCAGCAGATCACGCGCGTCGTGGACCTCGTCGAGCAGCAGGTGAAGCAGCGCGGCACGGATGTTGTCGGCGTCTACGTCGCGCGCGCAGCCCTCGCAGCGGCCACGGGCGACTCCGAATCGACCTTCGACTGGATCTCACGATGGCGCGCTGAAGGCAGCGCAGAATGGCGGCCCGACTCCTCAGGTGTGATCCAGATGGAGATGCCCCTCATCGCGCGCTTCGACGTCGCGCGGGCGACCGTCACGCTCGAACAGCGGTTGCGGATGCTCGGTA
Source organism: Pseudoclavibacter helvolus (assembly GCF_049707175.1). Classification (GTDB taxonomy): domain Bacteria; phylum Actinomycetota; class Actinomycetes; order Actinomycetales; family Microbacteriaceae; genus Pseudoclavibacter; species Pseudoclavibacter helvolus_A. The sequence continues at coordinate 109,780 of NZ_JBNAFM010000006.1, read as the reverse complement.
TCGACCCCGAGCACTTCGACGCAACGCGCACCGACGTGCGTCTCCTGACGATGCTCGCGTACTTCTACGTGCGCGAAGGGCGACGCGGCGACGCCGACCGGATCGCTGAGCAGCTCCTCAACGGCATCGGTGTTGACGGTCTGGTGAAAGAAGCCGTCACCGACTACCTCATCCCGGTGCTCGAGACTCGGCCGGAGGATGCGCTGGTCGCTGTCGATCACACGCTGCTGAACCTGCACCTGGACACGAGCGACTGGGAGGCGCTGGCTGCCGTTGCGCGCAGTCGGATGCTCGCCGACCCGGCTGGCGAGGAAGGTCGCCTTCTCCAAGCGCTCGCCGAGGAAGCGGCGACGGCGCAGGACGCCCGCGGCGGCACCGATATCCACCGCCGCGAGCTCGACGACTTCTGGTGGGCCGGACTGCCGGACCACGTTCGCCCGGACCTCGTGGGTCAATCCGAAGTCTGGGACGACGTGGAAGAGCGCGCTGAACGCATCCTCTCGGCAGGCTGGCTCCCGAGGAGACGTGCCGTGAGCCTCGACGACCCGCCGATCTCCATCAAGCACCGCTACGTGGCGCTCCTCGGGGAGACGATGAACCTCCTCTCCACCGAGTCGTCGGAGGAAGCCGCGGCACTCGAGCGTCGCCTGACGGCCCGGGCGAGTGAACTTCGATGCGCGACATCCAGCTACTGCATCCCGCTCATGCACGGTCTCCGCGCGGGCCAGTTGGCCGACACCGCGACGCTGGTGAGTGACTTTCGGTCCTCGCAGCAGCAACTGCTCACGAACGCGGGCCTCATCACGGACTCCATCCAGGCGATCGGGGAGCGATTCTTCGCAGTGACCGTCGGGCAAGCCGTCGCCGACCCGGCTATCACGTGGGAGCAGATCGAAGCGCTCATCGAGCACGAGGTGCGCGTCCGCGCGGTCACCCGCGGTCCTGCCTCGCACGTGCTTCTGGCACGCGCCGAGGTCGCGGCCCACCGTGATGACGCTGAGTCGCTGCGCGAGATCGTGGCACGGCTGCAGCGAGCTGTGGCCGAAGAGGCGGACCTTCTCGACCGGGTGGCCGTCGAGCTCGAGATCGTCCGGCTCAGCGCCATGTATGCACCGAACTTCGCGACGGCTGTTGCGACGCGCGTTGCCGAGACCGGCGACGCCGAGCAGATCAGAGCGGCGAACGCGTGGCTGTGCTGGTTCGGCGCGCAGCAGGGCGATGACCGGGCAGCTCCCGCGCTCGCCCACCTGCTCGCTTCCGTCGATGGCGACGTGACCGAGTTCGGTCCGCTTCCCGGCTGGGTGCTCATCGAAGGACTGGCCGGGCCTGGCACGGACCTCAATCCGGTCATCGACGCGGTGCTCGAAGAGGCGGACTCCGGTGCGCCGAGTGATCTCCTCGACTACGCGGCCGCCGGCAGCGCGCTGCTCCTCCAGAACCCAGACGACCGCCGCGGTCAGGGCCTCCGCGAGAGGGTCATCGAGATTACGGACGGCCTCGCCGCGCGCGACGGCACCACGTTCTGGAGGGACTGGATCCGCGACCGCTGGTTCCCGGGAGACCGAGCGTTCGAGGCGTCCGCGTGAGCGGCGAGGCCTTCCGCGTCGACCTGCGCGGCATCGTCGACATCCTCTCGCACCATCTGTACTCAAGCCCACGCGTGTACCTGCGCGAGCTGATCCAGAACGCGCGCGACGCCGTCGTCGCCAGGGTGGAGCTGGGCGAGGATGCGCCGAGGTCGATCGCCATCGAGGTGGACGAAGCCGCACGTGCGGTGGTCGTGCGCGACCACGGCATCGGCCTCACGGAAGATGAGATGCGGCGGGTGCTCGCAACCATCGGAGCCTCCAGCAAGCGCGGCGACCTCACGCAGTTGCGCAGACAGTACCTCGGGCAGTTCGGGATCGGACTGCTCTCATGTTTCCTCATCGCCGACCGCATCGAGGTCCGGTCGCGCAGCGCGCGGTCGGCCGATGCTCCGACGCTGAGCTGGGTGGGGAGCGCCGACGGGACCTTCACGATCTCCCCGGCGGGGCATCCGCTCGCCGACCCAGGCACGGAGGTGCGGGTCGTCGCTCGCCCGGACGACGCCGAGTGGGTCGAACCCCGGCGGGTGCGACTGCTCGCCGAGCGCTTCGCCTCGCTCCTCGACCTGCCCGTCACGATCTCTGAGGGCAACGAGCCCGGCGAGGTCGTCAGCACGCGCACGCCGCCCTGGCGTGCCACTGACGCCGAGGCTGCGGTGTGGTGCCAGCGAGAACTCGGCTTCTCGCCGCTCGCCAGTCTGCCCATCGAGGTACCGGCCGCGGGAGTCAGCGGTCTTGCCTTCATCGCAGACACCCCTGGCCGGGTCGGCAACCGGAAAGGCGACACGGTGTACTCGCACGGGATGTTTGTCGCCGACAACAACGTGCAGCTCGTGCCGGGCTGGGCGTACTTCGTTCGCCTGGCCTTCGACGCGGGCGAGCTGCAGCTCACCGCCTCGCGGGAGTCGTTGCAAGACTCGCCTGCAGTCTCCGAGGTGCGCACCCAGGTCGGCGTCCAGATCCGAGCCGGTATCGAGCGCTTCGCGGCGGGCGACCCCGTCGGCTTCGAGCGCTTCATGGGCGTGCACGCCAAGGGCCTCCTCGCGATGGCCGCCAGTGACACGGACATGCTCGAGCTGGTCATGAAACACGTGCCGTGGGAGACGAGTGAGGGCACGATGACGTTGGAGCGGCTCCTCCGCGGCTTCGACGAGGTCAGGTACACGACGTCGATGCGAGAGTTCACAACCTTCGCCCCAATTCTGCGCGCTCGCGGGACGCTCCTCGTCAACGGAGCGTACGTCTACGGGGGCGAGATCCTGCGTCACGTCGACGAGCGCAGGGGACGCATCGGCAGCCTCAAGAGTTTCGACGCGCAAACGTTCCTCCACGCGCTGCCGAAGCCAGCCGACGCGTCGATGGATGCGGGTGGGTTCAGAGCGCACGCCAGCTCGGTGCTCGACAGGCTCGGCCTTGACCTCGACCTTCGGGAGTTCGCCCCAGCCACCGTGCCGGCGATGTTCATCGGTGCCGCGAGCAGCGGCGAGGAAGATGCTTCGGACTTCGAAGCAGACCCCTGGGCAGATTTTCTCAGCGAGCCGGAGGGGCCGCCAGCCCGCTCCCGACTTGTGCTGAACGTAACGAGCCCGGCGGTTCGTGCGCTCGCGACGCTGACGGACCAGCGCGTGCGCGCGGAGGCCATCACGGGCCTCTACGTGATTGGGCTGCTCACGGCGGGGGAGCAGCTGGACGAGCGTCACTCGGAGTTGCTGAGCGGGACCCTGCACGCGCTGATCGCTGCTGCGGCACAGGGGACCGGCACGTCGCCCTGAGCGAAGAAGGGTTCCTTGCACTAACTGTCACTATGTGTCTATTGTCACTATGTGACTAATACGCAAGCTCTCTTTTCTCGCGGCTCGTGGCGGCTCGCCGCCGCAGGTGTGGCTGGGGTCTCCTGGATCGCCACCCTCCTCTGGATCGGTCAGCACATCGGCCTCAGGGGCATCGGCGCTGGTCTGCTGCTCTCAATCCCCATCACGCTCGCACTCGTCCTCGCGTTCCGCTGGCTCAATCGCACCAACAACCCTCAACCGGTCGGGATGCTCGTGGCCGCCTTCCTTTGGGGTGCGACCGTGACCGCCATCGCGGGGATCGGTGCGCAGGCCGTGCTGCAGGTCATCGCCGAAGCTTCGTTCGGTGTTGAGGCGGGCGCCTGGATACGGCCCCTCATCATCGCGCCACTCACGGAAGACACGCTCAAGGGCGTCTTCCTCGTGTGGCTCTTCCTCGTTCACCGGCAACGCATCACGGGCGTGCTCGACGGCATCGTGATCGGAGGGCTCGTGGGTGTCGGGTTCACATTCACTGAGAACATCCTCTACTTCGGACAGATGGTGCTCGACCTCATCGCGGGCGGCTTCACCTCGGAGGCGTACCTCGGGTTCGCGGGCATCTTCTTCCTCCGCGGCGGGCTCCTTCCGTTCTTCCACGCGTTGATGGGCATGCTTATCGGCATCGGTGTCGGGCTCGCCGTGCGCAGGCGCAGTCCCGGTGCGCAGGCAGGCACGATCCTCGCCGGCTTCGGCGCCGCCTGGCTCCTGCACGGCATCTGGGACTGGGCCGCTATCGCAAATGCCAACCCCGAGCCATACGTCGCAACCGTCTACCTCTCGCTGTTGGTGCCATCGTTCCTGGCCGTCGCGGTGACAGCCGTTATCCTCCGCCGCCGCGCGGTAAAGGCCATGGTGAGCGCCGGTGCGTCGACCCGGGCCGATCGTGCCATCATCACAGGGGCGATCGATCGATGAAGCGTGTCTTCGGAGACGGGCTCGACCTCATCCGACGGCATCGCCGGGCCTTCCTCGTCCTGAACCTGGCCTATCTGCTCTGCTTCGGCCTCGGCATTCTCGCGACCGCGCTTGTGCCGGAATTGCGTCCGGGCGGGCTCGGGGCGCTGCAGGGGGAGCCTGGGGCCACCGGTCTCGGCACGGTGATCGGCGACGCCTACCGGAGTGGCAACGTGCTGGTCGCGGCCGTCGTGACGTTCGGGGTCAACCTGTTCTCGGCGTCATTCCTGCAGACCACGCTGCCGAGTTTCGTCGTGCCCTTCCTCGGTGTCGCAGTCACTGTGGCGCGCGGCTTGTCCTGGGGCGTGCTCTTCACGCCGCTGGGGGCTGAGGATGCCACATTCCTCATCCACTGGGTGACGCTTGCCATCGAGGGGGCGGCCTACGTCGTGGTCGCGTTCGCGACCTGGGTGCACGGCGTGTGCTGGCTGCGTCCGAGCAGCTGCGGCGCGGAGACGCACCGCGCCGGCTACGCGAAAGGGCTGCGCGCCACCTGGAGCCTGTATCCGCTCGCCGCGGTGCTCCTCCTCGTCGGTGCGCTCTACGAGGCCGTCACCGTCATCACCTTCCTCGCCTCATGAGCTTTGGTAGCGTCACATCGTGACTGTAGCGCGCACGCCGATCGACCTCCGACGCAACCCTGACGCGCGCCTGCAGGTATCGCGCATTGCGGCCGAGTTGTTCTGGCGGGACGGTGTCGCAGGCACGCGCGGTGAGGACATCGCGGCGGAGGCCGGCATCGCGACGCGGACCCTGTGGCGATACTTCCGCTCGAAGGAATCGTGCGTCGAGCCCGTGCTCGTGGAGTCCGGACGCCGGTTCATGACCGTGCTCAATGCCTGGCCGCTCGAGATGTCGATCGACGAGTACTTCGCTGCGGCACGGATCGACGGTGAGGTCGAGTACACCCCGGACGAGGTCGCTGCGATGCGGATGGTCACGCTGGGCTTCCGCGAGCCCGTGCTTCGGAGTGCGTGGCTCATGGTGTGCGACGAATCGGAGCGCCAGGCAGCAGAGCTCTTCGCGCTCCGCCTCGGGCTGAAGGCGCGCTCGCTCGACGTCACGCAGATCGCTGCGTCCGTGTCGGCGGCGATCCGCGCGCTCACGGATGCGCTGAGCGTCGAGTACATCGAGCGCGGGGTGCGTATGACAGCCGACGACGTGCTCGCCTCGCTCTCGGCCGCGGTCATCCAGGCGAGCAACGGTCGCCTCGGACCCGCCGTGAGGTGAATACTGGGACACGTACGCCAGGAGCTCTCGAAGGGACGTCGATGTCCGACACCACCTGCCACATGTCCATCTCGCTTGACGGCTTCGTCGCCGGCCCTGAGCAGAGTCGCGAGCATCCACTCGGCATGCGCGGGCATGAGCTGCACAGCTGGCACATCGGCGACCCGCGCGCGACCGAGGCGGATGAGCTCGCGACGGGCTGGCTCATGAGGCCTCGCGGCGCCTACGTGATGGGGCGGAACATGTTCGGTCCGGTTCGCGGGGACTGGGATGAGGACTGGCGGGGCTGGTGGGGCGCGGAGCCGCCGTACCACGCGCCGGTCTTCGTGCTCACGCATCACGCCCGCCAGGCCATCGAGATGGAAGGCGGCACGACGTTCTTCTTCGTGACCGAGGGGTTCGACGAGGCCTATGCGCGAGCCGTCGGGGCCGCAGGCGGCCGAGGAGTCGACATCGCGGGCGGCGCATCCACCGTTCGCCAGGCCCTGCAGGCCGGGGTTGTCGACGAGCTCACGCTCGACGTCGCCCCCGTGCTGCTCGGTTCGGGCGAGCGGATGTTCGACGGTGTCGACGAGTTCGGCTTCGAGCCAGTCGAGGTGCTGCACTCGCCGCTGTCGACGCACATCCGCTACCGCAGGGTCGCGCAGGAGTGAGGTTGTGGCTCGGCGAAAACTGCTGCCGAGCCACGTGTCCCGCACCGGCGACGGCCGGTCAGCCGGCTGCTCTGCGGACGTAGTCGGCGATGGTCTGCTCGGTCTCCGGCGTCAGGTTGACGAGCGCAAACGACGTGACCCAGAGGTCGCCGTCATCGAGTCTGGCGGCCTCCTCGAAGCCGAGCGTGGCGTAGCGGGTCGTGAACTTCGACGCCGCCTTGAAAAAGACGACGACCTTTCCGTCTGCGTTGGTATAGGCGGGAAAGCCGTACCAGGTCTTCGGCATGAGATGCGGGGCCACCTCTTTGACGATGCGGTCCACGCCCTCAGCGAGAACGCGATCCGCGTCGGTCATCTCGGAGATGGCCTTTTGGATCGCGGCGTCGCCCGCTGCGCGGTTCTTGCCGGCTTTCTCTTCGGCGCGCAGTTCCGCAGCGCGCTGCTTTACCGCCTCGCGCTCTTCCTTCGAGAGCCCGGTCGTCTTCTCAGCCATTGCAGGGTCCTTCGTTCGTTCGTGTTCGGTGAATCAGGACTACCGTACGACCCCCGGGGGCCTCGCGTCGCGACGATCTCGTGCCGGTTTCCGATGGCAAGACGGTCAAGAATCGGCTTCACATCGACCTCGCCGCGCCCGAGGTGCTCGAGGGACCCACGGAATGTCGGTGGCCCGGTCCAAGATGCGGCCATGACAGATCAACGAATCGACCAGGAAGCCGAGACCCTCGTGAGGGCACTCGCTGATGACCTCCTCGAACCGCGCCCCGGCGAATGCCTCATCTGCTACGTCGCTGACCAGCTCGACGAGTTCGGCTGCGATGGCGCGCACCGGTTCTCGCAGTGGTATCAGGAGCGAGCCGCTCCACGGGCGACGGCGCTCCTCGAACGCCTCGATCGCATGGGGGCCTACTGCGACTGCGAGATCTTCCTCAACGCCTACGACGCCTGCGGGGGCGAACCGCCGTCCTTGCCCCCGTGCCTCGGGGTGCGGCGGGGGTCGACGCAGCCGTGCGCGCTGTGGTGGAGGCAGCGGCGTGCCGCCTACTGACGGCCGCCGCGCCGCGGCCGCTCCGAACACGCGACGCAGCGCTCCGCGAAGGGGCGTACTCGCAGCCGCACCTCAGAGATGGGCTCGCCACAGCTCTCGCAGATGCCGAAGGTGCGGTCTCGCACGCGAAGCAGCGCAGCGTCGATGAGCTGCAGCTCCGAGCGTGCGGCCTCGGCCTGGCCCGAGAGGAGTGACCACTCAGCCGAGAGGGGAGCACCGTCCGGGTCGTGCTCGTCGTCATCATTGAGCGAGGAACGGTCGTGCACAAGCACCCTCAGCGCAGCAGTTGTCGCCTCGACGCGATCTCTCGCCTGTGCGCGGAGGCGCTCAAGGTGTTCGGCATGTGTGGCCGCGGACTCACGTTCGGGAAGACAGGGGGCCTCCGATGCGCCGTCGAGACCGTCCACTCGTTTGGTGTCTTCGGTTCCATCGATTCCATTGGTCGCGTCCATGCGGGCCATTCTGCGCGACCGAAGTCTGCCTCGACTGAAGGGGGGAGCCAGGCCGTCGGCTGACCCACGTCGCGCTCAGGCGCGGCCCGGGTTCCTCCCGCAGACTGGCGAACCGCACGCCTTCTTCTCAATGATCGGAGACCCATGGACACGGACGTCGTCGTCATCGGAGCCGGCCTCGCGGGCCTCAGGGCCGCCCGTCGCCTCGAGGATCTCGGACGGAGCGTCGTCGTCGTCGAGGCGGAGGATGAGGTGGGCGGCAGGGTTCGGACCCAGGTCGTCGACGGGTTCCTCTGCGATCGCGGCTTCCAGGTGCTGAACCCCGCCTACCCGGCCCTTCGGACGGCCGTCGACGTCGCCTCGCTGAAGCTGCAGAGCTTCGGCGTCGGCGCCATCGTGCGGTCGGGCGTGCGTACGACCAAGCTCGCGCATCCGCTTCGGCACCCCCAGCACGCGCTGCGGACCGTGTTGAGCGACCACGTCACCGGCTCCGACCTCGACGCGCTCGTCCGCTGGCTCACGCCGACCCTCCTCCATCCCGATGCCGTCGACCCCGACACAGACCAGCCGCTCCGCGACTCGTTCGACGACGCGGGGCTCACGGGGCCGCTGCGGCGCGACCTGCTCGACACATTCCTTGCCGGCGTACTCGCCGACAGCCGCGGCGACAGCTCGGCCAACTTCGTCAGACAGCTCGTCAGGTACTTCGCGCTTGGCGCTCCCGGGCTCCCGGCCGATGGAATGCGCGCCCTGCCCACCCAGATGGCCGCGTCGCTCCACGAGCCGGTGCGCCTCGGGACCCCGGCGCGTGAGCTGAAAGAGACGAGTGGGGGAGTGCGCGTGGCCACCGAGCGAGGCACCGTCCTCGCCCGCGCGGCAGTCGTCGCCGTGAGCCCAAATGACCTGCCCGACGTGACCGGCCAGGAGGCACCGGAGACGCACGGACTCACCACCTGGTGGTTCCGAGCACCCGGGCGGCCGCAGACCGGGCCTTTCCTGCTCCTCGACGCCTCGAGGCCAGGCGGTGGGCCAGCCGGGCCGATCTGGAACACCGCCGTCATCTCCGAGGTGGCGCCCTCATACGCCCCACACGGGCAGAACCTGGTGCAGGCGACGACGCTCCTCGACCGACCTGACGGCCGTGCGAGCGAAGCCGACGTCAGGCGCGACCTCGCCAGACTCTACGGAACGCCGACGTCGAACTGGGAGGTGCTCGCGCACGATGTGATCCCGCACGCCCTCCCGGTGCAGCGTCCGCCGCTGACGGACCTCGGGCCAGACCAGGCCGGGGCGCGAACGTTCGTCACGGGCGACCACCGGCAATCCGCTTCCATCCAGGGTGCGCTCGTCGCGGGAGCGCGCGCGGCCGCGGCCGTCCACTCCTCGCTTGGCTGAGTCGCCTCACCCGGGGCGGGACCTGCGCCTCGTTCTCCCGCACCAGCTCTTCGAGGCACACCTTGACGCTCCTGCGGGGACGCTCTTCGTGCTCATCGAACACGACCTGCTGTTCCGGCAGTACTCGTTCCATGCGCACAAGCTCGTGCTTCACAGGGCCTCCATGACCCGATTCGCGGCGCGGTTGCGCGCGCACGGGCGCCAGGTCATCTTCCTCGCGAGCGACGCTCGCCACTCCTCACGAGCGCAGCTCGAACGCCTCGTCCGCCAGCGCGTCCCACGACGCGTGACCTGGTACGACGTCGTTGATGACTGGCTCGAGCGTGACCTCGTCGAAGCGCTCGCGGCGGGAGGCTACCTGGCCTCCCCGAGCGACGAGCTCGAGACGCCCAACTTCCTGACTGACCGGGCGCAGATCGATCACTGGTTCGCGAGCAACGAGGCCAGGCTGCACGACTTCTACATCTGGCAGCGGCGGCGCCTCGAGGTCCTCGTCGAGGACGGCGCGCCACTCGGAGGGCGCTGGTCGTTCGACGAAGACAACCGCAAGCGTCTCCCTCGGGGATACGTTCCGCCGGCGGTTTCGCGCTTCCGCTCGCATCCGGCAACCGAGACCCCGGGCACGTTCGACCTCGAGGCGCTCATGCCGTACCGCTCGGAGCCGACCGTCACCGCGCCATCAGAGGACGTCGAGCAGGCAATCGAGTGGGTGGCCAGAGCGTTCCCCGACGCGCCAGGCGACCCGTCGACGTTCGCCTGGCCGACCACGCACGACGAAGCGCGGACCCACCTGCGGGAGTTCGTGCGCGAACGGCTTGCAGACTTTGGTCCATACGAAGACGCGATCTCGGCCGCGCATCCCTTCCTCAACCACAGCCTGCTGACCCCAGCCCTGAACATCGGCCTGCTCGACCCGCGCGAGGTGGTGGATGCGGCGCTCGCGGGAGCGGGCACGGGCACGCCGATCGCGTCCCTGGAGGGGTTCGTGCGCCAGGTCATCGGGTGGCGCGAGTACATGCGGGCGACCTACCGCCACCGTGGTCGCGAGCTGCGCACGTCGAACGCGCTGGGGCACACGAGGCGCCTCGGACGTGGATGGTGGTCGGCCGACACCGGGCTCGCGCCGGTCGACCTCGTGCTCAGGCGGGTGCAGGCGACCGGGTACGCCCATCACATCGAGCGGCTCATGGTGCTCGGCAACGCGATGTCCCTGTTGCGCATCCACCCGCACGACGTGCATCGATGGTTTATGGAGCAGTTCGTCGACGCCTACGACTGGGTGATGGTGCCGAACGTGTACGCCATGAGCCAGTTCGCCGCCGGCGACGCGATCACTACCAAGCCCTACGTCTCGGGAAGCAACTACCTGAGGAAGATGTCGGACCTCCCGCCTGGTGTCTGGAGCGCCGACTGGGACGCGCTCTACTGGTCCTTCGTTGCGCAGCACCGCGGTGTCTTCGAACGGAACCCGCGGACCCGGCTGACGGTCTCGGCCCTCGACGGGCTCGATCAGACCGTACTGAAGGGGCACCTCGACCGGGCAGCTGAGCTGCTTGCTCCGAGCCGAGGCGACAGGCTCGTCCGAAGCTGAGACGCGCGGGGGCCGCGGTTGCTTCCCCACGGCCGACAGCACTCCTAGGATCGTGCTGTGACGCGTAATCCGCCGTCACTTCTTTTTGAGTGCAAAGGAGCCCGACGTGGGCGTATCTATGGTCTTCCCGAACTTCCCAGTGGCCGACGTGAAGGCCGCTACCGAGTTCTACGTCGGGCTCGGGTTCACCGTAAACCCGATGTTCAGCGATGAGAACACCAGCTGCATTGTCGTGAACGAGCAGGTCGCGATCATGCTGCTCCAGACCGAGCGCTTCAAGGGCTTCCTTCCGGAGGGCGCCGAGGCCGTGCTCGGCGGCAACCGTCACGAGAGCACGACGGCGCTGCTGCTCGGCAGCACCCAGGAGGTCGACGAAATCACCGCCAAGGCCGAGGCCGGCGGGGGCAAGATCCACCGCCCGGCCGAGGCGAACGAATTCGGCATGTACGGCTCGGCGTTCGACGACCTCGACGGTCACCTGTGGGAGGTCTTCTACATGGACGCACCCGAGGCCTGAATCCAGCACCGCCACCACCAGCTGGGCGACTGCCCGGCTCGAGGGGCGGGCGATGGCGGACGGCTCCACCGGGCTTTGTTGCGGATTGCGGCGACGAGACTGGTGGGGCCGTCTTCGCTCTGGCACGGTGAGACGTCCCCTTCGTCCCGCCCCAGTTTTGGATACGCACATGACCGAGCGCAGTCAGGCCGACGACAGTGCCGCCCCGGCATCAGCCGTGAGGCTGACACGCAACCAGCGTCTTGATCGGCTGCCGTTCAGCGGGCGGCACCGCAGGCTCCTGTTCGGCTCCGGCATCGGGTGGGCGCTCGACGCGATGGACGTCAGCCTCATCTCGTTCGTGATGGCGGCGCTGGCCGTGCAGTGGAACCTCGACTCGACCACACTCTCGTTGATCGCATCGATCGGCTTCGTCGGGATGGCCATCGGGGCGAGTCTCGGCGGACTCCTCGCGGACAAGATCGGCAGGCGGCAGGTTTTCGCCGCCACGCTGCTCATCTACGGCCTTGCGACGGGCGCGTCAGCGCTCGCGGCGTCGGTCGCTGCGCTCATGGTCCTGAGGTTCGTGGTCGGACTTGGCCTCGGGGCCGAGCTGCCGGTGGCGTCCACGCTGGTGAGCGAGTACGCGCCGAGGAAGATCCGCGGGCGCGTGGTCGTGCTGCTCGAGGCGTTCTGGGCCGTCGGCTGGATCGCAGCGGCGCTCATCGGCGCATTCATCATCCCGCTCTCCGACGATGGCTGGCGATGGGCGCTCCTGACCGGAGTCTTGCCGGCGATCTACGCGGTGGTGGTGCGGTTCGGTCTCCCCGAGTCAGTGCGCTTCCTCGAGAGCAGAGGCCGCTCCGCCGAGGCCGAGCGGGCGGTTCGCCAGTTCGAGGAGTCGGCTGGTGTGGATGCGCCGGAGGGTGCGACCGAGGACGCCGCCGAGGAAGCCGGAACGGCCGAGCGTTCGGCTGAGGCGGGGACTCGCGGTGCGCGCTGGCGGGACCTCTGGGCCCCTGGCCTGCGGCGCCGGACGGCCGCGCTCTGGGCGGTCTGGTTTTGCATCAATCTCAGCTACTACGGGGCGTTCATCTGGATCCCGAGCCTGCTCGTGGGCCAGGGCTTTACCCTCGTGAAGTCGTTCGAGTTCACGCTCGTCATCACGCTGGCGCAGCTCCCCGGCTACTTCGTCGCCGCCTTCCTGATCGATCGCATTGGGCGACGGGCGACGCTCGCCATCTTCCTGCTCGGATCGGCCTGCGCCGCGTTCAGGTTCGGCTTCGCCACGAGCGACGCCTCGATCCTCGCCGCGGGCATGTGCCTCTCGTTCTTCAATCTCGGTGCGTGGGGAGCCCTGTACGCGATCGGGCCGGAGCTGTACCCGACGAGGCTCCGAGCCTCTGGAACCGGTGCCGCAGCAGGCTTCGGCAGGATCGCCTCGATCATCGCTCCGCTGCTCGTGCCCGTGATGCTCGCGGCTGGCGGCAACGTGCTGGTCTTCGGGGTCTTCGCGGCTGCCTTCTTGCTCGCCGCCGGCGCGGCGTTCACGCTTCCCGAACTGATGGGGCGCGAACTCGACGAGTGACCCACTCGCGCGCCGCACGTGCGCTTGCGAACTCGGCCACTAGCCTGGTGACCGTGAGTGAACGACGAGATCCTTCACGGCGCGGGGTCATCACGAGGAGTGCAGCGGTCGGCGGCGGGATCGCATCGGCCGTGATGCTTGCTGCCTGCGGGGCGACGGACGACGCCGTCGGCGACGCCCCGGAGTCCGTTCCCTCCGGCTCGGTGCCGGTGGCCGACGTGCCCGTCGGAGGAGGCGTGGTCGTTGATGCCACGGAGACCGTCATCACCCAGCCCAACGCTGGGGAGTTTTTCGCGTTCAGCTCGATCTGCACGCATCAGGGCTGCAGCGTGTCGAGGGTGACCGCCGATCACATCATTTGCCCGTGCCACTCGAGCCAGTACGACACGAGGACCGGCGAGCCGGTCGCGGGCCCCGCCCCTCGTGCACTCACCCCGCGCACTGTCACCGTCACCGAAACTGAGGTCGAATACTCGTGAGCATCACCGACTTGACCGCGATCCGCGAGCTCGCAGAGCGCGCCGGACTCGAAGTCGAATACTGGGGGTGGCGTGGTGCGAAGGAGCGGGTCGCCCCTGAGACCCTGGCCGCCGTGCTCGACGCCCTCGGACTTCCAGCGGCGACGGATCACGAGGTCGCGGCGTCGGCCCTCGCCCTCGACGAGCGGCCATGGCGCCGGGCGGTTCCGGCCTGCACGACGGTGCGGTCCGGCAATGACGCGCAGGTGTTCATCCATGTGCCGCACGGCAGCGAGGTCACCGTCGAGGTGGCGCTCGAAGACGGCAGCGTGCGTCGTCTCGAGCAGCTCGAGAACTGGGTGGACCCGCGGAGCATCGACGGGGAGCTGGTCGGTCGCGCCACCTTCGCGATCCCGACCGATCTGCCGACCGGTTGGCACCGCATCCACGCCCACCTGGCCGATCACGGGGCACCCGCCTCGGCGACGACCGGCACACTCATCGTCGTGCCAGCCGCAACGCCGTGGCCAGCGCAGCGCGCCTGGGGTCTCTTCACGCAGCTGTACCAGCTGCGCTCGACGACGTCATGGGGAATCGGCGACCTCCGGGACCTCTCGACCCTCACCGCTTGGGGTGCCCAGCACGACGGCGACTTTGTGCTTGTCAATCCGCTCAACGCCAACCCGCCGGTTGCACCCATCGAGCCCTCGCCGTACCTGCCGACTTCGCGACAGTTCGGCGACCCGCTCATCCTCAATGTCGACTGGGCGGCCGCGTTCGTCGCGCAGCGCGCCGAGGTGCCGCAAGCCACCGTCGAGTTGCTCTCCCGCAACGCTCGCGAGGCGCTGCTGAGCAACCGCATCGACACCATCGACCGCGACGAGGCGTGGGCGCTCAAGCAGCCGGCGCTCCGGGCGCTGTTCGATGCCTGGCAGGCTTCGGCCGCGTTCGACGACGACTTCGACGACTTCAGGCGTGAGGCCGGCGAGCCTCTCGAGCGCTTCGGGGTCTTCTGCGCTATCTCGATGGTGCACGGTCGCGACGCGCGCGACTGGCCGAGCGAGCTCGCCGCCGCCAGCGGCTCGGACGTGCTCTCGTTCGCTGCAGACCACGCGGAAGACGTCGAGTTCTTCGTGTGGCTGCAGTGCCTGCTCGAGGTGCAGGCGCGGCGTGTCCAGAGCGAGGCGCGTGCCGCTGGCATGTCGATCGGGGTCGTGCACGACCTGCCCGTCGGCGTGCACGCAGGAGGCGCGGATGCGTGGTCGTTCGGCGACGCGCTTGCCAGGGGAGTGACCGTCGGCGTGCCGGCCGACCAGTACAACCAGTTCGGTCAGAACTGGTCCCAGCCGCCGTGGCGACCGGACAGGCTCGCCGAGCTCGGCTACGCCCCATACCGGGACATGTTGCGCGCCGTCTTCCGCAATGCCGGTGCGGTCCGGATCGACCACATCCTCGGCTTTTTCCGCCTGTGGTGGATTCCCGAGGGCAACTCGGCGAAGGACGGCTGCTTCGTGCGCACCGATGCCGAGGCGATGCTCGGCATTCTGGCGCTCGAGGCGGAGCGCGCCGGGGCGGTCGTCATCGGCGAGGATCTCGGCACCGTCCCACCCGAGGCCAGGGACGCGCTCGCAGAGCGCGGCATGCTCGGCGCATCCGTCCTCTGGTTCGAGTGGACGGAAGCGGGCGTCCCGCTGGCACCTGAGGACTATCGGCGGGCGTGCCTCGCGACGGTGACGACCCACGACCTCCCTCCGACGGCCGGGTTCCTCGCGCTTGAGCACCTCGACGTGCGGGAGCGCCTCGGGCTGCTCGAAGGCTCCGTCGAGGAAGCGCGGGCCAGCGAGCTGGAGACCATCTCGAAGGTGGTCAACCGCCTCCGTGCGGCTGGCCTCGTCGGGGCGACACCGAGCGACGAAGAGGTGGTGGTTGCCCTGCACGAGTACCTGGCCGGATCAGCGGCTCAGCTGTTCGGCGTCGGGGTCTCGGACCTCGCGGGCGATCGCCGAGGCGTCAACCAGCCGGGGACCGCAGACGAGTATCCGAACTGGCGCGTGCCGATGACCAATGGGGAAGGTCGCCTGGTGTTGCTCGAAGAACTGCTCGCCTCGCCGCTCGCGGCACAGATCGCGGCGTCTTCCGCCAGAACCGAGTAACACGATGCGGGGGAGGGGGGCAGACAACCGCCGCGTGCGCACCACGCGACGGATGCTGGTTCTTGGCGGGCTGGGGGCAGCGCTGATGCTTTCGGGGTGCGCATCGCCCGAGGTCGTGCTGCCGACGAAGGCGGCGGAAGCGGTCTCGGTCATCACGACACCGGGGGTGACGCACACTCCGACCCCGACCGTCGCACCCGTCAACGTGCAGGTGGTGCCGGCGCCGCGCGTTGCGGAAAACGAGAACCCCGACCCGGTCGACGGGGAACTGCGATTCACGCGCGGGCAGTGGGCGACGGTGCTCGGTGCCAGCGGCGAACCGGTCGGTCGATTCACGGTGACGGGTGTCGTGTTCGACGTTCGCTGCCTCGAGAGTGACGCGCCGGATGCGGACGGCAGCTACGTCGCGATCCAGTTGCAGGTCGAGGGGTACGGTGCGCTCAGCGCGGAGGGCTACGAGGGGGAGTACGCCCCAGTGTTCGGGTTCAACCGCCTGCAGCTCTTCGAGAAGAACTCGAACGCCAGGCTGGGGGAGTCACTCGCCTACGACTGCATCGAGAGCTCGGTGCAGCAGCGCGAGTACGGGGTCGGTAGCGAGTCGGGATACTTCGTCTTTGACGTTCCGCAGCGCAGCTTCGACGTTGTCTGGGAGTACGGCGAGCAGACGTTCCGCTTCGTGAACCTCACCGCCTGACCGCGGGCCTGCCTAACCCCGGGACTGCCGTGCCGACCTGCCAGCCGGACTCGGTTCGATCAGGTGAACAGCTGTGGCAGGAGCGCCGCGGCGAGCGGATAGCCGAGGAACGAGACGGCGTCGAGGATGAAGTGCGCCACGACGAGCCCGCCGACTCTGCCCGTGCGGAGGAACCACCACGAGAACACGCCGCCCATGACGACGTTGCCGAGCGCCATCCCTGGCCCTTGGTACAGGTGATATGAGCCTCGCAACAGCGAGGAGGCTACGATGATCTGCCAGGTCGCCCAGCCGAGCTCGCGCAACCGCGTCACGAGGTAGCCGACGACCACCACCTCCTCCAGCAGCGCCGCACGCAGCGCCGCGAGCAGCAGGAGCAGGACGGTCCACCAGGTGATGTCCTGGGCGCTCGCTTCCACCGAGATCGTGAGGCCGAGTGCCCTCGTCGCGAGGTAGAACAGGATGCCGGGGATCCCGATGCACGCGGCAAGCAGGACCCCCTGCCCCACATCTCGCAGCGGCTGGCGCGCATCCAGGCCGAGCCTCCGGAAGCCCGAGACGGCCGGTGTCCAGAGGATCCAGATCACCAGCGCGACGGGCACGAGGTCGGTCGCGACGCTCAGCACCTGCAGCAGCGCGTCGAAGAGCGGTCGCGCGTCGCGGGAGGCGTTCAGGGTGGTGGTCTGATCGGCGAGAGCCGTGTCTCTGGTTGCGCGTTCCGCCAGTGAGATGACCGCGTAGAAGCTCGAGGGGAGGATGGCGAGCGCCAGTACGAGCCAGATCTCCCACCGCAGACGGATGCGCGCGGAGCGGTCCAGGTTCGTCGAACCGCCCGTTTTCGTAACGTCAATGCGCGAATCTGACATGTCGGCAGTCTACGAAGCGCGACGAACTTGTGTGAGATGAACAAGCGCCGTTTCGTGTGAGTAACGATCGCCTGAATTGGCGAAGAGCACCCTCCGAGGAGGCGTAGGTTCGACGGGTATTTGTCGGGAATCCACAGAGTTAGTGGAGCCTCGATGTTCACAGCCCTGTTTCCCCAAGGAGGTCCTATGAGGACATCACGAGTTATCGCCGTGGGAGCCATTGTCGCCACAAGCGCACTGGTTCTCGCCGGCTGCTCCGCCCCGAACCGCGATCCCGAGATCGTCGGTGGCTCCGCCATCACCGTCGCCTGGAACGACCCGTTCTTCGCGTTCAACGTCAACACCTCGGCCAACAACGCCGCAGCGAACGCCAACATCGTGCACGTTACGTCGGACGGCTTCATCGACTACGACCCGACCCCTGAGCTCGTCGAGAACACCGAGTTCGGTTCGGTCGAAGAGGTCTCCAGCGACCCGCTCACGATCAAGTACACCGTCAACGACGCCGTGACCTGGAGCGACGGCACGCCCTTCGACGGCGCCGACCTGCTCCTCACCTGGGCCGCGAACACGACGCACCGCTCCGCCGGCGAGGTCCCGGAGGCCGAGTACGACGACGAGGGCAACGTCACCAACCAGGACGCGATCGACGCAGCAGCTGACGCCGGCGTGTACTGGGGAACCGACCCGGCCCCTGGCTTGCAGCTCGACCTGGCCTCGGCCGTGCCGACGCTCGCGGACGACAACAAGTCGTTCACCGTCGTCTACGACCAGCCGTACGCCGACTGGAAGACGATGTTCGCGCCCGACACGACCGCGATCTCCGCGCACGGCACCGTCCAGCTCGCCTACCCGGGCGAGTACGACGACGCCCAGGCCGCCAAGGACGCGTTCATCACGGCAGTGAACGACAACGACACCGAGTTCCTCAGCGAAGTGGCCTCGGCCTACCGCACCGGCTACGACTACACGTCGATGCCAGAGGAGCCCCAGAAGACGCTCTCGAACGGCCCGTACACGATCACGGACCTCGTCGAGAACCAGTACGTGACCCTCACGGCTCGCGAGGACTACACGTGGGGTCCGCTCCCGCATTACGAGACCATCACCATCCGCTTCATCCCGGACCCGCAGGCTCAGGTGCAGGCGCTGCAGAACGGTGAAGTCCAGATTGTCTCCGGACAGCCGACGACCGACCTGCTCCAGCAGCTCGAGGCGACCGAGGGCATCGAGTGGGAGTCCTCGCTCGAAGGCACCTACGAGCACGTCGACCTCCAGGTCGCGAACGGCGGCGTCTTCGACCCGGCCACCTACGGTGGCGACGAGGCCAAGGCCCAGCAGATCCGTGAGGCATTCCTGCTCACCATCCCGCGCCAGGAGATCGTCGACAAGCTGATCACGCCCATCGCACCGGATGCGACGACGCGCGACTCGCTCGTGTTCCTCCCCGGAGCCGACGGCTACGAAGACGCAGTGTCCTCGAGCGGCGTCGACCGCTACTCGGGTGACGACGCCGCCATCGAAGAGGCCAAGGGCCTCCTCGCCCAGGCCGGAGAGGCAAACCCCTCCGTCCGCTTCATGACGGCCTCGACCAACCCGCGCCGCCAGCAGGAGCTGCAGCTCATCAAGGCTTCCGCTGAGAAGGCCGGCTTCACCATCGTCGACGCGAGCGCCGAGGACTGGTCGACCGTGCTCACGACGCAGACCGACGCCTACGACGCCGCACTCTTCGGATGGCAGTCCGAGGGACTCGGTGTTGGCGAGCCATCCCCGAACTACATCACGGGCGGCATCAACAACTACTACGGCTGGAGCGACCCGGAGCTCGACCAGATCCTCAAGGACGTCGAGGTCACCCTCGACCCAGCTGAGGCACAGGGCAAGCTCGTCGAGGCCGAGAAGATCATCATGGACAACTCCTGGTCCGTGCCGATCTTCCAGTTCCCCGGCGTGGTCGCCTGGAGCGATCAGGTCGCGAACGTGAAGCCCGGATTCCTCTCCCCGCAGTACTTCTGGAACGCGTGGGAATGGGCACCTGTGGAGGCTGCTGAATAGTCAGACCAGCGTCGAACTCTCGACGCGCTGACCGCCGCGCGGTCAGACCAAGCGACGGCGGGAGTACCGTAGTCTTTTCGACTGCGGAACTCCCGCCTCGTCTGTTCGCGGCCATACCCCCGGCCGAATGCCCCCTCCAGAACAGGACCCATCTGTGCTGAGATTCACCCTCCGACGCCTCTTCGTGTCGATCTTCATCCTGCTGGGCGCGCTCTTCATCGTGTACAACCTCGTCGCGATCTCGAAGGACCCGCTCGCGGACATCTTGGAGTCCACGGCTCCCAACAAGGAACAGCTCATCGCCGCGCGCGTCGAGCTCCTGCAGCTGGACGTTCCAGCCCCGGCCCGCTTCTTCCTCTGGCTCGGCGGCATCCTCGGGTTCTTCATCCCGACCTTCGACGACCCGAACGGCCTGTTCGGCTTCCTCGGCAACAACTTCTCCATGGGCGTGAACATCGCGAACCAGGACGTCGGACCGCTCATCGCCTCCGCGGTGGGCCAGACCCTGCAGCTCGTGACCGCCGCCACCCTCATCGCCGTCGTCATCGGCGTCGCGGTCGGCGTGACGACCGCGCTGCGCCAGTACTCCGGCTACGACTACACGGTCACGTTCCTCTCGTTCCTGACCTACTCGCTGCCGATCTTCTTCGTCGCCGTGCTGCTCAAGCAGTACATGGCCATCGGCTTCAACGACTTCCTGCAAGACCCTGAGATCCCGATACCCGTGCTGCTGCTGATCGGCGTCATCATGGGCTTCATCTTCATGTCGATCATCGGCGGGCCCGCAAAGACGCGTGCCGTCGTGTTCGGCGCCGGCGCCGCAGGCACGATCGCGATCCTCTTCGGCATGGAGCTGCTCGACTGGTTCCGCAACCCTGGGCTCGGCACCATCCTCATCATCGTCCTTGGCCTGGCAGCGGTGCTCCTCACCGCCGCGCTCACGGTCGGGCTTTCGCACCGACGCAACCTCATCGTCACCGGGGCAGTCGCGGTGGTGGGCGGAGCGCTCTGGTACCCGCTGCAGTTCGCGATGACCAACGAGATCGGGGCCTGGTTCCCGCTGGTGCTCATCGTGGCCTTCACCGTGCTCGCCTGGTTCGCCGGCAAATTCTTCGGCGGACTCGACAAGCGCAATGTGGCAAGCAACGCAGCCATCGTCGGCTTCGTCGTCTCGCTGCTCCTGGTCATCGACCGAGTCATGCAGACCTGGTCTGGCTACTACGACCAGACCGGCGGACGTCCGATCGCGACCGTGGGCTCATCCAGTCCTCAGCTCGGCTCCGACCCGTCGATCTGGCTGCAGATGCTCGACGGCTTCACCCACCTGTTGCTGCCGACCATCGCGATCATGGTCATCTCCATCGCGAGCTACAGCCGCTATTCACGCTCGAGCCTGCTCGAGATCATGAACCAGGACTACGTGCGCACGGCTCGCGCGAAGGGGCTCCCTGAGCGCACCGTGGTCATGCGGCACGCGCTGCGAAACTCGCTCATCCCGATCACCACGATCGTCGCGGCCGACGTCGGAGCGATCATCTCGGGTGCGATCGTGACCGAGCAGATCTTCGGCTGGCGCGCGATGGGCTCGATCTTCTCCGAGTCGCTGCGCACGGTCGACCTGAACCCGCTCATGGGCTACATCCTCGTGACGGCCGCGCTGACCGTGATCTTCAACCTGATCGCGGACATCCTGTACTCCGTCCTCGACCCGCGAATCCGCCTGAGCTGAGAGAGGGCTGAGCTATGACGACTCCGAACTTCACCGAGATCACCAACCCTCAGCCCCAGGGCCCGGGCGACGAGCTGACGATTGAGCAGCGAGAGACCATCGGCCTCAGCCAGGGCCAGATCGTGTGGCGGCGCTTCGTTC
This sequence comes from Pseudoclavibacter helvolus, assembly GCF_049707175.1. Taxonomy (GTDB): domain Bacteria; phylum Actinomycetota; class Actinomycetes; order Actinomycetales; family Microbacteriaceae; genus Pseudoclavibacter; species Pseudoclavibacter helvolus_A. The sequence continues at coordinate 88,862 of NZ_JBNAFM010000006.1, read as the reverse complement.
GCCACACGGGAGCGATGGTCTCGACCGCCGTGCTGCTGGTCATCGTGCTGCTGGTCTTCACCTCCGTCGGCATCGTGATTCCGTGGTGGGACTTCTCCGAGGGCAAGTTCATGCAGATCCAGGTGCCAGGCTGGTGGGCCTACGACTGGAACTCGATCGCGTCGATCGAGAATGGCGGCAACCCGACGTTCGTGAACCTCTTCGACTGGGGCTCGCATCCGTTCGGCCAAGACGAGATCGGCCGCGACATCTTCGCCCGGGTCATGCGCGGCACGCAGCAGTCGCTGACGGTCATGTTCATCTACGGGATCCTCGCGGCCGTCATCGGCATCATCGTCGGCGGCATCGCGGGCTACTACCGCGGGTGGGTCGACAACGTGCTCATGCGCGTCACCGACCTCTTCCTCGTCATCCCGACGCTCGTGTTCGCGGCGGTCCTCGGCCAGCTGGCTGGGCAGAACGAGACGATGCGCGCCTACGGTGCGGTGTCGCTCGCCGTCGTGCTCGGCCTGGTCGGCTGGATGTCGCTCGCCCGTCTCGTGCGCGGCGAGTTCCTCACGCTGCGAGAGCGCGAGTTCGTCGACGCGGCGCGAGTGGCAGGAGCCTCCGGGCGGCGGATCATCTTCCGCCACATCCTCCCGAACGCGCTCGGCGTGGTCATCGTCTCGACGACGCTGCTCATGAGTGCCGCCATCATCCTCGAAGCGAACCTCTCGTTCCTGGGCTTCGGCATCCAGCCGCCGGACGTGTCGCTGGGTCAGATCGTGCAGGAGTACCAGGGAGCATTCGCGACGCGGCCGTGGCTGTTCTGGTTCCCGGGCGCCTTCATCGTCGCCATCGCGCTCTGCATCAACTTCATCGGCGACGGCCTGCGTGACGCCTTCGACCCGCGCCAGCGCAAGATCCCCGGCAACGGCACCTGGTCGCGCATGTGGCGCACGCTCACGTCGCGCGACGGACGTCCCACGAAGGATGACGCTGCCGTCGGTTCGAGCAAGGCGGATGCGTGACGAGCCTCGTCGCGGCGCGCACCGGGTCGACGGCTCGCCTGGGGCTAGATCGCGAAGAGCGCGCCGACCACCAGCAGCGTCGTGATCAGTACGACGGTGTTGGCCACGTTCTGGCGCCGCACGACCGGGCCGATCGGCGCGCCGGCCTCGCGCTGCTGTTGGGCTCGCCGGTGCGTGAGGTTGACCGCCGCGTCGCCAGAGTACGTTCCAGGTGCGGCGCTCGTGCGGATGCTCTGCGACTCGTCGGTCAGCCGGCGCGGGTCCTTCCAGAGCAGTGGGTCCCTCGGATCCATGCGCTCCGCGCTGAGGCGGTCGGGCGGGGGAGCCGCCCAGGCGCTCACCTTGCCCTCCGGCGTGGTGACGGTGAAGCCGCGCGTGGTTTCGACGAGTTCGATCTGGCCGTAGGGGACCACGGTGCGCTTCAGGGGATTGTTGACCTCGAGCGCATCGTCGGTGAAGACGACGCTCGGGCTCACGAGGGTTATCCAGCCGATGCCGAGCGCCAGGATGGGGAGCGGCAGCACCGAAAGCAGATGGCGGCCAGCTCCCGGCGTGAACATCACGGAGAACACGGCGACAAGCGCCATGAGGGCGATGACGCCGTACACGACGAGACCCATGCGGGGGCGGAGGACGGTTCGCTCGGACACCCGCCAAGTCTCGCAGACGAATGGCGCCCCGCCGCGGCGGACGGCCAAACCGCGCTCCCGCGCACCCCCCTGACATCAAGCACTTCGACCGCAGCCCACCGGGAGGCACGCTCATGAGCACCACTTCACGCAAAGACGACACGACCCCGATCCTCGAAGTGCAGGACCTGAGCGTCGAGTTCTGGGTCGGCGGCGACTGGGTGCCGGCCGCCAAGAAGATCAACTACGTCGTGCGTCCCGGCGAGGTCCTCGCCATCGTCGGCGAATCCGGCTCAGGTAAGTCGGTGTCGTCGATGACGCTGCTCGACCTGCTTCCCAAGAACGGGCGCACGTCCGGAAGCGCGAAGCTGAACGGCACCGAGCTCATCGGCGCTCCGCAGACGACCCTCAGACGAGCGCGAGGCAACGACATCGCGGTCATCTTCCAGGAGCCCATGACTGCGCTCAACCCAGTGCTCACGATCGGCTTCCAGATCTCCGAAGCCCTGCGCATCCACAACCCCACGATGACGCCGAACGACGCGAAGGAACGCGCGCTCGAGTTGCTGCGCCTCGTGGAGATGCCGAACCCGGTTAAGGCGTACGACTCTTACCCCCACCAGCTGTCCGGTGGCCAGCGGCAGCGAGCCATGATCGCGCAGTCCCTCAGCTGCGACCCCGACCTCCTCATCGCTGACGAACCCACCACAGCCCTCGATGTGACGATTCAGGCCGAGATTCTCGAGCTCATGCGCTCGCTGCACGAACGCCTCAACTCGGCCATCGTCATCATCACGCACGACATGGGCGTCGTCGCGGACATCGCGGACAACGTCATCGTCATGAAGGGCGGCGAGATCGTTGAGCGCGGCACCGTGCGCGAGATCTTCAAGAACCCGCAGCACGAGTACACGAAGACCCTGCTGGACGCCGTTCCGCACCTCGGGACGGGCGAGGCGAGTGGGCTGGATGCACGCGAATTTACCGGCGAGCCCGCGCTCGTCGTGCAGAACGCCGATATCGAGTACCCCAAGCAGGGCAGGGTCCCAGCTTTCAAGGCGGTCGAGGACGCCACGTTCGAGATCTATCCGGGCGAGATCGTCAGCGTCGTTGGTGAGTCCGGTTCAGGCAAGACGACGGTCGCCCGTGCGGTCGTCGGCCTCCTGCCCGTCGCATCCGGTTCCATGAAGTTGAACGGCATCGAGCTCAATGGCGTCTCGAAGCACGACCTCGCCGAGGTCCGGCGCGACATCGGCATCGTGTTCCAGGACCCGGGATCGTCGCTCAACCCGCGTTGGCCCATCGGTCAGTCCATCGCCGAGCCGCTCATCCTCGAGAAGAAGCTATCGAAGACGGAGATCGACGCGCGAGTCGGCGAGCTCCTCGACCAGGTCGAGCTCCCACGCTCCTTCCGCAACCGCTACCCGAACGAGCTCTCCGGGGGACAACGTCAGCGCATCGGCATCGCCCGCGCGCTCGCCCTCGAGCCCAAGCTCCTCGTGGCCGATGAACCGACTTCTGCGCTCGACGTCTCGGTGCAGAAGCGGGTGCTGGAGCTGCTGATGGAGATCCAGCAGCGACTGCAATTCGCCGTACTGTTCGTGACGCACGACCTCGCCGTCGTCGACCAGCTCGCGAACCGCGTGATCGTCATGAACCACGGAAAGATCGTCGAGCAGGGGCCGACTGACCAGATCCTGCGCGCACCGCAGGACCCGTACACCCAGCGACTCGTCGCCGCGGTACCAGTGCCCGACCCGGACGAGCAGGCGATCCGTCGCGCCGAACGTGCTGCACTCAAGCAGGCCACGGCCGCCGCAGTCACGAACGAGGTGCTCGGCGACGACATCGTCGTGTCCGAAGCAACGTCAGAGCAGCAGGCCGGGATTCTTCGCGCCGAGGCGGAGGAACGCGAATCCGGCCAGTGACTCGGTTGGAACGTCGACCAGCGCGGGGTCATCTCGCGCTGGTCGGGAGGCCTGCCCTCCGTGACGTAGGATGAACTGCCCTTTTCTCAAATGAAAGCACCCCTGAATGACTGCTGTGCCTGTCGCCCACCGTTCTGAACTCCGAAACGTCGCCATCGTGGCGCACGTCGACCACGGCAAGACCACCCTCGTCGACGCCATGCTGAAGCAGACCGGCTCGTTCGGTGACCACGACAGCCACTCGACCGAGGCCCGAGTCATGGACTCGAACGACCTCGAGCGTGAAAAGGGCATCACGATCCTCGCCAAGAACACGGCGATCTCGTACAAGGGGAAGCACGCCACCGACGGCCCCATCACGATCAACGTGATCGACACCCCGGGCCACGCTGACTTCGGCGGTGAGGTCGAGCGCGGCCTTTCCATGGTCGACGGCGTCGTCCTGCTCGTCGACGCGTCCGAGGGCCCCCTCCCGCAGACGCGCTTCGTGCTCCGCAAGGCGCTCGCCGCGAAGCTCCCCGTCATCCTGTGCGTCAACAAGACCGACCGTCCCGACGCTCGCATCGACGAGGTCGTCGCCGAGAGCCACGACCTCCTCCTGGGCCTCGCTTCTGACATGGCTGACGAGGTCCCCGACCTCGACCTCGACGGCATCCTCGACCTGCCCGTGCTCTACGCATCCGGCCGTGCAGGCGCTGCCTCGCACAACCAGCCCGCCGACGGCGAGCTGCCGGACAACGACGACCTCGAGCCGCTCTTCGAGACCATCCTCAAGCACATCCAGCCGCCTGCCTTCGACCCGGAGGCACCGCTGCAGGCGCACGTCACCAACCTCGACGCCTCGCCGTTCCTCGGCCGTCTTGCGCTCCTCCGCGTCTTCAACGGAACGCTGAAGAAGGGCCAGAACGTGGCCTGGGTCAAGAACGACGGCTCCGTGCACAACGTGCGCATCACCGAGCTCCTCGAGACGAAGGCCCTTGACCGCGTCCCGACCGACTCCGCGGGCCCCGGCGACATCGTCGCCGTCGCTGGTATTCCCGAGATCATGATCGGCGAAACGATCGCCGACCCCGAAGACGTCCGTCCGCTTCCGGCCATCACGGTCGACGAGCCCGCCATCTCGATGACGATCGGCACCAACACCTCGCCCATCATGGGCAAGGTCAAGGGCCACAAGCTCACTGCCCGCATGGTGAAGGACCGCCTCGACCGCGAGCTCATCGGTAACGTCTCGATCCGCGTGCTCGACATCGGGCGTCCCGACGCCTGGGAAGTCCAGGGTCGCGGCGAGCTCGCGCTCTCCGTGCTCATCGAGAACATGCGCCGCGAGGGCTTCGAGCTCACGGCGGGCAAGCCGCAGGTGGTCACGAAGATCGTCGACGGCAAGACGCACGAGCCGTACGAGCACCTCACCATCGACTCGCCGGAGGAGCACCTCGGTGCCATCACCCAGCTCCTCGCCGCTCGCAAGGGCCGCATGGAGTCGATGTCGAACCACGGCACCGGTTGGGTGCGCATGGAGTTCATCATCCCGTCGCGCGGCCTCATCGGCTTCCGCAGCGAGTTCATGACGAGCACCCGCGGAACGGGCATCGCGAACGCCATCGCGCACGGCTACGAGCCGTGGGCCGGCGCCATCACGACCCGCACGTCCGGCTCGATCGTGGCCGACCGCGCCGGTGTCGCGACGCCGTTCGCGATGATCGCCCTGCAGGAGCGCATGTCCTTCTTCGTTCAGCCGACCGAAGAGGTCTACGAGGGTATGGTCATCGGCGAGAACTCGCGCGCCGACGACATGGACGTCAACGTGACGAAGGAGAAGAAGCTCACGAACATGCGTTCCGCGAACGCAGACACGTTCGAGTCGATGACCCCGTCACGCGTGCTCACGCTCGAAGAGTCGCTCGAATTCGCTCGCGAGGACGAGTGCGTCGAGGTGACGCCCGAGAAGATCCGCATCCGCAAGCTCATCCTCGACGGCAACGCACGCGCACGCGCGACCTCGCGCGCCAAGAAGCAGTAGTCGCAGGCGCATCCGCGCCAGCGTTCCCGCGAGGGAGAGATCGAAGGTAAGGGGCGCATGACCGACGTCATCGACCAGCCCGTCGTGGAGCAGCGAACTGGGGAGCGAATCCTCGGGGCGCTGCTCTACGCGCTCTTCGGCCTCATCGTCGGAACGGTCACGACCTTCCTGCACCGCGGCAGAATCGAGCTCTTCGACCTCACGCTCTGGGTCGGCATCGTCCTCGGTCTGGCCTGCATCCTGTGCCTCGGCATCGGCCTGCGCCTGTACCTCGTCGACCGCTGGATGACCACCGGGTACGCGGCGGGGGTCGTCGTCGCAGTTGGCGTGCTCGGGCTCTGGAACCCCGGTTCCAGCGTCGTGGTCGTCGGCGACGGCTTCGGCCTCGCCTGGCTTGCGCTCGCGTCGCTGATCGCCGCCGCGTGCGCCTTTTGGCCCGAGCTCCCGAGTCGTCATGCACGACGGGCGACCGGCGCGGGCGGGTACGATGAGAGATCGCAAACGAACCTGGAGGAGTCGCCCCAGTGACCTACGTCATCGCCCTTCCCTGTGTCGACGTGAAAGACCGGGCCTGCATCGACGAGTGCCCCGTCGACTGCATCTACGAGGGCGATCGGATGCTGTACATCCACCCTGACGAATGCGTCGACTGCGGTGCCTGCGAGCCGGTCTGCCCAGTCGAGGCGATCTATTACGAAGACGACCTCCCCGACGAGTGGAGCGAGTACTACACGGCGAACGTCGACTTCTTCAGCGAGGTCGGATCGCCCGGGGGCGCGGCGAAGGTCGGCGTCATCCACCACGACCACCCGCTCATCGCGGCGCTTGAGCCCCAGGGAGACGGGGCGTGACGCTCGGCGAGCTGCCCGACTACCCGTGGGACCAGCTCACCCCGTTCATCGAACGAGCGAGATCGCATCGCGACGGTGCCGTCGACCTGTCGATCGGGTCGCCCGTCGACCCGACGCCGGAGGTCGTTCGCCACGCGCTCCGGGAGCACGCCGACGCCCACGCGTACCCGACCACCATCGGTACACCCCAGGCAAGAGACGCCGTCGTCGACTGGTTCGCCAGAAGCAGGGGAGTACCGGGTCTGGCGCGGGGCAACACGATGCTCACCGTCGGCTCCAAGGAGTTCGTCGCCACGACGGCCTTCTTCCTGCGCCTCGGTGAGGGCGACACGGTTGTGTACCCAGCCAGGGCCTACCCGACCTACGAAATTGGCGCGGTCTTCGCCGGCGCGACCGGATTCGCGGGCGACGACCCAGCCGAGTGGCCGGAACCCACCAGGCTCATCTGGCTGAACAGTCCAGGTAACCCAGACGGACGTGTCCTCGGTATCGACGAGCTCAGGGCCGCGGTCGACCGTGCCCGTGAGCTCGGTGCCGTGATCGTCAACGACGAGTGCTACGCCGAACTCGGCTGGGGCGAGTGGGCGAAGGAGAGCATTCCGAGCATCCTCGACGAGCGTGTCACGGGCGGCGATTGGACGAACATCCTCGCGTGCTCCTCGCTGTCGAAGCGCTCGAACCTCGCCGGGTACCGTGCCGCCTACGTCGCCGGCGACGAGGCGCTCATCGCGCGCCTCCTCGTGGCACGCAAGCACGCCGGTCTCATGGTGCCGGCCCCTGTCCAGGCCGCTGTCGCGACGGCCCTCTCGGACGACAAGCACGCGCACGAGCAGTACGAACGCTACCGTCGGCGCAGGGAGGTCCTCCTGCCAGCGCTTCGCGCCTGGGGGCTCCGCATCGACCACAGCGAGGCCGGGCTGTACCTCTGGGGAACCAGGGGTGACGATTCGTGGACAACCATCGCCGAGCTGGCCGAGCTCGGGATCATCGGTGGCCCAGGTGTGTTCTACGGCGATGCTGGCGCGCGGCACGTCCGCATCTCGCTGACGGCGACGGATGCGCAGATCGATGAGGCTGTGCGGCGACTCACCGAGGCTGCAGGCGACCGGTACGCGCAAGCCCAGTAGAGAACACACAGCACATCACGCGTTTCATTGTGGATTCGCATAGTCACCTTGTCGACCGATTAGGCTAGAGGAACACTGCGCGTTCTGCGTGCTCGCCGGGGAGCATCCCCCACCCGCTCGAGGAGGATCTGTGACTGAACAGCACAAGCAGGCTGAGGCCCACCGGAACGAGGCGGACTCGGCCACCTTCAGGATCGGCGACAAGACGGCTGAATTTCCCGTCCTGCGCGCCACGGAAGGCGCTGACGCGGTCGATATCTCGACCTTCATGAAGCAGACCGGGTACACGACCCTCGACCAGGGCTTCGTCAACACGTCGTCGACCAAGTCCGCCATCACGTACATCGACGGAGCCAACGGCATCCTCCGCTATCGCGGGTATCCGATCGAGGAGCTGGCCTCGAAGTCCAGCTTCCTCGAGGTCGCCTACCTGCTCATCTACGGTCAGCTCCCGACGGAGTCTGAGTACGAGAACTTCACGGAGCGCATCCGCCACCACACGCTGCTGCACGAGGACCTCAAGCGCTTCTTCACCGCACTGCCGTCGCACGCGCACCCGATGTCGGTCCTCTCGAGCGCAGTGAACGCGCTCTCCACGTACTACGAGGACTCGCTCGATGTCCACAACCCCGAGATGGTCGAGCAGTCGACCATCCGGCTACTCGCGAAGATCCCGGTCATCGCCGCCTACGCACACAAGAAGAGCATCGGTCAGGCCTTCCTCTACCCAGACAACTCGCTCGGCTTCGTCGACAACTTCCTCAAGCTGAACTTCGGCAACCTCGCCGAGCCCTACGAGGTCAACCCGGTCCTCTCGAAGGCCCTCGAGCGACTGCTCATCCTGCACGCCGACCACGAGCAGAACGCGTCGACGTCGACCGTGCGCCTCGTCGGCTCCACCGAGGCCAACGTGTACTCGTCGATCTCGGCGGGCATCAGCGCGCTCAACGGGCCGCTGCACGGCGGTGCCAACGAGGCCGTGCTGAAGATGCTTGCTCAGATTCAGGAATCAGGTGAGGGCGTCGACCGCTTCGTCGAGCGCGTCAAGAACAAGGAAGACGGGGTCCGCCTGATGGGCTTCGGGCACCGCGTCTACAAGAGCTACGACCCGCGTGCGAAGCTCGTCAAGGAGTCTGCCGACGAGGTGCTCGCGGCCCTCGGCGTCAACGACCCGCTGCTGGACCTCGCGACGCAGCTTGAGCAGGTCGCGCTCAACGACGACTACTTCAAGGAACGCAGCCTCTACCCCAACGTCGACTTCTACACGGGCATCATCTACAAGGCGATGGGCTTCCCGAACCGCATGTTCACCGTGCTCTTCGCGATCGGCCGCCTGCCCGGCTGGGTTGCGCACTGGCGTGAGGCGAACGCTGACGCGAAGACCAAGATCGGTCGCCCGCAGCAGCTGTACACGGGTGAGTCCGAGCGCCACTACCCAGAAGATCGAGGGTTCCAGCTGCTTTAACGCTGGAGAAAGCCGAACCACGAGTGCCGCCGGAGCCTGGAATTCCCTGAGAGGGGTTCCGCTCCGGCGGCACTCGCTTTACGCTGATCGAACAAGACACTCCCCGCTCGAGCCGCACGACAGGTGGCCAGCGGGGAGTGTTGTTCTATGCCTTCGGTGCGCGTGCACGTACGCCTTCGGTATGCGTGCACATGGGTGCGCAGCGTCCAGGGCGCAGGCGTCCTCGACGCCTCGCGCTTAGGCGTGCAGGGCGTCGTTGAGCTGGATGCCCGCGCCGGTGCGAGCGATGGCCTCCACTGCACCGTTGATCGAGTTCCGCCGGAAGAGCAGGTTCGGCACGCCCGAGAGCTCCGAGGCCTTCACCGATCGAGGCTCACCGATCTGGCCGTCCGGGTCGCTCTGCCCGACGAGGGAGACCTTGGTGCCCGCGGTCACGTAGAGGCCAGCCTCGACGATGGAGTCGTCACCGAGCGAGATGCCAATGCCCGAGTTGGCGCCGAGCAGAGCGCGCTCGCCGATGCGGATGCGCTGCGTTCCGCCGCCCGAGAGGGTGCCCATGATGGACGCGCCGCCGCCGATGTCGCTGCCGGCACCGACGATAACGCCCTGCGAGATGCGGCCCTCGACCATGGAGCGTCCGAGCGTACCCGCGTTGAAGTTCACGAATCCCTCGTGCATCACAACCGTGCCTGGCGCGAGATGCGCGCCGAGGCGCACACGCCCGCCGTCCGCGATGCGCACATCCACCGGCGTCACGTAGTCGAGGAGGCGCGGGAACTTATCGATGGCGTAGACCTGGATGCCTTCGCGCTGCAACCCGGCTCGCGACGACGCGGCGAGCTCCGGACGCATCGGACCAACGTTGGTCCAGGCGTTCGTGGGCAGGTGGCCGAAGATGCCATCGAGGTTGATGCTATTCGGCTCGACGACCAGGTGGCTCAGGAGGTGGAGGCGGAGGTAAGCGTCGACGACGCTCGACACCGGCTCGTCCAGCTGCACGGTCACGGTGACGGGGCTGACCTGCACCTGCCTGCGCTCGTCGTCGTGGGCGAGCGCGGCGAAGCTCGCCGGCGAAATGTGCGGGTCGCGACCTTCGGGAAGCGGTCCGAGGGCCGGTGTCGGGAACCAGGCGTCGAGCACCTGCCCGTCGTTGGTGATCGTCGCGAGGCCGTCGCCCCACGCAGTCCGCTGGTCGTTGGATGTGGCTGCATCGTTGGTCATGCGCTCCAGGCTACCGAGCGTTGCCCCTGCGCGGGTGCCGTCAGCGGGTCCTCGGAAGGACTTAGGCTTGAGCCCATGTCTTCATTCGCGAGCGCCGGCGCCATCGATCTGACGCTACCTTCGACCGAACTCACGAGGCTGTTGTGCGACATCCCCTCCGAATCCGGAGATGAGGCGACGATCGCCGACGCGATCGAGGCGGCGCTTGCGCCCTACGGGCATCTCGAGGTCCAGCGACTCGGCAACACGATCATCGCCCGCACGTCCTTGGGGCGGGCGCAGCGCGTCGCAATCGCCGGGCACATCGACACGGTGCCTATCAATAAGAACCTCCCGACCAAGCTGGAGCGTCTGTCGCCTGAGCAGGCAGCAGCGGATGTGCCAGGCACTTCGCCCGGCGAGTACCTCTGGGGCCGAGGCACGGTCGACATGAAGGCGGGTGTGGCCGTCCAGCTGCGCCTTGCCGCGGAGCTGGTTGCACCTGCCGTCGACGTCACCTGGATCTGGTACGACAACGAGGAGGTGGCGTCGGACCTGAACGGTCTCGGGCTGCTGGCGGAGGCACGGCCGGAGCTGCTTGCTGCTGATTTCGCGATCCTCGGCGAGCCGACGAAGGGCGAGGTCGAAGGCGGCTGCAACGGCACCATCCGCGTCGACATCCGCACGAGGGGCCGGCGCGCGCATTCGGCACGCGCCTGGGTCGGCGACAACGCCATCCACAAGGCCGCGCCCATCCTCGCCAGGCTCGCTGCCTTCGAACCGTCGACGGTGCCGGTCGAGGGCCTCGAGTACCGGGAGGGACTCAACGCGGTGCGCATCTACGGCGGTGTCGCCGGCAACGTGATCCCAGACGAGTGCGTCGTGCACGTGAACTACCGCTTCGCGCCAGACAAGACGCTCGACGAGGCCGAAGCCCAGCTCAGGTCCTGGTTCGGCGAGTTCGAGCTCGACTTCGTCGACCGCTCGCCTGCGGCGAGGCCGGGGCTGGATGCGCCGCTCGCTCGTGGCTTCCTGGAGGCGGTCGGTGCGGAGGCAAAGCCGAAGTACGGATGGACTGACGTGGCACGCTTCTCAGCGCTCGGGATTCCGGCGGTCAACTATGGGCCAGGCGATCCGCTGAAGGCGCACGCCGATGACGAGCGCGTGCTTCTCGCGGAGATCACCCGAGTCGAGGAAGGGCTGCGCTCGTGGCTGACCTCACGCTAGCGAGAACTGGGCGCGAGGAGTTCACGGTCGCTGCCGACACACGGCCGACCTACTTCACGTACTACTGGAATCGACTGCCCCCGCTTGCGCAGGTGGCCATCATCTTCTTCGCCTCCCGCGTCGTGACGACCATCTTCCTGCTCGGGTTCGCGTCGCAGCAGCAGGAGACGTGGCAGTCGCCCGCGAAGCCCGACCTGTGGACGTTCTCGAACATCTGGGACGCCGCCTGGTATGAGCGGATCGCGCTGGGGCCTTACGGCTACTCGAGCGAGCTTCCTCGGAACGAGGAGGGCCAGGTCACCGAGAACGCGTGGGCGTTCATGCCCGTGTATCCGATGCTCGTGCGCGCGCTGATGCTCGTGACGACGCTACCGTGGGACGTGGCGTCCGTGCTTGTCGCGACGGCCTTCGGGTTCGCCGCGGCCTGGGTCTTCAACCGCACGCTTGCGCTCGTGGTCGACAAAAGCACCACCGCGTTCGCGACGTTGCTCTTCTGCATCGGGCCGACGAGTCCGCTCTTGCAGCTCGGGTACGCGGAGAGCGCGCAGAACTTCTTCGTTGCCCTGCTGCTTTACCTCCTCATCAAACGGCAGTGGCTCGTCATGCTTCCCGTCATCGTCGTGGCGTCATTCACCCGCCCCACGGGGCTGGCGTGGGCGATGACGCTCGGCCTGTACTTCCTGGCTCGCTGGTGGATGCACGCGAAGGGCCGGGAGAGCTTCCCGCGTCCGGAGGTCATCAGGGTCATGATTGCGGGGCTACTGTCGGCGGTCGCTGGCTTCGGTTGGCTCCTCATCGCCTGGGCCGTGACCGGTGAGCCCTCCGCGTACATCGATACCGAGCTCGCCTGGCGCATCCACTACACGGGGCCGATCGAGCTCGTGCCCTTCACGGGGTGGTTCCACGGCGCCACGTTCTGGTTCGGGCAGCCGATCGGCGCGATCATCGTCGTGCTGTTTGTCGTCTTCGTTCTCGGTGTCATTGCCCTGCCGGTCATGCGCCGGCTCGGCATCGAGATCAGGATCTGGCTCTTCAGCTACTTCACGTACTTGTTCGCCGTGTTCTTCCCGCAATCGAGCACCTTCCGCCTGCTCATGCCGATGTTCCCAGTACTCGGTGCCGTGGCGATTCCGAAGTCGCCGCTGTACCGGGTCAGCGTCGTGATCCTCATGCTCGCGGGGCAGCTCCTCTGGCTGTACATCTGCTGGTACACGGTCGAGGGGGACTGGACTCCCGCGTAGTCTGGCCAGCGGTGTGCGAGAGTCCGCCGCGCAGATTCCCGGCCTTTCGGCCTCGAACGAAGAAGGCGATCGCCGCATCCGCGAACGGATGCGGCGATCGCCGTTGGTAGGGAACGTGCCGCGTCAGGCGCGGGCGGCGTCGAGGCGCTCGCCGACGTTCTTCCAGTTCACGATGTTCCAGAATGCCTTGATGTAGTCGGCGCGGACGTTCTGGTAGTCGAGGTAGTAGGCGTGCTCCCACACGTCCAGCTGGAGCAGGGGGGTCACCCCGAACGGGATGTTCCCTTGCTGGTCGAACAGCTGGAAGGTCGTCAGGTTGCCGCCGGTCTGGTCGTAGCCGAGCACGGCCCAGCCGGAGCCCTGGACACCGAGCGCGACGGCGGTGAACTGCGCCTGGAACTTCTCGAGCCCGCCGAACTGCTCGTCGATGGCGTCCTTGATGCCGCCCTCCGGCTCACCGCCCTCTGGTGACAGGTTGGTCCAGAAGACGCTGTGGTTCACGTGCCCACCGAGGTTGAACGCGAGGTCCTTCTCGAGCTTGTTGATGTTCGCGAGGTTGCCGCTGTCGCGAGCCTCGGCGATCTGCTCGAGGGCCGTGTTCGCCCCCTTCACGTAGGTGGCGTGGTGCTTGTCGTGGTGCAGCTCCATGATCCGCGCCGAGATGTGGGGCTCGAGTGCCGCATAGTCGTAGGGAAGGTCGGGGAGCGTGTATTCAGCCACGTGAGGTCCTTTCGATCATCTGGCTAGAGCAGAAGGCACCTTGGATGCCAACGGAATGTGACGCTACACCTCGCTTCTGGCTGTTTCCCGCGTCGTTTCCTCAGAAGACGGGGTGCATTCGATTCGCGACTTTCCTCATTCCGGAGGGCCGAATGCACACTCGGTCCACGAATTTGGGATACTAGGGGGACACTGCACAAATCTTGGAGGCGCAATTATGGCCGCGATGAAACCGCGTACTGGTGACGGACCTATGGAAGCCATCCGCGAAACACGGCTGATCATCGTCCGTGTACCCCTCGAGGGTGGCGGGCGCCTCGTGGTGTCCGTCAACGACGACGAGGCGCGCGAGCTTCGCGATGCGCTGAGCGCAGTCGTCGGCGAATAGCCGTTTCGCACGAAGAGAAGGGGGGGGGGGGGCCGGGGCGGGGCGGGGGGGGGGGCGGGGGGGCGGCGGGGGGGGGGTGGGGGGGGGGTGTTGGGGTGGGGGGGGGGGGGCGCCGCGGGCGGGGGGGGGTGTGGGAGGATCTGGCGGGGGTTGACGGGCCAGCACCCCTCGGCCCCGGGCCCCCCCCCCCCCCCCCCCCCCCCTTCTGCTGTGCCTGCGCAGGTTCGGTGGTGTTAGCGAAGCTTGGTGAGCTGGAGGATGCCGCCGTCGAGCGGGAGGAGCGCCAAGCGAAGATCTTCCTGGAGGTCGAACTCCGAGAAGAGCGCGCGAAGTCCGCTGGTGAGCGCGTCGCGGCGAGCGGGCGACGCCACCTTCCCGCCGTTGAGGGCGCCGAGCGCGATGATGGTTCCTCCCGGGCGGATGAGGCGCAGCCCATGCTGGAGGTGAACGCCGATGTGCGCGATGTCGCCGCCGATGACGACGAGGTCGTAGCCCCCCTCGGTCATTCGAGGGAGGACGTCCTGTGGGTGTCCGGTAATGAAGCGGAGGCTCGCCCCCCGCGCCCCAGCGGAGATCAGGAGGCGACGTGCGTGGCCGAGGTACTCGGGCTCCGAGTCGATGCAGGTGATGGTCGACCCCGGCGCCCCGCGCCAGACGGCGTGGGTCAGCACGCCGACCCCGGTGCCGATTTCGATGATTGTCCTGGCCCCCGTCGCGGCGGCCAGGAAGGTGATGTGGGCGGCAGTGGCAGCCGAGGGGAGGGGTAGCCCGAGTTCGAGCGTCAACTGACGAGCCTCACGGACGAGGGCATCGTCTGCGATTCGCTCGTTGATGTACCGCGAGCTGAGCTCCAGTTCAGACATTCTTCAAGACTAGCGCCGTGGTGGGCCGCGGGCCCGTACGCATGGCCGCGGCAGTCGTGGTCTCCGATGCGCCACGGGCCCATCCCAGAGCCTATGATGGGACGGTGTTTGGGCTGACGTTTGAGAAGTTGCTGTTGATCGGCGTTATCGCGGCCTTCATCATCGGACCCGACAAACTGCCGAAAGCTGCCGAGCGTCTCGCCGATGCGGTGAAGTGGCTTCGTGGCGCATCCACGAATGCGAAGTCGCGGATGAAAGAGGAAATGGGCGACGACTTCGCCGATGTCGACTGGCGAAAGCTCGACCCGCGTCAGTACGACCCGCGCCGAATCATTCGCGACGCGCTCCTCGCTGAGGACGAACCGGCCGCCCCGACGCCTCCGCCGGTGAATGAAGCTTCTGCAGCGTCGGGCGATAGTGCGGATGCGGCAGCGGCCGCTGCGGTCGGCGGCGCGTCGCGACCGAGCTGGGCGGCGAGGGCCGTCGCGGCGCCGGCGATCGTCGGGCCCGTGCCCGTCGACCTCGAAGCGACCTGAGACCTCGAAGCGACCCGAGACCTCGACGCGACCCGCGACTTCGACACGACCCGCGACCGCAACGCGACCTGGTCTGCTCGCCCGCGCGCATCCCGAGTGCGAGCGGGCTCTAGCGAAGCGACACGGGCAGGCGACGACCGCTGAGGCCGCGTGGCTGCGCGAGCAGCGCGTCAGCGGCGCGCTGCAGGGCGAGACCGGCCGCGTCATCATGCGGCGCGGTTCGCAGCAGCGGGGTGCCCGCGTCGCCGGACTCCCGGAGCAGCTGGCTGACGGGGACCTCCGCCAGCAGCTCCACGGGTGTGTCCTCTTCGCTGAGGCGTGCAGCGACGGCCCTGCCGCCGCCTTCGCCGAACAGTGCGACGCGCTGGCCGTCGCCGGTCTCAAACGGCGACAGAGTCTCAATGACCCCGACGACTCGTTGGCCGGTTTTCCTGGCCAGGGCGCCCGATCGCCAGGCGACGTCCGCCGCAGCCGCCTGAGGGGTCGTCACCACGACGACCTCGGCTCCAGGCAGGAGCTGTCCGAGCGAGATCGCAATATCGCCTGTCCCGGGCGGCAGATCCAGCAAAAGTACATCGAGGTCGCCGAAGTAGACGTCGGTCAGGAACTGCTCGATGGTCCGGTGCAGCATCGGGCCGCGCCAGGCGACGACCTGTGACTGGTCGCCGAGGAACATCCCGATCGAGATGAGCTTTACGCCGTGGGCAACGGGGGGCACGATCATGGCGCCGATGCGCGTCGGCGAGACGTCGTCGGCGAGCCCGAAGAGCCCGGGGATCGAGTAGCCATGGACGTCGGCATCGATGATCCCGACGTTGAGGCCGCGACGAGCGAACGCCGCGGCGAGGTTCGCGGTCACGGTCGACTTCCCGACGCCGCCCTTGCCGCTGGTGACGGCGATGACGCGCGTCAGCGAGTCGCGCCCGAACGGATGCACGCGGCCGGCGCGCGAGCCGCGCAGACGCTCGGTGAGGGCCGTTCGCTGCTCCCTGGTCATGACGCCGACAACGAGCTCATACGGGACGCCGTCGATGACGGATTCGATCGCCGACCGAACGTCCCGTTCGATCTGGCGGGCCGCCGGGCAGCCGACGATGGTCAGTCGGAGTTCGACCTCCACCGATCCGTCACCGCGTTCGTCGACGCGCTCGATCATGCCGAGTTCTGTCAGCGGTCGGCGAAGCTCCGGGTCGATGACGCTGGAGAGTGCACCCCTGATGTCGTCGGCGAGCGGCACGCCGCTCACGCCTGCTCTTCTGCCGACTTCGCGGCGCGTTTCCTGTCACGGATGGCTTCCGCGCGACGTCTGGCAGCATCGCTGCCCCGCTGCTCCTCGCGAGAGATCGTCTCGGCGCCCTCATCGTCCGGGTCGTCGAGATCTTCGATGTCCTCCAGCAGCGCGCGCAGCTCGGCTCGGATGAAGTCCTTGGATGCGAGGTCCTTGGTGAGCACTCGAAGCGCTACGATCTCGCGGGCCAGGTACTCCAGGTCGGCCGAGTTGCGTTCCGCGCGCTGGCGGTCCTGCGCGATCTGCACGCGGTCTCGGTCGTCCTGGCGGTTCTGCGCGAGCAGCAGCATTGGCGCCGCGTAGGACGCCTGCAGGGACAGCATGAGTGTCAGCGCGATGAAGCCCAGGTCCGCCGAGTCGAAGCGGAGGTCGACGGGCGCCATCGAGTTCCAGACCACCCAGAAGATGACGAAGAGCGACAGGCCGACGAGGAACGCGGGCGTTCCCATGGCTCGCGCGAACGCCTCCATGCCGCGGCCGAAGGCATCGCTCCGCTCGCGGTCGCGGTTCTCCCCGTCGTCGCCGCGGGAGTCGCGCCGCGGCTTCGGTCGCGGACGGCGAAGGTGGAGGCCCTTGACCTTGGGGCGCTCGAGTTCGTCCTCACGACGTGCCATGAGTCCTCCGAGCGGATGCAGAGTTCGCGGGGGCGGTGACGACGCGCTTCGTGCCGACGCGCTGCGAGACGCGGCTTGGTACGACCTCGCCCTCCGCGTCGACCTGGCGCCAGTCCTCCGGCAGGAGGTGGTCGAGGACGTCATCGATCGTCACGACGCCGACGAGGCGGTGGGCTTCATCGATGACGGGGAGCGCGACGAGGTCGTAGCTCGCGAGCACGCGGGCCACCTCGGCGTCGCGCATCGTCGTCGGGGCTGGTTCCATCTCTCGGTCGAGAATGGTGTCGAGTCGCTCGTGTGGCGGATACCTGAGGAGCCGCTGGAAGTGCACGAGTCCGAGGTATCGGCCGGTCGGGGGCTCGTAGGGCGAGAGCGTCACGAAGACGCTCGTCGCGAGCGCGGCCGGGAGGTCCTTGCGACGGATCAGCACCAGCGCCTCGGCGACTGTGGCGTCGCCGGGCAGGATCACCGGGTCGGTCGTCATGAGCCCGCCAGCCGTATCCGGCGCGAACTCGAGCAGCATGCGCACTTCCTCGGCCTCCTCCGGGTCCATGCGCTGGAGCAGGGCCTCGCTCTTGACGGCGTCGAGCTTCGCGACGAGGTCGGCGGCGTCGTCCGGCTGCATCTTGTCGAGCACATCGGCCGCGTGCTCTTCGTCGAGCCACTCGATGATGTTGACCTGGTCGGACTCTCGCATCTCCTCGAGCACGTCCGCGAGCCGCTCGTCGGGCAGCATGCTCACGACCTCCTTCAGCCGCGCATCCGGCAAGTCGAGGAGCGCTGTGGCGAAGTCGCTGGGCTTCATGTCCGAATGGGCGGTGAGGAACTGCGTGGCGGCCTGCTGCTCACCGATCGTGAGCTCAGGCGTGACCTCGTCCCACGTCGCGAAGCGCGTCGGGCCGGTGCCGAAGAGCTGCTTGCTCTTGCGGGGCAGGCGCACGAAGAGCTGGCCGACATGCCAGTGTCCTTGCGCGTCTTCCTCGATCTGCACGTCCTCGATGGTGCCCGTGGCGGTGCCGTCGTTGAACGTGACGGAGCGGTCGGCGAGGTCGGCGAGGACGCGCACCTCCTGGCCGTGCTGGACGAACGGGCGGGAGTCGATCTCGCCGCTCACGACGATCTGGCCGGAGCCTATCGACTCGACCTGGCGGATCGGAATGAAGATCAGTCGCTTGCTCTTCGTCTCGACGACGAGCCCGTTGACTCTGGGGGAGTGGGCAGCGCGGTACTCGACGATGACATCGCGGACCTTGCCGATCCGGTCACCGTCTTCGTCGAAGACAGGGCACGCGGAAAGGCGCGCAGTAAAGACCTTGGAGACACTCACGGGCCAATGGTAGTCGCCGCCGACTCCGCGCCAGCCATCAGCGAACATGTGACTCGTCGGCCGCGTTTCCCCGGCCGTCCTGAGACAATGGCGGTATGACAACCCCAGGCACGACGACACGTGGCGCCCGCAGTCGATTCCCGAAGGTCCCAGAGGGCGACGTGATCGCGAGTCTCGACACCTACGAAGCCGCGCGAGCAGTCGTCGATGGCCTCGCGAAGCAGGACTTCCCCGTCTCGACCGTGTCTATCCTCGGGAGCCACCTGCGCACCGTCGAACGCGTCACCGGGCGCATGTCGTTCGGCAAGGCGGCCCTCGGCGCAGTCGGCACGGGAGTCATGCTCGGCCTCTTCGTCGGGCTGCTGGTGCTCATCGTCACGCCCGGCGTCGCCATCGAGACCCTCGTCGCCATCCTCCCGGTCGCGATCGGGTTCTCGGTGCTCTGGAGCGTGATCGGCTACGCGCTCAACCCGCAGCGGCGACAGTTCACCTCGGTGATGCAGGTGGTCGCCACCCACTTCGACGTCGTCGTGCCGCGCGAGCATGCAGCGAAGGCGCGGAACCTCCTCGGCTCCAAGGCCTCGCCAGAGGCCGCGCCCCACGCGCCCCAGAGCGCGACCAACATCGAGCCGCCAGCTACCGCACCGGCGCCTCACCCCGCATCCGCCACCGACGCGGCGCAGCCGGACGTCTCGCAGGCTCCGGAGGGGCAGCAGGAGCCCGCGGCTCCTCGCCGAACCTACGCGGAGGCGCAGGCCGAACTTCGCAAGCTCGAGCGCGAGAAGCGCGCCGCGGAGGCGGCGCAGAGCAGGCAGGGGTCAAGCTCCGAGTCCTGACCCCGACCCGCCACTGCCGAGTCCACCTAGCTGGCGTTCAATCGGGCGAACCACGACTCGACGTCGGCAACCGTCCGGGGAATGCCGGACGACAGGTTCTCGGCGCCGTCTGCGGTGACGAGGATGTCGTCCTCGATGCGAACGCCGATTCCCCTCAGGTGCTCCGGCACCGTGAGGTCGTCGGGTTGGAGGTACAGGCCGGGCTCGATGGTGAAGACCATCCCCGCCTCGAGCACGCCGTCAAGGTAGAGCTCACGTCGGGCCTTCGCGCAGTCGTGCACGTCGATGCCGAGGTGGTGGCTCGTGCCGTGCACCATGTACCTGCGGTAGAGCTGCTCGGCGGGGTCTGGGTCGCCGAGCCCCACTGGCATGCCAAGCTCCCGAGTTCGCTGTGCGATGACCTCCATCGCCGTGTCGTGGATGGTCCGGAACGTGATGCCCGGACGCACGATCGCGAACGCGGCGTCGGCCGCTTCGAGCACGATCTCGTAGACGAGCTTCTGCGCGTCGGTGAACCGCCCGGAGACGGGGATCGTTCGCGTGATATCCGCAGTGAAGAGTGAGTCCAATTCTACGCCGGCGTCGACGAGGATGAGCTCGCCAGCGCGCACTGCGCCTGAGTTCTTGGTCCAGTGCAGGATGCACGCGTGGCTACCGGAGGCGGCGATCGTGTCGTAGCCCACGTCGTTGCCCTCGAGGCGGGCCCTCGCCTGGAACACGCCCTCTACGATGCGCTCGCCCCTGGCATGGGCGGCAGCCTTGCCGAGTGACGCGACGATGTCGTCGAACCCGGCCGCCGTCGCGGCAACCGCGTCGCGCATCTGGACGACCTCGTAGGAGTCCTTCACGAGCCTCAGCTCGCTGAGGTCCTGCGCGAGCAGTGCGTCGTCGGAGAGGAGCGCGTCGAATTCGGCGTTCGGCAGGGACAGGGTGCGTCGTGCATCGTCGATGCGCTCGGTGAGCGCCGCATCCGCCTCACGCAGCACCAGCGTGCGTGCGTCGGTCACGAGACCGAGCTCCGAGAACTCGCTGAGGTCCCGTGCCTCGATGTCGAGGTCGGCGGCGGTCTGCGCGAGCGATGGACGTGGCCCGATCCAGAATTCCCCGATCTCGGAGTTGGCGTAAAACTCGTCGCTGTCGCGCCCCGCTCGTTCTCGGAAGTACACGGTCGCCTCGTGGCCGTCGTCGACCGGGTCGAGCACGAGCACGGCACCCGGCTCCGCGTCAGAGCCCCATCCGGTGAGCTGCGAGAAGGCGGAGTGGGCCCTGAAGCGGTAGTCCGTGTCGTTCGATCGCTGCTTCAGGCTTCCCGCGGGGACCACGAGGCGCGCACCGCGATGGCGGGACGAGATCGCCTCTCGGTGCGCCGCCGCGGTCGGAGTGGAAGCCCGCGCCGATGGGAGGCTCTCGTCACGGTCCGCCCACCCGCGCATGATCTGCGTGCGGAAGACATCGCTCTTGGGCGTCGTGCTGCGGTTTTCGTTCGCGGGAGCTTCGAGCGCCCGGTCGACATCGGCAGCCTCGGTGGAGACAGGGGCGGCGGACATAGTGCTGGCGTGGTCGGAGGTAGTCACCGTCTCATTCTCGCCCGGGAAACTGGACGGCGTGCCCAGCCGTCGCCACGTCACGCGTCGACCGGGCCTCAGCCGGCAGACGAAGGCGTGAGCTGCGCGAAGACCGGACGGTGGTCGCTGCCGGCGTCGTCCCGCGACGTGAGCACCTCGAAGCCGGTGATGTTCCACTCAGGGGTCGCCATCACCCGGTCGATGTTCGCGCCGAGCAACGGCGGCACTCCTGCAGTCCAGGTGCCGACCGCTCCGTTGCCGGTCGCGAGCGCAGCGTCGGCGCAGGAACCCAGCTGGCTCGCGTCGTCCGCACCGAGCCCGGCGAGGTGATCGAGCGTCGAGTTGAAGTCGCCGGCGACGATCGTGTTGCTCGAGCATTGCGCGGCGAGCCACTCGAGGTCGGCATTCCACGCGGTCATGTTGCCAGGGGTGGGGGACACCGGATGCGCCGCAATGATCGTGGGCCCGTCGCCGTCCACCGGGACGGCGATGACGGTCGGGAGCGTGCTCGTGTCACCCCGGTCGGTGACGACCTCGTAGTCACCCAGGTCGGGGGAGATCAGGAGCGTGGTCGAGGTCGCCTTGTAGTCCTCGTCGATGGTCTGGGTGTGAACCCACATGGGCGAGCCGGCCTCGGACATCTGGGCGGCGATTTCCACGCCGAGCTCCTCCGTCGTCTCCGGAAGGACCACAACATCGGCTCCCACCTCCACGGCGAGTTGCGCGATCGAAGGTGAGCCTGGCGCATCCCCGCGCGTGTTCCAGCTGAGGATGTTGATGCTCTCGGGGGAGTCGCGGGTCGTGAGGGCGCTGCCGAGGCCCCGGCTCACGAGCACCGCTGCCGTGGATGCGATGAAGATGGCAAGCACCAGCGTGGTCATCCCGAGGACAGCGCGGGCCTTGCGAGACGCGAGCACGGGAATGAGCAGGAGCAGCATGATCGCCGTCGCACCGATCGCGACCGGCAGCCGGAACGAGATCGCCTGTGCGACCAACGGCGCTCTCTGGAGATCGAGGAGCTGCGGCCAGCCGAGCACGACGGCTGCGGCGAGGGCGATGAGCCCGAGCAGCAGCCCCGCCGCTCGATGACCGGCGAGGGAACGTCGTCTGGGTGATGGAGAGGTACTCGGCATGACCGCATCAGCGTAGCCGGAGCGGCGGGGTGAGCCTGGGAGCGACGTTGCGATCGCCGTCCCGTGCCCTGTGCTTTGATCGAGGCATGACCTCCTTCGACACGCCGGGCATCGACCTCCACACCCACTCCGTGGTGTCAGACGGAACGGAGGCGCCGGGTGAGGTCGTGCGGCAGGCGGCGAAGGCGGGCCTCGATGTAGTGGCCCTCACCGATCACGACACCACGGCCGGGTGGGCTGACGCCGCGGACGCTGCGCAGGAGACCGGAGTCACGCTCATCCCTGGCATCGAGTTTTCCTCGCAGCTCAACCACGCGAGCGTCCACGTGCTCGGTTACCTGATCGACCCCGCCGACGAGGTGATGCTCGCAGAGATGCAGCAGGTGCGCGAGTCTCGGCGATCGCGTGCCGAGCGCATGGTCGGCATGATCGCGGCTGATCACGACCTTGACTGGGACGATGTGCTCGCCGTCACGGAGCCCGGCGCGACCGTGGGCCGTCCGCACATCGCCGACGCCCTGGTCTCAAAGGGCATCGTCAGCAGTCGAGTGGAAGCGTTCGAGACGGTGCTCCACTGGCGAGGCGGCTACTACGTCGCGCACTACGCACCGAGCCCGTTCGCCGTCGTGAAGTTCATCCGGCGAGCCGGGGGTGTGCCCGTCCTGGCGCACCCGGGGTCGAGAGGCAAGCGCGCAATGGCACCCGACGTCCTCGAGGAGCTCGTGCAGTCGGGCCTCGGCGGATTCGAGGTTGGGCATCGGGAGAACGACGCGGCGAGCCGCCAGATCCTCCTCGAGATGGCCGCGCGGCATGACCTCATCGTGACCGGATCGAGCGACTATCACGGCGCGGGCAAGCCGAACCGGCTCGGCGAGCACACGACCGCACCGGAGCACCTGGAACGCATTCTCGAGCAGGGGACAGGCAGCGCGCCGGTCTTCCGCGGATCCGGCCCGCTCTGACGCGAGCACCGGCCGACACTGGGCGGGACCGCGAACGGCGCCGAGCACATGCTCGACGCCGTTCGTACTGCCGCGTGCGCGGTTACTCGCTGCTCTGCGACTCCTGGGGTGCAACGTTCGAGTCGCTTGCGGAACCACCGCCGCGACGACGGCGGCGACGGCGAGCCGGACGCTCGGCGCCTGCTTCGCCCGCGCCCTGCGCGTCCGCAGCACGCTCACCTGCGGGAGCTGCAGCGGTCTGCGACGCTGGCGCATCGCCGGTGCGGCGCCGGGACCGCGAGCGAGCGGGTCGGTCTCCCGCATCGCGGGAGCTGCCGCCTCTGCCGCCGCGTTCGCTCGAGGTGTGGCGGCTGCCGGGTGACTGCACCTCGCGCTTTGGCGCGGCGATGCGCCCCTTCGTGCCCTCGGGGATGCGCATGTCCTTGTAGAAATGGGGAGACGACGAGTACGTCTCGACCGGTTCCTCGGCGCCGAGCTCCAGCGCCTTCGAGATCAGCGCCCACTTGTGCAGGTCGTCCCAGTCGATGAAGGTCACCGCGATGCCCGTGTTGCCGGCGCGTCCCGTGCGACCCACGCGGTGCAGGTACGCCTTCTCGTCTTCAGGAATGGTGTGGTTGATGACGTGGGACACGTCGTCGACATCGATGCCTCGCGCGGCGACGTCGGTGGCGATGAGCACGTCCTTCTTGCCGGCCTTGAACGCGGCCATAGCTCGCTCGCGCTGCTCCTGGTTCAGGTCGCCGTGCACTGCCGCCGCCTTGAAGCCACGATCGGTGAGCTCCTCCATCAGCTTCGCGGCGGCACGCTTCGTGCGCGTGAAGATGACGGTTTTGCCCCGGCCCTCGGCCTGCAGGATGCGGGCGATCATCTCGTCCTTGTCCAGCGGATGCGCGCGGTAGATCACGTGCTCGATGTTCGCCTGCGTGACGCCCTCGTCTGGGTCGGTGGCGCGGATGTGAATGGGCTTCGTCATGAAGCGGCGAGCGAGCGCCACGATCGGGCCGGGCATCGTTGCCGAGAAAAGCATCGTGTGGCGCGTCGCCGGGGTCTGCGCGAACAGGCGCTCGATGTCGGAGAGGAAGCCGAGGTCGAGCATCTTGTCGGCCTCATCGAGCACCATTTCCCGCACGTTCGAGAGGCTCAGCATGCGCTGCTGGGCGAGGTCGAGGAGGCGACCCGGTGTGCCGACCACGATCTGCGCACCTGCCTTGAGCTGCTCGATCTGCCCCTCGTACGCCTTGCCCCCGTAGATGGGGACAACCGAGGTGCTGCGCCCGGAGACGGCGATCTGGAGGTCCTCATAGACCTGGACGGCGAGCTCGCGAGTGGGAACGACGACGAGTGCCTGCACGCCGTGGGCCGGGTCGGTGCCAAGGCGCTGGATGAGGGGGAGGCCGAAGCCGAAGGTCTTGCCGGTGCCGGTCTTGGCCTGGCCGATGATGTCCTGCCCGCTCAGGGCAAGGGGGATCGTCTGCTCTTGGATGGGGAACGGCTCGGTGATGCCGTGTCCCTCGAGCGCCGAGACGATGTCGGCATCGATGGAAAGGTCGGAGAACTTCACGAGTGAAACGCCCTGTCTGCAGTTGTGGGATGCGCCCGGGAAGTCGAAGGGCGCCGAACGGCCGCGGTCGCGGCATCGTCACAGTCTAGCGAATCGGTGCATTTCGCTCTGCTCGGACTCCGATCGCGTCTTGCAGCACGGTTTCGCACCGCTCTGGGACGCGACGAGCGCGCGCGGTCAGGCACGTAGGATGAGCGTGTGAAGCCAGTATTCGGAAGGCGCGGCGGAGACCGATCTCAGGACGACGCAGCCCCAGCATCCGCCCCGAAGCCAGCGACGTCGCTCGGTGACCTGCTGATTCCCGTCGATGTGCTGGTGGCGCGCGCCGCGTACCTGGAGCTGCTCCTGTTCCAGGAACTGTCCGCGATCGTGAACGAGGCGCCTGCCCTCGCCAACAAGCAGCACATCGGAGCCGCCGCGAACGCAGCGCTCGAGCGTCACCGAGCTCTGCTCGGCGGAGCTGAGGCCGCCTCCGAAGCGGCCTCGATCGCGCGCATCGGAGACGCCGCGAAGCACTTCGCTGGCTACCCGGAGCGCGTGCTTGGGCATGACTGGGCCCAGCGGCTCCTCAGCTGCCACCTCTCCTCTGGCTTCTTCCGCGACTTCTTCGAAGAGGTCGCCGAGCACGGTGGTGTCGACTATCGCGACGCGCTTGCGCCCGTCCTCCTCACCGACGAGCAGCGTGATCAGCTGCTCCCTGTCATCGAGGCGGCCATCCACTACGAGGACGGCCTCGGCGACCGTCTCGCGATGTGGGGGCGACGCATCGTGGGAGACACGGTGCTGGCGATCCGTCTCGCGCTCGACGTCCCGCTCGGAACGAGCGGTGACGATCTCGTTCCCAGCGGAGAAGAGCAGCTTGAGAAGCTCGCCTCGGTGCTCTACGCCGGCCATTCCCGGCGCATGAACGCTCTGGGGCTCGCCGCCTAGACTCGCGTGACGCACCGGCACCGCCGGCGGTCGCGCGCCTCGCATCCAGAAAGCCCCCGGTCCGAGGACACTTCACGCGAAGTGTCGTCGGGCCGGGGGCCTGTTCGTTCTGCGAGGTCCGCGTCTCGGTTGCCCTACGGGCTCGCCTCTACGGCGTCTGGGCCCGCCCGAGATGGCTGAGGCGGTGGAGGAGGTCGTCGTCGTCGTGCTGACGACGGCTGCTCAGCGACCATCCCACGACGACGGTCGCGACGGCAGCGACGCCGAGCGTGATCACCCAGATCCAGCCGTTGTTGTAGGCAAGCCACGGGGCCGATCCCTGGAGCCACGTGAGTGCCTGCCAGACGACGAGAGCGACGATGCCGCCCAGCGCGGGCAGCAGCACCGGCCCGCGCGTTGCGCGGTGCGGAGCGACGAACTGCACGGCCAGGCCGAGGAGCACGCCTGCGAGGCCCGCGAACATGAGTTCCATGGCGAACGCTTAGGCGATGAAGCCGACGCGACGAGCCTGGTCGCCGGAAAGCTCCACGTACAGGATGCTCTCGGTCGCGACGAGGTACGAACGGTTTTTCGCGTCGTGGAGCTTGACGATCGCTGCGTCCTTCGCGACCGCTTCTTCGATGATGCGCTCGAAGTCGTCCTTGGTGAGGTCTGTCTCGAACGAGAGCTCTCGTGGGGCGTGCTTGATGCCGATGCGAACTTCCACTTGGCGCCTTTCGGATGCGAACGGGTGTCTGGCAAGGCTACCGGCAGGCCGACAGACTCGCTCGCATTGGCGCTTGCTTTCGCCGTGGGCGCAACGGGCGTCGGCGTCCCCGCGGAGCCTGCCGCGCGTCGAATGTCGGTGCACCGAGATAGCGTGACTGCATGACCTCAGGACCCGCCACCGATGCCGTGCACCTCGACGCCACGCAGCGGGCGGTCGTCGACGCCGATCCCGCGTCGAACCTGAGCGTCGTGGGCGCTGCGGGCTCTGGGAAGACGACGACGCTGGTCGAGCTCCTCGCCGCACGGGTTCTCGGAGGTGGGCTCACGACATCCGAAGTGCTCGCGCTCACGCCCGATCGACGAAGCGCCGCGAGGCTCCGCGAGATCATCGGACGACGCCTCGCCGTCAGCACACCGGGCGCGATGGCTCGAACACCAGAGTCGATCGCCTTCGAGATCGTGCGTGCTGATCGAGCACGGCGCGGTCTCCAAGCGCCGCAGCTCCTGACCGGGGCCGACGAAGACACGATCCTCGCGGAGCTCATCCAGAGCGATCTCGAGGCCAGGTCAACCGACGACCTGCAGCAGATGCAAACGGCGCCGATCGAGTGGGCGCCTCCGGTCACGCCTGCCACGATTGGTCTGCGAGGTTTCCGTGCCGAAGTGCGAGATCTGCTTGCAGCCATGTCCGAGTACGACGTCACCCCCGAGCGTCTTGACGAGCTCGCGCACGTGCGGCCCGTGTGGGCGGGTGCCGCGGCCCTCGCTCGGCAGTACCAAGAGAGCATCGCCCAGGCGAAGCCCAATGCTTTCGACACTCCGGGCCTTGTGCTGGAGGCGGTGAGTACCGTGCAGGCTTCGCCGCACCTCGACGCCTTTGCCGACCTCAAGCTGCTCCTGGTCGACGACGTTCAGGAATTCACCGAGTCGGGCAGGCGGCTGCTCGTCGCGTTCGCCCTCAGGGGAGTTCGCATCGTCGCGTTCGGCGACCCCGACGTCACGACCGGAGGGTTTCGCGGGTCGAGGCCCGAGCTCGCTGCCGACTGGCGAGGCGAGACTCGCGGCGCTCTCGAGCAGCCGAGGCGGCTCGTGCTCGGCCACGTGCACCGCGGCGGCGCCGAGCTCAGAGCGTTCGTGCGCGAAGTCACCGAAGGCATCGGCGTGCAGCGAGAGTCGAGGCACCGGGCAGCGCAGGCCGTGCACAGTGGTTCGCGGCAGGAGACCGCGCCGCCGCCCGTCGCGCGATTCTCCGCGGCCTCGTCGGCTGCGGAGTGCCGCGGCATCGCCGACTACCTCCGTGAGCTTCACTTGCTCCACGACGTCCCCTGGGACGAGATGGCGGTCATCACACGACGAGGCGGCAGCATCGAGTCGATCAGACGCCAGCTCGCCGTGCTCGAGGTGCCGACCAGCTCATCCCAGGCACTGCCCGCCGCGCGTGACAAGGCGGTGCAGGCCGTCGTCCGGCTGGCGGCGATCGCGAGCGGGGCTGAAGAGCTCAGCGCGGAGGCCATCGCCGAGCTCGCGGCCTCGCCGGTGTTCGCGGTTGACCCCGTGCAGCTACGACGGGTTCGGCGGGCGCTCCGCCTCGACGAACTCGCGGCTGGGGGCAACCGCGCCGCAGACGAGCTGCTCGTCGAGGCCGTCGCCCGGGTTGCTGGCCTCCGGCTCCTGACCGACCCTGACGCGCCAGCCTCCGCGACCTTCGAACGCCTGCTGGCCACCGGCGGGTCGGCAAGCGGGCGCAGCGCGACGCGAGCCCTGCAGCAACTTGGATCCCTGCTCCGCGCAGTCTCCGCCGAGATCGAAGCCGCGAGCAGCCAGCAGCTCAGCATCGCCGCCGACGAGGTGCTCTTCGCCGTCTGGGAGCGGCTCGGTCTCGCTCGCTCCTGGCGCGAGACGGCTCTCGGCTCTGGGCCACGCGCTGAACAGATCGGCGCTCACCTCGACGCCCTCGTCACCCTCTTCGACGTCGGCAAGCGCTTCGTCGAGCGGCAACCCGACGCCAACATCCACGACTTCCTGCTGCAATGGTCGGGGAGTGAGGTGACCGCCGACTCGCTGGCGAGCCGCACGCACGGGGGGACCGTCACCGTGACGACGCCCGCCGCCGTGCTCGGCCGCCAGTTCCGGGTCGTCGTCGTCGCCGGGCTCTCCGATGGCGTCTGGCCGAACCTCCGTCTCCGAGACTCGCTGCTCGGCGCCGGGCAGCTGGCCGAGCTCGAGCGCGGAATCGACACGACGCGGGACCTCGTCGACCGACGGCTCGAGGTGTTGCACGACGAGCGAAGGATGTTCGCCCAGGCGGTCTCGCGGTCGTCGGAATGGCTGCTCCTGACCGCCGAGGAGAGCGAAGACAGCGCCCCCTCGCCGTTCTTCCTGCTCTCACCGAGAACCTGGGGCGATCCTGGTCCCGATGCCCGAGAAACCGGAGGGCATGCCCTGACGCTTCGTGCGCTCGTCGGTGAGCTGCGGCGGGCCGCGATCGCGGACGGCGTCGAGCCATCAGTCGCAGCAGGGCTGGCGAGGCTCGCCGACGAGGGAGTCCCCGGGGCCGACCCTTCAGCGTGGTACGGCCTCTCGGGGCCCACCACCGGCAGGCCGCTCCGCGACCCGAACGATCCCGACACGACCATCTCCGTCTCTCCGTCCAACATCGAGAGCTTCGAGGACTGCGGCGTCAACTGGTTTGTCTCCGCGCACGGGGGAGGCACGACGAGCGAGAGCATGAACGTGGGAAACATCGTGCACGCGGCCGCCGAATTTGACTTCGCCGATCTCGAAGCACGAACAGCCTTCGCACAGGCGCGCCTCCGGGCGAGCGACTTCGACGCTCCCTGGCAGGAGGCAGCAGCCCGCGCGAAGGTCGACGAGCTCGTTCGCAACCTCTCGGCATACCTGCACCGTGTGAGCCTCGACGGCGCAACACTGCTCGGCGCGGAGCGAGCATTCACCGTGCAGCTTCGCGTCGACGGCGACGACAGCGCGAGCATCACCCTGCGCGGCAAGATCGATCGAATCGAGCGCACCTCCGCCGGGTCCGTAGATGTCGTCGACTTCAAGACCGGCCGATCCATGCCATCCAACGACGCCATGGTCACCAACGCGCAACTCGCTGCCTACCAGGTGGCGCTCGCCGCCGGGGCCGTGAGCGATCCCGTCGAACACCCAAGCACCTCCGTCGAGCAGCCGACCAGGAGCGATCCGGGTGAGCAGATCCCCAAAGCCCAAGTGCATGAGGCGAAGCTCGTCTTCCTCGCCAAGCCGACCTCCAAGCTGGAGTGGAGCGAGCGAACGCAGCAGCCTTTCGACGAGGCCGCGACCGCGGAGTTCTTTGAGCGCGTCCGGGCCGTTGCGCTCGGCATGATCGGTCTTCCCGAGCCAGCCGGCGAGCGCGCAGAAGCTGAAGCCCACTACGAAGCCCACCTCGAGTCACATTGCCTCGGCTCCTTCGGTGGAGCACGAGCCTGTGCGCTGCACGCCGCACCGGAGGTTACCGAATGACACACGACTGGCCAGCAGGAGCCGTCACCCACGGCGAGATCGCGCTGGCGCTCGCCGACAACGACCCGTCTCGCATGCTTGAGCCGACTCCAGAGCAACGACTCGTCATCGAAGCGCCGGCGGTCCCGAGCCTCGTCATGGCCGGAGCCGGAAGCGGCAAGACACAGACCATGGTGCAGCGCATCGTCTGGCTCGTCGCGGCCCAGGGCGTGCATCCGACCGAGATCCTCGGCCTCACCTTCACCCGCAAAGCAGCCGGGGAACTGAGGGAACGCGTGCAGCTGGCGCTCGCACGTCTCCGCAGCGAGGGGCTCGTGGTCGGAGACGAGTTCGCGATTCCGGAGGTGTCGACCTACAACTCTTTTGCCAACCGCGTCTTCTCGGAGAACGCGCTCCTTATCGGGCAGGAACCCGACGCGCGCATCGTCGACGAGATGACGGCCTTCGCTCTGATGCGCACTGTCGTCCTCGCCAGCGACGACAGCCGACTGAGCTCGCTCGACCTGCAGCTCAGCGCCATCACAAACCTCGCACTGAACGTCGCCAGAGCAATGCGTGACAACCAGCTGACCGCAGACGCCTGCGAGGCCTTCGTCGCAGAGTTCCGTAAAGTCCGCGAGCTGCCCGGACGGGGCAAGGCCAACACACCCGCGAAGCCGGTCCAGGACGCGGCGACGATCCTGGACGAACTGCCGATCTTTGTTCGGCTCGCTGAGCGCTATCAGCTCGAGAAGCGTCGGCGAGGGCTTATCGAGTTCTCAGACCAGGTCACGTTCGCCGCAGAGACCTGCTCGAGCACCCCCGCTGTCGTGAGCGAGCTCCGGGCACGGCACCGCTTCGTCATCCTCGACGAATACCAGGACACGAGCGTCGGGCAAACGCGTCTGCTCGGCGCGATCTTCGGCGACCATCCCGTGCTGGCGGTCGGCGACCCAAAACAGTCCATCTACGGGTGGCGCGGTGCAAGCCCCGGCAACATGCGCCGGTTCCACAGTGACTTCCGCTCGAGCATCGTTCCGCCAAGTCAGGAACCCACCTTCCAGCTCTCGATCTCTTGGCGAAACGACGCGCGCATCCTGGACGCGGCAAACCAAGTGGCCTCGAAGCTGCCGGAGGCCGGCGATGCCGGCGTGACGCAGCTCGGCGCGCGCCCCGGTGCAGGAGACGGCAGCGTCACACTCGCGTTCCCGGAGACGCTGGACGAAGAGGCGGACGCGGTCGCGACCTGGATGCGCGACCGCATCCTCGTCGACGGTGAGTCCCGTCCGCCCTCCGGCGCGGTGCTCCTGCGCGCGCGGAAGCTCCTCCCGCTCTTCTCCGCAGCTCTGACACGTGCCGGAGTGCCCAACCGCGTCATCGGGCTCGGCGGCCTCCTCTCCGCACCGGAGGTCGTCGATCTCAGGTGCGCGATGCGCGTCGCACAGGACTCCATGGCGGGCAATGAGCTGATCCGCCTCCTCGTCGGCGCCAGGTTCCAGTTCGGTCTCGCAGACGTGGCTGCAATCCACGACGTCTCGAGGCGACTCGCGAACCGGGACGTCACAATGGCGGCACTCGCTGACGATGTGCGCGCAAGCAAGCGCGAGCTCGCGACTGGCGACGACGAAGTGCCGCTGCAAGAGGCGCTCGACTTCCTCGCGGAGCGAGTGCGCTTGGAACACCGGCGCGAAGAGCCGGACCCCTGGCTGTCGGCGCTGAGCAGCGAGGCGCGATCACGGATTCCCCGTGTCAGCGAGCTCATCGCAGAACTCCGGCGGAATGCTGGGCTCTCGATCACGAGCTTCGTCGACGCGACCATCTCGCTCATGGGGCTCGATCTCGAGGTCACCGCCAACCCCGGCAACATCGCGCGGGTCGGGAACCTCGACGCCTTCGTCGAGGCCGCCGCAGCGTACGCGGCTGCGGAGCCCGACGCCGACCTCGGCGCGTTCCTCGACTGGGTCGAGATCGCTGCGGGCGACGATTCGCTCGCACCCGTGCAAGAGCAGGCTGAACCCGGCGTCGTGCAGCTCCTCAGCATCCACGGTTCGAAGGGGCTCGAGTGGGACTTCGTGGCGGTTCCGCGAAGCGTCGAGGGCGAGATGCCCAGCAGCTCACGAGACGGTCTCGGCTGGATTCGGCGCGGGATGATCCCCTACGAACTGCTGCTCGACGCGCACGATCGTCCGGAGCTGGCGTGGCGCGACGCGGAGACGCAGAAGGAGCTGGCCGATCTCATGATCGACCTCAAAGAGCGCATCAGGGAGCGCAACGACGCCGAGGAGCGACGTCTCGCCTATGTGGCCTACACGCGTGCGCGGCACGAGCTGCTCATCTCCGGGTCGTACTGGAGCTCCATCCACAAGACAGCGCGCAAGGTCTCGCAGTTCGTCACCGAGCTGGCGAATGCCGGCGTGATCGACGCACCTCCCGAGAACACGCTCGACTCGCCCCCGACCTCGTTGGCCGCCGACAGCGTCTCGTGGCCGCATCGTCCGTTCACTCCTGAGCGCCGCGCGCGCGTCGAAGAGCTGGCCAACGCAGTCGGCCAGGCCCGTCGTGCACGCACAGCGCCTGACCACGCGCTCGAAACCCGCATCGAGCTCCTGCTGCGAGAACGCGCGGACCGCAGCGTCAGGCGTGAGACGCACCTGCCTGAGCGCTTTGCTGCGTCGAAGTTCAAAGACCTTGTCACCGACCCGGCCGAGATCGCAGCGCAGCTCCGACGGCCGATGCCCCAGAAACCGTTCAGGCAGACACGCATCGGAACCATGTTCCACGCTTGGGTCGAGGCGCACTACGCGGCGCCGAGCGCTGGCGGTGACCTTCTCGGCATGGCCGAGCTCTTCGGCACCGAAGATCCTGCCCTCAGCGGCCTCGCCGACGCGTCAAGTGCAGACTTCGCGGAACTCGAACGCCTCAAGGAGGCGTTCCTGCGGACTCCGTGGCCCCACAGGACTCCGGTACTCGTTGAGCAGACCATCGAGTTCCGCCTCGGCGACCGCACGGTCGTCTGCAAGATCGACGCCGTCTTCCAACACGACGGGCGAGTCGAGGTCGTCGACTGGAAGACCGGCCGAGTGCCGAGCGGCGACAGCGCGCGGTGGGAGCGCCAGCTGCAGCTCGCGCTCTACACGCTCGCCTACGCACAGCACACGGGGGTGCCGCCGGAGCAGATCGACGCTGTGCTCGTCTACGTGCGCGAGGGGGAAGAGATCCGGGTTCCAGAGGTCACCGGGCACGCCGAGCTTGAACGCCTCCTCGCGGAGGCCGAGCAGGCCCTCATCGCAGCGAGTCTGTCCTCATGAAATCGTTCGGGGGCGTGTCGTCGTCGAGGTCGTCTTCAGCCGCGTGATCGAGGTCGAGGTCCGGGCTGTCATCGGGATGCACGCCAGCCGGGGCTCCCGAGTCCGCCTTGTGCACGAGGCCCGGAAGCACCGCGCTCCCGGTGTCCTCGGCGTTGGACGTGTGGGCCGGACGCCGCCCGGCCGCCTCCTTCAGGAGTTCCTGCACCTCGGCGATGTCGAGGACCGGAAGCGTCTCGTGCACGAGCGGCTGAGCTGGCGCGCGGTGGATCCGGTCGACGAGCGAGTCGAGCATTCCCTCGGCATCGGCGATGATCTTGGCGTCGCCCGCATCCACGCCGTGCAGCAGCCAGCGGGCCAGCTCGAGCTCGGCGTAGAGCAGCGCCCGCTGCCGCAGCTGTCGGTCGACCGTGCCAGGCGCCTCGTCTGTGTACTCGTCGAGGATGCCCCTGGCGATGGCGCCCTCGAGCGAGGAGATCCAGTGGAGGTCGCGCGCGGGGTCTCCCACGCGCAGATCGCTCCAGCCAAGCACGCCCTTGACCTGGTTGCCATCGGTGATGATCGAGGCCAGTCCGAGCGCACCGTGGATGACGGTGGGCTGGAACTGCCAGAGCGAGTCGTCGTCGACGGCCGCGGACCAGCGACGGTCGAGGGTGACGGGAAGACGGCCCGTCTCCTTCGCTCGTGCGATCGTCTGGGCCGCAGCCTGCCTGGCCTCCGGCGCCGTGAGCGTCGGCATCCCGGCCGCTTCGACCGGACCGCGGGGGAGGGAGTGGATGGCGGCGATCGCGCGGCCGAGGCTCACGAGGAACAGCGTTCCGGGCTCAAGAGGCTCCTGGTCGGCCGGAACTCCACGAAGGAACGTGGAAACGGCGACCCGTTCGCGCGACTCGCTCAGGCTTCCGAGCACCTCCGAGACCTCGAACGGGAGTCGGCTGCGCATTCCGGGGGTCAAGACCCCCAGTGCGCGGACGTCAGCGAGCTGCTCCTGGGCTGCAGCCGACGACGTCGGTCGCCGGGCGATGATCGTTTCGCCGTCCCTGAGCGTGAGCAGGGCGGCGTCAAAGTCGCCGTGTGCGCCGTACGTGTGCTCGAGGGCCGCAGCCACGTCGAGGTCGGGGACAGCAGCCACGGCAAGTGCCGCGAGTTCCAGCGAGAGCTCAGCCATGGGTCCAGGGTAGGAGGCGCGGCCGGGGGTGGGTGCGTGCCACGCCCGCAGGGTCGCGAGGCGACCTAGGATGAGTCCGCCTATGAATCACTTCATGTCACGTCTCCCACTTGCCCAACAGCAGACCGACCGCGACCACGAGCGTCGCAGCGAACCCGGTCTTGTGCACGCGCTCTTTGGCGACGACGCCACCCGGGTGCTCGTCCTGAGCGGCGGCAAGGCGCTCATGCGCCGCGAGGGCGACGGTCCGAAGCTCGAGCTGCTCGTCGCGACGAGCGCGCGCGCCGCCATCCTCGCGCCGGCGATCGGAGACGCCGTGTACCTCGGTCGCACGCTCAGCGGCGACGCGGACCTGCCGAGCGGCAGCTCCGTCCTGTCCGTGAGCATCGATGCGGAGCTCGCGGCCTCGCTCGAGCCCGACGCGCGGCTGTGGGCCGGCCTCATGGAGACGGCCGCGCACCTCGGTGCCCTGCACTGTGGTCTCTTCACCGAGGCTCTCGCCATCACCAACTGGCACGACACGCATGGGTTCTCGCCGCGGACGGGATCAGCGACCAGCCCAGGGCTCGCGGGATGGGTGCGTCAAGCGGAGGGGGAGACACATGTCAGCTTCCCGCGTACCGACGCCGCCATCATCGCCGCGGTGCTCGACCGCGATGATCGCATCCTCCTGGGCGCCAACGTGCGCTGGAACCCCCGTCGCTTCTCCCTGCTCGCAGGCTTCGTCGAACCGGGTGAGTCGTTTGAGGCGGCGGTCGAACGAGAGATCTACGAGGAGGCAAGGGCGCGGATCGTCGAGCCGAAGTACCTCGGCTCGCAGCCGTGGCCCTTCCCCGCGAGCATCATGGTGGGCTTCACCGCAAAGCTCCACCCAGACCAGGACCCCGCATCCGTCGAGCCCGACAACGACGAGATCGTGGAGCTTGGCTGGTTCACCCGCGATGAAGTTCGGGCCATCGAGGACCGCCTTCCTGGGCCGACCTCCATCGCCCGAGCGATCATCGATGCCTGGCTCAGTGGTCAGCTCGACTGAGCCGGAGAGCTCCGCGCAGGCCTCGACCGCCGACGTGAGCCTGCTCGCCTCGCTCAACGACGCCCAGCGGGAGGCGGCGCTCGCACTCGTCGGTCCCGTCTGCATCCTGGCCGGAGCCGGAACGGGGAAGACACGGACGATCACGCACCGCATCGCCTACGGCATCCGAGCCGGCGTGTACGACCCGTCGCGAGTTCTGGCGCTGACCTTTACGGCGAAGGCCGCCGGTGAGCTGCGGGGGCGCCTTCGAGACCTCGGCGCCTCCGGTGTGGCTGCCCGCACCTTCCACGCTGCCGCCCTCAGCCAACTCGGCTTCTTCTGGCCGCACACCGTCGGTGGTCCCGCTCCCGCGATCGTGAAGGGCAAGGGGCGGCTCATCGCAGAGGCCTCCGAGCGCATCGGGCTCCGCTTGGACCCCGCCGGAGTCCGCGACCTCGCGACCGAGATCGAGTGGCGCAAGGTCCGCGAGCTCTCCCTCGAGGACTACGCCATCCAGCTCCAGACCACGAGGTCTCTGCCGAACGGTGTCAGCGACGACGCAGCGCTCGCCCTGCTGCAGGCGTACGAGGATATTAAAGACGAGCGCCGACAGATGGACTTCGAGGATGTCCTGCTCGCGACGGTCGGCATGCTTGAGCTGGAGCCATGGGTCACGCAGCGTGTCCGCGAGCAGTATCGATTCTTCGTCGTCGACGAGTACCAGGACGTGTCGCCGCTCCAGCAGCGGCTCCTGCAGCTGTGGCTTGGCGAGCGTCGCGAACTGTGCGTCGTCGGCGACGCGGCCCAGACGATCTACTCGTTCGCGGGTGCCTCCAGCACGTTCCTGACCGGATTCCCCGAGCGGTACCCGGACGCCCGCGTCGTGCGACTGGAGGACAACTACCGTTCGTCGTCCGCCATCATCGGGGTCGCGAACGAGGTTGCGCGCCACGTGCCCTACGCCCTGACGCTCGAGCCGGCCGCGGAGACGCCGCGCCGGGAGCCCCTGCCCGAAGTGCTGCAGTTCCACGACGACGACGACGAGGCACGCGGAGTCGTGCACAAGATCGGTGAGGACCTTCGCAGCGGCATTCCGATTGAAAGCATCGCGGTGCTCTACCGCACGAACGTGCAGGCCGCCGCCGTCGAACGGGCGCTGCAGGATGCGGGCATCGCCTACTCCGCCATCGGCCAGCGACGCTTCTTCGAGCAGCCTGAGGTGCGTCAGGCGCTCAGCGCGTTGCGGGCAGCGGTGATGCAGGAGACCGAGGGTCCGCTCTTCCAAGTGGTCAGCGACGTCCTTCGCGATCTCGGGTGGACGCACGAGCCGCCCGCCGACTCCGGGGCGCTCCGCGACCGTTGGAACTCGTGGGATGCCCTGCTCCGGCTCGCTGACGCGCAGCCGCACGGCACCAAGCTGGCGGAATTCTCCGCCGAGCTCCAGCAGCGCGCCAAGATGCAGTACGAGCCGGAGTTGCGGGCCGTCACGCTCTCGAGCATCCACGCCGCGAAGGGCCTCGAATGGGACAGCGTGACCATCATCGGGGTGAGTGAAGGGCTGCTGCCGATCTGGTACGCCAGCGCGCAGGCCGAACTCGACGAGGAGCGACACCTCCTCTACGTCGCGGTCACCCGAGCGCGGAAGCGTCTGCGTCTGACGCACGCGCAGTACGGGGGGCGACGTGACGCGGAGCGTCCTGCGTCCCGCTTCCTGGCGGAACTCGGCACCCGCATTCGTCGTGGAACGAACGGCGCGTTCGGCGGACCTCGCCGCTGACGGCATCGATGGTCCGGACCTCAGAGGGCGGGCAGTCCAAGCGCGGGCCGTCGGTGAGCCACGCTGACACGGCGTCGACGACCAGGCTGCGCACGATCTCTCGGGTGAGGCGGGGCAGCGGGACGCGGCTCGTGACGGCCAGCTGCGTGGCGATGGCGGGCCACGAACGGTCGGCATCGAGGCGGTTGAGGTCGTCGCAGCGGATGCAGGGCGTTCGTCCGGGCTGCACGAGCGGCCCGACGGTCGCTCCCTGGTCCTCCGCGATGACCGCGAGGTGCGGGATGTCCTCCGCCATGAGCGGTGAGTATCGTCGCGGGGTCAGGACGTAGTCGGCGCAGTCGACGACCAGGCCGATCTCGGCCGTGCGCTGCGGGAGGTAATCCGCGCGAGCTCGCCGCACGACGCATGCGAGGGCTGCGATGTGCTCTGCGAGGTCGTCGCCGGCGACGGTGCCTCGAACGAGCACCACGGGCGTCTTGGACACGGCGCTCCGTGTCGGTTTCGGCGACCGTCGGCGAGGCGAGACCGGCGCGGGTTCGAGCAGCCCACCGACGAGGTCGAGCAGCGCCTCCACTTCGGAATCGGCGAGCCCGAGGCGGGCGCCGCGCTCCTGGAATTCCTCGTGCGTGCCCGCACGGCGCAGCGACTCGAGGAACCGCTCTGCGCTGATGCTGGGCGCCTCGACGAGGGCACGGGTCGTTACCCCGCCGAGCTGGAGCTCGGTGGGCGAGCGCCAGACGATCGGCATGCCAGGAGGCAGTCGCAGTTCCATGCGGAGATCATGCTGGAAGCAGCGCAGCGGCGCAGGAGTTCTCCACAGGCCTCGGATGTGCGGTCAGCGGTGGTGGGTCACCGCTGACCGCGAACCGATCAACTGGCGGGTTTGTCGCCGCCTTCGGGGGCGTCTCCGAACGCCGAGGGGTCGTCCAGGAACTTCGCGAGTGCCTCGTCGTACTCGTCGGCGGGGAGCTCGCCGAAGCCGAGTCTGGTGACGAGCGCCTCCGGCTGGTCGATGTCCTCGCTCGTCGGCAGGGCGTCGAAGTGCGCCCACAGGTCGTCTCGGGCCTGCGCACCGTGCGCCTCGGAGACCGCGCGCCACATCGCCGCAGCCTCGCGAAGCCGCCTGGGGCGGAGCTCCAGCCCGACCAGCGAAGCGAAGGCACGCTCGGCCGGCCCGCCGACGGCACGGCGTCGGCGCACGGTCTCTGCCAGGGCCGCGGATTTCGGAAGCCTCGCCGTTGCGTCCTCCGTCACGACGTCGACCCAGCCCTCGATGAGGGCGAGCATCGTCTCGAGTCGCGCGAGGGCCGCCTCCTGCTGCTCGGTGCGCGGCGGGATGAAGGCACCTTCTGACAGGGCCGCTCTGATGCCCTCTGGGTCGCTGGGGTCGAGCGATTGGGCGAGCTCCTCCATGCGCGAGACGTCGATGGTCACACCGCGGGCGAACTCCGTGATCGACGAGATCAAGTGGAGGCGGAGCCACTTGGCGTGCTGGAAGAGGCGCGCATGCGCGGTCTCGCGCACCGCCAGGTAGAGCTCGATCTGCTCGCGGTCGACGTCGAGCCCCTCCGCGAAGTTGTCGATGTTCTGCGGAAGCAGCGAGGGGCGGCTGTGGTCGAGCACGGGGACTCCAATATCGCCTCCGGCGACGACCTCCTCCGCGAGGTTTCCCACGACCTGCCCGAGCTGCACGGCGAACATGGCTCCGCCGATGCCGCGCATCATTGAGGACGACTGGCCGAGCAGTTGCGCCATCTCCGGCGGGGTCTGCTCGGCAAGCACGTTCATCAGCGCGTCTGCGATGCTCGTCGCGACGGGCTCCGAGAGCGAGGTCCAGAACTGGATCGAGCCGGTGATCCATTCGAGACGGGTGAGCGTGGCCGGCGATTCGCTGGGCTCGCCGAGGTCTGTGGCCTCGCTGAGCCAGAGCTGCGCCACACGGAAGGCCTGGTCGAATCGAGCCGCCTCATCTGCGGCGATCTCGCGGTTGCCGGGCAGCGCGACGCGGCGAGCCTGGTCCCTGGCGACCTGCCAGTCGAGCCCGTTGCCCGGGTTTGCGACGGCCGCCTGGAGTTGCGCCAGGAGCGCCTGGACCGCAGCCGGGTCGTTCGGCAGGCCCGCGACTCCCGCGAGCTTGGCGGGGTCGAAGCCTCCCTGCCCGCTCAGTAGCTCTCGGAGCAACTTGCGCAGCTCGTCCTCTGATCCGTCGTCGGGAATCGGTCCCTGTGCATCACTCATTCCGCACCTCCCAGCGCTTAGATCTACGCTAGCTCGTGGCCCCTCGGAGGAAGGGCCACCGTGACTGCGTATGCGCCGAGTGCCTTGCGCCACGGGCGAACAATTGGCCGCAGGACATCGAAACGAGCGCAGTGACCTTCTTCTCAGAGCCTTCAGCGGAGGGCGATGCCCGTGTTCGCGAGCAGTCAGAGGCGTTCGCGCGAGCGCACGAAGCGAACCGCCGTCGCAGCGAGGAGGGGTCTCGCCGCGCGAGAGTCGGCCTCGTCTTCCTGTCCATCGGCATGCTGCTCCTCGTCGCCCTGGGGTTCAGTCCGTCGCCCTATGTGGTCCGATCCCCGGGACCAGTCTTCGACGCGTTGGGCACCGTGCAGGCATCGCAGGACGACCCGACGCAGGTCGAGGTCATTACGATCGGCGGTGCCGACACGTACGAGCCCTCTGAGGGGCAGCTCGACGTCATGACCGTCAACGTCGGGGGCAGGCCGGAGAACCTGCCCAACTGGTTCGAAGTCTTCCTCGCGCTTATTACTCCGTCAAACGACGTGCTCCCCGTCGAGGCCTATTACGCCGATGCGGAGACGGGCGAGCAGCGGGATGCGCAGAACGCGGCGCTCATGCAGGGATCGGAGGCCGACGCCATCGCTGCTGCCCTGTTGAACGAGGGCTACGACGTCGGTACTGCGCTCGCAATCGTCTCGGTCGGCGACGACGGCGCGGCAGCTGGGATGCTGGAGCCCGGTGACATCGTCACTTCCGTGAGCGGGATCCCCGTCGAATCGACCGACGGACTTCCGGCAGCTGTGCTGGAGGCCTCGGGCGGTGACCTCGAGCGCCTGCAACCCGTCGACGTCGTCGTCGATCGCTCCGGTGAATCCAAGAGCTTCACGATCACGCCGCGTGCGGGTGTCGTCGAGGGGGAGGGGCGCGCGCTCCTCGGCGTGACCGTCTCGACCCAGCACGACTTCCCGATCGACGTGAGCATCGAGCTCGGCAACGTCGGAGGTCCGAGCGCTGGGCTCATCTTCGCGCTGGCCGTCTCTGACAAGCTCACCGAGGGCGACCTCACGCAGGGCCTGCACGTAGCCGGCACCGGCACGATGTCTCCGGACGGCACCGTCGGAAGTATCGGTGGTATCACGCAGAAGCTCTACGCGGCCGTCGAGGTCGGGGCTGATCTCTTCCTCGCTCCGGCTGACAACTGCCAGGACGTCATCGACGGTGGCATCCCGGGCGACATTCCCGTCTACGCGGTGTCCAGCCTCACCGAGGCCGAACAGGTCATCAGCACGGTGGGTGAGGGCGCGGACACCAGCGCCCTCAGGACCTGCGAATCCGTCCTCGGCAGCTGAGACGAGGCAGTCTCAGATTTGCCAGGCACTTGCCAGATAAACTGCTCTAGTTCCCCTTTCTCGGAAAACAAACGGCCCTTCCAGGCAATGACAGGTACGACGTGACAAGCACTGCAGCTCAACAGCCCCAGAGTCCGAAACCCGCCAGCCGACGTCGGATGGGACCGCTCACGATCACCTTGCTGATCGTCGTGGCGCTTCTCGTCGTCTTCTTCTGGTTCGCCGGCCGATACGCGGACGTGCTCTGGTACGACCAGCTCGGCTACCTCGAGGTCCTGCTCACGGAGTGGGGTGCCGGCGCCATCATGTTCGCGATCGGCCTCGTCGCGATGGCGGTCCCGCTGTTCGTGAACCTGCAGATCGCCTACCGCGCACGCCCCGTCTACGCGAAGCTCAACGAGCAGCTCGACCGCTACCAGCAGGTCATCGAACCCATCCGACGTGGTGCGATGATCTTCGTTCCCGCCATCTTCGGACTCTTTGCCGGCGTCGCGCTCATCACGTCGTGGCAGACGGTGCTGATGTGGATGAACTCGACGCCCTTCGGCGAGACCGACCCAGTCTTCAACCTCGACGTCGCCTTCTACGTCTTCGAGTTGCCCTTCTACCGCGGCGTCGTCGCCTTCATCAGCGCGGTCGTGCTGCTGTCGCTCATCCTCACCGCCGCGACCCTCTACCTCTACGGTGGCATCCGCGTGACGGGTCGCGAGGTCGTCATCTCGAAGAGCGCCCGCACGCACATCGCCATCCTCGCGGGCCTCTACATGCTCGTGCAGGCGTTCAGCTTCTGGCTTGACCGTTACGCCACGCTCAACACCCTCTCCGGACGCTGGACGGGTGTGCTGTACACCGAGGCGAACGCCACGATCCCCGGCCAGGGCATCCTGGCGGGCGCCGCGATCGTCGTCGCCGTGTTGTTCTTCATTGCAGCCGCCATCGGCCGCTGGCGCCTCCCGCTCGTCGGCACCGCGCTGCTCGTCGTCGTCGGCCTCGTCGTCGGCATGGTCTACCCGTGGATCGTGCAGCAGTTCCAGGTCGGGCCAAGCGAGCAGGCGCTCGAGACCCCGTACATCCAGAACAACATCGACGCGACCCGAGCGGCCTACGGGCTCGACCAGATCGAAGAGGTCAACTACGCCGCGGAGACCACGGTCAGCCAGGGACAGCTGCGCAACGACGCCGACACGACGGCGAACATCCGCATCCTCGACCCATCTCTTGTGTCGCCGACGTTCGCCCAGTTCGAGCAGGAACGCGCCTACTACCAGTTCCCCGAGCGCCTCCACGTCGACCGCTACGAGATTGACGGACAGGTGCAGGATGCCGTGGGCTCCGTCCGCGACATCAACATCGCCGGCCTCGGCGCCGACGCGCAGTCCTGGGTCAACAACACGATCGTCTACACCCACGGCTACGGCCTCGTGACGGCCTACGGCAACCAGCGTGGCCCCGACGGTCAGCCGCTCTTCATCGAGGGCGGAATGCCCAGCGAGGGCGCCCTCGGCGAGTTCGAGCCGCGCGTCTACTTCGGCCAGTCGTCGCCCGAGTATTCCATCGTCGGTGCGCCAGAAGGTTCGACCCCGGCGGAGTTCGACCACGTCTCGGGTGCTGACGGCGCAACGCAGACGTACAACACCTTCTCCGGTGAGGGCGGACCTGACCTTGGCAACTTCTTCAACCGACTCGTCTACGCGATCAAGTTCCAGTCGGAGCAGATCCTGCTCTCCGAGTACGTCAACAGCGAGTCACAGATCCTCTACGACCGCGACCCCGCACAGCGCGTGCAGGCCGCGGCCCCGTACCTGACGATCGACTCCGACCCGTACCCGTCAGTCGTCGATGGTCGCCTCACGTGGATCGTGGACGCGTACACGACGAGCAACAAGTACCCGTACTCGGAGCTCGCCGGCCTCCAGAACCTGCTCGAGGATGCCGACACGCCGGCCTCCTCGCTGCCGCCAGAGGTCATCAACTACATGCGCAACTCGGTGAAGGCCACCGTCGACGCGTATGACGGCACCGTCACGCTCTACGCGTTCGACGAGACCGACCCGATTCTCCAGACCTGGCAGAAGGTCTTCCCGTCGACGCTCAAGAACGTGTCGGAGATGTCCGGCGAGCTGCTGAGCCACATCCGCTACCCCACGGACCTGTTCAAGGTGCAGCGTGAGATGTTCGCGCGCTACCACGTGACCGACGCGAGCACCTTCTACAACCAGACGAACGCGTGGCAGCTGCCGCAGAACCCGACCGGGGGAGAGGCCTCGCAGCCGCCGTACTACCTGACCATGCAGATGCCCGGCCAGGAGTCGGCCTTCTCGATCTACTCCACCTACATCCCGCTGACCAACGCGAACGCGCAGTCGAGGAACGTGCTCAGGGGATACCTGGCCGCGAACTCGAATGCCGGGTCGACCGACGGCACGGTTGCCGACACCTACGGCAGGATCACCCTGCTTCGGGTCGAGAACGATAACGTCAACGGACCCGGCCAGGTGCAGAACATCTTCAACTCGAACGAGACGGTCGCCAACCAGCTGAACCTGCTCGAGCGAGGCGGCCAGACCGCGGTGCTCCGAGGAAACCTCCTCACGGTGCCGGTTGGTGAAGGGTTCCTGTACGTGCAGCCGGTGTACGTCGAGTCGACGGGTGAGACCAGCTACCCTCTGCTCAGGCGAGTGCTCGTGGCCTTCGGCGACAAGATCGCCTTCCAGCCGACGCTCGACGAGGCGCTCGACGAGCTGTTCGGCGGCGACGCCGGTGCTGACGCCGGCGATGGTGGCGTCGAGGTCTCCGACGACGACATCCCCGTCGACGAGGTCCCGGACGACACGACGAGCACGCCGGCTCCGGAGGCGACGACCGCTCCGCCAGCCGGTGGCGGAACGGGCACACCTCAGGAGCAGCTCTCGACGGCGCTCGCTGATGCGCAGAAGGCACTCGAGGACCGCACGGCGGCGTACGCGAGCAACGACCTGGTCGCGGCGGCAGAAGCCGACAAGCGGCTGACGGATGCGCTGAACCGTGCCCGCGAGGCTGACGGTCAGATCTCCGGCACGTCGAGCGCGCCGAGCGACTCCCCGGAGCCGACGCCGACCACGTAGGCCTCGACCTTCACACGCCGACGGGCGTCGTCCTCGCAAAGGGCGGCGCCCGTCGGCGTTGTCGTGTGCGGTTGTCCTGGTCTGCCCGCATCGCCTCAGGAGTTGTGGGAACATGCTGCTCCGCCCCGCACCGACGGCACTTCGCCACAACGCTGTGCGCTTGACCTCGAGGTCGGGGCAGGGGTGAGGGGGCGACCGCAGTGGATGTGGTGCCGCGGTGGGCGACGCGCCCGGGATGCGGGCGTCGGGGCAGTGAGCCACGGAAACTGCGACTTTTTCGGCGAATGTTGCCCCTGGAACGGGCCGCTCGAACGTGAGACGGAGGGTCGAGGATGGCCCGACACGCCGGGTTTTCCGGGGAAGGGGGCGCCTGGCTTGCACGACGCCGGGGGTGCTGGTAATGTTTTCTCTTGTGCCGCGGGGTGGAGCAGTTCGGTAGCTCGCCGGGCTCATAACCCGGAGGTCGTAGGTTCAAATCCTGCCC
This sequence comes from Pseudoclavibacter helvolus, assembly GCF_049707175.1. Lineage (GTDB taxonomy): Bacteria > Actinomycetota > Actinomycetes > Actinomycetales > Microbacteriaceae > Pseudoclavibacter > Pseudoclavibacter helvolus_A. Next base: position 44,810 of record NZ_JBNAFM010000006.1, on the reverse strand, counting down.
CCGCAACCAAATCCGCACATGTTGGGATGCTCGCAAGAGCAAATACGAACTGCGGCACAGGGCCCGTTTCCTCTCGAGGAAACGGGCCCTTCGTAGTTTCGCAGCAGCGCGTGCCTTACGTGTCCTCGGTTCGTCGAGCCGCTAGTGTCGTCAACTCGACAGACTCTGCCATTCGATGGAATGGGATCGGCGGTGCCCCGTGACCGGATTCACGAGCCTCGAGCGGCGTCTCGACGCCATCGCGGGGCGTCTTCTCGAGCGGGCCCCAGAGCGCGGCTTCAAGGCCGGCCTCGTCGAGTTCCTGGTCTTCGGGCTCAAGCAGGCGTGGGCCTGCATCTTCGGCGCGCTCATGCTCGCCGTGATTCTCGCGGCGCGCCTCTGGTACCCAGACGATGCCGTGCTCGCACGCAACGACGCTCTGGTCATCGCGGCCGTCCTCATCCAGGTCTTCATGATCGTCGCGCGCCTCGAGACCGGCCGCGAGCTGCTCGTGATCCTCGCCTTCCACGTCGTCGGCACCGGCATGGAGCTGTTCAAGACGAGCGTGGGCTCTTGGAGTTACGCGTCCGGCGGCGTCCTGCACATCGGCCCGGTCCCGCTCTACACGGGGTTTATGTACGCCGCCGTCGGCTCCTACATGTGCCGCGTCTATCGGCTCTTCGACCTGCGCTTCTCCAGATATCCGCGCATCTGGGTGACAGTGCTCGTCGCGGCGGCGATCTACGTGAACTTCTTCACGCACCACTTCCTGTACGACTTCAGGTACGTGCTCCTGCTGCTCGTGGCTGCCTTGTGGGGGCGCACCTGGATGCACTTCCGCGTCTTCCGCAGGACGCTCAGGATGCCGCTCCTTCTCGCGTTCCTGCTTGTGGCGCTCTTCATCTGGTTCGCGGAGAACATCGGCACGTTCGCTGGAGCGTGGGCCTACCCGAACCAGGAAGACGGCTGGGAACTCGTGTCGATCACGAAGCTGCTTTCCTGGTTCCTGCTCATGATCATCTCGGTGGTGATGGTCACCCTCGCCTACCCGCCGAAGGTGCCGCCCGTCGCGGGTCGGGGTGCGTCGGAGAGGGTGTCAGCGGCAGCTAGTCCCAGGCTTTAGCCGCAGGGATGCGCACGATGAAGGCGGCGCCATCCTCCGACTCGACGGCGATCTGACCGCCGTGTGCCTCCACGATGGACTTCACAATGGCGAGGCCGAGGCCGGTGCTGCCGGATGCGCGGGTCCTCGCTGAGTCGCCGCGGGCGAACCTGGAGAAGAGATCCTGTCGCAGCCCGTCCGGAATGCCGGGTCCGTCGTCCTGGACGACGAGCACGGCCTCGCGTCCCGTGGGTGATGCAGCCGCGAGCTCGTAGCGCACGGATACGTTGACGTGAGTGCCCTGCGGTGTGTGCAGGCTGGCGTTCGAAAGCAGGTTGACGACGATCTGGTGCAGGCGCTCCCAGTCGCCGAGCACGGTGACCTCGCTGGGGGGCACCGTGGCGCTCCAGTGTCGGTCTGCGTCGCTCGCCTGCGCGTCGCTGACCGCGTTGATGACGAGCTCGGAGAGATCCACGCTGTCGAGCTGCAGGTCCTGGCCTTCGTCGAGGCGCGCCAACAGCAGAAGGTCGTTGACGAGTGAGCTCATGCGGGTCGCTTCCGACTCGATGCGCGCGAGCGAACGCTCCGTGGTGTCGGGCAGCGACGCGGAGTCCTGACGGGTGAGCTCGGCGTACCCCTGGATCGCCGCGAGGGGGGTGCGCAGTTCGTGACTGGCGTCGGTGACGAAGCGGCGCATCCGTTGGTCTGCGGCAGTACGCACGGCGAACGCCTCGTCGACGTGCGCGAGCAGCTTGTCGAGCGCTTCGCTGACCTTGCCGACCTCGGTCCGCGGGTCGATGTCATCCAGCTTCACGGCCTTGCGGAGGCCGACCTCGCCGGAGGCGAGCGGCATCTGCGCGACGTTCTCAGCTGCGGTCACGACACGGGAGAGCGGGCGCAGCGCGACGCGCATGACCAGTGCGACGAGGAGCACGATGAGGCCGATGCCGAGTGACGACAGCACCAGGGTCAGCACGGTCTGGGTGAAGGTCGCGTCGCGAGCAGTGTCGAGCGACACGGCCGAGATGAGCGCGTAGCTGGGATCGCCGTCCCATTCGTGGATCATCACGCGGAAGTCGCCGGCGAAGTCGTCGAGCTTGATCGTCTCGAGCAGGGAGTGCTGTGCTTCGAAGCCGGGGGACTGCACGAGGGCGGTGAGTTCGTTCTTGATCGCCTGGTCACACTCGACGGCCGAGGTCTCGCTGAACGACGCGGAGTCGACGATCTCGCCGTTGTGGGCGAGCGCGATGATAGTGCCCGGTGCGTGCCCGACGAAGTTGACGAGGGGTTTGATCTTCGGGGTCGTCGCGTCACCGGTCTTTGGCGGATGCGGGTGGGTGCCTGGGATGTCTGCACGGTACTTGTCGACGGAATTCTCAAGGACCGACATGGATGCGGCGAGCTGCGTGTTCACGACACTCGTGATCGCGGAGTTGAGGGTGACCACGTTCATGATGCCGATGGCGCTCATGACGAACGCGACGACGAGGGTGACGCCGACGATGATGCGTCCGCGGAGCGTCCACGGTCTCATTCTGCTGGCCTGATCACGTAGCCCACCCCGCGCACGGTGTGGATCATCGGGGTGCGGCCTGCGTCGATCTTCTTGCGGAGGTACGACACGTAGAGGTCGACGATGCTGGCCTTGCCCGCGAAGTCGTAGTTCCAGACTCGGTCGAGGATTTGAGCCCGGCTCAGCACGCGCTTGGGGTTTCGCATGAAGTAGCGCAGGAGCTCGAACTCGGTCGTCGTGAGTGCGATGGGGTCGCTGCCGCGGCGGACCTCGTAGCTGCTCTCGTCGAGGAACAGGTCGCCGACCCGCAGCTGGGAGGCATCGTCGGCGACTGCCTCGCCTGCGCGCTGGATGAGCCCGCGGAGCCTTGCGACGAGCTCCTCGAGGCTGAACGGCTTTGTCATGTAGTCGTCGCCGCCGGCGGTGAGTCCGATGATGCGGTCGTCGATCGAGTCTTTGGCCGTGAGGAACAGCACCGGTGTGGCGTGTCCCTGACCTCGGAGGTTCCTGAGAATGCTGAGCCCGTCGATGTCGGGAAGCATGATGTCGAGCACCACGACGTCTGGTCGCGCGGCCGTGAACTTGGCGAGCGCGTCGCGCCCGTTGTTCGCGACGTCAACCTGCCAGCCCTCGTAGGACAGGGCGAGGCTCACGAGGTTGGTGAGGGTCTCTTCGTCGTCAACAAGCAGAACGCGGATGGGGGTGCCGTCCGGGCGGTGGAGACGAGGCAGCTGCGCGAGGACGGCCCGGCGGCGCCCGGGCTCGATGATCGGGTCGGCGGCAGGAGAATCGGGCATCTGGATATCGTGTCACGAGCGGCGTGTCTTGGCGCCGAGTGCATTCGTCCTCATAGAAAGCTCAAATCTTCTCTTACGCGGGGCATCGGGTGTGTTCGTAACCTGCGACGCATGACACTCCAGCGAATCCAGCAGCCCGACCTCGGGGGCCGTGCGCCGGGGGTCAAGAAGGACTTGCAGGGTGGCCTCTTCCATCGCCCGAGATTCCTGCGTGGCCCCCGCACCGAGCAAGCGTTCGACGCCCCCGAGCTCTTCACCGAGCGTCTGAGGTTGCGCCCGCACACGATCCGGGACGCCGAGGCCTGGCACGAGATCGTCTCCGACCCCGAGGTGATCCGCTACCTGCATTGGAAGCAGCGCGACCTGGTCGAGGCGACCGAGCACCTGAGCCGCAGGACGACGCACACCCGCCTGTGGCAGTCGGGTGACTTCATGGCGCTCGCTGTCGAGCACCGCGGCGCGCTCATCGGCGACGTCTCCGTGCACCTTCGGGAGGTCGAGGCCGATCGCCGCTCGGCGGAACTCGGTTGGATCATGCACCCGGGATGCTCGGGTCACGGCTTCGCGACTGAGGCGGCGGATGCGCTGGTCGAGTACCTGCGCGATTACGTCGGCGTGAAGCGCGTGCTTGCGGTCATGGATCTCGAGAACGAGGCCTCTTATGCGCTGGCGAGGCGTCTCGGCTTCACGGAGGTCTCGCGGTCCGACGAGTCGAGGACCACGGCGCTCGACCTGGTCTGAGCTGACCCGGCACTTCGCATCCGCTGCTGGTCGGCGTTGTCCGAGGCGGCCATGAGCTGTGCGACTTCCAGCAGGTCCCACGCCATGTCGCCGGTCACCGAGATGCCCCTGGCTCCCGACCGACGCGTCGTGCCTTTGACGAGCATGTAGTGAGTGCGGAACACGCGGCTGCCCGCTCGTTCCTGCGCGTCGTGGAAGAACACGGTCTGCGAGAGGCCGGTGCTGTCGTCGAGGGAGACGAACACGGTGCGTCGGCCCCCGCGCATCGGCGGGGTGTTGGTGGCGCGGCGGACGCCGGCGATGAGCACCTCGGTGCCGCCGGGCAGGTCGATGAGGGTGTTGGCGGGGACCACGCCGAGCCTGCGGAAGAGCGGGAAGAAGCGTTCCATCTGGTGGCGGCTGACCCCGAGCCCCAGCTCCTGGAGCTCCAGGTCGGTCTGGGTCTTGCCGTGGAGGTCCAGCGTCGTCACGCTGTGCAGTCGCGGCACCGGAAGCGCGAACGCGAACGACTGCTGGTGCTCGGGTACTCGCGTCGGGGTGCTCGTGAGCGAGCGGATGAACGCGAGCAGCTCGTGCCGTCTGCGAGCCTCGTAGTCGATGAAGGCGTCGAGTGCCCCGACCCTCGCGAGCGAATCGAGCGTGCTGCGCCGTGGACGCACGCGAGCGCGGAAGTCGGCGAGCGAGTCGAAGGGCTGGTGTTCTGCGACTCGCTCGCGTTCGGCGGCTGACATGCCGCGTACGTCCGCGAGCGACATGCGCACTCCGTCTCGACCGTCGGGGAGCGGCTCGACCGTGTACTCGAGGCCAGAGCGCTGCACGTCGATCGGCAGTAGCGGGATGCCGAGGTGCCGTGCCTCGGCGATGATGAGGTCTTTGCCCCACATGCCGGGGTCATGGGTGAGCAGGCCCGCCCAGAAGTGCGCGGCACGATGGGTCTTGAGCCAGGCGCTCTGGAAGGTGGGTAGCGCGAACGCCGCGCCGTGCGCCTTCGCGAAGCCGAAGCTGCCGAAGCCGGCGAGCACCTTCCAGGCTCGCTCGATGGTCGCAGGGGGAAAGCCCCGCTCTGCGGCCTTCTCGCGCACGAGCTTCTCGATGCGCGGCACGAGGTCAGGTTTCGCGAGCCACCTCCGGTACACGTCGGCCAGCTCGAGGCCGCATCCCGTCAGCTCGTCGAAGATGCGCATGACCTGCTCGTGAAAGACGACGACGCCCTTGGTCTCGAGCAGGATCGGCTTCAGCCTGGGGTGGATGTAGTCGGGCATGACTTCGCCGTGGCGGGCCCTGAGGAAGTTGAGCGGCATGTTGTTCTGCATCGGGCCGGGACGGAACAGCGAGATGTCGATGACCAGGTCGTTGAACACCTCGGGCTGCAGCTTGCCAACGAGCTCCATCTGGCCCGGGCTCTCGACCTGGAAGATGCCGAGCGTCTTCGTCGAACGGATGGTCTCGTAGGTCGCTTCGTCGTCGAGGGGGAGTGCGTCGAGATCGAGTTCTTCGCCGCGGGTGCGCTTGAGTTCCTTGACGGCGTGGGCCATGGCGCTCTGCATGCGCACGCCGAGGATGTCGAGCTTGATGAGGCCCATCGGGTCCATGTCGTGCTTGTCGAACTGGCTCATGGGGAGGCCGATGCCGGAGAGCTGCACCGGTGTGCGGTCGAGTAGCGAGATGTCGGAGAGGATGACGCCGCAGGGGTGCACCGAGATGTGTCTCGGCAGGGAATCGAGTCGTTCGGTGGCCTCGACGAGCACGTCGAGCTGGCGGGAGCGGCGCACTTCCTCTGCGAACTCCCGCAGCTCTGGTTTCTCGGCGAGTGCCTGCCTGAAGCGCTTGGCGGAGAAGCGCCACAGCTCTTTGGCGATGCGGTCGACCTCGCCGTCGGCGAGCCCAAGCGCGAGCCCGGCGTCGCGAACGGCACCTCGGGATCCGTAGGTGTTGACCATCGACATGAGCGTGACCCGCTCGCCGCCGAACTCGTCGAAGATGCGGTGGTAGACGCGGTGCCGTTCGGCGCTCTCCACGTCGAGGTCAATGTCTGGCAGCGTGCGGCGTTCGTCGGAGAGGAAGCGCTCCCAGATGAGGCCGAGCGAGATTGGCTCGACGTGGCTGGTGTACAGGAGGTAGTTGAGCAGCGACCCGACCCCAGAGCCTCTGGCCTGCACCCTCACCCCCATCTCCTTGATGAGCTCGACGACGTGGGAGACGGTGAGGAAGTAGGGGGCGAAGCCGAGCTTCCGCACCGTCTTGAGCTCGTGGGCGAGACGGTCGTTCAGCTCTCGCTCGTGCGCGGCGGATGCGCCGGGGTAGCGGGCGGGGATCGCGGCTCGAGCCTTCGCGCTGAGCACTTCGAAGGGGTCGCCGTGGACGCCGAAGCGGGTGACCTCCGGCATGCGCGGGGTGCCGATGCCCGCGTCTTTCTCGGGGTCGATGATGCAGGTCTCCGCCAGCGCGCTCGTCTGGGCGAGCAGGTCGTCGGCCGCTGAGGCGTCGTGCCCGCCCGCATCCACGATCATGCGCGCGACCTGACGCATGAGGCTGGCTGGCTTGAGCCAGGCCTGGGCGGTCGGTGCGAGCTCGATGTCGTCCAGCGCGCGCCGTGCGCGCACGGCGTCGGCGATGTCGACCGTTGCCGCTTCCTCCGGTGAGGCGTAGCGGACCGCGTTCGTGAGCACTGCCCTCAGCTTTGACTCTGTGGCGAGCCCGAGCATGCGAGTGGCGGCGGTGACCGAGCCAGGGCTACCTGGCTCGGCGAGGTGGCAGACGACCTCTACAACCAGCGAGGCGCGGGGGAGGCCGCGCAGCCACACCCTGAGGCGCTCTCGAGCCAGGCCGAGCTGCGCGGCTGTGGCTGCCGCGCCGACGTCGCTGGTTGGGCCGAGCAGCACGGTCAGCCTCGTGGCACCCTCTTCGGTCGAGGCGAGCTCGGTCAGTCTGGCGAGGGGGATGCTGGGCTCATGGATACCGGTCGGGGCGCTCGCGGTGGTCTCGTGCGCCGCTGACACCGCTCGGCAGAGTGCGGCGTACCCGGAGCCGGAATCGCGGCCTGCCGCGAGCACGACGACCCGGCCGAGGGGCTTGCCTCGTTCGTCGTGCACGGCGAGCTCGCTGCCGAGCGCGGCCCTGAGGTTCGCGTTGCGGCACGCGAGGAGGTGCTTGACCGCCCCGGAGATGCCGTCGCGGTCGGTGAGGGCGATCGTATCGAGGCCGCGCTCGGCGGCTGCCTGCGCGAGCAGCTCCGGAGGGGAGACCGCGTAGTGGGCGCTGAAGCCCGAAGATACGTGCAAGTGCGGGAAGCTCATCGCCTGCTCACTCCCAGCTCAGGGCGAGGAGCCAGCCACCTGGGGCGCGGCACAGGTCGTAGAGGTGCTCATCGTGGCTCTTTCGCGCGTCGTCACGGACTGCGGTGACGCGCCAGAGTTCCTGGTCGATGCGCGCGGGGGAGGAGGCGCCGTGCCACCACGGGGGGAGTCGCCGGTAGTACGCCTGTGGCTGGCCGATGACGGTGTAGAGGAAGCGCTGCCACACGAAGGAGACCGGCTGGCCGTCGCCGTTGATGGCGACTTCGATGGTGTCATCGACGACGGTTGGCATGGTTCCCCCTGACGTACTCGAATCTGTATTCGAATGCAGGTCCAGCGTAAATCGCACCACCGACACTGGCAACCGCAAGTCTCAGTCAGAGGCTGAAGGTCGAAGTCGGCTAGACAGATTAGAAATCTGTCTGATAGCTTTCTGGAAAACGTCACCCTCAAGGACGAAGGATCATGACTCACACCGCAGACTCCATCCGCTCGATCGAACTCTCGACGCTCCGCCTGCCCCTCGCGACGCCCATCTCTGACGCGAAGGTCTTCACCGGTCGCCAGAAGCCCATGACCGAGGTGGTGTTCCTCATCGCCGAGATCCAGACGGAGCAGGGCTCCTCAGGCCACGGCTTCAGCTACTCGAAGCGCGCGGGCGGGCCCGCACAATACGCCCACGCCCGCGAGGTCGCAGAAGCCGCGCTCGGCGAAGACCCGAACGACATCCAGAAGCTCTACTCCAAGCTGCTCTGGGCCGGTGCCTCCGTTGGTCGCTCCGGTGTCGCCACGCAGGCGCTCGCGGCGCTGGACATCGCCCTCTACGACCTCAAGGCGAAGCGCGCCGGGCTGCCCCTCTCGAAGCTCCTCGGTTCGTATCGGGATTCCGTGCAGACCTACAACACCTCCGGTGGCTTCCTCAACGCTTCGCTCGACGAGGTGCGCCAGCGGGCGACGCAGTCGATCGAGGAAGGCATCGGCGGTATCAAGATCAAGGTCGGGCTGCCGGATACTGCCGAGGACCTCCGCCGCGTCCGTGCCGTGCGGGAGCACATCGGCGACAGCGTGCCGCTCATGGTGGATGCGAACCAACAGTGGGACCGTGCCACGGCGCTGCGCATGGGGCGTCGGTTTGAGGAGTTCGACCTCACGTGGATCGAGGAGCCACTCGACGCCTACGACGCAGAGGGGCACGCAGACCTCGCCCGCGCGCTCGACACGCCGATCGCCACGGGCGAGATGCTGGCCTCGGTCGCCGAGCACCGGCAGCTCATCAATGCCAGGTCCTGCGACATCATCCAGCCAGACGCCCCGCGCATCGGCGGCATCACGAACTTCCTGAGGCTCATGACGCTCGCCGACGAGGCGGGCCTCGACCTGGCGCCGCACTTCGCCATGGAGATCCACCTGCACCTCGCTGCCTGCTACCCGCGTGAGCCATGGGTCGAGCACTTCGATTGGCTCGACCCGCTCTTCGAGGAGCGCCTCGAGACGCGTGACGGACGGATGCTCGTCCCCGACCGTCCAGGGCTCGGCTTCACGTTCAGCGAGCAGGCGCGCGCCTGGACGACCGAGCGCGTCACGCTCTCCGTCTGAGCGGTCCGGTGACGGTGCGGGGCGCGAGGGTCTGCGACGGGGGTGGGACGATGTGTCCATGAGCATGACGCGTGCAGAGGAGATCGCCAGGGTCCTCGCCGACCGCATCGTCGAGGGCGTGATCGCCCCGGGCGACCGCCTGCCGAGCGAAGGGGGCCTCGTCGAGGAGTTCGGGGCGAGTCGAAGCGTTGTCCGCGAAGCCCTCCACCGTCTCCAGTCGCGCGGGCTCGTCCGCACGCGCGTCGGCTCGGGCAGCTACGCGCTCACACCGCCCGTGCCCACGACGGGCGACGACTGGCTCGCCGCGCACTCCGAGGCGGAGCGGGCTGAGTTGCAGGGCTTCCGAGTCGCGGTCGAAGTCGAGGCGGCTGCCCTCGCAGCTCGTGGTCCGTCGCCGACGGAGATCGCCGCAATCGAGTCGGCGCTGGACGCACTGGCGCAGGCGACGCTGCCGAGCGAGACGGTGGATGCGGACTTCGCGTTCCATCGGGCCGTCGCGGCCGCCTCTGGCAACCGGTACCTGCTCGCGGCCGTCGACCGGATGGGCGCACGAGCCATCATCCTGCCGCCCGCACGGATCTCAGACCAGCAACGCGATGCGAACGAGTCTGCCGCGGTCCTCGCCGAGCATCGGGCCGTCGCCGACGCAATCCGTCTGAACGACCCCGTGGCGGCCGCGGCGGCCGTTCGAACCCATCTCGCGGCCTCAGCCTCGCGCCGCGCGGCGCGCGAGTACGGTTCCTGACACGGCGGCGTTGCCCGCCGACCGCAGCCGCGGCGATCGGGCTGGCGAGCGCATCCAAGTATCGATCAGCTCGGCGACGCCACCGGGGCCATGAGCTGCGGCCCCGAACTCGACACCCGCCCGACCTCAGGGCCCACCTCGTGCATCACCAGCGACGAAGCGAGCTCGACGCCTGCAAGGCTCGCCTCGTCGAGCAGGCCCTGCGTGCCCACCACGGACTGGTCGAGCCACTGGTCCCAGAGCGCCCTCGGCAACATGAGCGGCATTCGATCGTGGATGCTCGCGAGCTCGCCAGTCGACCCCCTCGTGAGGATGGTCGTCGACAGCACCCAGCGAGACGGGTCATCGCCTGGTTTTGTCGGGTCGGCCCACCACGAGTAAAGGCCGGCGAAGGCGATGAGGTCGTCGGCGCGCTCCGGATGGATGAAGAACGGCGTCTTCGAGCCCGCCTTCGTGCCATCCGCGGTCTTGCGCCACTCGTAGTACCCGACGGCCGGCACGATCGCCCGCCGCTGCTTCACGGGCCCCCGGAACGTCGGCTTCTCCAGTACCGTCTCGATGCGGGCATTGAACGCCTTCGAAGAGAAGCTCGGATCTTTCGCGAAGGGCGGGAGCAGGCCCCATCTGGCGCGCTCGACGCGGCGCACCGCATCCCCGCCGCCCTTCGGTTCCGGCTCGACCACCACCGGCACCGGATCCGTCGGAGGGGTGTTAAACGACGGCTCAGGCAAATCAGCGCCGAGCGCCTCGATATCGAAGAGCGCCTCGACGTGCTCAACGGCTGGGGTGACATAGCGACCGCACATGGCTCAACGCTACGACGCCAAGGGCGGATGCGGCAGGCCAAGACGTGCGCTGCCGGCTTCGGATTCTCTGTACGCTCAGAGCATGGTCAAGCAGCGCAGCGCCCTCGACAGCATCCCCGCCTACAAGCAGGGAGCCATGCCCAGCAGCAGCGACGTGGTCAAGCTCTCCTCCAACGAGAACCCCTTCCCGCCGCTCGCCTCCGTGCGCGACGCCGTCGCCGAGCAGCTCGAGCGCATCCACCTGTACCCCTCGATGGCCGCGCCCGAGCTGACCGCTCGCGTCGCAGAGCTCCAAGGCGTCGACCCCGAGAACATCGTCTTCGGTGCAGGCTCCGTCGAAGTCGCCACCCAGCTCGTCCAGGCGAGCGCAGGGGAGGGCGACGAGGTGCTGTTCGCCTGGCGGAGCTTCGAGGCCTACCCAATCATCGCCATCGGCGCCGGCGCCACCCCCGTGCAGGTGCCACTCACCCCCGACGAGCGACACGACCTCGACGCCATGGCTGCGGCCATCACCGATCGCACCGCCATCATCTTCGTCTGCAACCCGAACAACCCGACAGGCGCGACCCTCACCCACGACGAGGTGCGCGCCTTCATCGCACGCGTTCCAAGCGACGTGCTCGTCGTCATCGACGAAGCCTACGAGCACTTCAACCGCGACGCGGAGACCGCCATCGGCATCAACCTCTACCGCGAGTTCCCGAACGTCGCCGTCCTCCACACCTTCTCCAAGGCCTACGGTCTCGCCGGACTCCGCATCGGCTACGCCGTCGCGAGGGCAGACGTCGCCGCGAACCTCCGCAAGGTCGCCGTGCCCTTCGCCGTCTCCGCCCTCGCCCAGGTCGCCGCCGTCGCCTCCCTCGACGCGGAAGCCGAGCTCGCCGTCCGCATCGACGAGATCGTCAGCGAGCGCACCCGCCTCACCACCGCGCTCCGCGCCCAGGGATGGAAGCTCGGCGACTCCCAGGCGAACTTCGTCTGGCTCCGACTCGACGACAGCACCCAGCGCATCGACGCGGCACTCACCGAAGCCGGCGTCCTCGCGCGAGCCTTCCCCGGCGAGGGCATCCGCATCACCATCGGCTCCTCAGACGCCAACGACCGTGCGCTGGCCGCGCTCGCGGGGGTCCGGGCGGAGGCACGCGCATGACCATCTGGCGCATCCGCGACTTCCAGCCGACGGACCTCGACGCGCTGCTCCGCCTCTGGGAGCAGCACCGCAGCTCCGGCTCTGAGCCCGTGTACGGACTCAGCGAGGTCATCGCCTCCACCCGGAAGGACACCGCCGTCGTGGCCGTTGCGGGGGAGAAGCTCGTGGGGGTCGCCGTGGCTCGGGCCGCGCACGACCAAGGGTGGATCGTCTTCTTCGCGACCGACGACGAATGGCGCAGGCGCGGCATCGGCGGGGCGTTGCTAGCTTCGCTCGAGCAGCGCATGGCCCAGCACGGGCTGCAGAAGCTCACGATTCTCGTGCCAGACGAGCAGACGCAGGTTGGCGCGCTCACGAAGGCGGGGTTCGCCGACAAGCGCCACCTGCGCTACTTCGAGCGCGAGATCCGCGTCAAGCAGCAGGAGATGGTCGCGCTCCGCGAACTCGGCGGACGCATCCTGCCCTCCGACCGCTGGGACGCGATCGGAGGAATGCAGCACGAGAAGGACGTCCTCGAGCGACGGCTCGTGCTGCCCTTGAGCGATCCCGACCTCGCCGAAGAGTACGGCGTCGTGCCCCCACGCGCGATCGTGCTGTTCGGCCCTCCAGGCACCGGCAAGACGACCTTCGCGAAGGGCATTGCCTCTCGGCTCGGCTGGCCGTTCGTCGAGGTCTTCCCGTCTCGCCTCGCGGCGTCGCCGCGCGGGCTCGCCGGCGAGCTGCGCGAGACGTTCGAGCAGGTCGAATCGCTCGAACACGCGGTGGTGTTCATCGACGAGGTCGAGGAGATCGCGTCGCACCGGGGTGGTGAGCCACCGTCGCCCACGCAGGGGGTGACAAACGAGCTCCTGAAAATCATCCCGGCGTTCCGCGAGAAGCCCGGCAGGCTGCTGATCTGCGCGACGAACTTCATCCGCGCCCTCGACCAGGCCTTCCTGCGCCACGGACGCTTCGACTACGTCATCCCGATCGGGCTTCCCGACGCCGCTGCGCGTCGGGCGATCTGGGAGCGGTACGTGCCGGAGTCCGTGAGCGATTCCGTCGACGTGCGCGTGCTCGTCGAGCAGACGAGCGGATACTCGCCCGCCGACATCGAGTTCGCCGCGCGACGCGCCTCACAGGTCGCGCTCGAGCGTGCTGTCGCCGCGCGGAACTCGGGCGACGTCGTGCCGCTCGGGCCGACTACCGACGACTTCCTCGCCGCCATCGCCTCAACGCGCACGACGGTCTCCTCCGAAGTGGAGCGCGAGTTCGAGGAGGACATCTCCACAATCGCACGCGTCTAGCGTTGGCTCGCTGGCCCAAAACGAGCTGGACACACACGTGGGGCCGGATGCGATGCATCCGGCCCCACGTGCGTGCAGCTGAGGCTAGGCCTTCTTGGCTGCGGGGTCTTCGTCGTCCGACGTGATGTCGAAGTCGTCTACCTCGTCGTCGCCTTCGGGATCGAGTTCGCCCTCGACCTCGTCAAGATCCTCGTCGTCGCCCTCCTCGAGCTCGCTCTCGATCTCGTCGATCCACTCGTCGAGGAGGTCCTCGGCGGCTTCGTCGTCGGCGGCAGTCTGCACCTCGAGGGTGCCATCGCCCCACAGGCGCGAGGAGACGCGGACGTCGTCGGTGTCCTCGACGGCGTCGTGGGCCTCCGACTCGTACTCGTTGGCGATCTTGGCGGCTTCGTCTTCGGACTCGGCTTCGATGACGAGCGCCGAGACGACCTCGTATTTCAAGAGCACGGCGTAGGTAGGCATTGGGCGACTCCTCGTGACTGCGAGCGCACCGCTCGCAGAATGAAGGTACTCGCGACGGTGCGTCGGGACAAGCTGGGGCCGGTGCGTCGCGGGTGACGCCTTGGTGAAGAGTTCCTATCTGGGTGCTGCTCGCCGTAGGCTCGCGGCATGCCTCTCGACGCGCGCGCCACCCCCGAAGCGATTGCAGACTCGACTCCAGCAGGGAGCGAGCGGCCCGAGCTTGCCGTGGCGGTGGCCCAGTATGCGCCAGGCGCCGACACATCGGAGAACGAGCGGCTCCTCAGCGAGCATGTGGCGTTGGCTGCGGGGCGCGGGGCGCGGCTCGTGGTGGTGCCCGAGTACGCGAGCTACTTCCAGCCAGATCTGGGGCCTGACCTCGTCCGGCACGCGCAGGGGCTTGATGGGCCGTTCGTCACGCTGATGCGCTCGCTCGCTCTGGAGCACGGCGTCGCGGTCGTCGCAGGTCTCGTCGCCACGTCGGCAGACCCTGAGCGCTTCGCGAACACGCTCGTGGCCGTCGCCGCCTCTGGTGAGGTGGTGGCCAGTTACCAGAAGGTGCATCTGTACGACGCGTTCGGGGCGAAGGAGAGCGACTGGGTGGTGGCCGGCGAGCCGTCGCCGCCGCAGACCTTCGTGGTTGACGGCGTGCGGGTTGGGCTCCAGACCTGCTACGACCTCCGGTTCCCCGAGGTGTCGAGGATGCTCGTGGATGCGGGCGCGCAGCTCGTCGCCATCCCTGCGGAATGGGTGCGCGGTCCGCTCAAGGAGCACCACTGGACGACCCTGCTTGCGGCGCGAGCGATCGAAAACACCGTCTACTTCGCCGCCGCCGACCACCCGGCGCCGATCGGTGTCGGCCACAGCGCGGTTGTCGACCCCCGAGGAGCGACGCTGGCTGGAGTCGGCGTCGAACCCGGCATCGCACTGGCCTGGGTCTCGCTCGAGGCCCTCGACGCCGTGCGCACGCAGAACCCGGCGCTCGAGCTGCGACGGTACCGAGTGGCCCCGATCGCCTGACCTGGGCTATCGGCTGAGCTCGCCGAGGCGGTCGAGGCGCCGCATCCCTTCCTCGAGTACGGCGTCGCTCTTGCAGAACGCGAAACGGATGAGCGACCGGTAGTCGCCTTGGCGTTCTGGAGTGCAGAGGGCTGCGACGGGGATGCCGACGACCCCGAGCTCGCGGGGCAGTCGCCGGCAGAGCTCGGTGGCATCCGGGTAGCCGATGCTCGCGGTGTCGGCGATGACGAAGTAGCCGGCTGACGGTGTCGCGGTCTCCAGGCCGCGGCTCCGGAGCGCGGTGACGAGCGAATCCCGCTTGGCTCGCAGTCGGTCACGTTCCTCGTGGAAGCGCAGAGCGGGGAGCCGGAGCCCGACCGCGACCGCGGGCTGGAACGGCCCGCTCCCGACGTAGCTCAGGTACTGCTTCACCGCGAGCACCGCCTCGATCAGTGCGGCTGGCCCCGAGATCCAGCCGACCTTCCACCCGGTCACGCTGAACGTCTTGCCACCGGAGCCGATGCTGAGCGTGCGGGAGGCGGCGCCCGGGAGGCTCGCGATGGAGAGGTGCTCGCCGTCGAAGGCGAGGTGCTCGTAGACCTCGTCGGTGACGATAATGGCGTCGTGACGCGCCGCGAGCTCGACCACCAGCTGCAGGGTTTCGCGGGGGAGCACCGCCCCGGTCGGGTTGTGCGGCGTATTGACGATGATGAGCCTGGTCCGGTCGCTGATCGCCCGTCGCAGCTCGTCGTGGTCCACTCGGAACGACGGCCAGCGCAGCGGCACCGTCACCAGTCGGGCATCGGCGAGGTGGGCGAGTGCGCCGTAGGCGTCGTAATGCGGCTCAAGGACGACGATGTCCTCTCCGGGCTCGACGAGACCGAGCACCGTCGCCGCGAGTGCCTCCGTCGCTCCGACCGTCACCAGCACCTCCCGGTCCGGATCGAGCGTGACGCCACGGAAACGGAGCTGATGCTCGGCGATCGCCAGTCGAAGATCTGCCGTGCCCCTGGGCGGCGGGTACTGGTTCTCGCCGCGGGAGATGGCTGCCCGCGCTTCCTCCAGCAGCTCCTCTGGCCCGGTGTAGTCGGGGAAGCCCTGGCCGAGGTTCACCGACCCGGTCGCTCGCGCGAGCTCGCTCATCTCGCCGAACACGGTGCCCTGCAGTTCGCCGCTCGCTGAGAGCAGACCCGCACCCTGGGCAGCCCGAAGCCATGGTCCGTCTCTGCGCATGCATCCAGTGTGGCATCGGCAGAGTCACGATCGAGTCTCGAACCGCGACGTGCCGACGAAACCGGAGCGTTCACCTCGTCGGCTCCCTAGACTGACGCCACGGATGCGCCCAGACGCATCGAGCGAACGTCAGGATCCACATGGTCGACTCACCACCCGCCGCGGGCTCCGATGCACCCGGTGCGCAGGCGCAGACGGCTGCTCCGCAAGCCGCAGAGCACGGTCGCCATCGCGCGGGGGCGCACCTTCACTCCATCCACGACGACGCACCGGTGGTCACTCGCCGAACCGGCCTTTTGCTCGTCGCGGGGGTCGCTGTGGTCGCAGCGCTCATCGGCGGGGTCAGCGGCGCTCTGATCACCGCTAACATGGTGGGCCAGCCCAACCACGATGCGCAGCGCCTGACGCAGCCGCTCGGCTCGCCGAGCGAGCCGGCGACACCGCTGCCAGGTGAGGCGAGCGCGGCGATTGTCGCTGCGGCTCCGAGCGTCGTGACGCTCACCGTCTCGACGCCGACGCGCACGGAGACCGGATCCGCGGTCGTGTACTCGAGCGACGGTCTCGTCATCACAAACGCGCACGTCGTGACCCTCGACGGCACGGTGGCGGATGCGCAGATCACGGCGACGATGAGCGACGGCCGGGTGTACACGACAAGCCGCGTGGGCCTCGACGTGTTGGCCGATGTCGCCGTGCTCAGGCTGGACGGTGCCACCGGGCTCCAGGAAGCCGTCTTCTCTGATTCTGACCAGCTGATCGTCGGACAATCGGCCATCGTGCTCGGCGCGCCCCTCGGGCTCGCGGGCACGGCGACGACCGGTGTGGTGTCGGCGGTCAATCGCAGCATCGAGATCGCCTCAGCCGCCGTGCCGACGACCGTCGACGAGAACGCGGCGACCGACTCGCCGCTCAGCTCGACGACCGACCCGGGCAAGAGCATCGTGCAGCTGCCCGTCATCCAGACCGACGCCGCCATCAATCCGGGCAACTCTGGAGGCGCGCTGCTGAACGCCAACGGCGAGGTGATCGGCATCAACGTGGCGATCGCCGGGACGAAGTCCGGTGGTCCGGGCCAAGCGGCCTCGACCGGAAGCATCGGCCTCGGGTTCGCGCTCCCTGCGAACTACGCGGTGCAGATCGCCGCGCAGCTGGCCGCCGGGCAGACACCCTCGCACGGCGCGCTCGGCGCGACGGTCCGGAACGCCGCGACGGTGGCAACGAGCAGCCAAAGCATCGTGGGGGCCTACGTCGACAGCGTCGTCGAGAACGGAGCCGCCTCGCTCGCAGGCCTCCGCAGGGGCGACATCGTGACCTACATCGGGACGATCCCAGTCGCCAACGCGAACGACCTGATCGCGCACGTGCGCGTGTACGAGGCCGGCGAAGAGGCAACGCTGACCGTCGTCCGCCAGGGCGAGGTCATCGAGATCCCGGTCGCACTCGACGCCGCCGCCTAGGCACGCTCACCGACGAGGGCGGCGCGAGGACTCGCCTAATCCGAGGTGTCCTGCTTGGACTCCTTGCCGCGGGTGAGGGCGAGGGGAACGCGGAAGAAGCTGAACGGCCCACGCGTCAGCGCCTTGTGCTCCCCGTCCCCGTCGTGCTTCGCCGGCGCGAACTTCGGATGCAGCTCGATGGGGAAGCTCGCCGGAGCTACGCCGAACGCCTCGCGCGACGTGCGCACGACCTCGTGGCTGAGCATCCGGTTGCCGGCGCCGCCGATCACGGCGCCGATGCCGAAGGGGACGAGCCGTCCGACGGTGCTCGCCGACTGCCGGACCACGAAGCGCTTCAGGAACATGGACTGGATGCGCCCGGAGAGTTCGCCGACGAGTGCGCGGGGGAGGCTCTTCGTGACGATTTCGCCCCAGAAGACCTGCTTGGTGGGTCCCTTGCCAAATGCCTGGCCCGCGAACTGCTGGATGAGATTCTTGCTCGCCTTGCCGAGCATGAGTGACTGGATGAGCGTGCGGGCGCGGACCGGATCCGTGATCGGAAGCCCGTGGATCTCGGCGACCGCCTGCCCGAACAGCGACGTCATCTCAAGGAAGCCCGCCGTCTCGACACCGGTGACGGCAAGTGAAGCTGCGGTTCCGACACCTGGCACCATCGCGGCGGCACCCGCAGCACCACCGCTCACCGTGGTCGCGTTGAGATACTGCTGCTCGATCTTCGTGATCAGCTCGCTGGGGGTCGCATCCGGATACTTTCCCCGGAGAATTCGGATCTGGCGCACCACGATGGGACGCTGGATGGCCATGAGGTGGTCGAGCCAGATCTTGTCCTGCTCACTCGCCGACGAGGGCTGATCTCCGCGCGGCGGGAGCGGCGCATAGCCCGCCGCGTCTGCTGTCTCGTCGAACCGCTGCGTGCTGGAATCGGACACGTGACCTCCTAGATCTGGCATCGTCCCGGGCAGTGCCGAGTGCGACGCGAGCAGTGTATGAGGAGACGCCTGGGGAGAGCTTGGAGCTGGCAGCGCGGCAAGCGACGGCGGATCGTTGGTACGGTTGAGCGATGTCTTCGAAGAGCTCAGACGTCGGCGATGGCGCCGCCGACGATGTGAACGAGAGTGCTGCCAGCCCCGACGTACCGGAGGGCGACGCGAGTCGACCCCAGCCGATCATGGTCGAGGCGATCGTCGTCGACGACACGGTGACCGCATCCTCGCTCGCGGAGGAGGCTGCGCAAGAGTCGAACCTCCCTGCCGCGGTCAGGAACCCCGCACTGGGTGCGGCGACGGCCGAGGGTCTGTCGACGATGACGCCGGTCACTCGCGTGACGGAGGCCCCGGACCGCGAGCTCGGCGACACAGTTCTCTCGGTCAGCGGCCTCACGAAGAGATTCGGCGCTGATGTCGCCGTCAAGGACGTCACGTTCGAAGTGCGGCGCGGTTCGTTCACCGGAATCGTGGGACCCAACGGCGCAGGCAAGACGACCACCCTCTCGATGGCGACCGGGCTCCTCAAGCCGACCAGCGGCACGGTCGAGGTGCTCGGCCTCGACGTCTGGAAGAACCCGAAAGCGGCGCATCCGCACATCGGCATCCTGCCCGACCGACTCCGTCTCTTCGACCAGCTGACCGGTGGCCAGCTCCTCTACTACTCCGGGCTCCTACGCGGACTCTCGCCAGCTGACTCGCGCGCACGCACCGAGTCGCTGGTGCACGCGTTCGAGCTCGAATCGGCTGCGAACCGGCTCGTCGTCGACTACTCGGCCGGCATGACGAAGAAGATCTCGCTCGCCGCCGCCCTTATCCACTCGCCTGAGCTGCTGGTGCTGGACGAGCCGTTCGACACCATCGACCCCGTCTCTGCGGGCCAGCTGATCGACATCCTGCTCGAGTACGTGCAGCGCGGCGGCACCGTCTTGCTGTCGAGCCACAGCATGGACCTCGTGCAGCGCGTCTGCGACCACGTCGCGGTCATCGTCCGGGGCGAGCTGCTCGCTTCCGGCACCGTCAGCGATGTACGAGGCAGCATCACGCTCGAAGAACGCTTCCGCGACCTCGTCCGCGGCACGCCACAGATGGAGGGGCTGGATTGGCTGGACATCTCCTTCAACTGAAGCTGCAGTCGATTCGCAACGGCGCGCGGCATGACTCCCAGCACCGGGGGGCGTGGATCGGCACCTTGCTGTGCTCGGTCCTCGCAGCGATTATCGCGGTGTTCGCTGTCTTGTCAATGCTCGACGCCGACCTCGAGGTGAAGCGCGAGAGCGCGATCCTCGCGGGCTCGCTCGTGACGATCGCGACGGGACTCGTCAGCGTCTTCGTGACACCGATCGCGGCCATTGATCCGCGGTCGCTCGCCGTCATGGGGTTCTCGCCGCGACGTTCTGCATGGCTTGCACTCGGCACTGCATTCGTCAGCGTTCCCTCGTTTGCCATCACCGTCGTGCTGCTCGCTGGACTGCTCCTCTGGGCGGGCGATGGGACCGGGCTGCTGTTCGGAGTGCTGGGCGCTGCGATCGTCCTCTGCACCCTGATCGTGCTGTCACGGCTCGCGGGGCTCGTCGGCGAGGACCTCCGGGCACGGCGGCTTGTGAGCGACGCCCGCGCGGCGCTCGTGCTCGTCCTCCTGCTGCTCGCGTCGCCGCTCGTGTTCGTCGCCGTCTCCGTCGACTGGCAACTGGGCCAGCATGAGGCGGTGAGCGCGGCACTCGACGTGCTCTCGCTCTCGCCGATCGCCGCCCCGTGGGCGGCCGCCGCCAGTGCCACCGGCGGCGAGTTGCAGCTCGCGTTCGCGCAGCTGGGTATCGGCGCCGCGACCCTGCTCGTGTTGCTGGTCCTCTGGCAGGTCGTCGCCAGTCGTGTGGCATCTGCCGCACTCGGCGGCGACGAGACGGAGCTCGTTGACCTCGGTGGCTTCGGCGCCTTCGGACGTTCGCCGGCGCTCGTCGTGGCGGCACGCACCGTCACCTACTGGATGCGCGACCCCAGGTACGTCGTCGTCAACGTCTCGCTCATCCTCATCCCGCTGCTCGCGCTCATCCCGCTCGCCGTCGTGGGCGTCGAGCCACGGCATCTCGCGCTCCTTCCGCTGCCGCTGCTCGCGTTCTTCATCGGCTGGACGCTGCACAACGACCTGGCCTTCGACGGCTCCGCGGTCTGGATGCACGTGACGAGCGGCATGTCAGGGCTCGCCGACCGGTTCGGACGAGCACTGCCGACGCTCGTCTTCGGGACCGCCGTCGTGCTGCTCGGCGCGGTCGTGACGTGGTTGATCCTCGGAGACTGGGGCACGGTCATCGCGCTCATCGGACTCTCGCTCGGCCTGCTCTTTGCTGCGACCGGCTTCTCAAGCATCGGCAGCGTGCTGCACCCGTACCCCGTCGCACGTCCCGGCGACTCGCCGTTCAGTCAACCGGTCCGCTCCTGGGGTTCGGGCGTGTTCTGGCACCCGATCACCGGCCTCATCGCGATCCTGCTCATGGGTCCCGCCGTCTATGCCGGCCTCGTGGCGCTCAACGGCGGGGAGTTCTGGTGGAACCTCGTAGCGCTCGGGTGGGGTGTCGTCGTCGGGCTTCTCGTCCTGGTGATCGGCCTGCTCGCAGGGGCTCGCCAGTTCGAGCGGCGGTCCAGCGAGATCATGGCGTTCGCGCAGAGCTCCTAGTCATCGCCGCCAGCCGTCCGCGCTGCGCGGCCGGGTCGGGCATCCGGTGGCGTCAGCGGTTTGCGGCCTAAGATGTCTCGCATGACGTTCTCCAGCACCCCAACCGGCCCGGGTGGGCCAGACGAGACCGGCGGCGGCACGGCGATCCTCGATCGCGAGCTCGAGAAGCTTCTCAACGAGGAGCAGACCGACGATCCGGGCGATCACGACAAGTTCTCGCACTACGTGCGCAAGGAGAAGATCCTTGAGTCGGCCGTCACGGGCAAGCCCGTTCGGGCGCTGTGCGGCAAGAAGTGGCTGCCGAACAGCAACCCAGACCGGTTCCCCGTGTGCCCGAACTGCAAGGCTGTCTACGACAAGATGAAGGGCTGAGGCCCCTCAGCTCCTGCCTGGCGCCTGACGCCGGAGCGCCGCGGCCGCGAACCCCACCGGGGTCGCGGCCGTCGTGCGTGTACCGGCGTGCGTTCAGACCCAGACTGTCTCGCGACCGTCTTGCTCGACGAACACCGTGGGCAGCGCGGCTTCGCCGGCGTGGAGCCGGAGCGCACTGATGGGGAGCTCATCGATGGACATGCGGTGATGCTCGCGGGCCCGCCGCACCCCGGCCTCGCCGGTGAACTCTTCGTTGATGACGCCATCGACGACGAGGTCGACGAGCAACGAACGGTCGCTCTTGTCGGAGACCGGGGCGGCTCCAATGCCGACAACCTCAGCCTCGGCGACGCCGTGCTCATCGCGCCGGCGCACCGGGAACTTCTCGCCGCCCACACTCGCTTTGCCTGCGGATCGCTTGGCGACGGAGACCCAGTCGCCGCCTTCGCCCCGGCGCGCAACCAGCTTGTAGACCATGCCAGAGGCGACCGCGCCGGAGCCGGTGACGACGCTGGTGCCGACGCCGAAGGAGTCGACCGGGCTCGCGCCGAGTCCGGCGATGGCGAATTCGTCGAGGTCGTTCGTGACGGTGATGTTGGTCTCGGTGTTGCCGAGCTCGTCGAGCTGGGCGCGCACCTCCGCCACGAGAGTGGGAAGATCACCGGAGTCGAGGCGAACCCCGCCGAGCTCGCGTCCTGCGACCTCGACCGCGAGGCGGACTCCTTCCCGCACGTTGTAGGTGTCGACGAGGAGCGTCGTGCCCGCACCCAGCGTGGCCACCTGCGAGGCGAAGGCCTCACGTTCAGAGTCGTGCAGCAACGTGAACGAGTGCGCGGCGGTGCCCATGGTCGGGACGCCCCAGCTGCGGCCGGCCTCGAGGTTGCTCGTCGCCGTGAACCCTGCGATGTAAGCGGCGCGCGCGGCGGCGACCGCGGAACGCTCGCCTGTGCGTCGCGAGCCCATCTCAGCGAGCGGACGTCCGCGGGCGACCGACACCATGCGCGCCGCCGCCGACGCGACGGCGCAGTCGTAGTTGTAGATGCTCAGCAGGAGCGTCTCGAGGATGACGCCCTCCGCGAAGCTCGAGCGAACCTCGAGAATGGGCGAGCCGGGGAAGTAGATTTCCCCTTCGCGGTAGCCGCGGATCGTTCCCGTGAAGCGGTAGTTTGCCAGCCAGTCGAGCGTCTCGGCCGAGACGATGGAATGCTCGCGCAGGTGCTCGAGCTCGGCGTCGCCAAAGCGGAAGTCCCGTAGCAGCTCCAGAGCGCGTCCAACGCCTGCGACGACGCCGTAGCGGCGACCGCTGGGCAGGCGCCTCCCGAAGAGCTCGAAGACGCTGTCACGATCGGCCGTGCCAGCGTGAATCGCGGCATCGATCATCGTGAACTCGTACTGGTCGGTGAGGAAGCCGGTGGACGGGCGTTCGAAAGTCACCGCCTCAGCCTAGGCCCCACCGCAGGGCGCGCAAGGGATGTCGGCGTGCGCATCCACGCTCGGCAGGTGCCTGGGAGTAGACTCGGCCTCCATGAGCGAGGCACCGATCGGCGTATTTGACTCTGGTGTCGGCGGGTTGACGGTCGCGAGGGAGATTCGGGCGCAGCTGCCGGGGGAGTCGCTCCTGTACGTGGGTGACACCGAGCACACGCCATATGGGCCGAAGCCGATCGCGGATGTCAGGCGCCTGTCGCTCGCGATCCTCGACGAGCTCGTCGAACAAGACGTGAAGATGCTCGTGATCGCCTGCAACACGGCATCTGCCGCCGTGCTGCGGGATGCGCGCGAGCGGTATGACGTTCCCGTCGTCGAGGTGATCGCTCCCGCCGTGCGTGCCGCCGTGAGCGCGACGCACAACAAGCGCATCGGCGTGCTTGGCACCGAGGCGACGGTCTCGTCGCGGGCGTACGACGACGCCTTCGCGGCAGCTCCGCACCTCGAGATCTTCTCGCAGGCCTGCCCCAGGTTCGTGGAGTTCGTGGAACGCGGCGACACGACGAGTCCCGAGCTCGTGCGCTACGCCGAGGAGTATCTCGCGCCCATCAAGTCGGCGGGCGTCGACACGGTGGTCCTGGGATGCACGCACTATCCGTTCCTGAAGGGCGTGCTCGGCTACGTGCTCGGCCCGGGCGTGCGCCTGGTGTCCAGCGACGTCGAGACGGCACAGGACGTCTACCGGGTGCTTGCCTCGAACGGACTCCTGAACTCGAGCGGTCGAGCGCCCCAGTACTCGTACCGAGCCACCGGTGAGAACACGGAGGCCTTCGTGAACCTCGCCGGGCGCTTCCTCGGGCCGGATGTGCGCCACGTCGAACGCCTCATGACGGAGGCCATCACGCTGCCGCCGTCCATGCGTCGCGCCTGACGCATCCGCCCGCCCGGACCATCAGACCGAAGACCCGCAACGCACCGATCCCTTTGGAGGACCAATGACTGAAGCACGCGCAGACGGCCGCAGCCACGACCAGCTTCGTCCCGTGACGATCGAGAAGGGCTGGAGTGCGCAGGCCGAGGGATCGGCCCTCATCTCCTTCGGGAACACCAAGGTGCTCTGCACGGCGTCGTTCACCCCCGGTGTGCCCCGCTGGCTGAAGGGCCAGGGCAAGGGCTGGGTCACGGCCGAGTACGCGATGCTCCCGCGTGCCACGAACGACCGAAACAGTCGCGAGTCGGTGAAGGGCAAGATCGGCGGTCGCACGCACGAGATCTCGCGTCTGGTGGGACGCTCCCTTCGTGCGGCCGTCGACATGTCGGCGCTCGGCGAGAACACCATCGTGATCGACTGCGACGTGCTCCAGGCCGACGGCGGCACTCGCACCGCCGCGATCACGGGCGCGTACGTCGCATTGGCGCAGTCGATCGAGTGGGCAAAGGCCAACAAGCACGTGCCAGCCAAGGCGAACGTGTTGACGCGTTCCATCGCCGCGATCTCCGTGGGCATCGTGGACGGTGTCCCGCTGCTCGACCTTGCCTACGTCGAGGACGTGCGAGCTGGGACCGACATGAACGTCGTCGCGACCGGCGACGGCAAGCTCATCGAGGTGCAGGGCACCGCGGAAGGTGCGCCGTTCGACCGTGACGAGCTCGACCGCCTCCTCGACGTCGCCCTCGCTGGCACGGCGACGCTCACGGAGCTGCAGCAGGAAGCGCTGCGGGCATGAGCGAGCCGATCAAGGTCGTCCTCGCGTCGCACAACGCGCATAAGCTCGTCGAACTTCGCCGGGTGCTTGGCGCTCAGCTCGACGGTATCGAGCTCGTCTCCTACGACGGCCCCGAGCCGCGTGAGACAGGTCTCTCGTTCGAGGCCAACGCCCTGCTGAAGGCGCGCGCGGCCGCCGCGCACACGGGCCTCCCGGCGCTGGCCGACGACTCCGGCATCTCGGTGGACGTGTTGGGCGGATCGCCCGGCATCTTCTCCGCACGCTGGTCGGGGCCGGCGAAAAACGCAGACGAGAACCTCGAACTGCTCCTGTGGCAGCTCAGCGATGTCGCGCATCCGAACAGAACCGCGCAGTTCGTGGCGGCCGCGGCGCTCGTCGTGCCCGCATCGGCCTCGTTGACGGGGGAGGAGCAGGCCGAGGCGGTGCTCGGCGTCTGGCCCGGCCGCATCCTGGAGCAGCGCAGCGGCGACCACGGCTTCGGCTACGATCCCATCTTCCAGCCGGAAGGGGCCGACGGGTCTGCAGCTGACCTCACCGATGCCGAGAAAGACGCCTCCAGTCACCGCCGCCGAGCGTTCGACGCACTCGCACCGAAGCTGCGCGCCGCCCTGGGTCTCTAGCTTGCGCCGGCTCGCGTGCCGCGTGCCGCGTGCCGCGAGCCGCGTGCCGCGCGCCTTCGCAACACCCCAAGCGGTCTCGGGATGGGTTGCTTATCTCGGGATGGGTTGCAACCCATCCCGAGATAAGCAACCCATCCCGAAACTTGGTCTCGCGCTACGGATGAGCGCTACAGCAGCGAGCTCGCCTCGGTGAGGACGCCGCGCAGCGTCTGCTCGATCTCGTCGAACTCGGCCTGGCCGATCGTGAGCGGCGGGGCGAGCTGGATCACGGGGTCGCCGCGGTCGTCGGCGCGGCAGTAGAGGCCGGCGTCGAAGAGCGCCTTCGAGAGGAAGCCGCGCAGCAGACGCTCCGACTCCTCCTCGTTGAACGTCTCGCGGGTGTCCTTGTCCTTCACGAGTTCGATGCCGAAGAAGTAGCCGTCGCCGCGCACGTCGCCGACGATCGGGATGTCGAGGAGCTTCTCGAGGGCAGCCCGGAAGTGCGGCGAGTTCTCCTTGACGTTCTGCGTGAGGCGCTCCTCCTCGAAGATGTCGAGGTTCTCGAGCGCGACGGCCGCCGAGACCGGGTGGCCACCAAACGTGTACCCGTGCGAGAACGATGTCTGGCCGTGCTTGAAGGGCTCGTAGATGCGGTCGCTCACGATGGTGGCGCCGATTGGCGAATAGCCGCTCGTCATGCCCTTGGCGCAGGTGATCATGTCGGGCTGAATGTCGTACGTCGTCGAGGCGAACATGTCGCCGATGCGGCCGAAGCCGGTGATGACCTCGTCGGCGACCAGCAGCACGTCGTATTTCGTGCAGATCTCGCGCACGCGCTGGAAGTAGCCGGGGGGAGGCGTGAAGCAGCCGCCCGAGTTCTGCACGGGCTCGAGGAAGACGGCGGCGACCGTTTCCGGGCCCTCGAAGAGGATCATCTCCTCGATGCGGTTCGCGGCCCACTGGCCGAATTCGAGGAGGTTGTCGGCGTGCTCGGGAGCGCGATAGAAGTTCGTGTTCGGCACGCGGAAGCCGCCCGGCGTGAGCGGTTCGAACATCGCCTTCATCGCCGGGATGCCAGTGATGGCGAGGGCGCCCTGCGGGGTACCGTGGTACGCGACCGAGCGCGAGATGACCTTGTGCTTGGTGGGCTTACCCTGCAGCTTCCAGTAGTACTTGGCGAGCTTGAAGGCCGTCTCGACAGCTTCGCCGCCGCCCGTGGAAAAGAAGACGCGGTTGAGGTCGCCCGGCGCGTAGTCGGCGAGGCGGTCGGCGAGCTCGATGGCGTTCGGATGCGCGTAGGACCAGATCGGGAAGAACGCGAGCTCGGCTGCCTGCTTCGCTGCGGTTTCGGCGAGGCGCTGGCGGCCGTGTCCGGCGTTGACGACGAAGAGCCCCGAGAGGCCGTCGAAGTACTTCTTGCCCTTGGAGTCCCAGATGTGATGGCCGTCGCCCTTGACGATGATCGGGACCCCGGCGCCGTCCTCCATGACGGACTGGCGCGAGAAGTGCATCCAGAGGTGGTCTTTGGCCTTCTGTTGCAGGTCGGCTTCGTTGAACTCGGTCATCGTCGATGCTCCTTCGCAGTGCTGATACTGGAACCGTACCTGCTGGTCGGGAAGGTCGGAACCGACAGACTGTCGAGTCGGAGGAGCCTCACGCTCCGGTGCGGAAGGCGGGACTTGAACCCGCACGCTCGAAAGCACAGGAACCTAAATCCTGCGTGTCTGCCAATTTCACCACTCCCGCGGGCACGGGCTGAGCCGTGTGCGACCCCCAGTGTAGGGCGATGCTGGCGTCACCCGGTACCCGTGCGTCGGTTGGCACCCCGGCGCGGCGGGTTTCATCCATAGCTCTACCCCTCACGTCAACCCCGATTCACTCGACTGTGCTGTATGCGTGACCCCCTTTGGGAGAAGTTGGCACTCGGGTGAGAAGAATCGACACTCGAGCCGCCCGATCGGCTCTTTTACGAACTGTGGACTGGTCCGGCGACGCGTTCTGCATCTCCTGACGACGGAAACGGTGTCAGCGCTCGCATTTTGGCTCGATCTGCTCGTTTTCGGACACATACGCTTGCTCCAGCTTCGACGAGGGAGGTGTGACATGGCGGACGCGGATCGCCTTGGTGCATCTGCCGACCTCATCGAACGGGACATCTATCTTGATGGGCCGGCGGCGATCGACTGGGTTGCGGCTCTCGGGTGGTCGGTGTCCCCACACAGCGCGCGCCTCCAGATCGCTGCTGATCTGATCCGCACCGACACGTTCGCCATCGGGAGGATCTGGCACACGCCAGCGACGTTGCGGTTCGTCGGTTCCGCTGACGCTCCAGATGACATGTTCCACTCCCTGCTCGGAATTGAAGGCACGCACGTGCTCTCTTCTCCCAACGGGCAGTTCGAACTGCCTCCCGGCCAGATGTATTTGCAGCCTTTTGACGAACGCCTCGACATTGCAGCCCGTGAGGCGGCGGCAC
Source organism: Pseudoclavibacter helvolus (assembly GCF_049707175.1). Classification (GTDB taxonomy): domain Bacteria; phylum Actinomycetota; class Actinomycetes; order Actinomycetales; family Microbacteriaceae; genus Pseudoclavibacter; species Pseudoclavibacter helvolus_A. Next base: position 17,392 of record NZ_JBNAFM010000006.1, on the reverse strand, counting down.
GTGTCTTCTTCGTCGCACGCTGGGGCGACTTGGTCGCCCGCGACGGTGAGCTTCCGGATGCGCGGCTCGGGGTATTCGGAGCGCAGAGCGCGCACCGCGAGATCTTCGCCAATGCCACGCACGCCGCGTTGAACTCGGTGACCGCCGTGCGCGGCCCCGGGTTTCGCCGCGTCCGGGATGCGCTCGGGCAACTGTTCGCGAGCATCCTCGCTGATGACGCTCCCGCGAGGACTCGGCCGTTGCACGGACGTGCTGGTCAGCCAGCGGTCAGCGAGCAGCGTGCGCAGAGTCGCTCGCTGCTCCGGCGGGCTTCGAAGCGCATCGAGGCGCACGCGAGCGATGTGACGTTCGATGTTGCGAAGCTAGCTCGCGACCTCGGCGTCTCCTCGGCGAGCCTCTATCGCTCATATGAAGAATCGAGCATGACTCCCGCGTCGCAGCTTCGACGTGTCAGAGCGCGCAGAGCGCGGCTCTTGCTGGATCAAGCATCCGCGACCGAGAGCAACACGCAGGACCTCAAGCAGATCGCACACGCGTCAGGTTTCGGATCTATCCGGGCCATGCGTCGCGCGCTCGTTGATGTCCCAGACCACGAGCCGGGTGCAGGTGCCCAACACCACCCCGACCGTGATGCCTCGATGGCGTGAAGGTCCGGAGCCTGGCCGTCTCGGTTTCGCTTGGCACACCTCTTCTCAGGGCTACTGCCGATTCTTCTCAGAAATTGAGCCAGAAATGGCGTTCGGATAGCTTTCTGAGCGAAACCACGCACTGCTAAGGGATCTTGATTCGCTGAGAAGGCGAAAATCAATTCACGTGGAAAAGGCCACGTCACATGGATGCGGTCAACGCGTATCGATCCAGGCGTCATCGAATGCACTCCATCTTCACCCGCCGTGGTTTCTCAGTATGCCGTCGTACAGACACAGAGAAAGAGTTGACCTTGACGCACGATATTTCTGAAACGCAGGATTCTGCACCGACCGCGACCCGGCGGAACATTCTGCAGTCCGCGGCCTGGACGGTTCCGGTCATCGCCGTGAGCACCGCAGCTCCAGCTTTCGCTGCCTCGCCACCGCGAACCTTCGTCATCGAATCAGGGTTCGGTATCGGCTGGTACCCGACCATAGCGGGACAGACGACGGACGGCGCGCTGCAGTACGACGCGAAGGCTCCTGGTCAGTACCTGCGAGTCACTGGCACACGCGCCGGTGATGTGCTTTCCAACATCTACTTCGAAGTGCTCATCTCCGTCGGCTGGCCCGCGCCCACGTTCTCGCCGATCCCCGGCTCCAACACCGACTGGTCAACCCTGGCGGACACCGGATCGACGACAACGGTCAGTGGCGTCACCTACCGCGTCTACCGCTCGAACTACAGCGGATCGATCGCTGGTGTTGAGGGAACCACCAACATTCCGGTGGACTTCTTCTTCCGCTCGTCGGGGCCGTACTACGCGGGGCAGACCGCTCAGACGCGCCGCTACGTCACCGTCAACAGCACGCCGGTGTCCGTGATCAGGAACCCCGCACCCATCAACAACACGAACCAAACGAACTACCCGACTCCGTAGCGGGACAGCACACGTCTCGGGCGATCGCTCGAGCCGGGCGGGCAGTGCCGGAGCGTCGCTCCCACTGCTCGCCCCGCGTGTTGCGCACGTGTTCTCGGGGGATAGGCAGTGTCACGCGCATCCCTCTTCTGCTGTCGGTTCTGGAGGAGCAATGGAGCGGGTCGCTCGCGCCTATTACAGCGAGGCTGATGGGTGGAGCCCGTTTCCGGGGTATCGGACCCAGAAGCTTCGAGTTCGCGGCACGCTGCCCCCGGCCATCGACGGTGTTCTCAAAGCTGGCGTCGAGCTGGTCGCAACGTCAGCCTCGCTCGCCATCGACGCGTCGATTTTGCGCTTTGACCGACTCCTTGTCGTTCAGGGTCGAACATCGCCGATCGACGTGACCTGGAAGCGGGAACGGCGGTCGGCGCGCGAACGCGGACTCGTGGTTCTCGTGGAGCAGGGGACTCTGCACGTGGTCTCCGGACAACGTCGCCTGCAGATCGACGCCGGGCAGATCGCGGTGATCCCTCCGGGCGGCGACCCCGTGCTGATTCGGGCTGCCGCGAAGACGGCCGGAGTCATGTTCTCATTCTCCGCGAACGAGGTCGAGCCGCTCAGCCTTCGCTGGTCGGTGTCGGAGGCGAGCGTGGTGGGGGAGAGCGTGCGTGCGCTCCTCGCCGCCGCCGCGGCTGATGCTCCGCAGACAGCCGACCCGAAGACCGCGAACATTTTGCGCGCGCTCCGCAGGGCCGCTGCACAATCGCTGGTCAGCGAAGCGACGCAGACCGTCAACGCCCGTGAAGGGGACGCTCTCGAAACCGTCCGCGCCATCGTCGAGAACCGATTCGCGGTGGCTGGCTTCGCGGTCGATGACATCGCGCGAGAGGCGGGGCTGTCGCGTCGCGTGCTCGAACGACGCTTGCAGGCGTTCGGCACGACGCCGGCCAGCATCCTCCGCAACCGGCGCGTCGCGGAGGCGGCGACGCTGCTGCAGGCCGAGCCGAATCTTTCCAAGCGTGAAGTCGCGCTGCGGAGCGGATTCGCGTCGGCGATCACGATGCGGCGGGCCATGCTTGCGGAATCTGCTGGCTAGGCTGGTTCGTGTCGGAACGATTGCTGCGGAGTGGCAGCTCTCACGACCGTCTCACGACGAGAGGAGGGCGACGTGACCCCTCGGAGACCTGTGCGCCTCGGGGTGCAGGTGAGCGCGATGCTCGCTCTCGCGGTGCTACTGGCGGGGTGCGACACCCAGACCGTCGCTGACTGGCCGCCAGAACCAGCGCAGACCGAGACGTACGCTCCGACGCCCGCGGCGCAGCCTGCGCTGACGCTCGACCGGCTCCTCGCGGCTGACGTGCCCGCCCTCTGTGGCCACGAATCCGGAACGCTCATCGATGGGGTGCTGCCAGGCGTGGAGCGCGCAACAGGCATCGTCGAGCTCAAAGCTCATGCCGCGATGACCGACGGCACGGGCCGTGACCCGCTGACGCTCGTTGCTCTCAACCCGGCTCCCCACGTGGGTGAGCTTGCCGCTGTCGCCGCGTTCAGCTGCGACCAGGGCGGCGTCGAATGGCCGGACCAGCTCGTTGGATATGACGCTGAGCTCAACATTCTGGGGGCCGTCGATCCTGCAGCAGAGACGGGCGGGCAGCGTGACCTTGTCTGGAACCTCGCGTGGGATAACACGAACACAGCCGCGACGTTCGACTGGTCGAGTCAGTATCCAGGCGAAGCCAACTGCTGCGGCACGATGCGCTTGGCTGGTGTTCTCGACTACGTCGAAGTTTCTGGTTGGGATGGCATTCACGAGAGCGAGATGGAGTCCACAGCCCGCGAGCTGCGACTGCGAATGCCCGAACTCATCGAGGTGAGCGTCTTCGCTGGGAAATTCTTCACGGCGATCCAAGACGAGGACTGGCCGCTCGTCGAGATCCTGTCCGCAACGCCGGAGATCTTCACGGAGATCCGTGACCACGAGACTCCGCAGCGGCTGCTCACGAAAGAGTGGGTGCCAGAGAGCAGGGCGATTTGCCTGCCGGTCGATCACGAGCTGCACAGTGACTACGGCAGATCCTTCTTCGTCGAGCACGATGCGCAGTACTACTGCTCCCCACAGGCGGAGTACTCCAACGGCGAGCTGGTCTGGCAGCCCGGCGTCTACGTCGGCGCTGGGTCTGAACCGGGCCCATGGGAAGTGAAGTGGATGACGCTGTACCTCGACGCTGGGTAGCGCACCCGCGCAGAGCGCAGTCGGCGACCGAACTCGCTTCCTGGGCGTTGTCCGCCGAGGGTGCAAGGGGTGGCCATCGGCTTGTGGATAACTTCTGCAGGATGTGCGTGTTTTCGGCATGCTGTCGCCGTGAGCATCGCGGTCAGCACCATCACCGAACGGATCCGTCGTCGTGTCCTGCTCGAGGGCATCGACCTCGGCGGCGACCGCGCGCGAGCCGCAGATCTCGCCCGCGAAGAGGTGCGGGGGTATGCCGAAGAGGCGCTGGGTTCCTCGCTGCCCTTGGTACACGACGAAGAGGCGACAACGCGGGAGGTACTGGCCCGGGTGACGGGCTTCGGTGCGCTTCAGCCTTACCTTGACGATCCAGAGATCGAAGAGATCTGGATCAACGCACCTCAGGCCGTCCATATAGCTTCATAAATGAGGCTCTGATTCAGCAGGCGAGATTCCGACCAGCTGGACAGGATCGGGCGCTTCCGTGATCAATTGAGCCCCCTCTGATCAGGACTTATCTGCTGATCATTCGCTTGTCGAGCCCAATCGTAGCTTGCTGAGCGGGGTCAGTCGACCGCGCCCCGGTTGGCAACAGGACCAGTATTTCCGCGCGCTCAGAGGGTGGATCTTGGTGTTTTGGGCTGGTCGTGCAGGATCAGCAGAGCGAACACGAGTGGGTTTGTGCAGGAAAGTGGCCATTCATCAGGGTTTTTCGGCCATCCAATCGATGGCGTGCCTGCTCCTTCGAGGATAACGAGTCAACGCGGGAACACTGGTTGATCCAGATCTCCTCGAACTCGATTCGTTCGAACGCTAGGGGTGAAATCCCAGATCAGATCAGGTATCAGGCGGGGGTATGATCTCTCGTGATCACAGTGAACGAGCTGGCGTCGTGAGGCTCACGTCTGGGTGATCTGCCGGAGTGCGGTTCAGTTCTCGGCGCTGGCGTCGCTGTTCGGGTCGCGGATCTGGACGTCACTCGAATCTGATTCTTGCGACAGGATCCGCGACAGTTCGTCACTCTTGTGGCGGTCATGGGCGCTCTTGCAACTTGCTCGCGATGGACTGCTGCACCCCCTGGTTCCGCAGGAGCACTGCCACCGCCACGCTCCGTTGCTCTGCGAGAACGAGCACGCGTGAGTTAGCTCGACCCGTTTCTCCTGCTGGCGGAAATACTCGGCGCGCCCGGCAGAGAGAAGTGACGATATCTCGTCCTTCAGTACGTCGTCGATGTTCGGTCGGCGATCGAGGAAGTTGGCGATGGAGCAAGCGACATCAGGGCCCTGCAAGTTTGCCCGTGACTCGCGCGCAGCGGCCAAGCAAGAGGAGCAGACGGGCAGGTTGTTTCGGGAGATGGACCACAGAACATCTGCACTGTGGTGAAGCTCGTGCCACGTCCCATAGGCATCCAAGCCGTGCGCCTGCCCACACTGCGCGCCAAACTCTGGGCCGCTTCCGTAATGGTGCAAGTCCGGCATCGCTACAGTCCATGGCTCTCGGCGGACCAGTTGTTTGGGGGAGGGGGCTACAAGATGCAGGCGTCGAGTTGGCATGACATGTGACTCATAGTCCGTCGACTCATTGTCAGCATATCCCTTTGCTTGAGATATGAACAAGGACCTCGCTGCTCGTCGAGCATTCGGCGACCGGGTCCGAGATCTTCGTCAGGACCGTGGTTGGTCGTCGCAGGAAGCATTTGCCAACCACGTCGACCTCGACCGCACATATGTGAGCGCGATCGAACGCGGACGGCGCAACCCGACGCTGGAGATCATCGTTCGTCTCGCGCGTGGACTCGAGGTTTCTCCGTCTGAGCTCCTCTCGACCATTGAGATCGAGGCCCCCGCAAACTGAGGTGCTACCCAGTGCCGAGCCGGGCTCGAGCGCTTGCTTGGTGGAAGCGGTGCGAGAGAATGGACGTATGAGCGTCGACCAGCCGATCCCGGAGCCCGACTGTGGGCTGGGTTTCTCTGAGCCGCTCCTCACTGAGTACCTCGGTGATCGTCTGGGCGATTTCTACTTGTACATGCTCATGAAGACCAACGCCGTCTGCAGTGGGTCAGACGTTTGCTCCGAAGTGCACGGCCCGGTTTACTATGCGAGCGATGTGGCTTGGTTCGTCAGTCATATGCGCCGTGCTCGTGCATGAGGATCAGGGGTCTTTCTGGTGCGACTGGCCGCTGAAACGACATGTCTGAGATCACCTGAGACCTCAGTCGTGACTTCGTACCTTCAACCCTCGTTAGGAGATCCATTGGAGCCGGACGACTTCGCCGCCTTCGAGCCGTCGTTTCCGGCTTCTCGCGACCAACGGCTAAGTCGTTGGCACGAAGCACTGCGATCGCTGACCTCCCAGCAAGTGTCGATCCGCCCGGCTATTCCTACGCCGGCGGATGCCCGCCGCATGTGGGACCTGCAGCTTGCCTCTGAACCCATCACAGTGCTGTCTCTTGAAACGAACGCCCAGTCGATCAGAGATCGATCGGTCTTGTTCGCCGAGATCGAGGGGGTGCATGTAGGTTTCTGTGTCGCGACTCCTGGGGCGAACACATCGGACCCGTTGTTCGTGCAAGTAGTCGCTGTCGTTCCTGCCGTCCAGCGGCGGGGGATCGGGCGCAAGCTGTTGGCCGCTGCCGCTTCGGAAGCAGGGGAACGGGACATCGTGTTCGCGACGCAGGCGAGCAACAGCGCTGCACACGCTATGAATGCGCGGTTCGCGAACGAGTTGGGCGCGACGCTTGAGCGCGTCAATCTGGGCGTGCATCCCGACCACTACTTGGGTGTTCGGCGCGGCCAAGGCTATCGGGCTTGGAGAATCAGGCGAGCGGGATAGTGGACGGAGGTGGTCGTCCGCAGCGCCGGACTTAGTGACGCCACCAACTGGGCCGGTCTCGCATGCCTGGGTGCCACGCGCGCGGCTGCGGTGCTTGCGGCTCCCGCGCGTCTCGGCCAATGTTGTAGTCCTTGTGTGGTGCTGAGGGGTCCCATCCCTCCATGTGTGGGCGGAGGTCCTCCGCCGAGGGTTCATGCAGCTCGAAGGCTCCGGCATCGAGGTTTCTGATCGGGTCCAGCTCGTCCGCGCGAGTGCATGCCCAATCCAGCCAGTCCCGCAGTCGGTCCATGGACAGCCCCTTCGCGGTTGCTTCGGCCTCGACTTGCCGCGCGAAGGCTCGAAGCTCCTGCGCCCCTCGCCAGCTCTCGAACGCTCGCACGAAGATGACCTCGCGTTGATCGAGGAGTGCCTTGTCACGGGCACGTTCGCGTACCTGTTCCCACGCCTCTCGCTCGGCGGCCTTCTCGCGCTCGTACGCTTGCTGAACTTCGGTACGTCTCTGCTGCTCACGTTCGGCCGCATCGGCGTCATCGATTACGCCTTTCTTGATTGCGCGTGCGATTTCTCGGGTTTGGGTCTCGAGCGGCTTCTTCGTGTCGGACCAGCTGTCGCTGTTGCGTTCGTAGGTGTAGCTCTGTCCACCGAGGTGCACCTGGTGCGAACCGTCGCGTTCGATCGTGAGGCGCAACCGGCCGCTGGGCACGCTGTCGAACTTGGGAATCTGCTTCCAGGGCGATCGCCGGAGCGCTCGTCGTTCCGCATCGGTGGCGACGTGGGGCACCTCGTCCAGCAGTTCTGTCAGTTCCACATTCCGACGGCGTGTGCTGACCTGGACGAACAGTTTCGGTGTCTTGAGCTTGACGTTTACGCCGAGCCTGAGTTCGCGCGCACGCAGCTCTTCGGCGAGACCGAGGACCACTTCGAGAGCTCGTGGACGAAGCGGTTCGCTGACTGAGTTGAGAATCGACGTAGTCTCGAGGACGCTGCGGAGCGCGTCGAAGTTTGTCGTGACCGTTCGCGCCGTTGTTCGGATGCGGTCCCAGGTCGTGGTGTCGCCAGGGGAGCCTGTGCTGAGCATTATGACTATGTCGCCGGCGCTACGTCCGGTGAAGCGCAGCTCGTGTCCGTCCGGCACGAGGTCGTGGACTTTGCAGGCATGCAGCATTCGACGGTAGCGCGCCCTGACTGACTCCTCAGGGTCTCGTACGGTGACTTGCTTTTCTTCCTGGAGCTTCTTAAGTAATTCCCTGGCCTCCGCGAGCGTTTCTGCAGCGCGCTTGTTCAGGTTGCCCTTCGGCGGCTTTTCGTCGCGTGTGCGGCTAGAACGTGCGACCGCGACCGAGGGCTCATCACTTCGCGGGTAGCTTCCATGTGCAAGATAGTGCGCGCCGTCATCGGTGATCGCTGCCGTCCAGGTCCTGCCGTGACCGGTGACTGTCGCGAGGCCGCGGGACTTGAGCGCAGCGGTACTGATCTTGTGTGCGTTGTCGTCCTCGGGCCACTTGCCTGCGGGGCATCCGTCGGCGATCCACCGCAGGACTTCCATCTGCCGGTCATTGACGGGCCTGTTCATATGAGCACCGTAGCCATGATCTCTGTGACGCTGGTTCTGAGAGCTCAATATGAGGGGTAGTGGTGCACACGGAGAGCGGTCGGCCGACCAGGCAAGGCCAGGTGGGTGCTTCTGGTCGCCGAGATCGAGCAGCGGCACGTGACTGAAATTCTGCAGAACCTGGTGGGGAGAGAGCCCTGAGCTGACTCGGCACAAGGCTCATTTCCGGATCGCAACTTTATGAGCGGTCCCTCGCGCCTGCTCTGGAGCTACTGAGCTAACCCGCGCTGCTTAGTGCTCGACAGGTCACGCGACTGGACGACCATCGGCCGGTCAGTCTTCGGCACGTCCAACACCTCTGGAAGGATCAACTCATGTCAGATTCCGCAGACGACGATTCGCAATCGAGCGACAGGACTGTCCCGAACGCCCCCGACAACGCGGCTCGAACTGGTGATGAACTCGCCGACCTCGAGCGTGAGCGGAATCGAATCCGCGAGTTCATCGAAGGGCTTGGGTTCGCGGACATCAAGAGTGGTGACTGGTTCCCCAAGTTGCTCACAATCTCGCTTTCGGCTTACGCAAGAAAGGTTGACGCGGTTTACTTTCGGGACAGGTACCAAGGCGTCCCGCCGGACGCGATCGTCGCCCAGCGGATCAAGATGGCTGCGCGATACGCCGCTCTCGAAGGCGGGCTCTCGGCGACTGCATATACGGGCGTGGTCGCTGCGACCATTGGGTCTCTAGGCGGGGCGTCGCCCGCGACCGTTCCGGCTGCGCTCGTGACGGTGATGGTGGACATTGCCTACATCTCACAGCTGCAGCTGAGGCTTGCCTACGACATCGCGGTGCTGTACCGCGTACCGCTTGACCTAGAAGACCCGGACGATCTCTGGAAACTCATCCGGGTGGCATTCACGATCAAGAGCGGTGAGCTCGTTCGAGAGGGCGCGATTAAGGCCGTTCCCGCTCTGATACGGCCGCTCATCAAGCGGTTCTACGCGGGGCCGGTGCTCGCCGCAGCCAAGGGGCTCCCGGTAGTCGGGAAGTTCCTCCTCCAGCGCAACCTCATCAAGATCGGAATCCCGCTCGTTGGTATCCCGCTCGCAGTAGTTTTGAACCGCTGGACGACCACGCTAACCGGCCGACACGCCCAAACCGTTTTCCGAAACGAGGCCTCCGTCCTCGAGACAGCCGAACGTCTTCTCGACCGAAGCCGGCATGCTCGAGTGCTGCTCTGGGCGGCCTGGCTCGTAGTGCAGGCTGACACCAAGATTTCCGACGATGAGGTGCTGCTGATGCGCCACCTGACACGCATCGCTTGGGAACGACACGCAATCGCCGACGAAAGACTCGCGAGCATAGTCAACGTCGATCCGGACGAGCTCTGGTCGCTCGTCGCTCAGGCGGACGGCGATCTCACCGATATCGTGGATGCGTCCGTGATCGTCGCGGAGGTCGATGGGGATGTCAATCGGCTTGAACGTGCTGTGCTCGATGAGATCAGCGCGCACTGCGCTGCAAAGATGCCGGAGTGACTCAAAGCGGATCCGGGTTCGCTTCCGGAAGGCCCGTCTCGCGCTTCCGGAGCGCGACTTTTCGGACACTGTCGGTATGCGCGCAGCATGGGTCGAGCATTAGGAGCGGAAAGCAAGGAGCGCTCTGGGCACGCGCGGTCATCTCCGCACTCGTACTCCAACGCCATCGCCGACTGAGCCGCTTGCAAGGTTCGCAGCCACCACTGTTCGACCCGAGTCGAGAGGGACAGGTTTCTCGTGCCTTGTTCAGAAGGGCACCCACCTGTCTCACAACCTTCGGGGTCCCCGTCGGAAGTAGGCGTGGGTCGTGACGCTGGACGAAAAGACCGCGGGTGGCAGAGGTTTTCCTCTGCGGGACGTCTCAGTTGAGTCGGATTCGTTGCTTGTGCTGGGAGCCGTCCGGCGCTTCGCTCGATGTACAACTGGCGTCTCAGCAACTGTAGGCTCTTGTGGGTTGGCGAATCGCCATCCGCTACAGAAGACTCCGGGTATCGATAGAAGGAAGTTCCGATGTCTCGACTCTCGGACCTGCTGCGGGTCGTTGAACAGCTTGATCCGCAGTTGGCCAAGGATCTCGATCGCGAGATTCAGCCCCTCCAGGAGCGCCTACCCTTCGGGTTGAACTTCGAGAGACACGCGCCTGAAGCGGTCGAACTTGCAGGTCATCGCATTCGTAATGGGAACAAAGTACGAGTACTCCCGCCACGAGGCTCGCTCGAGCGCGGGGACCGGCGGCTCTGGCGGGTCGACACGATGCGGGGCGGTGTGGCTGAAGTCTCGATAGCGAACGGCGACGACCGCAAGACACAGTCCGTTCCGGTCGAGGACCTGACCCTCGTCGCTGAGTTCCGCGACCGAATCTACCCAGGACTTCGACCAGATGGCGCTCTTGAGCGCGGTGGTGACAAGCCGTTCCACACCGTCATCAACGGCGAGAATTTTCACGTGCTGGAGCTGCTCACGTTCACGCATGAGTACTCCGTAGATGCGATCTATATCGACCCGCCTTACAATTCGGGCGCTCGAGACTGGAAGTACAACAACGATTACATCGATGACCGCGATGCCTACAGGCATTCAAAGTGGCTGGCGTTCATGGAGCGCCGCCTGAGACTCGCAAAGCGCCTACTAAAACCAGAGGACTCAGTTCTCATCGTTACAATCGATGAGAAGGAGTACCTGCGACTTGGGTTGCTTTTGGGGCAGATATTCGCCGAAGCCCGAATAACGATGGTGTCGAGCTCCATCAACTCTGCCGGTTCAGCCCGGGCTGGGTCCTTCGGGCGGTCGGCTGAGTACCTGTACTTCGTTCAACTTGGTCAAAGCACTCCCGCGGCACTTGCACTCGGAGGTGACTGGAATCCGGTGCAGACGGACAATAAGTCAAAGTTGCGCTGGCATGGACTCCGCCGCCGCGGCGCTGATGGACTACGGTCGAAGAGCCCGCGGCTTTTTTACCCGATCTTTATCAAGAATACAGAGATCGGTCCTGTGTTTTCATCAGTTGGGGAACCCTACTTTGGTGATGACTGGCAGTCGGTAACGCCGCCGACGGGATCCACTGCGGTATGGCCTATTCGCCAGAATGGCGACGAGGGCCGCTGGGCCAGTTCGCCCGAGCATTTGAGATCCCTCATCACGGAAGGACATGCGAGGTTGGGGCGCTGGCAGTCAGATAGGACCGCGATCGAGTATCTTTCTGACGGCGAGCGCACTAAGGTTCGCGAAGGGGTTTTTCCTATCGTGGGGCGAAAGGCCGATGGTTCGGTCGTTACTGACTCTTCGGAATACGTTCCCAGATTCATCCCGACGGACGTATGGCGGATAACGGCGCATGATGCATCGAATAGCGGAAGTCGTTTGTTATCCAAGTTTGTTCCTGGTCGCGGATTCCCCTTTCCTAAGTCACTGTACGCCGTCGAGGACGCTCTGCGTTTCTTCGTAGCAGGCAAGCGTGACGCCATCGTGCTTGATTTCTTCGCCGGCTCTGGCACCACCGCGCATGCGCTGATGCGCTTGAACAAGCAAGACGGCGGCACTCGTCAATGCATCTCGGTGACAAACAACGAGGTTTCGGCTGAAGAACAAGCCAAGCTTCGCGAGCGGAAACTGCGTCCGGGTGACCCCGAGTGGGAGCAGTGGGGAATTTGCGACTACATCACAAAGCCGCGCATCCGTGCTGCAATCACAGGCTTTACCCCTGACGGTGAACGCATCAAGGGCGACTACAAGTTTGTCGACGAGTTCCCGATGGCGGACGGTTTCGAGGAGAACGTCGCATTCTTCACGCTGAGCTACGAGTCGCCGTGGATGGTCGAAGCTGACAAGGCGTTCGCCTCGCTCGCGCCGTTGCTGTGGCTGCGCGCTGGTGCCTTGGGTGAGCGGATTGACTCGATAGAGGGCGGTTTTGCGGTCGCCGATAGCTACGGTATCCTCAAGGATCTGGACCTCGCCAGCGACTTCGTCGCCGAGCTCCAGCGCCGCCAGGGCATCCGCATCGCCTATGTCGTCACCGACGACGACGGGCGCTACCAGCAGGTCGCGAGCGAGATCTCCGGCATCGAGACGGTGCGCCTTTACGAGGACTACCTGCGCAACTGCGAGAGCACAGGTGATATCTGATGCGCTTCACGCTGAAGGACTACCAAGCCGACGCCGTCGGCGACACCCTGCGCGAGTTGGCATCGGCGCGCGATTTCTACCGTAGTGCGAGCAAGCGGGTCTCATCGGTGGCCCTGACCGCCACGACCGGCGCGGGCAAGACCGTCATGGCCGCTGCCGTGATCGAGGCTATGTTCTGGGGCAGTGATGACTTCGGCGTCGTGCCTGACGAAGGCGGTGTGGTGCTGTGGTTCAGCGACGATCCCGCCCTGAACCAGCAGACTCGGCACCGGCTTGAGCAGGCCTCGGACCGCCTGCGCAACAAACTGGTGACCGTCGAGCACCCGTTCCGGTATCCGAAGCTCCTGCCGGGCCACGTGTATTTCTTGAACACCTCGAAGCTCTCGCGAAACAGCCTGCTGGTGCGTGGCCACGATGACTCGAACATGCTCGACGGGATGCAGTCGCAACCGGACACAGTGCCGTTCACGTTCTGGGACACGCTCCGCAACACGATTGAGGACGACGGACTCACGCTCTACATGGTCCTCGACGAGGCACACCGAGGCATGGGAAAGCGCCCGTCGGACACGCCGACGATCGTGAAGCGCCTCATCAACGGGCACAGCGGTGTACCGCCGGTGCCGATCGTGTGGGGCATATCCGCGACCGTGCAGCGCTTCGAGGCGGCGATGGCGGAGGCCGAGGTCCAGTCAAACCGTGTCCATCTCGGCACCGTGCAGGTCGACCCCGTGCGTATCCAGGAGTCTGGCCTCCTTAAGGACGACATCGTGCTGGACTTCCCTGCGGAGACTGGCGACTTCAACACAGTGCTGCTGCGTCGAGGCGTGCGCAAGGTGAAGGCACTCTCCGACGCGTGGGCTGTCTATGCCGCGGAGCAGGGCACAGAGTCGATTAAGCCACTGATGGTTCTCCAGGTGCCAAACAAACCCGCTGCCGACGAGGTCGCCTTGGCGATCGACGTGATCCGAGACGAGTGGCCGGAGCTTGAATCCGACGCGATAGCCCATGTCTTCGGCGACCACACGGCCCAGGCATTCGGCATGTACAGTGTGCCCTACATCTCGCCGGAGCGGGTGCAGGACGCCACGTACATCCGTGTTCTGCTCGCTAAGGACGCGATCAGCACAGGTTGGGACTGCCCGCGTGCGGAGGTGATGGTGTCCTTCCGCCCGGCGAAGGACGAGACCCACATCACCCAGCTGCTCGGCAGGATGATCCGCACACCCTTGGCGCGACGCGTCGAGGGCGACGACCTTCTCAACAGCGTCGAGTGCATCCTGCCGCGGTTCAACAAGGCGACGGCCAGCCTCGTGCTGGAGAAGATCATGGGCAACGACCTCACTGGAGGCGGCGACACCGGCCAGCGCGTGCTCGTGGACCCGCAGCTCATGACGCCCAATGCTGCGGTTCCTGACGAGGTCTGGGAACTGTTCCTGTCGTTGCCCGCGGAGACGCTGCCGCGCAAGCACGCGAACCCCATCAAGCGAGTCACCTCCCTGGCGCATGCGCTCGCGTCGGACGGCCTGGTGCCCAACGCCGGCAAGATCGCCCACGAACGCCTCCACGGCGTGCTGAACGGACTGGCTGCCCAGTACGCCAACGATCTCGCGAAAGCGCGTGAGGACGTGCTCACGGTCGCCGGCGGCACCGTGCGCGGGCAGGCGCGCCACGGCATGCGGCGTGACGAGTCCTGGATCGAGGCCGCGGACGACCGCGCGATCCAGGACTCTTACCGCAGCGGCGCTCGCACGATCACGCCCGACGTGGCGCGCAGCTACATTGAGCACCTCACTGGCGACGCCGATGACGAGGACGACTACCGCGACGCCTATATCCGTGTCGCGGCCCTCGCGATGCTGACGCAAACCCGTGCAAAGCTCGACGAGGAGGCCGACGCGATCTCGAAGGAGTGGCTAGACGAGCACCGGGTAGCTATCAAGGGTCGGCCCGAGTCGCGGCAGAGCCTCTACGCGGAGATCACCGCGATGAGCACGGACCCGCAACTGATCTCGATGGCGCTGCCCAAGAACCGCCAGGAGGAGACGAAACGGGCCGTCGGTGACAGCGAGCAGCTCCTGGAACGGCGCGCCCTTCATCTGCTCTCCGACGAAGAGGGCATGTTCCCCGTCGGCAAACTGAACCCCGACGAGTTCGAGGTGCTCGACACCGAGATGGCGCGCCCCGGTGCCCTCGCCTGGTACCGGAACCCGACCGGCGGCCGCGACTCTATGAGTATCGCCTACCGCGACTCGCACGGCGAGTGGCGGACGCTGAGACCGGACTTTTTGTTCTTCGTCGATACTGAGGACGGCGTGCGCGCGAGTATCGTCGACCCGCACGGGCACTGGCTGCCGGACGCCGCCTGGAAGTTGCACGGGATGGCCCGGTTCGCCGAGGTCTACGGAGACAGGTTCCACAGGATCGAGGCGATCAGCCGGATTGACGGGAATCTGCGGGTTCTCGACTTCAAGCTCGCTGAAGTGCGCGCGAGGGTATTGGATCACTCAGACGCGAGGTTCGCCTACGACGCTACGGCTGTCGACTACTAGCCATGGATCCGGCGAGAAGCCTGAAAGTCAAAAGCGAGAGGGTTTAAGAAATGCAGCGATCAACCTCGGTCCCGCCCGCGCCAGAATATCCTTCGCTAACATCGGGCGAGATTGCGGACGGTGCGTCATCTCGGTTGGCGAAGTCGAAGCGGCGATTTGACAACTCATCAGCTCGCACGCCCGTCCTCACGGATACCCTCTCCCAGGTTCTAGGGGATCTGAAGGGGTACCCGCACTCCTCCTCGTCAACCCTCGACGAATGGCTACGTGGTTGGTGTATGCCCGAGGCTGACGCGACCAGGTCACCAAGTGAAACATCGAAAAGTGTCTACGTGGGCATAGCCTCAGCAACTGAGATGCCTTTTGTGAGTCCACTGCATAAGGGTCCGCCATTTGTGACCGTAACTTCTGGGTTTATAGAACTCTGCTGGCGTCTGAGTGAGACATTCCCCGCTTTTGTGGTTATGGCTACGGGTGGGGCAGATGTGCGTGTTGCTGACGCCTCGCGGACGCTTCTGTTCGACCACTTGGGCTTGAATGAATCGCCGATGTCTTACACAGCAGAAATCATTCAGGAGACCCGGGATGAGATATTTTCTAGGCGCTCAACTGCCGCAGCCGTTCGGTGGGCGGTTGGTCACGAGATGGCCCACGCCATAGGAAGAAAGCAAGAACGCGCAGAAGCGTTCAAGCGAGCCGAACGTCTACTGCCCGACTTGGTCGACACGCAGTGGGGGCCAAAGTGGCAGCGAGGCGAAATAAAGGATTTTCGCGCCTCCACGGATCGTTACAAAGACGAGATTGCTTGTGACCTCTTAGCGAGTCAATACGTGCTCGAATCGCCCTTCGCCACAGATGACCTCATTACGCAGATCTGCGGATCACTACTAGCTCTGGAGGCGCTGGTTTTCGACGGTTTCAGATCGGACGAGTCCGCGGTGTCGCAGACGCACCCGTCACCGTCTCTTCGATTTCAGATCATCTTCATGGACTGGATGGAGACAATTCTCGACCAGTCCACGTGGCAGGACAGAGAACATCCGGGGTATTTGGGTCTGCAGGACGTCGCCCATATGCTGACGTTTGAACGGTGGGCGGCTGGCCACTATCGCCCTCATCGAGCTGGAAATCGCTGGCAAGAGGACATGAACCTCGCGATGGATTTGATGCTTGGGAAGGTTCCGCTGGCGAATCTGGAACAGATTTACGTCAGGCAAGGTGGCAGTCTGGCGCGTTTGCCCCAACGTACTCGATTGGCGCAGTGACAGCTAGCGGGAAACGTGCTGGTGATAGGTCTTGAACGGGTCACGGCATCCAGGGACGCGATCTCCGACGAGCTTAGAGATGCCATCGTAGTTCAGCGCGCGTCTCTTGTGGGAAGGTCTGACCCCTTCACTGTGCCACCGGTACTTCTCGACGCCATTCGGTGAGCAAGGCGTTCGCGAGGGATGCGTCACGTGCTGTTGCACGCTGGTCGGTTGCGAGATGTTCCATCATGCTCATACCGAGACGCCGTCCGGTCGCTGTTCCAGACGCAAACAGCTCGATCGCAGTGTCGGCGCGCTGCCGCCAAGCGGTGCTGTTGTCTAGACGGCGAACGTGGTGGAGCCGGACCAGGGCAAGGACGCAGCCGAGGCCGATCGCCAGAGGTAGCGCTCCTTCAGAGACCGGAACGAGCCAAGCCGTCAGCTCGTGGATCGCCGTTGCGAAGTGCAGATGGGCCATTAGGCAACACTAGACGCTGGCTGGTCCAGACGCAGTGGGAAATCGATGCGGGGGCGCTCGAAGAGCGGGACGACTCGGATGGAGGCCGGGGCGGCTGCCACGCCTGAGTCTGGCGAGCTAGTTCGATCAGCGCGGCCAGGGTCACCCGCTGTGTCCACTGAAGGCTGTGCCTTGTCTGAGAGGACGAACTGCCAGCCGGAAGATCGCTGCTGGCCCACACACTGTGAGCACTTTATCGAGTACCGCGGTCGCCACCGAGCGATCGGCCCGATTTAGCTCTGTTTACGCGATCAGGGCGAGCCCGCATTGTGTAGAGGATCCTGAGTCTCGAAGAGGACCAGGCATGCACCACATCGCGGCCAACTGAGGGCGACGTCCCCGGCGCAACATAGCGCGCGGACAAAACCTACCAGCTCGTCCAGGCCGCGCAGCCCGCGTCGGCGATCGCCACTCCGGTCGAACGAACCAGTTGTTCCTTTGTGCCGATGACCTCACGCTTGTGCTCGCGGCGCGGGATAGAGTCCGGATCGAGATGTTGCTGCGACATTTGTCGGCTGTCGGCTCTGGGCCAGTGTGAGCATCGAAGTTGCCGTCGACAGCGCCAGCTGCTGCCGCGGACGCGGCAGCAGCAATGGCAGCAGAGATCTCCTCGTCGCCAACGATGTGCGCATGACCAGTAGCAATCACGAGTTCGTCAGGCCCTGGCATGATCCACTAGCTGTATTGACCTGGGACGTTGTGAACGCTTGATGGTTTGAGGGAAACGAAAACCTCCGTGAGGATGTGGGTTA